>CAVTXU010000013.1:0-495994 GCA_963738775.1 uncultured Actinomycetes bacterium
GTGTGAGATCGCGCGTAGGCTTGCCGTGGCGCGGGGAAGCCGCCTAGGCAAGGTTCGCCCCGCGCCCATCCGAGTCGAGAGAGGGGAGCTGTGCATCGTCGAGTCCTATTCGTGACAGCGTTCCTGGCTCTCGTGATTCCCGCGCAGGCGTCGGCGGCAGTGCGCCTCGTCAGAGTCACCTCGCCCGTGAGCACGAACGCCACGGCCTCGTTGACGGTGGTGGTGTCGCCCGCGAGCACCTGCTCGATCGCGGTGTACTACTCGACCACGCCGTCCCAAGCGAGGGGCCTTAGCCCGAAGCGTGGCGCGCGGATCACCTGGACGTGGAAGGTCGGCTCACGCACCAAGCCGGGGCGCTGGCCGATCGTCGTCTCGTGCGGTACGGCCGGAAAGCTCAAGACGTCATTCGTGGTCAGATGATCCTCGTGGCCTGGCGGTGCTCGCGCTGGGCACTCGCTGCAGCGGTGGCACTCGTGCTCTGGGCTGGTGTCGCGACCGCTGCGTCGACGCGGCCGACAGGTCCGCCAGCCTGGGTCGTTACGGCTCGGGCGCAACTGGCGAAGCTCACGATACGTCCCGCCGCTCCCATGACCGGCTACTCACGCGCCAAGTTCGGGCCAGCTTGGGAAGACGTCGACCACAACGGCTGCGACACCCGAAACGACATCCTCAAACGCGACCTCAGGAAGATCGTCTTCAAGGCCGGCTCCAGCTGCCTCATCCAGACTGGCGTGTTGGCCGACCCCTACACCGGCAAGATCATCAACTTCGTCAGAGGCGTGAAAACCTCGACCGCCGTACAGATCGACCATGTGGTCGCGCTTGCTGACGCCTGGCGCACCGGTGCCGCGACGTGGATAGCGGCGAAGCGTCTCCGCTACGCGAACGACCCCGTGGTATTGCTCGCCGTCGACGGCCCTCAGAACGAGGCGAAGGGCGACGACGACGCCTCGCAATGGCTACCGCCCCGCAAGGCCTACGACTGCCGCTACGTCGCCAAGCAGATCACGATCAAGACCAAGTACATCCTCTGGGTGACGCCTGCCGAACGCACCGCTATGTCCGGTGTCCTCGAGACCTGCACGTAGGCGTCATCAGGCGAGAGCACGCTCTGGCATCCGAGTGTGCGGGAATGTGTGGGGAATGCGTGGGTGGTAGGGTGCGGCTGCGGGATCTGACTGCGGGAAACAGCGAGCGGAGGGGGCGTTTTGCTCGGGTCGATGCAGCGGAGGGGTCAGGTTGTCGTCGAGTGCGGCGGCAGAGGGCGATGGTCGTGGATGTTTGCGCTGTTGTGCGCCGCGGGCGTGCTCGCGGTGGCAGCGAGCGCGCCGGCCGGTACGCAAGTGGCGCGGCCGCGAGTGTCGGCAGTGGCTTTGGGTCCCAGTTCTGCCGGGCGGTCGGCGGCGTCGGTGGCAAGTTGGCCGCAGTTCCGCTACAGCCCCGAGCAGCGCGGCTACAACCCGCTGGGGTCGAACCTTGATTCCGCGAGCGTCCACAGGCTGACGCTTGCCTGGACGGCAGACACCGGCGGGGTTATCTTCGCGACGCCGGTGGTCGCGAACGGTGTCGTCTATGTCGGCTCTGGCGACGGCAGCATGTCCGCGTTCGACGCCGCTACCGGAGCGCTTCGCTGGAAGGTTGCGCTCGTCGGCGCCGTCGGCGCCGTCGGCCAAGGCGGCTCGGCCGCGGTCGTGAACGGCGTCGTCTACACCGTCACTCGGCGGGGCTGGCTGTACGCGCTGAACGCCGCCACCGGTGAGGTGATCTGGAGCGATGGGCAGGTCAACAGTCCATTTGCTGCCGGCGTGTCGGCGCCGACGGTCACGGACGGAGCCGTCTACATAAACATCGACCGCGGCATAGGTGGCACAGGCGGCGACGAGCACGTCGAAGCGTACAACGCCGCCACCGGCGCGCTTCGCTGGCGCTCATCCGACAACTCGGACGCGTCGGATGCCTCGCCGGCGGTTGTGAACGGGACCGTCTACATCGATGGGAATTCTCCCGGCTCGGTTTACGCGTTCGACGCCACAAACGGCGCCCTCCGCTGGGTGACCAGCGTGCCTTGCGTCGACGAATCCTCACCGGCAGTCGCAAACGGAACCGTCTACGTCGGCTCGGGAGCGCTTGTCCCTGGATTCTGCGGCGGTGTGAGCGCGTTGGACGCCGCCACCGGTCGGCTGGTCTGGAGCACGCGCGTGAGTGGCGGCGTCCAGTCTTCGCCGGCGGTGCCGGGCAACGCCGAGCTCGTCTTCGTCAACGACGGCGACGGGGCGGTGGACGCGTTGGACGCCGCCACCGGCACGGTGCGCTGGACGGTATCGACCGGTGAGCCGCCACCGTTCACCGACCTCGTCCCCTCGGCGGCTGTTGCAAACGGTGTCGTCTTCACCGCCCGCGAGCCGCTCGACTCCAGCGGCGGCTCCAGCGGCGCCCTCGACGCCTTCAACGAGTTCACCGGCGGCCACGAATTCAAGTATGCCGCCGGCGGCCGCGGCTTCGAGTCCTCGCCGGTGGTGGTGAACACCCACGTCTACATCGGCGGCGTCGACGGCAAGCTGTACGCCTTCAAGCTGCCCTGAGTACCGGAATTGAGGTTGGTCTGATCGCCCCCAATTCAGCTTCGACAGCCGACTGACACCGCGCGCCGGCCGACGCTGGTCCGCAACGGCCCCCGTCAGGTCACCCGCCGACCGTGGGGAGGGCGCTCAGCCGGTTATGCGTCGGGGCGTGGTATCCGCTACGGCGACGTCGATCACGACGAATGCGGGAGCTGCCAGGCCCCGTCGCTTGGCGGCAACTCGCGGGGGTGGGCGTCAGTCCACCGTCGGTGGAAGCTCGGTGTCCGCTCCGCAGTCGATCGTGACGAACGCGGGATCACTTTCAGGAAGGCCTTCTGTGAACCGCATGGCCAGCATCTGCATCTCGCGCCAGCTCCTAGGCAAGCAGGGCCCCTCCACGTTCGTCGTCGTTCGCGGGGTGGGCGTCAGCCCATGAGCACTCGGGCCCGTGGATCCTGAGCACTGTCTGGAATCGCCACTAGGCGACGTGTGAGAATCGGGCGTACTCTTGCCGTGGCGCGGGGAAGCCGAGATCCGGACGAGGGTTCGACCGTGCGCCCTACCGAGCCGAGAGAGGGAAGCTGTGAATCAGCACTACACGACAGGGCGTCCGACGATCCGAGACGTGGCGCGAACCGCTGGTGTGTCGATCGCAACGGTGTCACGGGTGCTGAACGGGCGTCCGGACGTTGCGGCGGCGACCCGCGAGCGAGTCCTAGGCGCTGTGTCCGAGCTGGGCTTCTCCACCAACCGGAGCGCACGTTCTCTTGTCGGCGGCCGCACCTTTCTCGTCGGAATCACTCTGCCGCTGGTCGACGCCGAGTACTTCTCGCGGATCGTCGCGGGAGCGGCCGATGAGCTTTATGAGCACGACTTGCAGGTTGTCCTGGCACCGACGCTGCATCTCCGCGACCGAACGGCGACCCTGCTCGCCCGCCTCGCAGGGGGAGTGACAGACGGCGCACTGCTGATACTCCCGGAACAGTCGAGCAAAGCGCTGCTTGCGCTCGCGCGAACCGGATACCCCTTCGTCGTCATCGACCCACTTGAACCGCTCGATCAGAGTGTGCCGTCGGTCTCCGCGACGAACGCGCTCGGTGGCCGCGCTGCGACCGAGCATCTGCTTGGGCTCGGGCACAAGCGTATCGGGGCCATTACCGGCGTCCCCGAGTGGCTCGCCAGTGCTGAGCGTTTGAACGGATATCGGGCCGCGCTCGCCTCTGCTGGCGTCGTTCCGGACTCGGCGCTCGTTGTCGAGTCGGATTGGGCCGTCGAGGGTGGCGAGGCAGCGGCCGCGTTCCTTCTCGACCTGCCAGACCGTCCAACAGCGGTCTTCGCGTTCAATGACAACATGGCGATCGGTGCACTCCGTGCGGCCCGCGCGCGCGGACTGCGCGTGCCGGGTGATCTCTCTGTCGTCGGTTTCGACGACTCCGACCAGGCGACCACCGCGACTCCGGCGCTTACGACCGTCCGTCAGCCAGTCGCGGCAATGGGCCGAATCGCAGTCAGTCTGCTCCTGCGGCTGCTTGAGAACCGCCGCGGCGAAGGAATGTCCATCGAGCTGCAGACCCACCTCATCGTGCGCGACTCAACCGCAGCGCCCGCCAGGAATCCAGGCTCCGCCTCGCTCGGTCGACTTAGTCCGCGCCTAGTAGGCCCCTGAGCCGGGCGGCAGCTCGCGGGGTGGGCCTCAGCTACTGCTGACTGCGACCTACCTGACCAGGTGTGTCATCCACGCCAAATCTGATCCGGTGGCTCGATACAATGGGTGGCATGGAGCCGGCAGAGCTTCAGCTCAACGGCCATTGGAGGATGGCCGTCTGGGCGCTTCGCTTGGGGTACATCGGGCTGGCCGTCGCCTTTGCGGGTTTGATCGTGATGCTGTCGGGATTCACGCCGTGGGTCCTGGCCGTCGGGGTGATTATCTGGCTCGGCACCGTCCCGGTGACATTGACCGGATTCGTGCAGGCTCGGCACGAGTTGCCCGAGCCGCGACCCACGTTCTGGTCGATGCGGTTCATGCTCATCCACGATTCCACCCACGCGCAGCGCGCGGAGCCCGTCGCCTAGCGGTGCCCGCGGGGGTGGGCCTCAGTCAGACCGCTCTGGCCGAACCCGGACGACGCCTCTCGCGCCGGACACGTGAGTATGAATGGGTCATGGATCGTCCGTTTCGAACCGCTGCGCGACATTACGCCCGTTACCGACCGCCTTACCCGGCGGAGCTAATCGATCGCCTCATCCGGGCGACGGGAATAGACGAGACGGCGCGCGTCCTTGATCTTGGCTGCGGCCCCGGCTCGTTGGCGATTCCGCTGGCGTTCTACGCACGTGAGGTCGTGGCCGTCGACGTCGAGCCGGAGATGATCGCTGAACTGGGCCGGGTCGCCCCCAGGACCGTGAAACCGGTTTTGGCCAGGGCAGAAGATGTCGACGAGAGCTGGGGGCACTTTCGGCTTGCGACCGCGGGAAGAGCGTTTCATTGGTTCGACACGGCGCGCGTGCTCGGTCGACTCGCGACGGTCACGCCCGCGCTGGCGCTCGTCGGTGACGATATTCGCGACTCAGAAGCTCAGTCGCTCGTACTTGAAATCGCTGCGAGCGTGATGAAGGAAGCACCGATCGAACCGCCGAAGACACGGCGGCGTCATCTGTCCCGCTACACAGACATCCTCCGATCGAGCGCCTTCTCCGCAGTTGAAGTCATCTCGGTCGAGGTCGAGCGGAACTGGACACCTGACGAGCTGATCGGCATGGCCTACTCGACAGCCGTCGCCTCACCCGAGCGACTCGGCGAGAGCATGTCGACCTTCGAGCAACAAGTCCGCGAACAACTCGCTCCGAGCTACCACGAACGCGTTACCGTCGACGCAGTTATCGGAAGGCTCGCCGGGGCACCCTCGTAATCGGCGAGTAGGCCCCGTCACCTAGCGGTGCGTGCGGGGGTGGGGTCACCCGCCGCCGGGCTAGAGCACGCTTCCGCATCTCGCCGGGCATTGTCCTGAATGATCATCAGACGTCGGAGCCAAGCGCCTCGCGCTCGACAAGCGCAGCGAACCGGCCTAGTTGGAGACGTCTCTCCGTTTCGAGTTGGTCAACGATCACAGACAGACCAACGAACTCCGCACCGGACGCTTCGATCAAAGCTCTGGCGGTGAGAGCCTGACTCCCTGTCTCGACCCAATCATCGACCAAGAGCACGCGGTCACCTGGCCCAAGCCCTTCCTTCTGAACCCGAAGCGTCGTCGAGATTCCCTGATAGTCAGGCGGCGTTACTCGTTTCAGCTTGTCGCCCGGCAGCAGCCCTGACTCTTTCCGGATCGCCACGAATCCAGCGTGGAGTTCAACTGCAGTCGCTGCTCCGAGGATGAAGCCACGGGCCTCGATCCCGGCTACCTTCGTGATCCTGTCACCCCTGAAGGGTTCGCTGAGTCCCCGAACCAAGGTCGCGAAGAACGAGGGGTCGGCGAACAGTCGCCAGACGTCCGCATGGCCGTCAACCCAGCGAAAGCGAGCGAGCAGCTCATCAGCGATAGGCACAGTCACGGCTTCGAGCATAGGGTCCACCTACGACTGCAACCGCGAAGACCGTCAACTGACGTTCCCGAGCGTTGGCGCACTAGCGGGTGGCCCCGCCGCCACTCGGCCGCTCGCGGGGGTGGGTGTCAGCCCACGGTTCGTGACGACACGGTGTCCGCTGCGCCGTCGATCTAGGCTCTGAGTGGGCCGCTGTTCTCAGAACCGGTCGCTAGTGCCCGAGAGCGTCGAATGCGGCTGGATAGACGATCCGACCGGCGAGGTCGGGGCTGTATCCAGGGAGCCGCTTGACCATGAAAGCGTCGTCGAGCATCGGATACGGGGCGATGAATCCAAGCGCGCTCGCCCGCTCGAAGCCAAAGCGGGGGTAGTACGAGGGATGGCCCTGAACAATGACGGCAGGCTCGCCTGCTTGTTCGGCGCGGCCGAGCGCGTCCCGGATCAACCGTGCCCCGACACCGATGCGCTGGCGGTCAGGCCGAACCGACATCGGCGTGAGGTTGAGGATCCTCGTATGGGATCCGCCTTCGACGCCGACCCAGCTCAGCATCACGTGAGCGATCACGCCGGAGGAGTCCTCGGCGACCAACGCTAGCTCCGGAATGAACTGTGCCGAGGCCCGAATGCGCTCGACGAACGACGCGACCTCGTCGGGGTGTCCGACGAATGCCGCGCGGACCACCTCTGCGATCACGGGATAGTCCGCCTCGCGCTCGGGACGGATGACGATGCCCTCGGTCACGGGTGGCGATGCTAATTGGCGCATGCCGTTCGCGCCTCCCGCCACGCCTCTACCTCCCGCTAGCAGGCCCCGGAGCGGGGCGGCAGCTCGCGGGGGTGGGGCAAGCAGGCCAGGGAGCCACGTGGCAGTTGGCGGGTGGACGGATCTCGCCCCGGCTCCGGGAGCGATCGGTTGGACGGAGAGCGCGCTTCGATCTGTTGAGTTCGAGAGGCGAGTGCCGGATGATTCGTGCGTGGTGCGGGTGTGTGTCGTCGTCACGGTTTTGGTTTGGGCGTTTGTTGCCGCTGGTGGGTCGGCGTCAGCGCCGTCTGTTTCGGGAGCGATCGTGGCGTATCGCGACGATGTTGTCGGGGGTGGGGCTGGTGCCTTGTATTTGGTCGGCGCGGACGGGGATGGGTTGCGGCGGCTGGCCCCGGCTTGGATGTATTCGCAGCCAGGCTGGTCGCCGGATGGCCGCTGGATCGTCTTCTTGCTGCCACAGCGGAACGCCACCCTGACGGGCGTGTTCGAGATCCGAAAAGACGGTACGAGCCTGCGACGGCTTGGACTGGGTGTAGCTGTGTTCGAGGCTCGCTGGTCGCCCCTCGGTGACTGGGTCGGCTACGACGGTTGCGGCGGTGTCTGTCTCGTCAATCCAGGGACGGGTGCGCGTGGCAGCGTTGGCGGCGTTCAGGGTGCAAGGGGCTGGTCGTGGTCGCCTGATGGTCGGCAGATCGTGTTTGCGCACGGGGACGCGGTGCTGACCGTGGTCGACGTAGGAAGCGGAGCCAGGCGGCTGGTGCGAGTCAGATCAGCGAGTCACGGCTTCGCGATGAAGCTCGGCTTCCCAGAGTGGTCGCCTCGCGGCGACACTATTGCGTGCATCGACTGGGAGACCGAGAGGATCGACCTTGTGCCAGCGAGTGGTGGCACGGCACGGCCGCTCGGAGCCGGGCGAGGCAACACGTACGCTTGGTCACCTGACGGTGTCCGGCTCGCCCACTGGGACGGGTACTCGATGTATGTCTACTCGGTTGCCAGCGGCCGCGATGTGCGAGTTACCGGCCGGGCGCGAGCGACGACCGGACGGCCTGCATGGTCGCCCGACGGCAGATGGCTCGCCTACGCGCGCAAGCGTCGAGTTGGCGATTCACATCCCGGCACTGATCTCTGGCTGGTGCACGCCGACGGCAGTGACGCTCACCCGATCACCCACGCCAACGGCAGCATCCGGTACCTGTCGCCCGCGTGGACGGCACACTGACATTACGCCACTGAAGTTCAGCGTCACGGGAGCACAGCAGGCGGTAGAAGACATACCACCGGCGCTCTAGAATCCGGGCGTCTCGCCACAAAGGGGTCATTTTGGGTCTGCGCGTCGGCAGGTCTGTTCGCTGGTCCATAGTCGTGGTCGCCGGGGCGTTGTTCGCTGTTGCGGTTGCGGCTGGTGCGTTGGGGGACCGCCGGTGCCCGTATGGGGCACCCCGGTGACGGTAGGGACGTTGCCGCCCGATGCGTCGGAGGTGTCCGAATTGCTGACGGTGGATCTGAACGGTGACGGCCTGCGCGATGTCGTGATCGGGCCGAACAACACGTCGCTCGGCAACGAGATCCGTCCGGTCGCACCGGTCTTCTTGCTCAACCGAGGCGGTGGGCGGTTCGAGAACGCGACGGCGGCGTTGTTCGTGGGATCGCCACCGCTTGTCGAGTGGGACCGGGAGTTGCTGACCGCGGACTTCAATCGAGACGGCCGTCCGGACATCTTCATCGCAGACCACGGGCACGTGAATGACAACGACTCCACAGCACCGCGTAATGGCGCACAGCAGCACCTGATCCTCTCGACTACTGACGGGCACCTCGTGGACGCGACGGCCAACCTGCCTCAGCAGCTGACGTTCACTCACTCCGCGGCTGTTGCCGACGTGAACGGTGACGGCGCACCGGACATCTTCGAGAACAACCTCGGTTGCTGCACCGCCGCGCATGTGCAGGCGCAGCTTCTCCTCAATGACGGCACTGGCCACTTCACCGTCGCCGCCAATCGGTTGCACGGCATCCTCACCGACCAGTACGGATTCGATCACTCGTTTGCATGCGCGTTCGCTGACGTCAACGGCGACGGGTCACCTGACCTCGTGCTCGGTGGCTCCGAGGCCGAAAATGCATCGCAGATCCTCCTGAACGACGGCCACGGCAACTTCACTTCGTCAGCGACATTGCCACCGTCGATCGGCCCACCGAACAACGTCTTTGTGATCGACATCAGACCGGTGGACGTGAATGGCGACGGTGCCGTCGACCTGGTCTTTGCCGAGTCCCTGAACGATCCGTACTACCAAGGGACGACGATCCAGGTGCTGATGAACGATGGACACGGCCACTTCACGGACGAGACCTCGACCTGGATGCCGCAACAGCCACAGACGACGAGCTGGCCCTATCGCCTGCTAAGCGAGGACGTCAACGACGATGGCCTGCCGGATCTGACGATCCGCTACGGCCATTTCGGTCCCGGCGCGAACGCGCCGACCGCGCTCTACCTGAACGACGGCAACGCATTCAGGACGGCCACTGCCCCGCAGGACGGATTCAGCGACCTGGGAGCTGCCGGTTACGTCAACGGCGACGGACCGCACGCGCTGTTCTCCGCGGAGTTTCGCTCACTCGGCGATGGGCCTGCCAGCTACTGGGTCTCACCACAGATCGTGCCGCCATCGGCACCGCAACACGTACAGGCGAAGCGAACGGGCAGTGGGGTCCTTGTCCAATGGACGCGTGTCCCGTCCGCATTGCGGTACAAGGTTCGCCGTCGCAGCACGCTCATCGCAGTCACTACCGCGACGAGCTTTCTCGACCGAAAGCCGGGCACGCATCCGACCTACACCGTCACGAGCATCAACGCTGCCGGAACGAGCGCGCCGACCGCGCCCGTCCACCCAAAAGCAGGGTGATCCTCACCAGCCGGGAGCGGCCCTCCTCAGCGGGCCCGGCCCGCTAACCAGCAGGTCGTCGGAGTGGTTGCCAGCTGACCTCCTGGGGCGTCTCGATTGGATGGGGGTTGGAGGCGATCTTGCGGATGTGTGAGCCGTCGGTGTTCATCACGAGTAGTCCCGTAGCGTCGACGACTGCAAGCTGTTTCCCGTCGGGCGACCAGACAACATCGATCGCGGCCCCCGAGTACACGATGGTGGGAGGATTCCCGTCGAGCGGGCTGATCATGACCTCCATCGTCCGGTCGGAGCGGTCTTCGATGTAGGCGAGGTGCTTGCCGTCCGGCGACCAGGCTGGATCTCCGTTTGCCCACCAGGTGTCGGTGGAGCCGTCTGGTCCGTTCGGGGGGACGCTGACTTGCCGGATGTGCTCGCCGTTGGCGTCCATCACATAGACAAGCGTGTACACCTGCTCCTTCGTTAGCTGATGGATACTTGGCGAGATCGGCCGGGCTGCAAAGGCGATCCGGTTCCCGTCCGGTGACCATCTTGCGGCAAAGATCGAATGGACCGGTAGCCGGGAACGATCAAGCTGGGCCAACAGACTGTGCTGTGGCAGCAGCGGTTTGCGGTCGCTGCAGTCGGGCCGCACAACTTGTAGGAGCGCATTGGGATCGGAGACCAGGATCGGGCGCGCACGTAGCGACCAGTCAAGCCCGTCGTAGGCGGGGAAGGGACACGTCTTGATTGACCGGATCGTTCGTCCGTCGGTGTTCGCGACGTTGAGGGCCTCCCCATAGTTGTTCCTGGTCAGGTAAAGCAGCCGCGTTCCGTCCCAGTTCCATGCTGGCCTGAAGCCGTAACCGAGATACCGCTTCCCGCTGCCATCGGGATTCATCGACAGCAACACCCGCCTACCGTTCGACAGGTCCCGATAGGTCACGTAGACGATCCGGCCGTTCGGCGCTGAAATCCCAACAGATGCTGTCGCCGTTAGCTGCCCCGGCGTCAGAACCGTCACGGCCGCAACCCCGACGAGAACGAGTCGCTTGATCAAGCCCGCGCGCACAGGCGAAGTCTCCATCAACACAACGGCAACACTCAACCCCAGCTCCCGGTAGGCCGCCAAGCAGGCCCCGTCGCAGGGCTGCGGCTCGCGGGGGTGGGCGTCACTCCACCGTGCGTGACGGCACGGTGCCCGCTGCGCCGTCGATCGCGACGAACGCGGGATCACGCTCAGGAAGGTCTTCGGTGAAACGCATGGCCAGGACCTGTAGGTCACGCCAGCTCATCGCCTGGATTGCCAGTGCATCGTTACAACTCCACCGTTCGCGGGTTGCCCTCAGCAGACCGGTCCGGTGCTTGCAGCGGTCGCGGCGAGCAGTGACCGGATCAGATCGAGATCGACGGCGTTCGGCCGGAAGCGAATCGCCCCCTTGCCGGTGTCGAGTGAGGCAAGTGCATCGCGGTGGGCAATCATTACGTCGGTGCGCAGGATGTAGATATTGATCGTGCTCTTCTGACTCGCGAAGGCGACCTCCACGATCCCGTCACGAACATACGACGGCATGCCGTAGCGGAAGCGTTCCTCGAAGCCGGGTAGCTCTCCGAGACAGAGCGCGCGCAGCCGAGCGACCACCTCACGGCGATCTTCAGACACAGTGGTGAGGTATGTGTTCACGTCGGGATCGGCGTCCGCTGGCCGATCGGTTCCCGCCGGTGCCTGGCGTCGCTTCACCTTCCGAATGTTGCACGAAGTGACGCCTTGACCGGTTCCAGCGGCACGGTGTCCACTGCGCCGTCGATCGCGACGAACGCAGGACCAGGCTTCGGAAGGTCTTCGGTGAACCATCGCCGGATCGCGAGTCTCCGCTTCCAGGCCCGACGCCTGCAGTAGGCGGGAGGGGGTGCTAGAGGACCTGAAACGGCGCGTATCAGTGGCCCGCGTCGGGGGCAAGCTCTACGCCTTTGACGACCTGTGCCCCCACGAGGCATGCCCGCTCTCGTCCGGCCTCTGCGATAGTAGGGCCCCGCAGCCCGTCAGCGGCTCGCGGGGGTGGGCGTACCGGTCCTGGCTGCGGTTTTAGGTCTCGTCGGCGGTATGGCAGGCGCCTACGTGGGCGGATCAGTGGCGAACGCTGGGCAGCAGCAGCGCTTTGATAACGAACGTCAGACCCGCATCGAAAACCTGCGGATCGGGACATACACCGCTTACCTTCGTGAACTCGCGAGTTGGAACGATGTCGGCGGGGTCCCGAGCAAGGTCAGCGCCGCCCAGGCGCAGGTTCTCCTTGTTTCCTCGTCGCCGGCGGTACGCAACGCAGCTATACAGTTATTCGCGGCCGCGCAGCGAAACTCGGAATCTGCTGCCTTCAGAAGCGCCCACGGGAGGTTCATTGTCCTGGCGCAAAAGGAGGTCGACGTCGGTTAGCTGTGCGGAGGGCCTAGGGGCACTCGAGCGGGAACCCCTAGCCAACCGATATCGGCCCGAACAGCGTTTCGAGAAGGGGAGGCGCGGGACTGGGGTCTCTGAATCTCTCGCCCGGGTCCTCGGCGAGCTTGCACCGGCCGAGGCCGGGCCCGTCATCATCGACGGCACCGTCACGGGCGTTCGCTAGCGACCCCGGTGGACTTGACGCCCACCCCCGCAAGCCGCCGCTCGGCTTCGGGGCCTAATAGCGGGGGGCGGGTCGAGCGTGAGGAAGGTTTGCGAGGTTGCGCTGGTTAGCGTCTCCGGTCACGATCTCACGAGGAGCATGTCATTCGAGATCGTCGGCAGGGAGGAAGACCGCGCCACGGTCGAGGCTTTCGTCGGCCGGGCCGAGGGTGGGGCTTCAGCGCTCGTGCTCGAGGGTGAGGCTGGGATCGGCAAGTCGACGCTCTGGCTCGCGGGCGTGCAGGTCGCGCGCTCGCGTGGGCTCCGCGTCCTTCTGTCGCGACCTGCGGAGGCCGAAAGCGGTCTCGCTCACGCGGGTCTGGGCGACCTTCTCGAGGATGCCCTCGCGGACGTCGCCCCTTTGATCTCCACGCCGAGGCGACGTGCGCTCGAGATCGCGCTCTTACGTGAGGAGGCCACAGACGATCCGGTTGATCACCGCGCGCTCGGCGTGGCGATACGCGACGTGCTGCACTTGCTCAGCGAGCGGAAGCCGATTCTGCTTGCGGTCGACGACGTTCAGTGGCTCGACCCGTCCTCGTCGAGCGCGCTCGCGTTTGCGCTGCGAAGGCTCGCCGCGAGCCCGGTTCTCGTGCTGCTCGCCCGGCGGCTTGTCGCTGGCGCCGAGCCGGCCGGGCTGGAGCAAGCGCTGGAGGCGGGGCGCATCGAGCGGCTGCCGGTTGGACCGCTCAGCGTCGGCGCGCTCCATCGGCTGCTGCACGACCGTTTCGGGAGGTCGTTCGCCCGCCAGACGCTGCTCCGCATTCATGAGCGGTCCGGCGGCAATCCGTTCTTCGCATTGGAGCTGGCACGCGTTCTCGACGTGGACATCGACCCGCTCGACCCGCTCCCGGTTCCGGAGAGGCTGGACGATCTCGTCCGCGCGAGGCTCGCCGCACTTCCCTCAGTGACGCGTGACGCGCTCGCGCTCGCCTCGGCACTGGGGACGCCGTCGGAGTCGCTCCTGGAGCGCGCAGGTGTTGCCGACGCGCTCGCGCCGGCAGTCGCCGCGCACGTGATCGAGCGCAAGAACGGCACGATTCGGTTCACGCACCCGCTGCTTTCGTCTGTTCTCTACCTCGACTTGGGCGACGAGCGACGAGACGTTCACGCACGAATTGCGCGTATCGTCGAGGACCCGCTCCTCCGCGCGCGCCACCTCGCGCTCTCGAGCGACGCTCCTGACGCCCCCGCCGCATCTGTGCTCGAGCATGCCGCCACTCTCGCGGCCGAGCGCGGCGCAGCGGCCGCCGCGGCGGAACTCGCCGAGCAGGCGATTCGGCTGACGCCGCCCGACGAGCGCGACGATCGCCGTCGTCGCGCCCTGGCTGCAGCTCGTGCGCACCGCGCGGCTGGAGAATGGACCCGCGCCCGGACGATCGCAACCGACCTATTGGCGGACAGCGACATCGGCCCGCTGCGCGCCGAGGCTCTCCTGCTCCTCGCCGAGATCGAGGGCCTCGACCGGGCCGTCGTGCTGCTCGAGGAGGCCCTGCGCGAGGCGATCTCTCGGCCAGCTCTGCAGGCCGTCATCGAGTGCCGCCTCGCGTGGGCGGCCCGCTTCACGGAGGGGTTCGTCGGAGCCCTCGAGCACGCCAGCGTAGCGCTCGCGATCGCCGACGATCTCGCCGACGACGCGCTCCGCATCGACGCGCTCGCAATCCTCGCGTCTCTCGGTTGTGCCGTCGGCGATCCCGAGGCACCGGCGCACGCCGCACGAGCACATGACCTCGCCTCCGCCGTCGGCGACGCGCGGCTGCTGTACAAGGCGAACGACGCAATCGCGACCGTGCTCGACGTGCGCAGGAGCGTGGAAGAGGCCCGTGCGCTCATGGAGCGCGAGTACGAGGAATGGCGCGAGCGCGACGAGCTGTTGGCCGCGGACGCGCTCATCCTGCTCGCTTATGTCGAGCTCTGGGGCGGCCGCTGGCAGCTCGCGGCCGAGTATGCAGATCGCGGATACGAGCTCGCCGTCCAGTACGGACTCGAGGTGCCGTGGATCCTTCTGCCGATCGCCGTGATCGCCGCCCATCGTGGCGAGCTCGAGATCGCCCGCGCGCACTCGGAGCGAGCCCTTCAGCTCGGGGAGGAACAGATCGGGCGGCACACGCCCGTGCATCTCGGAACACTCGGGTTCGTCGCACTTCAGGGTGGCGACCCGCACGAGGCGCTCGAATGGTTCGACCAGTCGGAGGCGACGACCACCAGGCTCGGCTGGCGCGAGGCAGGCAAACGCTGGTGGGTGCCCGACCACGTCGAGGCGCTACTCGCGCTCGATCGGCCGGATGACGGCGAGCGGATCATCGACGCGTGGGAGGCGGATGCACGACGACTCGAACGCGCCTGGGTGCTCGCACACGTCACGCGCTGCCGCGGGCTCGTGGCAGCCGCACGCGGAGACGTGTCCGAGGCCGCGTCGCTCCTCGAGAACGCAGTCACGGAGCACGAGACGGTCCGCGATGCTTTCGGGCGGGCCCGTGCGCTGCTCGCGCTCGGCGTCGTCCGCAGGCGCGAGCGGCAGAAGCGCGCCGCCCGCGACGCGATCGCCACGGCCCTCGGCGAGTTCGAGCGACTCGGTGCGGCGACCTGGATCGAGAAGGCACGCGCCGAGCTCGGCCGGATCGGCGGGCGAACTCGGATCGAGGGTCTGACACCTGCCGAGCGACGTGTCGCCGCGCTCGTCGCCGAGGGTCGCACGAACCGTGAGGTCGCCGCCGCGCTCTTTCTCGGCGAGCGCACGGTCGAGACGCACCTGACCCACGTCTACGCCAAGCTCGGCGTGCGCTCGCGGGCCGAGCTCGTGCGGACGTATCGGCGCGACGAGCAAAGTTCAGGGGGATTCGCGATTTCAAGCTGAGCGCGCTCGCCTACGGTCGAGCGTGTGCCGAGCTACCTCGTCGAGACGTTCCTCGCACGCGGTGCCGCAGGTGAGCGTGAGGCGCGTGAGCGGCGGGCGCACTCGGCCGCCGAGGCGATGACGCGAGAGGGGACGCGCGTCGGCTTCGAAGGGTCCATCCACGTCCCCGAGGACGAGATCTGCTTCTTCACGTTCGCGGCTCCGTCGGGCCAGGAGGCCGCTCTGGTCGCCCAGCGCGCCGGGCTCGAGCCGCTCCGTGTCGTCGAGGCGATCCCGTCACGAAAGGAGTAAGAAATGCGCAAGCCAATCCTCACGACGGTTGCGCTCGCGATCGCAGCTGCGATCCTCGCTGGTCTCGCGAGCGCCGGCTCGGCCCCCACTTTCGAATCGCATTCGGGAGCATTCGTCTACACGCCGGCTGTGGCGGGCGCGGATGTCGTCACCGACTGGAACCGCACGATGATCGCTGGGCTCGAGGCGGCGAACCCGCCGCCGCCGATGGCCAACCGGATCGGCGCGATCGTCCAGACTTCTGTCTTCGACGCCGTCAACGGGATCGAGCGGCGCTACACGTCCGTCCACGTCGACCCGGCAGCGCCGCGCGGCGCGTCGCGTGCCGCTGCGGCCGCAAGCGCCGCCTACACGGCGCTCGTTGCGCTGATGCCGGCCCAGAAGCCGATCTTCGACCAGCAGCTCCAGGCGACGCTGGCGCAGATCACACACGATCCCTCCGAACCGGGCCAATCGGTCGTGCGAGGCCTCGAATGGGGCAGGACGGTCGCGACCGACATCCTCGCCTGGCGGGCGAACGACGGCATCAACGCCGTGCTGCCGCCGTACGTCGCAGGGACCGCCCCCGGCGACTACCAGCCGACGCCGCCGCTCCTCGGACCGCCGCTGTTCCGGCAATTCGCGAACATGACTCCCTTCGCACTGAAGTCCCCATCGCAGTTCCTGCCTGCCGGGCCGCCGCCGCTCTCGAGCCCACGATATGCGCACGACCTGAGTGAGGTGGAGGCGCTCGGCAGCGCTACGAGCACCGTCCGCACGGCCGAGCAGACGCAGACTGCGGTCTTCTGGCAGGTGGATACTCCCTCTGCGATCTGGAATCGCGTCGCCGACGATCTCGCCGACGCAAACGGAACGACGCTGACGCAGAACGCGCGCCTCCTGGCACTGATGAACATCGCGTTGGCCGACGCGACGATCGGCATCTGGAACGCGAAGAACCACTTCGACTCATGGCGGCCGGTAACAGCGATCCGCGCGCTCCTTGACCCGACGTGGACGCCGTTGCTCGCCACTCCGGCATTCCAGGAGTACCCCTCCGCCCACGCAGGCGTCAGCGCTGCTGCGACGGCGGTACTCGCCTCCTTCTACGGAAACCACACCTCGTTCACCGTCACCTCGGCCGGGCTGCCGAGCGTCGAGCGCGACTTCAGTTCGTTTTCGTCGTCTGTCCTCCAGGTCGAGGATGCGCGGATCTACGCCGGCTTCCACTTCCGCTTCTCGTGCGTGGACGGCGCCGCACTCGGCGCGTCCGTCGGTGCCTACGTGCTCGGCCACGTCGCGCTTCCGGTGCACGGAGAGGACTTCGGCCAGCTGAACGGTTAGACAGATCGAGCAGCGGCGTAGCGCCTCGCCCCGATGGCCGCTTGTCGGCGCGCCAAGCGGCTCCGACCACACAAGTCAGGGAACTACCAAGACAACGAGCTAGGCGAGAGGCCCGGTTGCCGGGCCTCTCGCCTAGCGAGAGACCCCGCTTCCGCGAGTTTTCTCGCCGTGAGGACGGTCAACGAACACTCGCCTGGCATCCACCACTTCCGCCCGTTCCAGTGGCGCCCTGCCCAGGAGGCCGTGGGCATCAATCCACTTCGGCGGGTCTACGATCTCCGGCAAACGTTCGCGACCTTCGCGCTGCGTGCCGGAATCTCCACCTTCGACCTCTCTCGCTACATGGGAGCCAGCCTGACCATGATCGACCGCCATTACGGCCACCTCGCCCGTGACGGACGCGAGCATGCGATCGAACTCTTCGACGCACTCGATGCCGGGTGGACGCTGGTGGGCTCTGTGGACGCCAAAATCGAGAGACGGCGTCAGCCCTGAAAACGAAAGCGACGACTGAGCAGCGAGAAAGCTGAAGCCCTCTGATGGACTCGAACCGTCGGGCCGACCCAGCCGCACGACTTCCCTTCTCGCTCGCGCGTACGTACGCACGCGCGAGCCACGCCCTCCCCGCGATCACGCGGTCAGCCCTGGGGCCTGGTTCATCGTTCGGGCTCGGCCGTCGCCCCCGCCTGCCCGCGCGCACACGTACGTACGCGCGACACGCCCTCCCCCGCGATCACGACGGGCGGGGCGAGGCCCGAGGCTTCCCTCGCGCGCGTGCGCGCGATGCAGGAGCAAACGACGCCCACCCCCGCGAATCTAGCGAGCGAGGCGGGGCCTGGTTGGCGCGGACCCAGCCGCACGACTTCCCTTCTCGCTCGCGCGTACGTACGCACGCGCGAGCCACGCCCTCCCCCGCGATCACGACGGGCGGGGCGAGGCCCGAGGCTTCCCTCGCGCGCGTGCGCGCGATGCAGGAGCAAACGACGCCCACCCCCGCGAATCTAGCGAGCGAGGCGGGGCCTGGTTGGCGCGGACCGCTGATGCTCTCCCCGTCTGCCAGTCGACCGGCTCGGGGCCCGGAAGCGGGTCGAGTCCTGCGGACCCGAAGGCCCACAGGACTGAAGATCCGCGCGCGGGTGGCTTGATCCACCGCTGGTTATTCGTGTGCGGAGATTGGCGACAGGGTCGATCCGTGCGGGAGGGCGAGTTGCGCAGGAGGCGACGCTTGGCGAGCGCTGTCGATCGCGGCATCGGGGTGGGCACGGAAGAGGATGACTGCTGCGATGAGTGTCCAGACCAGCTCGAGTCCATAGGTAGCGAACTGCATTGCGCCGTCGGGTGAGAAGGCGCCGTGGCGGGCGAGCGCGGTGCCGCCGGCGAGGTAGACGATCGCGGTGAGGCCACTCGCCCAGCGGAACCATGAGACCAGTGAGGTACAGGCGACGGCTGCGGCCATCAGGGCGAGGAGGAAGTTGGAGAGGACGAGCGTCATCGCGGCGAGCTCGAAGAAGGCCTTGGTCAGGGTTGGGTCGCCGCCGCCGGCGATACCGAACGCGAGCGCGGCGATGCTCGCCAAACCGGTGAGCGAGATCGCGACGTTGAGCGCGCCGCCAACCAGAGCAACTGAGGCCGCGGCCGTCGAGCCGACCCGGCGAATGAGCAGTGCGAGGCCGCAGAGGAAGACGAGCCAGACTGCGTTACCGATCCCCTGGATGATGACCGCGGTGAGCGTCCAGGAGCGATGGGAGACGAAGTAGCTGTCGAGGAGACGGGCGGCATCGCTCGTCTGTGGAAAGCTCGGTCCGAAGAACTCGACGAAGGCGAGCAGGACGTAGCTGATGCCAGCGGCGGCGGCAAGACGGTTCCAACGCATGCGAGGGCTCCTTTTGGGTGGTGGCTCGGACACGCATCGACGGTAGGAGCTGGGACGGGGCGCGTCGTCGGCTGCGCTGTTGATTGGCGTCCGACCTGAGGCGGAACCTGATCCGCCGAGCGGTGGACGACGACTGACCGTGGGCGCGAGTACGCTCGCCCCGTGAAGAGCCGCCGCTTTTGGGTCGGGCTGCCGCGCGCAGATGTTGCGCTGGCGCTGAGCTTGCTCGCAGTTAAGTTGGCGTTCGTTTTCACCGGGGCGCTGATGAGCGGCGGCGCGACACCGCTCAGCGTCGCGAGCGCCGTCGCGCTGACGGTGCCGCTCGCGTGGCGGCGGCGCTCGCCGCTCGCTGCCGCATTGGTTGTCGCCGCAGCGATCGTCATCGACGATCTGGCCGCGGGATGGGGCAGCGCGGTGCTGTCGTTTGACTGCTCGATCATCGCGGCCTACTCGGCGGGCGCGCACGCCCGCCAGCGTCCTGCCGTTCTGGCGCTTGCGGCGCTGCTCGCGGCGAATCTGGTCGACGCGTTCGGAGCGCCCGGCAACCGGGGCGGCGACGTCGCGCTTGCAGTCGTCGTCTTCTCGCTCGTTCCCTGGCTCGTGGGTCAAGCGCTGCGGCGAGAACGCCGACGCACTGCGAGGATGCACGAGCTCGCCAGGCAACTCGAGGCGGAACGTGAACAACGGGCGCGTGAGGCCGTGACCGCGGAGCGCGGGCGGATCGCACGCGAATTGCACGACATCGTCGCGCACGCGATCAGCGTCATCGCAGTCCAGGCCGACGCCGCCACCAAGCTGCTCCGGCACGATCCCAGCCGCGCTCGCGAGCCGCTCGATACCGTCCAAGCGACCGCACGGGGCGCGCTTGCCGAGATGCGACAGCTCGTCGGCCTCCTCCGCGAGAACGAGGCAGGCGCGAACGCGCCCCTCGAACCGCAGCCCGGGGTCGCCGACCTCGACCGGCTCATCGACGACGCGGAGCGATCCGGGCTAGCAGTCAAGCTCGAGATCGACGGCGAGCGAAGATCGCTCCCACCATCGCTCGACCTCGCCGCCTATCGGATCGTGCAGGAGGGCCTAACCAACGTCCGCAAGCACGCCGGCGCGGCGGACGCGCAGGTCAGCATCCGCTACGAACGGGATCGCCTCGACATCGTGGTTCGCGACAACGGCCGCCTCCCTACCGCAATCGGGGGCGGAGGCCATGGGCTCCTCGGCGTGCGGGAACGCGTCGTGCTCCTTGGCGGCCAGCTCGAGGCGGGCCTGGCCAGCGACGGCGGCTTCGTTCTCCACGCACGGCTACCGCTCACAGCAACGACCCGATGACCCGCGTTCTGCTCGCAGACGACCAGGCGCTCGTACGGCAAGGCTTCCGGCTCATCCTCGAACTCGAAGAAGACATCGACGTCGTCGGCGAGGCAGCCAACGGAGCCGAGGCGCTACGACTGGCGCGCGAGCTCGAGCCGGACGTCGCCGTGATGGACATCCGCATGCCACAGCTCGACGGCATCGAGGCCACACGACACCTGCAACAGGCCGGCTCGCAAACGCGAGTACTAATCCTGACGACGTTCGACCTCAATGAGTACGTCTATGAAGCGATGCGAGCCGGAGCCAGCGGCTTCCTACTCAAAGACGTCCCAAGCGACCAACTCGTCGCCGGCATCCGCACCGTCGCTGCCGGCGACGCACTCCTCGCCCCAGCGCTCACCCGCCGCCTGATCGAACACTTCGTGCACCGCCCCCCACCCGACGCAGCAGCGCCACGCGGCCTCGAAGAGCTCACCGAACGCGAACTCGGAGTCCTAACCCTCCTAGCCCGTGGCCTCTCCAACGCCGAGATCGCAGCCGCTCTTTTTCTCGGCGAAGCAACGATCAAGACCCACGTCGGGCGCATTTTCCAGAAGCTGAGCCTCCGCGATCGCGTCCAAGCGGTCGTCTACGCCTACGAATCCGGGCTCATCCAACCCGGCAGAAACACCGACGCGTCCTAGTCCAGGCCGCTCGCGACTCCTCACAAACGAAGACTCGACGTCGATCGGTCGCGCCGCAGCGCCCGCAAAAGGTCCGTCGTTGTTTGTTGTAAGAACAGACAACAGCCCGGGGTACGGAACGGGTACACCAGACCGAGCACGCGTGTTCACCCGCGCGCATCTCGCTGACGCCCGCGTTCGTCGCGATCGACGGCGCAGCGGAACCTAAGCCTTCACGCACGGTGGGCTGACGCCCACCCGCGAGCTGCTGCTCGGGCTCCGGGGCCTGCTTGGTGGGGGCTCCCGCCACCCGCTCGCATCGCGCGCGCGATGCGAGCGGGTGTCCGCCCCGCCAACCCGCTCCTGGAAGGTGGAGCCTGCGTCAGCCCAGCTTTCTTGTCGAGCTGTTTGCGTGAGCTTTACGAGACCCTTTGCGTGAGCTTTACGAGCCTGGCACGTCGCCCGAACAGAGATAGGCGAGTGTTTGCGCTGTCCAGTAGTACACCGATTCCTCGGGCTCATGGAGGCGTTGTGATGCGCAGACTCTTGTTCTTCTCATTTGCGGTGTTCATCGCGATGGTCGCCGCGCTTCCGGGGCTCGCCGCCGATCCGTCGGCACCCGTGGTGACGACAGGTGCGGCTGGTGGGGTCGCGGCGAAGACGTCGACCCTTACCGGCATCGTCAACCCGAGCGGTGCCTCGACGATCTACTGGTTCGATTACGGAATAACGACCAGCTACGGCCTTCGGACCGGCACCCGCGGCGCCGGCTCCGGTTCGGCTGACCGGCGGGTCACCGCCCACATCGTCGGCCTTGTCGCCGGAACGACCTACCACTTCCGCCTCGTCGCCCAGAACAGTGCCGGCACGACCGAGGGCGTAGACCAGACGTTCACGGCCTCCCCGGCGAGCGTGCCGATCGTGGCCACGAGCTCAGCGAGTAGGGTCGGAGCGAAGACGGCCACTCTCAACGGCACCGTCAACCCGGTCGGTGGGGCAACCACCTGGTGGTTCGAGTACGGAACGACTACGAGCTACGGCATCCAGAGCGGCAGCAGGCATGCCGGCTCGGGGACGAACGGACACCCGGTCTCTGCGGGCGTGTCGGGCCTGGTCGCCGGGACGACCTACCACTTCCGCCTGGTTGCCCAGAACACCGCCGGAACGACCGAAGGCGGAGACCAGACATTCACGGCGAGCGGCGCAGCTGCACCGGCGGTGACGACCGGCGGTACTGGCTCGATCGAGCAGCACTCGGCGAACGTGAACGGGCACCTCAACGCCAATCGAGCATCGACGATTTACTGGTTCCAGTATGGGGCGACGACGAGCTACGGCCTCCAGACCTCGAGCCGCGGCATCGGCTCGGGGACAAGGGACCGCCACGTCGCCGCCCACCTCTCCGGCCTGACCGCAGGGACGACCTACCACTACCGGCTCGTTGTGAGCAACAGCGCCGGCACAACCGACGGGCAGGATCAGACCTTCACGACCGGCTCGCCGAGCCAGAAACAGCATCTGCGTTGGCTCGCAGGGCAGGTCAGCGGCGTCGGCTCAAGCACACTGACCCTCGGCGTGCTTTGGACGGGGCCGCACGACGGCCAGCTGAACGGGCAGACCCTGACCATTAACGTCGCCTCGAACACCCGTATCAACCAGGGCCCGCACCGAGAGCCGATCGCGCTGGCACAGATCCAGGTCGGTGACCTCGTCGCGCTGCAGGCAGCCGGCGATGCCCCTACGATGCTCACTGCAGCGCGGATCCATGTCTACTGCAACTGCCACTGGATCAGCGGCACGATCCGCGGAACCGCGAGCGGCTCGCTTAGCATCCAAGTCGGGAACACCGGCCCCTACGACACCGTCCTCAACGGTCACACCGTCACACTGAAGGTGAACGCGGACACCGTGTACATGCGCGGCCCGAACCGCCGCCGCATTGCGGTCACCGATCTCAAGGTCGGCCAACACGTCGGCGTGATCTTCGCCGCCAACGGATTCTTCAAGGCACCTGGGTTCAACCCGACAACCGTCACCTTCACCGCGAAGAGGATCCACGTCTGGGGCCGCGACCCCGTGCCAACAAGCAGCACGACCGACGGCGGCGCCGCCACCTCCCCATAGATACGAACACCCCGGCGAGGCCGGCGCTCGCTGCGCGCACGGGCGCGCGATACGAGCCGTCCTCCACCCCCGGTGAACGGCTCCACCGCGCCGAGGCCGACGACGCGGCAAGGATGCGCTTATGCTCGCGATCAGCTACGACGTCGATCTCCACCTCGCGACCGGACTCCCCGCCCGCGGCTGCCCACACCAAACAGCGTTACGCATCCTGGTCTGATACGAGCCATGCGCCGCCGCCGCCCAGTCGGCAGTGATCTCGCTGCTACCCGTTGAGCATGACTTATCGTCGGCCACGCTCGGCGCTCGGCGCCCGGAGTCCAGGCCCCGCCCTCGAGCAGCACTTCGCGGGGTGGGTGTCGGCTCACTCGTGTCGCGCGCGCGTGCGCGCGAGGGAGCGGTTACTCAGACGGCGGTCGCGACCCTCCCGCTAGCAGGCCCCGGAGCGGGGCGGCAACTCGCGGGGGTGGGCGTCACCCCACGGTTCGTGACGGCACGGTGTCCGCTGAGCCGTCGATCGTGATCGGCGCGGGCGTGGCAGTCGGGAGGTCGTCGGTGAACCGCATCGCCAGGACCTGCATCTCGCGCCAACTCATGGCGCGGATTGCCTGGGCGTCCTCGGGCATTCCCGCCCTGTATGAGCCTTCCCAGCCGAGGGCTTCAGGCTGGCGGGGCTGTTGACGATCTTGCCTGCGTGAGAAGAATTACGCAGATTCCGGGCGGGGCTACCCAACCTTCTGGGCTATAGATGAAGACGTTGCCGACATCCCTGGGCGAGTTCGAGCTGGGCGTTGGCATAGACCCGAGGTTTGAGCGCGTGTCCGTGGCGCTGAAACCTCGTCGTAAGGATCAGGTCGAGCTTGGCTGGGTCGAGCAATGGGTGTCCGACCCCGGCGATGTGGTTCGTCTCATTGAACCTCTCGGGTTCTCCAAGAAGGAGGGTCGAGGGCTGGCGCTTCGTGTCTGGGCTGAGGTACGCGGCGAGGTGCTAGGCCGTCTGAACGGCTGGATCGTGCGCACGTCGAATCAGCCCTGGCCCGACGAATTCGACATCGTGAATCACTGGACGACCGGACGCGAGCAGAGGTTACGTCGATTCTTTGCCGGATCGATACGAGGCGACCAGACAGGTGTCGTTATTTTGGCGGAGGCATCGCTGGGGGCTCGAGCCCTATTTCCGGCCGACTGGAACATCATCGAAGTCGTAGCCGAGGCGTCCAAAACCGGCGCTCTCAAGATTGCGTCTGCCACAGACGTGGCGATGACACTGACCTCGGCGAGGGCCGGGGCGTTCCTTCTGAACCTCCACACACTCGCGCTCCACCATCTCGACGACTGAATCGGAACCGAGGGAGTGCGGTCAGCCTAGGCGATACGTCGGAGCGTCTAGCGGGTGTTGAGTTTGCGCCAGCCGCCAGCGCGGTTGTTCGCGATGATCTGCTTGAGCATCATGGTGAGGGCGTGGCGATTGATCGTGTCGCCTTGCCGGAATGAGATCGTCCGGGCTGTCTTGTTGGTGTGTCCGCTGGTGATGATCCCGTCGGGGTCGGGGACGATTCCTCCGTCGTACAGGAACAGGTTGATGTGGTCTTTGGCGGCAAAGAGTGCACAGACGTTCCCGTCGAGCACGAAGTACGGCTGTGTCGTGCGCTTGATCGTCTCCGCTACCTCCGGGTCGGCGGCGTGGATCAGGTCGCGCAGCTGGTGGCTGATGTTCTGCTGCCAATCCGGCAGCTGTGTGATGAACTGGTCGACGCGTGGATCTCGTGGGTAGGTCACGACATTCCGGCGCCGAGAAGCGACATTCCTGAGCATAGGCCCGGCTGAGAGAACCAGCCGGGACGGGGGAGTTGCCGGTTCAGGTGTAGTCGGGCAGCGATCCTTGGCGGTAGCTGACGAACCGCGACCGTGGCAGATCGGCGCGCAGCTTTGCGTATGCCTCGGTTGGCTTCGTTGTTTCACGGTCGACGCTGGCGCCGTGTCGGGCTGCGACTTCCGAGACGGGGTAGGTGATGCCAGCGACGCTTCGACCGCGGGCGCCGACGGCCACCACGACGGCTGGGCCGGGGCCTGCTCCGACGATCACATGGTCGGTGTCGGGCGGGCAGTGGAAGAAGTCCCAGGTGGTCAGCCGGCGCTCGGTCCCCTCGACGATCAACAGGCACTCGCCAGCGATCACAAGGAACCCTTCCTGTGCGTTCTCGCGGTGGTACATACCCATCGCCTCGCCCTGCTGCAGAACATTGATGTTGATGCCAAGCTGCGGAAAGCGGCGCTTGCCCTCGAACGTGCAGTAGCGGCCGAGTGGCCCTTCGTCGCGCCAGCGCGACTCTCGCGCGTTCACGACGAACCAACCCTCACCGTCCACGACAAGCCCGTTCCTGCTCATCCGGAGAGGCGCCTCAGGAGTCACCGCCGAAGTCTGGCATGTCGCTCGGGTGACACTGGAGTGTTCGACGTGTTCATTCTGGGTGAAGTGAACTAACCCAATGAACCACTCGAAGGGTGATTCGTGTAGCTCCAGCCGCGGCGTAGAACTCGGTTTGCCCCTCCGATGTGGCGCGAGGGCAATCGAGCGGAATGGGGTTTGGCCCTATGCGGCGGGGCCTGACCCCGACCAATGAGTCGGCCCTTCCTAGGGCGGCAGGGCCGACTCTCCTTCTCCTACCGCCCAGGGAGACCACGATGAGCACAGCGCCCGCCCTCACCATCGAATCACCCGACCCAGCCCCAAACAGGGAGGATCACGTCTTCCTCTCGCGTTGCGAACAGCTGCGGCGAGCCGGCTACGGCCCTGAGGCTGTAAGCCTCCTCGCCGCAGTTCCGGACCTGGACTTGGATCTCGCTGTCGAACTCCGTGCCCGTCGCCTCCATGCATCCTGACCGGGCGCGGGACCTTGTCCGGTGAGCCAACTCATCCGTGAGCCGGTCACGTTCCAGCGATTCCTCGCGATGGGCACAAATGACCTCCGTTGCATTCTGGACGAGCTTGAAACCCCTCGGGCCAGGCGCGAGTCGGGTCTCGACGAAACCGCAATCAACAGCCTGATCCGGGTCATGGAACGCGCCGGCTACACGTGGATCATGGATCTAGGAATCGGGGCCGCACGAGCCTGGGCCGCCCGAGTCGGTGTCAGTTGAGCTCCACGAGGGTGAATCAGAGGAGAAGGTCGCCTCAGCGCCGATGAACTCGAAGCGATTCGAGGGGCCGGCGGACCGGTGCGAATTTGTCGGTTTCCCTCGTTTGGGTGATGACGAGTAGTGCCGGTTGAGGCACGGTGCCCGCAGGGTCTTACTGGCCAAAGAAGGCGATGCTGAGTGAGTCGGGTTCTGCGGATTTTGATCACCGACGAGCACCCTGTGCTCCTCCTCGGCGTGCGGCGAGCGCTCGAGATGGACGGTGGGTTTGAGGTAGTCGGGGAGGTCAGTCAGGGCTCACAGGTCTTGGCAATGGTCTCTTTGACCCAGCCCGACGTTGTGCTCCTCGACATGCGGATGCCGACACTCGACGGGCTCGCCTGTCTCGATCGTATTCGCGCTAGCTATCCGGATGTGATCGTGGTTATGTCGTTGCTCGAGGCGGACGCGAACTACATTCAGGTGGCCGCTGAACGTGGTGCCTCGGGCTATCTCGTCAAGAGCGTCGAGCCATCCGCGATCGCCGCAGAGATCCGCGAGGCCGTCGAGGGCAACGGCTTCAAGGCTCGCCCCCTTCCAGACGTAGGCAATGACCGTTCGGCGCGCGAGGCCGGACTCACCAACCGCGAAATCGATGTCATGAACGTGGCAGCCCGCGGCCTAAGCAACAAGATGATCGCCAAGGAACTCTGGATCACAGAACAAACAGTCAAGTTCCATCTGAGCAACATGTTCCGCAAACTCGGACTCAATAACCGAACCGAATTGGCACATTGGGTACGGCAACAAGCGGAAACGATTTGACCGCGCGGGAGGAACCCCGACGCCCTCGATCTGCGCGCTAGCAGGCGGCGCCTGCAGGCGAGAGGAGTGGGTGTCGCTGAGCGCCTCGGTTCCCGAGATCCCTGAGCTACTAGGTCTCGCTTCACAACAGCAGTTCGTCGGGTTCGGTATCGCCCACTCGTTTATCGCGCGAGCGTGCCTGTCGCGGGCGGCTCCCGCTCAAGTGAACCGAGACAGGATGGGCTTCGTTCCAAGATCACCCGTTTGAGTGGTTCGCATCACGTGTTTGAGGGATTTCGCTTCTGGGGGTTGCGGCGACACTGTCTGCGGGCGCGGGCGGGAGGGCATCCGGCCGCGTGACATCTGCGGCGAGAGGAACTACATGCGGCTTTTGGTGGCTGATGGCCATGCGTTGATGCGCGCCGGGATACGGCACGCACTCGAGCTCGAAGAAGGTTTCGAAGTGGTCGGCGAGGCGGATTCAGGCTCGAGACTCCTGCCGGGCATCTCGCAAACGAATCCCGAACTCGTTCTTCTGGATCTCCAACTTCCTGGGATCGATGCCCCGACGGCGCTTGAGCGTATCCGGGGCCGTGACGCGACCATCCGGGTGATCGGTCTGGCTACCCATCCGAACGTCGAGCAGATGCACAACGTGTGCCTCTACGGTGCGGCCGGAGTCATCCTGAAGACGATCCCTCTCGCCGAATTGGGAGGCGCGATCCGCCAGATCATGGACGGCACGACCTTCACTGCCCTCGGCGGCTCTCCGTTCGTAGCCAGTCCGGCCGATGATGCCGGCCTGACCGAGCGCGAGCAGGAGGTTCTGCAGCGGATCGCAAAGGGGCACTCAAACAAGCAGATCGCGAGAGAGCTTTTCGTGCAGGTGCAGACGGTGAAGTTCCACCTCTCGAACATCTACCGGAAGCTCGGTCTCCCGAACCGCACGGCGGCTGCGCAGTGGGCCTACGCAAACGGACTCACAGCCGAGACATACACAGCAGCAGCTGCCTGAAACCAGGGCGCGCGAGCAGGGCCCGCCCCCGAGCAGCACCTCGCGGGGGTGGGGCCCACTGAGCTCCTTCGCGCGCGCGAAGGAAAAGTGGCAAAGTGGCGGGCTTGGAGCGCCGAAGGGCGGTTGACCGTACGGACCGAGCCGTAGGTAGCTCTGCTGTCGGGACACTCCCGGTTGGCCTGCACGCCACGATCGAAGGGGTTAAACCGAGGCAGTGGCTCCAGGGGGGAGGCGAGGGCACGTCTCAAGCCGACCCGGCCTGGGCCACCGTAGGAACGGCAAGAAGGCTGCGGCACCCTCTGCCGCCGTTAGCCCCGAAAGCCGAAAGTACACCCGGCCGCTCGATTCAGCAATCAAGAGGCTTCCCGAAACTGGCCCCATCGGCCGCACCAATCCTGTGCTTGACGCGGCAAACGAGCTGCAAACCGACTGCGGGAACGACTGCCTTGGCGGCATGCCGGCATGGCCACGCCCAAAGCGGCCCTATCGCGGGCCAAAGCGGCCCTATCGCGGGCGATACGTTCGAGGGGGCGGTAGCGCGGGTCGTGAACATCCGGGTGCCGGCTACGGGTGCCGGCTACTTGAGCGCCTTGAGTTCGGCGCTGAGTTCGCGCTCGGTCGCGACGATCCAGTCTGAGTCGGGTCGGCTCCCGGTCGCCTGGGCCAGTGCGTCGACGAGGTTACGCCTCACGTACTCGCCGGGTGTGACACGCCAGTGGTTGCGGAAGCGGTCGAACTCGGCTGTTAGCGGCGGCCCGGCGGGAGTCTGGATCGTCCAGCTTGGCCGGTAGGGGTCGGACTGCTCTGCCACTCAGATCGAAGTATCGCGGCAACCTCGCCACTTCGTGAGAGCGCGCGTAGCCCGGTTGATCGCCGGGTCGCGTGGGTTTGCGGCTTGGCTTCGATCGCGGTTTACGGAAGGTGCTCGTCTGGCCCGGTACCGTGGAGGGTGCGGTACGGTGGAGTGGCACCCTCTCCTTGGAGCACGCCGCACGAGAATCTCCCGTACCGCACACTCTTGGCCGTCCAGGCAGTTGTAGGCCTGGAACGTAGGAGCCCCGCTCGGATCTCGATGCCCCAGCTGCCGGATTAGGGAAGCCGAAAGCACCTCGGACCGTGCCAAAACAACCCGAATCCACGGAGCACTGGCTGTGCCAGCGTTCGCGAGTGTTTCTCGACGGAGTACGACTGTTGCGGCGGTCGCCGCACGGTTGCTTGACAGCGAACGCGAGCCGGTGGAAGGTTGTGCGTCTAGGGTTCGACGGCTGCGGCGTCGAGGACTCCAACCTCGGAGGGACGGATGGCTGCCGCCGCGAAGACCGTTGTCGCCAACGATGAGGCGCTAAAGAACCTCGTCGCGAAGGTCGACCACATCGTCGTGTTGATGATGGAGAACCGATCGTTCGACCACATGCTGGGCTTCCTGACGATCGACGAGGGCCGAACCGACATCGAGGGTCTCAAGGCCGGTCTTGCAAATAGCGTCGGCGGTGTCAGCTATCCGGTGCACTCGGCGACGAGCACGACAGCTCGTGAAGGCGCAGGACCCAAGCCACGGGAGCGTCGACGTTGCGGCACAGATCGCGGGCGGCGCGATGAGCGGCTTTGCCGCAGAACTATGTCGCCACCGACCCCATCCGCCATACAAGGGCGACACACCGGGGGTGGTGATGGCGTACCACACTGCGATGCAGGTGCCCGTGTACGCGTACCTCGCCGAGCAGTTTTGTGTCTGCGACCACTGGTTCTGCTCGGTGCCGGGTGAGACGATGCCGAACCGCTGCTACGTCGATCACCGGTGGCTCAGGCGGGCAGATCGATGCGCTTCGGCCGCCTCGGCCGTACAACCTCAAGTCGTTCTGCCGTCACCTCGATGAAGCCGAAGACGTCCTGGCGATGGTACTCGCACGACTACGTCCCGATGCTCTGGCTGATCGACTCTGAGTACGGGCTTTCTGACGAAGCGATCCCCGCGCTACTTCGATCGCAAAGACGTCTTCGGCCACCGCAGCTTCCTCGAGCGAGCAGCCGCTGGCGACCTCCCCGCGGTCTCCTGGATCGACCCGAACTTCATCGATCTGACCTTCGGACCGGCCGGCTCCAACGACGACCACCCTCCCTCCGACCTACACGCCGGCCAGAAGCTGGTGCTTGAGCTCTTCGACGCGGTGACACAGAGTCCGGCTTGGGAGAAGACCCTGCTGGTGATCACCTACGACGAACACGGCGGCTTCTACGACCACGTGCCGCCCCCCGCTTGCAAAGACGACACCCCAACACTGCGCAAACTCGGCCCGCGCGTTCCGGCGCTCGTCGTCTCACCCTGGGTGTCGCAGCGCCAAGTCAGCACGACCGTGTTCGACCACACCTCGATCATCAAGACGATCCTCGCCCGCTTCTGTCGCAAGCCAGACGGCACGGTCCCCGACATGGGCGCCCGCGTCCGTGCAGCGCAGCATCTCGGCCAACTTCTTGGTGAGAGCACCCCACGCAAGGCGCCCTCGAGGACCGACTACCAGCAGTTGATCGATAGCACTCGGACCTGGGGCGCAGCCCTCGCCACACACCCGATCCTGCCAACTGCAGAGGGAATTCTCTCGGCACCCCTGCACCTCACCGACTTCCAAGAAGAATTCCTCGAAGCACGGCAAATCGTCCTCGCTGCACGCGCACCGAGACCCAACCCTGCACCAAACTGAGATGGCTCGAGCAATGCAGACAGTGTTCACTTCGAGGCTGGAAGGCGTGGACCAACGCTTGTTCGCCGATCCGCGGCCGACACCGGATGAGGGGTCGTTTCAGGTCGACAACACCTCCGCGCAGTACTACAAGTCGCCTTATTACAAGCTTCATAAGGCGGAGGTGCAACCGATTCCTGCGCCAGTCGTGCCGCAACCCCGACTCGATTTGGCCAGCGTCCTGCCTAGCAGCGTCATGGCGTCGATCGAGAAGGCGAAGAAGATCGTCTTCCATGCCGTTGGTGACACGGGTGCTGCGAAGGTGAACAGTTTCCAGAGCGCGGCTCAGGCGATCGCGAACGAGGCCAGTGTCGCTGATGCGATGAGCCGGGACGTTTCCCACGCCGGCCCGACAACGCCCGCGTTCTTTTTCCATCTCGGCGATGTCGTCTACAACTTCGGTGAGGGGCAGTACTACTACGACCAGTTCTACGAGCCGTTCCGTTCCTACGATCGGCCGATCTTCGCGATCCCGGGAAACCATGATGGCAGCGTGTTCGGAAAGGATCCGAACGTGCCGCAAGTACCAACGCTCGCGGCGTTCCTCCGCAACTTCTGCGACACGAACCCTGGCCCGTCGCCGGACTCCGGCGGGCTGGTGCGCTCGACGATGAACCAGCCCGGCGTCTACTTCACCCTCGACGCCCCGTTCGTATCGATCATCGGCCTCTACACCAACGTCCTCGAAGGCCCGGGGGTTATCTCAAGCCAGGGAGACAAGTACCCGCGAGTAGGCGACGCCCAACTCGACTTCCTGAAGGCCGAACTGCAGCGCCTCGCGCCGGCACGAAAAACACTCGAGCGCGCGGTTATCATCGCCTGCCACCACCCACCCGCATCCGTCGACGGCAAACACGGCGGCACAACCGGCCTCGCCGACGACATCGACACCGCCTCCCAAGCCGCCGGCTTCTGGCCAGACGCCGTCCTCTCCGGACACGCCCACCTCTACCAACGCTTCACCCGCAAGACAGCCGACGGACGCCAGATCCCCTACGTCGTCGCCGGAAGCGGCGGCTTCGCCGCAACCAAACCGACAGCCGGGCTACCAACAGCACCGATCAGCAACGGCGAGTACACCCTCGTCAAGAACCCGATCATCGAGTTCGGCTACCTCACTATCACCGTCGACATGACAAAGAAACCCAAACTTCGTATTGCCTTTCACGACCGGACCAACACTAAGACCCACGACAACGTCAGCCTCGACCTTACTACCGGTAAACCCAGCTAGGCAGCATCATCACCCTTCGCCTGTCAGAACCTCATGACCGCCAGTGCCTCTGGTGTAACGCCTTAGGCCACTCACGCTCGATGGCGAGGCCGCCTCTTCCCAAGTTGGCGGTCAAAAGTTCTTCCTGACATGCAGCGTTGGGCCGTTGAGCGAGGAGAGATCGCGAACACGACGCATCCCCTTGCGGTGTTTGCCTACACGCTTCACCTCAAAGACAGCCAAAGCGCGGACGCCGTCATCACGATCGAGTGGTTTGCTGTTCCCGATCGGCCGTCGGTCGTCTCTCGCATCGTGTTCGACCGCTACTGCGACGAGCTGCTGGCCCCAGGCGAACAGCCGGCCCTGCGAGTTCTAGTCGCTCGCGACGGCAGCATCACAGTGGCCGAGCCAGCCGGGTATCCGCGTCGGCACCGGCGCGATCCGTGAAGCTCGGATCAGGTCACCCTAGTAATCATGCTCGGATGGGCGATTGAGTAAAGGCCGGGCGTCGACCCGCGTAATCGGGCGGATTAAGAGGCGGTCGTGAGGGCCTGAAGGTGCGGGTGGGGGCTGGTCTTCTTGTCGGTCTTGCGTTGGTATAGGCGTTTGTCGGCGATCCGGGCGAGCGCGAAGGGGTCTTCGCTTTCATCTGGGTAGATCGCCCAGCCGAAGGTGACGGCCGATTTTTGTTGGGCGAGGGTGTGTTCGAGTCGGTCGATGAGTTCTTCGGCGTCGGCTTTGGTGGTTGTGGAGACGAGGGCTGCGAACTCGTCCCCGCCGATGCGTGCGACGACGTCATCGCCTCGGAGGGAATCGGCGAGGAGGTTGGTGGCGCTGCTGATCGCGTGGTCTCCTGCGGCATGGCCTTCGGTGTCGTTGATGTGTTTGAGGAAGTCGATGTCGCCGAACAAGAGAGTGAATCCGTGTTTGGCCGACGCGCGCCTCGTCAGCTCATCGTCGAAGCCCCGGCTGTTGAGAAGACCTGTCAGGTGGTCGCGTTGGGCGAGGTTCTGCAGCTCGGTAAGGGCGGATCGGTTACGCGTCGCAAACCAGCCGAACGCGGCACCGACAATCACAAACATGACCAGGCGGATCGATGTCACCGTCGTGAGTAGCGACGCTGAAGGGGTGTGCGGATTCAGCCAGATTGCAGTTGAGTAAAGCCCCGATGCGATCGCGCCACCGACGGCACCCGTCAGGGGACCGCCGGCAAGGGCGGCGAGCAGGATCGCGAGGTAGAAGAGATGCCCGGTCCCAAGACCAGGCCGCTCAACAAACACGACCAGGAAGAAGATCCCCACAAACAGCACAACAGAGATCAGGGCAAGCAAATAACGTGAACGGCCGCCGACGAACACCCTCCCCCATCGACCATCCGCACCAAGTAGGCCCTCCCTCCTCCGAGTGATCAGCACCAGGTCGTCAAACAGGCCGTCGTGACCTCGGGCTCGACGACCACAAAGAAAGACGAGCGCCTGGGGCTAAACCGATTGGCGGTATCCGTCCGGATCACCCGGGCATCGCACGACCATCATCCTCGCTCTAGGAGCGTAAGGCCGAAGTCTTCAAGCGCGCGCGGCGAAGGTGCCTGCCCCTCGTAGATCCCGGCGCCGGTCGACAGCTCGCGGGGGTGGGTCGGCCCCACCATCGCTTCGCCAGGCAGTCACCATGGGCTCACGTGGCGTCGTTACACGAGAATCGTGACGGTGAATGCCGTCTCCGCAGTGGCTACCACAGCGTTGACCTCCTCGAGTCGGCCAAGTGCCAATCGGTTCTAGATTCCAACGTCGCGCGCGCGCGAGGCAAACTTGGTTACGGGGCTCTGAACCCAATCTGCGGGTCGCCGTCATCCTCGCCGGGATGCATTGAGTTCACACGATTCTTGACGTATGAGTCGTCCGGAGCAACGATGGCTCGGTGGAATCTGGGCTAGCGGTGTCGCAGGAGACCGGGTTCCTCGAGTTCGAGCGACGGCGGGTCGCGTACGCGACGGTCGGTGAGGGGCCGCTGCTCGTGATGCCGGCGTGGTGGGTGAGCCACGTGCTCGAGGATTGGCGCAGCGCGAAGTTCCGTCGATTCGTCGAGATGCTCGGACGTCGCTACCGGGTCGTCCGCTATGACAGGCTGGGCACTGGCCTCTCCGATCGTGTTCGCCCTCCGGAGACGCTGACGCTTGACTATGAGGTCGCACTGCTGGAGGCGGTGATCGACCATGTCGGCAGCGAGCGTGTTGTGCTGTTCGGCCTCTCTTGCGGAGGGTGCGTGTCGGCGGCGTATGCAAGTGGGCATCCGGCGCGCGTCGATCGTGCGGTCCTCTACGGTGCCTATGCATGTGGGCGCGAGCTCGGCCCGCCGGAGGCAATGGCGGCGATGTGCGAGCTCGTCCGCTCCGCCTGGGGACTCGGGAGCCGAATGCTCGCAGATGTGTTCGGGTTGAGCTTGGCGCCGAACGAGCGTGACGCGTTCGCCGCGTATCAGCGGGCTTCGGCGAGCGCCGCGACCGCGGCCGATCTGCTCGAGCTCACCTACGCCTACGACGTGCGGGAGACCTTACCGTCGTTGACTGCCCCGACCCTGGTCGTGCACCGCGAACGCGACCGGGCAATCCCTGTCCGGAACGGCCGCGAGGTCGCGGGGCTGATCCCTGCGGCGGAGTTCGTGACGGTGCCGGGGGACGTCCACCTTCCCTGGCACGGCGACACCGAAACCGTGATCGCGGCCGTCGCCGAGTTCCTCGGGCTCCCGCTCCCGCACCGAGAGTCGCAGGCGAGCGGGATCGACGAGCTTAGCGAGCGGGAGCAGGAGGTGCTGCGGCTGGTGGCAGAAGGCCTGGGCGACGCCGAGATCGCGGAGAGGCTTGTGCTAAGCCCGCACACTGTGCATCGCCACGTCGCGAACATCCGTCGCAAGCTCGGGCTGCACTCTCGCGCGGCGGCTGCCGTCGCGGCGAGCCGCGCCGGTCTGCTCTAGCGAAGGAAGATGGCCGATCCGGGCCATCGCAAGATGGCCGGGGCAGGCGAAGTCGAATCGACGGCGATCCTCGAAGCTGCAGCACATGCACGCACGCGCGATTCAGAGCCGGAAGCTCGGCAAGCTCGTCACCGTCCGTCCACTCGCAAACGGCGACACCGAGACTGTCACGGCCCTCTTCGACCGACTGAGCGATGCCTCGCGTGCCAGTCGTTTCCACGGCGCCAAGCCTAGGCTTTCCGACCGTGAAGCCGCGATCCTCGCCGAAGTCGGTCCCAACAGCCACGTGCTCGTGGCGCACGTCGGCACGGATCCGCTGCCAGCCGGCCTCGCCCGACTCGCACGCGATCGTTCCGACCCCCGCACGGCCGAGATCGCCTTCGAGGTCGCCGACTGCTATCAGCACGCGGGGGTCGGCAGCCTGCTCGTAGGCTTGCTGCTCGAAGACGCACGCGCCGCCGGAATCAACCACGTCGAAGCCTTCGTCGAGATCTCCAATCGGCCGGCGCGCAGCCTGCTCCAGCGAATCCTCGACCACGCGACGCAGCGCTTCGAAGACGGCGTGACCTGCATCTCAGCGGCGCTCTGAGCACAGTTCGAGGGCGCCGGCGCTCTGTATCGCGCGCGACGCAACCTTTTGGCCACATTCGTCTGCGCTTAGTCACGCGTATCGTTCAGGTGTCGATGGCTGCGTTCGCTTAACAGGTACGAGTTCCGGCGCGGCGAGGTCATCGGCTTCGCGCGAGATGGCGCGCACCAAGCGAGGAGCGCGATGCCTCGTGACTGCGCAATGTCTCTCTCCCAATGCGTTCGCCGGCGAAGATCAGCAGTCTGCCGAGGTGTCGGCGGGCAGGGCCGATCGGGTGAGGGACGGGCCGGACGGCTGCTTGGAGGCGCTCGAAGTGCTCGGTTGCTAGAAGCTTCCTCTCCGGAGTGTCCATGAGATGCATCCGCTTCTCCCGTCGTTATACTTCCATGTGATGTATCTTGATATCGAGACGCTATCATCGTGATCTCTTGACGTCAAACAACATTTGAGGCAGACTGGAGTTTGCGATGCCAGCGAAGCCAGAACAGAGAGACCACGTCGACCGGTTCCTTGAGACGATCCACTACGTCGTCCCGGAGATCGACCTCGAAGTCGAAGGGATAGTCGATCGGATCTCCGGCCTCAGCCGACGGCTTCAACGATCGATGGACGAGACGCTTGCAGAGTTCGGCCTCGACTCCGCCGAACACAAAGCGCTATCCAGCCTCGCCCAGGCAGGAGAGCCCTATCGCAGCACGCCCGGAAAACTCGCGCGACGGATGGATCTCTCCAGCGGCGCCATGACCAATCGCCTCGACCGCCTCCAAGAGGCGGGCCTGATACGACGCCTGCCCGACCCCGACGACCGCCGCGGCCTCCTCATCGAACTCACAGCCCAAGGCCGTCGCCTCTACCAAAAAGCGGTCGGCGCCCAAGCCAAGAAAGAAGCACTCATCACCTCCGCCCTCAACCAGCGTCAGAAGAAGCAACTCAACTCACTCCTGCGCACGCTGATGCTCGAGTTCGAACGACGCGAAAACCCCTAGCCGCCCGAAACGACCGGCGTGCCCCAACAATGCTAGAAGCTGACTGGGACATTGGTCCAGCCACACGATTCGCGACGATCGCCGATCGAAGCTGACCAGGACGCCGTTTGCGCGCGCCACGCTTTCGGCGCGATCGAGCCGAAGAGGAGCGAGCCGAGCACGACCCCGGGGCACTCATCGAACGGTTCCCACTGGTGGGGGACTATCGAGAGATCGGAGACGCCATAGGGCGGCGCGCGGGCCCGGATTAGTCGGTGAGCTCCGTCTCGGGCGCAGTCCGGACAGAACACCACAGCTTCATCAGTGTCTGTCAGGAACGCCCGCCAGCCCCGGGCTCCCCCTCAGACTCGCGGCCGCACTCCGCACAGGCGAGAGTTCTCTCGGCCGGGGCATCCACCGGGACGCGCTCTGCTTGCTGCGAAGGCTATAACGTCGACGAGAGCCGCGAACTCGTTCGTGACAGTGTCGAGGTCGACTTGGCTACCGCACTGTCCTTCGAGGGCGTTCATGGCTTGGCCGGCCATGTGCCAGCTCGCATCGCCGTAACGAGGGAACGTCTCCTTGTTGCGGTTGATCGGGGCGACAGCGGCGTCCCGGGCAGATCCGAACGGCGGACACGCCCGGCTGGGCGTGCAAGGCATCCACAAGCAACCCGGGCCTCGGTCTTGTACGGGCCAGTGCTCGCCGACGCCAGAGTTTCAATATCAACGCGCCGGACTTCATTTGGAGTATCTGAACGGCGCGTGAATGGGCTGTGGCGGTAAAAGTTCGCGACCTGACGCGTTGGACGGTTGATCGAGGAGAGGTTGCTAACACGACGCATCCCCTTGCGGTGTTTGCCTACACGCTTCACCTCTAAGACAGCCAAGGCGCGATCGCCAACATTACGATCGAGTGGTTTGCCGTTCCTGATCGGCCATCTGTCACCTCTCGCATCGTGTTCGACCGCTACTGCGACGAGCTACTGCCCCAAGGTGAACAGCCGGCCCTGCGAGTTCTTGTCGCTCGCGACGGCGGCGTCACAGTTACCGAGCCCGCCGGGTCGCCGCTTCCGCACCGACGCGATCAGTGAAACCAGGATCAGGTCACCTTAGCCACCCATGCTCTTATGACGATCGGGCGGGCCGGGGGCCACCGGCGCGAGCACATGTCTTGCCGGCTACGGTGATCGCGGGCCGTCGCGACCAGGCTGTATACCGTGGCCTCTCCTGAGAAGGACGCCGAGCGCTTCCCCGGGGCCGTCGCGGCAGCCGGAACGCGCGCGCCTCTTGCGCGAATCTGCGGGCGCTAAGCTCGGGCATATGTCGCGCTCGGCTGCCAGTTTGGGATTCACTGTATTGCTTGCGTTTGCCGTAAGTGGCTGTGGCTCCGACTCCGGGCGGAGCATCGCCGCGTGCCAGACCGTCCCGCATCCCGGGGGCCTCAGAGCGGTATTCGGACGTCGAACGTCGGAGGCCGCAGCGTTGGCGCTACGCAAGCGTGCCGCCAGTCGTGGCTTCTCGGAACTCGATGTAGAGGAGCGTGGCTGCGGAAACTACTACGTGACGCTTCCCGGTCTGACGGATATGGCTCAGTTCGCCGCCTTGAAGGCAGAGGCAAAGACCGCAGGATTCGCCGTCACGCCTCGGTGCGACCCAACGCTGATCGCTAACGGCAGCGTGGAAGCTGTGTTCGGGACCCGGCGGAGCATTGCTGCGGCAAACACGCTGAGGCGACGCGTGGCTGGCCGCGGCTTTCGTACCGCCACGATTAAGCAGGTGGCCTGCGACCGCTGGTCGGTCATCGTGCCTGAAATCACCTCCAAGAAGGTAGCCAAGGCGTTCGCGATCGAGGCTCGCAGAGCGGGCTTCACCGTGACGTTCGAACCGAGTTGAAGTCGCCTTGGGCGTCAGCCGGCGACGACGGCGGCAGGGCGCGCGCGCAGCCGCCAGAGGGTCCATGCACCATTGGCCGAGGTTGCGACGGGCGTTCCCGCGAGCGCGACGCCGGTACCCGCGACTGCGAACGGCGGCGGCGGCGACGAGGTAGGAGCTGTGAGGCGGATCGTGTGGTCGGGCCGGAGCGTTGCGGTCGCGACCGGCAGCGGCCCGTCGACCTTTGCTCCGTTGAGGACGTAGACGCGGTCGATCCGGCTGTTCCAGAACGTGTACACCCAGGCGGGCGACCCTTCGCTCCATGAGGACTCGCCGGAGTAGATGAAGGCGACCGGGCCGTCTGCGTAGCGTTCGATCCAGGCAGGCTTCGGGCCGATCATCACCGACTGAAAGCCCTTCGCCTGGTCTCGGAGCACCGTGCTGGCGTAGATCGAGATCCCGCCTAGAAGCAAGGCCGTCGTGGCTGCGAGCGTCCACGCGTAGCGGCTCGGCACGAGTAGGAAGAGCAGCGCGAGGTCGCCGGCGACGAAGAAGAGGAAGAACCGAACGTCGGTACCTGGATAGGCGTGCTGGAGGTGGAACAGGGGGATCGCGGAGTAGGCGTCCGGCTCGGCGGCCTCCGAGAAGAACCCGACCGGGATCGTCGCGAGCAGCGCCAACGCCGTGACAAGCGTGACGACGGTGGTGACTCGGGGCCTTGGTGCACCGCGCGAGAGCCAGAGCGCGAAGCCGATAAAGAGCAGTGGTGCAAGCCCGAGGAGATAGCGCTCACCGAGGCGACCAAGGAGCCGTGAGGTGAACAGGCCGACCTCGGCGACGAGCGCGGCGGAAAGCGAGACCAAGACCGCAAGGAATGCGCGGGCATGAGGCGAGCGCTCCCGCCCGCGCCCGGCCTCGACCAGCAGGATCGCCGTCGCCGCGGCGGGCACGAGAGCTACCAGTAGCACTACGTCCGCCAGGTGGTAGATCGAGAAGCGCAGTGCATCCGCGACGGAGTAGGAAGCGCTTCCCGTCACGCCGTACGCGCCGAGCGGCGAACGCCCGCGCCCGAGCGTGAACGCGAGCCAGGCCCCGGTCGAGACCACGACAGCGATGAGGAACGGCGCGAGTTCCCGCAAAAGGCCTCGACGCCGCTCGAGCGCCGCCAGGATCGCAGCGGCGAGGAGGAACGCCGGCACCAGGACGACCGCCTGAAGGCGAGTCCCGACTGCGAGCGCGAGCGCTGCCAGGAGCAGCAACTGATTGAGAATCGTCGGGCGTACGAGGGTGATCGCCATCGCCCACGCCGCGAGCACGAAGACCGGGTAGAACAATGTCTCCGTCATCAAGAACCCCGAGAACGCAAGGCCAGGGAGCGTGACCGTCAGCCCTGCGGCCAGTAACGCAAACCCACGTGACATCAACGACCGGCTCCACAGATATACAGGCACCGCCGCCAGCGACATCGCCGTCGCCTGCAGTACCTTCGCCAGGTCATAGCCGAGATGCACGTCTGACAGGCTCAGCGGCAGGCCGATGAACAACGGATAGAAAAAGCTCAGATATCCGGCCGGACGACCGAGCACCGAAAGCCCCTGTCCATGCCAGAGCCCGCGCCCAATGGCCGCGTAGCTCTCCTCGTCTGGCGACATCCACGGCGATGGAACCGCGAGCGCCGCCCACGCCCGCAACACGCTCGAGCCGACGAGCAAAGTGCCGAGCACGACCCACGGCCAATAGACACGCCACGGTCGCTCATTCGACTCGCTCACTCTTGTCGTTGCGTCCAAGAAGGTCCTACTCTGCCGCGTTTCGACGATGCCGCCCTCCCAGTGCCTCACGAGGTTCAGCGCACTCGCGGACTCCTCCAGGCGGACAGCCACTTCTACGCCGTCGCGTTCGATTCGCTTCATGGTAGGACTTGCTTGCTTGGTGGCTTGGTTTAGGAATTGGCCGGCGGTGGTTGTGGTGGCGGCGCGAGGGCGGGGAGCGGATCGACTGCCGCGTTGTTGACCCTTACCTCAAGGTAGAGGTGCGGTCCTGTGGAGTTGCCTGTTGAGCCGATCCGGCCGATCTGTTGTCCGCTGGTGACGTGTTGGCCGAGGGTGACGTTGGTTTGGGAGAGATGAGCGTAGAAGATGGCGATCCGTTGGCTGCTTTGTATGACGACTAGCCTGCCCCAGCCGCCGGGGCGCAGGCCGGCCCAGCTGACCCGTCCCGGGGCGGCCGCTGCTACGGGAGTTCCTTTTGGTGCTGCGAGGTCGATGCCGGGATGGAAGCTGAGCCAGCGCGGCCCGTACGGAGAGGAAAGCCAGCCGTTGACGGGTAGCGCGAGGGGCCGCGGGCAACGTGCGATCGGTCTGGTGCTGAGCGCGCGGAGTGTCTGCGCGCCGGCGATGCCATCGTCGGGGAGACCAGCGCCCCGCTGGAAGCGCTTCAGCGCCGCCGCTACATGCGGGCTGAAGTTGCCATTGAAGCGCGCCGACGGGTAGCCGTGCCAGGCGAGCAGAAACTGAAGTTCTGCGACGTCCCAGCCGGACATGCCCAAGCCGAGCTCACGCCGACCGAGCTCGTGTCCTGCCCAACGACCCAGGGCTTCCCGCGTCTGTGGGCCGGCGATCCCGTCAACGGTGAGACCGCGCTGGTGCTGAAAGGCATCAACGGCGGTCGTGGTTGCTTTCGTGTCGAGACCATCAATCGGGCCGTGATAGAGCCCGTGGCGTACCAGCCCAACCTGGAGAGCGGCGATCGAAGGATCACCGGTCGCCGACGCTGTCGAAGGAGCCGCCGCCGACAAGAACCCGAGCAGTGCGGCGATCGCGCAGCCCCAACAGGCGGAGCGCACCATCGCACCCGCTTCGCCGCAACGGCGACATACCCTCTTTCTTGCAAGGGGGGAATGATCAGTCTCTAGGTGAGGTCGCGATCGGGCCAGACGCCTGGTCGTCGGTCAGGCCAGGACGCGCAGCGGTGTTTCGTGGGGACAGCCGCGACTTGGAAGCACGCGGTCGAGGTGGAAGTCGATCTCGGTGTTCGCCGCGAGCACGAACGCATCTGCGGGAAGCGCGGAACCGGCCGATGCGACACGAAGGAGGTACGCGTCGGCCGGTTCCTTTACCGGGGCAAGCCGCCCCACCCCGGCTACGCCAATATCAGAAGGGTACTCCTCTGCGGACGGGTCGCTATCGCCGCCACCGCTTTTACGGAGCCGAACGGAGGCGGGGTCGCGCTAAGAGGAAGACCGGCTGAGCGCGACGGGGTGAGGGGTCCACACCCAGTCGCCTCCGCCAGGGCGAGGCGGAACGCCCCGGCAACCGCCACCACCGAGGGTACTCCCTGGCGAACGGGCCGCCATCCCACTCGCCATCCCAAAGCGGCCCTATCGCTGGCAATACGCTCGAGTAGCAGGCCCCAGCGGGAATGCACGCGCGAGGGGGAGGGCACGCCGATGTCCGGGTCGCACGGAAGTCAGGTCGAACGGGCGAGGATGCCGCTGACCGTCGCTGCATACCACTGTGCTCCGCCCTGTCCGGTCGGCACGTTGTCCTTGTTGAGGGTCTCGGCGATTGCGCGTAGCGAGTCGCCCCGCTTGCGCTGGCGCTGAATGCGCCGAACGATCGCCCGGGGGACTGTCGGTGGGCGGCCGAGGCGCACCCCGCTGGCGCGCTTGACGGCTAGCGCCTCGCGGGTGCGTTGGCTGATCAGGCGGCGTTCGAACTGCGCGAAGGTGGCGAGCATGTTTGCCATTGCCTCGCCTGTTGGCGTCGATGTGTCGACGGCGCAGTCGAGCGCGACCAGTGCCCAGTGCTGCTTCTGTGCTGTCCCCATCAGCGCTGTGAAGTCGATCATCGAGCGGGAGAGCCGGTCGAGCTTCGCAACTACAAGTGCGGAGGCTTTGCCGTCTTGGAGGGCCTGGAGTGCTTCCTGTACGCCGGGTCGTTTCATGTCCTTCGCGCTGAAGCCGGCGTCCTCGATCACCTCAACGAGATGCCAACCGCGGCGCTCGCACTCCGTGATGATCGCGCGGCGTTGCGCCTGGAGCCCGGCACCGCTGCTTTTCTGCTCTTCGGTGGACACGCGGACGTAACCTATGACTCGCATCGGAGCACTCCTCCGTTGCCGCGACCCCGGCGGTTCCAGCCGCGCGGGGTCTTATTTACGGGACAGAACTACCCGCTCTGTATAGCAAATCTTCCTTTGCTGTACAGCAGGTGGCCGCTGCGTTTCCCAGGAAAGGGTGGGAACGCGGATCAGACTGCTTCGGCGAGAGCCTCGCGCAGCACCCGCCGCTCGCTCTCGGGCAGCGCTGCGACACGCTCACGCAGCACCGTGTCGGCGCCACGACGCTGGACAGCAACGAGATCGTCAAACATCAGCATCGCAGCGAGGCTCTGCATCTCCTGCCAGGACATCTTCTCGACCGCTGCAGCATTCTCCGGTAGGCGCGGGGCAGGCTTCTCCTGAGCCTGCGGTGCCCGTCCGAGCCCTTCACGGAGCAGCAGCTCGATCGCCGCGACCCGGGCACGGACATCGGGAACCGGCACATCGACTCGCCTGCGGGTTCCGCACTCAGAGCACTCGAACTCGACCCAGGCCGGCTTCGAGGCCGACGTAGCAGCATCGAGCAACGTGCGGCGGATGTCATCGAAACTCGCCGCCGCAGCCTCCGCCAACCCCGGGCGAACCGTCGCGGGATCCGACTGGACGCGTCGGCCGCCGACTGTTCGGTGGCAGTCGCGCTCGTTGCGACGACCACCGGCATCGTCGCGTGGGCTTCAACTTTCTGCGAGCCGGATAGCGACCCTGACGCAACATCTCGACGCCGAGCTCGGCCTCGAGCGCCGCATGATGGACGCAGAACGAATCCGACTCCGCAGCAACCGTTCGGCCACACGGGCGACCGTTCCGAAGCACAGCAGAACAACGCGGAAACGGCATAACAATATGGTCACTGATCCGGAACCGACTGTCACCTCGCGCGTACGTGCGTGCGCGCGCGAGGAGGGGGACTCGCGCGGCTAGGCCTCCCGCCCTGATGAAGGTTCTGCGGACGCGTCTGAGATGTTAGCGCGCGCGTCGCGACCGTACACGCACGCCCTCCGACTGTGTTCAAATACGCGGTCATGACTCGGGCTCGGCTCTTGCTTGGCCTTTGCGCGGCGACGTTGCTCCTCGGCGCGAACACCGACACGGCTCCGAGTGCGACGCGTACGTGCGGCTGGCATCTGAGTGCGTTCGTCATCCCGCGCACGGCGAGTGTCTTTAACGGTGTTGATGCGCGCGCACACGACGATGTGTGGGCGGTCGGTGTGGCCGCATCACCGGATGGCGCCGAGGGGCCGACGCTGGCCGTGCACTGGAACGGGACACGCTGGCGGAGAACGCCGACGCCCGCGGGAGCCGGCGTGCTCACCGGCGTCAGCGTCGTCGCGGCCAACGACGCGTGGGCGGTCGGTGCACGCGGCAGGCACGCGCTGATCGAGCACTGGGACGGCATGCACTGGCTGGTCGTCGCGAGTCCCAAGATCGTGCCGAGTGCGCTCCTGGCGGTCGACGCTCGCTCGCGTACGGATGCGTGGGCGGTCGGAATCCGCGCCAGCTACCAGAACATCGTCGGCCCGCCGCTCATCGAGCACTGGGACGGCAGGACTTGGCACGTCGTCCCCGCGCCACCTGACCCGGCGAAGCTGACGACCACCGTCGTCTCCGTCGGTCCCGACGGCCAGGTGTGGACGAACTGCCTGGAGAGCCCAGACGGCGTCCACTGGCAGCTCCGGCTCCCGCCGCAGATCACGGCGTCCGAGTGCGTACAAGCCACCGTGGCAGTCGATGCGCACGACCCCGCAGACGTGTGGGCGAGCTTCGGCGTGATCGCTCAGTGGGACGGCAGTCACTGGCGGCGCAGACCGCTCTACGAGAGCGACGTTGCACTGGCGGGGCTGGCCGTGATCTCCGAGCGCGATGTCTGGGCCGCAGGCACCAAGGAGTGCTGCGGTGGCGCCTACCTCGACTACCTCGCCCACTGGAACGGAACCCGTTGGACCGCCGTCCCAAGCACCTTCCCATACGACATCGCCAATGGCCTGCAAGGCATCTCGGCCGTCTCCGCGGACGACGTATGGGCCGTCGGCGACGCCCTCGCGCAAGGACGCATCGAGCAGTACCGCTGCACAGCCTGACCGATTCCACGCCGAATCGGATTTCGGCTGATCCTTCTGGCGCGTAATGGAGCGGCTGAGCTCGCCTGGGCGAGCGTTCAGGAATGTCACCCGAACGGAGAGTTATCCGCTGTCAGGTGTCGCTCGGATCTCGCGCTCAACAACGCGATTCCGGGGGCGAGTCAGGCGGCGGCGTCCGCCTATCGTCGAACACCTCGACGGCGTAGCCTGCGCATTCCTCGCCGGTAGCCCGTCACCGGTGTCGCAGGCTGGAGATCGCGCGCTATGAACGCGGCTTGATCGGGCGAGAAGACCGAACGCGAGGACCGGCTGCGCAGCGGGTACCACAGCGTTGACCGCTCGAGTCCGGCTGGGTCGAACCGGTTCCAGGCTCGTATCGCGCGCGCGTGCGCGCGAGGGCGGTGCCAGGCGGGCCTACCCAATGTCTGGTCGCGGCGCCGGAGGAGTCCAGACCCGCCACAGAGCAGCAGGTGGGCGAGGGCAGCGCCGAGGATGGAGAGTGAGCGGAGCGAGCCCGCTCACTCTCCGTCCTGTGCGCCTTGCGCACGATCGTCAGCCGCGTTTCGGGGAGCGCGACCTCGCTGGGCTCCCCGACCGGGTCGATCCTGAATCAGCGAGGTCGATCGCGAACACCGTCCACGCGTCGAGGTGGTACTCGTCAATCGCCTCGTCTGTCAGGAAGACGTCGAACAGTTTGGCGGGCGACAACTTCTTGGTCTCCAGTAGCGCCGCGATCGAGGACGGCATGGCGACTGGCAAAGTCACCGTCATGACCACGATCCTCATGGCGTCGCCTGCGTCTCGTGAGCTCATCGTGAGCCTCCTTCGCTTGGCCGACTGGGGCAGGTCGACTGTTCGCCTCGGTTTCTGTGCGTACGCCCCATGTCCGGAGCGTTCCGGATCGAGCTACACCAGACAGACGAATCCCATGTAATGCCAACTAGACGTCGAGACGCAGATACTCGCCTACGCCTACCGGCGACTCTCGATTGACCAGCTGGATAATCGCGGCTCGCTCATCTAGACCGTCGAGGGTGGCTTTCGGCGACGGCGGTCATGGTCGGTCGGCAGGTGGCCGAGCCGCTTGGCGTTGCGGCGCAGGTCGCGGACAGCGCGCTCGATCGCGGTGGGCGCTTTCGCGGTTGCGATCGCCCCTAACTGCGCCCGGAAGGACGGCGTCTCGAATGTCGGCAACCGCCTGCGGTTCGACGGCGAGATGCGACGTGTCCGTGGAAGCTGCCCGCGGATGCGGCGCCGGCGCGCTTCTACGAGACGCTCGGCATCATCGTAGAGACCCGCCGGGAGCGTGCTCCAGTCGATGGGTTCGGGCGGCTGCGGCTCGGTGAGCTTGAGACACAGGGTGTAGTCGTCGTCGCTGAGACCGCCGTTGATGCGGGCATTTTCGAGCCGGCGTCGTTCACGTTGCTCGCGCGCATTGAGATTGGAACGCCAGCGGCGGTCGGGGGTCGCGTCGATCGTGGAGTAGCCGTAGTGGCTGCTGAGGATCTCGACCGCGGCCGAGCGCACAGCGCTTTCGTGGTTCGTATGCTCGATCGCGAGAAGCCGGGTGCGAGTCGCGGACGAGATCCGCCCTTCCGAGTGCGCCTCGATGATCTCCGTGACGCGTTCGGCGCCTTCGTAGACGTACTGCTCGGCGATCAGTCGCAGTGCGTGCCCGATCGCCAGATCGGTGGGGGACTTGGGATCGATTCGATAGCCGAGCTCACGTTCTACCTGGTGGCTGCCGCCGCGGCTCGACACACCGATCCAGTTCCCAGCGTCGAAGGGCGGCTACATCGGCCTCGATACCTGGCGCACGCGGGAGTGGTATGAGGCCCTCGACGCCGCCGGGATTGCCCGCCGCGGCCCTTACCACCTGCGGCACACGTTCGCCACCGAAGCGCTCGCCGCCGGGATCTCGACATGGGAGCTCGCACGACTGATGGGCACATCGGTCGCAATGATCGACCGCACCTACGGGCATCTCGCCCGGGACGCCGAAGAGTCGATTCGGTCACGTCTCGACGCGAGAGCTACTCAACGTGGCGTCAAAGTGGCGTCGAACGATACGGGTAAGTGACTGCACCAGCGCCGAATTCCCGCGACTTGCAGGCTGTTCGACAGATGGAGCGTACCGGGATCGAACCGGTGACCTCCGGCTTGCAAAGCCGGCGCTCTCCCAGCTGAGCTAACGCCCCAGGAGGCCCCTCAGTGTAGAGGAGCCCCCGGGGTGTTCCCTCCCTACGCTGCTGCTGCGGTGCCGGTGCCAAGCGGCTGGCCCAGGCGCTGCGCCCACCAGGACGACTCCCAGGCATCCGACGGCTGCTCCGCCGGCCCCGACAGGGGCGGCGAGAGCGGCGGCTCCAGCAGCGGCTCCGGCTCGGGCGCTCGCACGAGCGTCCGAGCGGCGAGTGTTGCCTCCCGCATGTCGAGCTGCGCCGCCACGCGCAGCATCTCCACACGGAGCGCCTCGAGCCGGGCCACCTCTTGTTCCAGCCGGCGCAACTCCGCCTCGCGGCGGTTCAACTCCGCCTCGCGCTCTGCGAGGACGACGTCGAGATCGGTTCCCTCGTACTGAATCTGCATAGCGGCACTCCTCCTCCATGACGAACGGGTGCCGCAGTGCACGCTTGGTATCGGCGTCTGCACGCCGGCCGCCGATCCCTCGTTCGAGGCACCGGCGGCGGGTAGATCGAGAAAGGTCTGTTCTAGGCGGCGCGCTCGAGCCGCTCTTCCTGGCGGGCTCGAACGATGATCGCCTCGCGGGCGCCGAAGCGCATGGTTGCGCGGGTCTGTCGGTGCTCGTGCCAGAGCTCGTCGAGCCGTGCGTCGACGGCCTTCAGCTCGGCGGAGACGGCGGGGTCGTGGGCCTGCGAGAGGGCCTGCCAGAGGTCGGCGCGGCGGGCGCTCTCGACGTCTATCTCAGCGTGGATCTCCTGTAGCGGTCTCATGTTCCATAAAACGCTCGACAACTGCTGGTCATTCCCGGGGCCATTTGCCCAGGAAGAAGTAGGCCAAAACGGCCAGTGCGACGAGCCCCGCGAGCGCCGCGACGACGTTCACGCGTAGCCGAGCTCGTCGAGGCGGTCCTCGTCGATCCCGAAGTAATGCGCGAGCTCGTGGAGGACGGTGATGCGGATCTCCTCCTCGAGCTCGGCCGGATCGGGGAACTCCTCCTCGAGCGGCAGCCGGAAGATGCGGATGCGATCGGGCATGACCCCGGCCCAGTCACCGCGCTCGGGTAGCGGGATCCCCTCGTAGAGGCCGAACAGGTCGGGGTCGTCGGGATGCTCGTCCTCGATCACGATCTCGATGTTCCGCACCGCGGCGGCGAGGTCGGGCGGCAGCGAGGCGAGCGCACTCTGCACCTGGCGTTCGAAGGTATCCACGGGGCCGTAGAATAGAGGGATGCCACAGACTCTTTTCGAGCGGATCTGGGAGGCGCACGTCGTGCGCGAGGAGCCCGGCGAGCCCGCGCTGATCTTCGTCGACCTGCACCTCGTGCACGAGGTGACCTCGCCGCAGGCCTTCGAGGGGCTTCGGCTCGCGGGCCGGCGCGTGCGGCGGCCGGACCTGACGGTCGCCACGATGGATCACTCCGTGCCGACGCTGCCCGGGCCGATCGAGGACGAGCTCGCGCGCGCCCAGCTCGAGGCGCTGCGCGCGAACTGCGAGGAGTTCGGGATCCCGCTCTTCGCCACCGGCTCCGGCCGCGAGGGGATCGTGCACGTGATCGGGCCCGAGCTCGGCGTCACGCAGCCCGGGATGACCGTCGTCTGCGGTGACAGCCACACCTCGACGCACGGCGCGTTCGGCGCGCTGGCGATCGGGATCGGCACGTCCGAGGTCGAGCACGTGCTCGCGACGCAGACGCTGTCGCAGCGGCGTCCGAAGACGCTGCGCCTCCACTTCGACGGCGCGCTGCCGCTCGGCCTGACCGCGAAGGACATGATCCTCGGCGCCATCGGCCAACTCGGCGTCGACGGCGGCGTCGGCCACGCGATCGAGTACACCGGCGAGGCGATCGAGGCGCTCTCGATGGAGGGCCGCATGACCGTCTGCAACATGTCGATCGAGGCCGGGGCGCGCGCGGGCATGATCGCGCCAGACGAGACGACGTTCGCCTACCTCGAGGGTCGGCGCGGCGCGCCGAAGGGCGCGGCGTGGGAGCAGGCGCTGGATCGCTGGCGCGCGCTTCCGTCCGATCCGTACGCGTCCTACGACGACACGTTCGAGGTCGACGTCTCGGCGCTCAAGCCGCAGGTGACCTGGGGCACGAATCCGGGGATGGTCGCACCGGTGGACGGGGCCGTTCCGGACCCGGCCGGCTATGCGGATCCCGAGGAGCGCGCTGCGGTCGAACGAGCACTGGAGTACATGGCGCTCGAGCCGGGCACCGCGATCGAGGACATCCACGTCGACCGCGTCTTCATCGGCTCGTGCACGAACTCGCGGCTGGAGGATCTGCGCGCGGTGGCGGAGGTCGTGCGCGGCAAGCAGGTGCACTCCTCGGTGCGCGCGATGGTCGTCCCGGGCTCCGCGGTGATCAAGGCGCAGGCCGAGCAGGAAGGCCTCGACAGGATCTTCGTCGACGCGGGCTTCGAGTGGCGCCAGGCCGGCTGCTCGATGTGCCTCGGCATGAACCCCGACATCCTCGCGCCGGGCGAGCGCTGCGCCTCGACCTCGAACCGGAACTTCGAGGGTCGCCAGGGCAGCGGCGGGCGTACGCATCTCGTCAGCCCGGTCACCGCGGCCGCGACGGCGCTCGCGGGCCACTTCGTCGACATCCGCGACCTGGTGCCGGCGTGAAGGCGCTGCGCAGCGTGAGGGGAGTCACGGCCGTGATCGACAGGCCCGATGTCGACACCGACCAGATCATCCCGAAGCAGTTCCTGAAGCGCATCGAGCGCACGGGCTACGGCGAGTTCCTCTTCTTCGACTGGGCCAAGGATCCCGCGTTCGAGCTGCACAAGCCGGAGTACGCGGGCGCGAAGATCCTCGTCGCCGGTCGCAACTTCGGCTGCGGCTCCTCGCGTGAGCACGCGGCGTGGGCGCTCCAGCAGGCGGGCTTCGACGTCGTGATCGCGCCGTCGTTCGGCGACATCTTCCGGCAGAACAGCCTCAACATCGGCCTCGTGCCGGTGCGGATCGACGAGGCGCGCGAGCTCGTCGCCTTCGGCGGCCAGGAGCTTACCGTCGACCTCGAGGCGATGGAGATTCGGACGCCGGACGGCCGCGCGATCCCGTTCGCCCTGGGCGAGCACGAGCGCCACTGCATCATGGAGGGCCTCGACGAGATCGCCCTCACGCAGCGCCACGACGCCGAGATCGGCGCCTACGAGGCGCGCACCGACGCGCCGATCGACACGCTCGCGCTTCGCTCCTAGAGCGCCAAATGCTCATGAGCACAAGCGGCAAGCGGGTCAGGGCCTCGCGCGGGTGACGCGCGACACGCTCACGACGACCAAGTGCTCATGAGCACAAGAGATCTGCGGGCTCAGGCCGGGTAGGAGCCGAACACTCGCAGGCGCTGGGTAGTGCGGCCCATTTCGGCCAGGGCGTCGTTGATGTCCGGGTCGAGCGGGTGGCCCGTGAAGACGGCATCGAACCGGTAGCGGAACGGCGCGTTCGGGATCGGGCGCGAGACGAGCTGGACGAGGTCGATCCCGTGGCGGCCGAACGGGCCGAGCGCCGTGTGGAGCGCGCCGGGCGCATGATTGGTGACGAACGAGAACGCGGTGCGGAACTCGCCGTCGCCGCCGTTTCGGTCGAGCCGCGTCCAGGTCGCGAGCAGCGCGAAGCGGGTATACGCCTCGGGATGGTCGCCGACGTCATCCGCGAGCACGTCGAGCCCGTAGGTCGCCGCGGCGCGCTCGCTCGCGATCGCGGCCTCGAGCGGGTCGCCGCTGTCGGCGACGTGCTTCGCCGCGTCGGCGGTGGTCGCGGCGGCGACGGCGCTCGCGTTCGGCAGCGATGCGAGCAGCACTCGGCACTGGTCGAGCGCGACCGGGTGCGAGTGGACGACGCGGATCTCCCCGAGCGCCGTCCCGGCCCGACCGACGAGCTGGTGGCGGATCGGCAGCACCGTCTGGCCGATGATCGAGAGCGGCGAGTCGTACAGCAGGTCGTGCGTCTCGGCGACCGGCCCCGCGAGCGAGCTCTCGATCGGCAGCACGCCATACTCGACCTCGCGCTCGGCGACCGCCTCCGCGACTGCGCGGAAGCTCGGCAGCGCCACGGCCTCAGCGCCGTCGGGCAGGAACCGCTCGCAGGCGGCCGCGCTGTGGGCGCCTTCACGGCCGGGGTATGCGACCTTGATCTCGTTCATCTCGCCTTTCTCAAAATGGGTGGACGGTTCCCGCCTCGGGTGCGTATCTGTCTAGCCGGCGAAGGCGGGAGAGCGGTACGCCGGCTAGCGCGTAAAGGAGCGCGCGCCGAAAAACTCGAACGAGAAGAAGAAGTCGGTCTCGTGCGGGCGCGTCATCAGGCCTTCAGGGTAGGTGGAGCGCTCGGCTAGGTCAAATGGGACAGGACGGCGTCGCCGAGGCCCGAGGTCGTGGCCGTGCCGCCGAGATCCGGGGTCGGCGCCTCGACGAGCGCGTGGGCGACCGCTGCGCGCAGGCGCGCCGCGTCGTCGGGCCGGCCGAGCCCGTGCTCGAGCAGGAGCGCGGTCGAGAGCAGCATCGCCGCGGGATTCGCGATTCCCCGGCCCGTGATGTCGGGTGCGGAGCCGTGCACCGGCTCGAACAGGCCGGGCGCATGCTCGCCGAGGCTCGCCGACGGCGCGAGCCCCAGCCCGCCCGTGACCGCCGCGGCGAGGTCGGAGAGGATGTCGCCGAACATGTTCTCGGTCACGAGCACGTCGAAGCGCATCGGGTGCGAGTGGAGGTGCATCGCCGCGTTGTCGACGAGCATGTGCTCGACCTCGACGTCCGGATAGTCCGCGGCGACCTCGTTCACGACGCGCCGCCACATCCGCGAGGTCTCGAGCACGTTGGCCTTGTCCACGGAGGTCAGGTGCCCGCGCCGCGCGCCGGCCAGCTCGAACGCGCGTCGCGCGACTCGCTCGACCTGGCTCGGGTGGTACTCGAGCGTGTCGAACACCGTCCCGTCGTCCCGTGTCCCGCGGGCGCCGTAGTAGAGCCCGCCGACGAGCTCGCGCACGATCAGGATGTCGATCTCGCCCTGCTGGGCGGGGCGCAGGTTCGCGAACACGTCGAGCTCGGAGCGCAGCTTCATCAGGCCTTGCTCTGGGCGGACGTCGGCGGCGTCGAACTCCGGGTCGCCGACCGGCGCCTTCAGCACCGCATCGGCCCGCTTGCACGCCGCGAGCGTCTCGTCGGGAAGCGGCGAGCCGGTCGCCCGGATCGCCGCTCCGCCGAAGACGTGCTCCTCCCAGTCGAGCCCGAAGTGGTCGAGGACACGTGTCGCCTCGCGCGCGACCTCGGGCCCGATCCCGTCGCCGGGGAGGACGGCGATCATGTCTCGCGCTTGGACAAGTCGAGCAGCTCCTGCAGGATGTGCGCGAGCCCCTCGTCGGAGAGCGGGCCGCGGTTCGTGCGTCGCAGCTCCTCGAGCAGCGCAGCCTCGCGGCCCGGGTCGAGGAACACGATCCCGTTCTCCTCCTTGTAGCGCTTGATCTGCGCGACGAGCTCGAGCCGCTTGTTGATCGCCTCGACGATCTCGCGATCGTTCTCGGTGACCTGCTCGCGCAGCTCGTCCAGGCTCATGCAGCGACTCCCAGGCGCTCGAGGACAGCGTCGGCATCGGCCTCGATGTGGATCGGCCGGAGCGCGTCGGCAACCGGTCCGGGCGTCTTCAGGCCGTCGCCGGTGACGAGCAGGACGACGCGGTCCGACGCGCCGACCTCGCCGAGCGCGACCGCCTCGCGCAGCGCGCCGAGCGTGACGCCAGCGGCGGTCTCGCCGAACACGCCGGCGGTCTCGGCCAGGAGCAGCATGTTCGCGCCGATCTCCTGCTCGAGCGTGACGTGGATCGAGCCGCCCGACTCGCGCGCGGCCGCGATCGCCTCATTGCCGTCGGCCGGGTTCCCGATCGCGAGCGAGCGGGCCACCGTGTCGGGGCGGAGCGGGCTGACCTTGCGCTCCTCGTGGAACGCCGCAGCGACCGGCGAGCAGCCCTCGGCCTGGCCGCCGTAGAGCCGCGGCGCGGGGCCGTCGACGAGCCCGAGCGAGCGCAGCTCGCCGAAGCCCTGGTGCACCTTGGAGAAGAGCGCGCCGGAAGCGATCGGGCAGATTACCGCGTCGGGCTGCTGCCAGCCGAGCTGCTCGGCGACCTCGAAGGCGAGCGTCTTCGACCCCTCCGCATAGAACGAGCGCAGGTTGACGTTGACGAAGCCCCACGGCAGCTCCCACGAGAGCTCGACCGAGAGCCGCGAGCAGTCGTCGTAGGTGCCGTTGACCGCGTAGATCGTCGCGCCGTAGACGTTCGTCGCGAGCAGCTTCTCCGGCTCGAGGTCGGCCGGACAGAACACGGCCGCATCGAGCCCCTCCGCGGCGGCGCGCGCGGCGACCGCGTTGGCGAGGTTCCCCGTCGAGGAGCACGCGAGTGTGGTGAAGCCGAGCTCCTGGGCCTTTCTGGCGGCGACCGCCACGACCCGGTCCTTGAAGGAGTGGGTCGGATTGGCCGTGTCCAGCTTGAGCCAGAGCTCACCCACGCCGAGCTGATCCGCGAGGCGGGGCGCAGCGACGAACGGCGTGAAGCCTGGAGCCAGCCGCGGCTCGGGCGGCGCGGTCACCGGGAGGAGCTCGGCATAGCGCCAGATCGACGGCGGGCCGGCCTCGATCGATGCACGGGTCGGCCGCTTGCCCCAGTCGTAGACCGGGTCGAGCGGGCCGAAACAGCGGGTGCAGGGACCGAGTGTGTCGGCCGTGTGGGCGGTGCCGCATGCGCGGCAGCGAAGCGATGAAGCGGGCATTCTCGAAACCTCCTTGTCGACGCTCGACATCCGTCCGGGTTTGGCACCTTGCTCGGGTGAGCAGGTTGCCGAGGCTTCATAGGGCCGGTCCCTCTGCCTCTCTTGATGCGGAGCGGACATGAGCCCGCTTCCGTTTCTGTAGCGAGCATCCTAGCCGATCGCCCGCGTGATCGCACCCTCCGATGCAGACGAGACCTGCGAGGCGTACTTCGAGAACACGCCGGTGGTGTAGCGCGGCGCGGGCGCCTTCCAGTCGGCGAGGCGCGCGGCGAGCTCGTCGTCGGACAGCTCGACGCGCAGCTCCTTCGACTCGACGTCGAGCACGACGATGTCGCCCTCGCGTAGCGCGGCGATCGGACCGCCGCGAAACGCCTCGGGCGCGACGTGGCCGACCATGAAGCCGTGCGTGGCGCCCGAGAAGCGGCCGTCGGTGACGAGCGCGACCGACTCCGAGAGCCCCTCGCCCACGATCGCGGCGGTGACGTGGAGCATCTCGCGCATCCCCGGTCCGCCGGCCGGGCCCTCGTACCGGATCACGACGACGTCGCCCGCGTTGATCGTGCGCGCCTTGACCGCGGCGAAGCACTCCTCCTCCGACTCGAACACGCGCGCGGGCCCGCGATGGAGCAGGCGGTCGTGGCCCGCGAGCTTGACGACGCAGCCCTCCGGCGCGAGGTTGCCGCGGAGGATCCGGAGCCCGCCCGAGGGCTTGATCGGGGTGTCGATCGAGACGACCACTTCCTGGCCGGGCGTCTCGACGACGGCGGTCGCGATCTCGCCGAGTGTGCGCCCGTCGACGTTCGGCGTGTCCGAGTTGATCAGGCCCTTCTTGGCCAGCTCACGGGCGACGAGCCCGACGCCGCCGGCGCGGTAGATGTCCGTGGCGACGTACTGGCCGCCCGGCTTCAGGCTCGCGAGGATCGGCGTGCGGGCCGAGACCTCGTCGAAGTCCTCGAGCTCGTACGGGATCCCGAGCTCGCGCGCGATCGCGAGCAGATGCAGGACACCGTTTGTCGAGCCGCCGGTCGCCGCGATCGAGGCGGCGGCGTTGTCGAGCGACTCACGCGTGATGATCTGGCTCGGGAGCAGGTTCTTGCGCAGCACCTCCATCGCGAGTCGGCCGGCTTCGTACGCCGCCTCGTCCTTGGTCTGCTCGAGCGCGGGGATCCCGTTCAGGCCTCCGGGCGAGATGCCGAGGAAGTCGAGCGCGGTGGACATCGTGTTCGCCGTGTACTGGCCGCCGCACGCGCCCGCCGCCGGGCAGGCGACGTCCTCGAGCGCGTGCACGTCCTCGGCGCTCATCGTCCCGGCCGCGTGCGCTCCGACGGCTTCGAACACGTCCTGAATCGTCACGTCCTTGCCGCGAAAGCGCCCCGGCGCGATCGTGCCGTTGTAGAGGACGATCGCGGGGAGATCGAGCCGCGCGACCGCCATCACCGCGGCGGGAATCGTCTTGTCGCAGCCGACTAGGCAGACGAGGCCGTCGAAGAGGTGTCCGCGCGCGACGAGCTCGATCGAGTCGGCGATCACCTCGCGCGAGACCAGAGACGCGCGCATCCCGGCGGTGCCCATCGAGACGCCGTCCGAGACCGAGATCGTGTTGAACTCCATCGGCGTGCCGCCCGCGTCGCGGATCCCGCGCTTCACATGCTGTGCGAGCGCGCGCTGGTTGAGGTTGCACGGCATTGTCTCGATCCACGTGGTCGCGACGCCGATGATCGGGCGCGCGAGATCCTCGTCGGTGAAGCCGGTGCCCTTCAGCATCGCGCGCGCGGGCGCGCGGTCGGGGCCGTCGGTCAGCGCGGCGGAGTGGCGCTTGTCGGGATCGGATGGGCGGTCGTAGGGGTTCGGCATCGCTTATCCCTTCTCGATGGGCAGGTCTTGAGTGATCCAGTCGCTCCAGGAGCCGGCGTAGAGGCGCATCGGGCGGTCGGCTCTGAGGACGAGCTCGCACGCGCTCACGCCCGAGCCACAGTAGGCGACGAGCTCGCCCTCGGGGAGCGGCGGCTGCCCGGTGCCGGCCGGCCAGTTGAGTGCGCCGGGGATGTGGCCCGAGATCGGGTCGATCGGCTCGCGCTCGCCGCGGTAGCGGTCGGGCTGGCGCGCGTCGACGACGACGAGCTCGGGCAGGCGCGCGGCGAGCTCCTCGGCGTCGATCAGGTCCTCGGTGCGCTCCTGGGGGGCGAAGTCGGCGGGCTCGGCCTGCTCCTCGCCGCTGCGGCGCGGGCCGTGCCAGTCGCCGATCACGGCCGCGTCGTCATGGCCGAAATGGCGCAGGAGCCACCAGAGGCGCGGCGCGCCGTTGCCGTAGGCGACCGCGAAGACGTCCGGGCCGATGCCGGCGCGCGAGGCGGTTGCAGCGAACTCCTCGGCGGTGGGGAGCGGATGGCGTCCGCCGCTCCCGCTCGTGCCGGAGAGATCCGTTTCGAGGTCGAGGAAGACCGCTCCGGGGACATGACTCTCGAGGTACTGGCGCCGGCCGGCGCTGAAGTCGGCCAGGTCGAAGCGGCAGTCGAGAAACTGGTACCTCATCCGGCTCCCTGGCGCGCGACGCGGAGAGGGAGCACCTCGACCTCAGGATGCAGTCCGGCGAGCGCCGTCGCGCACAGCTCGGCCTCGTCCTTCCAGGCCCAGACCATCACGGTCGGGCCCGAGCCGGACAGCGTCGCGCCGAGCGCGCTCTCAGGCAGGCGCGCGCGCACGTCCTCGAGAAACGCCGAGCGGTACTGCTCGTGCAGTCGGTCGTGGAGCGCCGAGGCGAAGAGCTTCTCGGAGCCTGTCGCGAGCGCCGCCCCGAGCAGCGCAGCGCGACCTGCGGTGAACGCGGCGTCGGCATGGGAGACGGTCTCGGGCAGCCGGGCCCGCGAGTCGGCCGTGAGCGTCCGGTCGGCCGGGATGAGCGCGATCGGCGCCGCCGGGACGTCGTCGGCGATCCGGGCGATGCGCGTCTCCCAGGTCAGGCAAACGCCTCCCGCGAGCGCGGCCGCGAGGTTGTCGCCGTGGCCCTCGAGCGGGAGCCCGAGCGAGAGCAGCTGCTCCGGATCGGGGTCGAGCCCGGCCGCGCGCGCGCCCGCGACGAGGCCGAGAGCGATCACCGAGGCGCTCGAGCCGAGGCCCCGCTCGCGCGGGATCCGGCTCGTGAACGTGAACGTGCGGCCGGCGGGCGGCGCGAGCAGCGAGAACGCCTTGACCCCGAGGTGCTCGAGGTCGGGCTCGCCGCCCTCGTCCACCTCCAGCTCGTTCCAGAGCTCGAGCGCCACCGCGGCGGAATCGAAGGCGGGCCCGAGGTTGGCGCTGGTCGCCGGGGCCCTGACCCGGATCGTCACCGGGCGGCCTCGGCGATCGCGTCCGGGTCGGGATCGACGGTGACCGGCTGCGGCGCGGTGCGGTCGACCGCTTCGGTGTCCTTGAGGCCGTGTCCGGTGAGGACGCAGACGACCTGGGTTCCGGGCGCGAGCCCGGCGGTGAGCAGTCCGGCGAGCGGCGCGGCGGAGGCGGGCTCGCAGAAGATGCCCTCCTCGTGGGCCAGGGCCTGCCAGGCCGAGATGATCTGCTCGTCGGTGACCGTGAGGATCGTCCCGTCCGAGGCGGCGAGCGCCTCTGCGACTTCCACGGCGTGGGCCGGCTCAGAGATGCGAATCGCGGATGCGAGCGTCGTGGCCCGCTCGGCCGACTGGCACGGCAGGAGCGTCGGCACGGTGCCGAGCTCCGAAAAGCCCTTGAAAAACGCGCGTGTGTTCCCGCCGCCGCCGTAAGGCAGCGCGAGCACGTCGGGGACGCGGCCGAGCTCCTCGGCGATCTCGAACGCGGCGGTCTTCTGGCCCTCGATCCGGAACGGATTGACCGAGTTGACGAGGACGTGCGTGCCGCGCGTGCCCAGCTCGCGCGCGGCAGCGAGCGCCTGGTCGAAGCTGCCGCGCACGGCGAGCACCGTCGCGCCGGCCGCGCGGGCCTGCGCGAGCTTGCCGAGCGCGACCGCACCCTCGGGCTCGAGCACGATCGCCCTGAGACCGGCCCGGGCCGCGTAGGCCGCCGCCGAAGCGGCCGTGTTGCCGGTGGACGCGCAGATCACCGCGTCTGCGCCCTCGGCGCGCGCCTGCGTCACCGCGACGCACATTCCGCGATCCTTGAAGCTTCCCGTGGGGTTCGCGCCCTCCCACTTGACCCAGAGCTCTATTCCGAGCCGGGCCGAGATGCGCGGCACGAAGAGGAGCGGGGTCGAGCCCTCGCCGAGCGAGACGGCCTCGGTCCCGGGCGCGAGCGCGAGCCGGTCGCGATAGCGCTCGATCAGGCCTAGGCCCATCCGAGCTCCGTGACGCCGCGGTCGGAGATGACGGGAATCGCGACCGGGGTCGCGCGCGTCTCGGGCAGGGCGGCGATCTCGGCGAGCGCGGCGTCGATCGTGCCGACGGGCGCCTCGTGCAGGACTATGTGGAGCGACGCGCCATCGGCGTGCGGCTGCTGCACGAGCCGCGCGATCGAGACCTGATGGGCAGCGAGCTTCTGTGCGACGAGCGCGAGCACGCCGGGCCGGTCGGCGACCTCGATGTGGACGTAGAACGGCGAGCTCAGCTCTCCCGGCGGCAGCCGCTCGAGCGTGCGCCAGCAGGGATCGTTCTGGAGGAAGCCGGTGCCCGTTGTGCCGATCACGCTGACCATGTCGGCCACGACCGCCGAGGCCGTCTCCATGCCGCCGGCGCCCGGGCCTTCGAGCGTCAGCTCGCGGATCGCGTCGCCCTGCAGCATCACGGCGTTGAACGCGCCCTCGACCGCGGCAAGCGGGTGATGGCGATCGACGAAGACGGGCTGCACGCGGACGTCGTAGCGGTCGTCGATCAGCGTCGCGGCGCCTACGAGCCGGATCACCATCTCGAGCTCGCGCGCCGCGGTGACCTGCAGCGGCGTGACGGTGTCGATCCCGGAGTGGGGGACATGGTCGATCGGGACGCGCGCGCCGAAGGCGACCGTGGCCAGGATCGCCATCTTTGCCGCTGCATCGGCGCCGCTGACGTCGTCGGTCGGATCGGCCTCCGCGTAGCCGAGCCGCTGCGCCTCGGCGAACGCCTCGTCGTAGTTCGCGCCCGCCTCCATCTTCGTGAGGATGAAGTTCGTGGTGCCGTTGACGATGCCGAGGATCCGGTGCACGTTCGCGCCGACGAGCGCCTCGCGCAGCAGCTTGATCACCGGGATCGCCGCGCAGACCGACGCCTCGAACCGGAGCTGGATCCCGTTGGCCGAGGCCGCGGCGAACAGCTCGTCGCCGTGGCGCGCCACGAGTTGCTTGTTCGACGAGACGACCGGCTTGCCCGCAGCGAGCAGGTCGAGCACGTAGTCGCGCGCCGGCTCGATCCCGCCCATCACCTCGGCGACGAGCGCGATCGACGCGTCGTCGCGGATGTCGGCCGGATCGGTCGTGAGCACGCCCGGCTCGGGCGCGAACGAGCGCTCCTTGTCGGCATCGCGCACGAGCGCGCGCACGACGCGGAGCCGGTGCCCTGTCGCCCGCTCGATGTCGCCGGCACGCTCGCGCAGCAGCCGGTCGACCGCCGCGCCGACCGTCCCGTAGCCGAGCAGTGCTACGGGAACGTCAACTGACGCCACTGGCCTCCTCGACTCCCTGGCCGGCCGTGGCTCCCGCCGGGCGAAGCCCGGCTCCGCCCCGGCCTGACGCCGCTGCGTGCACGGCGCTCTCCGGGGCCGTATTTCCATACTGTCCCCTCCGGCGCCGCACCCGCAGCGACGCCCCAGGAAGCCGAGAGCGCTTACCCAACTCCCTGCTCCTCTCGCTCCATCAGCCCGCGCAGCCGTGCGCCGACCTCTTCGACCCGCTCCTCGGACGCCTTCTCGCGCAGCTCGTCGAGGTGCTGCTCACCCGTGTCCATCTCCTTGATCCATTCCTGGGCGAACGTGCCCTCGCGGATCTCGGAGAGAACCTGGCGCATGTTGTCGCGGACGTGCGCGTCGATCACGCGCGGGCCGCGGGTCAGGTCGCCGAACTCGGCCGTGTCCGAGATCGAGTAGCGCATTCCGGCGAAGCCCTTCTCGTAGATCAGGTCGACGATCAGCTTCAGCTCGTGCAGGCACTCGTAGTAGGCGATCTCGGGCTGGTAGCCGGCCTCGACGAGCGTCTCGAAGCCGAGCCGCATCAGCTCGGTGACGCCGCCGCAGAGCACGGCCTGCTCGCCGAAGAGGTCGGTCTCGGTCTCCTCGATGAAGGTCGTCTCGAGCATCCCGGCGCGACCGGCGCCGATGCCCTGCCCGTACGCCAGCGCCAGGTCACGCGCGCCGCCGCTTGCGTCCTGCTGCACGGCGAACAGCGCGGGACAGCCGTAGCCCTCGGTGAAGATCCGGCGGACGACATGGCCCGGGCCCTTCGGCGCGACCATGATCACGTCGTGGCCGGCGGGCGGGACGATCCGGCCGTAGTGGATGTTGAAGCCGTGGGCGAAGAGCAGCGCGGCGCCCGGCTCGAGATTCGCCTCGACCTCGTCGCGGTAGACGGTGGGCTGGATCTGATCCGGCAGGAGCATCGCGACGAGCTGCGCGCCGCGGGTTACCTCCGCGCGGCGTGCCGACCTCGAGGCCGGCCGCCTCGGCCGCGGTGCGCGACGGGCTGCCCTCGCGCAGGCCGACCGCGACCTTCACTCCGGAGTCGTGCAGGTTCAGCGCGTGGGCGTGTCCCTGGCTGCCGTAGCCGATCACGGCCACCTTGCCGGAGAGCAGGTCGAGGTTGCCGTGCTTGTAGATCTCAGCCATGCGTTAGTGCTCCTCTCAGGAAAGAACGTGTTGTCGACGCGGCGAGCGGCCGGCGGAGGCCCGTTGCAGGCCGATCCGGCCCGTGCGGGCGAGCTCCTTGATTCCGTGCGGGCGCACGAGCTCCTCGAAGGCCTCGAGCTCCTCGGGCTGGCCGACGATCTCGAACACGAGCGAGTCGGGGCCGAGGTCGACGACGCGCGCGTTGAACACCTCGGCGAGCGCCATCAGCTCGGTGCGCTTCTCGGGCGGAGCCGCGACCTTGATCAGCGCCAGCTCGCGCTCGAGCGACGTGTCGGCCTCGAGCTCGTTGACGCGCAGGACGTTGACGAGCTTGTGCATCTGCTTCTCGATCTGCTCCAGCGTCTTGTGCGCGCAGTCGACGCGCAGGACGATGCGGGAGACGTCGGGCCGCTCGGTCGGGCCGACGGCGAGGCTCTCGATGTTGTAGCCGCGGCGGGCGAACATGCTCGAGATCCGCATCAGCGCACCAGGCTTGTTCTCGACGAGGACGGACACGGTGTGGATCATCGCGACTCCACCGCTTCCTCGTCGGGGAACTCGACCAGCTCGAGCGCTGCGGCGCCGGCCGGGATCATCGGGAAGCAGTGCTCGCGCGGGTCGACGCGGCAGTCGACGACGGCGGTGCGGCCGCAGGCGATCGCCTCGGCGAGCACGGCCTCGAGGTCGTCCTCCGACTCGACGGTGAAGCCGACAGCGCCGTACGCGACGGCGAGGCCCGCGTAGTCCGGCACCTGGTGGGTGAGGTGGATCTGCGAGAAGCGCTCCTCGAAGAACATGTCCTGCCACTGTCGCACCATGCCGAGGTAGCCGTTGTTGACGATCACGACGACGATCGGCAGCCCCTCGAGCACCGAGGTCGCGAGCTCCTGCTGGGTCATCTGGAAGCAGCCGTCGCCGTCGACGCAGATCACGGTCTTGTCCGGCCGCGCCGCCTTCGCGCCGACCGCGGCGGGGACGCCGTAGCCCATCGTGCCGAGCCCGCCCGAGGTGATGAACGTCCGCGGCTCCTCGCAGAGGAGGTACTGCATCGCCCACATCTGGTGCTGGCCGACGCCGGTCGTCCAGATCACGTCGTCGCGGCCGGCCGTGAGCGACTGGAGCATCTCGAGCACGGGCTGCGGCTTCATCATGTCGCCGGGCTTCGTCTCGCCGTACTTCAGTGGGAACTGGTCGCGCCACTCGGCGATCTGGGTCAGCCACGGCTCGGTACGCCCTTCGACGTACAGCTCGCCCACCTCCGTGGCGAGGTCGCCGAGCACCTGCTTCAGCGGGCCGACGACGGGGATGTCCGCGTGGCGGAGCTTCGAGATCTCGGCCGAGTCGATGTCGAGGTGGATCACCTGGGCGCCCGCCGCGAACGCCGAGAGCTTGCCGGTGACGCGATCGTCGAAGCGCGCGCCGACCGCGACGAGCAGGTCGCATTTGTTCATGGCCCAGTTCGACCACTTCGGGCCGTGCATCCCGGGCCAGCCGAAGAAGAGCTCGTGCGACTCCGGGAACGCGCTCTTGCCCATCAGCGTCGTGATCACGGGGAAGCGGCCGGTCTCGGCGAGCGCGCGCAGCTCCTCGCAGGCGTCGGCGTTGAGCGTGCCGCCGCCGACGTAGAGCACGGGGCGCTCGGCCGCAGCCAGCGCCTTCGCCGCCTCCTTGATCTGCTTCGGATGGCCGCGCTTGGGCGGCTTCCAGCCGGGCAGGTCGACGTGGTCCGGATAGCTGAACTCGAACTCGGCCTCCTGGATGTCGCGCGGCACGTCCACGAGGACAGGCCCGCAGCGGCCGGTCGAGGCGATGTGGAACGCGGCCTTCATCACGGCCGGGATCTCCTCGACGCTCTGGACGAGCCACGAGTGCTTGACGATCGGGATCGTGATCCCGGTGATGTCGCACTCCTGGAAGGCGTCGGTGCCGATCAGGAAGGAGCGCACCTGGCCGGTGATGCAGACGAGCGGAGTGGAGTCCATCCACGCGTCGGCGATCGGGGTGACGAGGTTCGTGGCGCCCGGGCCCGAGGTCGCGAGCGCGACGCCGACGCGGCCGGAGGCGCGCGCGTAGCCCTCGGCCATGTGGCCGCCGCCCTGCTCGTGGCGGGCGAGCACGTGGCGCACAGTCGTCCCCTTCGCCATCGCGTCGTACAACGGCAGGATCGCCCCGCCGGGGATCCCGAACATCACCTCGACGCCCTCGGCCTCGAGGCAGCGCAGAATCGCGTCGGCTCCGGTCATCCGCGTACCGCTCATGCCACCACCTCCCGTCCGAACTCCGTGTCCGTGCGCGTGCGCGGCAGGCGCGCGAGCACTGCATCCATGAACCCGCGTGTGTCGTGCGCGCCCGTCCCGACCATGTCGGGCGTACGGGCGCCGTCGCGCAGCGCGCTCGCGACGCTCTCCGACAGCGTAACCCCGGCTGCGCGCTCGCCGAGACCTTCCTCGAGCAGCAGCGACGCGGCCAGCAGCATCCCGCTCGGATTCGCGACGCCGAAGCCGGCGATCGCAGCAGCAGGCCCGTGCACCGGCCGGAACACGCCCGGCCCGCGCTCGGCGATGTCGCCGACCGCGACGGCACGCGTCTCGTCCTGCTCGAAGGTCGCCATCGCGTGGACGGCCTCGGCGAAGATCTGCTCGGTCACGACGACGTCGAAGCCGCCGGTTCCAGCGGTGAGGTGCGGCAGCGCCTGGGCCAGCGTGAGATGCGTGACCTCCATCCCGGGATGCGTCTCGGCGATCTCCTCGACGAGGAACTGCCACGCATGGCCAGAGCCGATCGAGGTTACGTGGGCGCGCCGCTCGCGGGCGAGCGCGAACGCCCGTTCCACCGTCCAGCGCGCGAAGCGCTCGTCCAGCGGGCTGACGATCGCGAGATCGCCGCGTCGCGAGCGGATGCGCGTCACCGTCGCGGAGAGCTCGAGCTCGGCTCGGACGCCCTGCAGCGCAGGCTCCTTGCCGCCCGCGACGAGCACGGCGTCGGCGGTGCGACAGGCCTCGCGCGTGGCCGGCGGCAGCGGATGTCCCCAGGCCGAGACGGCCTCGCTGCCGAACGGGACATGCACCTCGTGAATCCGAAAGCTATGGAGGCGCGAGACCTCGGCGAGCGCACGGCTCGTCTCGGCCATCAGCTCAGGGCCGACCCCTCCGCCTGCCAGGCAGGCGACCGTGTGCTCGTGACCGGTCATTGACTCTGCTCGTTGCTCGTACGTTGCGATTCCACAGTGTGACTCCTGTTCGTATGCCTTCGGTACGGAGACGCACTGCTCCTGCGTCTCGGTCGGCGTATGTGCCCTCAAGGCACGTGGTCGCATGCTCCCCCTAGTGGGGGAGAATGACCACAATCAGGAGCCCGATTACCGCAGCCGTCAGCGCGCCGGGAAGCGACAGGGCGCGGACAGCAGGTGCAGTTGCAGCGGTCATCGGGAGACTGAGAGTGCCTGCGACGGGCGTTTCTGTCAAGAACCGAGCGGCTCGCGGGCCCGCGCCTCGACCGAGCCCATGTCGAGCGTCGCGCCGGTGACGTCCTTCAGCAGCTCCTCCGCGGTGACGCTCTGGCCCAGCGACCACAGCTCGCGCAGGAGCGAGCCCGCTTCGCGCTTCGAGAACCACTCGTCGCCGTAGTGCTCACGCAGGTGGTCGCGCAGCTGCGCCTCGAAGGCCCATGAGCGGAGGTAGGAGGAGACGTAGAAGCCCGAGTCGATGTCGGCGAGGTAGTCGGTGGGGCTCGGCTCGATCTTGAGCGCGTCGCCGAGGATCTCGACGTAGCGCGAGCGCATCTGCGTCACGTCGGGCGCCGCGTGGAACTCGATCTCGTACAGGAGCTTGGCCGCGTAGCGGCGCGAGATCCAGAGGAGCTGGACGGCTGCGTCGGCCGCGAGCCCGCTCGGATCCGGGAAGTCGAGACGGCGGTTGAGCCAGGCCGGCTCGGAGGTCAGGTGCTCGAACAGCGCCGCCCAGCCTTCCGTCACCGCGTTGTCGCCGAGCCGGCGCTGCTCGACGGAGAGCTCTGCCGAGGTGTGCGCGAAGTGCTCGGTGTGGCCAGCCTCGTGGAAGAGCGCGCGCCAGTCGTCGAAGCCGCCCATCGGCTTGATCACGAGCATCACCTTCTCGGGCACCTCGATCGGCGAGCAGAACGCGCGCGGCGACTTGAGCTTTCTGTCCTCGAGGTCGAGGTGGACGTTCGCCTGCGAGCCGAGGTCGATCCCGAGGCCCGCGAGCGTCGCCTCGAGCGCGGGCAGCATCCGGTCGCCGGGGAAGCCCGCATCCCACGCCGTCGCGCGGAGCACGCGCGAGACGTCCCAGCGCTCGGCCTCGGCGAGCCCGACCCCTGCCGCCTTGCGGAAGACCTTGTCGGCCTCGGTCTCGAAGATCTCCTCGGTGTCGGCGAGCAGCGTGCGGCACTGCGCGGCGAGCGCGTCGAGCTCGAGCCCGAAGCGCCGGTACAGATCGAGCGAGTTCTCAGCGCCGAGCGCCTGCACTCCCTCCTGCGCGCGCGTGATTCCCTCGAGGTAGAGCGGCGTGAGCGTCTCCTCGGTCGTCGCGTTGCGCGCGACCTCGAGCCGCTCGCGCTTGCCGCGGTCGGGCTCGTTCGCGATCCGCGGGCGGAGGTCTCTGAAACCGATCGTCTCGCCGTCGACCTTCACCTCGAGCGTGGCCTCGAGCCCGCCGATCTGCTCCTCCTGAACCTTGGTGATGTTGCCGAGGTAGCCCTCGCACGCGAAGCGCCACAGCTCGCGCACGCGCGCGTCGCCGTCGACGGAGGCGCCGATCGCGTGGGCCTGCTCGAGCGTCGTCAGGTCGGCGAACTCCGCGTAGATCGGCTGGAGGTCGAACGACTCCTTCAGCCCCGCGTAGTGGTCGTAGAACTCCTGGTCGAGTGTCGCGATGAACCGGTCAGCGCGGTCGCGGAAGGCGTCGAGCTGCTGCTGGTTGAGCGCGGCGGTCGGCACGGCGCCTAGGATAGTCGCCCATGCGTGACGTCACAGTCACGACCGAGCGTCGGACGCAACTCGTCGACGTCACGGCCGAGATTCGCAGGGCGCTCGACGGCGAGCTCGAGGGCGCGGCCGCCGTGCTCGTCTACGTCCCGCACACCACCGCGGGCGTGACGATCAACGAGCACGCCGACCCGATGGTGGCGCGCGACTTCGAGGCGGCGCTGGAGCGGCTCGTCGAGGACGACTGGGGCTGGCTGCACATCGAGGAGGGTGAGGAGAACGCGCCCTCGCACATCCGCGCCGCGCTGATGGGCTCGAAGGTGATCGTGCCGGTGCGTGACGGCGAGCTCGCGCTCGGCACCTGGCAGGGGATCTTCTTCTGCGAGTTCGACGGCCCGCGCACGCGCACGGTGCTGCTGACGCCCCTGCACTAGCTAGTGGCTTGACCGGCAGCGTTCGCCAGGCCCCTGGCCCGCGATCACGGGGCGCCAGAGCCCGCCTTCGCGCTTGACAAGGCCACCGGCCTTGCCTGCGCGCGATGACGGACTCTGACTTGGTGCTCGCGGCCCAGGAACCGGGCGACGCCATCGGTCAAACCACTAGGGTGGCCGGATGGCCGCGCCCGTCACCCGAGATCAGGAGCTCGACCTCCGCATCGACTCGCTCGCCTTCGGCGGCAACGGCGTCGCGCGCCTCGACGGCTACGTCGTCTTCGTCCGCCGCGGGCTCCCGGGCGACCGCGTCCGCGCCGTCGTCACGAAGGTGAAGAAGAGTCACGCCGAGGCGCTCGCGGTCGAGGTGCTCGAGCCCGGCCCGCAGCGGGTCGAGGCGCCGTGCCCGCACTTCGGCGCCTGCGGCGGCTGCCGCTTCCAGGACTACGCCTACGAGGCGCAGCTCGAGGCGAAGCAGGCGCAGATCGTCGACTCGCTGCGCCGGCTCGGCGGGATCGCAGAGCCGCCCGTCGGCCCGATCGTCCCGGCCACCTCGATCTACGGCTACCGCAACAAGCTCGAGTACTCGTTCACGCAGACCGAAGACGGCCCCGCGCTCGGCTTCCATGCCGCAGGCCGCTGGGACCAGGTGCTCGCGATCGACGTCTGCCTGCTCACCTCCGACACGGGCAACCTGATCCGCGACACCGTCCAGGCCTGGGCGCAAGAGGAGAAGCTCATGGCCTACGACCAGAAGGACGAGAAGGGCTACCTGCGCCACCTCGTCGTCCGGGAAGGCCGCAACACCGGCCAGGCGCTCGTCCAGCTCGTCACCGCCGAGGGCGAGCACTTCGATCGCGACTACCTGATCGAGACGCTCCGCAAGATCCCCGAGGTGAAGTCGATCCACTGGGCCGTGAACGACACGCCCGCCGAGGTTACGAACCTGCCGTCGCTGCTGCTCTGGGGCGAGGAGGCGATCGAGGAGGAGCTGCTCGGGCTGCGGTTCCGCGTCCGCCCGAACGCGTTCCTCCAGACGAACACCGAGATGGCCGAGGTGCTCTACCGGCTCGCGATCGAGGCGGCCGGCCTGACCGGCGCCGAGACGGTGTACGACCTCTACTGCGGCACCGGCACGATGGGCCTCGCGATGGCGGCGCACGCGCTCTCGGTGTGGGGCGTTGAGATCTCCGAGGAGTCGGTCGCGTGCGCGCTCGAGAACGCTGATCTGAACGGGATCTCGAATGCTGCGTTCTTCGCCGGCAACGTCGGCCAGTCGCTCGAGGAGCTGCGCAGCCGTGCGGGGGAACCGGATGTCGTCGTGGTCGATCCGCCGCGCGCCGGGCTCGCCGGCAAGGCGCTGAAGCGCGTCGGTGAGACGGGCGCGCCGCGGCTCGTCTACGTCTCCTGCAATCCGACGACGCTCGCGAGCGACCTCAAAGTCCTGATCGGCGAATACGGGTACACGCTGCAGCAGGTGACTCCGGTGGACATGTTCCCGCACACGCCGCACGTCGAGAGCGTCTCGCTTCTGACGCGTTGAGAGTCCTCGACGGCCACAATGACGCGCTGCTCGCGCTCTGGCGCGCGGACGCCGGGCCCGAGGGGTTCCTCGACGGCGGCGTCACCAAGCACCTCGACCTGCCGCGGGCTCGCGCGGGCGGCTTCGCGGGCGGCTTCTTCGCCGTCTACGTCCCGGGCGACGGCGAGCTGGCCGATCTCGTCGTCGACACCGCCGAGGGCTGGGAGATCCCGCCGATCGACGCGATCGACCCGCTCTACGCGGCTCTCGTCGCCGCCGACCTGATCGACCTGCTGTTCGCGATCGAGGCGGCGTCGGGCGGCGCGGTGCGCGTCGTCCGCAACGTTGCGGAGCTCTCGGCCTGCGTCGAGGGCGACGCGGTCGGCGCGATCCTCCACCTCGAGGGCGCCGAGCCGCTCGACCCGGAGCTGCGGCGTCTGGAGCCCCTGGTCGAGCGCGGCCTGCGCTCGGTCGGCCCTGTCTGGAGCCGCCCCAATGCCTTCGGCGAGGGCGTCCCGTTCCGGATCCCGTCCTCGCCGGACACGGGTCCCGGTCTCACTGCCGCGGGTCGCGAGCTCGTGCGCGAGTGCAACCGCCTGAAGATCGTGCTCGACCTCTCGCACCTGAACGAGCACGGCTTCCGCGACGTTGCCGCGCTCACCGACGCGCCGCTCGTCGTCACCCACGCGGGCGCCCACGCCGTGTGCCCGCACTCGCGCAACCTCGTCGACGGCCAGCTCGATCTCGTCCGCGAGTCGGGCGGCGTCGTCGGCGTCGTCTTCGACGTGCCGATGACCAATCCGGGCGGCCGCCTCGATCCCGCGAGCCCGCTTGAGACACTCGTTCGCCACGCCGACCATCTCGCCGAGCGGATGGGAATCGAGCACGTCGCGCTCGGCTCCGACTTCGACGGCGCCCAGATGCCCGAGGCGCTCGGCGACGCCGCCGGGCTGCCGCGCCTGCTCGACGCCTTCCGCGAAGCGGGCTGGAGCGAGCCCGATCTCGCCGCCCTCGCGCACGGAAACTGGCTCAGGGTGCTAGGCGAGACCTGGGGAGCGTGACAAGATGACCGGGATGGCCACGACGACGAAAAAGGGATGGGGGACGGCGCCGTTCTGGGTCGACCTCGTCGCGGCGATCACGCTCTGCAAGGCCGCCTTCCTCCTGTTCTTCGGCGTGATCGGGCTCGTGGCCCAGAAGTCGGTGAGCGAGCCGTGGGGCGAGGGGCTGATCGCGATCGGCGTCGTCCTGGCTGTGCTCGGCTGGCTCCTCCCGCGCGGCAGCAACGTTGCGCGCATCCTGCTCGCCGCCGTCTCCGTCGTCTCGGGCATCGCCGCGATCGTCTGGGCGTTCAAGGCGCCGAATGTCGCGCTGATCGAGGCGCTCGTGATGCTCGCGTTCGCCGTGCTCGTGGTCGTGCTGCTGTTCGTGCCCGAGGGCGTCAAGACGTACTTCCGGAAGCCCTAGCCTCCCGGATCGCGTGCCAGATCCGGTCGGCGTTCGGCGCCAGGAACCCGAGCGCGAGCAGCGGCAAGGCCGGCAGGCCGTTCTGCTCCGTCCATTCCGCGAGCGCGATCGTCCCGCCGAACGAGAGCGTCATCGTCAGCCAGGTCAGCCGCGTGCGCAGGCCGAAGCGCGGGCACGCGGCGAGGAAGAATGCGTAGAAGAACAGATCCGGCAGGCCGAGTCTCGCGGCGCCGAGGCGGCCCGGAACCGGGAACGCGAACGAGAGCGTCGTGAAGACCTGCGGCTGCTTGTTCACGATCGTGTGCGTCGGCCCGCGCCACACCGAGTAGGCGTCGACGACCGAGATCGCCGCGCCCAGGATCGCGAGCCACCACACCTCCTCGATGAACGTGGCCCCGAAGAAGCCGAGCGCCGTCATCGCGGCGAGCTTGGCGAAGTTCCCCGAGAGCCCGCCGCCGAGCGAGTCGAGCAGGAACGCGAGCGCGAGGAAGCCCACGCCGGCGCTCAGCAGCTGCCACCACGGACGATTCCAGAACGGCAGCGCGAAATAGACGAGCCCGAACACCGCGGGGAAGACGACGAACGTCAGCCAGCTGACGTCTCCCCACAGCGAGAGCGCCGGCAGCGACTCGTGCCAGACGTAGTAGACGACGAGGACGGCGAGCAGCGCCGCGGGCGCCGCGAGCCGCCTCAGTACGGGGGAAGCTCCGCCCACCACCGGCCGAGCTCCTTGAACGCGTTCCAGAAGGCCGTCTTCGCGGGCGCCTCGTCGAGGGACGCGTCGATATCGGGCGTGGCCAGCGCGACGATCGTCGGCGTGAAGCGCTGGAGCTCGCCCGGCGTCCACGCGACCGGATCGGACAAGGGAAACTCGAGCTCGTTCAGGAACGTCAATGCAGGCTCGCCCATCGCGACGATCAGCTTCGGCCCGACGATGTGCAGCTCCTGGGTCAGGAACGGGCGCGCTTCCTCGGGATCCTCGCCGGCGAACTTGAGGCAGTTCGTGCCGTAGATCGCCATCGGGTCGACGTGCAGGCGCTGCAGCGACTTCAGCACCGCCTGTCCCGAGCGGCCGAAGAACGCGACGCCCTCCTGGATCTCCTGCGGCTGCGGCTCGTGCTTCAGGAGCATCACGTCGGCGAGCGGATGGCCCGACCCGAGCACGGGCACGCGAGTGCCTCCAGAGGCCTGCGCGATCTCATCTCCGAGCGAGTTGATCTCGGCGATCGCCTTCTGGAGGTACTTGTCGTAGATCTCGTCGGTCGGCACGGTGCTCACGGGGCGGGACCTGAGTTCTCGCCTAGCGCACCTTTTCCTTGACCTGTGCCACCCACTTCAGCGACTGGAGGTAGGCGAGCGACTTCGGGCGGCGCAGGACCTCGGCGGTGCGCAGGCTGAGCATGAACTCCTCGGGGCCGTGGAAGGCGCGCATCCGCAGCGCTCCGGTGCCGACGCCCTGGAGGACGTGCGCGTCCGAGCCGGCGCCCGCGGTGAGGTCGTACTTGCGGGCGAAGCGCACCGCCTCGTCGTTGTAGGCCTCGAACAGGAGGCGCGCGTTGTAGACCTCGAACAGGTCGATCTCGGCCAGGTGGCGGTGCAGCGTCGCCGGCTCGGGGATCGCGTGCATCCGGTCGAACGGGTGCGGGACGTAGACGAGCCCGCCCTGCTCGCGGATCGCGGCGATCGTGTCCCGAAGGACATGCCTCGGGGGATCTCCTCGCTGAGGAACAGGCCGATCACCTCGCCCTGGCCGTCGGTCTTGACCTCCTCGCCCGGGATCACGATCAGCTTGCGCCGGCGCGCGAGCTCGGCCGCCTCGCGCGCGCCGCCGAAGACGTTGTGGTCGGTGACGGCGATCGCGCCGAGCCCGATCGCCTCGGCGTGGTCGAGCAGGTCGGGCACCGCGATCGAGCAGTCGTGCGAGTGGTGCGTGTGCATATGGAGGTCGCACGCGATCCACTCGCGGTCGGAGAGCGGGTCCTCGGGCGCGGAGCGGCGGCGCTTCCGACGGGCGAGCCCGGCGTACGTCTCGTCCAGGCTCGCGGCGACCTCGGCGAAGCTCTGCGGCGGCTGGATCTCGCCGCGGGCCTCGAGCCGGGCGTCGGCGAGCGCCGCGCCCGCGGCGGCCGCCTCGAGCAGCAGGCGACTCGAGCCCTCGAGCGCGGGGACGAAGAGCGCGGCCTCGTCGAGGACCGCCGCGCGCGAGGCCGGGTCGCGAGCCGTCTTCACGGTGACGCGGTCTCTGAGTCGGCGCGGCACCGCCGGCCGCGCGCCCGGGCCGACACGCAGCAGCACGAGCTCCCAGCCCGGCTTCGCGGCGAGCGCGCGCTCGACCGCGCGCACGTGCGGCCGCTCTCCCGGGCGCCACTCGAGCACCGCGAGCTGTCGCTTCCGGCCCGGCGCGAAGAGGCCGGTGTCGACGCCCTCGGAGACGATGCGGTAGCTCCCGGGGAAGCGCTCGCGTGCGGCCGTAGCGGCTCCGGGCGAGGTGGCGAGCAGCGCGTCGACGCGCGCCAGGAGCTTCTCGCGCTGCGCGCGGCGCGGCGGATATGCGAGCCGGTCGGGCGAGAGAAAGGTCGCGACCGAGAGCGACTCGGCGTGGAGCAGCGCGAGGTACGAGAGGCTCGGCAGCCCCGGCTCGAAGCCGTGGACGATGTCGTAGCGCCCGTTGACGAGCGCGTGCATCAGGCTCGCGCGCACGCCGACGGGCACGCCCATGTGCGTGCGCCGCGCGACCGGGAGCGACGGGCAGAGCGCGATCACGTCCGGCTGCGCTCCCTGCTGGAGCGCGCGGCGGCCGGCGGCGAGGTCGGCCGCGCGGGTCGACGGCGCGAGCACGGTGACCTCGTGCCCGAGCGCCCTGAGCCCGGCTGCGACCCCGGCGACGTGCTCGTTCACATCGTGCGGCAGCGACCAGGCGAACGGCGAGACGAGGCACACGCGGAGGGACACACGCCCAATCGTACGAAGCTGGTGATTTGACCGGCAACGTCGCCGGGTCCCTGGCCTGCGATCACGCGGCGCCAGAGCCCGCCCTCACCCTCGATAAGGCCCACCGGCCTTGCCCGCGGGTGATGACGAACTCTGGCTTGGTGCTGGCAGACCAGGAACCGGGCGACCTCACCGGTCAAACCACGTAGGGTTGCCCAATGAGCGACGTCGAGATCAAGGTCAAGGAGAACGGCCCGCTCGTCGTCACGGGACCGATCACGATCCTGGACGCCGAGGGCAACGAGTACGCGCTCCCCGAGGGCACCGGCTACGCGCTGTGCCGCTGCGGCGGCTCTGAGAACAAGCCGTTCTGCGACGGCACGCACAAGCGGAACGGCTTCCAAGCGCCTTCGGCGGCGACGGGCTAGGCCCGCCGCCGCCTCGACTGCCGAGCGCTAGCTCTTGGCCGCAGGGGCCTTCACAGGCTTCCGCGTGTACTGCTTGATGAACTTCTCCGTGGCCTCGTAGGCCTCGTCGTCGACGATCTGCTTCGGCGGCGACTTCATCAGGTACGAGCTCGGCGCCTCGAGCGCGCCGGCCACGCCGTTGTTCAGTGCCAGCTTCGCGAGCCGCACCGCGTCGATCACGATGCCGGCCGAGTTCGGCGAGTCCCACACCTCGAGCTTCAGCTCCAGGTTCAGCGGCACGTCGCCGAAGGCCGAGCCCTCCATGCGGATGTAGGCCCACTTGCGGTCGGTCAGCCAGGGCACGTGATCCGACGGCCCAACGTGGACGTTGCCGGCGCCGAGGTCGTAGTCGAGCATCGACGTGACGGCGTTCGTCTTCGAGATCTTCTTCGACTCGAGGCGCTCGCGCTCCAGCATGTTGAGGAAGTCGGAGTTGCCGCCGACGTTCAGCTGCATCGTCCGGTCGAGGTGGATGCCACGCTCGCGGAACAGGCTCGTCAGCACGCGGTGCGTGATCGTCGCGCCGACCTGCGACTTGATGTCGTCGCCGATGATCGGCACGCCGGCGTCCTCGAAGCGCTTCTGCCAGTAGCTCTCGCGCGCGGTGAAGACGGGCATGCAGTTCACCATCGCGCAGCCGGCGTTGAGGATCTGCTCGGTGTACCACTTGGTCGCCTCCTCGGAGCCGACCGGGAGGTAGTTGACGACGACGTCCGTGCCGGTCTCCTTCAGGATCCCGACCACGTCGTCGGTCGAGCGCTCGTCCTTCTCGACGACCTCGGAGAGGTACTTGCCGAGCCCGTCGTGCGTCATCCCGCGCGAGACCTTGACGCCGGTCTTCGGCACGTCGGAGAACTTGATCGTGTCGTTCGGGTGCGCCCAGATCGCCTCGGAGAGGTCGACGCCGACCTTGCCCTTGACGACGTCGAACGCGGCCGTGAACTCGATGTCCGAGATGTGGTACCCGCCGAGGTTGACGTGCATCAGGCCGGGCACGAACTTGTCGTCCGGCGCGTCCTTGTAGTACTCGACCCCCTGGAGCAGGGAGTTGGCGCAGTTGCCGACGCCGATGATCGCGACGCGGACCTTGTCCTCGCTGCGGGGCCTGTGGCCGTTGGTAGATGCCATTGCTTCCTTTCTGCGGCCGCCCCCGAACGGGACCGACCGGCGACGGTTCGATGTGTGCGGTACCCCGAGCTGCTCGCTGAGCACGCGCAGGATCACGTCGTTCGTGTTGCTCTCCGCCTGGAAGGCCTCGAGCTGGATCTTCCGCTTCAGGGCCGGCGGCACGCGGAGCAGGACGACACCGCTCGCACCTGCGGTGGGGCTCCGTCGTCGCGTCGGCTCGAACGGGATCTGGAAGCGGTTCGCCAGGATCCCGACCGCGACGTCGTTGACGTTCTCGCCGCGGGCCTCCGTCTCGTCGACGAGACGCCGCTTGAGCTGGGCGGGCATCCGGACGAGGACGCTCGTGCGATCGGTCTTTGCAGCCAAACTGCTATCAGTATAGCATTGGCTCCATGAGCGATCTCGAGAGACTAGCCGCCGAAGAGCAAGCACTCCAGTTCACCACGTTCACGAACGACGACGCGTGGGAGCTGGGGACGCGCCTCGTCACCGCCGCCCGCGCCGATGGACTGCCGATCACGATCGACATCCGCCGCGGCGACCAGCAGCTCTTCCACGCTGCGCTCCCGGCGACCTCGCCCGACAACGACGCGTGGATCGAGCGGAAGGTCCGGCTGGTGCGCCGCGTCGGTCGCAGCTCGTTCGCGGTCGGTTCGCAGCTCCGCCTCGAGGGGCGGACGATCGAGGAGGCCTTCCTCCTCGACGAGTCCGAGTACGCCGCGCACGGCGGAGCGTTCCCCGTGCGGGTCAAGGGCGTCGGCGTCGTCGGCACGGTGGCCGTCTCCGGGCTGCCGCAGGAAGATGACCACGCGTTCGTGGTCAAGATCATCGCGCAGTACCTGAACGCGATCGAGGACTAGCGCTCGCGGAGCTGCTGTCGCACGCTCCAGATGCGCTGGCCCACGGTGACCCACGCCGTCACGCAGAGGAGCGCCAGCGCGTAGGGCAGCGCGCCCCACGGCGCCAGCACGAGACCGGCGGTGATCACGACGACCCGCTCGGCGCGCGAGCCGATCCCCACCGCGCCTTTCAGGCCGAGAGCTTCGGCGCGCGCGCGGGTGTAGCTCACGAGCAGCGAGCCGAGCACGCCGAGGAACGCGAGGCCGACGGTGAGCAGTCGGGCGTCGCGGGCGGCGAGCAGCGCGATCGCCCCCAGCATCAGCCCTTCGCCGATCCGGTCGGTGGTCGAGTCGAGGAACGCGCCGAACTGCGTCCCCTTGCCACTCGTCCGCGCGAGTGCGCCGTCGAGGATGTCGAGCACGGAGCCGACCACGAACAGGAACGCTCCGGCCCAGTAGAGCGCGTCGCTGCGATAGGCGAAGTAGACGAGCACCGCGGCGAGCGCGCAGAGCGTGACACCGGTGGCCGTGAGCGCATTCGGCGTCACGCGCGTCCGCCCGAGCGAGGTGACCGACCGAGATGCGAGTCGGCGGGCGCCGTCCGTGTAGGTCTGTTTGAGCGCCGCCGCGCGGCTCACGCGCGGGCGAGGATGCGGCGGCGCAGCGGCTCGCGGTAGATCACGACGGCGGCGAGGCCCGCAACGAGGAAGCCGGCGAGAACGTCGAGCCAGAAGTGGTTCCCGGTCGCCATCACCGAGAACCAGACCCAGAAGGGCCAGATCGCCCAGAACAGCTTGAAGATCGGCCGGCGGCAGATCGTCGCGAGCGTGATCCCGACGATCAGCGCGTCCGCGGCGTGCAGGCTCGGCATCGCCGCGTACGGGTTCGCGGCGAGCTGGACGACGCCGTCACGGTGCGAGTCGATGAAGCCGAACGACGGGAACATCCGCGGCGGCGCGGTCGGCAGGAAGACGTAGCCGACGAGCCCGAACACGTTCGCGAGCAGGATCCAGTTGCGGAAGCGGTAGAAGCGGTCGTTGTGCCGCACGTAGACCCAGAGCAGCGCCAGCCCGACGACCGTGAACTCCGAGTTCCAGTACGTCCAGCTCACCGCGTCGGAGAGCCAGTGCGACTGCTGCGCGAGCCGCTGGAACGTCAGCTCGTAGAGCGCGTTCGCGTTGGTCTCGAAGTTGATCACGCGCAGGCCGTTGTGGAACGCCTGCGCCGGCGACCGGTCCGCGAGCCCGCGCACGACCTGGTAGACGATCAGGAAGCCGAACCAGATCGCGACCTGGCGGCCGAGATCGGCCCAGCCGCGAGGCAGGTACCGCTTGCCGACGCGCACGACGGCGTCCGTCATCGCTGCTCTCCCGGGGCCCGCATAACCCGCTCATTCTACTGTTCGGGCCGACGTGGCCGAAATCGCGGGTCGAACTACCCCCCGATGAAGGACATCTCGACCTTCGGCAGCTCGGCCGTCGCGGCCGAGCGGAGCTCCGAATAGCGGTCGGTGCGGGCGAGCCAGACCGAGCCGATCGCGGCCTCGAGCTCGGCGTCGGAAGCGCCGTCCCGCAGCAGTCCGCGCAGGTCGTGGCCGCTCGTCGCGAAGAGGCAGGTGTAGAGCGAGCCGTCGGCAGAGAGGCGCGCGCGGGTGCAGTCGCCGCAGAACGGCTGGGTGACCGATGCGATCACGCCGATCTCGCCGCTGCCGTCGCGGTAGCGATAGCGCCGCGCGACCTCGCCCCGGTAGTTCGCCTCGGCCGGCTCGAGGGGGAGCTCGGCATCGATCATCGAGACGAGCTCGGCTGCGGGGACGATGTCGTCGAGCCGCCAGCCGTTCGTGTGGCCGACGTCCATGTACTCGATCAGCCGCAGGATGCAGCCGCGCTTGCGGAACTCGTGCGCCATCGGCAGCACGCTGTCCTCGTTGAGCCCGCGGCGCACGACCATGTTGACCTTGACCGGAAGCCCGGCCGCGACCGCCGCGTCGATTCCCTCGAGCACGCGTGCGACGGGGAAGTCGACGTCGTTCATCGCGCGGAACACGTCGTCGTCGAGCGAGTCGAGGCTCACGGTGATCCGCTTCAGCCCGGCGTCGGCGAGCGCCTGCGCCTTGCGCTGTGAGCAGTGCGCCGTTCGTCGTCAGGGTCAGGTCGAGCCCGGGGATCGCCGCGAGCATCGCGACGAGCCGCTCGAGGTCGCGTCGCAGCAGCGGCTCGCCGCCGGTGAGGCGCACCTTCTCGACGCCGTGCGCGACGAAGCGCGCGCCACCCGCTCGATCTCCTCGAAGGTCAGCAGCTTCTCGCGCGCGAGGAACTCGAAGTCGCGGCCGAAGACCTCCTTCGGCATGCAGTAGACGCAACGGAAGTTGCAGCGGTCGGTGACCGAGATCCGCACGTCGCGGAGCGGCCGGCCGAGCGTATCGGCGACATTGCCCATGTGGAAAGGCTACTCGGCCCAGATCTGCGCGAGGTGGACGATCGTCGCGCAGGCGGCGCCCATGTCCTGGACGCAGATCCACTCGCGCTCGGAGTGGTACTCGTGGCCGCCGTCGAACAGGTTCGGCGTCGGCAGGCCGAGCTCGGTCAGCCGCGAGCCGTCGGTGCCGCCGCGGATCCAGGTCAGGTGGGGATCGAGGCCGGCGCGGCGGATCGCCTCCTCGGCGGCGGTGACCAGCGCGGGATGCTGGTCGAGCACGCGTTTCATGTTCGTGTACTGGCGGCGCACGGTGACCTCGACGCGTGCGCGCTCGTCCTGCGCGGCCGCCTCCGCGGCGAGCCGGCGCACCAGCGCCTCGTGCTCCGCGAGCCGCTCCTCGTCGAAGTCGCGCATGATCATCACGACCGTCGCCTCGCCGCCGTGGCCCTCGATCTCGTACGGGTGGACGAAGCCCTCGCGCTCCTCGGTCGTCTCGGGGGAGAGCCCGTCGCGGGGCAGCGAGGCGACGAAGTCGGCCGCGAGCTTGACCGCGTTGACGAGGTGCCCCTTTGCGAAGCCCGGATGCATGCTGACGCCGGTGAAGGTCACGATCGCCTCGAGCGCCGAGAACGTCTCGTCCTGGAGCTCGCCGGCCGTCGAGCCGTCGACGGTGAACGCGGCGACCGCGCCGAACGCTTCGAGGTCGAAGAAGTCCGTGCCGGCGCCGACCTCCTCGTCGGGCGTGAAGCCGATGCGGAGCGGGCCGTGCGGCAGCTCGGGATGGGCGACGAGATACTCGGCCGCGGCCATGATCTCCGCGACGCCGGCCTTGTCGTCGGCTCCGAGCAGCGTCGTCCCGTCGGTGGTGACGAGATCGTGGCCGACGTGGCGGGCGAGCTCGGGCAGCTCGGCCGGGTCGAGCACGAGATGGGGATTGGCCGGTAGCGCAATCCGTCCGCCGTCGTAGCCGGTGACGAGCTGGGGCTTCACGTTCGCGCCGGTGACCTGTGGGCTCGTGTCGACATGCGCGATCAGCCCGAGCGCCGGCACCTCGCGCTCCACCGTCGCCGGGATGGTCGCCATCACGTAGCCGTGCTCGTCGAGGAGCGCGTCCTCGAGCCCGATCTCCTTCAGCTCCTCGACGAGGAGGCGCGAGAGATCGAGCTGCTTCGCCGTCGACGGGTAGGTGTCGGAGCCCGCCGCCGACTGCGTGTCGATCACGACGTAGCGCAGGAACCGCGCGAGCGCCGGCTCGCCCAGCTCGGCCGCAAGCGGCGAGGAGTACCTCGAATCGGGCGCCACAGTACCCGCAGTTCTACCGCTTCCTAGAATCCCGCGATGCCTTCGCTCGCCACGAGCCGCACGGCGCCGTTCCTCTCGCTGGTTCTCGTCACCGCGATCTGGGGCGTGACGTTCGTGCAGGTCAAGGATGCGGTGGCGATCTATCCGCTGTTCGCGTTCCTCGCGGTGCGCTTCATGATCGCGACGGCGACGCTCTCGGTTCCGGCGGCGCGGCGGCTCGGCGGGCTGGGACGGCGCGGCTGGATCTCGGGCGCGGCGGTCGGCGGGCTACTCGCGTCGGGCTACGCGCTGCAGACGGCCGGGCTCGAGCGGACGACGGTCTCGAGCACCGGCTTCATCACCGGGATGTACGTCGTGCTGACGCCGCTGCTCGGGCTCGCGCTGTTCCGGACTCCGGTCGCGCGGGTCACCTGGCTCGGCGTCGGGCTCGCAGTGGCAGGGCTGGCGCTGCTCTCCGGCGTCCATACCGGCGGCTCCGTGCTCGGCGACCTGCTCGTGCTCGGCGGCGCGGCCGTGTACGCGCTCCAGATCGTGGTGATGGAGCGGTTCGCGCCGCGCTACGACCCGCTCGCGCTGACGTTCGTCGAGATGGCCGCGGCGGCGGTCGGGCTCACCGTCGTCGCGGTCGCGCTCGGCCAGCTCACGGTGCCGCACGGGTGGACGGTGTGGAGCGCGCTGCTCGTGACAGGCGTCTTTGCGAGCGCGCTCGCCTTCCTGTTCCAGACCTGGGCGCAGCGCCGGCTCGACGCGACGCGCACGGCGCTCGCGTTCGCGCTCGAGCCGGTCTTCACCGGGATCTTCGGCTTCGCGCTCGCCGGCGACCGGCTCGGCGCCGTGGGTTGGGCCGGCTGTGCCGTGATCCTCGCGGGGATCGTGATCGCCGAGCCGGCCGCCGCCGACCTGCTGAGCCGGCTCGCCCGGCCGAGGCCTGCGTAGTGGCCGTCGGGCTCGCGTTCTGCTCGGCGTTCCTCTTCGGCGCGATGACGGTCGTCCTCCGCTTCGCGCTGCGCCGCTCGCCCGGCGCCGAGGTCGGCGCGTTCGCGACGACGGTGACCGCGCTCGTCGTCGCTCTCGTCGCGCTCGCGATCCATCCCGAGGGCGCGGGCGACGCGGGCGGGCTCGCGCTGTTCGCGCTCGTCGGGATGCTCGCGCCGGGCGGCTCGCAGCTCCTGTTCACGATGGCCGTGCGCGACGCCGGGCCGTCCCGAACCTCGGTGGTGGTGGGCGCCGCGCCGCTGATCTCGGTCGTGATTGCGATCCTGATCCTGGGCGAGCCGGCGCAGGCGGCGCTGATCGTCGGCGCGCTCCTCGTCGTCGCCGGCGGGATCCTGCTCGTGCTCGAGCGCTCGCGGCCGGCGCACTACCGCGTCATCGGCCTCGTCTTCGCGCTCGGCGGCGCGACGCTCTTCGCGATCCGCGACAACGTCGTGCGCTGGGCCTCGCACGGGACCGCAGTGCCGCCGATTCCCGGCGCCGTCGCCGCGCTGGTGGGCGGCTCCGTGGTGATCCTCGGCTATCTCTTCGTCGCGGGAAAGCGGCCGCGGTTTCGGAGCTCCGTGCCGTTCGTCCCGGCCGGCCTCCTGTTCGGGCTCTCGTACCTATCCCTCTTCGAGGCGTACTACCACGGCAAGGTGACCGTCGTCTCGCCGATCGTCGCGACCGAGTCGCTGTGGGGAGTCCTGCTAGCCGCGATCTTCATCGGCCGCAGCGAGCGGATCGGCGTGCGCCTCGTCGGCGGCGCGCTGTGCGTCGTCGCGGGAGGCGTCCTGATCGCAGTCGTGCGATAGTTGATACACTCACACTTAGATTTTCTCAGCAACAACGCAAAGGAGCAGTTTCGAGATGGCGAAAACGATTGGAATCGATCTCGGCACGACCAACAGCTGTATGGCCGTGCTCGAGGGCGGCGAGCCCACGGTGATCCCGAACGCGGAAGGCGGGCGCACGACGCCGTCGGTCGTCGCGTTCGCGAAGGACGGCCAGCGGCTCGTCGGGGCGCCCGCGCGGCGCCAGCAGGTGACGAATCCCGAGAACACGATCTTCTCGATCAAGCGGTTCGTCGGGCGCAAGTGGGACGAGGTCTCCGAGGAGATGACGATCGTCCCGTACTCGGTCGACAAGGGGCCGAACGGCGACGCGCTCGTCAAGGTCGACGGCAAGGACTACTCGCCGCCGGAGATCAGCGCGATGATCCTTCAGAAGCTGAAGGCCGACGCGGAGGCTTACCTCGGCGAGACCGTCAGCGACGCGGTGGTCACCGTGCCCGCGTACTTCAACAACGCGCAGCGCGAGGCGACGAAGGACGCCGGCAAGATCGCCGGGCTCAACGTCGTCCGGATCATCAACGAGCCGACCGCAGCCTCGCTCGCGTACGGGCTCGACAAGGAGCAGGACCAGGTGATCCTCGTCTTCGACCTCGGCGGCGGCACGTTCGACGTGTCGGTGCTCGAGCTCGGCGACGGCGTGTTCGAGGTCAAGTCGACGAACGGCGACAACCACCTCGGCGGCGACAACTTCGACAAGGCGGTCGTCGACTGGATGGTCGCCGAGTTCAAGCGCGACCAGGGGCTCGACCTCGGCGTCGACAAGATGGCGCTGCAGCGGCTGTACGAGGCCGCCGAGAAGGCGAAGATCGAGCTCTCCTCCACGATGACGACGCAGATCAACCTGCCGTTCGTGACCGCCACGCCCGAGGGGCCGAAGCACCTCGACCTCACGCTCACCCGCGCGAAGCTCGACGAGCTGAGCCACGACCTGATCGAGCGCACCGTCGCTCCGACCAAGGCCGCGCTCAAGGATGCGGGCCTCGAGGCCTCGGGGATCGACCACGTCGTGCTCGTCGGCGGCATGACCCGGATGCCGGCGGTGCAGGACAAGGTCAAGGAGCTGATCGGCAAGGAGCCGCACAAGGGCGTCAACCCCGACGAGGTCGTCGCCGTCGGCGCCGCGATCCAGGGCGGCGTGCTGAGCGGCGAGGTCAAGGACATCCTGCTGCTCGACGTCACTCCGCTCTCGCTCGGGATCGAGACGAAGGGCGGTGTCTTCACGCGGCTGATCGAGCGGAACACCACGATTCCGACGAAGAAGTCGGAGACGTTCTCGACCGCCGAGGACAACCAGCCGTCCGTCGAGGTGCACGTCCTCCAGGGCGAGTCCGAGATGGCCGCGTACAACAAGACGCTCGGCAAGTTCCAGCTCGTCGGGATTCCGCCGGCGCCGCGGGGGATGCCGCAGGTCGAGGTCGGCTTCGACATCGACGCGAACGGCATCATCCACGTCCAGGCGAAGGATCTCGGCACCGGGAACCAGCAGCAGATCCGGATCGAGGGCGGTTCGGGGCTGTCCGAGGAGGACGTGTCCCGGATGGTCAAGGAGGCAGAGGCGCACGCCGACGAGGCGCATCGCCTGCGCGAGCTGGCCGACGCCAAGAACCACGCGGAGTCGCTCGCCTACCAGACCGAGAAGAGCCTGAAGGAGCATCGCGAGGCGCTCGACGAGGCCACGGCCTCGACGATCGAGGGCCGCGTGATGGAGCTCCGCCAGTCGCTCGACGGCTCGGATCTCGCCGAGATCAAGGCGAAGACGGACGCGCTCAACGAGGCTGCGCACAAGCTCGCCGAGACGGTCTACGCCGCAGCGAGCGCGCCGAGCTCGGCTCCGGCCGGTGACGGCGAGGCCCCCGTCGACGACGAGGTCGTCGAGGAGGCCGACTACGAGGTGATCGACGAGGACGAGGCGGCGAAGAAGGCGTGACCGACGAGACGCTGAACGAACAGCCGCTCGACGTCCGGCTCGTCGAGGCAGAGGCGAAGCGGGACGAGTATCTCGCCGACCTCCAGCGCGTCGCAGCCGACTTCGACAACTACCGCAAGCGCGCCGTGCGTGACCAGCAGTCGCTGGTCGCGCGGGCCGCTGAGCGGCTCGTGGCCGGGCTGCTGCCCGTGCTCGACGACCTCGAGCGCGCGCTCCAGGCGGCGGCCGAGCACGAGGAGGCCAAGCTCGAGGAGGGCGTCTCGCTCGTTCACCGCGAGCTGACCGACCTGCTCCGCAAGGAGGGCCTCGTCGAGGTCGAGACCGACGGCCCGTTCGACCCGCACGTCCACGAGGCGCTGCTCGCCCAGCCCGCCGAGGGCGCTGCGCAGGGCCAGGTGATCCAGGTGCTGCAGAAGGGCTATCGCCTGGGCGATCGCGTGTTGCGGCCGGCTCGGGTGATCGTCGCCGAGTGAAGACTCCGTACGAGATCCTCGGCGTCCCGAAGACCGCTTCGCAGGACGAGATCAAGAAGGCGTACCGCAAGCTGGCGCGCGAGTTCCACCCGGACCGCAACCCGGGCGACGCGGGCGCCGAGGAGCGCTTCAAGGAGATCCAGGGCGCCTACGACACCGTCGGCGACGACGAGAAGCGGAAGGCCTACGACTCCGGCGGGAACGGCTTCGCCGGCTTCGGGCCGGGCGGCGGCTTCAACCCGGCCGACGTGAATCTCGGCGACTTCGGCGACCTGCTCGGCGGCCTCTTCGGCGGCCGTCGAGCCGCCCAGCAGCCGCGTCAGCGGCCGCAACGCGGGGCCGACTTCGAGGTGCCGGTGCGGCTCTCGTTCGAGGACGCTCTGCGGGGGATCGAGACGAAGGTCGCGGTCGAGGTCGACGCGCCGTGCCGCACCTGTCACGGCTCGGGCGCCGAGCCCGGCACCGCGCCGACGCTCTGCCCGGTCTGCCACGGCCGCGGCGTCCTGGCAGAGAGCCAAGGCCTGTTCGCGATCTCGCAGCCGTGCCCGCGCTGCCGCGGCAACGGCACCGTGATCGAGCAGCCCTGCCACACGTGTCACGGCTCCGGCGTCGAGCGCCGCACGCGGCGCTACTCGGTGAAGATTCCCGCCGGCGCGAAGACCGGGACGAAGATCAAGCTCAAGGGCAAGGGCGCGCCGGGTGAGGCGGGAGGCCCGCACGGCGACCTGTACGTCGTCACGGAGGTCGTGCCGTCGAAGCGCTTCCATCGCCGCGGAGAAGACCTCGTGGTGGACGTCCCCGTCACCTACCCGGAGGCGGCGCTCGGCGCGACCGTCGAGGTGCCGACGCCCGAGGGCGGCCGCGTCTCGCTGAAGGTTCCGGCCGGCGCGCACGACGGCAAGCTCCTGCGCCTCCGCGGCCAGGGAGCGCCGAAGCTGAAGGGCAACGGCAAGGGCGACCTGCTCGCGCGCGTGAAGGTCGCCGTCCCCGCGAAGCTGAGCAAGAAGGAGCGCGAGGCGCTCGAGGCGATGCAGAAGGTGTCCCACGACGACCCCCGCGAGGAGCTGTTCGACTGATGGACGACCGGCCCCGCTACATGATCTCGGTCGCCGCCGACATCGTCGGCATGCATCCGCAGACGCTGCGGATGTACGAGGCGCGCGGGCTCGTCCGCCCGAAGCGCACGCAGGGGAACACGCGCCTCTACTCCGAGCGCGACCTCGAGCGGCTGGCGCTGATCCAGCGGCTCACGACCGAGCTCGGCCTCAACCTCGCCGGCGTCGAGCATGTGCTCCGGCTCCAGGACGAGCTGCAGCGGACACAGGCCCACATCGAGCGGCTGGAGCGCGAGGCGCGCGCCCAGGTCGACCAGGTGCACCGGCAGTACCGGCGCGAGCTCGTGCTCTACAAGCCCGCGCAGGATCTCGAACGAAGGAGTTTCTGATGGATTTCAACAAGCTGACGATCAAGTCCCAGGAGGCCGTCGCCGCAGCGCAGGAGATCGCGCGCAGAAACGGCAACCCGGAGCTGTACCCCGAGCACCTGCTGCTCGCGCTGCTCGACCAGGAGCTGCCCCGCCAGCTCGTGCCCGACGCCGATGCGCTGCGCGCGCAGGCCGAGGCCGAGCTCGCGCAGCGGCCGCGGATCCAGGGCGCCGCGCAGCAGCCGCAGGTCTCCGCCGCGGTCGCACGCGCACTCGACCAGGCGGCCGACGAGGCGAAGCGCATGGACGACGACTACGTGTCGGTCGACCACCTGCTGCTCGCGCTCGACGCCGTTCCACGCGACGCGCTGCTCGAGCGGATCGCGGAGGTGCGCGGCGGCCAGCGCGTCACCTCGCAGGATCCCGAGGGCACCTTCGACGCTTTGAACAAGTACGGGCGCGACCTGACCGAGGCGGCCGAGTCCGGCGCGCTCGATCCGGTGATCGGGCGCGACGAGGAGATCCGGCGCGTGATCCAGGTGCTCTCGCGCCGCACGAAGAACAACCCCGTGCTGATCGGCGAGCCGGGCGTCGGCAAGACCGCGATCGTCGAGGGGCTCGCGCAGCGGATCGTCGCCGGCGACGTCCCCGAGGGTCTCAAGGGCCGCCGCGTCTGGGCGCTCGACGTCGGCGCGCTGCTCGCGGGCTCGAAGTACCGCGGCGAGTTCGAGGAGCGGCTCAAGGCCGTGCTCGGCGAGATCCAGAGCGCCGAGGGCCGGATCATCCTCTTCATCGACGAGCTGCACACGATCGTCGGTGCGGGCGCGGCAGAAGGGGCCGTGTCGGCGGGGAATCTGCTCAAGCCGATGCTCGCGCGCGGCGAGCTGCGCTGCGTCGGAGCGACGACGCTCGACGAGTACCGAAAGCACATCGAGAAGGACGCCGCGCTCGAGCGGCGCTTCCAGCCGATCACGGTCGGCGAGCCGACCGTGCCCGACACGATCGCGATCCTGCGCGGGCTGAAGGAGCGCTACGAGGCGCACCACGGCGTGCGCATCCGCGACGCGGCGCTCGTCGCCGCCGCGGTGCTCTCCGACCGGTACATCGCGGACCGGTTCCTGCCCGACAAGGCGATCGACCTCGTCGACGAGGCCGGCTCGCGCCTGCGGATGGAGATCGACTCCTCTCCGCTCGAGCTCGACGAGGCGAACCGCCGCGTCACGCAGCTCGAGATCGAGCTCGTCTCGATGGCGAAGGAGTCGGACGGGGCGCGCGAGCCGCTCGAGCGAGAGCTGGCCGACGCGCGAGAGGCTCGGGACGAGCTCGCCGCGCGCTGGGCCGCGGAGTCGACTCTGTTACAGCGTGTTACCACGATAACACGGAGGATCGAAGAGTTGATGGTGGAGGCCGAGCGCGCCGAGCGCGCAGGCGACCTCCAGCGAGTGGCGGAGATCCGCTACGGCGAGCTGCCGGCGCTCGAGCACGAGCTCGAAGAAGGCCGTGAGCCCGTCGGCGAGCCGATGGTGAAGGAGGAGGTCGACGAGGACGACGTCGCGTCGGTCGTCGCGCGCTGGACGGGGATCCCGGTCGATCGCCTGCTCGAGGGCGAGACGCGGAAGCTCGTCCACATGGAGGAGCGGCTGCACCAGCGCGTGGTCGGCCAGGACCAGGCGATCGAAGCCGTGTCCAATGCGCTGCGCCGCGCGCGCTCGGGGCTCCAGGATCCGAACCGCCCGATCGGCTCGTTCGTCTTCCTCGGCCCGACCGGCGTCGGCAAGACCGAGCTCGCGAAGGCGCTCGCCGAGTTCATGTTCGACGACGAGCGCGCCCTGATCAGGATCGACATGTCCGAGTACATGGAGCGCCACGCCGTCTCGCGGCTCGTCGGCGCCCCGCCCGGCTACGTCGGCTACGAGGAGGGCGGCCAGCTGACCGAGGCGGTGCGGCGGCGCCCGTACTCGGTGATCCTGCTCGACGAGATCGAGAAGGCGCATCCCGACGTGTTCAACCTGCTGCTCCAGATTCTCGACGACGGGCGGCTCACCGACGGCCAGGGCCGCACGGTCGACTTCCGCAACGCCGTGCTGATCATGACCTCGAACGTCCGCAGCGCCGAGGCGATGCGCGACCACTTCCGGCCAGAGTTCCTCAACCGCCTCGACGAGATCGTGGAGTTCAAGCCGCTCAGCCGTGAGCAGATCGGCGAGATCGTCGACCTCCAGCTCGAGCGGCTGCGCGAGCGACTCGCGGAGCGCGGACTGACGCTGGAGCTGACCGGCGAGGCGAAGGAGCAGCTCGCCGAGCAGGGCTGGGACCCGACCTACGGCGCGCGTCCGCTCAAGCGCGCGATCCAGCGCTCGCTCGAGAATCCGCTCGCACTGCGGCTGCTCGAGGGCGAGTTCGCCGACGGCGACACGATCCGCGTCGACGCCGTCGACGGCGAGCTCGTGTTCGCCAGGGCTCCGGAAACCGTTTCGGCCTCCGCCGCGAACTAGGTGCGTCTGCGCATCCAGCTCTAGGAGGGGGATCAGTGAAGAAGCTTCTGACTGCCGTCGTGCTCGGCGCGGTGGTTGCGCTCGTGGTGTCGGCGCTCGCGCTCGGCGCCGCCCGCGGCACCTACATGGCCGGCGCGAAACTCACCGCGAAGGCGGAGATTCCGGCTCCGGCCGGCGTGCCCGCCGCGGCGAAGGGCGCGTTCACGGGCACCTACGTCGAGAACGCGAAGGGCGCCGTGCTCAAGTGGCGGCTCACCTTCTCCGGCCTGACCGGACCGGCCACGGCCGCGCACATCCACATGGCCAAGGTCGGCGTCGCCGGCCCGGTGGTCGTGCCGCTCTGCGGCCCGTGCAAGAGCGGGGCGAGCGGCAAGGCCCAGATCTCGAAGGCCGTGATCGCGGCGCTCGAGTCCGGCAAGGCGTACGTGAACGTGCACACCGCGAAGAACGCCGCGGGGGAGATCCGGGGTCAGATCAAGACCTCGGGCTAGTGCGGTCAGAGGGGTGGGCCCTTCGGGGCCTGCCCCTTCTACACCGCGGAGTCGAGGAACTCGGCGTGCCCGCGCTCGGGCGGCGCGCCGTAGATGTAGAGCCGCAGCTCCTCGTCGCCGTGGTTGACGATCTGCAGCGCTGTGCCCGACTCGACGTGAACGAGCCCGCCGGCCTCGACGTCGTGCCGCTCGGGCGGCTCGCCGAGGTACATCGAGAGGGTGCCCGAGAGGACGATGAACGTCTCCTCCTGAAGCATGTCCTTGTGGCGACGGCCGCGCGAGCCCGGGTCGTAGCGCCAGTGGTTCGCGCGGGTGTGCTCGAAGCCCGCGAGGTCGGTCAGCCCGGCGACGTGACGCTCGGGCACGCCCGGATCGGAGGGCCGCGTCTCCCACTCGAGGTCGGCCGGGTTGATCACCGAGAAGCCCACGGGCCTAGTCTCGCATAGGATCGCGCCGTGACGCTCCTCGTGGCCGCGACCGAGCGCGAGCTCTGCGGGCTCGAGGGGCTCGTCTGCGGGATCGGCCCCGTCGAGGCCGCCGCCGCAACTGCGCACGCGCTCGCCCAGGTGCGCCCGAACGCCGTCCTCCACGTGGGCATCGCCGGGGGACGCGGGCTCGAGCCCGGCACGCTCGTGCTCGGCGGCGAGGCGGTCTACAGCGACGCGACCTGGGACGCGATACCGCGGCGCATGGCTCCGGATCCCGGCCTGCTCGATGCGGCGCGGGCGGTCTTCCCCGACGCGCCGGTGCTCGCGATCGGCACCAGCGGACGCGTCGGTGGGACGCCGCCCGAGCTGGAGGTCGAGGCGATGGAGGGCTTCTCGGTGCTCCGCGCCGCCGCGCTCGCCGGAGTGCCGGCACTCGAGGTGCGCGCGATCTCGAACGAGGTCGCCGAGCCGGACCGCGCCCTGTGGCGCTTCGACGAGGCGCTCGAGGCGCTCGCCGCGGCGATCCCGAGGCTCCTCTCGGCGCTCACGTGAGCACGCGTCCGCTCCCGCCGCCGCTCCCGCCCGAGACCCGGACGGTCGGCCAGCTCGTCGCCGAGTCGATCCGCCTGTACGGGAACCACTTCTGGCGCGTGCTGCCGCTCGGGCTCGCGCTCGCGCTCGTCGACCAGATCAGCGCCGGCCATCGCACCGGCTCGCAGGCGCTGATCCTGCTCGTCTCCGCGCCGGTGCTCAGCCTCGCGTACGTCTTCGCGTGCCTGATCGCGCATCAGACCGATGTGACGCGCGGGCTCTTCTGCCGGGCGCTCGGCGCCGGAACGCTCGCGTTCCTGCCGGTGCCGTTCCTCGCGCTCGTCTACGCGCTGCCCGCGGTCGCCTGGCTCGCGCTCGTCGGTCTCGTCGTGCCGTCGATCCTGTACGAGAACCTGAGCGTGCGCGCGGGCTTCGGGCGCGCGATCCGGCTCGCGCGCGCCGACTACATCCACGCGCTCGGCTCGCTCGCGACGCTCGTGATCGTGTTCGTGCTGACGCGCCTCGTCCTGGTCGTGCTCCTGCACGGCCAGGCGAACGCGACCGCCCGGATCGCCGCCTTCCTGGCCGACCTCGTGATCTCGCCGATCATCCTCGTCGGCGCGGCTCTGCTCTATTTCGACCAGGCCGCGCGGGTGCGATACTCGCCCGGTGAGCAGCCACTACAACGCGGGTAGTCGCAGGCTCCAGGAGCAGTTCGACACGACACGGCTCGCCGACCGGATCGTCGAGCGGAAGCTGACCGACACGATCGACGAGAGCGGCCGCGCGTTCATCGAGGCGCGGGACATGTTCTTCCTCGCCACGGCCGACGAGGAGGGCCGGCCGCAGAGCTCGTACAAGGGCGGCGAGCCCGGATTCGTCCGCGTCCTCGACGAGCACACGATCGCCTTCCCGAGCTACGACGGAAACGGCATGTACCTCTCGGCCGGCAACGTGCTCGTGAACCCGCACGTCGGGCTCCTGTTCATCGACTTCGAGGGACGCAAGCGGATGCGACTCAACGGCGTCGCCTCGATCGATCCTGCCGACCCGCTCGCCGCCGAGTGGCCTGAGGCGCAGTTCGTCGTGCGGGTCCGCGCGACGGAGGTCTTCCCGAACTGCCCGCGCTACATCCACGAGTACAAGCTCGTGCAGCGCTCGCGCTTCGTGCCGAAGTCCGAGTGCGAGACGCCCGCACCCGCGTGGAAGCGGAGCGAGTGGGCGCACGACGCGCTTGCGGTCGGCGACCGGGCCAACGATCCGGACGTCGAGATCATCTAGCATCGAGGCGCGGTGCCGGTCTACATCCTCCTCTCGACGCTGACCCAGCAGGGGATGCAGACGCTCGTGTCCCATCCGGACAGGCTGCGCGAGGTGAACAAGGACGTCGAGGAGCTCGGCGCCAAGGTGCTGTACCAGTGGTTCACGCTCGGCCCGTTCGACTTCCTCAACATCGTCGAGGCGCCGGACGCGAGCACGATCGCGCGCGTCTCGGTGGCGCTCAGTGCGCGCGGCAGCGTCAAGGTCGAGACGCTGACGGCGCTGGAGGTAGACGAGTTCTTGCAATCACTCAGCTAGACGCCGCCCAGGGCCTCGTCGCGATCGTCCTCGCGGGCGTGATCTCGGCGGTCGTCTTCTGGCACGCGGACAAGCGCGGCTCCAAGCACGCGACCGCGTGGGGAATCTGCACGTTCCTGCTCGCCGCGGTGACCGTGCCGGTGTACCTCGTGCACTACTTCACGACGCGCCGCGCGACCTGACCTAGCGCGCGAGGACGATCTGCGTCCACGGCGTCGCGATCCGCTCGCTGCGGGACCGTCCGTCGATGCGGAAGGTCAGCGTGAGCTCCCGGTTCGCGACAAGCGCGTGCGCTCCGATGCTCGGGCAGCCGCTCAGCACGAAGTTCGACTGGACCCATGCTTCACGGCCCGGCGCGACCGTGAGCGGCGCCGAGCTCGCCGCGCTCCACGGGCGGATGCCGATGACGAGGGCGCGGCCATGCGGCGGCCTGGGCGCGGGCCGGAACTGGACGGCCACCCTCCGCGCGACCTGGGCCGACGGCGGGTCGAGCGCCGCGCCCGTGAGCGTCACCGGGAGCCGGGAGAGGTTCCGGATCGGCTGCACGATCACGACGTGCCGGCCGGAGACGCACGCAAGGTGGAATCCGGTCGGGGTCGACGGCCCGTCGCCGGCCCGCGCACCTCCCATGTCGCCCGCGAGGTCGGTCGCGGGCGCGAGCGGTCCGACCGGGGACGGCGCTCGAGGCGCCCGCGGCGGCGAGCGCGACGAGGGCGACGAGTAGCAGTCTCATGCTCTCTTGGACGACGCGCCGGAGGCGAGGTTGGCGCGACTTACAGCGCCGCGTAGGCGACCGCGACCTCGGCGGCGAGCCCTGCGTTCGCGGCGACGAGCTCCTTGTTCGCCGCGGCGGTGCGACCGTCCGAGTGCTCGTGCAGATAGCCGAGGATGAACGGCGTGACAGCCTGGCCGGAGACGTGCTCGCGGTCGGCGGCGGCCAGCGCCTCCTGGATCAGCGTCTCGACGTCGAGGCTCGTGTCCGGCGGCCGGCCGAGGACGAGCGCGGTGTGGCGGCCGAGGCGCCAGTGTGCGTCGGCGATCCGGGCTGCTTCCTCTGCGGTCTCGACCCGCGCGGAGACGGGCGGCCCGCCGTCGGCGGCGTAGAACAGCGGCATCGTGTCGGTGCGCCAGCCGAGCACGGGCACGCCGAGCGTCTCGAGCACCTCGGCGGTCGCAGGCACGTCCAGAAGCGACTTGACCCCGGCAGAGACGACGAGCGCCTGCGCGCGCGAGAGCTCGCCGAGGTCGGCCGAGACGTCGGGCGGCGTGGGGAAGCCGCGATGGACGCCCCCGAGCCCGCCGGTGCCCATGAAGCCGATGCCCGCGACGCGCATCGCGGCGAGCGTCCCGCCGACCGTGGTCGCGCCGAGCGCGCCCTGCGCGATGCAGGCGCCGAGGTCGCGCGGACCGACCTTTCGAGCGGTGGCGCCGGCCTCGTCGAAGCGTTGGAGCTCGTCGTCGGTGAGGCCGATCCGGAGCCGGCCGTCAACGATCCCGATCGTCGCGGGAATCGCTCCGGCAGCCCGGACGCGGCGCTCGGACTCGCGCCCGACCGCTGCGCCCTCGCCCGCCGGGAAGCCGTGCGAGATCAGCGTCGTCTCGAGCGCAACGACTGCGTCGCGGGCGCGCAGCGCGTCCTCGACCTCGGGCTGGAAGGTGGTGAGCGTCTTCATGGCGTCGCTCCCATCCTGCCGACGCAGCGGGCGGCCGCGTCGAGCGCAGCCTCCGGCCCTGCGACCAGATAGCCGGCCGCGAGCGCGTCGCCGGCGCCGGTCGTGTCCACGACCTCGGCCGGGTGCGCGGCGAGCTCCTCGCCGGAGGAGAGCAGGATCCCGCGCTCGCCGAGCTTGAGCACCCACTCCGGCGCGGGCAGGCTACCGAGGACGACGCGCTCGTCCTCGTTCCCGAACACGACGTCGGGGGCGAGCCGCTCGACGAGCTCGCGGAAGCGCCGCGGCCCGTACGTGGCGATGTCGGCGGCCGAGGAGAGGTCGAGGCTGACGCGGCCGGGCGTGAGCTCGCGCGCCCGCAGCGCCGCCTGGGCGATCGGCTCGCGGAGCAGCGCGTAGCCGGAGATGTGGAGGACGTCGCAGCCTTCGAACCACGCAGGCTCGAGCTCCTCGGGCGTGAGCTCGGGCGCGACGCCGCGGTCCGAGGCCATCGTCCGCGCCGGCCCTGGCCCGACGAGCGAGACGACGACGCCCGTGCGCCCCGCTGCGACGGGAGCGAAGACCTCGACGCCGCGTGCCTCGGCGTCGGCGCGGACGAGTCCGGCCGCCGCGTCGTCGCCGAGCTTGCAGACGACGCGTGCCTCCGCGCCGAGCGTCACGGCCCACGCGGCGACGTTGGCGGCCTGCCCTCCGGCGCCGGTGCGCGTCTCGGTCGGCACGTCGCCGTCCGCGACGAGCGGCGACTCGAGTCGCACGATCACGTCGAGGAGCAGGTCACCGAGGGCGCAGATCAGCATCCGCGCATCTTCCCAGGCCCGGGAATACACTCGCTGCATGGCCGCGCAGGGACGCCGGGGAAAGCTCCGCTCGTTCGCGCTCGGTGGGCTGGTCGGAGCCTCGGCCGCGATCGCCGCGGCTCGTCGCCTGCGGCGCCCGGAGGGGCAGAGACGCACGACTCCTGCGGGGCTTGCGGCCTTCGAGGAGGCGCCGTGCTACCGCGAGCTCGTCGACCGTGAGGAGCGCGGCGGCGTGTAGCCGAGCCGGCCGAGCGCGACGAGCGCCGTGTGGAGGTTCACGTCGGCGGCGCCGAGATCGAGCTTCTTGCCGAGCTCCTCGACGGCGCGGGTCTGTTTGAGGAACTGGAGCGGCGTCTTCGTCGGCGCGCGGCTGCGGATCACGAGGAACGGCCCGAAGACCCGAGCCTCGTACGCGCTGCTCGGCACACGGAGCGGGATCGTCGAGCGGCGGACGGCGTTGTTGGTGTCGCTCGCGTCGAGCACCCAGACGCCGCGCCCGAGCGGGAGCTGCTTCGTCCGCAGCGCGACGAGGGCGAGTTGCGGATCGGCGCGCGGGACGATCGTCCGCGTCACGGCGCCGCCGCTCTCCCACGCGCCGAGGTAGAGCGGGTCGTAGCCGAACAGCACATCTGAGTCGCGGCCGCTCTGGGCGAGCCACGCAGACGCGGCGTGCCGGGCGGTGACGCGCGCGCTCGGCTCTCCGCGGAACAGCAGCGGCGTCTTGTGCCACGCCCAGCCGACCTCCGTGGCGAACAGCGCGGCGACCGCGAGCGCGACGACCGGAACGAGCGCCCGGCGGGTGCGCGCGACGGCGACGAACGGCACTGCGACGAGGGTGCTGAAGAACGGCAGCGCGAAGATCAGGTGCCGTGTCTGCGGAGAGGTCGCGCTGCCGAGGTGCGCGACGATCAGGGCGGCGGTCGGCGTTCCGAGCGCGCACGCGACGAGGAGGGCACTGCCGCGGCGGCGCCGGACGAGCACCACGAATCCCGCCGCCGCGAGCGCCAGCGCAAGCCACAACGTGCCGGTCCATCCGGCCGAGAAGTCCCCGGCGGCCGCGCGGAGGTACCGCAGCACTCCCAGCGGCCCCCGGAGCGATCCGCCGCCGCCGACGCCGACGTCGAATCGGTCGGCGAGGACGAGGCTCGCGCGCCAGAACGGGATCCCGAGGACCAGGACGGCGCCGAAGGCCCAGGCCGCCTCGCGAATCCGCTCGCGCCGGAGGAGGACGTAGAGGCCCTGCGAAGCGACGACGAGCACGCCGTACGGATGCGTCGCGCAGACGACGAGCGCGGACAGCGCCCAGAGCGCCCAGGCTCGCCGGCCGCCACGATCGAGCGCGCGTAGCAATGCGAGGTACGAGATCGCGCTCGTGAACAGGAAGATGCTGTACATCCGGGCGTAGATCCCGTGGAACAGCAGCACCCATGAGCCGGACGCGAGTACCGTCGCGACGAGCGCCGTCGTCCGGTCGGTGAGCCGCGCCGAGAGCGCCGCGAGCGCCGGAAGGCTCGCGACGGCGAAGAAGGCGGAGACGAGGCGGAGGCCGGTCAGCCCGCCGCCGGTATGGGCGATGACCCAGGCGAAGACGTAGTGCAGCGGTGCTCCGCCGCGCTCGTTGAGGACGATGTGGAAGAGATTGCCGAGCGAGCTGCGGCCCACGAACAGGGCGAGCGTCTCGTCCTCGTGCGGCGGCCAGGCGTGCAGGCGGAGCAGGAGGAATGCCCCGACGGCGGCGACGCAGGCGCCGATCCCGAACCGGAACGCCCGCGGCGAGATGTCCTGTTCAGGCGTGTCTGTTTCGGGGGCGGAGGCGGGCACCGTCACCGCGTTCTACCATCACCCGCTGCGCTGGTACGGTTTGCCGGCCCATGCCGATCTACGAATACAAGTGTCCGAACGGCCATCTGTTCGAGTTGTTTCAGCGGATGGCGGACGAGCCGGCGAGCGTGTGCGAGGTGTGCGGCGAGGGGCCGGTCGAGCGCGTTCTGCATCCGGTAGCGGTGCACTACAAGGGCTCCGGGTTCTACTCGACCGACTACGGCAAGGGCTCGGGCAAGCGGCCGGGCGCGGCGAAGGAATCGTCAGACTCGTCCTCGTCGTCGGGCTCGGACGGGTCCGCGTCGTCGTCCTCGTCATCGTCAGACGGCGGCTCGAGCGGCGACGTCAAGAAGTCGAAGCCCGCCGAGAAGTAACGCTTCCGGCACGCTTCCGCGCGCCACGCGTGACGGTTTCCGGATTAGGCTCAGCTGCAGGGCGGGGGCTCGGGGTCTTGCCCCTTCTGGGTAGAGACGCCACTACGCGCGGGCGCGCCCGTCTAACGGAAGCTCTGGCTGCCGACGACGCAGCCGGGCCCGTACAGACCCGACCCGGGCGCCGGAGGCTGGGGCGCTGAGTCGCCGGTGACCATGTGCACAACCGCGAAGTTTTCCTCGGTCGACACGATCACCGACTGCCCGCCGATGCTCGACGAGCTGCCGCCGAGCCGGCAGTGCAGGACACGGCCGCTCGAGGCGCGGAACTTGACCCAACCGAGCTGGAGGAACTGACCCGCCGACATGTCCGTGGCGAGCGGCTTCAGCAGGTCGGCACCGATGAACGGGAGCTGCGCGACCGTGCCGACGCTCGCGAGCTTGCTCGCCACCGCCTGCAGGACCGCCTGCTGGCGCCCGCCGCGGGTGATGTCCGAATCGGCCGGGTTGAGCTGGTTCTCGCGCACCCGCGAATAGATCAGCGCCCGCTCGCCGTTCATGTGCTGCGGCCCCTTTGCGAAGGCCCAGCCGTGCCACTGGTCACAGCGCGCCTGTGTCTTGAACGGACAGTCGAAGCGATTGGACAGGATCCGCTCCGGCACGTTCACGGTGATCCCGCCGAGCGCGTCGATCAGCTGCTTGAACGAGGCGAGGTCGACCACCGCGACGTGGTTGATCGGCAGGCCCGTGAACGCCGATACGGTCTTCAGAGCGAGGGCCGGCCCGCCGAGTTGCATCGCCGAGTTGATCTTCCCGTTCCCGTAGCCGGGGATCTCGACCCGCAGATCGCGTGGGATCGAGAGGTAGGCGATCAGGTGCCGGCCCGGGTCGGTGTGGACGAGCATGATCGAGTCGGAGTGACGGTCGGCGGCGCGCGCTGAGGTGTCGTTGTGGTCGGTGCCGAGCAGCAGGATCGTCGTCGGCCGCGACAGCAATAGGCCGCCCTGCTTGGTCAGCGCGGCCTTCGCCGACGTAGGAAGCCGGTGGTTTGCCGCCTTGATCCCGCTGCGGAACGAGAGATAGCTCGCGGCGCCCCAGGCCACGACCAGGATCAGCAGCACGCCGAGCGAGAGCAGCACCACGCGCTTCCAGCCGAAGCCGCGGCGCCGCGGCCGCTCTGCGCCGCCCCGCTCAGGCCGGTCCTTCGCGCCGCGCGACGGGGGCGCCTCGTCGAGCCCGGGCCGCGACGGCAGCGGTACCTTCCCCCTGGCTCTGCCGCCCTTGTAGACGCGATAGGGCTTGTCTCCGGCGGCCATCCGGCGGGCTATGGTACCCGCGACCATGGCGGGCGAGCGCGTGATAGGCGTCGACCTCGGCGGCACCAAGATCCTCAGCGGCCTGATCGGTCGCGACGGCCGGATCGAGCGCCGCTACGAGATCCCGACCCCGGCGGAGTCGCAGGAGGCGGTGCTCGGCGGCCTCGACGCGGCGGTCGAGGAGCTGCTCGACGACGACGTCGCCGCCCTCGGCTTCGGCATCCCGTCGACGATCGACCAGCAGCGCGGCATCGCGATCGGCTCGGTTAACCTCCCGCTCCACGACCTCCCGTTCCGCGACCGGATGTCCGAGCGCTTCGGCCTTCCAGTGGGGATCGACAACGACGCGAACGCCGCCGCGATCGCAGAGTGGAAAGTTGGCGCGGGCAAGGGTTCGAGCGACATGGTGATGCTCACTCTCGGCACCGGGGTCGGCGGCGGGGTCATCACCGGCGGCCGGCCGCTGCGTGGCGCCGTCGGCGCCGCCGCGGAGCTCGGCCACATGGTGATCGAGTTCGACGGAGTGCCCTGCCAGGGGGTCTGCACCGGTCGTGGCCATCTGGAAGGGCTCGCGTCGGGCTCCGCGGCGACGCTCAAGGCCCAGGAGGCGTTCGGCCCCGCCGTCGACGCCCACCGGCTCGTCCGGCTCGCAAACGACGGCGACCCCACTGCGCTCGCGATCCTCACGGAGATCGGCCGCAAGCTCGGCGCCGGGATCGGCACACTCGTCAACATCTTCGATCCGGAGCTGGTCGTGATCGGCGGCGGCTTCGGCGCGGCGGCCAAGGACTACCTGCTCCCGCCGGCGCGCGAGATCGTCATCCGCGAGGCGCTCGAGCCCGGCCGGCACACGGTGCGCGTCGTCCCGGCCGAGCTCGGCTCGAGCGCCGGCCTGATCGGCGCCGGCTTCGTGGCGTTCGAAGCGCTCGACTCGTAGTGCCGCTCGCCGTCTGCGCCACCCCGATCGGCAACCTCGACGACGTCACGCTGCGGCTGCTGGAGGAGCTAGCGGCCGCCGACGTCGTCCTCTGCGAGGACACGCGCCACACGCGCATCCTGCTCCAGCGCCACGGGATCGAGGCCCGGCTCGTGAGCTATCACGAGCACAACGAGGCGGCGCGGACAGCGGAGCTGCTGCCACGATTGCGCGCCGGCGAGCGGATCGCGCTCGTCAGCGACGCGGGCCTGCCGGGCATCAACGACCCGGGCGCGCGCATCGTCGTCGCGGCGCTCGAGGCGGGTGTGACGGTGACCGTGCTGCCAGGGCCTTCCGCGGTCGAGACGGCGCTCGTCGCGAGCGGCCTCGTCGGGGAGCGCTACCAGTTCCTCGGCTACCTGCCGCGAGCCGAGAAGGCGCTTGTCGAGCTCTGGGCCGAGCTCCAGGCCTGGCCCTATCCGGCGGTCGCGTTCGAGTCGCCGAAGCGCCTGCCGAAGAGCCTCGAGAGTCTCGCGCGAGCCCAGCCGGAGCGCCCCGTGGCAGTCTGCCGCGAGTTGACCAAGCGCTTCGAGGAGGTCGTCCGCGGCAGCGCCGTCGAGGTTGCCGCGCGGTTCCGCGAAGCCCCGAAGGGCGAGATCACGCTCGTCCTCGGCGCAGGTGCGGTGGCCGTCGTGGACGGCGGCGAGGCGGCAGCGGCGGTGTCGGAGCTCGTCGCGGCGGGTGTGCCCCGCAAGCAGGCGGCGGATCTCGTCGCGCGGCTCACCGGCCGGCCGCGAAACAGTCTCTACCGCGACTCGCTGTAGTCAGGATTGACAACGTCAGGGCCGGCTGCTACCGTGGTCTCTCCGTTTCCATTTCTGACAACACGGAGGTAGCCCGTGCGCCGCATCGCCGTGCTCGCAGTGTCGTTCCTGCTCCTCGCCGTGCCCGGAGCGCACGCGTGGACCTGGCCCGCGGGCGGAGCCGTGCTCCAGCCGTTCGTGTTCGACCGCGCCCATCCGTACGCCGGCGGCCAGCACCGCGGGATCGACATCGGCGCAGCGCCCGGCGAGCCGATCCTCGCCCCCGCCGCGGGCAGCGTCACCTTCGCGGGAACCGTCCCGGGCGGCGGCCCGACCCTCACCATCCTCACGCCGGACGGATACGCGGTGACCCTGCTTCACCTCGGCTCGTTCGCAGTCGGGCGAGGTGCTGCGGTGGCGGAAGGCCAGCGCGTCGGAGCGGCCGGCACGGACGGCTTCGTGTATCTCGGCGTCCGGATCGCCTCAGACGCGCAGGGCTACGTCGATCCGCTCGGGTTCCTGCCGGTGCGACCGGCTCCCCCGACCGCCGCGCCTGTCCCGGCGCCTGCACCGGCCCCGGCGCCGGTCCCTGCGCCGGTGCCGACCGTCACGCCGGTGCCCGCGCCGGTACCCGACCCGACGCCCGGGGCGACTCCGGCTCCTACGCCGACTACCTCCCCTGTCCCGACCGACGACGCGACACCGCCGGACTCTCCGCCCGCGACGGACCACGCACCAACGGCGGAGCCCCCGGCCGAGAGCCCTGCTCCCGATCCAGCACCACCGGCGGAGGTTCCGCTGCCGGCGCCCACGGACCCTGCCCCTGCGCCGACGGATTCAGCCCCGGCGCCGCCGGTGGACGCGCCTCCGGCCGATCCCGCGCCGGCCGGGGATGCCGCGCCCGCCCCGCCGGTCACTCCCGCACCCGCGGACTCACCGGCCCCGGCTCCGCCGCCACCTCCGGCCGCACCAGCTCCGAGCATCGATCTGTCGCCCTTCGCGCCCGACCCGCTGCTCTCACTGCCAGTCGACCCATCGGCCGATCCGGCGCCGTCACCGACGCCGCCGCTCGGAGCGCCGGAGCCCGCGCCAGCGGTCTCGATCCAGCCCGCGCCGTCGGCGAACATCGGCTCACCCACACTGGCGCCGGCGGCCGTCGTCGGCGTCGTGCCGACCGAACCGCGCCTGACGGCTTCGTCGCCCTCGGCCTCACACGTGGCGACACGGCCCGTGTCGGTTCCTCTCACCGTCCGAGCGCCGTCGCCCGCGCCCGCGCGCGCCGACCTGCCACGGGACGGCTCACGGTCCCCGGCGTCGCCGCATGCGCAGGTTCGTGAGCCGCGCATCCTCGTCCGGCCGAGCCTTCGCGTCCCGCCGCCCGCCGCGCGGCGGCGAGAGGTGCCGTGGACGCTGTTCGCGGCGACGCTCGGGCTGCTCTCCCTCGCCGGCCTCGCGTCCCTCGGCCTGAAGGTCGCCGTGGGTCGGCCTCGTATCATCCAGCTAGATGAGCAAGCCGAAGAAGATCCTGGTCGCGGTCGCGTGGCCGTATGCGAGCGGGCCGCGCCACATCGGCCATGTGGCGGGGTTCGGGGTGCCGTCGGACACGTTCGCCCGCTACCACCGGCTGAAGGGCAACGACGTCCTGATGGTCAGCGGCACCGACGAGCACGGCACGCCGGTGATGGTGGCGGCAGACGACGCCGGCGAGTCGCCGCGTGAGACCGCCGACCGCTTCAACCAGGTCATCCGCGACGACCTGCGGAATCTCGGCCTCTCGTACGACCTCTTCACCCGGACGACGACGCAGAATCACTACCGGGTCGTGCAAGACATGTTCCGGACGCTGCACGAGAAGGGCTTCGTCCTCGAGGAGACCACCCTCGGCGCATTCTCGGCCACCACCGGCCACACGCTCCCCGATCGCTACATCGAGGGGACCTGCCCGCACTGCGGCTACAACGGCGCCCGCGGCGACCAGTGCGACAACTGCGGCCGCCAGCTCGATCCCGTCGACCTGATCGACCCGCGTTCCCGGATCGACGGTGCGGCACCCGAGTTCCGCCAGACGAAGCACCTCTTTCTCGACCTGCCGGCGTTCAAGGACGAGCTCATCGCCTGGATCGAGACGCAGGAGCACTGGCGCCCGAACGTGCGTCGGTTCTCCCTCAACTTCGTCAAGGAGCTGAAGCCGCGCGCGATCACGCGCGACCTCGACTGGGGCGTGCCGATCCCGGTGCCCGGCTACGAGGAGCTGACGGACAAGCGGATCTACGTCTGGTTCGACGCGGTGATCGGCTACCTCTCGGCGGCCGTGGAATGGGCCGCCAACACGGGCTCGCCCGAGGCCTGGCGCTCGTGGTGGCAGAACCCGGACTCCGAGCACTACTACTTCATGGGGAAGGACAACATCGTCTTCCACACCGTGATCTGGCCGAGCATCCTCCTTGGCTACGGCGACGACGGCGCGATCGGCGCGAGCCGCGGCAAGCTCGAGCTGCCGTACAACATCGTCTCCAGCGAGTTCCTCACGCAGGAGGGGAAGAAGTTTGCGGCGAGCCGCGGGATCGGGATCTACGTCAGCGACTTCCTCAGCCGCTACGACGCCGACGCGCTGCGCTACTTCCTCTCGATCGCCGGCCCCGAGACGCAGGACACCGACTTCACCTGGGCCGAGTTCGTCCGCCGCAACAATGACGAGCTCGTCGCGACGTGGGGCAACCTCGTCAACCGCACGCTCACGAGCGCCCACCGCACCTTCGGCGCCGTCCCCGAGCCCGGCCCGCTCACGGCCGAGGACGAGGCGCTCCTCGCCGCCGTCGACGGCGGCTTCGAGACCGTGGGTGGGCTGATCGAGGAGGCCCGCTTCAAGGCTGGTCTCACCGAGGCGATGCGCCTCGCCGCGCTCGCGAACCAGTACACGAGCGAGCAGGAGCCCTGGGCGTTGATCAAGACCGATCGCGACCGCGCCGCGACGGTGCTCTACGTCGCCCTCCGCACTGTCGACAGCCTCAAGGTGCTGCTCACGCCGTTCCTCCCGTTCAGCGCGCAGGCGCTGCACGAGCTGCTCGGCTACGACGGCTACCTCGCCGGCCCGCTCGAGTACCGCGAGATCGAGGAGGCCGACGGCGAACGCCACCTCGTGCTCACCGGCGACTTCGCCGACTGGGTCGGCCGCTGGGAGCCGAGCTCGCTCGCACCCGGCCAGACGCTCCGGGAGCCGCGCCCGCTCTTCAAGAAGCTCGATCCAGAGCAGGTCGTCGCCGACGAGCTCGCCCGCATGGAAGCGGCAGCCGGCGCGTGATCGACACGCACGCGCACCTCGACATGTGCGCCGACCCGCCCGAGACCGTCGTCGAGCGCGCACGCGAAGCCGGCGTTACGCGCATCGTCACCGTCGGCACCACGGTCGCAGGCTCCCGCACCGCGCTCGCGCTCGCAGACGCCCACGACGGCGTCTTCGCCGCGGTCGGCATCCACCCGCACGAGGCCGGCAGCGCCACGCTCGCCGACATCGCCGAGCTGGACGCGCTGCTCGCCCATCCGAAGGCGGTCGCCGTCGGCGAGACCGGGCTCGACCACTACCGCGACTACGCCCCGCACGACGCCCAGCTCCGGCTCTTCGAGCAGCTGCTCGGGCTTGCCGAGGCGCACGCCAAGCCCGTCGTGATCCACACGCGAGCCGCCGACGACGACACCGCCGCCGTCCTCGCCGGCTTCATGGGCGAGGTGATCCTCCACTGCTTCTCGTCGCCGGCGCTCCTTCCGCTCGCGCTCGAGCGCCGCTGGTACGTCTCGTTCGCCGGCAACGTGACCTACCCCAAGGCGCCCGAGCTGCGCGAGGCCGCCGCCCAGGTGCCCGCCGACCGGATCCTCGCCGAGACCGACTGCCCGTACCTCTCGCCCCAGCCGCGTCGCGGCCGCCCGAACGAGCCGGCCAACGTCGTCCACACCCTCGCCGCGCTCGCCGACGCGCGCGGCGAGGACCCGGCCGAGCTCGAGCAGCGCATCGACGCGAACGCGGCCGCCGTCTTCTCGCTGCCGTGACCGTCCGGCCGAAGAGGAAGCTCGGCCAGCACTTCCTCGCCGACGAGAACATCCTCGGCGTGATCGGCCGGCTCGCCGCGCTCGACCCCGGCGACCGCGTGCTCGAGATCGGCCCCGGCCTGGGCGTCCTCACCATCTACCTCGTCGACCGCGTCGCGCACGTCGACGCTGTCGAGCTCGACCACTCGCTCGAGGCGCCGCTCCGCGAGCGGCTCGCCGGCCGCGCCAACGTCGACCTCCACTTCGGCGACGCGCTCGCGCTCGACCTCGCCCGCCTCGCGCCGGCGAAGCTCGTCTCGAACCTGCCGTACAACGTCGCCACGCCGGTGATCGTCGAGAGCCTCGACGGCCTGCCGACGGTCGAGCTGTGGTGCGTGATGGTGCAGCGCGAGGTCGCCGACCGGCTCTTCGCCTCACCGTCCACAAAGGCGTACGGCGCCGTCTCGGTGCTCGTGCAGCTCGTCACCGAGAAGACGGGGTTCCACCCGGTCTCGCGCGAGGTCTTCCGGCCGCGTCCGAACGTCGAGTCCGCGCTCGTCGCATTCCGCCGCGTCGGCCTGCCCGATCGCTATCGCGAGCTCAAGACCGTCGTCGAGGCCGCCTTCTCGCACCGGCGCAAGACGCTGCCGAACTCGCTCCAGCTCTCCGGGCTCACGACGCGGGCGCGGGGGGAGGAGGCGCTCGCCGCGCTCGGCCGCCCGCCCACGGCCCGGGCCGAGGAGCTCGCTCCCGCGGAGTTCGTCACCCTCGCCGAGGCGCTCCGGTGAACCGCGCGACCGCGACCGCGAAGCTCAACCTCGCGCTCGTTGTCGGCCCCGCGCGGCCCGACGGGAAGCACGAGGTGGTCACGGTGCTCCAGCGCCTTGCACTCCACGACCGCGTGCGCATCGAGCCCGCTGCGCGCCTGTCCGTGCGCGGCTTCGCCGAGGACACGCTCGTCGGCGACGCGCTGCGCCGGCTCGCGGCCGAAGCCGGGGTGGAGGCGACCTGGGAGGCGACGATCGACAAGAAGCTCCCCGTTGCGGCCGGGCTCGGCGGCGGCAGCTCCGACGCGGCGACTGCGCTGCGCCTCGCAAACGAGACCCTCGCCGAGCCGCTCCGGCCCGACCGCCTCCACGCGCTCGCCGCCGAGGTCGGCGCGGACGTCCCGTTCTTCCTCGCGCAGGGCCCACAGCTCGGCACCGCAGACGGGAGCGAGCTCAACCCGCTCGACCTGCCGCAGGACTACTGGGTCGTCCTGCTCCTTCCGGACGGGGCCGAGAAAGGCTCGACCCGCGCGGTCTACGACGCATTCGACGCGCGCGGCGGGGAGGAGGGCTTCGACGAGCGGCGCGCCGCACTGCTCGCAGCGCTCGCCGGAGCGAAGCGCCAGCGTGACCTGGCCGCCCTACCGCGCAACGACCTGGCCGCCTCGCCGTTGGCCGCCGAGCTCGAGGAGCGAGGCGCTTTTCGCGCCGACGTCACCGGCGCCGGCCCGGTCGTCTACGGCCTCTTCCTCCACCGCGCCGCCGCCGCCGAGGCCCGCCGCGCGCTTCGCGGCCGCGGGCGCACCTGGCTGACCGTTCCGGCTTGGTACGGTTGAGGCGATGAGCGACTACTCGCCGCTCCCCGTGATCGAGCACGGCACCACGCAGCAGGGCCGCTGGCTCCGAAGCCACCGTGTCCGGATCGCGATCTGGATCGCGGTGATCGAGGGGATCCTCGTCGTCCTCCACGTCATTCCGTGGTGGCTCGCTGTGATCGTCGCCGCGATCGCAGTGGCGCTCTACTACGAGGTCCTGCGCAAGTCGCGCTCAGACACAGTGCGGCAGACGAGCTGGATCATCGCCGCCTCGCAGGTGATGGTCGCGCTCGTGCCGATCCTCATCCTGATCCTCGGGACGCTCGCGATCGTCGCCGTCGCGATTCTCGCCGTCCTCGCGTTGATCGCCCTCTTCGCGGAGCGACGTTGAATACGGTGGGGCGTAGCCAAGCGGTAAGGCAGCGGGTTTTCACCGTGGGGGAACCCATGGTTCCCCCACGAACCCCCTCCTTTGGCTCGATTCAGATCAGTTCTGTGGGGCGTAGCCAAGCGGTAAGGCAGCGGGTTTTGGTCCCGCGATCCCAGGTTCGAATCCTGGCGCCCCAGCCACTTTGACCCGGAATCTCACAGCAGTCGTCATGGCCGGCGGGCTCGGCACCCGGATGAAGTCCGCGACGCCGAAGCACCTGCATCCGCTGCTCGGCCGCCGCATGGTCGACTGGGTGATCGAGGCGGCGCGCCCGCTCGGGCCCGAGCCGCTCGTGGTGATCGCCTCGCCCGACAACGCGGACGCGTTCGCCGGGCTCGACGTCGCCGTGCAGGAGCACGCGCGCGGCACCGGTGACGCGGTCGCCTCCGCGCGCGCCGCGCTCGAGGGTCACGACGGCGACGTGCTCGTCCTCTCGGGCGACACGCCGCTGCTCACCACCGCGCTGCTCGAAGGGCTTCTCGCCGCCCATCGTGACGCCGACGCGGCCGCGACCGTGCTGTCGTTCGCACCGGCGGACGTCCGCAGCTACGGGCGCATCGTCCGCGACACGGGTGGCCGCCTCCGCGCGATCGTCGAGGCCGTCGACGCGTCGCCGGAGGAGCTCGCGATCGGCGAGGTCAACTCCTCGATCTACGTCTTCCGCGCCGAGAAGCTCTGGCCCGCGCTCGAGCGGCTCGAGCCGCACAACGCCCAGGGCGAGCTGTACCTCACCGACGCCGTCCGCTTCCTCGTCGACGACGGCGAGCACGTCGCCGTGTTCGAGGCGCCCGATCCGGACGAGACCGAAGGCGTCAACACGCGCGTCGAGCTCGCCGCGGCCGCCGCCGCCCTGCGCGACCGCATCAACGAGGCGCACCTGCTCGCGGGCGCCGGCATCGTCGACCCCGCCTCGACGTGGATCGACCCGACGGTCGAGCTCGAGGCCGACTCCGTGATCCATCCGTTCACCGTCCTCCGCGGCGCGACGAAAGTCGCCGCCGGCGCCGAGATCGGCCCGCACGTCGTCGCCGTCGACGCGGAGATCGGCCCGGGCGCCACGGTCGGCCCGTTCTGTTATCTCCGTCCCGGCACAGTGCTCGAGGAGGGCGCGAAGGCGGGCACGTTCGTCGAGCTGAAGAAGGCGCGGATCGGCAAGCGCACGAAGGTGCCGCACCTCTCGTACCTCGGCGATGCCGAGATCGGCGACGACACGAACATCGCCGCGGGTAACGTGACGGTGAACTTCGCGCACGTGCCCGGCACCCCGAAAGGCAAGACGAAAATCGGCAGCAACGTCAGGACCGGTGTCGACAATGCATTCGTGGCACCGGTCGAGATAGGGGACGACGCTTGGATTGCGGCAGGCTCCGTCATCACGGATGATGTGCCTGCCGGAGCGCTCGCGATCGCCCGATCCCGACAGGTCAACAAAGAGGGTCATGTCGACAAGAAGCGGAACGACTGAGCTGGCCCGCCTGCCGGGACTCGAGGTGAAAGAGGTCGGCCCCGGGGTGGAGCCGTCGCACTGGATCGAGCGCGCGCCGCAGAAGCGGCTGATGGTCGTGGCCGGCCGTTCGCACCCCGAGCTCGCGCAGAAGATCTGCGGCCTGCTCGGCGTCGAGCTCGGCGGCGTCACGCTCAAGAGCTTCGCCGACGGCGAGACCTACTGCCGCTTCGAGGAGTCGGTGCGCGGCGCGGACATGTTCATCGTCCAGACCGCGGGCAAGCCGGTCGACCAGAACCTCTGGGAGCTCCTGATCATGGTCAACGCGGCCAAGCTCGCCTCCGCGAAGCGGATCACCGCCGTCATCCCGTGGTTCTTCTACGCGCGCCAGGACAAGAAGTCGCGGCCGCGCGAGCCGATCACGGCGAAGCTCGTCGCCGACGTGCTCCAGACCGCGGGCGTCGACCGCGTGCTGACGATGGATCTCCACGCCGGCCAGGTGCAGGGCTTCTTCAACGTCCCGGTCGACCACATGACCGCGGTGCCGATGTTCGCGCAGCACATTCGCGACCTCGGCCTCGGCGACGAGCTCGTCGCCGTCGCGCCGGACACGGGCCGCACGAAGCTTGCCGGCAAGTTCGCGGAGATGATCGGAGGCGGCCTCGTCGTCCTGAACAAGGAGCGGCCCGAGCACAACGTCGCAAAGGTCACGAGCGTGATCGGCGAGGTCGAGGGCAAGGTCGCCGTGATGACCGACGACATCATCGACACCGCCGGGACCCTGTGCGCCGGCGCGGACGCCCTGAAGGAAGCGGGCGCCACGCGCGTGATCGCCTGCGCGACCCACGCCCTGTTCAACGGCCCGGCGCTGGAGCGGATCGCAGACAGCGTCTTCGACCGTGTGATCGTCACCGACACCGTGCCCGTCGACATCCTTCAGAAGCCGGACAACGTCGAGGTGCTCACGACCTCCGAGATCCTGGCCGAGACGATCCAGAACGTCTTCTCGGACGACTCGGTGTCGGCGATCTTCGCCGGCGAGAACCAGCTCTTCTAGACCGGTGAAGGCCGGCAAGTTCCTCGGCTTCCCGTACGACTGGCGTCGCCCGACCAAAGCTCGTTACAAGAGCAGGCTGTGGAACCCGTCGGAGCCGCGCCTAGTCGTCCCGAAGGCGTTCGGGTGGGGCTGGACGATCAACTTCGCGCGCCTGTTCGGGCGGCACTAACCGAGTCGGCCAACTAGTTGACCCCGCAGCAAAGTCGCGCGTAGAGTCGCTGGCGGGACGTCCCGTGTCCGGCTAGTCGCGGGGCGTCCCGCAGAGTCAGTACGCGTAGAACGTGACTTTGACCAGGCCGGGCTTCGCGGGCCGCACCTTCACCATCAGCGTGCAGTAGACGCGCCTCGCCTGCGAGCCAAGCGTGGGGTAGGTCGCGAAGGTGCCCTGGCCGACGGCGGTGCCGCTGCGGATCACCGCGACCTGGTTCGGGAAGCAGAACGTCATCCAGGCCACGATCACGCGCTGCTTCGCGCCTGCGGTGACGGCGAACGCCATCCGCTTCGGGTTGGGAGGTTGCACCGGGCCGGTGGCGCCGGCGTCTGACGCGGTCCACGTCCCGTTGACCTGGAACGGCGCCCCGCTCGTCCCGTGACCGTGCGCGAACACGACCCACGGGCCCGGCCGTAGCCCGGAGGCGGCGGATCCGAGTGGCGGCACGAGCAGCGCGGCCGCGATCGTCAACAGGCCGAGGCGCTTCATGGCAGGATCCTAGCCATGTGGATTCGCGGAATCGTCGGTGTACTGCTCTGCCTCACGGGCGCGGTGTGGATCCTCCAGGGCACCAATGCGTTGGGTGGATCGAGCATGAGCGGGCACAGCCGGTGGACCGTGATCGGGGTGGTGCTCGTCGGGCTCGGCGTGGCGCTGCTCGTGTGGGCGTGGCGGAAGCGCTCGGCTACGACGCAGAGATAGAGCCGAACAGACCGTGCGTGGCGAGCTCGGTCGGGCCGCGCCAGAGGTGCGGGCCCGAGGCGAAGAACAGCTCGTCCTTCGCGCCGGCGAGGCCGCCGTTCCCGAACGCGATGCCCCACACGCCGTTCAGGACGATCGGCTTGCCGTTGCCGCCGGCGAGCGCGCCGTCGAACGCCCAGCGGCCGTTCGTCTTCCGGAAGGCGTTCACGTGGCCGTCGCCGAAGTTCGCCACCAGTAGGTCGCCCGAGTAGCGGCCGAATGTCGACGGGGCGAGCGCGAGCCCCCACGGCTCGTTCAGTACGCCCATCCGTGCCACGGGCGCGACGAGGTGCCCCTGCAGATCGAACTCGTCGACGTAGCCGCCCGTCGGATCGTCGTTCCCGTTGACCGGCGCGCGCCCGACGTAGGTCACAAAGAGGTGGCCCCCGAACGCCTGGATGTTGTCGGGCGCGTACCAGGCTGGAACCGACGGGTCGTTGAACGAGCCGGACACGCGCGTCCGGTGCCAGCGCGAGTCGAACACGTCGACGCGCCCGTTGTGGAAGTCGGTCGCGTACAGCCGCCCGCCCGCGACCGCGACGCCGCGGAAGATCGCAGCCTCGCCCGCATCGTCGACCACGACCTCCGACTCCGTCGACCAGCCGGTCGGCACGGTGGGCGTCCACGCGCGGATGCGTCCGTCCTCGCACGCGTAGATGAACCGGGCCGGGTCGGACTTGCCGGCGGCCGAGACGAGGAAGCCCTTGAAGCCGCTGTAGGTCGTGATCCCGGTCGGCCCGCCGGGCACGGACACCGTCAGCGCCTGCTTGCGCCCGTCGCCGGCGTAGAGCGCGCTCGTCCCGCTCGCCTCGTTGGTCGTCCACCACGGCCCGGTCGGCGTGGCGGCGAGCCCCCAGCCGTTCACGAGCACCGCGTCGCGCACCGGCGCCGCGACGCCGCCGTCCGAGACGAGGCTGTGGACGGTGTAGCCCGAAGCCGCGCTCGACGCGCCGACGTAGACGCCGACGGCCGCGGCGACCAGGATCGCCGTGACGGCGACTCCGACCCGGCTTCGCGTCAGCTGCATCTCCCTACGAGCTTAGCCACGAAAGAGGGGCGCGGTTTCCCGCGCCCCTCGGCAGTGCTCCAGTCGGTCTGCGGTTAGCAGACGCCGGTGACGATGTCGCCCGACGGGCCGCCCTTGTGGTAGGTGACCGTGCCAGGAGTCGTGTTCTGGATGCAGTAGCTCGTGCTGGTGGCGCGGACGATCTTGATGTTCTTGATGCCCGCGTCATAGCTGGCCTGGAGCTTGGTGAGCGTCACGCCCGTGTAGCCCGTGGAATGGTCGGCGTTGAAGCCCTCCATGCCCGGCACAGCTGCGCGCACGTTGGCCTTCGCAGCCGAGACGTTCGCCCGGGTGCGGAAGCTCAGGTAGGACGGCACCGCGATCGCGAGCAGGATGCCGAGAATGATGATCACGACGAGCAGCTCGATCAGGGTGAAACCGCTCTCTTCACGTGCGAGGCGACGCCTCAGCATGGAAATCATTTTTTAAGCTCCTTCTAGGTGGTAAAGCAGTGGCACCGCACGTATCGGGTGTCACAGGCTCCACCGCGAGACTCAATGGAGGGATAGCCCTCAGATGGGTGATGCCATGGCACCAACCATCTCAGTCGTCGCCGGGGATGACCTTGCCGTTCTGAGCGGCTCTGGCCCTCAGATCGCGCTCGGTTTCGAGCGCCTCCGCGGCCCGTTCCAGCAGCTCGCACACGGCAGTGAGGCGCTCGACTTCCGAGCGGAGCTCCAGCAGCCGCTGCTTCGGCTCGGCGCCGAAGTCGACCCGCGCGCCGATCTCGAACGACAGGAGCGCGGAGTCGGGATCGGGGTCGTCGGGCGGCGCCGGCACGAGCGCGGCGAGCCGCTGATAGAGCGTGAACGCCTTCTCCGCGGTCTCGTCGTCGCGGTCGTCGTCCTCGTCCGTGAACGGCTCGACCTCGGCGGTCTGGAACGAGCGGCCCTCGGTGAGCGTGACGACGCGGAAGCGCTCGCCGCCCTCCACCGCGATGTTCAGGCGCCCGTCGGGAAGCCGCTCGAGCACCTCGATCACCGAGACGCGGGTGCCGATCTCGCGGAGGCCGCTATCGTCGTCGCCGAGCAGGATCCCGAACTCGCTCTCCTCGGCGAGCGACTCCTCGATCAGCTCGACGTAGCGCGGCTCGAAGATGTGCAGCGGCGCCTGCTCGGTCGGGAGCAGCACGAGGCCGAGCGGAAAGAGGCCGATTTCGGACACGACCCGGAAGGGTACGCGGTCGCCGCCGGCCCGTGACCGCTACAATCCGCCGCCGTGGCTGGAGAGAGAGTCAAACTCGAAGTGCTCGCACGCGAGACGCGTGGCGACGGCCCTGCCCGCAGGCTGCGCGCCGAGGGCATGATCCCGGGCGTCCTCTACGGACGTTCGGAGCCGCACGCGATCGCGGTCGAGGAGCGGGAGCTGCGCCGCGCGCTGCACGGGCCCGGCGGCATGCACACCATTCTCGACGTCGTCGTCGGCGACACGGCCACCGCGCACCCGTCGGTGCTCAAGGATTTCCAGCTTCATCCCGTCAGCGGCCGGATCCTCCACATCGACCTCCAGGAGGTGCGGCTCGACCAGCCGATCACCGCCTCTGTGTCGGTGCACCTGCTCGGCGAGTCGCCGGGCGCGAAGATCGGCGGAATCCTCTCGCAGCAGATCCGCGAGATCAGCGTCGAGGCGCTGCCGATGGAGGTGCCCGAGCACGTCGAGCTCGACATCAGCGGGCTCGAGATGGGCGATTCGCTCCGGCTCGCCGACGTCGCCACGATCGCGGGCGTCACCTACCTCGACGATCCAGACACGGTGCTCGTCAGCGTCACCCAGCCGCGCGCGATCGAGGTCGAGGAGGTCGTCGAGGGCGAAGAGGGCGAAGCCGCTGCCGAGGGCGAGGCTGCTGCCGAGGCAGAGTCCGAGTCCTCCGACTCCTCGGAGTAGAGCTCCTTTCGGAATGACCACGCGCTGGTGGGGTGCGTTGGGCGAGTGCGAGGCTAGGACGCAGGGAGCCTCAATAGCAGCGCTATTGGGGCGACTGAGGACGACGCATCGCGCCGCCCAGCGCGGCCCGGCAGCTCGTGCTTCAGTTCGAAAGGAGCTCTAAACAATGCGCCTTCTCCGTCGGGGCGAGCAGGCCTCGACACTCGATCTCCTCGTCGCGGGCCTCGGCAATCCGGGCCGCGAGTACGAGCGCACGCGTCACAACGCGGGCTGGCTGGTCGTCGACGAGCTCGCGCAGCGCCACGGCGCCTCGTTCCGGGGCAAGTTCTCGGGCAGGCTCGCCGAGACCCGGCTCGGCGAGGGCCGGATCGCGCTGTTGAAACCGGAGACCTACATGAACGAGTCGGGCCGCTCGATCGCGCCCGCGGCGCGCTTCTTCAAGCTCGAGCCCGTATCTGTCCTCGTCGTCCACGACGACGTCGACCTCGAGTTCGGCCGGGTTCAAGTGCGCCTCGGTGGCGGCCTCGCGGGGCACAACGGCCTGCGCTCTGTCGCGCAGTCGCTCGGCACGCCGGAGTTCCTCCGCGTGCGGCTCGGCGTCGGCCGGCCTGGCCACGGCGACCGGCGGCCGCTCGTCGACTACGTGCTCTCGCCGTTCGCACCGGACGAGGACGCCGAGGCGCTGATCCGCCTCGGCGCCGACGCGGTCGAGGCGCTGCTCGCCGACGGCCTCGACGCGGCGCAGGCGCGCTTCAACTAGGGGCTAGACTCGGTGGGGGCGAGACGCGTGTCTCGCCCAGTCGCCATGGACCGTCCCACTCTTCATGCGTTCGTCCGCGAGCTCGTCGCGCACGAGCGGCTGCAGGCGTACGCGCAGGCGCTGCCTGCTCGCGCGCGCGTCTCCGAGCCCGCGCTGCCGCTCGTTCTTGCCGCGCTGTGGGAGACGCTGCAGCGCCCGCTCGTCGTCCTCCTCGCCGACGACGCCGACGCGCGCGACGCGGCCGAGGCCGCGGGCTGGTTCCTCGGGGAGGAGCGCGTCGCGCTGCTCCCGGGCCGGGGCGTCCGCTGGGAGACCGGGCTCGAGCCGCCGCCGCATCTCGTCGGCGAACGGGCCCGCGCCCTCGACGTGCTCGCCGCGGGTGGGCTCGTCTGCGCGTCTGCGTCCGCGCTCGCCGAGCCTGCGCCGCCGGTCGCCGCGCGCCCGGCGCCGCTGCGGCTTGCGATCGGCGACGAGCCGGGGATCGACGCGATCGCCGAGCAGCTCGCGCTCGCCGGCTACGAGCGGGTCGAGCGCGCCGACGAGCGCGGCCAGTTCGCGGTCCGCGGCGGGATTCTCGACGTCTTTCCGACGACCGGCCGCGAGCCCTTGCGCGTCGAGCTCTTCGGCGACGAGATCGAGGCGATCCGCGCGTTCTCGCCGTTCACCCAGCGCGCGCTGCACCCGGTCGCCGAGGCCGTGATCTACCCGGCGGCCGAGCGTCGGCTCGACCTGGTCGACGACTGGCACGGGGACGATGGCCAGGTGAGGCCGGTGCCCCGCGACCTCGTGGTGCTGCTCCCCGACGGGCCCGACTTCGTGTGGCAGTCCGACGAGGTGAAGGCGATCTGGGAGGAGGAGGGCCTCGCGCCGATCTCGCTCAAGGGTGCGTCCGAGCTCGATCTGCTGCCGATGAACCAGCCTTTCGCGTTCGAGGCGCAGCGGCCAGCCGTCGCCGCGCGCGGCCTCGCCGAGGCCGAGAACGAGCTCGCCGCGTTCGTCAAGGCGGGGCTCAGGGTCGTCGTCGCCTTCCCGCATCCCGGCGAGGCGGCGCGCACCGAGCGGCTGCTGCGGAAGGTCGAGGCGGGCATGCTCCAGGGCGATCTTCCCGCGGAGGCGGAGCTGCTCTTCGCTGTCGCCCCGGCCAGGCGCGGCTTCGTGTGGCGCGAGCTCGGGTTCGCGCTGCTGCCCGACGGCCAGGTCTTCCGCCGCCGCGCGCGCCGCACGGATGCGCGCCAGGGCCGCGCGCTCCAGTCGTTCGCCGACCTGCGCACCGGCGACTACGTCGTCCACGAGGACCACGGCATCGGGCAGCTGATCGGCTTCGAGACGAAGGAGGTCGCAGGCGTCACGCGCGACTACCTCCACATCGCGTTCAAGGGCGAGGACCGCCTCTACGTCCCGCACGAGCAGCTCGGCAAGGTCTCGCGCTACATCGGCGCCGATGCGAAGGCGCCCGCGCTCTCCAAGCTCGGCGGCAAGGCCTGGCAGAACCTGCGGAGCCGCGCGCGCGAGTCGGTGCAGGAGCTCGCCGGCGAGCTGATCGCGCTCTACGCGCAGCGCCAGCAGGCCTCCGGGGTCTCGTTCGATCTCTCGAACGAGTGGCTCCAGCAGGTCGAGGCCGCCTTCCCGTACCGCGAGACCGACGACCAGATGCGCGCGATCGAGGCGGTCAAGGAGGATCTCGAGGCGCCGAGCCCGATGGACAGGCTCGTCTGCGGCGACGTCGGCTTCGGCAAGACCGAGGTCGCGCTGCGGGCCGCGTTCGCGGTTGCGGTGAACGGGAAGCAGGTGCTGATGCTCGTGCCGACGACGATCCTCGCCGAGCAGCACTGGCACACCTTCCGCGACCGCTTCCGCGACTTCCCGGTGCGCGTCGAGATGGTGTCGCGCTTCCGGCCGGCGAAGGAGGTCAAGCAGGTGCTCGCCGACTACCAGGCGGGCAAGGTCGAGATCCTCGTCGGCACGCACCGGCTGCTCTCGCGCGACGTGATCGCGAAGGATCTCGGGCTCGTGATCCTCGACGAGGAGCAGCGCTTCGGCGTCGCGCAGAAGGAGCTGCTCCGCTCGCTGCGCCTCGAGGTCGACGTGCTCGCGCTCTCGGCGACGCCGATCCCGCGGACGCTGCACATGTCGCTCTCCGGCCTGCGCGACATCTCGATCATCGAGACGCCGCCCGAGGGTCGCCGCCCGATCCGCACCGTCGTCTCGGAGTACGACGAGGAGCTCGTGAAGGTGGCGCTCGAGCGCGAGCACGAGCGCGGCGGCCAGAGCTTCTACCTGCACAACCGCGTCGAGTCGATCGAGGCCGCCGCGGAGAAGCTGCGGCAGCTCATGCCCGGGCTCCGGTTCATCGTCGGTCACGGGAAGATGCCGGAGCGCCAGCTCGAGGAGCAGATGCACGCGTTCCTCGCCGGCGACGCGGATGTCCTCGTCTCGACGACGATCATCGAGTCGGGCCTCGACATCCCGCAGGCGAACACGCTCGTCGTCGAGCGCGCCGACATGCTCGGGCTCTCGCAGCTCTACCAGATCCGAGGGCGCGTCGGCCGCTCCGATCGCGCCGCGCACGCCTACCTCTTCTACCCGGAGTCGTCGGAGCTGACCGCCGAGGCGCGGGCCCGTCTGTCGACGCTCGCCGACCACACCGAGCTCGGCGCCGGCTTCGCGATCGCGATGCGCGACCTCGAGATCCGCGGCGCCGGGGATCTGCTCGGCGCCGAGCAGTCGGGCCACGTCGCCGCGGTCGGCTTCGAGCTCTACGTCGAGCTGCTCAACGAGGCGGTCGCCGAGCTCTCGGGTCAGCGCCGCGTCGCCGTTCGGCCGGTGCGCGTGGACGCACGCGTCGACGCGTACGTGCCGGCCGAGTACATCGGCGCCGAGGCGCTGAAGATCGATCTCCACCGGCGCCTCGCGCTGGCCGAGTCGGAGGACGAGCTGCGCGAGCTCCGCGCCGCGACCGAGGATCGTTACGGCCCGCTGCCCGAGCCTGTCGAGAACCTGTTCGCGATCCAGGAGGCCAAGCACACGCTCGCCCAGATCGGCGCCGACTACCTCGTCTACCGCGGCGGCAAAGCCACGATCGGACAGCTCGTGCTCGGCTCGGGAGAGCTGCGAGACCTGCGCGGATTGCTCGAAACTGCGGTCTATTCGACCTCCAGCAAGGAGGTCTCGCTGCGGACCGAACGGTTCTCCCAAGCGGGTGAGCTCGCCGCTGCTATATTGGCCCTGCGCCGGGCCAATTAAGTCCCCATCTCGGCCTCGGACATCCCCCCATGAGACACCTACGCCCACTCTTGATCGTTGCAGCTGCGCTTGCGCTCGTTGCCGCAGGCTGCGGTGGCAGCGACTCGTCGAAGGTTCCGAGCGACGCGGTCGCCGTCGTCAACGGCCAGCCGATCTCGAAGAGCTCGCTCGACCAGCTCATCACCCAGGCGAAGGTCACCTACAAGAATCAGAAGCGGCCGTTCCCGAAGGCCGGCTCCGCCGAGTTCCAGGCGCTCCAGACCCAGGCGATCACCTTCCTCGTCCAGCGCGAGCAGTTCGCGCAGGAGGCGGACAAGATGGGGATCAAGGTCACGGACTCGCAGGTCGAGGCGCGTCTCGCCCAGATCAAGAAGCAGTACTTCAAGAACAGCGCGAAGGCGTACGCCGCGCAGCTCGCACAGCAGGGCCTCACCGACTCGCAGGTGCGCGAAGACCTCCGCGCACAGCTCGTCTCCGAGGCGATCTTCAACAAGGTCGCCGCGAAGGTGACGGTCAGCGACGCCGCGATCGCCGCGTACTACGCCAAGAACAAGACGCAGTACAGCCAGCCCGAGTCGCGTGACGTGCGCCACATCCTCGTCAAGGACAAGGCGACCGCCGAGAAGCTCTACAAGGAGATCCGCGCGAACAACGGCGCGACGTTCGCGGCGCTGGCGAAGAAGTACTCGCTCGATCCCGGCTCGAAGAACGTCGGCGGCAAGCTGACGATCTCGAAGGGACAGACCGTCCCGCCCTTCGATCTCGCCGCCTTCACCCTGCCGACGAAGTCGATCTCGACGCCGATCCACACACAGTACGGCTGGCACATCATCCAGCCGCTCTCCGATGTGCGCCCGGCCAAGACGACGCCGCTCGCATCGGTGAAGGAGTCGATCCGCCAGCAGCTGCTCCAGACGAAGAAGAACGCGGCGATGACGACGTGGGTCGCTGCCTCGGCGAAGAAGTACAAGGCGAAGACGCATTACCAGGTCGGCTACGGGCCGACGACGACGGCGACCACGACTACGTGACCCTCGCCCAAGCGCTCGTCGACCTCCAGCAGCTGACAGAGCGGTTGCGTCGCGAGTGCCCGTGGGACCGCGAGCAGACGGCGCGCACGATCGTGCCGCACACCGTCGAGGAGGCCTACGAGGTCGCCGACGCGGCGCTCGCCGGCGACGACGAGAAGCTGCTCGACGAGCTCGGCGACCTACTCTTCCAGGTCTACTTCCTCGCGCTGCTGCTCGAGGAGCGCGGCGCGGGCGACCTGACCCAGGTGGCGCAGCAGGTGCACGCAAAGCTCGTCCGCCGGCACCCGCACGTCTTCGGCGAGGTCGAGGCGGGCACCGCGGGGCGCGTGCGGGAGAACTGGGAGAAGATCAAGACGACGCAGGAGGGCCGCGAGGGCGTGTTCCACGACGTGCCCGAGACGCTGCCGTCCACGCTGCTCGCGCGCAAGGTGCAGCGCCGCGCGGCCGCCGTCGGCTTCGACTACCCGGATCTCGCCGGGCCGCTCGACCACGTGCGCCAGGAGCTCGCCGAGCTCGAGCACGAGCTGGCCCGCAGCGGCGAGCCAGCGCCTGAGAGCGAGCCGGATCCCCACGTCGCCGACGAGCTCGGCGACCTGCTCTTCACTGCCGTGAACCTCGCGCGACGCCTCAACGTCGATCCGGAGCTGGCGCTGCGGCAGACGACGTCGAAGTTCGTCGCGCGCGTCGAGCACGCCGAGGAGCTCGCAGCGGATGCGGGAGAGACCTGGAGCGAACTGGGCCTCGAGGCGCAGGATCGGTACTACGACAAGGCCAAGGAGGCGCTTCGATGAGCAGCACGATCACCAGGGTTCACGCCCGCCAGATCCTCGACTCGCGCGGCAATCCGACAGTCGAGGTCGACGTGACGCTCGGCTCGGGCGCCTCCGGGCGCGCCGCGGTGCCCTCGGGCGCCTCGACCGGCCAGTTCGAGGCGGTCGAGCTCCGCGACGGCGGCGCCGCGTACGGCGGCAAGGCCGTCACGCACGCGGTCGCGAACGTCGACGGCGAGATCGCCTCGGCGGTGCGCGGGCTCGACTCGCTCGACCAGCGCGCGCTCGACGAGGCGCTGATCGCGCTCGACGGGACGCCGAACAAGGGTCGGCTCGGTGCGAACGCGATCCTCGGCGTCTCGCTTGCGAGCGCCAAGGCCGCCGCCGCGCACGAGGGGTTCTCGCTCCATCGCCATCTCGGCGGCGAGGAAGGCCGCACGCTGCCCGTGCCGATGCTGAACGTGATCAACGGCGGCGCGCACGCCCAGAACTCGATCGACTTCCAGGAGTTCATGCTCGTTCCGGCGGGCGCCTCGTCGTTCGCGGAGGCGCTGCGGATCGGGGCGGAGACCTTCCATCAGCTCAAGGCGCTGCTGCACGAGCGCGGGCTTGCGACGGCCGTCGGCGACGAGGGCGGGTTCGCGCCCGACCTCCCGTCCGCCGAGGTTGCGATCGAGGCCGTGCTCGAGGCGGCCGAGCGTGCCGGCCATCGCGACAGCGTCGGGATCGCGATCGACCCGGCCTCGACCGAGTTCTTCCGCGACGGCGCCTACCACGTCGAGGGGCGCTCGCTCGACACCGACGGGCTGATCGAGCTCTACGCGTCGCTCGCCGAGCGCTTCCCGCTGGTGTCGATCGAGGACGGGCTCGCCGAGGACGAGTGGGCGGGCTGGAAGGCGCTGACCGAGCAGACCGGCGACCGGCTCCAGCTCGTCGGCGACGACCTCTTCGTCACCAACATCGAGCGGCTGCGCCGCGGGATCGACGAGGGCGTCGCCAACTCGATCCTGCTCAAGGTCAACCAGATCGGCACGCTGACGGAGACGCTCGACGCGATCGAGCTCGCGCAGGTGAACGGCTACACCACGGTCATCTCGCACCGCTCCGGCGAGACCGAGGACACGACGATCGCCGACCTGGCCGTCGCGACGAACGCGGGCCAGATCAAGACCGGCGCGCCGTCCCGCACCGACCGCGTCGCGAAGTACAACCAGCTGCTCCGGATCGAGGAGGAGCTGGGCGACGACGCCCTCTATCCGGGCTGGGCCGCCTTCCCGCGCGTGCGCCGGTAGCTTTCGAGTCATGAGCCGCATCCCCCGCCGCACCAAGATCGTTGCCACGATCGGGCCTGCCACCTCGACGCCCGAGGCTCTGGCCGCACTCGTCGAAGCCGGAATGGACGGCGCGCGCCTGAACTTCTCGCACGGGACGCACGAGACGCACGTCGAGCGCGCGCGACTCGTGCGCGAGGTGCAGGAGGCGGTGGGCCGGCCGCTCGCGCTGATCGCCGACCTCCAGGGCCCGAAGCTCCGCGTCTGCGACCTGCCCGAGCCGATCACGCTCGTGAAGGGCGAGCAGATCGTCGTCGCGCCCGAGGAGAAGTCCCGCCCCGACGACCTGCCTGTGAGCCCGGCCGTGATCGGCGACGTGCTCCAGCCGGGCAACGACGTCCTGATCGACGACGGGCTCGTCCGCCTGCGCGTCGAGCGGGTCGAGTCCGGTCGCGCGGTCTGTACCGTCATCGTCGGCGGCCTCGTCAGCTCGCACAAAGGCGTGAACCTTCCGGGCGTGCCGCTGCCGATTCCCGCGCTGACCCGCAAGGATCTCGCCGACCTCGACGTCGCGCTCGAGCTCGATGTCGACTTCGTCGCGCTCTCGTTCGTCCGCTCCGCCTCCGACGTGCGCGACCTGCGCTACCGGATCGAGGAGGCCGGCTCGACGGCGCAGGTGATCGCGAAGATCGAGAAGGCCGACGCCGTGCAGTCGCTCGACGAGATCCTCGCCGAGACGAACGCGGTGATGGTCGCGCGCGGCGACCTCGGCGTCGAGATCGGCCCGACCTCGGTGCCGCTGCTCCAGAAGCGGATCATCCTGAAGGCGCTCGAGCGCGGGAAGCCGGTGATCACGGCCACGCAGATGCTCGAGTCGATGATCGTCCACGCCGAGCCGACGCGGGCCGAGGCGAGCGATGTCGCGAACGCGATCCTCGACGGCACGAGCGCCGTGATGCTCTCCGCCGAGACCGCGACGGGCGCGTACCCGATCGAGGCCGTCGCGTTCATGGACCGGATCGCGCGTGAGGTGGAGCCGCACCTCGATTACCGGCACGAGACTCCCGAGGCGCACGAGAACCCGTCGATCGGCCACGCGATGTCGAACGTCGCGTGCGACCTCGCCGAGGCGCTCTCGGCCAAGGCGATCCTCGTTCCGACCTTCAGCGGCAGCACCGCCTCGGCGGTCGCGCGCCTGCGCCCGCGGCGCCCGATCGTGGGCCTGACGCACCTCCCGCACTCGCGCCAGAAGATGGCGCTGGAGTGGGGCGTGACGCCGCTCGCGATCCCCGAGGCCGCCGATGTCGACGAGCTCTGGCGGGCCTCCGTCGACGCGGCGCTCGAGGCGGGCCTGATCGAAAAGGGCGACACCGTCGTGATCACGGCCGGCACCGCGGTGAACATGCCCGGCACCACGAACGTGATCAAAGTGGACGTCGCCTAGAAGGACGCTGCCCGCGCGGCGCGAACTCAGCGCCGTTATGGGGAAGAGGAAGAAGGGTCGCAGGGCCGCGCGGCGGAGCATCATGCTGCGCTGGCTCGCCGTGGGCGCGCTGGCGCTGATGGCGTTCCTCTACTACCGGCCGCTGCGCACCTACATCTCGACGCGCCACGAGCTCACCGAGCAGCGCCATCAGGTGCAGATCCTCGCGGCGCAGAAGACGGCGCTCGAGACGCGCCTGGCCGCCTCCACGAGTACCGAGGCACTCGCCCGCGAGGCCCGCCGGCTCGGGCTCGCGCTGCCGGGCCAGCACCTCTACATCATCAAGGGCATCCCCGCGTGGCGGAAAGCGCAGCGGGCTACGATCGGAGGCCATGGACGATGACCGCTCTCTGGTCGAGCAACAGCTCGGGCGCCCCCCGCGCGCGTTTCTCCGCGTGGCTCGACGCTGCCCGTTCGGCCGTCCTGCGGTCACGGAACAGGCGCCGTACGACCTCGCCGGAGAGCCCTTCCCGACCACCTACTACTTGACCTGCCCGCACCTCGTCGCCGCCGTGGCGCGGCTCGAGGCGGCCGGCGGCGTCGAGCGCTGGAGCGCCGAGGTCGCAGCCGATCCGGAGCTGGCCGCGAGCCTCGAGCGCGCGAGCAACGAGCAGCGTGAGGTTCGCCGCGAGCTCGCCGGCGGCGAGTCGGGCCGCGACGGCGGCGCCTCGCTGGAGCTCGGAATCGGCGGCTCGCACAACCCGGCCCAGCTCAAGTGCCTGCACGCGCACGTCGCCTACGCGCTCGCGCGCCCGGGCTACGAGCTCGGCGAGCGGATCCTGGCCGAGGTCGCCTCACCGTGGCCCACCGAACGCTGCTGCAGCATCTAGCATCGCTCGCATGCCGACGTCCGTCGAGAGCGCGCGCCACGAGTGGGAGCACGGCTATCGCCGTCTCGAGGCGACCCGCGGCGACGCCGACGACTATGCGCGGCTGCTGATCCAGGTCGAGACGATCACCGACGAGCTGCGCCGGCGGCTCGGCGCCGTGTTCACCCTCGCCGAGCTCGTCGAGACCTACGGAGGCGCGGAGCGCTGGGTGCGCGACGTCGTCTCGGAGCGCGCACCCGTGAAGAACTGGCCGCGCACGCTCGCCACCGCCGAGGACGCGGCCTTCCACCTCTATCAGCGCGGCGCGATCGACTATCAGCCGTGAGCGCCACCGCCCGCCCCCGGACTCCGCGTCGCCGCCGCTGGCCCAAGCGCCTCGTTGTCGTTGCCTTCGTCGTGCTCGCCTTCGCGGTCGGAGTCGCCCTCGGCGAGTCGCTCAGCGACGGCCCCTCGCCCGCCGGCACGCAGAGCCTCGTCCGCACGCTCCAGCCGTTGCCGCTCGCGCCGGCCGCGCGCACGACCGTCACCGTGACGGTCACCGGCCCGTGAGCGCCAACGAATGGCTGACCCTCGGCGCGGCGGCCGACTACCTCGGAGTCGCGAAGAGCACGCTGCGCGGCTGGGCCGACCAGGGTCGCGTGCCGGCCTTCTACACGCCCGGCGGCCACCGTCGTTTCCGCCGGCCCGACCTCGACGCGTTTCTCGAGCGCTTCGGCCCGGCCGGCCGGCCGCGGAGCGGCGCCTCGGTGCTCGTCGTCTCGCCGGACGCAGAGGCGCGTGCCCAACTGCGAAACGCGCTCCAGGCCGAGGGTTACTGGGTGCGCGAGGCGGCCGACACCGGCGAAGGGCTGGCGCTGCTCGAGGTTGACGCGCCCGATCTGATCCTGCTCGACGAGCAGCTCTCGACCGACGACGGCGAGGCGCTGCTGCGCGCAGCGTCGGTGATCACGTTCAGCGCGGACGCGGCGGCGCTAGAGCTCGTCGGCGGCCTGGAGCAGGCCCGCGCCGATCACGGCGAGCGCGGCGAGTAGCGCGATCCAGATCCCGATCCCGCGCCCGTCGGCGGGAAGGAACGTGTCCGGGATCGAGATCAGCCGGATCAGGACGAACACGGTCGCGAGCGAGCCGAGCGCGACGACGATCAGGCTCTCGGGAATCGACGGCGGCGGCTCGATCCCCGCGCGGCGCAGCCAGAACAGCGCGAGCACGAGCAGGCCGATGAAGAACACGAGCTTGCCGAGGATCCCCGTGTTCCAGCCCGTGACGGCGATCGTCAACCCGTCACCGGAGCCGGTGTACCAGCCCATGAACGCGGAGAGCAGCAGCACCATCGCGCTGATCCACTGCACCCGCTCGCCGAGCAGCCAGTACCCGCCGCCCGTGCGTGGCACCGGGCTGCCCACGCGGCGCTCCGGTGTGGGCTCGACCTCCTGAAAGTCCTCGAATTCCGGTTCCATCGGCGGAGTATGACGGTGTTAGATCCCGAACGCCTTGCGGACCTGACTCCAGATCGTCACCGCGATCACCAGCGTGCCGACCAGAAGCAGGAGTAATACGAGGTAGTAGCGGAGACCGGCCTTGCGCCGCTCCTGGCGGTGCCGCACGTGGGCGCGGCGCCGTGCGCGGTGGAAGCGGTACGCCTCGCCGACCGCGTTCGGGTCGGTCGGCGGGTCGTTCTCCAGCGGCTGCCGGCTCGGAGCGGTCTCGGCCATCGGCAGATTGTAAGTCGTTCCGGCACGTTTTGCCTGCATAAGCGAGTATCCCGCGGATGATCTCGCTCGACCGAGTCGACGGCCGCGCCCTGCGCATCGGCCATCGCGGCGCGCCCGCGCTCGCGCCCGAGAACACGCTGCGCTCGTTCGCGGCGGCGCTCGACCACGGGATGGACATGGTCGAGCTGGACGTGCTCCAGCTGCCGGACGGGAGGCTCGCGGTCTCGCACGACCAGCCCGCGCCGGGGGTCGCGCCGCTGCTCCTCGACGAGACGCTCGCGTTCTTCGCCGCGCGCGGCGCCCGTGCTCAGATCGACCTCAAGCTCCGCGACCCCGAGGGCGTCGTCGCTGCGGTGCGCCGCCACGGGCTCGTCGAGAGCGCTTTCGTCAGCGGAGCGAGCGCCACCGCGCTCCGTCGCGTGCGCGAGCTCGAGCCGGGGCTCCGCACCTCGCTGACCTATCCCGAGGACCGCTTCGGGATGACCAAGCGCGGTGGGCTCAACGTGCTCACCACGCCGGGGCTCCTCCTGATGCAGAGCCTGCTGCCCTCGCGGATCGGCGGGATGCTCGCGCGCGCCGGCGCGACGGCGGCGACCCTCAACCACGCGGTCGTCACCGGCGCGGTGGTCGAGCGCTGCACGGCGCTCGGCGTCCCCGTGCTCGCCTGGACGGTCGACGCTCCGGCCGTGTGCAGGCGCCTGGAGTCGCTCGGCGTCGCGGGTATCATCACGAACGACCCGCGGGTCTTCCCTTCCCAGACGTGAAGCGCACCGGCCTCATATCCATCGCTGCCGCGATCGCGGTGCTGCTCGCCGTTGCCGCTCAGGGCTCCGCGGCGACGAGCGCTCCGAAGACGCTTCCGTCCGGCGTCACGATCGCCGGCGTCCCGGTCGGCGGTCTGCCGGTGTCGAGCGCGTACGCCGCGGTGCGGGCAGCGTTCGAGTCACAGCTGTCACTCGTGGTCGGCGAGAAGCTCGTGCTCGTCAGCCCGGCCGACCTCGGCGCGGTCGCCTATGCGAAGCGCGCGGTGTGGGCCGCCCAGGCCGCTCGTCCGGGGACGAAGGTGCAGCTCCAGGTCGACGTGCGCCAGGGCCCGCTGCGCCACTACCTCGCCGGAATCGCGAAGACGATCGATACGAAGGCGGTCGACGCCCAGCTCTCGCTGCGGAACCTGAAGCCCGTGATCCGGCCGAGCCGCGCCGGGCTCGCGCTCGATCGCACTGCTGCTGCGCAGGCGATCACCGCTGCGCTCGTCGCAGGCAGTCGCGACCCGCTCTTCGTCCCGACGAAGGTCGTCGTGCCGACGGTCACCACGGCGTCCCTCGAGGCGCCGGTGATCGTGATCCATCGCGGCCAGAACAGGCTCAAGCTGTACAACGGCGAGCAGCTCGTGCGTACCTTCCCGGTGGCGACGGGGCAGGCGATCTACCCGACGCCGCTCGGCCACTTCACGATCGTCGTCCGCTGGAAGAACCCGTGGTGGTACCCGCCGAACGACGCGTGGGCCGCGGGCGAGAAGCCGACGCCGCCGGGCCCGGGCAACCCGCTCGGGACGCGCTGGATGGGCCTGTCGACACCGGGCGTGGGCATCCACGGCACCGACGACGAGAGCTCGATCGGCTACTCGCTCTCGCACGGCTGCATCCGCATGCACGTGTCCGACTCGGAGTGGTTGTTCGACCACGTCGAGGTCGGCACGTCGGTGTTCATCGTCGCCTCCTGATGGCTCGCTGGGCGAAGCTCGCGGCCCAGGCGCTCGCCGTCGCCGCGGTCGTCGGCCTGTTCGCGCTGCTCGTCTGGAAGGTGACCCACCAGCCCGGGAGCGGCGTCGAGAAGGCGCTCTCCGCCGGGAAGCATCCGCCGGCGCCGCTGTTCACGCTCTCGCGCCTCGACGAGCCCGGCCATCTTTCGCTCACCTCACTGCGCGGGAAGGCCGTCGTCGTCAACTTCTGGGCCTCGTGGTGCGCGCCGTGCAAGGCGGAGCTGCCGGTGCTCGAGAAGACGTGGCGGCAGTACCGGAAGCAGGGGCTCGTCGTGCTCGGCGTCGACGCCGAGGACGGCGCGAGTGACGCGAAGCGCTTCGCGCGCAAGTACGGGATCACGTATCCGATCGTCCACGACGCGCCGGGCTCGGTCGTCGACCGCTACGGCGTGACCGGCTTCCCCGAGACGTTCTTCGTCGACCGCACGGGCCGGCTCGTCGGCTCCCACATCTCCGGCTCGATCCTCTCGACGCGCGAGATCACGGCGCAGTACGAGGCGTCGATCCGGCAGGCGCTCAGGTCGTGAGGCTGCTCCTTGTCGCGCTCGTCTTCCTCGCGCTCGCGCCGGCGGCGCTCGCGAGCGAGCAGCATCCGACGCTCAACGAGCTCGAGGGCCAGGTGATGTGCCCGGTCTGCCACACGACGCTCGACCAGTCGAGCTCGCCCGTCGCACGGCAGATCGAGACGTTCATCAGCGCGCGGATCGCGGCCGGGGATACGCGGAGCGAGATCAAGCGCGAGCTCGTCGTCCAGTACGGGCCGGCGATCCTCGCCGCGCCGCCGCACAAGGGCTTCGGCCTGCTCGCCTGGTGGCTGCCGCTCGCCGGGCTGCTCGTCGGGGTCGGCGCGGTGAGCGTCGCGGTCTGGCACTGGAGCCGCTCGCGCGAGGCGTCCGAGCCCGCGCCGCCGCCGGCCGCGCTCGAGCCCGACCTCGAGCGGCGCGTGGACGAGGAGCTCGCCCGGCTCGACGCATGACCGGCCGGCTCCCGATCGCGTTCGCAGCGGGGTTCGTCTCGTTCCTCGCGCCCTGCGTCTTGCCGCTCGTGCCGGGCTACCTCTCGGCGGTCTCGGCGGTCGATCCCGCGCAGCTCGGCAAGCGCGGCACCGCACGCCGCGTCACCGTCGCGAGCCTGCCCTTCATCGCGGGCTTCACGCTGCTCTTCGTCCTGCTCGGCGCAGGCGCAGGCGCCGCGGGCGGGTCACTCGTCCACAACCAGCGAGTGCTGCAGGAGATCGCCGGCTTCGTCGTGATCGTGCTCGGGCTGGCGCTGCTCGGGCTCTTGCCGGTGCCCGAGCGGCTGATCGCGCCGGGCCTCGTCGGCGGCGCGCAACGGCGCGGCTCGGGGCTGCTGCTCGGCGCCGCGTTCGCGGTCTGTGCGGCGCCGTGCGTCGGCCCGGTGCTGGCCTCGATCCTGATCCTCGCCGGCGGCTCGAACACCGCGTGGGAAGGGTCGCTGCTCCTCTTCGCCTACTCGCTCGGGCTCGCCGTGCCGTTCCTCCTCGCCGGGATCGCGTTCACCCGCGCGATGGGAGCGTTCCGCTGGCTGCGCGACCACTACACCGTGATCCGCGTCGTCAGCGGCGCGATCCTCGTCGCGCTCGGCCTCCTGCTCTTCTTCGACCGCTACTGGTGGCTGCGCGTCGGCATCAACCGGGCGCTGAACGTGTTCGGGCTCGGCGTCTAGATCCGCAGCGGCGCGAGGTCGAGCGAGCCGAGCGCCTGCGCCGCCTCGACCTGCGCGAGCACGGAGACGACATCGACGCCGCGGTGCTCCGGTGCGTACGGGCCGAGCCGCCGCGCCGCCTTCTCGAGCTGCCGCTCGCACCCGACCCGGCGCCCGCGTCCGGCCTGATACCACGCGACCGCGACGTGGACGAGCCCCTGGCAGAAGTCGCGCTCCTCGGCGGGCGCCGCGCGCCAGGCGAGCTCGAGCTCCTCGTGCGCCTCGAACCACTCTCCGGCCCGCAGCAGCTCGAGGCCCCGTTCCAGCGCCTCGCTCACGCCGCGACGACCGAAGCGGGTGGTAGCGTCACGGCATGGCGACGATCCTGCTGGCGGGGGTCGACCTCTTCTTCCGCTCGAAGCTGGAGGTGCTCCTTCCGGGCCATCGCCTGATCACGGTCGACAGCGTCGAGCCGCCGGAGCTCGTGATCTGCGACATCTCGCGGATCGACGCGCAGGAAGTCGCGGACACCTATCCCGACATCCCGATTCTCGGCTTCACGAATCACACCGACACGGCCGGGCTGCGCGACGCACATGCGGCAGGATTCGACCAGGTGATCGTGAAATCGGCGCTCGTGGAGCGCGCACCTGAACTGGTAGACCAGCTGGTCGCATCGGTAGAGTAGGACTCGAATATGACCTACATCATCGCCGAGCCGTGCATCGACGTGAAGGACCGCTCCTGCGTCGACGTCTGCCCCGTGGACTGCATCCACGAGGCCGACCGGATCCTCGTGATCGACCCCGAGGAGTGCATCGACTGCGGCGCCTGCGAGCCGGAGTGCCCGGTCGAGGCGATCTTCCCGGAGGACGCTCTTCCCGACAAGTGGGAGGCCTTCGTGAAGATCAACTACGCCTACCCCGAGGGGATGGACGTGGTCAACAACCTCACTGCGGCCTACGCGACCGAGTTCAACGTCCAGAACTCGCCGATCGAGTAACTAGACGGTGTAGGCCGGGAGGTCGACGCGCACGGTCGTGCCGCCGTCCTCGCCCTGCTCGACGCTGAAGCGGCCGTCGATCGCGCGCGCCCGCTCGGCGATCGCGTCGAAGCTCGTGCGCCGCCGCTCGCCCGGCGCGTCGTCGGCGATCACCGTCGCGATCCCGCCGTCGTCGGCGAGCTCGACCCGCACCGTGACCTGCGTGGGCGGGCCGCGGCGGATCGCGCCGTTCAGCGCCTCGCGGATGATCTGGTAGAGCGCGGCCTGCGTATTCTCGGCCAGCTCCTCCGCAGGCTCGACGTCGACGTCGATCTGGATCGAGTTCGCCATCCCGAGCATCTCGGCGAGCGCGCGCACCGCCGTGCCGAAGCCCTGGTCGCGGAGGACGACCGGCTCGAGGTTGAACGAGAGGTCGCGCAGCTCGCGGATCGTCTGGCGATGGCGGTCGAGGGCAGAGGCGATCACGGCCTTGGCCTGGTCGAGCTGGTCGGTCTCGATCGCGTGCTGCGCGCCGTCGAGCATCAGCGCGATCCCGGCCATCGACTGGACGGGGCCGTCGTGGAGGAACAGCGCGAGCCGGCGCCGCTCGTCCTGCTCGGCGGTGATCAGCTGGTCGGAGAGCTGGGCGCGCGCGGCCTCGCGCACCTTCGCCTCCTCGAGCAGGCGCGCGTTCTCGACCGCGCGGCCCGCGACGTCGGTGAGCACCGCGGCGCGCGCGAGGTCGCCGCGCGAAAGCTTGCGCTCGGTCTGGATCCGCAGCGCCGCGACCTCGGTGTTGCGGACGCGGATCGGCAGCGTCACGCCGCCGCGCTCGCCCGCGGGCAGTAGGCTGGCGCGCGCCTCGAACAGCCGCTCCGCCTCCTCGAGCGTCTGCTCCAACACGTGCGCCTCCTCGAGGCTCGACGCGATCGCCGTGGTCGACTCGACGAGCTGCTCGAGGTGGCTCGCCTGGGCGGAGAGCTCCTCCTCGATCTCGATGTGCCGCCGGCGCTCGGCGAACAGCAGGTAGACCGCGATACCCGCCGCCACGAGCGCCAGCGCGGCGAGGACGATCAGCGCAACGCTCACTAGTCGATGATCGCCTCACGCAGCGCGATCGCGACCGCGTGCGTGCGGGTGTCCGCCTCGAGCTTCGAGAGGATGTGGCGGACATGGCTCTTGACCGTCTCCTGGCTGATGAAGAGCCGGGCGGCGACGTCGGCGTTCGACATCCCGTCGGCGAGCAGCTGCAGGATCTCGCGCTCGCGGCCGGTGAGCATGTCGGTCTGGTCCTTGCCTGGCAGGAACGACGGCATCAGAGCCGGGTCGACGTAGCCCTCGCCCGCAGCGACCTTTTCGATCGCGCGCAGCAGCGTGGGGTGCGGCGCCTCCTTGAGGATGTAGCCCTTCGCACCAGACTCGAGCCCGCGGCTGAGCAGCGAGCGCTCGCTGTAGGCGGTGAAGATCAAGACGGCGGTGTCGGGGACGCGCTCGCTGAGGATCTTCGTCGCCTCGAGCCCGTCCATTCCGGGCATCCGCACGTCCATGATCACCACGTCGGGACGGCGCCGCTCGGCCAGCGCGACCGCGCTCTCGCCGTCGGCCGCCTCACCCACGACGCGGATGTGCGGCGCCCGCGACAGCGACAGGCGCAGGCCTTCGCGAACGACCTCGTGGTCGTCCACGATCAGGCACGTGATCTCGTTGCCCTCCGCCACGGTGTGCGCAGTCTAGTCCGCGCTGCGGCGCGCTCCGCGATACTCGTCCCATGGCGCCGGTCGCTGAGCGGATCGAAGACGGGATCATGCGCGTGACGCTGCCCCTGCCGAGCCGGCCGGGGCACGTCCACACCTACCTCCTCGAGGGCGAGGACGGGTGGACCCTCGTCGACACCGGGCTCGGGCTGCCCGACGCGAAGGAGCGCTGGGCCGAGGAGCTCGCCGGGCTCGAGGTCCGCCGGCTCGTGATCACCCACATGCATCCGGATCACGTCGGCGCCGCAGCGGACGTCCGCGACCTCACAGGCGCGGAGGTCTACGAGGGCGCGCTCGACTACGAGCAGTGCCTGCTCGTGTGGGGCAGCCCCGACTGGCCGAACCGCATCGCCGAGTGGTTTCTCGCCAACGGGGTGCCGACGACCGTCGCGAACGAGCTGCTCGAGGTCGGCTTCCTCTACGGCGCCTTCATCCGCTACGCCGAGCAGCCGACGGTGCTCGAGCCGGGCGCGCTCGTCGACGGGTGGGAGGCGGTGGCGATGCCGGGCCACGCCGACGGCCAGTTCTGCCTGCTCAAGGACGGCGTGCTGATCGCGGCCGATCATCTTCTGACACCGATCTCGCCGGCCGTCGGCCTCTATCCGGAGAGCCGCCCCGATCCGCTGGGCGACTACCTCGCATCGCTGGAGCGCACGATCGAGCTCGACGCGCGGCTCGCGCTCGGCGGCCACGGCGCGATCATCGACGATCCGAGCGGCCGCGCGCGCGAGCTGATCGAGCACCACCGCGTCCGCCTGGCGCGGACGGCCGCCTCGCTCTCCGACGAGCCGCGCTCCGGCTACCAGGTCTCGCTGAACCTGTTCGGTCGCGAGCTGAAGCCGGCCGCCCGCCGCTTCGCCGTCGCCGAGACCCTGTCGCACCTCGAGCGGCTAGTGCTCGAGGGCGGCGCCGCGCGGACGGGTGCCGACAGCCTCGTTGCCTATACTGCCGCGTAGATCATCTTTGGTAGACGATCTCCCTAGTACAAGCGCCTCGCGGGGCGAGGCATGACACTTACGCTAGAGCTGGTCGCCGTCGCGGCGATCATCCTGCTCAACGGCTTTTTCGTCGCGGCCGAGTACGGCCTCGTCACCGTGCGGCGCACGCGTCTCGCCGAGCTCGAGCTGCAGGGGAACCGCCGCGCACGCGCAGTGCTGCGGATCACGGCCAACCCGCCGCGGTTCATCGCGGCGATGCAGCTCGGCGTGACGCTCACCAGCCTGGCGATCGGAGCCCTCGGCGAGCACGCGCTCGTGAAGGTCTTCGACCCGCTCGTGGCGACGGCCGTCGCGGTGATCCTGGCGTTCCTCGTGATCACGTTCTTCCACGTCGTGATCGGCGAGCTCGTGCCAAAGGGCGTCGCGTTGAGCTACCCGGAGAAAACGGCCCTCGCAGTCTCGAATCCGGTGCGCGGCTTCTTCGTGATCATGAAGCCGGTGATCTGGGTGCTCCAGCGCTCGACCGAGATGGTCCTGCGTGCGCTCGGGCTCCAGGCCGACGCGCAGGGCGGCGTTCACTCGGAGGCCGAGCTGCGGATGCTGCTCGGCGACGCGACCAGGCGCGGCGAGATCGAGCCGCAGGAGCAGGAGATGCTCTACAAGGTCTTCGACTTCGCCGACAAGGAGGCCTCGGACGTGATGGTGCCGCGGCCCGAGGTGGTCGCGCTCTCGATCGACCTGCCGCCCGAGGAGATGCTCGCGGCAGTGATCGACTCGCCGTACACGCGCTATCCCGTCTACCGCGGCTCGCTCGACGAGATCGTCGGCATTCTCCACGTGCGCGACCTCTTCTCGGCGATGCACGACGTCGGCCTCGCCGATGCGCAGGTCGAGAACATCCTCCGGCCGGCGTACATCGTCCCCGAGACGAAGGATCTCGCCGCGCTGCTGGCGGAGTTCCGGCGGACGAAGCAGCACATGGCGATCGTCGTCGACGAGTACGGCGCGATGGAGGGGATCGTCACCCTCGAGGATCTGCTCGAGGAGATCGTGGGCGAGATCGCCGACGAGTACGACCTCCCGGACGAGACCGTCGAGCAGGTCGACGAGCACACGATCCGGATCGACGGCACCTTCACGATCGACGACTTCAACGAGCAGTTCAACGTCGAGCTCCCGGACGAGGACTACCACACGGTCGCCGGCTTCGTCTTCGGCGAGCTCGGCCGTGCCGCGGAGCCGCGCGACGAGGTCAGCTGGGACGGCGTGCGCTTCATCGTGGTCGACGTCGAGGGCTCGCGGATCGAGCGGCTCGAGGTGCACTTCGAGAAGCACAGCGAGGAAGGGTCTAGCTACGCTCGGGACGACAGGCAGGCCGACCAAGGAGATTCGCTTTGAACCGCATTCGCATCGCCGTCCTCGCCGCCGTTCGCGGTGCTCGTCGTGGCCGTCGCCGCGCAGGCCGCCACACCGACCCTCAACGGGACGGTCGGGCCGGGCTTCACGATCACGCTCACCCAGGGCGGCAAGAAGGTCACGGCGCTCAAGGCCGGCACCTACACGTTCAAGATCGCCGACAAGTCCTCCCAGCACGACTTCCATCTGACCGGCCCCGGGGTCAACAAGACGACCTCCGTCCCCAAGACGGGCAACCAGACGTGGACGGTCAAGCTCACCAAGGGCACCTACAAGTTCGTCTGCGACCCGCACAAGTCGTTCATGAAGGGCAGCTTCAAGGTCAGCTGAGCGGCAGCTCGACGATCGCGCGGCCCTCGATCCTGAAGGCGGCCAGCTCGTCTCGCGCGAGCGAGTAGATCACGTACGGCTTCCCGTCCCAGAGACCGATGTTCTCGACGTCGGTCCTGGACGGGTGAGCCGGCGACGAGAGGTGCGAGTGGAAGACGGCGAGCTCGTAGCCCTCGTCCTCGAGGAACCACACGTCGGGGTCGTCGAAGGCGAGCTCGAAGCGGTACGGCGAGGCCGCGACGTTGCGACCCGGCAGGTAGCGCTCGGCGGTGCCGTCGCGGAGCAGCAGCAGCCCGCAGGCTTCGTTCGGCGCTTCGGCATGGGAGTGCGCACGGAGGGCCTCGCGGACCTCCGCAGGGATCACCACCAGAGCGTGCGCTCCATCGACTCGGCCACGTCGTCGGCTTCCCAGAAGTCGGCGGAGAGGTACTTCCAGCCGGCGTCGGCGAGGATGCAGACGACGACGCCCTCGTCGAGCTCCTCGGCGAGCTTCCGCGCCACGTGCACGGCTGGCGCCGGACGAGACGCCGGCGAAGATGCCCTCGCTGTCGAGCAGTGCGCGCACCGCGGCGACGGCCTCGGCGTTCGAGACGAGCAGCTTGCGGTCGAGCTTCGAGATGTCGAGGATCGGCGGCACGTAGCCGTCCTCGAGCGAGCGCAGCCCCATCACCGGGTCGCCGGGAAGCGGCTCGGCCGCGGCGACGACGATCCCGGGGAAGCTCTCGCGGAGCCGGTCGCCGGCGCCCATCAGCGTGCCGCCCGTGCCGAGCCCGGCGACGAGCACGTCGACGCGGTCGAGCGCGGCGGCGATCTCGGCGCCGGTGCCCTCGTAGTGGGCGCGCGGGTTGGCCTCGTTGCCGTACTGGAACGGCATGAAGTAGCGCGGGTCGCTCTCGGCCAGCTCGAGCGCGATGCGGACGGCGCCGTTCGACCCCTCGGCGGCGGGCGAGAGGATGATCTCGGCGCCGTAGAGGCGCAGCAGGCGCTTGCGCTCCTCGGTCGCGTTCTCGGGCATCACGCAGGTGAGCGGATAGCCCTTGAGCTTGGCGATCAGCGCGAGCGAGATGCCGGTGTTGCCGCTCGTCGGCTCGAGCAGGTGTCGGCCCGGCTCGAGCTCGCCGGAGGTCTCGGCCGCGTCGATCATCGACTTCGCGACACGATCCTTGATCGAGCCGGTCGGGTTCTGGCCCTCGAGCTTGGCGTACATCCGCACCGACGCCTTGGGCGTCAGGCGCGCCAGCTCGACCAGCGGCGTGTCGCCGACGAGGTCGAGCAGCGAGGGGGTGATGACCCTATGCACCGCCGGCCATCGCCGGGAGCAGGATCACGGTGGAGCCTTCCTTGACCGGCGTCTCGAGCCCGTCGAGCGTGCGGACGTCCTCGCCCTCGAGATACACGTTCACGAACGGCGCGATGTCGCCGTCCTCCCAGAGCTGTGTGCCGAGGCTCGGAAAGCGGTCTGTGAGGTCGTCGAGCAGCTCGCGCACCGTGGCGCCGTTCGCCTCGACCTGGCGCGCGCCGCCGACCTCGGGGCGCAGCGTCGGCGGGATCCGCACGGCGGTCACGGAGCGACTCCGCGGCCGGCCTGGCAGAACTCGACGTAGTCGATGTAGTCGGTGATCGTCGGGTGCTCGCCGCAGACCGGGCAGGTCGGGTCGCGCTTCAGCGAGACCTCGTCGATCGTCGAGCCGAGCGCGTCGATCAGCTGGAGCCGGCCGATCAGCGAGTCGCCGATCCCGAGCAGGAGCTTCAGCGCCTCGTTGGCCTGGAGCGAGCCGATGATCCCGGGGAGGACTCCGAGCACGCCGCCCTCGGCGCAGCTCGGCGCGAGCTCGGGCGGCGGCGGCTGCGGGAAGAGGCAGCGATAGCAGGGGCCCTCATGCGGCTTGAAGACGGTGACCTGGCCCTCGAAGCGGTAGATCGAGCCGTGCACGACCGGGATGTCGTGCCACACCGACGCGTCGTTGACGAGGTAGCGCGTCGGGAAGTTGTCGGCGCCGTCGACGATCAGGTCCCAGCCGTCGCCGAGGATCCGCTCGATGTTCTCGGAGGTGAGGCGCTCGCGGTACGGCACGACCTCGACGTCGGGGTTCAGCGCCTCGATCGTCGCCTTCGCCGAGTCGACCTTGTAGTGGCCCAGCGTGCTCGTCGAGTGGACGATCTGGCGCTGGAGATTCGACTCGTCGACGACGTCGGCATCGACGATGCCGAGCGTGCCGACGCCCGCGGCGGCCAGGTAGAGCGAGGCGGGGGAGCCGAGCCCGCCGGCGCCGATCAGGAGCACCCGTGAGTCGAGCAGCTTGAGCTGCCCTTCCTCGCCGACCTCCGGAATCAGGAGATGGCGGCTGTAGCGCGCGCGCTTGGCGGCGTCGAGCGCCACCGGCAGCTTCGTCGCGTAGCCGTTCCGCTTCCAGTCGGTGTACCCGCCAGCGAGCGAGACGACCTGGCTGTAGCCGAGCTCGTCGAGCGCCTTCGCGGCGAACGCCGAGCGCGCGCCGCCGGCGCAGTAGACGACGATCGGACGGTCGTGGTCGGGCGCAACGCCCTCGATGCGCGACTCGAGGAAGCCGCGCGGAACGTGCACCGCACCCGGGATGTGACCCTCGTTCCACTCGTCGTGCTCGCGCACGTCGACGAAGAGCGGCGCATCCTCGCCCTCATGGCGCTCGAGCGCGGCAGCGGCGTCGATCTCGTGGATCTCCGCCTTCACCTGGTTGAGTAGTTCGCGGTAGGAAGCCATTGCTATTGGAAATATAGCGACGCCGGGGCCACTGTGGTCGGCGCGCAGGAGTTGTAACTACGCCGCGCACTCCCGCATTCCCGCTACGGTCGCGGCCGTGAGCCCGAGAACGCGTGTCACGGCAGTGGTCGTCGCTGTCGCCGTCGTGGCTGCCGGCGCCGTTGCGGGAATCGCCGCCTTCCAGTCCTCGGGCGGGAGCAAGGCGGCCCCGGTCGGGCAGCGCAAGGGCCTGCCGCCGCTCGAGCTCGACCTCGGCGTCCGCACCGATCCTGCCGCCGTCGCGCTGCGGCGGGCCTCGACGCTCTACACGGGCGGGAACGCCGGCGGTGCGGCGAAGATCTTCGGGCGCGACTCGTCGGTCGAGGGGCAGCTCGGCAGCGCGTTCGCAGCATGGCCGAAAGGCTCGCTCGCCACGGTCGAGCGGCTCGCCATCGCGAACCCGAAGAACGCGGAGGTCCTGCTCAACCTCGGCCTCGTCCGCTACTGGGCGGGTCACGATGCGAGCGCACTCGGCGCGTGGCGTCGCGCAGCGGCGGTCGGGCCCGACACGCCCTCTGGCGTCCGGGCCAACGACCTGCTCCATCCGGGCTTCCCGCGCGGACTGCCGTACGTCGTCACGAGCTATGCGCCGCCGACTGCGGTCACCCGCCTGCCGCCGCCGCAGCAGTTGATCGCGCTCCAGCGGCGAGCCGCCACCGGCACCTACAAGGACAAGCTCGTCTACGGGATCGCGCTGCAGCGGCTCGGGCACCCGCTCTCGGCGGAGCGGCAGTTCGCCGCGGCCGCCGCGCTGGCGCCGAACGATCCCGAAGCGCAGGTCGCAGCCGCCGTCGGCCGCTTCACCAAGGCAAACCCGTCGCTCGCGTTCTCGCAGCTCGGCCCGCTCGCGCGCCGGTTCCCGCGCTCGCCCGCGGTCCGCTTCCACCTCGGCCTCCTGCTGCTCTGGCTCGGCGAGCTCAAGCAGGCCCGGGCGCAGCTGCGGCTCGCGGTCGCCGACGGGCCGACGACGGAGCTCGGCAAGGAGGCTGCGCGCTTCCTCCAGAGCCTGAAAGGGATCAAGGCCCGGTGAGGGCGAATGGGCCGAGCGGCCTATGGCGGAGTTGTCCGGGTCCTGTAAAAGTTCCGCACCCGCGCAAAATCGTCCAGTTGCATCTAAGCTGAGCGCGCACGGAATCTGGAGTCCGCGTCCGGAGGGGGTTCGATGAGCGGAGCAGAGGGGGTCGGAACGCAGGTACCGAGCGTCGTCGTGGTCGACGTGCTCGAGACCGACGAGGCCAAGGGTCTCCTCGAGGCCGCTCGCGAGTCCGGCTCGCTCAGCGCCGACGAGATCGCGCTCGCGTTCGACGAGCTCGACCTCGAAGCCGGCCAGATCGACGACTTCTACCACGCCCTCGAGGAGCTCCACATCGAGGTCGTCGAAGCCGCCGAGGCAGTCGTCGAGGAGGAGATCGTCCCCGAACAGGAGCCGCGCGAAGTCTCGACCGACTCGCTGCAGCTCTTCCTCAAGGACATCGGCCGCGTCAACCTGCTCACCGCGCCGCAGGAGGTCGAGCTCGCGAAACGGATCGAGCGCGGCGACCACAGCGCGAAGCAGCAGATGGTCGAGGCAAACCTCCGGCTGGTCGTCTCGATCGCGAAGAAGTACCGGAACCAGGGCCTGCCGTTCCTCGACCTGATCCAGGAGGGCACGATCGGCCTCGTCCGCGCCGCCGAGAAGTTCGACTACCGCAAGGGCTTCAAGTTCTCGACCTACGCGACGTGGTGGATCCGCCAGGCCGTGGCGCGCGCGCTCGCCGACAAGGCGCGCACGATCCGCATGCCCGTCCACGTCGTCGAGAAGCTGAACAAGATCGTCCGGTCCGAGCGGAAGCTGCGCGCAGAGTTCGGGCGCGAGCCGACGGCCGCCGAGATCGGCTTCGATCTCGATCTCTCGCCGGAGGAGGTCGAGCAGATCCGCCGCAGCGCGCAGACGCCGGTCTCGCTCGAGAAGCCGGTCGGCGACGAGGAGGAGTCGGAGTTCGGCCACTTCCTCACCGACGAGTCGATGCCGCTTCCCGACGAGGCGGCCGAGGTGACGCTCCGCAAGGAGGCGCTCGAGAAGATCCTCGGGACGCTCTCCCATCGCGAGCGGCGCGTGCTCGAGCTTCGATATGGGCTCGACGGGCAGCATCCGCGCACGCTCGACGAGGTGGGGCGGACGTTCAACGTCACGCGCGAGCGGATCCGCCAGATCGAGAATCAGAGCCTGAAGAAGCTCCGCGCGCTGGCCGAGAGCCAGAAGCTGCGCGACGTCGCGTAGACTCGCCCGACATGGAGCCGGCACTGCTCGACGAGCTCTCCGAGCTCCTGCGGATTCCCTCGGTCAGCGCAGACCCGGCGCACTTCGCCGATGTCGTCGCGGCGGGCGAGTGGGTCTGCGCATTCATCCGCCGCGCGGGCGGTGAGTGCCAGCTCGTCGACTGGCACGGGCAGCCGCTGGCCGTCGGCGAGCTGCGCGCCTCCGAAAATGCCGAGTCCGCGCCGACCGTCCTCTGCTACGGCCACTTCGACGTGCAGCCGCCGGCGCCGCTCGACGAGTGGGAGTCGCCGCCGTTCGAGCCGACGGCGCGCGACGGCTGGCTCTACGCGCGAGGCGTGGCCGACGACAAGGGCCAGCTCTGGATGCTGCTCCAGGCGGCGGCGGAGCTCGCCCGCGAGGGACGCCTGCCGGTGAACGTCCGCTTTGCCTGCGACGGAGAGGAGGAGACGGGCGGGCACTCGATCGTCGAGTTCCTCGAGGCCGACGAGCGTGGCGCCGACGCCTGCGTGATCTTCGACAGCGGCATGCTCGCCCGCGGCGTGCCCTGCTTCAACCTCTCGGCGCGCGGGATCGCGTACTTCCACGTGAAGCTCCGCACAGGCGCGCGCGACCTGCACTCCGGGATGTTCGGGGGCGCCGCGCTCAACGCGATGCACGCACTGATGGAGACGCTCCAGGCCGTTGTCGCCGGACCCGACGGACTGCTCCCCGAATCGCTTCGAGCGGGGATAACCCCGCCGACCGAGGACGAGCTCGCCGCCTGGCGCACGCTTCAGCCCGGCCCGGAGGTGCTCGCCGACCAGGGCGCGCGCCCGATGGATGAGGCCGCCGCCGACGAGTACTACCTCCGCACGTGGGCAGGCGCGGCGGTCGACGTGCACGGGATCGAGGGCGGCTCGGCGATCTTCCAGAAGACGGTGCTGCCGGTCTTCGCCGAGGCGAACCTGTCGATCCGGCTCGCGCCCGGGCAGGACATCGACGCGGTCGCCGCGGCGCTCGAGCAGCTGCTGCGCGACGCGGCCCCTGTCGGGGCCGAGCTCGAGATCGAGCGTCAGGCCTCGGCGCCGCCGGGTCTCGTCCGTCCCGACGAGCCGGCGATCCAGCTCGGGCTCGACGCGTTCGAGCGCGTGCTCGGCGTGCGGCCGCTGCTCGTCCGGTCGGGCGGCTCGCTGCCGATCGTGCCGGCGCTCGCAGACAAGGGAATCCCGACCGTGATCACCGGCTTCGACCTGCCGGAAGGGAACATCCACTCGCCGAACGAGCGCATGCTGCTCGAGCATCTGCCGCTCGGCGTCGCCGCCGCGCGCGAACTGTTTCTGGCCTACGCCGCGCTCTAGTGCGCGTGGGCGTGCGGGTCGTCGCCGAGCCAGTCGTGGCCGAACTCGCGCATGGCCTCGATGATCGGCAGCAGCGCGGCGCCCTTCTCGGTCAGCTCGTACTCGACGCGGGGCGGTGACTCGGGATAGCTGTGGCGCTCGACGATGTCGTCGTGCTCGAGCGCGCGCAGGCGCTCGGACAGGGTGCGTGGGCTGATCCCCGGGCACGAGTGCTCGAGCTCGGAAAACCGGCGCGGGCCCTCGGAGAGATCGTGAACGAGGAGCGCGGTCCACTTCGAGCCGATGATCTCCGCCGACGCTGCAACGGAGCAATTCGCTTTGATGTGGACGGAATTCATGGTGCGCATAGCGCCCATTGTAGCGAGAAGGTCGGCGCGACAAACCCTCGCGCCGGCCGATTCGGTTCACGTGTCTAGATTTGCGGAGCGGCGGGTAGTTGCACCGTGACGCGGAGCCCGCCGGCGGCGCGGGGGTTGAGGGTGAGGGTTCCGTCGTGCGCGTTGGTGATGCTCTTGACGATTGCCAGGCCGAGGCCGTCACCTGCGTGGTCGGTGCGTATGCGTTCGGTGCCGCGAAGAAACGGCTCGGCGAGCGTGGCCACCGACTGCGGGGTGAGCTTTTCGCCGGTGTTCTCGACAGTGAGCGCCACGCTCTTGCGGTGAACGCTCGTCGCGACCCACACGGTCCCGTGCTCGGGCAGGTTGTGAACGATCGCGTTGTGCACGAGATTCGTGGTCAGCTGCAGCAGCAGCGCTTGTGACCCGATCGCGGCGGCCGGGTCGCCGGAGGTTTCGATGGTGAGGCCGCGTTTCTCTGCGAGGGGGAGGAGCGTCTCAGTGGCTTCTTCCGCGGTGAGAGATAGGTCGACGCGCTCCGGGGTGAATGACCGTTGGTCGGCGCGGCTGAGCAGGAGCAATGCTTCAGTGAGGTCGATCGCTCGGGTGTTGACGGCGTCGATGCGATCGATAAGTTCGCCTGTGTCGCGGTTGGGATCGTTGCGGGCGACGTCGAGAAGCGTCTTCGTGATCGCCAGCGGGGTGCGCAGTTCGTGCGAGGCGTTGGCTGCGAATCTCTGCTGTTCGGCGATCTGTGCTTCGAGCCGCGCGAGCATGGTGTCGAAGACATCGGCGAGCTCGCGGAACTCATCTCCGCGGCCCTCCAACTGGATCCGATGGGAGAGCGACCCGGCCGCAGCCAGGCGTGTGGCGTCCGTGATGCGCGTCAGGGGGGCGAGCATGCGGCCGGCGAGAAGCCAGCCTCCCAACAGACCGAATACCAGCAGGAACGCCAGGACGATGGCCGCGACGGAGCCGAAGCCGTGCAGAGGGTCGGAGCGGTCGAACAGGAACCACCACGAGGGATGCATGTGGAAGAGCACCCCGTTGGGTATGTAGCGCAGAATGACCGCCCACACGGCCGCGAGCATCAAGACACCCGCAACCATGAGGAAGCCGGCGTAGCTGAGGGTGAGCTTGAGGCGGGCGCTCAAACCGGGGGCTCTATCCACGATCTGCTCCCTCGGGCCTGGCGCCTGATCCTGTGTCGATGCGGTACCCGGCGCCGGCCACGGTGGCGATGATCGGGGGTTCGCCGAGGCGCTTGCGCAGGGCTGAGACGGTGATGCGCACGGCGTTGGTGAACGGGTTGGCGTTCTCGTCCCACGCGCGTTCCAGGAGCTCTTCGGCGCTGATGACGCCGCCTTCGGCTGCGACGAGGACCTCGAGCACGGCGAACTGCTTCCTGGTCAGTGCCACGTACCGCTCGTCGCGGTAGACCTCGCGGCGGAACGGATCCAATCGGAGACCTGCGATCTCTTGCACGGGCGGCCGGCTGTGGGCGCGCCTGCGGTCGAGCGCTCTGAGACGGAGCACGAGCTCTTGGAGCTCGAACGGCTTCGTGAGGTAGTCGTCGGCGCCGAGCTCGAATCCGGTCGCCTTGTCGTCGAGACGGTCGGCAGCGGTGAGCATGAGGATCGGCATGCCGCTACCGGCGGCGACGATGCGCCTGGCGATCTCGTCGCCGGTCGGTCCGGGAATGTCTCGGTCGAGAACGGCGATGTCGTAGGCGTTGACGCTCAGGAGTTTCAGAGCGGCGTCGCCGTCAGCCGCGATATCTGCCGCAATCGCCTCGAGGCGTAGGCCATCGCGGATGGCTTCTGCCATGTAGGGCTCATCCTCGACGATCAAGACCCGCATCCTCGGATGCTACGAGCTGGCGCGTATCGCCGGCATATCGAAAACCCCATACGTGCCGGCAACGCCACGCTGCCTTGAATGGAGGCATGACCTACCACCAGCCAACGACTCGTCGGATCCGGATTCGCAGGATCCGTCTCGCCGGCCTCCTGGTCGTCATCGCGGCGACCGCCGCATCCTTCTACGTCCAGTTGGGCGCGTCCTCGTCCTCGACGGCTGCATCACCCATCGACGTCGTTGGTAGTGAGCACCGTGGAGCGCTTGGCGAAGTTCTCCCCAGCACGGTGTGGCCGGTAGCCGGCCAAGCCGCCGTCGTCTTCGCAGGACAGTCGCAGGTCCACGCCGGCCCGAATCAGCACGCGGCTGCAATCGCCAGCGTCGCGAAGGTGATGACGGCCTATCTCGTGCTCCGCGACAATCCGCTGGGGCCTGGCGAGGACGGCCCGACGATCACGCTCACCGACGCCGATGTCGTCGACACCGACCGCCGGCGCGGACAGCAGGAGTCGGTCGTGTCCATCGCCGCGGGAGAGCACCTGACCGAACGGCAGGCGCTGCAGGCGCTGCTGCTGCCGTCGGCGAACAACATCGCCGTGGTTCTGGCGCGATGGGATGCCGGCTCGGTGGATCGGTTCGTTGCGCGGATGAATGCCGCCGCACGATCGCTGGGCATGACTCACACCCGCTACACCGACCCGAGCGGCTACGACGACGCAACCGTATCGACTGCCGCCGACCAGGTGCGCATCGTCGATCGGGCGATGCGCCTGCCGGTGTTCGCGAGCATCGTCGCCACACCGAGCGCGACCCTGCCGGTCGCCGGCACCGTGCGCAACACCAACACATTGCTCGGGCACGACGGCTTCGTAGGCGTCAAGACGGGCTCGGACGCCGCGGCCGGCGGATGCTTCGCCTTCCGGGCCATCCGCTGGATCGACGGCAAGCGGACGACGATCACCGGGGTCGTGCTTGGCCAGCCCGGTTACGACCGGATCGCGGCGGCTCTCGCTGCTTCCGACGCCATGGTCGACCGCATGACCGGTCAACGGGCTGTGCCGGATCTGCGGCAACGAGCCCTGCCGCTAGGCACTCCGCCTCGAAGCCGGCGTTCGGGGGAGACACCGTGAGGCGAACACTCGGGCCGCTGGCCGCCCTTGCCATGCTGGCAGTGATCGTCGCGGGCTGTTCGAACGGCTCTGGCACCGCCGGCAAGAGCAGCACCACCGCGGCGCATGAGAAGGCGGTGAAGTTCGCCGGGTGCATGCGCGGCAACGGTGTCAGCGCGTTCCCGGACCCGGACGGATCGGGCACGCTCACCATCGATGGGGTGCTGAACGGCTCGTCGCTCGACCCGCGCACACCGGCGTGGAGGCACGCCATCGGCGTGTGCAAGCAGTTCGAGCCATCGGGGTTCATGGGCCGCAAGAGGAGCATGCAGGAGCAGAAAGATGCTCTCGAGTTCGCACACTGTGTACGCAAGCACGGCGTCAAGGACTTTCCCGACCCCACCAGGAGCGGGCCCCTCATCAACACGTATCGGATCCCATCCTCCAAGCGGCCCGGTGGTATGACCATCCTCAACGCCGCGGCGCAGAAGTGCGGCGATCTCCTGGCAAAGGCAGCGGCGGGCCAGTGGTGAGGCGGGGGAATTGGGTCGCGCTGTGGCCGCCGCGCCCGTCAGTCCCAGGGCGGCGGGTTGTGCACCCAGCGGCCCGCGATCATCGTCGCCACGACCTCGGCGTCGACATCGTCGAGTGGATCCCGGTCGAGCACGACGAGGTCGGCCAGGAAGCCGGGCAGAAGCTTGCCGCGGCGGTGCTCGTCGCCCGCGAGCCAGGCCGGGCCTAGAGTGCTCGCTCGGAGCGCCTGCTCTGCGGTGAGGGCCTGTTCCGGGTGCCAGGCCGGGCGTTCGTCGATCGTCCGGCGCACGCCCGCGCGGATCCCGGCGAGCGGATCGAGCTCTTCGACCGGCGCGTCGGAGCCGTTCGCGACGAGCGCGCCCGACTCCCAGAGAGCCCGAAAGGCGTAGGCGCCCTCCGTCTTCCCGGCCCAGAAGCGATCGGCGACGTCGCGGTCCGACGGCGCGTGTGAAAACTGCACCGAGCAGGCGATCCCGAGTGCTGCGAAGCGCGGAAGATCCTCGGCTGCAAGACACTGCGCGTGCTCGATCCGGTGGCGCAGCCCGAGCGGCCGCCAGGCGTCCTGGGTCGCCTCGAACGCGTCGAGCGCCTCGCGGTTTGCACGATCGCCGATCGCATGGACGGCAATGGGAAAGCCGGCTTCGGCGCCGCGCCGAATGATCTCCGCGAGCTCGGCGCCGCTCGTGATCTGAACGCCCGATCCGTCCAGCATCCATGCGGTTTGCGACCCGAGCGTCCCGTCCATGAACACCTTGAGGTGGCCGAGCTTCAGCATCGGGTTGCCGTAGCCGCTGCGGATGCCGAGCGAGCTCAGCTCTCCGACCTGCTCGTGCGGCATCGACTGGAGGACACGGAGGCCAAGCAGTCCTTCGGCCTCGAGACGCTGCCAGAGGCGCAGCGCACCGAGCCAGCCGTCCTTGTCGTGGACTGCGGTGACGCCGCGGCGGTGCGCGAGCTTGATCCCGGCGCGCATCGCCTCCAGGTACTCCGCGTCGCCGGTCACGACGTGGTGCTCCTTGAATCGCCAGGCTGCTTCCTCGCGGAGGACTCCGGTCGGCTCGCCGGTCGCATCGCGCTCGACGACTCCGCCCGGGACCTCGAGGTCGCCGGCTGCGAGTGCGAGCGCCGCGGAGTTGAGCCAGAGCGAGTGGTAGTCCTTGGAGATCAGCGCCGCCGGACGGCCGCCGGTCACCGCGTCGAGGGCCTGGCGCGTCGGCTCCAGAGCGGACGACCAGTCGCCGCTGCGCCAGCCGTAGCCACGGAGCCAGCGCCCAGCGGGGAGCGCCGTGGCCGCCTCGCCGGCGCGCGCGAGTGCTTCGTCGAGGCTCCGCGCTCCGTCGAGTGAGACCTGGCTCTGCGCGACCGCCCACGTCGGAAAGTGGACGTGCGCGTCGTTGAGGCCGGGGATGACGCACCGACCGCCGAGGTTGACGGTCTCCGGGCTCGCGAGCGCGGCCTCGTGGGTGCCGACTCCGCCGGCGATCCGGTCACCGGCGATCGCGAGCGCCCGCGCGATCGGAAGTGAGGGATCGAGCGTGCGAATCGTCCCGTTCTCGAGGATCACAGTCGATGATCCTAGGGTGCGCGGAACCCGGCACGAAGTTGGCACAGTCGAGCGCGCCAGCGCGAGCTATTTTGAGGTTCCCCGTGGGCGGGCGGGGGTTAGGGATGGAGTGATGTCGTGTCCACGACCTCGAAGTCGGACCCGTGGACTCGCCCGAGCGAGTGCAGGTCGTCGTTCGACCACCGTGAGTCGGGCGCGCCGCTGATGTACCAGCTCGAGCCGTTGTCGGCGACGATCATCCCGTACCGCTTCAGCGCCTCGAGCACCGCCCGCGCCTGGGGCGGGAAGCCGCTCGTGTCGAAGCCCGCCTTCAGGCGCAGCCGCAGCCCCATCGGCGGCAGGCTCGGATCGGTGTCCGAGCTCGCGTAGTGGCGCGCGGGCCAGACGAACGCCTTCCGGCTCCGCGAGACCGTGAATCGCAGCGCGTGCTTGATCCCGCCCGAGGCGATGTCGTCGTACCGCGCGAGGCCCGGGCAGGATCGGCAGCCCCGCCGCATCGGCCGACGTCCAGCCGGCGGGCCGCAGCCGGTTCGAGCTCAGGCTCCAGATCGCGCCCGACCCCGCCGTCCACCCGCTGCTCCCGTGCTGCAACGCATACAGCTCGTAGAGCTTGCAGCTCGCGCGGTCGACGATGATCGCGTGCCGGTCGCCGCCACCCTCGATCTTCACCTTCGCGGGAATCGGGTACGGGCCCTTGTCGCTCTCGTCCGCGTAGTCGAATGCGACATGGACCTTCGGCTGGCTTCCGGAGACGACCGTGATCGGGATCCCGATCGGCGCCCCGTCCCAGAGCCCGGAGCCGAAGTCCGCGTGGACGCTGCCGCCCGCTCCGATCGCCGAGACGATCGCGGCGGAGTCGCTCGCCACCGGCAGCGAGTCCACCCGCTCGTTCCACGGATTCGACGCAGGGAAGATCCCGCACTTCGGCGCGGCGGCGAGGTGCGGCGAAGCGGCGGCTGCGCCTCCGAGCACGAGGGCGGCCGCGAGGGCGGCGGCGGCGGCGGTCTTCACAGCGAGACGGCAGGGTACCTGGCGCGCACCTCGTCGACGAACGCGGCGAGGCGGTCGGCGAGCGCGGCGTCCTCGAGCTCGAGGACGTTCTCCGCGTTTCGCTCGCCCGAGTGCGACAGGTTGAAGCTGCCGACGAAGACCGTGTCGTCGCAGACGGTCAGCTTCACGTGCATGTAGTCGTGGACGCTCGTCGGCGTGTACGGCGTCGAGCGCTTGCCGGAGAACGGCGCGCTCCGCAGCACGGACTTCAGCGCCAGGGTCTTCCACGCGGTCGTGCCGGCGTGCTCGCCCCACTGCGAGAAGACCTCCTCGATCTGCGTGATGTCGACGACCCCGGCGACGTCGACCTGCCCGTCCGCCACGACGTCGCCGAGCGAGCCGAGGATCGGCCCGGAGGTGATCACGGGCGAGGCGATCCGGATCCGCCGCTCGGCGCTTCCGATCGCATTCGCGATCCGGTGCGCGAGCTTCAGGCCGCGCCGCGGGCAGAACCACGCGCGCACGACTGTCCCGTCGACCTGCACCTCGGTCGGCGGGACAGCCCCGCTCGCCTCGACCGAGCCCTTGGCCCAGAGCTGCTCGAAGTCCGTGGTGTACGACGCGGCGATCGCCTCCGAGGCGACGCGGACGATCACGTTCTCCTCGCGCGTCCACGAGTCGAGCGTCCAGTTCGTCGAGCCGGTCCACACCGCGCTCCCGTCGCGCACGACGTACTTGTGGTGCATCAGATCCGGGATGCCGGGAATCGCGCGCGTCTCGACCGGAAGCGCGGCGAGCAGGTCGGGATCGGTCGCGGGCGGCGGCGGCCCGTGCATGTGGCCGGGGTGATCGGAGTTGAACGCGAGCCTGATCGCGACGCCTCGCTCGCGGGCCGCGACGAGCGCGCCCAGAACCGTCAGCTCCGCCTGGTCGGCCAGCTTCACGTCGTAGATCGCGATGTCGAGCGAGCGCTCGGCGCCCGCCAGAAACGCGGCGAGCTCGTCGGCGACCGACTCTGGGGTCTGCCCGCCGTCGGTGAGCGTGCGCAGCTCGATCAAGCGGAGGCGGCCCGTCGCGCGGCCTTGTGGGCGCGCTTCGCGGCCTGGTAGCTCTCGAGCGCCTCCGCCGAGTCGACGTCTCCAAGGGTCGGGTGCCCCGGGAGCACGTCGTCGATCCCCGGTGGGCGGACGTCGAAGCGCTTCGCGAGCACCGCGAGCATCGAGCGCACCTTCATGTCGCCGAACCCCGGCAGCTCGCCGAGCCGGCGCTTCAGGTCGGGCCCGTCGGCGGCCTCGGTCCAGATCCGCTCGGCCCGGCCGTCGTAGTCCTCGACGATCACCTCGCAGAGGTCGCGCACCCGCGTCGCCATCGCGCCGGGGAAGCGGTGGATCGCCGGCTTCTCGCGGAACACCCGATCGAGCTCGCCCGGGTCGGTCGTCGCGATCCGCCCTGGGTCGAGCGTGCCGAGGCGGCGCTGCAGCTCGAGCGGACCCGAGAACGCCTTCGGCACCGTGACCTGCTGGTCGAGCGCAAAGCCGATCAGAAGCGCGACGGGGTCGCGCGCGAGCAATGCGTTCGCCTCGTCGTCGGCCGTGAAATAGAGGCGGTCGGCGGCCATCACCCGGACTGTACGCTGAGCGGGTGGATCCGCTCAAGCCGTTCAGTCCAGGGACACGGGCCTGGTTCGAGCGGACGTTCGACGGACCGACACCCGCGCAGACCCTCGGCTGGCCCGCGATCGCTCGCGGCGAGCACACGCTGATCCAGGCGCCGACCGGCTCGGGCAAGACGCTCGCGGCATTCCTCTACGGGATCGACAAGCTGAACGCGACGCCCGGAGCCGGGCTCCGCCTCCTCTACGTCTCGCCGCTGAAGGCGCTCAACTACGACGTCGAGCGCAACCTCCGTGGCCCGCTCGCGGGGATCGGATCGAAGCTGACCGTCGCCGTCCGCACCGGCGACACCTCGCAGCGCGAGCGCCAGGCGCTGCTCCGCACGCCGCCGGACATCCTCATCACCACGCCCGAGTCGCTCTTCCTCCTGCTCACCTCGCAGGCGCGCGAGCAGCTGCGCTCGGTCGAGACGCTGATCCTCGACGAGGTACACGCCGTCGCCGGAACGAAGCGGGGCGCCCACCTCGCGCTCTCCGTCGAGCGGCTCGAGCGGCTCGCCTCGGGCCCTGTGCAGCGGATCGGGCTCTCGGCGACGCAGCGTCCACTCGAGGAGATCGGCCGCTTCGTGTCGGGTAGTCGCCCGATCCAGCTCATCGACGCGGGCTCGCGCAAGGAGCTCGACCTCCAGGTCGTCGTGCCGCTCGACGACATGCGCGAGCCGGGCGAGGGCAACTCGATCTGGCCCTCGATCTACCCCGAGATCCTCCGCCTCGTCGAGTCTCACCGCTCGACGATCGTCTTCGTCAACAACCGCCGCCTCGCCGAGCGGCTCGCGCTGCGGCTGAACGAGCTCGCCGGCCGGGACCTCGCCCGCGCGCACCACGGCTCGCTCGCGCGCGAGCAGCGGGTCGAGGTCGAGGAGTTGCTGAAGCGCGGCGGGATTCCGTGTCTCGTCGCCACTTCGTCGCTCGAGCTCGGGATCGACATGGGCGCGGTCGACCTCGTGATCCAGGTCGAGAGTCCGAAGTCGGTCGCGCGCGGGCTGCAGCGGATCGGCCGCGCCGGCCACGAGCTCGGCGCCGTCTCGAGCGGCCGCATCTTCCCGAAGTTCCGCGCCGACCTGCTCGAGTCGGCCGTCGTCGCCGAGCGGATGGACGAGGGCGCGATCGAGGAGACGGTGATCCCGCGCAACCCGCTCGACGTGCTCGCCCAGCAGGTCGTCGCGATCTGCGCCGACGAGGAGATCACGGTGGACGAGCTGTTCGAGCTGGTCCGCCGCGCATATCCGTTCGCCGACCTCTCGCGCGTCCAGCTCGAGAACGTGCTCGACATGCTCGCCGGCCGCTACCCGTCCGACGAGTTCGCCGAGCTGCGGCCGCGGATCGTCTGGGATCGCACTGCGGGTGTCATTCGCGGCCGCCCGGGCGTACGGCGGCTCGCGGTCACGAACGCGGGCACGATCCCGGATCGTGGCCTCTTCGGCGTCTTCCTCGTCGAGGGCGGCGGCCGCGTCGGCGAGCTGGACGAGGAGATGGTCTACGAGGCGCGCGCCGGCCAGGTGTTCCTGCTCGGCGCCTCGAGCTGGCGGATCGAGGAGATCACGCGCGACCGCGTGCTCGTCTCGCCGGCGCCCGGGGTGCCCGGGGCGGTGCCGTTCTGGAAGGGCGAGGGGATCGGCCGGCCCTACGAGCTGGGCGACGCGATCGGCCGCGCCTCGCGCGAGCTCGTCGCGCTGTCCGATGCCAAGGCGCTCGAGCGGCTCACCACGCGTCACTTCCTCGACGACCGCGCGGCCGGCAACCTCGTCACGTTCCTGCGCGAGCAGGCAGCGGCGACGGGCGCGATCCCGTCCGACCGCACTGTCGTGATCGAGCGCTTCCGCGACGAGATCGGCGACTGGCGCGTCTGCATCCTCAGCCCGTTCGGCGCGCGAGTCCACGCGCCGTGGGCGCTCGCGCTCGCGGCTCGACTGCGCGAGACGCTCGGGGTCGAGGTGCAGTCGCTCTGGTCGGACGACGGGATCGCCCTCCATCTGCCCGACTCGGATGTCTCGCCGCCGATCGCCGAGCTGACGATCGGCCCGGACGAGATCGAGGAGCTCGTCGTGCAGGAGGTGGGGCAGACCGCGCTCTTCGGCGCCCGCTTCCGCGAGAACGCGGCGCGCGCGCTCCTGATCCCGCGCCGCCGCCCAGGCCAGCGCACTCCGCTCTGGCAGCAGCGGCTCAAGGCGCAGAGCCTGCTCGAGGTCGCCCGCCGCTACGGCTCGTTCCCGATCGTGCTCGAGACCTATCGCGAGTGCCTCCAGGACGTCTTCGACCTGCCCGCTCTGAAGCGGCTCCTGCACGGCATCCAGACGCGCGCTGTCGATCTCGTCGACGTCGAGACCGCTTCGGCCTCGCCCTACGCGACCTCGCTCCTCTTCGACTACATCGCGACGTACATGTACGAGGACGACACGCCGCCGGCCGAGCGCCGGGCTCAGGCGTTGTCGCTCGACCGCGATCTCCTGCGCGAGCTGCTCGGCCAGGAGGAGCTGCGCGACCTGCTCGACGCCGACGCGCTCGCCGAGGTCGAGGCCCAGCTCCGCGGCGGCCCTCGCAGCCCCGACGAGCTGCACGACCAGCTGCGCCTGCGCGGCGACCTGCGCGCCGACGAGCTCGACCCGCTCTTCGCCGAGCCGCTCGTGCGCGAGCGCCGCGCGGTCTGGATCCGCGTCGCCGGCGAGGAGCGGCTGATCGCCGCGGAGGACGCGGGCCGCTACCGCGACGCGCTCGGCGCGATGCCGCCGAGCGGACTTCCCGACGTCTTCCTCGAGGGCGGCCCCGAGTCGCTCACCCAGCTCGTGCTCCGCTTCGCGCGTGGGCGCGGGCCGTTCACGACGGCCGAGGCCAACGCGCGCTTCGGCCGCGACGTCGAGCCGGAGCTGCTCGAACTCGAGCGCGACGAGAAGCTCGTCCGCGGCGAGCTTCGCCCCGGCGGCACCGAGCGCGAGTGGTGCGAGCCCGATGTGCTGCGCCGCCTCCGCCGCGCCTCGCTCGCCGCCCTGCGTCGCGAGGTCGAGCCCGCCGAGCAGGCCGCGCTCGGCCGCTTCCTCCCGCACTGGCACGGGATCGGGCGGCGCGCGACTCTACGCGAGGCGCTCGTGCCGCTCCAGGGGCTGCCGCTCCCGGTCTCGCTGTGGGAGTCGGATGTGCTGCCGCGCCGCGTTCCGCAGTACAGGCCCGAGCAGCTCGACGCGCTCTGCGCCTCGGGCGAGCTCGTCTGGATCGGCGCCGGGCTCGACCGGGTCGCCGTCTATTTCCGCGACGACGCGCCGGTGCTCGGCCGCCCCGGCGCGGCGCCCCCGCCCGACGGCGAGGCGCATGAGCGCGCTGCGCGCCGCGCTCGGCCGCAGCGCCGAGTTCTGGTTCGACCTGCTGGCCGCCGCGGAGCTCGACGCGGAGACCGCGCTGCCCGCGCTGTGGGATCTCGTCTGGGCCGGCGAGGTGACGAACGACGCATGGACGCCGCTCCGCGCCGGCCGCCGGTACGAGGCGCCGCGAACCTCCGAGCGCCCGCGCCGCTTCTCGCGCAGCCGCGCCGCCGCGATTACTGCGACCCAGGGCCGCTGGTCACCGACCGCGCGTCTGTTCGAAGGCCGCCTCGACCGGCGCGCGCTCGCCGAGCTCCTGCTCGAGCGCCAGGGAATCGTGATGCGTGACGGCGTCCGCGGCGAGGGCATCGCCGGCGGCTACGGCGCCGTCTACGGCGAGCTGCGCGCGCTCGAGACGCTCGGCTCGTGCCGGCGCGGCTACTTCGTCGAAGGGCTCGGCGGCGCGCAGTTCGCCCTGCCGGGAGCAGTGGAGCGGCTCCGCGAGCTGCGCCCGCGCGACGGCGAGGAGCCGGAGGCGCTTGTTCTCGCGGCGGCCGATCCCGCCCAGCCCTACGGCGCCGCGCTGCCGTGGCCGAAACGCTCGCAGGGTCGCGCCGCGCGGGTGGCGGGAGCGCAGGTCGTGCTCCTCGGCGGCGAGGCCGCGCTCTTCGTCGAGCGCGGCGGCCGCACTCTCGTGCCGCTCCGCGAGCCCGATGACGAGTGGCTCAGGCCCGCGCTCGCCGCGCTCGTCGCCTACGTCCGCGCGGGCGGCGCGAAACGACTCGCCGTCGAGCGCTTCGACGGCAAGCCGGTGACCGAGGGCGATGTGATGGCGCTGCTCGTCGAGGCCGGCTTCCTCGCCGGGCCACGCCGCGCCGTGCTGCGCCCCTAGACCGGGAGCCGGCGCTGCGCCGACCCCCGATCGAGGCGTTCGGCTAGGAGACCGGCGCCTCCCAGTCGTCGGAGGCCGTGATGTTGCCGTCCAGCCACGTCCACGTGATCTTCTGGTACGTGAACGACGCGGTCTCGCAGTTCGGGTACCCCGCTTCGCACTGATTCGAGAAGTCGGACTCGCTCGCGTTGGTGAGCGTGATCGTCGTTCCGACCGTCGTCGTACCCGCCTTGTAGAGGCTGATCACGACCGACGAAAGCGTCTCGTTGTTGACGAGCGCCGCCATCAGCTGCGGCGCCGCGATGCCCACTTCCGCGGTGATCGTGATCGGCTTGTGCTGCCGCTTCCCGGTCGGCAGGCCGGAGGCCGGGTCGCGCGGCGAGGTGATCTCGTGATCGAACCCCTCGATATTGAACGGCGAGCCGGTGAACTGGCCCGACTTCGCCCCGGTGATCGCGATCGTGCCGATCACGCTCTGGCCGCCGCCGCCACCGCTTCCCCCGAGCCGGCGGGATCCTGCGGACCCGCCGGGCCAGCGGGGCCAGCGGCGCCGGCCGGACCTGCCGGACCCGCGGGACCCGTGGTGTTCCAGCTCGTCGCGGTCTCGTCGCGGCGGCAGTTCGCGCCTGCCTTGACGATCCGCACGTCGCCGTTGTCCTTCGCCACGCACGCGTTGATCGTCGTCGCGTCGTTAGCCTGCGCCCACGCGAAGGTGGCCGCGCCTCCCGCCACGAGCACGAGCACGCCGACGAGGCCGAGCAGCCTCGACTTCTTCATCGTTCCCCCTCCTAGGTCGTACTCCGTCAGAGGGGACGACCGTACTCCCCGGAGCGGCTGGTCTAGATCGCGAGCGTCTGGAGCTCGCGCACCGCATTCGGCAGGTCGTCTGCGAAGAAGCGCGCGCCGAGATCGCCGGCGAGCACCGGACACGCTGCGGCGCCTCCGACGACGATCTGGAAATCCGGCGGAAGCTCGACGGTCGCGAACGCTGCGCGCAGCGCGTTCGCGTGCTCCTCCATGCCCACGCTGATCGCGAGCAGGCGGGCCGAGAGGCGACTCGCCATCGCGACGGCATCCGAGAGAGGCGTGTCGGGGCCGAGGTACGCGATCTCCCAGCCGTCGGCGCGCAACAGCACGCCGAACATCAGCAGGCCGAGCTCGTGGCGCTCGCCGGGGCCGCAGAGGAGGACGGCGACGCCGCGCACTCCGCCGTGCGTGTCGGTGAGCAGCCGCTCGAGGCGCCCGCGCAGCTCCTGGGTGAGCAGATGCTCGTCCGCGACGTTCAGGTCTCCGGCGGCCCAGCGGTCGCCGATCCAGCGCAGCAGCGGCTGGGCCACCTCGGCGAGAGTCTCCTCGACGTCCTGGAGCGCGAAGGCCTGGTCGAGCAGCCGCGCGATCGTCGCGTGGTCGCCGGCCTCGACCGCCGCCTTGAGACTCGCGAGCAGCTCGTCGGAGCCGGTCGGCGGCGACGAGACGCCGTCGCCGAGCAGGCTCGCGGCCTCGCCGATCCGATAGCCCTCGGCGAGCCGTGCGCGCAGCCAGTCGACGCGCGCGATGTCCAGCTCGGTGTAGCGCCGCTGCCCACCGACGGTGCGCAGAGGCTTCAGCACGCCGTAGCGCTGCTCCCATTTCCGCAGAGTGTCGGGCGCAACTCCTGTGCGCCGTGAAAGTGCCGCAATATTCACTTCGGGGACCCCTATCCTGATTGACTCGCACCTTAGACGACAAACGGACAGATTTGATAACGGTTCCCCCAAAGGCAGGAGAGAAGCCGCCCGGAGCGTAAGGGCAAGCTGTGCCGGTACGCGCTCCGCACATCCATCGCTCGCTCCGCGGCTTCTGCCTCGGAGCGTTCCGTTTCCTCCATGAAGAGGTAGCACGCGGCGACGAGCTGCCGTTCTCCTTCGAGGAGCATCCGTCGCTCGGCCGGCCCGCTCTCTACGAGTACCGACCGCTCGTCCGCGGCTACGTCGAGGTGCGCGCCGACCGGCTCGCGGCCCGGGAGGATGCGCGGCTCGCGCTCGAGGATCTGCGCCGCGAGCCGTCCGCTGCGATCTTCGCGCGCGCGCACTCGGGGCCTGCGCCGAGCGAGGACTCCGCGCTCTTCCACAGCGTGCTGCTGCCGCTGATCGTGTCGACGGCCGAGGGCTGCGGTGGTTTCGACTGGGAGGACGGCGCATTCGACCGCGCGTACGCGGAGCTCGAGGTGTCGCTCTTCCGCGGCGAGCACGCGTATGCCGCTGTCGCGCCGCTGGTCGGGCTCTCGCTCGGCGCGACGGTCGAGCTCGGCAACGGGATCCGCGTGCGCGCTGCCGCTGCGGGCGAGCTCGCGTCGGCCTGGCCGGAAGCCGGCGGCCTGCTCCCGCAGCACTTCGGCCGCGAGCCGGACCGTGTGTGCGTGCTCGAGCTCGAGCGGTCATTGCCGCCGGGGAGCGGCGAGGCGCCGGATGCGCCGGGCGAGCTCGCCGATGCGGTGACCGCCCTTCGTCTCGCCACTGCTGGGGCGATCGCCGCGGGACCGGTGCTGTTCGAGCGACTCGACTGGCGGCCGTACGGGATCCGGCCGGTGCTGCCGATCGCGGCGACGATCCCGGCCGGTGAGCCGACGCGGCTCGACCAGTTTCGCGGGCGGCTCGTGAGCGATCTGCTCGAGCGGCTGCCCGGGGCTGACGACGATCCGGATCTCGGCGAGGCGCTCGATCGCTGGGAGCTCTCCGTGTTTCAGGAGGGCGCCGCCGGCGCGGAGCAGCTGCGCGAGGCGCTGACCGCGCTGCTCGGCGGCTCCGACGGGCTCTTCGCCGCGTCGCTGCGCGCGGCGATGCTCCTCGGCGAGTCGGGCCAGGAGCGGCTCGACCTGCACGCAGCGCTCCAGGGTGACGAGCCGCCGGCCGACCTCGTCCGCCGCGCGCTCGTCGAGACGCTGATGCACGGCGACCGGGCGAGTCTCGTGACGACGCTCGACGAAGCACTGCTCGGGCTGCGGCCGCGCCCCACCGGGTACTTCGCGCTCCGCGCGGCTGCGGTCTAGAGACGTCACAGAGACGGCACGGTGCCGTGACATTTGCACGGCTACTCTCGATCCATGGACGAGGCGCGTGCCGTGCTGGCGAGGCTCGAGCGAGTCGAGGCGCTCGAGCGGGAGGCTGCGCCCGCATCCGCGCTGCTCGCGGAGCTGCGCCTGCTCGTCGTCGAGGCGGAGGCCTGGGCGCGCACCGACCGGGTCGACGGGCGCGCCGAGGACGCCGTGGCAGGGTGCGCCGCGGCGCTCGAGGGGAGGCTGATGCCGATCGGCGGATAAGAGCCCTTATAGTCACGAGCCATGGGAATCGTGCACTGGGACGACGCCCGAAAGCGCTCGCGCGAGCTCGGTCACCTGAAGGCGACCTGGACCTTCCTGGGCGAGGAGGCCGGCTGTGTCAACGCCGGCGTGCGGCGGCTCGAGATCCCGGCCGGCGGCTGGTCGACTCCAGCGCACGAGCACGGGCGCGAAGAGGAGATCTTCTTCGTCCTCGCGGGCCGCGGCCTGTCATGGCAGGACGAGGAAACCTTCGAGATCGGCCCGGGCGACTGCATCGTCTACCGCGCAGCAGAGGTCGCGCACACGCTGCACGCGCTCGAGAACCTCGATGTGCTCTCGTTCGGGCCGCGCACCCAGGACGAGAGCGTCGGCTTCCCGCGCACCGGCCTCTCGGTCGTCGGCCTGCGCATCACCGAGAGCACCCCCGGCTACTACGACGGCTTCCCCGCGCAGTTCCACGCCGAGGTCGCGATCGGGCCGCCGCCTCTACCCGAGCCCGGCCCACGCCCCGCCACGATCGTCAATCTCGACACCGTCGAGCCGACCGAGGACGATCACGGGCGGGTGCGCTCGACCTGGCGCGATCTGGGACGCGCCGCCGGCTCGGTCACGACGGGGCTCAAGCGGATCGACGTTCACCCGGGCGCCTACGCGGTGGCCGAGCACTGTCACGCGGCAGAGGAGGAGATCTTCGTGATCCTCGAGGGCGACGGCGTCCTCGTCCTCGACGGCGAGGAAACGCCTGTCCACTCGGGACACGTCGTCTCACGCCCCGCCGGCACCGGCGTCGCCCACACATTCCGCGCCGGCGACAGCGGGCTCGGCTACCTCGCCTACGGCACGCGCGAGCCGAACGACATCGTCTGGTACCCGCGCTCGAAGAAGATCTTCTGGTGCGGAGTGGGCGTGATCGCCCGTGTGGAGCCGCTCGGTTACTGGGACGGCGAGGCCTGAGCGCGGAAGGACTCCGCTACAGTGAGCCGAAGGATGCAGCCCTATGGGGCTCACACACCTGTTACCGCGCCCGAATACCGCGCGCGCCAAGACTGCTAAAGGAGTCAGCTTGCCGAGGGTGATCGCGTTCGCCAACCAGAAGGGGGGCGTGGCGAAGACGACGACCACGCTCAACCTGGGCGTCGCCTTCAAGGAGAAGGGGATGCGCGTGCTGCTGGTCGACCTCGACCCGCAGGGCAACCTGACGATGAGTCAGGGGATGAACCCTGACCTGATCGAGCGCTCGATGTTCGACGTGCTCGTCCACAAGCTTCCGATCGAGGAGATCATCCACGAGGCCGAGGTGGACGTCGCCGTCTCCTCGATCGACCTCGCCGGCGCCGAGCTCGCGCTCTCCTCGATGATCGGCCGCGAGCGCGCGCTCGAGAAGGCGCTCGCGTCGGTCAAGGACAAGTACGACTTCATCCTGATCGATACACCGCCTTCGCTCGGCCTGCTGACGATCAACGCGTTCGTCGCCTCCGACGGCGTGATCGTCCCGGTTCAGTGCGAGTACCTCTCGCTGCGCGGCCTCGTCCAGCTCGAGAACACGCTGACGATGATCCGCGAGAATCTGAACCCGCGCGTCGAGATCCAGGGGATCCTGCCGACGATGTTCGACAAGCGGCTCCTGCACTCGAAAGAGGCGGTCGAGATCCTCCAGGAGAACTTCGGCGATCTCGTCTTCAAGACTCGCATCCGCAAGACGATCCGCTATGCGGAGGCGCCCGTGAAGGGCCAGTCCGTCATGGCCTACGACCCGACGGGCGACGCGGCCAAGCTCTACCGCGACCTCGCGAAGGAGGTGCTCAATGGCACGCAAGCGCGCGAGCATGCGTGAGGGCCCGCTGGCCGAGCTGTTCAAGGCCACCGAGGCTGCGCAGCGCCAGGCCGAGGAGGCTGCGCGCACCGGCCAGCCCGCCGAGGAGCGCCCCGAGCCGCAGGAGGCCACGGTCGAGCACGTCCCGACCTGGGAGGACACGTCCCACCAGGAGGAGCTGATCGCGCCTGCGCCTGTACCTGTACCTGCGCCCGTGCCCGAGCCGGTCGTGGAGGCGCCGATCCCGGTCGCGCCCGCACCGCCACCGCCCGCGCCGATCCCCGTCTCCCAGCCTGCGCCCCCACCACCTCCGGCCGCCCCGGCAATCCCGGAGCCCCGTTACGTTCCCGAGCTCGAGCCAGCCGACGAGCCGCCGCCGGTGAGCCGCTACATCGAGCCGATGCCCGAGCCCGCGCCGCGTCTCAACCGCGTCCCGCGCGGAGACTCGTCCGCCTACCTCGCGGTGATCCGCGTCGTCGGCGTCGGCGGCGCCGGCCTGAACGCAATCGACCGGATGATGGACGCCGGCATCGGCCAGGTCGAGTTCGTCGCGATCAACACCGACCTCCAGCAGCTCCAGACCTCCGACGCGCCCGTGAAGATCCACATCGGCCGCGAGCTGACCCAGGGCCTCGGCTCCGGCGCCGACCCCGAGGTCGGGCGCAAGTCGGCCGAGGAGAGCTACGACCAGATCAAGCACGCCCTGCGCGGCTCGGACATGGTGTTCGTGACCGCGGGCGAGGGCGGCGGCACCGGCTCCGGCGGCGCGCCCGTGGTGGCGCGGATTGCGCGCGAGCTCGGCGCGCTCACCGTCGGCATCGTCACGACGCCGTTCAAGTTCGAGGGCACGCGGCGCGCCCGCCAGGCCGAGGAGGGAGTCGTCGGCCTGCGCGAGGCGTGCGACGCGACGATCGTGATCCCGAACAACCGCTTGCTCGACGTGCTCGACAAGTCGACGCCGATGATCGAGGCGTTCCGGATCGCCGACGACGTGCTGCGACAGGGCGTCCAGGGCATCTGCGACCTGATCACGATGCCCGGCCTGATCAACCTCGACTTCGCGGACGTCCGCACGGTGATGAAGGACTCCGGCTCGTCTCTGATGGGGATCGGATTCTCGTCCGCACCCGGCGACTCGCGTGCGCGTGAGGCGGCCGAGCGGGCTCTGCGCTCGCCGCTGATCGACGAGGAGATCACCGGTGCGCGCGGGATCCTGCTCTCGATCGCGGGCGGCGACGACCTCTCGCTGCTCGAGGTGAACGAGGCCGCCGAGGCGGTGCGCGCTGCCGCGAGCGAGGACACGAACATCATCTTCGGCGCCACGATCGACGAGCGGCTGACCGGCCAGATCTGGGTCACCGTCGTCGCGACGGGTCTCGGCGGCGGTCGCCGCAGGCGAGCGCTCGTGGGCGGCGCAGGCGAGGAGCTCGAAACGCCGAGCTTCCTCAAAGACCTGCTCTAAAGGACGTGTCCCGGGGTCAGGCACCCGGACATGTCCCTCCATCGCGATCCAGCTGCGAGAGCCAGAACAGCCCCGACCTTGTGCTCATGAGCACTTGAACTGGGGTCAGGCACTCGGACATGTCCTGACGTGACGGCTAGGGACGGCACACGGGCGTCTGCCCGGCGAGGGTCGTCAGCGCGCGCTCGGCGTCCACGTCGAAGCCGAGCTTCACCGTCCCCGCGCGCGGTGCGACGAGCCGGATCATCCCGTCGCGCCCGTCCATCGCGCAGCCCACGGACGGCTTCCAGTATGGCGAGTAGCGGATCGCGATCCGGTAGGTGCCCGGCCGCGCGAGCCGCAGCACCACGTGAGCCTGCGTGAGCTTCACGACGCTCGCCGGCGCCGGCCCGGTCACGATCGGCCGCGCTCCCTCGAGCTCGAACACCGTGAGCTGCGCGGTCGAGAACACGGCCCGCAGCGGCGCGCGTCCGCCCTGGACGACGGCCGCCTCGCCACGCGCCGAGTAGTCCACCGGTGCACGCGTCAGCACGACGTAGCGGACGCCGAGCGAGCGCAGCCAGCGCGTGTAGGCGCGCGGCCCGAGCGTGCTGTAGAGGAGCTGGTTCTCGGGGAAATCGTCCTGGCGGAACCAGCCGCGCGCGAGCGGGATCCCGGCCTTCGGCAGGTACACCGCGCCCCAATGCCCGGTCGTGTCGACGACCTCGACCCGGAACGACGGCGTCAGGTTCCGCTCGAGATACGCCACCGCCGGCGCCCAGTACGCGGGGCTCGCGGCGGGATCCGCGCTTCCCTTCGCGTAGCTCGCGGCGAGCGGCGTCACATTCCACGCGATCGCGAGCCCGAGGCTGATCACGGCGACGATTCGCGGCCGCCAGTCGCGCAGCGACAGCGCGAGCACGGCGACGGGGATCGCCGCGAACCGCAGTCGCGCGATGTTCTCGCCGACCGCCGACGGAACGAGGTAGGCCACGATGCACGCGGCGAGGTAGACGAGAAAGATCGCCCGCAGCATCCGCGCGCGCTCGACCCTCCACGTGACTCCGGCGCCGATCAGGCAGAACGTGATCGCCGCCGCGAGCTCCGCGAACGAAAACGGATAGCGCCCGCCGCCGGGGAACAACCGCCACAACACGACCTCGATCGCGCCGATCGACGCGACCGCGATCCCCGGCCGTACGAGCCGAGACGGCGCGACTCGTCGTCCGAGTGCGACGCCTCCGAGCAACAATGCGAGCAGGAGAAACGCGAGCGGGCTCGCCGCTAGCGTCAGCGCGCAGAGCAGTGCGAAGCGCCAGAGCAGACGCCCCTGCAGCGCCCACAGAGCGAGCAGCGCGAGCGCGATTCCGAGCGCGAACGGGAACGCGGCCGAGAGCACGATCCCGGCCCAGACCACCGCGAACGTCCGGCTCGACCAGCGCGCCGTCGGCCCCCATTCGCGCCCCAGCACGACCGCGAAGGCGAGCGCCGCGGTCGCGATCGTCGCCACGGCCAGGAGACGGATCCCGAACCACCCAGCGAGCGGGTAGTAGAGCAGGCTGTAGGTGATGTAGCTGTAGCGGCCCGCGTACCAGAAGTTGTTCCAGAGCGAGAAGCCGTGCTGGAGGAAGACCGCGCGCTGGTAGGCGTGGGCGGCGAAGTCGGAGCCGGGCGGGCCGTACCAGGCGAGCAGCGCGGCGACCGAGGCGGCCGCGAACGCCGAGACGACGGCTTCCCGTGCAAGGGCACCGGCGCGATACATCGCGCCCTACCCTAGTTGCTCTCCTAGACGAGCGGCAGGAGGAGCGTCGCGCCGATTCCCGCTGCGAGCGCGGCCGCGGCGACTCCGCCGGCGGAGGCGATCGCGATCCGGCGCGAGGCCGGCGTCGGGAACTGCGCGAGCAGCAGTGCGCCGGTGAGCCCGAACACGAGCCCGGCCGCGGTCTCGACCGCGTGCAGCGCGATCCCTGCGCCGAGCGCATCGGTCAGACCGACGCCGTGCGCCTGCAAAGCCATCGCGACGGCGCCGCTCGTGACGCCGATGTTCCCCGGCGTGAGCGGCATCGTCCCGGCGAGGTCGAGCACGGGGACGATCAGGAGCGCGGCGAGCACGGGCGAGTGGATGCCGAGCGCCGCCGCGATCGCTGCGGCCGCAGCGAGGCGGGACAGGGTCGCGAGGCCGATCAGGGCGACGATCCGGGCGCCGCGCCAGGGGTCGCGGCCGAGCGCGCGGAACGCGTCGAGCAGGTGGGCGACATGCGAATGCGGCGTGCGCCGTCGCGTCACGAACGCGAGCACGACGGCGACGCCGCCGAGCCCGGCGAGCGCAGCGACGGGCCAGAGCGGCAGCGCGCCGAGCGAGAAGCCGACGATAAGCAGCGCCGCCAGCACGAGCGCCCGTGCGGCGCCGATCGTCGCGAACGCGCCGCCGGCGCGCAGCACGCGGTCATCGCCGTCCAGCGTCCGCGAGAAGAGACCGAGGCGCACGACGTCGCCGAGACGCGCCGGTGCGACCGAGTTGACGAGCGATCCGACGCCGTAGCGGGCGCCTGAATCGAGCGGGGTGGAGCGGCCGCCGATCGCCGTGAGCGCCGAGCGCCACGCGAGCGCGGAGCCCGTCAGCGAGCCGACGAACCCGAGCGCGGCGAGCCAGAGCCAGATCGGCTGCGCCTCCTCGAGCTGGTGGAGCGCGGCGGTGACGTCGGAGCCGAGCAGCCCGGGCAGGGTGGCGACGAGGACGAGCGCGACGGTCAGCGCTCCCGCCACGACAATCGTGCGTCGGCCGACATGGGCAAGCAGAGCACGAGGGGACGGGTTCATTGCTCTCACTCCGACGGGAGACTGGCGCAGTAGTTAGCGATACCCACGTTCCATTCCTCGGCGTTTACTGTCTCCGGCATGAGGGGAGCGATCGCCGCCGGCCATCCGCTGACCGCCGAGGTCGGCGCGCGCGTGCTAGCCGAGGGTGGCAACGCGGTCGACGCGTGCGTCGCCGCGGGATTCGCGTCGTGGGTCGCCGAGAGCCCGCTCACCGGTGCGGGCGGCGGCGGCTTCATGCTGATCCACCGCGAGCGCGACCGCTCGACCCGCGTGCTCGACTTCTTCACCTCGATGCCCGGGCGCGGTCTCGCGGCCCGGCCGAAGGCGGAGATGGATGAGGTCGACATCGATTTCTCAGGCGGCTCGCACCAGGTCTTCAAGATCGGCCCGGCCTCGGTCGCCGTCCCGGGCACGACGCTCGGGCTCGAGACCGCGCACCGGCAGTTCGGCTCGCTGCCCTGGGCGGAGCTCGTCGCGCCCGCCGCCGAGCTCGCGCGTCGCGGCTTCGAGCTGACGCGGCCGCAGGCCTACCTCCACGCGATCCTCGACCTGATCCTCCGTCACTCGAACGAGGGACGCCGGATCTACGGCAACGGCGACGAGCGGCTGGTCGCGGGCGACACGCTCCGGCTGCCCGATCTCGCGGGCACGCTCGACCTGATCGCTGCGGAGGGCGCGGCCGCGGTCTACGGCGGTGAGCTCGGCCGCGCTCTCGTGCAGGTCGTGCGCGACGGCGGCGGCACGCTCACCGAGGACGACCTCGCCGCCTATCGCGTGATCCGCCGCCGGCCTGTTCGCACGCTCTACGCGGGGCACGAGTTCCTCTCGAATCCGCCGCCCTCGTCCGGCGGGACGCTGATCGCCCTCGGGCTCGGCGTCCTCGACCGGCTGCCCACGGGCGAGCCGGGCTCTGCGGAGGCGCTCGACGCGCTCGCAACCGCGATGCGCGAGCAGCATTTCGCGGGCGCGAAGCGGCCCACGGTCACCGCCGGGACGACGCACATCTCTGTCGTCGACGCGGCGGGCAACGCGGCGGCGATGACCGTATCGACCGGTTCCGGCTCGGGCTTGCTCGCCCCGGGCGCGGGCGTGTTCCTCAACAACATGCTCGGCGAGTTCCACGTCGCGAGGCCGGTGCCGGTGGGCGAGCGCCTGTCGAGCGCGATGTCGCCCTCGCTCGTGACGGAGGACGGGCGGACGCGACTCGTCGCGGGCAGCGCCGGCTCCCTGCGGCTCCGCGGCGCCGTCATGCAGGTCGTCGTCAACGTGATCGGCCACGGGCTGGGAGTCGAGGAGGCGATCGAGCGGCCGCGCGTCCACCTCGAAGGCGGCGAGCTCCACTGCGAGGGCGGCCAGGATCCGGCCGAGCTCGACCGGCTCGAGGCGATGGGCTGGGATCTCGTCCGGTGGCGCCGGCGCAACCTCTACTTCGGCGGCGCCGCGGCGGTGGAGGTGCGGCCCGACGGCAGCCTGCACGCGGCCGGCGACGCGAGGCGCGGCGGCGCGGCGATCGTGGTCGAGTGACCGTCGTCGTGCGACTCGCGGAGCCCGGCGACGCCGACGCGCTCGTCCGGCTCGGCCGCGCCGTCGGCTCGGAGCCGGAGGGCTGGCTGATCTCGGTCAACGGCTGGCGCGGCCCGGCCGACGAGCGGCGCTACCTCCGCGCGATCCGCCGGTACCCGCACGCCGCGGTCTTTGTCGCCGAGGACGACGAGGACGGCGAGCTCGTGGGCCGGCTCTCGCTCGGGCGCGACCAGCATCCCGCGAGCTACCACGTGGCAGACCTCGGCCTGATGGTGTCGGCGTCCTACCGGCGGCAGGGAATCGGCCGCGCGCTGCTCGAGGCCGCGGTCGGCTGGGCGCGCGAGTCGGGCGTGACGAAGCTCGAGTTGCACGTCTTCCCTTGGAACGCGCCGGGGATCAAGCTCTACGAGCAGTTCGGCTTCGAGCGCGAGGGCTTCCGCAAGGAGCACTATCGGCGCGGCGACGGCCAGTTCGCCGACGCGATTCTCATGGCCTACCGAGTGGAGTAACCTGCAGGGGTATGGCTGCCGTCGCCTACTTCCTCAAGCTGGACGGGATCCTCGGGGAGTCGAAGGACGCGAAGCACCCGGGCGAGATCGAGGTCGATTCGTTCAGCTTCGGCGAGACCACGTTGCTCGCCGGCGGCGCCGGTGCTGGCAAGGTGCAGTTCCAGCCGCTACACGTTTCGATGCGGATGAGCAAGGCCTCGCCGCTCCTGTTCCTCACGTGCGCGAACGGCAGGGCGATCAAGACGGCTGTCCTCACCGCGCGCAAGGCGGGGAAGACTCCGCTCGACTTCCTCGTGATCACGCTCACCGAGGTGTTCGTGTCGTCGTATGAGACGGGTGGCGGCACGGATACAGGCCCGGTCGACCACGTGGCACTGAACTTCTCAAAGATCCAGATCGAGTACCACCCGCAGAAGCCCGACGGCTCGAGCGACGTCCCGGTCAAGGCCGGCTGGGACGTCAAGAAGAACCAAAAGATCTGACGAGCTGCCGCTGCTCCGCCGTCTCGGGTCCGGCGCCGCGGAGCCGCTCGACGGTGGCGAGCGCCTCGTCGCCGCTCATTCCGTGTCGGACGAGGTAGCAGCCGATCACCGTGCCGGTCCGCCCGATACCCGCGAGACAGTGGACGTAGACCACCTCGCCGGCGGCGAGCGATGCGTCGATCGAGTCGAGGATCCGGGTCATCGTCTCCCGCGTGGGGCAGCCGAGATCCTCGATCTCCAGCCGGAGGTCGACGAACACGGTCACCCCGGCCTCGACGAGAAGCTCGCGGTCGTCGCGCGGGAGCGGGCCTGCGAGCAACCGGCCTGGCTCGACCCAGTACGAGTCGGCGGTTGGCGGCGGGACGTTCAGGCGAGTTGAGTTGCGCGGGAGCGCGAAAGCGCAGCGTCGAACGCGGCGAGGACGTCGTCCTGCGTCCGCTCCTGCGCGTCGTTCCAGACCGGGATCGCGACGAGCGGCGCGGCGCGGGTCGCGGCCGGGTCGATCACATCGCAGAGCCGCTGCATCGCGGAGTGGTAGGTGTCGGTGTCACTGTGCAGCGAGTGCGACGCGTGCGCGAAGGCGCCGAGCACGCAGAACCGGGCGGCCTCGGCCGGGTCGGAGGTCGGCGCGCCTTCGAGGTCCTGGAGCGTCGTCCCCTGCGTCCAGCCGAACGCGAGCCGCTCGCGCGTCGCGAGGAGGAGCTCGTCGACCTTCGTGTCGTCGCTCACCGTCCGTCCACAATAGCCGTCCGCCGGCCGCAGGTAGAGTGGGGGCTCTCCTACCGGAAGGCCGCAGTGGCCGAACCGCTCCTTTCCAGCTCCGAACGTCGCGACGTGCTCGCCGCACTGATCGCCACCAAGGAGCAGCACGGCTACTGGGTCGAGTCGCAGACCGACACCGAGGTGCGACTGATCGCGCGCAGCCGCAAGGCGTGGTTCGCCGTGGGGCCGAGGCTCCCGGAGAAGCGTGAGCTTGCGAAGGTCGACGAGCAGGGCCGCACGACGGTCGAGCGGCTCCCTGACCGCCGTTACTGACGAGGAGGTGACCATGAAAGGTTCCGAGAAGCCGAAGAAGCTGGGCAAGAAGGCGCCGCAGATGACGCTCAAGGAAAAGCGCAACGAGAAGAGGGCCCAGCCCAAGAAGTACGGCGCGCTCTAAGGCCCGGTCTGCGCGCCGGCCACGGTCGGCCCGCGAATCCCGAGCTCCTGGCTGAGCCAGGCGAGCTGGTCACGAAACGCCTGCGCGTTCAGCGCGTGGTTGGCGTGGTACCAGGTGATGCGCTTCGGCTTGCTTCCGGCGGCGGCGAGCGCGACGAGCTGCTCGTGCGGGACGACGGTGTCCTTGAGCCCGTCCTGGAAGAAGAGCGCCGCGGGCGTCGCGCGGCCGACGTAGCGCAGCGGGTCGATCGAGCGGAGCACCGTTCGCACGGGCAGGCGCAGCTTCGGGGGCGCGGCAGCGACGAACGAGTCGACCCGGGCCGCGCCGCCGGACATCAGGTCGAACGCGCGGATCCGCGGCTCGACGCCGGCGAGGATCCCACCGATCTTGGCGCCGCCGCTGTAGCCGACGAAGCCGATCCTGTTCGGGTCGACCTGCGGCAGCGAGGCGAGCACGTCGATCCCGCGGCGGAGGTCGACCACGGTCTGCGCGGTCAGGTCGCGCTCGTAGTCGAGGCGTTTCACGGGGTCGGTCGGCTCCGTGCCGGAGGCCTTGACGAAGGCCGAGTCGATCGCGAGCCCGACGGCGCCGCGCGCGGCGAGCCAGGCGGCGGGAACGGCGAGGCTCGTGCGGTCCTCGCCCGAGCCGTGGAGGTAGATCACAGCGGGGAACGGGCCCTTGCCGGGCGGGACGACGAGGTAGGCCGAGACGCGCCCGCCGCGCGGGCTCGTGTACGAGACGTCGCGAACGTGGATCGGATAGCCGTGGTTGACCGCGCCCTTGTCCTTGTAGCCGAGCGGCGCGCTCCTGTCGTAGCCGTAGAGCGTGGGCCTGGGCGCGGCGGTCTTCGCGCCGCCGCAGCCCGCGGCGAGCACGACGAGGCCGAGCGCGAGGATGCCTACTTTCGCGTGAATTCCGCTGCCAGCGCGCCCGAGGCGGTGCGCAGTTCGAGCCGGCTGCCCTGAATCCGGTAGGTCGCCGTCGTATGCAGGGCAGCGAGGTACTCGATCTCCTGCGTCATCACGCCCTTCGGCGTGGCGCATTCCTTGCGCGTCGAGGCGACAGGCCCGATGGTGAGCTTCGGGGCAGCCGCCTTGTACGTCGCGTTGTAGGAGTTGCAGCCGGCGAATCCCGTCAAGGTGCCGTTCGTGCCGAAGACGGCGGTGAGCGTCGGCTTGGGCATGACGCTCGAGATCCCCTGCTTGCCGTTGTTGTAGGCGAGCACGTTCCACGAGGTGCCCGCGAGGGCCTGCGTCTGCGCCTTGTAGGTCAGGAGCGTTCGGCCCGCGGCGTTGCGAAGCGTGAGCTGCGAGCCGCTGACCGTGTAGCTTCGCGTCGCGCTGAGCGCTTTCAGGAAGGCGGACTCCTGAGCCATGATCTTGGTCGCGCAAGCCATACGAGTCGAAGCGAGTCCAAACATCGTGAGCTTCGACCCGGAGACCGTGTACTTGGCGCCGTAGCTGTTGCATCCCGCCGATCCGTTCACGGCGCCGGCCGGCGTGAACGTCGAGGTGAGCTCGGTCCCTTTGAGCGGAGCCTTGCCGAGCAACGAGGCGAGTACCCAGCCGTTGCCGGTGAGCGGGCTCGACTGCGCAGATCCGATCCCCGCGCCTGCGGCGGCGAGGATCGGAATCGCGAGGAGAAGCAAGGCTCGGCGCATCGCGGAAAAGTCTAGGTGAGGATGCGCATAGCCAAGTGGTGCGAGCAGCCGACCGAGATGAGCGTGCGGCTTGCGTGAAGATCAGCGTCGGACCCGGCGAGCGTCCAAGCCTGCTCGTCGTCGAACCCGAGCTTCAGAAACTGCTCGTAGCGCCAAGCGGAGACGCGGTCTGCCTCGACGGTGTCGCGCGCTGGCTGAGAAACGGTGTACGTGGACATTGGCCTGCCTTTCAATTCGAAGGTGCCGATATCCACTACAACGAACGAAATGTCCGCGAGGCTGTGGTTTTTCGTTAGCCCTGCGTTGCGCCAGCGTTAAGACGGATCGCGTTCTCGCCGGGCTAGGATCGACCCATGGGACGCGCGCTCGTGGTCGTCGACATCCAGAACGACTACTTCCCTGGCGGCGCGCACCCGCTCGTCGGGCCTGAGGCTGCTGCCGCTAACGCTCGGCGGCTGCTCGACTCGTTCCGGAGCGGCGCCGGCGAGCTGGTTCACATCCAGCACGTCTGGGACTCGCCCGACGCTTCGTTCATGCGGCCCGGGACTCCGGGTGTCGAGATCCACGACTACGTCGCGCCCCTAGCCGGCGAGACCGTGATCCAGAAGGCGCATCCGAACAGCTTTCTCGACACCCCGCTCGAAGAGTTGCTTCGCGCGCGCGGGGTGGACGAGGTCGTCGTCTGCGGGATGATGACCAGCATGTGCGTCGACGCGACGGCACGCGCGGCGGCCGACCTCGGCTTCGCGGTGACCGTCGCTTCGGACGCGTGCGCGGCGCCCGATCTCGAGTTCGGCGGCGAGACGATTCCGGCGCGGCAGGTGCACGCGGCGTTCCTCTCGGCACTCGCCGGCGGCTACGGCACCGTCGTCGAAACCGACAATCTCGTCACATAGTCGGCACAGACACGTGCGCTTTTCCTTGCTCCACTTGGGGAGTGCGCGAACCTCGAACGCCACCCCGCCCGTCCCCGACTGCGCCGCCCAGCGTGAAGCAGATCTACGCGATCGCCCACGGTCTCTGTGAGCGGTACGGGGAGCGCTGGCCCGAGTCGAAGGCTGAGGCGTCGCAGTTGATCCGGCAGCTCCGAGGGGAGGACGAGCCGATCTAGAGACCCGTCAGGACCCGGTCGTATGATGGCCGAGCTGATGGCAGAAGCCTCTTTCGTTCACCTCCACGTCCACTCGGAGTACTCGATTCTCGACGGGGCCTGCCGCATTCCGGCGCTGGCGGCCCGGGCCGCCGAGCTCGAGATGCCGGCGGTCGCGCTCACCGATCACGGCTCGCTCGCGGGCTCGGTCGAGCTCTACAAGGCGGCTCGCGAGCAGGGCGTCAAGCCGATCCTCGGCTGCGAGGTGTACGTCGCGGACGACCGCCACGCTCAGAAGAAGGGCTACGCGCACCTGACCCTTCTGGCCGAGTCCAACGAGGGATACGCCAACCTGATCAAGCTCTCCTCGCTCGGCTACCTCGAGGGCTACTACTACAAGCCGCGCGTCGACTGGGAGCTCCTGAGCAGCCACTCGACAGGCCTGATCGCGCTCTCGGGCTGCCTCTCCGGACGCGTCTGCAAGGCGCTCGAGGAGAGCCGTCCCGCCGACGCGGCGGCCGAGCTCGACCGGCTCGCGCAGATCTTCGGTCGCGACTCAACCTACGTCGAGCTCCAGAACGCGCACCTCGACGTGCAGCAGCGGCTCGTCCCCGAGCTCGCTGCGCTCGCCGCGAAGTCCGGGCTGCCGACCGTCGCGACCGGCGACGTCCACTACCTCCGCCACGACGACGCGCGGGCGCACGAGGCTCTGCTCTGCATCCAGTCCGGCGACTCGCTCAAGAACCCGAATCACTGGAAGTTCGACACCGACCACTTCTACTTCAAGACACCAGAGGAGATGGCGCTCGACTTCCCGGGTCACGAGGACGCGCTGCGGCGCACGCTCGAGATCGCCGGGCGCTGCGGGGTCGAGATCGAGCTCGGCCGGATCCTGCTGCCGCAGTTCCCGACACCGGAGGGCCGCGACGCGTTCGACTACCTCGTCGAGCTCTGCGAGAACGGCCTCGGCCGCCGCTACGGCACCGTCACCCCCGAGCTCCAGGAGCGCCTCCGCTTCGAGTTGAAGACGATCCGCGAGATGGGGTTCGCGGACTACTTCCTCATCGTCTGGGACTTCATCCACTTCGCGAAGCAGAACGGCGTCAGCGTCGGCCCGGGCCGCGGCTCGGCGGCCGGCTCGCTCGCGGCATATTGCCTCGAGATCACCGACATCGACCCGATCCACTACGGACTCCTGTTCGAGCGGTTCCTCAACCCGGCCCGCAAGGACATGCCCGACATGGACATCGACTTCTCGGTGGCCGGGCGCGACCGCGTGATCAACTACGTCACCGAGAAGTACGGGCGCGACCGCGTCGCCCAGATCATCACCTTCGGCACGATGGCCGCCCGCGCCGCCGTCCGCGACGCCGGCCGCGTGCTCGAGATCCCGTACGGCTCGGTCGACAAGGTCGCGAAGCTGATCCCGGAAGGCCCGGGCCAGACCCTCGAGGCGTGCCTCAAGACCGGCGAGGAGCTCCGGCTCGCCTACGACACCGATCCGGTCACGAAGGAGATCGTCGACCTCGCGCGCCCGCTCGAGGGGCTCGTACGGCAGGACTCGATCCACGCGGCAGGCGTCGTGATCGGCGCCCAGCCGCTCACCGACATCGTCCCGCTCCAGCAGAAGGGCCCCGAGCAGGAGATCGTGACGCAGTTCGCGATGGGCACCGTCGGCGACCTCGGCCTGCTGAAGATCGACTTCCTGGGCCTGCGCAACCTCGACGTGATCGACGAGGCGGTGGCCCTACTCGACGGGCTCGACATTGGCGCGCTTCCGCTCGATGACCGCAAGACCTACGAGATGCTCCAGCGCGGCGAGTCGACCGGCGTCTTCCAGTTCGAGTCGTCGGGGATGCGCGACGCGCTGCGCCAGGTGAAGCCCACCGAGTTCGCCGACCTGATCGCGCTCGTCGCGCTCTATCGCCCGGGCCCGATGGCGTACATCCCCGCCTACGCGAAGCGCAAGAACGGCCAGGAGCCGGTGACCTACATCGACGAGCGCCTCAAGCCGCTCACCTCCGACTCGTATGGGATCTGCATCTACCAGGAGCAGTACATGCAGATCGCCAAGCAGATGGCCGGATTCACCCCCGCGGAAGCCGAGACGCTGCGCAAGGCGATCGGCAAGAAGATCCACGCGCTGATGGCGTCGCTAAAGGAGAAGTTCCTCGAGGGCTGCGCGCAGAACAACGTGACCCCGTCCGTCGCGCAGCAGCTCTGGAAGGACATGGAGCAGTCGCAGGACTACTCGTTCAACAAGGCGCACGCGGCCTGCTATGCGCTGATCGCCTACCGCACCGCGTGGCTGCGTGCCAACCATCCGTGCGAGTACATGGCCGCGCTGATCTCGTCCGTGATGAACACCAAGGACAAGGTGCCGTACTACGTCAACGCGTGCGACGAGCTCGGGATCGAGGTGCTGCCGCCCGATGTGAACTCCTCGCGCACCGACTTCGCCGTCGTCGACGGGAAGATCCGTTTCGGGCTCACCGCGGTGAAGAACGTCGGCGACTCGGCCGCGCAGGCGATCGTGCGCGCCCGCGAGGAGGCCGGCCCGTTCGCCTCGATCTGGGACTTCACCGAGCGCGTCGATCCGCAGGTGCTGAACAAGCGCTCGCTGGAGGCGCTGATCAAGTGCGGCGGCTTCGACTCGACGGGCGACACGCGCAAGGGGATGCTCGGCTCGCTCGAGGACGTCCTCTCGTCCGGCCAGCGCGCGCTGCAGGAGCGGCTCGCAGGCCAGGGCTCGATCTTCGACCTCGACGACAGCGGCGCCAAGCCCGAGCATCCGCCGATCGCCGCCGGCGAGTTCGAGAAGAACGAGCTGCTCGCCCTCGAGAAGGAGACGCTCGGCCTCTACGTCTCCGAGCATCCGCTCCACGCGCTCCGCGACCAGCTGCGGCGCAAGACCGACTGCCCGCTCGCCGAGATGGAGCGCCGCCGCGACGGCGAGACCGTGCAGGTCGCGGGGATCGTCTCCGCGGTGAAGCACCTGACGACGAAGCGCGGCGAAGCGATGGTCTTTCTCCGCCTCGACGACGTCACCGGCTCGGGCGAGGTCGTGGTGTTCGCCTCGGTCCTCGCGCAGGCGCGCGAGCTCTGCGTGATCGACCGGATCATCGTGATCAAGGGCAGGATCGACCACAAGCAGGAAGGTGAGACGAAGCTGCTCGCGGCCGAGATCTCTGGCTTCGAGGCGATCTCGGAGCGGCGCGAGGTGCGTCTGCGGGTCGACGCGTCGAAGGCGCGGGCCGGTCTGATCGGCGAGCTCGCCGTCGTCCTGCGCGACTTCCCGGGCGAGGCTCCGGTGCTCGTCGACCTCGAGATGTCCGACGGCGCCCGCACTCTGCAGTTCGGCCCGAGCTACCGTGTTCAGCCGGTGCCCGATTTCTTCGCCGAGGTGAAGGCACTGCTCGGCGAGGCGGCAGTTCGGTAAATCACCCGGTATGGGGACAGGCGTGTCCCTCGTTTGACCGAAAGGAAATGTGTCAAGGCCCACAAAAGGACTGAGATGACTGCGGCACAGGCAGAAACCACAGAGATCACCGAGTTGAAGCGGATCGAAGGCTGGCGCGCCGATGAGCTCGAGCGGGCCGGTTTCGACCCCGAATCCGCCGCGCTGCTCTCCGTGCGCCACGACATCGACCTGCATCAGGCGGTCGGTCTGGCCCGCGCGGGCTGCTCGCCGGATCTCGCTCTGCGAATCCTCCTCTAGCTCGAACCCGTCCCAGAACGAAGCGCTGTGCCGTCGCGCTGCGCCGGGCGGCGCGATGCGTCGTCCTCAGTCCCGTCGATGGCGCATGCCATCGACGCTCACTGCGTCCTAGCCTCGCACTCGCCCAACGCCGCCCGCCGGCGAGCCATCATTCTGGGACGGGTTCCTAGGCACGCGGGCTCGCATACCGGCAGAATCAGCGCCGGTGCTCGCGTTCATCCCTTCTCCGTCGAACGGCGTCGTCAAGGCGGGCCCGCTGACGATCCACATGTATGGGCTGATGCTGCTGCTCGCGATCGCCGCGTGCGTCTGGCTGACGGGCCGGCGCTGGGTCGCGCGCGGCGGCGACTGGGACCTGATCTTCCGGTGCACCGTGTGGGGCGTCGCGGCCGGGATCGTCGGCGCGCGGCTCTACCACGACGTCACGAGCTGGAGCCAGGTTCCGAACCCGTGGTGGGGCCCGTTCGCGGTGTGGGAGGGCGGGCTCGGCGTCTGGGGCGGGATCGGGCTCGGCGTCGCCGTCGGCGCGGTCATCGTCCACCGCTCCGGGAACAGCGTGCGAGTGATGATGGACTGCATCGCGCCGGGGCTCCTCCTCGCGCAGGGGATCGGCCGCCTCGGCAACTGGTGGAACCAGGAGCTCTTCGGCAAGCCGACCACGCTGCCCTGGGGCCTGAAGATCGACCTCATCCATCGGCCGGTCGGCTACGAGAAGTACGCGACCTTCCATCCGACCTTCCTGTACGAGCTGATCTGGGACTTCGCCGGAGTGGCCGCGCTGCTGCTGATCGACCGGCGCTTCAAGATCAAGCCGCCCGGGCTGTTCGCGCTGTACGTCGCGATCTACACGGCGTTTCGGATGTTCGAGGAGACGCTGCGGATCGACCCGTCCAGCCACTTCCTCGGGATGCGGGTGAACTTCTGGGTCTCGCTGACGCTGTTCATCGGCTCGACGGTCTTCTTCGTGTGGTGGCAGTTCCTGCGCGGCCGGCGGCGCCGCGGAAAGGCGACCGGGCCGCCGCAGCCGACGATGGCGATCCCCAAGGGGCGCGTCCGATAGAGCCGTTAGCGTGAGCGCGATGCTGGTGCGGGAGCTCGAGCTGGATCTGGACGCCTTCGAGGGGCCGCTCGACCTGCTCCTGACGCTCGTCTTGAAGGAGGAGCTCGACCTGGCCGAGGTGGATGTGGCGGGGATCATCGTCGCGTTCATCGAGCGGCTGGCCGACCGCGACGAGCTCGATCTCGATGCGTGCGGGGAGTTCCTGGTGCTGGTCGCGGCTCTGCTCGAGCTGAAGGCGCGCGCGCTGTTCCCCGACGAGGACGCTGAGCTTTCGGAGCTCGAGCCCGAGGAGGCCGCCGAGGAGCTGGCCCGGCGGCTCGCCGAGTACCGGCGCGCCAAGGAGGCAGCAGCGTGGCTCGCCGATCGGCTCGAGTCGGAGCGCGACCGCTACTTCCGGCTCGGCCCGGCGCCGCTTGCGCCGAGGCCCGAGCGCCGGCTCGCGCCGCAGGAGCCCGAGCAGCTGGCCGTCGCGTTGCGCGCGCTCGCCGTCGAGCCGCCGGCGGTGTCGCTCGGTCACATGGCGTTGCGCTTTCCGCCGGTCGTCCAGTTCATCGAACGGTTCCGCGCCGTGCTGCGGCGGCGGCGCCGGTTCGACTTCGACACCGAGGTCGCAGGGCTCTCGCGCGTCGAGACGGCGGTCGCGTTTCTCGCGCTGCTCGAGCTTCGCAAGGCAGGCGAGATCTCGATCCGTCAAGCTGCTCCCTTCGCGCCGATTCGGATCGGGCGCGCGGGAGAGGATTCCGCAAGCGACGACGAAAGGACCACCGCGTGGACCGCACGCTCCGCCTGATCTCACCCAGTCCCGTCGACGAGCTCGCCCGGACCGTCGAGGCGCTCCTGGTCGTGGCCTCGCAGCCTCTGACGATCGAAGAGCTGGCCGAAGCGGCCGACGACGACGCGGCGCGGATCGAGGATGCGCTGGCGGCGCTCGGGGGCCGCTACAGCGAGGGCACGAGCGGGATCGTGTTGGAGCGGGTTGCCGGCGGCTATGCGTTCCGGGCCTCGCGTGACGCGGCGGAGGCGTGTGCGCGCCTGTTCGAGCGGCCGGTGCAGCGCGGGCTCTCGCAGGCTGCGCTCGAGACGCTCGCGATCGTCGCGTACCTCGGACCGTGCAGCAGGCCGGAGATCGCGCGGGTCCGCGGAGTCGCGTCCGATTCGGCGGTGGCCGGTCTGGTCGAGCGAGGGCTCGTGGCCGAGGCGGGACGCGAGGACGGCCCCGGCGGCGCCGTGCGCTACCGGACGACGCCGCTCTTCGAGCGGGTCTTCGGGCTCGAGAGCCTGTCCGAGCTGCCGCGGCTGGATGACCTCGGCGACGACACCGAGATGATCCGCGCGCGACTCCACGAAGTCGCCGAGCGCCGCCCCGCGTAGCCGCGGCCACGCGGACACACTTTCGGTGCAGATTCGACACAAATCGGTGCGCCGCCAGGCGCTACCGTCTTGTGCCCCGTGGGTGGGAGGGGGTTAGGGATGGGTCCTTCCTCTGAGCTTTGACCTAACCTCGCGCTAGCCCGAGCAGAGATCTGGCCCGGTCGTCACGATAGGCGGGCGATGCGACTCAACGCCTACCTCGCCCGCGCCGGGATCGCCTCCCGCCGCGGCGCCGACGAGCTGATCAAGGCCGGTCGCGTCACCGTCAACGGCGAGCCCGGCCAGCTCAACACCTTCGTCGAGTCGCGCGACCGGGTCGAGGTCGACGGCAAGCCGGTCGAGCGGCAGGAGCTCGCCTACGTCCTGCTCCACAAGCCGGCCGGCGTCGTCACCACCGCGTACGATCCTCAGGGCCGCCCGACGGTCGTCGACCTCGTCCCACACACGCCGCGCGTCGTCCCCGTCGGCCGGCTCGACGCCGACACGACCGGCGCGCTCCTGCTCACGAACGACGGCCCGCTCGCCCACCGGCTCGCCCACCCGCGTTACGGCGTCGAGAAGGCCTACGAGGCGGAGGTTGAGGGCGACCCGACCCCCGAGGCCCTGCAACAGCTCGCCGACGGGATCGACCTCGACGACGGCCCGACTGCGCCCGCGCGCGCCCGCCGCCTGCGCCGCTCACGGGTCGAGCTCGTCCTCCATGAAGGGCGCACCCACCAGGTCAAGCGGATGCTCGAGGCGGTCGGCCACCCGGTCGTGTGGCTCCGTCGCACCCGCTACGCAGGAATCGGCGTCGAAGGGCTCGAGCCGGGAGAGTGGCGGGAGCTGACCGCCGCCGAGGTCGAACGACTCAGAGCCGGATGAAGCCCATCCGCTCGTACATCGCCTCGAGGGTCGGGGTCGCGGCGGCCGCAGCCTTCTCGGCGCCGTGTGCGAGCAAGCGGCGCAGCTCGTCCTCGTCGGCGCGCAACGCCTCGTAGCGAGCGCGAATCGGGTCGAGCAGCTCGACGACCGCGTCGGCGACGTCCGCCTTGAACGGGCCGTAGCCCGCGCCGTCGTAGCGCGCCTCGATCTCCGCGAACGACTCGCCCGTCGCGACCGACAGGATCTCGATCAGGTTCGAAACGCCGGGCTTCTCCGGATCGTGGCGCACCTCGCGGCCCGAGTCGGTCACCGCGCTCTTGATCTTCTTCCGCACGACCTCGGGCGGGTCGGCGATCAGCACCGTGCCCTGCGCGGTGCCGCCCGTCGTCGACATCTTCTTCTCCGGCTCCTGCAGATCCATGATCCGCGCTCCGATCTCGGGATACACGCCCTTCGGCACGACGAACGTCTCGCCGAATCGCGAGTTGAACCGCTCCGCGACATCGCGTGTCAGCTCGAGATGCTGACGCTGGTCGTCGCCGATCGGGACGATGTCGGTCTGGTACAGGAGGATGTCGCCCGCCATCAGCACCGGGTACGTGAACAGGCCGGCGCTGACGAACTCCTGGTGCTCGCCTTTCTCCTTGAACTGCGTCATCCGGCCGAGGTGGCCGTAGCTCGTGACGGCCGAGAGCAGCCAACACGCCTCCGAGTGCGCGCGCACGTGGCTCTGGCAGAACACGGTCGAGCGCTCCGGGTCGAGGCCGGTCGCGAGCAGCATCGCGAACAGGTCGTAGCTCGAGCTCCGCAGATCGGCGGGCTCGTACGCCGTCGTGATCGAGTGCAGGTCGACGATGCAGAAGAACGCGTCGCCGAGCTCCTGCGTGGCGGCGTACTGGCGGAAACCGCCGCTGTAGTTGCCGAGGTGCTTCGCGCCCGTAGGCTGGATGCCGGAGAAGATGCGCATAGGCATTGATTATCCCTGACTACACTGATTGCCGATGGCAGTCACCCCTTCACAGTGGTCTCCGTCGTCGTGGCGGTCGTTCACCGCGGCGCATCAGCCCGAGTGGCCGGACGAGGCGAACCTCGAGGCCGTCTCGCAGCGGCTGAAGGCGTTTCCGCCGCTCGTCTTCGCGGGCGAGGCGCGCGAGCTGCGCGACGCGCTCGGCGAGGTCGCCGCTGGCCGTGCGTTCCTGCTCCAGGCCGGCGACTGCGCCGAGTCGTTCCACGAGTTCTCGGCCGTCGCGATCCGCGAGAAGCTGAAGATCCTCCTGCAAATGGCCGTCGTTTTGACCTACAGCGCGGCGCTGCCCGTGGTGAAGGTCGGCCGAGTCGCGGGCCAATTCACAAAGCCGCGCTCGTCGCCGACGGAGCAGGTCGGCGACGTCGAGATCCCGTCGTTCCGCGGCCACATGATCCACGACGACGCCCCGACCGCCGAGGCGCGCGTGCCCGACCCGGAGCGGATGCTCCAGGGCTACCACCAGTCGGCTGCGACGCTGAACCTGCTGCGCGCCTTCACCAAGGGCGGCTTCGCCGACATCACGCGCCTCCACGTCTGGAACCAGGAGTTCGTCGCGAGCTCGCCGGCCGGCCTCCGGTACGAGGCCCTCGCCACGGAGATCGAGCGTGCACTCAGGTTCATGGCCGCGTGCGGGATCGACCTCGCGCGCGAGACGCAGTTCCACCAGACAGACGTGTGGACGAGTCACGAGGGGCTCCTGCTCGACTACGAGGAGGGCCTGACGCGGAAGGACTCGCTCACCGGCGACTGGTACGACTGCTCGGCCCACATGCTCTGGATCGGCGAGCGGACGCGCCAGGAGCAGGGCGCGCACGTCGAGTTCTTCTCGGGCGTCCACAACCCGCTCGGCGTGAAGCTCGGGCCGACGACGACGCCCGCCGAGGCGCTCGAGCTCTGCGAGCGGCTCAATCCGGAGCGCATCGCCGGGCCGGCTCACCTTCATCGTCCGCATGGGTGCGGGCCGGGTCGAGGAGCTCTTGCCGCCGCTGCTGCGCGCCGTCACCGAGGCCGAGCATCCGGTCGTCTGGGCCTGCGACCCGATGCACGCCAACATGGTTCGCACGGCCGGCGGAGTGAAAACGCGCCGCTTCGACGACGTGATTGCCGAGCTCGCGGGCTTCTTCGCGACATGCCGCGCCGAGGGCGCGTGGCCGGGCGGCGTCCATCTCGAGTTCACGGGCGAGGACGTGACCGAGTGCCTCGGCGGCGCCGACGCGCTGCTCGAGGAGGAGCTGAGCACACGCTACGAGACTCTGTGCGACCCGCGGCTCAACGCCCGCCAGTCCCTCGACCTAGCGTTCCGGCTCTCCGAGCTGCTGCGCGGCGCCTGACCGCTTCGTGGTTCGCCGCATCGCGATCCTCGGGACGGGGCTGATCGGCGCCTCGGTCGGCCTCGCCGCCGCTCGCGCCGGCGTCGAGCAGGTCGTCGGCTTCGACACGGACGCGGAGTCGCTTCGCCTTGCGGTCGAGATCGGCGCCGTCGAGGCGGCGGGCAGCGTCGAGGAGGCCGTCGCCGGAGCCGATCTCGCTGTCTGCGCGGCGCCGGTCGCCGGAATCCCCGCGCTCGCCGAGCAGGCGCTTGCCGCTGCGGACTGCACGGTCACCGACGTCGGCTCGACCAAGGCTGCTGTTTGCGCAGCGGTGCAGAGCCCGCGCTTCATCGGCGGCCACCCGGTCGCCGGCTCCGAGGCGAACGGCCCACAGAACGCGCGCGCCGAGCTGTTCGAGGGCGCGACGTGGTTCCTGACCCCGGCCGCGTCGAGCGACCCGGAGCGCTACCGGCTCCTGCACGGCTTCGTCGCGTCGCTCGGCGCGCTGCCCGTCGCAGTCGATCCGGGCGCGCACGACCGCCTGCTCGCGCTGACGAGTCACCTGCCGCACGCGCTCTCGAATCTGCTCCTGAACCAGGTCGGCGCCTCGCGCGTCGACGGCCACGAGGCGCTCTCCGCCGCGGGCGGCGCGCTCAAGGACATGACCCGCGTGGCCGGCGCGAACCCGCGGATCTGGGTCGACATCTTCCTCGAGAACGCCGACACGCTCGCCGCTGCGCTCGCGGAGCACCGCCGCCGCACCGAGCAGCTCGAGGCGGCGCTCGTGGCGCGCGACGCGGGCTTCCTCGCGCGCTGGATCGGCGAGGCAGGCCTCAACAAGCGCGGCCTGCTCCAGGGCGCGTTCCCCGATCCGGGCGAGCTGAAGCGCGTGCTCGTGCGCGTGCCCGACCGGCCGGGCGTGCTCGCGGGCATCACGCAGGCCCTAGGCGTCGAGCGGATCAACATCGAGGACTTCGAGCTCCACCACGAGTCGCCCGAGCGCGGCGGCCTCCTCTCGGTGCTCGTCCAGGGCGACGCCGAGGCCGCCCGCGCGGCGGCGCTGCTCGAGAGCCAGGGCTACGCGGTCGACATCGTGTCGGTGCTTGAATGAGGATCGAGCCTGCGGGGATGCTCGTCGGCGCGGTCTCCGTCCCCGGCGACAAGTCGATCTCGCACCGCGCGCTCTTGATCGGCGCGCTCTGTGACGACGAGACGGTCGTGAGGAACTGGGGCCGCTCGGCCGACACCGAGGCGACGCTGCACGCGGTGCGCGCGCTCGGCGTCGAGGTCGACGAGCGGGGAGAGGACGAGCTCGTGATCCACGGCGTCGGGCTCCGCGGCCTGCGCGAGCCGGACGGTCCGATCGACTGCGCCAACGCGGGCACGCTGGTCAGGCTCCTGTCGGGCATCCTCGCCGGGCAGACCTGGAAGCAGTTCGAGCTGACCGGCGACGAGTCGCTGCGCTCGCGGCCGATGAGCCGTATCGCTGATCCACTCACGCAGATGGGCGCCGGGGTCGAGACCGCCGACGGGCGCCTGCCAATGGGCATCCAGGGCCGGCCGTTGCACGCGATCGACTACGAGCTGCCGGTTGCGAGCGCACAGGTGAAGTCCGCGGTGCTGCTCGCCGGTCTCTACGCCGAGGGGAAGACGACGGTGCTCGAGCCCGCGCCGACGCGCGACCATACCGAGCTGATGCTCGAGGCGGCCGGGGCGAAGATCGTGCGGCGGCCGCGCTCGGTCTCGCTCGACCCGGCTGAGCGGCTCTCGCTCGGCGAGATCGAGGTGCCGGGCGACTTCTCATCGGCGGCGCCGTTCATCGTCGCCGCAACGCTTCTGCCCGGGTCGGAGCTTTTCGTCGCCGGCGTCGGCCTCAACCCGCGGCGCACCGGCCTACTCGACGTGCTCGAGCGGATGGGCGCGCGGATCGGCGTCTTCAACCGGCGGCGCTCCGGTGGCGAGCTCGTGGGCGACCTCGAGGTGCGCTCCGCCGAGCTCACCGCGACGACGGTGACGCCGGAAGAGGTGCCGACCCTCGTCGACGAGCTGCCGCTCTTCGCGCTGGCCGCGGCGGTCGCGCACGGCAACAGCTCTGTCCGCGGCGCGCAGGAGCTGCGCGTGAAGGAGTCGGATCGAATCGAAACAGTGACAACTTCTCTACGGACACTAGGCGTGCGGATCGAGGAGCGCGATGATGGTTTCAGGGTGAGAGGGGTCCCAACCCGCCCTAAGGGTGGGGGTATGCAGTCCTCTGGGGACCACAGGATCGCGATGCTCGGGGCTGTCGCCGGGCTCATCTCGGGTGACGGGGTCGAGCTCGGGGGTCCGGAGGCCGTCGCTGTAAGCTTCCCCGGGTTTTACGACGTATTGGAGTCGGTGACAGAGCGATGATCGTTGCGATCGACGGCCCGGCAGGCGCAGGCAAGAGCACGGTGGCGCGCCTCCTCGCCGACAGGCTCGGCTTCCGCTACCTCGACACGGGGGCGATGTACCGCGCCGTCACCTGGCTCGCAATGGTCAAGGGCGTGCCGCTCGCGGAGGCCGACCAGCTGGCGGATCTCGCCACGGCCAATCCGGTCAGCTTCGACGAGGCCGGTCGCGTCTCGATCGCGGGCACCGACGTGACCTCGTCGATCCGGGAGACGCGCATCGACCGCATGGTGCCGGTCGTCGCGCGCCACCAGGCGGTGCGCGCGGTGATGCGCCAGCGCCAGCGCGAGCTCGGCGAGCGCGGCGACGTCGTGATCGAGGGCCGCGACATCGGCACCGTGGTCGCACCGAACGCGCCGGTCAAGGTCTACCTCATCGCGGACGAGAGCGAGCGCGCCCGCCGCCGTGCGACGGAGCGGCCCGGAATCGGCGCCGACGCGCTCGCCACCGACCTGCGGATGCGCGACGAGAGCGACGCGGCGCAGATGGAGCCGGCGGCCGACGCCGAGCGGATCGACACGACCGGCCTGACCGTCGAGGACGTCGTCGCCCGCATCGAGCAGCTCGTCGAGCACGCGCGCGCCGCGGCGTGAACAGCGTCGACTTCGCCTGGGCGATCGGTCGGCCGACGATCGGCGGGCTCGCCCGCGCCCTGACGCCGCACCGGAACTACGGCGCCGAGCGCGTCCCGCTCACCGGCGGCGTGGTGCTCGCGTTCAACCACTTCTCGTGGCTCGACCCGCCGCTCTTCGGCTCGTTCTGCCCGCGCACGATCCACTACGTCGCCAAGATCGAGGCGCATCGCGCACCCGGCCTCGGCCAGCTGATCCGCGCGTTCGGCACGATTGCGGTGCGGCGCGGCGAGTCCGACCGCGAGGCCGTCCGCCAGATGCGCGAGGCGGTGCGGGAGGGGCACGCGCTCGGGCTCTTCGTCGAGGGGACGCGACAACTCAGCGGCGTTCCGGGCCACGCGCAGCCGGGCGCGGCGATGGTCGCGCTCCAGGAAGGCGCCCCGGTGGTGCCGGCCGCGATCTACGGAACCCATGAGTGGCGGATCGGCAACTTCCATCCGGCCTCGGTCGCATGGGGCGAGCCAATGGACTTCTCGGGCTTGCCCAAGAACGCCAAGGGCTACCGCGAGGCCTCGGCCCTGATCGAGCGCGACCTGAAGCGGCTCTGGGACTGGCTCGTGGAGATGCACGCGCTCGGCCGCCCGGCCGACGCAGTGCCGCCCGCGCGATGAGCGCTCTGCACGGAACGGTCGCGATCGTCGGCTTCCCGAACGTCGGCAAGTCGACCCTGATCAACCGCCTCACCGGCACGCGCTCGGCCGTCGTGCACGAGACGCCGGGTGTGACGCGCGACCGCAAGGAGCTGATCTGCGACTGGAACGGCAAGGAGTTCCTGATCATCGATACGGGCGGCGTCGACATCGCCGACGAGACGCCGATCACACGCTCGATCGCCGACCAGGCCCGCGCCGGGATCGAGGAGGCCGACCTCGTGCTGTTCCTCGTCGACTCGCGCAACGGGATCACGCCCGGGGACGAGGAGATCGCCTCGATCCTCCGGGCCGCGAAGAAGCCCGTGATGCTGCTGGTGAACAAGGTCGACGACCCGCGCCGCGACACCGATGCGCTCGAGTTCCACCGGCTCGGGCTCGGCGACCCGATTCCGATCTCCGCGCTGCACGGCCACGGCACCGGCGACCTGCTCGACGAGATCGTGGCGCGCCTGCCCGGCGAGGGGCGCGAGCAGGTCGGGGAGGAGGCGATTCGCGTCGCGATCCTCGGGCGGCCGAATGTCGGCAAGTCGAGCCTGCTGAACGCGATCCTCGGCCGAGAGCGGGTGATCGTTTCGGAGATCCCCGGCACGACCCGCGACGCGATCGACACGATCTTCGAGCGCGACGGCCGCACGTTCGTCCTCGTCGACACCGCCGGGATGCGCCGCAAGCGCAAGCATCGCCAGGGGATCGAGTACTGGTCGGAGCTGCGCGCGCTCGAGGCGGCCGAGCGCGCCGACATCGCTCTGATCCTGATCGACGCGAGCGAGGGCATCGTCGACCAGGACATCAACGTCGCGGACGTGGCCCGCAAGGCTCAGTGCGGGACGCTCGTCGTCCTCTCGAAGTGGGACATCGCCGAGATCGGGATCAAGGACGTCGCCGGCGAGCTGGCCCGCCGCATCCGCCAGCGCCCGCCGCACGTCGCGGTCTCGGCCACGACCGGCCGCGGCCTCGAGCGGATGCTCGACAAGGTCGAGGTGCTGTTCGAGCGCTACACCGCGCGCGTCCCGACCCCAGAGCTCAACCGGTTCCTCAAGGAGCTGCGCGAGAGGCGTCAGGCGCCGAGCAAGGGCAACCGGCGGCTCAACCTCCTCTACGGCACGCAGGTCACCGCGCGCCCGCCGCGCTTCCGCATCCACGTCAACGACCCAGGCCTCGTCACGCGCGACTACGGGTACTGGGTCGAGAACGAGATCCGCGAGCGCTTCGACCTCGAGGGAGTGCCGGTGTCGATCGACTTCGTGCGCCGCACCTGATGGACGTCGTCGTGGTCGGCGGCGGCTCGTGGGGCTGCGCGTTCGCGCTCCTGCTGCGCGAGCGCGGCCACGAGGTGACGGTCGCCTGCCGCGACGCCGACCAGGCGCGCGCGATCGCGGAGACGGGACGCAACCCGCGCTACCTGAAGTCGGCCGATCTCTCGGGCCTCGCGGCGACGACGGTCGCCGGAGCGCCGGTCGCGACAGCCGATCTTGTCGTGCTGGCCGTGCCGAGCCGTGCCTTCGGCGACGTCGTCGCCTCGCTGCCGGGCGCCGCGCCGGTGCTGAGCCTGACGAAGGGACTCGATCCGGCGACCGGCCTGCGCCTCTCGACGCTCGTCCGCGGCCGCTCGGTCGCCGTGCTCTCGGGCCCGAACTTCGCCGAGGAGATCGCCCAGGGCCTGCCCGCCGCCGCGGTGATCGCGAGCGAGGACGGCTTCCTCGCAGGCCAGCTCCAGCACGCGGTCAACTCGCCGTTGTTCCGCGCCTACGTCAACCCGGATCTGATCGGCGTCGAGCTCTGCGCCGCCGCGAAGAACGTGATCGCGCTCGCCGCGGGCGCCGTCGACGGGCTCTCGCTCGGCGACAACGCGAAAGCGGCGCTGATCACCCGCGGACTCGCCGAGATGGCGCGGCTCGGTGAGGCGTGCGGTGCCCGCGCCGAGACCTTCTCCGGGCTCGCAGGCATGGGCGACCTCATCGTCACCTGCTGGAGCATGCACGGCCGAAACCGTCGGGCCGGCGAGCTGATCGCACAGGGCGCCACTGCCGAGGAAGCGATCGCCGAGATCGGCCAGGTCGTCGAGGGGCTGACGACTGCGCCCGTCCTGCGCGACCTGTCGCACCGGGTCGGCGTCGAGCTGCCGATCACCGAAGGCGTCTGCCGCGTCCTCGGCGGCGAGAGCCTCGGCGATCTCGCCGCCAGCCTGATGGGCCGCCGTCCGACCGAGGAATAGTTAGGCTTCGGCCCATGCCAACTCAAAGCTTTCCCTTCACCTCCGAGTCGGTCACCGAGGGTCATCCGGACAAGATCGCCGACCAGATCTCGGACGCCGTGCTCGACGCAGTGCTGACCGACGACCCGCTGGGTCGCGTCGCCTGCGAGACGCTGATCACCACCGGCCTCGTCGTCGTCGCCGGCGAGATCACGACCGAGACGTACGTCGACATCCCGCGCCTCGTGCGCAACAAGATCCGCGAGATCGGCTACGACCGCGCCAAGTACGGCTTCGACGCCGACACCTGCGGCGTGATCGTCGCGCTCGACGAGCAGTCGCCCGATATCGCGCTCGGCGTCGACAACTCATACGAGCTCCAGCACGAGTCGAGCGACGACCGCGAGCTCGACCAGACCGGCGCCGGCGACCAGGGGATGATGTTCGGCTACGCGTGCCGCGAGACCGACGAGCTGATGCCGCTGCCGATCATGCTCGCGCACAAGATCACGCGCCGCCTGGCCGAGGTGCGCCGCGCGGAGCTCGTGCCGTACCTGCGGCCTGACGGGAAGGCGCAGGTCACCGTCCGCTACGAGCGTGACGAGAACGGACACCAGCGGCCGATCGAGATCGAGCGCGTGCTCGTGTCGACCCAGCATCGCGACGGCGTCGAGCACCACATCAAGGAGGACGTGATCGAGCACGTGCTCCGCCCGGTCCTGCCGCCCGAGCTGTACGAGGCGGGCAAGCTCGACCCTGCGGGCGACTTCGTGCTCGTCAACCCGACCGGGCGCTTCGTCCAGGGTGGCCCGCTCTCCGACACGGGCCTCACCGGCCGCAAGATCATCGTCGACACCTACGGCGGCGCCGCGCGTCACGGCGGCGGCGCGTTCTCCGGCAAGGATCCGACGAAGGTCGACCGCTCGGCCGCCTACGCGGCGCGCTACGTGGCGAAGAACCTCGTCGCCGCCGGGCTCGCGAACCGCCTGGAGGTGCAGGTCGCCTATGCGATCGGCGTCGCCGAGCCGGTCTCGATCGAGGTCGAGTGCTTCGGCACCGAGGAGATCGACGTGCGCCGGATCGAGGAGCTCGTCCACGAGCACTTCGACCTGCGCCCGGCCGCGATCCTGCGCGACCTCGACCTGCGCCGCCCGATCTACGCGAAGACCGCCGCCTACGGCCACTTCGGCCGCGAGGACGCGGACTTCACGTGGGAGCGGACGGACAAGGCCGACGCGCTCCGAGCCGCAGCGGGCCTGGGCTCGAGCGTTCCCGCGTAACGCGAGCACAGGATCGACCGGCGATGAGCGGTGGTGACGCGCACGCCGAGCTGCTGCGGGCGTTCGGCCTGGGTGACCAGGATCTCGCGGCCTGGCGGGCAAGCGGCGTGGCCGACGGTGGCTTCGACGACTGGCTGACCGACCGGGTCGCGCGGCGCCCCACCGGCGAACGGGCAAGAGAGGTGTACGGAGCCGACGACGTTCACGAGTGGGCGCGGCGGGCGATACTCGATGCACTCGTACTCGGACCCGGCGACCACCTGCTCGATCTGGGTTGCGGCGGCGGTCTCCTGCTCCGCGAGGCGCTCGTGACCGGCTCACGCGCGACGGGGATCGACCACAGCGAGGAGATGGTCGCGCTCGCATCCGAGCGCGCACCAGCCGCGGAGGTAGTGCTCGGAGAGGCTGAGAGCCTGCCGTTTGCCGATGACACGTTCACCGCCGTCGCGATGTCGGTGGTCTTCCTTTTCTTCGACGATCCGATCGCCGTGCTGCAGGAGTGCCGCCGGGTGTTGCGGACCGACGGTCGGCTCGCCGTGTACACGACTGCGCCCGAGTTGCGAGGAACTCCGGCTGCGCCGGAACCGATGGCCAGCCGCGGTCACTTCTATTCGGACGAGGAGCTCGCCGAGCTCGGCCGACGCGCGGGGCTGAGCGAGGTCGGAGTGCGCAACGACCGCGGCGGGCAGCTGCTGACCGCCCGTACCTAGCACTGCGATTCGTGTACCTCGTCCGGCGCTAGCGAAAGGCCGAGCGTCTCAGTCGGGCGACGGCCGCGGTGACCCGGGCTGCCACGGTCGGCGCGGCCGGGCTGTACTCGACGTAGACATTCCCCTCATTGATCTCTTCGTCGCTCCCGGTAATGACGATCACGCGCGGTCGATTTGCCTCATCCGGCGCATAGACGGTGACGGTGAAGGTCGGCGCCGCGGTGGCGGGCCCGAGAACGACCGGCCACGCCTCGCGCGAGGGGATGACCGTCACGCCCCCTGAGGTGAGAGGAAGCCCCACCGAGGCGAAGGCCCGCTTCACGCGCGCGACCGAGCTGGCCACGCGAGGCGACGCGAGTGGAGGCGCGCTCGTCTGCACGGGCGCCGGCTCGGCGTGCCGCCCACCGCATCCGGCTGCGAGTACGAGAACCACTGTGAGAACCGCTGCTTCGGGGCGGATCTCCATGAGGCCCGGCTCGGTCTAGGCGGCGGGTCGCACGTACAGCCCGGCTGCGGCCTTCTCGCCGATCTCATGCTCGGCGCCGTCGAGGCGCACGCTGAAACCCTCGCCCGCGGTCTCGACCTCGACCTCCGCGCCCGGCACGAGCCCCTGGTCGTAGAACCAGTGGAGGAGCTCGCCGTCGTGCTCCGCGAGCCGGACGATCGTCGCGCGGCCGCCCGCCTCGACATCCGCCAGCGGCAGCAGCTCGCGGTTCTCGGCCTGCTCAGCGTCCGTGTCGAGCGGCCAGCCGTGCGGGCAGCGGTCGGGGTGGCCGAGGCGCTCGTCCATCCGCTCGATCATGTCGTCGGTGAACGTGTCGCCGAGCAGGTCCGCCTGGACGTGCGACTCGGAGGCGGTGTAGCCGAGGAAGTCGGTGAGCCAGCGCTCGATCAGGCGATGCTTCCGGACGACCTTCTCGGCCCGCACGCGGCCGGCGTCGGTGAGGATCGCCTCCTTGTGCTCGCCGCGCTCGACGAGCCCTTCCGCCTCGAGCCGCTTCAGCATCTCGCCGGCGGAGGCGCGCGAGACGCCGAGCATCTCCGCGACTCGCGCCGACAGCGTGGGCGAGCCGGTCACGGCCGGGCGGTACTCGCCGATCGGGAACGCGAGGAAGTAGATCGTCTCGAGGTACTCGTCGGTGGAGTGACCGTGCGCCATCGTGTTCCTAATCTACCCTGGCCCACCTTGCCTCGCTTCGCCTCCGTCTTCCCGCTCGTCACCGCCCGCGCGCTCGACCGCGCGTTCACCTACACGGTCGAGGACGACGTCGAGAAGGGTGCGGTCGTACGCGTCCGCTTCGGCGGCCGGCGCGTGCGCGGCGTCGTCGTCGAGATCACGGAGGACGCGCCCGAAGGGATCGACGCGAAGCCGATCGAGGCGGTCGTCGACCGGATTCCGCCGGCGCTCGTCGACCTCGCGCTCTGGCTCGCCGACTACTACGGCTCGACGCAGGGCCGCGCGCTCGGGCTCGTCGCGCCGGAGTCGGCGAAGCGGCGCGTCGAGCGGCCGCAACCCGCGGAGCGCGAGGCTCTCGGTGGCGAGCCCGAGCCGGCGCAGCTCACGGACGAGCAGGAGGCGGCGCTGGGGAGGATCGTGGCCGCGATGGACGGGGCCGAAGGCGCCAATGTCCTGCTCTACGGCGCGACCGGCAGCGGCAAGACCGAGGTCTACCTCCAGGCCTGCGCGGCGGCGCTCGAGCGCGGGCTTGGCGCGATCGTGCTCGTGCCGGAGATCGCGCTCACGCCGCAGGCGCTCGACCGCTTCCGCCAGCGCTTCGGCGAGAACGTCGCGCTGCTGCACTCCGCGCTCTCGGACGCCGAGCGGCACGACGAGCGGATGCGGATCGCGAACGGCGAGGCGCGCATCGTCGTCGGCGCGCGCTCCGCGGTCTTCGCGCCGCTGCGCGGGCTCGGGCTGATCGTCGTCGACGAGGAGCACGACGCGTCGTACAAGCAGGACTCCGACCCGCGCTACGACGCGCGCACCGTCGCTGCGAAGCGCGCCGCGCTCGAAGGCGCGGTCGCCGTCTACGGCAGCGCGACGCCGCGACCCGAGAGCTGGGCCGGGCTCGAGCGGCTCCCGCTCGGCGGCCGCCTCGGCGCGGCGCTACCGCCGGTGCGCGTGATCGACCTGCGCCACGAGGCGGGCTACCCGCTCTCGGCGCCGCTCCTGCGCGAGCTTGGTCGCGTCGCAGAGAACGGCAGCAAGGCGATCCTGCTGCTCAACCGCCGCGGGATCGCCCCTGCGCTCCACTGCCGTGCCTGCGGGACGACGCCTCGCTGCGACCAGTGCGACGTCTCGCTCGTCCTCCACGCGGACGGGCGCCTGCACTGTCATCACTGCGGCTTCGCAGAGCCGGCCCCGACGACGTGCCCGAAGTGCGGCTCGTCCGAGCTGGCGCGGCTCGGCGCCGGCACCCAGCGGCTCGAGCGCGAGCTCGCCGCCGCGCTGCCCGATCTCGTGCCGATCCGCCTCGACGCGGACACCGCGGCCGTCCCCGGCGCGCTCGCCGAGGCTCTGGCCCGCTTCGACGCGACCGATCGTGCGGTGCTCGTGGGGACGCAGATGGTCGCGAAGGGACATCACTTCAGCGGGGTCGCGCTCGCCGCGGTCGTCGACGCGGACACGGGGCTCGGGCTGCCGGACTTCCGCGCTGAGGAGCGCACGTTCCAGCTCCTCACCCAGCTCGCCGGCCGCAGCGGCCGCGACGCGCCCGGCAGGGTGCTGATCCAGACCTTCCAGCCCGACGCGCGCGCCATCGAGCTCGCGGCGCGGCACGACGTGCCCGGGTTCCTCGCGGGTGAGCTCGACCGGCGGCGAGAGCTCGGCTATCCGCCGTTCCGGCACCTCGTGCGGATCGTTGTCTCGGGGCAGGATCCGGTGACGGTCGAGCGCGCGCTCGTCGAGCTGCGCGGAGGTCTCGACGGCGCGGAGCTGCTCGGGCCTGCGCCGCTGCTCCGCCTCCGCGGCCGTCACCGGGCGCAGCTCGTGGCCAAGACCGACAGCCCGCGCGCCTTCGCCGCGCGCGCCGGGCGCCTGCTCGCCGCGGCGGCTCCCGCGATGCGCCGCGCGGGGCTCGCGGCGGTGGTCGACGTCGACCCGCAGAGCCTCTGACCGTCCGTAGACTTAGAAGAGATGTCCGAGACAGAGGGCCAGGTCCAGAGGAAGGAGCTCGACCAGTCGGCCAAGGCGCGCCGGCGGCTGGCGCTCGCCCAGATCAGGCAGTACGGCGACCCCGCGCTGCGCATGACCGCGCGCGAGGTCGAGAGCTTCGACGAGGACCTCGCGCGGCTGGCCGAGCGGATGATTGCGCTGATGCACGACGCGAGCGGCGTCGGGCTCGCGGCGACGCAGGTCGGCGTCGTCCAGCGGCTGTTCGTGATCGAGCCGGAGGATGGCGAGGAGCACGTCTTCGTGAACCCGCGCATCGTCGATCGCAGCGCCGAGACCGCGACCGACGACGAGGGGTGCCTCTCGCTCCAGGGCGTGCTCGTGCCGGTCGAGCGCAACGTGAAGGTCACGGTCGAGGCGCAGGACGTCACCGGCGCTCCGGTGCGGGTCGAGTTCGAGGGGCTCGGCGCCCGCGCCGTCCAGCACGAGCTCGACCACCTGGACGGGACGCTGATCATCGACCGGACCGATCCGGAGAGCCGCCGCGGCGCCCTCGCCACGCTGCGGCCCAAGCCCGTCCTTTACGGCTAGTGGCCCGAATCGCCGTGGCGGCGACGGCTCCGTTCGGCGCTGACGTGCTCGAGCGGCTGGCGGCGCACCACGAGATCGCAGCGGTGCTGACCCGGCCCGACAAGCCGGCCGGGCGCGGCAGGCACGAGACCGCGCCGCCCGCGAAGCTCGCGGCCGAGCGGCTCGGCATCCCGGTGCTCCAGCCCGATCGGCTCGACCCGTCGCTCGACCTCGACGCGCCGGCGGTCGTCGTCGCGGCCTATGGCGTGCTGATCCCGCCCGCGGTGCTCGAGGGCCGGCTCTGGCTCAACGTCCATCCCTCGCTGCTGCCCCGCTGGCGTGGCGCGGCTCCGGTCGAGCGCGCGTTGATGGCCGGCGACGAGGAGACCGGAGTCACGATCCACGAGACGGTCGAGGCGCTCGACGCCGGCCCGGTCGCCGCACAGCGCGCGTTCACGATCGGGCCCGACGACGACGCCGGTGCCGTCTATGCGCGCTCGGCGGAGATTGCAGCCGAGCTGCTCGATGACGTGCTCGCGGGCGAGCCGAGCTTCACGCCGCAGGCCGGCGAGGCCACCTACGCCGAGAAGATCGCCGCGGCCGACCGCGAACTCGACTGGAGCCGCCCGCCGCATGAGCTCCTGAATCAGATCCGAGCTCTTTCCCCGCACATCGGCGCGCGCGGGGAGCTCGATGGCCGCCCCGTCACGGTCTGGCGCGCGCGGCTCGAGGACGGCAAGCTCGTCCCGGTCGAGGTGCAGCCGGACGGCCGCCGGCGGATGAGCTACGACGAGTTCCGCCGCGGGCTGCGATGAGCGTCGCTCCCGCCCGCGTCGCGGCCTACGAGGTCGTGCGCCGCGTGTTCGAGGAGGAGGCCTACGCCGACCGGGTGCTCCGCGGCGCGGCGGAAGGGCTCGACGCGCGCGACCGCGCGCTCGCGCAGCGGATCGCCTTCGGCACGGTGCAGCGCGTCCGCGCGATCGACCACGCGCTCGAGGCGATCGGCCGTCGCCCCGTCGCCAAGCTCGACCCGCCGGTGCGGACGGCGCTTCGGCTCGGCGCCTACCAGCTCGGCTACCTCGACTCGGTGCCGCGCCACGCGGCGGTGAACGAGTCGGTCGAGCTCGTCCGCCGCGCGGGGCTCGAGCGCGCCGTCCCGTTCGCGAACGCCGTGATGCGCCGGCTCGCGCTCGAGCTCGACGGCGTCCTCGCCGCGCTGCCCGAGGCCACGCCGGAGGAAGCCGCGCTGAAGCACTCCTATCCGGACTGGATCGCCGAGACGTGGTGGCGCGAGCTCGGCGCCGGCGACGCGCTCGCGCTGATGGTCGCGCAGAACGAGTCGCCGGAGACCGTCGTGCGCCTCGTGCGCGGCGAGATAGACGGCGAAGCCACGGACATCCCCGGCGCCTACCGCGTCGCGCGGGTCGACGAGGAGGCGCTCGCCGAAGGGCGGATCTGGCCGCAGAGCCGAGGCTCGCAGCTCGCGGCGCTCTGCGTCGGCTCGCGCGAGGGTGAGCGGACGCTCGACCTCTGCGCTGCGCCTGGCGGCAAGGCGACGATGCTCGCGGGTGAGGTCACCGCGGTCGAGCTGCATCCCGGCCGCGCGCGCGAGCTGGAGGAGAATGCGCGGCGGCTCGGCGCGGCGAACGTCACCGTCGTCTGCGCCGACGGGCTCGAGCTGCAGCCGGAGCTCCGCGACTTCGACCGCGCCCTCGTCGACGCGCCCTGCTCCGGTCTCGGCACGCTCGCGTCGCGCCCCGACCTGCGCTGGCGCGCCGAGCCGTTGCCCGAGCTCCAGCTCGCCCTGCTTCTCGCGGCGGCCGAGCGAGTCAAGCCCGGCGGCACCGTCCTCTATTCGGTCTGCACGATCGATTCGGCCGAGAACGAGGCCGTCGTCGACGCGTCCGGGCTCGCTGTCCAGCCGCTCGGCGAGGAGTGGCCCGCGTTCCGGCATCCGCGCCGCCCAGAGTTCCTGCTCACGCTGCCGCATCGCGACCGCACGTCCGGCTTCTTCGTCGCCCGACTCACGGTCTAGGATCGCTCCGTGCCCTGGGACGACTGGATTCGCACCGTCGAGATCGAGCCGTCGATCTACGCGGCCGACTTCGCGCATCTCGGCGACCAGCTCGAGACGCTGCTGCGCGCGGGCGCGCGGGTATTTCACTTCGACATGGGGGACGGCCATTTCATCCCGCCCGTGACGATCGGCCCGATCGTGCTCGAGTCGATCTCGCCGCTCGTGCACCAGCTCGGCGGCGTGCTCGACTGCCACCTGATGGTGGCCGAGCCGGCGAAGCACTTCGGCGCGATCGCGGCCGCGGGCGGCGACAGCGTGACATTCCACTACGAGGCCGTGATCGACATCGCCGGCACGATCCGCGCCGCGCGCGAGCAGGAGCTGCAGGTCGGGATCGCGTTCAATCCCGAATCCGAGCCCGAGGCGGTCGCCGCGGTCGCCCACGGCGTCGACTTCGTCCTCTGCATGAGCATTCACCCCGGGTATTCGGGCCAGGAGTTCATGCCCGACGCGCTCGGCCGGCTCGAGCGCCTGCGCGCCGCGCTGCCGCCGGAGGTGCACGTCCAGGTCGACGGCGGGATCGATCCGGACAACGTGCTCTCTGTGTACAAGGCCGGCGCCGACCTGATCGTGTCGGGCTCGTCGATCTTCAGCCGTGAGGACCTGCCGCGCGCTTACCGGCGGCTTGTCCAGAACCTGGCGGGACCGCCGGAGTGAGTCTGGAGCGGGCTCTCGAGCTCGCCGAGCGGGGGCGCGGCACGACGCATCCCAATCCCGGCGTGGGCGCGGTCGTCGTCGCGGGCGGCGAGGTCGTGGGCGAGGGCTGGCACGAGCGGAAGGGCGGGCCGCACGCCGAGGTGGTCGCGCTCGAGGCCGCGGGCGCGCGGGCGCGCGGGGCGACGGTGTACGTCAGCCTCGAGCCGTGCTCGCATCACGGCGCGACGCCGCCGTGCAGCAACGCGCTGATCGCCGCAGGCGTCGCGCGCGTCGTGGTGGGCGCGCGGGACCCGAACCCCGAGGTCGACGGGGTCGGCGCGTTGCGGGCGGCCGGGATCGAGGTCGAGGTCGTCGACTCGTGGGAGGCGCGCGTCCAGAACGAGGCGTGGCGCACCTGGATCGCGCTCGGGCGGCCGTTCGTGACCTACAAGGCGGCGGTGACCTTCGACGGGCGGATGACGCTGCCGGGCTCGCGCTGGATCACCGGCGAGGAGTCGCGCCGGCTCGTGCACGAGCTGCGGGCCTTGTCCGATGCGGTCGCGGTCGGCATGGGCACGGTTCGCGCGGATGACCCCCGGCTCGACGCGCGCGATGTCGGCGTCGTGCGCCAGCCGCGGCGACTCGCGTTCGGCCGTGGCCCGCTGCCGGACGGCTCGGAGCTCGAGCTGCGGGCCGGGCCACTCGAAGACGAGCTCGGTGCGCTCGCGGCCGAGGGCGTCCAGTCGCTCCTGCTCGAGGGCGGGCCGACGCTCGCGACGTCGTTCCTCGAGGCAGGCCTCGTCGACAAGCTGCTGCTCTTCGTCGCGCCCGTCGAGGTCGGCGCGGGGGAGGGTCTGCGCGCGCCGCTGCCGGAACCCGCGGCGCTCACGCGGTTCTCGGTGCGCCGAGTCGGGGCGGACGCTTTACTGGAGGCGTATGTCCATGAGCCCTGAAGGCCAGCTCGTCAACCTGCTCTCGCACTGGCTTGCGCGTCATCGCACCGACGCGGAGCTGCGGGAGGGGATCGCCGCCATCGGCACGGACGGCCTCGGCGCCGACCAGGCCGAGCTGGTCGAGGAGCTGACGCGCGAGCTCGACGGCGGCGAGAGCCGCGGCGACCTGGAGATGGTCGCGCGCGAGACGCTCGAGGCCCTTGCCCTGGGCTGAGCGCCCTTAAGCCGCACCCGGGGACGCCCCATGCCCCCGCCCGTCGTTTTCTACGCTATCGACGAATTCCGCACCCATGGGTGACGACTTCGTGTCGACTTCGTCACGGCGCGAGTAGCCTTCGTCCCATGTTCACCGGGATCGTCAGGGAACGCGGCCGGGTCACCGCGATCGAGGGCGACGCGGACGGCGTCCGGCTCCGGATCGAGGCGCCCGACACCGCGGCGCGGACGGCGGTCGGCGACTCGGTCTCGATCAGCGGCGTCTGCCTCACCGCGACCGCGGTCGCCGACGGCGCGCTCGCCTTCGACGCGGTCGCCGAGACGCTCAGCCGCACCTCGCTCGGCCGCCTCCAGCCCGGCGCCGAGGTCAACCTCGAGCCCGCGCTCCGCGCCGGCGAGCCGGTCGGCGGCCACATCGTCCAGGGCCACGTCGACGGCGTCGGCCGCGTCCGCTCCCTCGAGCCCGAGGGCGACGGCGCCCGGCTCACCGTCGAGGCGGCGCCCGACCTCCTCCGCTACACCGTCGAGAAGGGCTCGATCACCGTCGACGGCGTCTCGCTGACGATCGCCTCGCTCGACGACGACTCCTTCTCGGTCGCGCTGATCCCGCACACGCTGGCCGAGACCACGCTCTCCGGGCTTGCGCCGGGGGACGACGTGAACCTCGAGGTGGACGTGCTCGCGAAGTACGTCGAGCGCCTCGTCACGCGGTGACAGCGGGGTACGATGGTCCGATGGCCCCGGAGCTCGCGCCCGTCCCTGACAGCCCGTTCGCCACGATCGAAGAGGCGATCGAGGACATCCGCGCGGGCAAGATCGTCGTGGTCGTCGACGCGGCGGATCGCGAGAACGAGGGCGACCTCACGATCGCCGCCCAGTTCGCAACGCCCGAGGCGATCAACTTCATGGCGGTGCACGCGCGCGGCCTAATCTGCCTCTGCCTCACCGAGGAGCGCTGCGACGAGCTCGGCCTGCGCCCGATGACCGAGCGCAACGAGACGCCCTACGGCACCGCGTTCACCGTCTCGATCGAGGCCAGAGAAGGCATTACGACAGGGATCTCGGCGCATGACCGCTCGCGCACGATCCAGGTCGCCGTCGATCCGTCCAAGGGCGCGCGCGACCTCGTCCAGCCGGGCCACGTCTTTCCGCTGCGCGCCCGGCGCGGCGGCGTGCTCGAACGGACGGGCCAGACCGAGGCCGCCGTCGACCTCGCGCGCCTCGCGGGCCTGATCCCGGCGGGTGTCGTCTGCGAGGTGATGAAGGAGGACGGGACGATGGCCCGTGTCCCCGACCTGATCCCGTTCTGCGAGGAGCACGGGCTGAAGCTCGTCACCGTCGCCGACCTGATCGAGTACCGGAGCCGCCACGAGAAGCTCGTCGAGCGGATGACGACGGTGCGCCTGCCCACGGCCTACGGCGAGTTCCAGGCGATCGCGTTTCGCGAGGAGCTGACCGGCAAGATCCACGTCGCGCTCGTGCACGGCGACGTCGACGGTGCCGAGGACGTGCTCGTGCGCGTCCATTCGGAATGCCTCACCGGCGACGTCTTCCACTCCCAGCGCTGCGACTGCGGCGACCAGCTCGACCGCGCCCTGCGTCGCATTGCGTCCGAGCCGCGCGGCGTGCTGCTCTACCTCGCGCAGGAGGGCCGCGGCATCGGGCTGCTCAACAAGCTGAAGGCCTACGAGCTCCAGGAGCAGGGTCTCGACACCGTGGAGGCGAACCTCGAGCTCGGCCTTCCCGCCGACGCGCGCGACTACGGAATCGGCAACCAGATCCTCGCCGACCTCGGGCTGACGACGATCCGGATCCTCACGAACAACCCGAAGAAGATCATCGGGATCGAGGGATTCGGGCTGCACGTGGTCGAGCAGGTGCCGATCGAGGTGCCGGCCAACGGCGAGAACCGCGCGTACCTCGAGGCCAAGCGCGACAAGCTCGGCCATACTCTGCGCCTGCACCATCAGGATCTCCGGTTCGATCCCAGCGACTTCGAAGGAGCAGAGGCTTGAGCGACACGTGGCCCGAGGAGCAGCCCGCCGCCGAGGTGGAGCTGCCGGCAGAGAACGAGGCGGTCGTGCCCCCGCTGGAGGCGCCTCCGCTCGAGATGCCCGAGCCGGTCATCCGCACGCCCGAGGAGCACACGGCCGGCGGGCTCGACGTCCCGGACGGCTTCTCGGTGCTCGAGGGGACGCCGGACGGCTCGCGCCGTGCGGTCGCGGTCGTCGTCTCGCGCTTCAACGGCGAGATCAGCTCTGCGCTTCTCACCTCGGCCCTCGACGAGCTCGAGCGCGCGGGTGTCCTGCGCGAGGCGATCACCGTCGTGCCCGTGCCCGGCGCCTTCGAGCTGCCGCTCGCGGCGATCGCGTTCGCGAAGACGCGCCGCTACGCGTGCGTCGTCGCGCTCGGCTGCGTGATCCGCGGCGAGACGCCGCACTTCGACTTCGTCGCCGGCGAGGCGGCGAGCGGGCTCCAGCTCGCAGCGCTCGAGACGGGCGTCCCGGTCGCCTTCGGGCTTCTCACTACGGAGACCGTCGAGCAGGCGGAGGCCCGTATCGACAAGGGCGCCGAGGCCGCACGCTGCGCGCTCGAGATGGCCGACCTCTTCGCCCAGCTCCGTGTCGCTGCGGCTGCTACCTAGGCGCTTTCGCTACACTCCGCCGGCTATGTCGAAGGTCTGCTCAGTCTGCGGCAAGGGTCCCGGGTTCGGGAACTCCCGCAGCCACTCGATGGTCGCCACGAAGCGGCGCTTCAATCCGAACCTCCAGAAGGTGCGGATCATGGTGGGCGCCACGCCGACGCGCGCGTACGTCTGCACGCGCTGCCTCAAGGCCGGCAAAGTCACCAAAGCTCTCTGAGCAACCCGCTTGGCCCGGATCGGGTCTAATCCCCACATGGAGGCAGCAGAACCGCTCTCCTCTCCGCTCGGCCGGATCACGATCGCGAACGACGCGGTCGCGCAGGTCGTCGGCCACACCGCGGCGGAGTGCTACGGCGTCGTCGCCATGGCCGGCAAACGCCGCCTGTCGAAGCGCGAGAAGCCGACGCAGGGCGTCACGGTGCGCGGCGACGCCGAGTCCGGGATCTCGATCGACCTCTACGTCGTGGTCGAGTACGGCCTGAACCTCGCAGAAGTGGCCGCGACGATCCGCTCGCGCGTCTCGTACGAGGTCGAGCGGATCACGGGCCTCCCGGTGCGCGCGCTCGAGGTCCACATCGAGGACGTGCGGAGGTCGGAAGCGTGAGCCCCCTCGAGGAGACCCTCTCGCTGTCCCGCTTCGCGCTGGCGGCGATCGAGCAGAGCCGGCAGCGGATCGACGACCTCAACGTCTATCCCGTCCCCGACGGCGACACGGGCACGAACCTGACGCTGACCGCCCGCGCCGTCGTCGAGCAGCTCGAGGGCTCGGCCGCGGCAGACCGCTCCGCGGTGGCACACGAGCTGACCCGCGCCGCGCTGATGGGCGCGCGCGGCAACTCCGGCGTGATCTTCTCCCAGATCGTGCGCGGCGCCGCCGAAGTCCTCGGCGACGGGGAGCCAGCCGACGTCGTCACCTGCAAGCGCGCGCTGCGCGGCGCGAGCGACGCGGCCTATCGCGCCGTGCGCCGGCCCGTCGAAGGGACGATGCTCACGGTGATCCGCGAGATGGCCGAGGAGGCCGAGTCGAGCAGCGCGGCGACGGTCAGCGAGCTGATGCACGCGGTCGTGCGCCGCGGCGAAGACGCGCTCGCCCGGACCCCCGAGCTGCTCGCCGTACTGCGCGACGCGGGTGTCGTCGACGCGGGCGGGGCGGGCCTGCTCGAGATCGTGCGCGGGATCACCGCGGGGCTCGCCGGCGAGCCGCTGCCGGCTGCGCTCCCGCGCGAGGAGCTCGGCTTCGAGGCCGTCCACCAGGAGCCTCGCGCTACCGCTACTGCACCGTTTTCGTCGTCGAAGGCGAGCAGCTCGACGCCGACGCGCTCGAGGCCGAGCTCGAGCAGCTCGGCGACTCGCTGCTCGTCGTCGGCGACCGCAGCGCGCTCAAGGTGCACGTCCACACCGACGAGCCCGGCTCCGCGCTCTCGCTCGGCACCGCGGCCGGGACGATCGCGCAGGTCGAGATCGCCAACATGCACGAGCAGACCGCCGAGCGCGAGGAGCGGCTCGTTGCGCTGCCGGCGCCGACCGCGCTCACCGACGTCGTCGCCGTCGTCGCGGGCGAGGGTAACCGGCGGCTCTTCGTCTCGCCTCGGAGCCACGTCGATCATCGACGGCGGCCAGACGATGAATCCGGCCACGGCCGATCTCCACGAGGCGATCGACGCGGCGCGCGCGCCCGAGGTGATCGTCCTGCCGAACAACGGCAACGTGATCCTCTCGGCCGAGCAGGCGGCCTCGCTCTCGACGAAGCCCGTCTACGTGATCCACGCCGATTCGATCCCCGCGGGGCTCGCCGCGATGGTCGCCTACGACCCGAACGCGACCGGCGAGGAAAACGCGGAGCTGATGCGCGAGGCGGTCGAGAGCGTCGCAACCGGCGAGGTGACAGTCGCCTCGCGCGACGCCGAGCTCAACGGCTTCCACGTCTCGAAGGGCCACTATCTCGGCCTGGCGGGCGGCTCGCCCGTCGCCGAGGGCGAGAGCTTCGACGACGTCGCAGGCGAGGTCGTAGAGCGCCTGCTCGCCGAGCCGCGCGGCGTGCTGACGCTGCTGACCGGCTCCGAGCCGCAGCCGCTCGAGCGGCTGCTCGCGCGCGTTGCCGAGCTGCACCCGGAGGTCGAGCTCGACGTGCAGAGGGCGGGCAGCCGCACTATCCGCTGCTGCTCTCGGCCGAGTGAGCGACGTGCCCCGCCGGTCCGCGTCGTCCTCGTCGAGGACAACGCAGGTCTTCCGCGAGGCGCTCGAGCTCCTGCTCGGCCTGCGCGACGACGTCGAGGTGGTCGGCTCGGTCGGCGACGGCGGCGAGGCGGTCCCGGCAGCGGCCGAGCACCGCCCCGACGTGGTGCTGATCGACTACCGGCTGCCCGGGCCTCGACGGCGTGGAGGCAACGCGGGCGCTACGCGCTCGCGTCCCCGGAGATCGCCGTCGTCTGCCTCACCGCCTCGGCGAGCCCGCGCGAGCGCGACGCGTTGCTCGAGGCCGGCGCCGTCGTCTGTCTCTCGAAGGACGAGGAGCTCGACGAGATCGTCGCCGCGATCCACCGCGCGGCGGATAGTGTCGCCGCATGAACCTGACCGCGGCCAATACCGCGATCGTGCTCGACTCGACCGGCGACTTCCCCGAGGCGCCCGATCGCTTTCCGAACTGGCGCATCGTCCCGCTCTACGTCCGCTTCGGCGAGGACAGCTACACGCGACTACGTCGAGCTCTCGCCCGACGGGTTCTACGCGCAAGCTGCGCACCGCCGAGGCGCTGCCGACCACCTCGCAGCCGACGCCCGGCGACTTCGTCGCCGCGTACGAAGAGCTCGCGGCGTACGAGCGCGTCTACTCGCTCCACATCGCCGGCACGCTGTCGGGCACGGTCGAGAGCGCCCGCACCGCGGCGGGCGATGCTCGGCGGCGACCAGGTGCGCGTGGTCGACTCCGGGACGGCTTCCGCCGCGATCGCGCTGCTCGGCGCTGGCGATCCAGCGGCGCCTCGAGCGCGGGGACGACCGACGAGGAGATCGAGGCGTTGGTCGACCGCTTCCGCGCCGGCACGCACCTGCTCTTCACCGTCGAGACGCTCGAGTACCTCGCCAAGGGCGGGCGCATCGGCCGGGCGCGCGCGGCGGCCGGGCAGCTCCTGCAACGTGAAGCCGATCCTCACGATCGAGGACGGCGAGATCGTTCCGGTAAAGCGCGTGCACGGGAGTCACAAGGCGATGCAGGCGTTCGTCGACGCGTTCAGCGGCGACCAGCGAGGACGCGCCCGAGCTGCACGTGGCCATCGCGCACGCCGACGCGCCGGAGCGGCTGGACGCGCTCGTGGCGATGGTCGTGACCGCGCGCCCGCAGGCGCAGATCGACCTCGAGACCGAACCTCGGCTCGGTCGTCGGCACCCACGCGGGCCGGGCACGGTCGGCTCTTCTGGTTCACGGACAGCTGAAGTCCGTCCGGACCGGGTTCCTAGTACTCCGACCGCCCTGGCCGGAACCTTGACCAGTGACCCGTCTGCCCGCGGGCTTCGCCGGAGCCTGGACCGCCCGCGTCGTGGCCGTCGGCCAGCGCGGCCGGCCACGGCCGGAGCTACTCGCCTCGACGCTCGACACGCTGCCCGGCGTCGGCGTCACGCTCCGCCGGCGCCTCAGAAGCTCGGGCTCGCGCACGCTCGGCGACCTGCTCGCGCACGGCCGCGCCGCTACGAGCCGCCGGTCGAGCATCGGCGGATCGCCGATCTCTTCGGCGACGAGGAGGTGGCGATCGAGGGCACGTGCGCTCGGTGAGCTCGCGCAAGCCGCGCCGCGGGCTGACGATCCCGAAGGCGGATCGTCGACGACGGCAGCGGCACGATCACGGGCGTCGTGGTTCAACCAGGACTGGCTCAAGGACCGGCTCGCGCCGGGCACGTCGTGCGCCTGCGCGGCCAGACGAGCCGCTACGGCTTCAACGTGACGAGCTTCGACATCGGCGAGGAGTCGAGCGCGACGGCCGACTTCGCGCCGTCTATCGCTCGAGCGAGGACGTGCCGCCGAAGCGGCTGCGCGAGCTCGTGCTGGCGGCGCTTCCGCTCGCGGTGTTCGCGCCCGACCCGCTTCCGGCCGCGTTCGAGGACGCAGCGAGGGGCTGCCGTTCCGCGATCGACGCGCTCCGTGCGCTGCACCGGCCGCGGTCGCTCGAGGAGGCGGAGACCGGCCGGCGCCGGCTCGCGTTCGACGAGCTGCTCGTGCTCCAGATCGGCATCGCGCGCGCGCGCCGCGAGCGCGAGCAGACGATCGCGCCGGCGCTCGGCGCGCCGGGCGAGCTCGATCGCCCGCTACCGCGCCGCGCTCCCGTTCACCCTCACCGAGCACCAGGAGCGGGCGATCGCCGAGATCGACGCCGACCTCGCGCGCGGCGTGCCGATGCAGCGGCTGCTCCAGGGCGACGTCGGCTCGGGGAAGACCGCGGTCGCGCTCTACGCGCTGCTGCGCGCGGTCGAGCGCGGCCGCCAGGGCGCGCTGATGGCACCGACCGAGACGCTCGCTGAGCAGCACTTTCTCACCCTCGAGCCGCCATCTGCGCGGAGCTCGCGGTGCCGATCGTCCTGCTCACGAGCTCGCTGCCCGCGAAGGAGCACGCTGCGGCTCGCGCACGGCTCGCGAGCGGCGAGGCGGCGATTGCCGTCGGCACGCACGCGCTGATCCAGCAGCGGGGTCGAGTTCGCCGACCTCGCCGTCGCGGTCGTCGACGAGCAGCACCGCTTCGGCGTCGAGCAGCGACGCGCGCTCTCGGAGGGCCGCAGCCCGCACGTGCTGCACATGACCGCGACGCCGATCCCGCGCACGCTCGCGCTGACCGTCTACGGCGACCTGCAGGTCAGCGAGATCGCGAAGCCGCCGGCGAGCCGGCCGATGGTAACCGCTGGATTCCGCAGGATCGCGCGTCGGAGGCGTACACGCGGCTCCGGCGCCTGCTCGACGACGGGCGCCAGGCGTACGTCGTCTGCCCGCTGATCGAGGAGTCCGAGACGTCGCGTCGCCCGCGCGGCCGAGGACGAGGCCGACCGTCTCCGCCGCGCCGAGCTCGAGGGCTACCGCGTCGGCTGCCTCCACGGGCGCCTCAAGCCGCGCGACCGGCGCGAGCTGATGGCGCGCTTCAAGGCGGGCGAGCTCGACGTGCTGGTCGCGACGACGGTGATCGAGGTCGGCGTCGACGTCCCGAACTCGACGGTGATGATCGTCCAGGAGGCCGATCGCTTCGGCCTCGCGCAGCTCCATCAGCTCCGCGGGCGCGTCGGGCGCGGCGCCGACCAGTCGTACTGCCTGCTCGTCTCGCGCCCGAAGGAGGAGCTGACCGAGGCCGCCGCCGCACGGCTCGAGGCTCTCGTGGCGACAAGCGACGGCTTCGAGCTCGCCGAGGTCGACCTCGACCTGCGCGGCTCGGGCCAGCTGCTCGGCACGCGCCAGGCCGGGCTCTCCGACTTCCACTTCGCGCGCCTGCGCGCCGACCGCGCGCTGCTCGAGCGGGCGCGCGCCGCCGCGGGCGCGCTCGTCGACGACGAGGGCCCGCTGAACGACGAGGTGCAGCGGGTGTTCGGCGACACGGCCGTAGCCGCGTAGCCTCTCTCCATGCGGATCATCGCCGGCTCGCACAAGGGCCACGGGCATCATCGCTCCGAAAGGTCTCGACACGCGCCCGACGGGTGACCGCGTCCGCGAGGCCGCGTTCAACCTGATCGGCCCCGTCGACGGCGCCACCGTGCTCGACCTCTTCGCCGGCTCGGGCGCGATGGGGCTGGAGGCGCTCTCGCGCGGAGCCGAGCGCGCCGTCTTCGTCGAGTCCGACCGCGACGCGATGCCGCGCGATCGAGGCGAACCTCGACAAGCTCGGGCTCCTCGGGACGGTCACGCGCAGCGACGCGGTGCCGCGCAGCTCGCGCAGGAGGCCGCGGCGGGCAGGAGCTACGATCTGGTGCTCGTCGACCCGCCCTACGCGGATGCTCGCCGACCTGATCCCCCGACTCCGCGCCACCTCGCTGCCGTGCTCGCGCCCGACGGTCTGCTCGTCGTCGAGATCGGACGCGCGCGAGGAGCCGGCGCTCGAGGGCCTCGAGCTGCGCACGAGCCGCCGCTACGGCTCCGCGCGCCTTACGCTGTTCGAGCACGAATGATCACTCGCGATCTGCCCCGGCAGCTACGACCCGGTCACGCTCGGCCACGTCGACGTGATCACCCGCGCCGCGCGGATCTTCGACCGCGTCGTCGTCGGCGTCGTCCGCGAACCGCATCACAAGCAGACGATGTTCACGGTCGACGAGCGGGTCGCGTTCCTCGCGCGACGCGCTGACCGGGCTCGAGAACGTCGAGGTCGACGTCTTCTCGGAGCTCGTCGTCGACTTCGCGCGCCGCTGGGGCGCCGACGACGATGGTGAAGGGGCTGCGCGTGATCTCCGACTTCGAGTGGGAGTTCCAGATGAACCACCTGAACCGCGCGCTCGCCCCCGACGTCGAGACGCGTGTACGTGATGTCGAGCCCGAAGTACAGCTTCGTCTCGTCGAGCGGCGTGAAGGAGATCGCCGCCTTCGGCGGAAAGGTTGACGAGCTACGTCCCCGCGGCGGTCGCCCGTCGCTTCGAGGAGCTGTTTCCGGACTGGTCGACCCGGCGCCGCCCCGTTCGAGCCCCAGGAGTAGCCAGTCAGGAGAGTCCCATGGACGTCCTCGTTCTGATCGACAAGCTCGACGATCTCGTGCACAACGCGAAGGCCGTGCCGCTCACCGACCAGGTACGGATCGATCGCGAGGAGATCTACGACATCCTCGACCAGATGCGGGCGACGATCCCCGAGGAGATCAAGCAGGCGCGCTGGATCGTGAAGGAGCGTCAGGAGATGCTCGCCGAGGCCAAGCGCGAGTGCGACCGCATCCTCAGGAGGCCCGTGAGCAGGCTGTCCGCGAGGCGTCGCAGACGGAGATCGTGAAGCTCGCCGAGCGCCAGGCGCAGGACATCGTCGACGAGGCTCGTCGGCAGGCACGCGAGACGCGTCTCGAGATGGAGGACTGGGCCGACGGGATCCTCTCCACGCTCGAGGTCAACCTCGACAAGTTCCTCGGCGCGGTGCGCCGCGGTCGCGAGCGGCTGCACGAGCGCTCGCAGGAGTCGGTCGTCGCCGGGGTCGGCCCGGCTGACGACGGCGACGAGCCGTACTAACCGCTCCGAGCCCGGCGCGTCAACGGCTAGGGCCATGCGCTATCTCGTAGTCGTGCTGTTCCTCGCCGTGGCCCTGTTCACGGGCGCCGCGCGCGCGGGGGGCACGCAGGTCAGCACGGTCGCGGTCGGCGCAGGCCCGGCGGCCGTCGCGGTCGACTCGACGCGGAACCTCGTCTTCGTCACGAGCCAGCGCGCGAACACGATCGCCGTCCTCAACGGCTCGACCAAGGCGGTGGTCGCCACCATCACCCGGCCCGCCGGAGGCCGCGGCGTCGCGCTCGCCGTCGATCCCAGTTCGGGCCGCCTGTACGACCTCGATGGGACGCTCTCGCAGGTGCTCGTCTGGGACGAGACGACGCATGCACTGCTCGCGCGCTGGCCGGTTCCGGCCGCGGCCCACGGCCTCGCAGTAGACGGCGCTGTGAATCGGGTCTACGTGACGAGCGCAGCGGGCGGGCTCGGCTACTTCACGTCCTTCGAGGCGTCGACCGGGACGCGGATCATCTCGCGCGTGGTCGGCACCGATCCGCGCGGCGTCGCCGTCGACCCGACGACAGGGCTCGCGTGGGTCGCCGACGCGGCGACGCAGGTCGTCTACGTGGTCGATCCGAAGACGGCGGTGGAGGTCAACTTCTATCCGATCGCCGAGGGCGCGTTCGCCGTCGCGATCGACCCGCGCCTCGGCGCGCGGAAGGTCTGGGTCGCCGGCGGCCGCGGCGTCACGGTCATCCTCCCTGACAAGAACCTCGCCGCCGGCACGGCCGGGACCGGCGGTGCGGCGAGGTCGGTCGCGGTCGATCCCGCGACCGGCCGGGGCTACGCGGTGACACCGGCGTCCTCGCCGACCGCGAACGGGACGCTCGACGTGCTCCAGCAGACGAGCGTCGGCAACCCGACCGTGATCGAGCGCGTGCCCGTCGGGATCTCGCCGCTCGGCGTCGGCGTCGATCTCTACAACTCGCGCGTGTTCGTCGCGAACGCCGGCACGGACACCGATTCGGGCTCGGTCGCCGTCGCCGCCGAGTTCCAGCCCGTCACGCACGGCTTCCAGTTCGCGAACCGGTTCACGCCGAAGAAGGCCGGCGCGTTCGACCTGGTCTCGACGCCGTTCGGTCTCTCCGGCGGGATGGTCTACGCGGCACTCGACACGTTCAACCTCGGCTGGCGGGCGCCGCCCGACACGAAGCCGCCCGCGGTTGGCTCGGTGCGCGAGTACATCTCGAAGCGAGAGGTGGACGGGCTCGGCGCGCTGAACTCCGCCGTCGTCAAGCGGTTCCATCTCTGGCAGAGCTATCCGGCGAAAGGCCTCACGGGCCTGCCGCAGCGCTCGCTCGGCGAGTTCCAGCGGGTGCTGCGCCCGGCGCTCGACAAGGGCATCCCGGTGCCCGTCGGCGTCGTCCGGGCGGCCGCGGGTCGCCCCGTGTGGGAGAACCGCGAGGTGCTCGCGATCGGTTACTTCCGCCAGGGCGGCCAGTACGTGCTCCAGCTCTACGACCCCGCCGTGCCCGATCGCACCGCCTACCTCTTCACCTCGACGCGCCGCGAGACGCTGAGCGCGAACGGCAAGGGCCTCGTCGGCCAGCCCTGGCGCGGCTTCTTCGCGATCACGACGTACAAGCGCGCGACGCCGCCCTGGGCCCCCGCGAGCTAGAGGCTCGCGGTCAGCTCCTGCGTGGCCTCGACGAAGGCGAGCGCAGAGGGGGAGCGATAGCGGTCGCGGTGCCATGCGAGCGCGAGCAGGCGCGGCGGCACGAGATTTCCGAGGGGTAGGGCGACGATGTCCTCCTGCTCGGGATCGACCACGAGCGTCGGCACCGCGGCGACGCCCATTCCCGCCGCGACGAGGCCGAGGACGGTGCCGTTGTCGTCCGAGCGGAACGCGTACTCGACCCCGGGCAGGTCGTGCTTGCGATCGGTGCGCCAGCCGATCAACGGCTGCTGCTCGAGTTCGCGGATGGACGGCGCCCGGCCGAGCGAAGCGAACGGCGAATCGGCCGCGACGAGGAGGACGTAGGGATCGCGCAGGATCTCGACCCAGTCGAACGGCCCTTCCTCGAGCGGCAGCTCGCAGAAGGCGAGGTCGAGGTCGCCCGTCTCGACGGCCGCGAGGAGCTCCGCGTGGACGACCGACTCGACGAGCTGGACGCCGACGCGCGGGAAGCTGACCTTGAAGCGCTGGAGCAGCCCGGGGAGGAGGCGTGCGCCGACGCTCTGGAAGATCCCGACGCGCAGAGGGCCTGCCTCGCCGGCGAGCAGCGCAGCCATGTCCGCCTCGGCCGCGGCCAGCCGGGCCACGATGGCGTCGGCATGACGGCTCAGGAGTCTCCCGCGTCGGTCAACGACACGGCGCGCGGGCCGCCAGGCCGCTCGACCAGGGTCGCGCCGACGAGCTGCTCGAGCCGGGCGATCTGCTGGCTGACCGCCGACTGCGTGTAGCCGAGCCGGCGCGCGGCGCGGCCGAAGGAGCCCTCGCGCTCGACGGCCTGGAGTGCCGCCAGATGTCGTAGCTCGACGCCCAGCCATTTATCAGTCTCAGTAATCATTATTAGTCATAACTCGACTTGTGCTAATAGGGTAGCAACAGGCACCCTGAGTGCATGGCAGGGCTCATCGTCATCCTCGTCGCCGTCGTGGTCGCCGGGCTCGTCTCGGTCCTCGGCGAAGCGCCCGAGCGGCGCCTCGAGCAGCGTCCGCGCGGCTGGTGGCCTGCCTCGAAGAGGCGGTAGTGCCCGTGACACTCGGTTTTCTCCGCGGCCGCCGCGCCGCTTCGATCTGCCTCGGCCTGGCCGGGATCTACCTGATCTGGGGGTCGACGTACCTCGCGGTGATGGTCGCGATCCGCACGATGCCGCCGCTTCTGATGTCCTCGGTCCGCTTCCTCGTCGCGGGCTCGCTGCTGTACGTCTGGGCGCGCCGCCGCGAGCCGGGCGGGTCGATCGCCCCGAACGGGCGCCAGTGGCTCGCCGCCGGCACCACGGGCTTTGCCCTGCTCCTGGTCGGGAGCGGCGGAATCGCGTGGGCCGAGCAGCGGCTCGACTCGGGCGTCACCGCCCTGCTCGGCGCCTCGATCCCGCTCTGGATCGCGCTGCTCGATCGGCTCTTCTTCGGCTCTCGCCTCAGCCGCCTCGCGATGGCGGGGCTCGGGATCGGGCTCGCCGGCGTGTTCGTGCTCGTCGGGCCGGCCTCGAACGGCGTCAACTACATCGGCGCGGCAGCGGTGCTCGTCTCGTCGCTCGGCTGGGCGGTGGGCTCGCTGCACGCGCGCTCCTCGCCGCTCCCGCGCGCCCCGCTGCTGACGGCGGCGATGCAGATGCTCGTGGGAGGAGCGCTGCTTGGAATTGCGGGAATCGCGGCAGGCGAGGTGCGGCAGGTGCGCCTCGAGGCGTTCTCGGCGCCGTCGCTCGGCGCCTTCGCCTACCTCGTCGTCGGCGGCTCGCTGCTCGCCTATCCGCTCTACCAGTGGCTGCTGCGCAACGCGCCGACGCGCGTCGTGACGACGCATGCCTACGTGAACCCGGCCGTCGCCGTGCTGCTGGGCTGGGCGGTGCTCGCGGAGCCGCTGACGCGCTCGACCCTCGTCGCCGCGGCCGCGATCGTCGTCTCGGTGCTGCTGATCGTCGGCTCCCGCTCCGTGCCCTCGCGCGGCAAGGTGATCCCGCTCCCGGGCATCCGCCGCGCTCAGCTCGAGCGCGCCGCGTAAACTCAGAGACATGACCAGCTTCGACCTGCGCGCGGTCAAGCTCCGGTCGGGTGAGGAGTTCCGCGACGAGATCCCGGTGGTGATCGAGCCGCTCGAGCTCGGCGGCCAGCGCTACATCGCCGTCCCCGAGGAGGTGCCCGCGGAGCTGACGATCCAGCGCGCCAGCACCGGCACGGTGTTCGAGCTGAGCCTCACCGTGCGCCTGCACGGGCCCTGCGTCCGCTGCCTCACCGACGCGGTGCTCGAGCTGCCGATCCACGGCCACGAGTACCAGGCGAACAACCCCGAGGGAGTCGAGGAGCTGCAGAACGCCTACCTCGTCGACGACCGCCTCGACCTCACCCAGTGGGCGCGCGACTGCATCGCCATCACGCTCCCGGAGAAGATCCTCTGCCGTCCCGACTGCGCGGGCCTCTGCCCGACCTGCGGCCGCGACCTGAACCTCGAGCCGCACCAGCACGAGGAAGAGATCGTCGACTCACGCTGGTCGGCGCTCGCAGAGTTGCGCGACGAGCTCTAGCGGAGTGCGCGGACTCGCCGGTAGGCCGACTCGGCCTCGCGCCCCGACCAGCTCTCGGCACGCGAGACCCAGCCGGCCTTGAAGATCGCGCTGGGGCGCAGCTTCGACTTCTGCTGGAGCGCGGCGCTTTCGGCGGCATGGACGTAGCCCAGGAGGATCGTCGAGGCGGCGGTCACCGAGAGGACGTGGAGCAGCATGGTCTGCGCGAGATCGAACCGCCCGGCGAGCACGTCGAACACTGCATGCACGCCCGACTCGCCGACGGAGTCCGCCTCTCCGAGGAACCACGCGACGCCGCCGACGCCCATCGTCACGACGAGGGCTGTCAGGACGAGACCGCCCCAGGAGCCGAGCAGCGTCAGATTGAGCTTTGCGATCTGCGGCGCGACGAAGAGCTCGCCCAGGAATGCGGACGCGGCGAGCACGGCCGCAGCCTTGACGATGTGGTGGAAGTGTCCCTCCCGTTCGAGCCGGATCGTGTACGCGTCGGTCATGCCCCCGCGACGGATCGGGCGCCGGGTTTCTTCCCGCCGTCGGTATACTCCGCACCCGCTCATGGCAGTCCCCAAGAAAAAGACCTCAAAATCGCGCCGCGACAAGCGCAGGGCGCAGCACGGGATCGAGGCACCTCGCGTGAACGAGTGCCCGGTCTGCCATCAGCCGAAGCTGCCGCACACCATGTGCCCGAACTGCAAGACGTACAACGGGCGCGAGGTCGAGCCGCTGCGCGTTCCCACGCCGTAGAGAGGCTTGATGCGCATTAGCCGTGGTCGCGGTGCCGTCCCAGGCGCGGCGCCATGCCGTCTCGTCGACCTTGCCCAGGCCCACCGGCCTGGGCTGCGGACGCCGAGCCACCCTGACTTGGCCTGGAACGGCCCCACGACGGATGTCTAATACGCATCAAGCCTCTGGCCCCGTGATCCGCATCGCGGTCGACGCGATGGGCGCTGATCTCGGGCCGGAGGAGATCATCGCAGGGGCGCTCGAGGCTGCCTCCGAGTCGATCGCACCGATCGTGTTCGGCGACCCCGGTCTCGACGCCGCCGGGCTCGAGCACATCGAGACGACCGGCGTGATCACGATGAGCGACTCGCCCGCCGAGACGGTGCGCGCGCTGCCCGACTCGTCGCTCGTCGCCGCGTGCCGAGCCGTGGCCGAGGGGCGTGCGGACGCGGTCGTCTCGGCGGGGAACACCGGCGCGATGCTCGCCGCCTGCCTGTTCGAGCTGCGGCGCATCCCGGGCGTGTACCGGCCGGCGATCGCCGTCCCGATCCCGTCGCCGCTCGGCCCGACGGTGCTGATCGACGTAGGCGCCACCGCTGATGCCCGGGCCGAGCACCTGCTGCAGTTCGCGACGATGGGCTCTGTCTTCGCCGAGGAGATGCTCGAGCGGCCCCGACCCGAGGTGCGGCTGCTCTCGATCGGCGAGGAGCCCGAGAAGGGGAACGCGCTCACCCTCGAGGCGCATGCGCTCCTCGCGGCGAGCGACCTCAACTTCGGCGGCAACATCGAGAGTCGCCACCTGCTCGAGGGCGTGACCGACGTCGTCGTCTGCGACGGCTTCACCGGCAACGTCTGCCTGAAGCTGATCGAGGGCACGAGCGCGATGCTCCTCGAGGCGCTGCGCCAGGAGATCGTGTCGACCGCGCGCGGCCGGCTCGGCGGCTTCCTGATCCAGCCCTCGGCCCGCCGCCTCCGCGACCGGCTCGACCCCGATGCCTACGGCGGCGCGTATCTGCTCGGGCTCAAAGGGCTCGCCGTCGTGGCGCACGGAAACTCGAACCGGCGGGCGATCGCGAGCGCGATCAGGCTCGCCGCGAGGGGCGTAGAGCATCGTGTCGTGGAACGGCTTGCTGAGCGCCTGCCGAATGGCGTGGTAGCATCGGCGCGCTCTACGACCCCAACCCCTAAATGAGGTGACATGGCAGCCTCCCGTGAAGAGGTATCCGAGCGCGTGAAGGAAGTCCTCGTCGAGCAGCTCGGCATCGACGAGGCAGAGATCACCGACGAGGCGTCGTTCCAGGACGACCTGGACGCCGATTCGCTCGATCTGGTCGAGCTGATCATGGAGCTCGAGGATCAGTTCGGGATCAAGATCTCCGACGAGGACGCACAGAAGATCACGACCGTCGGACAGGCGATCGACTACGTCTCGACGCACCAGTAGGTCTGCCACCGGAGGCGAGCTCGAGCGGCTGATCGACGAGCTCCCTCCGAGCGCGGGCGAGCTCGTCTTCACGCACCCGAACTGGGCGCCGGACCGTGCCTCCTCCTACGAGCGGCTCGAGTTCCTCGGTGACAGCGTGCTCGAGCTCGCCGTCGCGGCGGCCCTGTACGAGCGGCATCCGGACTTCTCGGAGGGCCGCCTGACCAAGGTTCGTGCGCAGGCGGTGTCGCGGGCGAGCTGCGCGATCGTCGCCGACGAGATCGACCTCGGACGGCGGCTGCGCGAGCGCGGCGAGCTGCTGGAGGGCGACGACGCTTCGAGCCTCTCGCACAACCGCCGCATCCTCGGCGCGGTGCTCGAGGCCGCGCTGGGCGCGCTCTACCTCGAGCACGGCTTCGAGGCGGTGCGCCCGGCCGTCGTCGGCGCGTTCGACGGCCGGATCCAGGAGGCGCTGATCAGCCCGCTCGACCACAAGACGGCGCTCCAGGAGACGCTCGGCAAGCTCGGCCGCCGCGCCTCCTACACGGTGCTGACCGCCGAGGGGCCGCCGCACGAGCGGTTCTTCGTCTGCGCCGTGCTGATCGACGGCGTCCAGGCAGGGACGGGGCGCGGCCGCTCGAAGAAAGAGGCGGAGCAGGAGGCCGCCCAGGAAGCTCTGGCCGGTCTGGCCTCGGCCTGACGCGGACCCCATCCGGGCGGCACGCGATACTCCGACTTCGGTGCATCTCAGTGCCATCAAGCTGCGCGGCTTCAAGTCGTTCCCGGACCCGGTCGAGGTGCGCCTCGAGCCGGGCGTCGCCGTGGTCGTCGGGCCGAACGGCTCGGGCAAGTCGAACGTCGCCGACGGCATCGTCTGGGCCGCAGGCAGCCTGACGCCGAGCGAGATGCGGGCCGAGAAGGCCGACGACGTCCTCTTCGCGGGCGGCGGCGGACGAGGCGCGGCGGACTACTGCGAGGTCGAGCTCCTGTTCGACAACACGGACGGCGCGGGGCCGATCGACTACGCCGAGCTCGCCGTGACGCGCCGGCTGCACCGCGGCGGCGAAGGCCAGTACCTCGTCAATCGAGCCCCTGTGCGCCGGATCGACCTCGTCGAGCTGCTCTCCGATCTCGGCCTCGGCGGCGGGATGCACTCGATCATCGGCCAGGGCAAGGTCGAGGCGATCCTCGGATCGAAGCCCGAGGAGCGCCGCGCGATGATCGAGGAGGCCGCGGGGCTCGGGCGCTTCAAGCGCCGCCGCCATCGCGCCGAGCTGAAGCTGGCGCGCGTCGCGATCCAGGTCCAGCGCGCCCGCGACCTCGAGGCCGAGGTGCGCGGACGGCTGCGGCCGCTCGCCTTGCAGGCGACTGCGGCGGAGCGGGCCGAGAAGCTTGCCGGGGAGATGGAGTCGCTCCGGATGCGGATCGCGCTGCTCGACCTCGAGGTGGTAGACGCTCGCATCGCCGAGGCGACCGGACGCTCGGTCGACGCAGCGCTCCTGCGGCGCTCAGCCGAGGAGAAGCTCGAGGCGCTGCTCGCCGAGCGCGGCCGCGCCGAGCAGGAGCTGGCCGACGCGGCAGGTGGGCGCGAGTCGGCGTCCGCGGCTCTGTACCGACTCCGCACCGCGGGTGAGCGCGTCGTGATGCGGCGTGAGTCCGCCGGCACGCTTGTCGAGGCGCTCCGCAGCGAGTCGGTTCCGGTCGAGGCCGTCGCCGGCCTGTCGCCCGCCGAGCTCGAGCGCGACGCACGGGCCACCGCGGAGGCGGCTCGCGCGGCGGCATCGGCGCACGAGAGCCTGGCCGAGCGCTCGCGGCTCGCGGCCGAGCGGCTGGCCGTGATCGAGCGCTCGCTGGCCGAGCGCGAAGGGATTCCGCCGGCGGCCCGTGCATTCGCCGAGGAAGGCGCCCGCCTCGCTCTGGGCGAGCTCGACGTCGAGCCGGGGTTGGAGCGAGCCGTCGCCGCCGCGCTCGGCCGTCGCGCCTCGGCCTTGCTCGCCTCGGATCCGGCCGCCGGGCTCGAGCTGATCGAGCGCGCCCGGGCCGCCGGCCTCGGGAGCCTCGTCGTCGTCACCTCGCCGGGCGAGCCGCTCGCGGGCTTCACGCTCGTCGAGCCCGAGGATCTGCTCAGCGCGACGGGACCCGCGGTGACGCGCGACGGGATCGGCTACGACCCTGAGCGCGGCGAGCTCTGGTTCGCCGGCGAGACCGCGGAGGCGGTGCAGCTCGAGCTCGCAGCCCGCCGCGACGCGCTCGTCGAGGAGACCGCCGAGCTCTGCGCACAGGCCGCCGAAGCCGCCACCGCGGCCGCCGAGGCTCAGGCTCTGGCCGCTGCTGCCGCCGCCGCGCTCGACCGGCTCGGGCCGCGCCGCGCCCGGCGCGCCGATCCCGCCGTTCTTGCCTGCATCCTCGCGCTCGCCGAGCGGCTCGACGCCGCGCTCAGCGCGCCGACCGATCGCTTCGAACAGCCGCTCCAGGCCCGCGTCGACGCGGGCGCGTCGCGCGCCGGCGAGCTCGGCGCAGAGCTGCGCCGACTCGGCGCCGCAGAGGTGGAGCTCCGCCGCGCCTCGACGGAGGCGGCCGAAGCGGCGGGAGCGATCGACGTCGAGCTGGCCCGCTTCGGCGCCGAGGCCGACGAGGCGCGGCGCCGGGTCGACGCCGGCGACGCCGAGCCGGCCGAGGGCGACGACCGCGACGCGCTCGCCGAGAAGCTCGAGCGGCTGGAGCGCCGGCACGAGCTGCTCGGGCGGGTCAATCCGCTGGCCAAGGAGGAGTACGAGGCCGAGAAGGCACGCGTCGAGGAGCTCGCTGTCCAGCGCGAGGACCTCGAGCTGAGCCTGAAGGAGCTCGAGGAGCTCCGCGCCGACCTCACGAAGACCGTCGAGACGCGCTTCGCGGAGACCTTCGCCGCCGTCCAGGCCAACTTCGAGGAGGTCGCCTCGGCGCTCTTCCCGGGCGGCGAGGGGCACCTGCGCGCGTCCGAGCCCGCCGAGGGCGACGAGGACGCGGAGCCCGGGATCGAGATCGAGCTGCGCCCCGCAGGCAAGAGGGTGACTCGGCTGTCGCTGCTCTCCGGCGGCGAGAAGTCGCTCGGCGCGATCTCGTTCCTGTTCGCGCTCTTCCTCGCGCGGCCGTGCCCGTTCTACCTCCTCGACGAGGTCGAGGCCGCGCTCGACGACACGAACATCGGCCGCTTCGTCGAGCTGCTGCGCCGCTACGCGGACCGGGCGCAGTTCATCGTGATCACGCATCAGAAGCGCACGATGGAGGCCGCCGACGTGCTCTACGGCGTGACGATGGGCGCCGACGGGATCTCGCAGGTCGTCTCCCGCCGCCTCCCGCGCGAAGACGCCGAGGCGATCTCAGCCGCGTAACAGGCGCTTCGGCGCCATGACCGACCAGCTGTCCTCGAGCCGGTCTGCGAGCTCTTCGCGCGTCACCACGTCGAGCCGAAGCAGCACCCACGGCCAGCCTTGGTAGTGCGGTGTCTCGTAGTAGAGGTCGGGCCGCGCCGCGATCAGCAGCGGCTTCTCGTCCTGGTCGACCCTGAGCGCGATCGCGCCCTCAGCACGGCTGGGCAGCGAGACGAACGTCTTGCCCGCGACCTTCAGCGCCGGATTTCCGTACGAGGTGCTCTCCTCGGTCTCCGGCAGGGCGAGGCCGAGCTTGCAGACGTCCTTCCAGGTGGCCACGTGCAGAGGCTAAATGTAGGGTCGTCCCGATGGCTACCTTCGTCCTCGTCCACGGTGCCTGGAGCGGCAGCTGGGCCTGGGAGCGCGTGACGCCGCTGCTCGAGGCTGCCGGCCATAGCGTCGATGCCGTCGACCTGCCGGGCCGCGGCTCGAATCCCTCCGCGCCCGCAGGCATGACCCTGGAGGCGAACGCGCGTCACGTCGCGGATCGCGTCGAGGCCGCGGGCGAGCCCGTCGTCCTCGTCGGCCACAGCATGGGCGGGATGTCGATCACGCAGGCGGCCGAGCTCGTCCCGGACGGGATCGAGACGCTCGTCTACGTCACGGCATTCCTCCCGAACGACGGCCAGACCCTCCCGCAGCTCGCCGAGGGCAATCCCGACGAGCTCGTCCAGTCGAACCTCGTCGTCGACGAGGCGACCGGGCTGAGCACGGTGCGCGAGGAGGTGCAGCGCGGGGCCTTCTTCGGCGAGTGCAGCGCCGAGGACGCCGCCTGGGCGATCTCGAGGCGCGTCCCGGAGAGCATCGCCGCGATCGTCGCGCCGGTACATCTCAGCGACGAGCGCGCCGGCTCCGTGCCGCGCGTCTACGTCGAGTGCACGCTCGACCGCGCGATCACGATCGGGCAGCAGCGGCGGATGCAGGAGGCGCGACCGTGCGAGGAGGTCTTCACGATCGAGACCGACCATGCGCCGATGCTCTCCGCGACGGAAGAGCTCGCCGGGCACCTGCTTGCCGTCGCGGGCTGATCCGTGGCGCGAAGCTGGTCACAGCTCCTCGGCGAGGAGAACGCGGCTCCGGAGCCCGACGCCGAGCGCGGCGGCCTGTTCTCGCGCCTGCGCGACTCGCTCGGCAAGTCGCGCCGCGCGCTCACCGAGCAGCTCGCGGCCGCCGCATTCGACCCGGGTGACGGCGAGGCCTGGGAGCGGCTCGAGGAGGCGCTGATCGCCGCGGACGTGGGCGTTCCGGCCACGGCCGAGCTCGTCCGGAGGCTCGAATCGCGTCCCGACCTCGGCGAGCTCGCCGTCGCGCTCGCGGAGGAGATCGAGGCGCTGCTCGGCGAGCCGGGAGTCCTCAACGTCCAGGCGCGGCCGAGCGTGATCCTCGTCGTCGGCGTCAACGGCACCGGCAAGACCACGACGATCGGCAAGCTCGCGAAGCGGCTCACCGAGCACGGCCACTCCGTCCTCGTCGCCGCCGCCGACACGTTTCGCGCCGCAGCCGACGAGCAGCTCGAGATCTGGGCCAAGCGCGCCGACGCGGACTTCGTCGGCTCCGCGCGCGGCGGCGACCCGGCCGCGGTCGCCTACGACGCGATCGAGGCCGCGCAGGCCCGCGGGCGCGACATCGTGATCGTCGACACCGCGGGGCGACTCCACACCCAGTCGAACCTGATGGAGGAGCTCGCGAAGGTGCGCCGCGTGATCGAAAGTCGCCTCCCGGGCGCGCCGCACGAGACGCTGCTCGTCGTCGACGCCACGACAGGGCAGAACGGGCTCCAGCAGGCTCGCCTCTTCGGCGAGACGGCAGGCGTCACCGGCGTCGTCCTGACGAAGCTCGACGGCTCGGCCAAGGGCGGAGTCGCGATCCCCATCGCGTTCGAGCTCGGCCTGCCCGTGAAGCTGATCGGCGTCGGCGAGACGCTCGACGATCTCCGCCCGTTCGATCCGCACGACTTCGCGCGCGCTCTCGTCGAGGGCTAGTCCCCCGCCTGGGGTCGAGTCCACGGCCACGGCGGCCGATATGGACGTGGTGCAGCGGCTACAGAGGATCGCGCGCTCGCGCACTGCCCGGGTGATCGTGCAGATCGACTTCGTGCTCTTCGCTCTCGTCGCGACCTTCTTCACCGTGCGCCACTTCCTGCGCGAAGGCTGGCCGTTGCACGACGCGAACGTCTGGCTCGTGCTCGTCGCCGCCGCGCTCTTCATCGGCGCCTTCGCGTTCAAGGCGTGGGGCTGGCGGCTCCTCTTCACAGGCGACGAGCGCCCCTCGAGCCTCGCGCTCGTCACGGCCGGAGGCGCCGCGGCCGTGACAGGGCTCGCGCTGCCCGGCCGCATGGACGAGGCGGTGCGGATCTCGGTCGTGCACCGCTACCCCGGCAAGCGGACGGGAGTGGGCACGATCGGGCTCTCGCTCGTCCTGCTCGGGCTCGTCGACACGGCCGCGCTGACGCCGCTCTCGGCGGTAGCCGCCGGGATGTCGGGCGCCAGAGGCCTGTTCCTCGCGGGCCTGATCGTCGTCGCCGTCGCGGGCGTCGTCGCCGCGGCGCTCGTCCTCGCGCTGCCGCGGCTCTCCCACGCGAACCGGCTCGCCCGCTTCAGGCTCGTGCGCTGGACGCAGGGTCGCTGCGCGTGCCCGCGCGAGGCGACCAAAGCCTGGGCGCTCGTCTCGATCTCGTGGCTCCTGCGCGGTGCGGCGCTCTATGTGCTGCTCCAGGCGCTGCAGCTCGGCTCGCCGGCCTCCGCGTCGCTCTCGCTGCTCTTTCTCTGCGCATCCGCCGCCTCCGCGGCCGTGCCGATCGCCCCCGCCGGCGCGGCGACACAGGTGGGCGCCGGAGCCGCAGCTCTCGTCGTCAGCGGGATGCACAGCGCGGAGGCGGTTGCGTTCGCGCTCAGCGCGCAGGCGCTGATCGTCGTCGCCGGTGCTGCGATCGTCGTCGCGGTCGGGCTCTGGCACGCAGGCAGCCGCCTCGTTCTCGCGCGCTAGCCGTACACTTCCCGGCTGTGTTCGACACCCTGTCAGACAGGCTCCAGGCTGCGCTCGGCGATCTCCGCGGGCGCGGACGGCTGGACGAGGAGGCGATCTCCCGCGCGATGCGCGAGATCCGCCTCGCGCTGCTCGAGGCCGACGTCAACTTCCAGGTCGTCAAGGAGTTCGTCGCCACGGTCAAGGAGCGCGCGCTCGGCCAGGAGGTGCTGAAGAGCCTCACCGCGGGCCAGCAGGTCGTGAAGATCGTGCACGACGAGCTGGCCGCGCTGATGGGGACGGGCGACTCGGCGCTCGCGTTCGGCAAGGCGCCGACCGTGATCCTGCTCGCCGGCCTCCAGGGCTCGGGCAAGACCACGGCATCGGCCAAGCTCGCGCTGCACCTGCGCAAGAGCAAGCACTCGGCGTTCCTCGTCGCCGCCGACCTCCAGCGCCCGGCCGCGATCGACCAGCTCGAGCAGCTCGGCAAGCAGATCCAGATCCCCGTGTTCCGCGGCGAGGGCAACGATCCGGTCAAGGTCGTCCGCGACGGGATCGCGGCCGCGAAGGCTGCGAGCGCCGACGTCGTGATTCTCGACACCGCGGGCCGCCTGCACATCGACGATGCGCTGATGGACGAGCTCGCCGCCGTCCGCGCCGAGGCCAAGCCGATGAACGTGCTGCTCGTGCTCGACTCGATGACGGGCCAGGAGGCGGTCAACGTCGCCCAGGCCTTCCAGGAGCGCGTCGCGTTCGACGGCGTGATCATGACCAAGCTCGACGGTGACGCCCGCGGCGGCGCGGCGCTCTCGGTCAAGGCCGTCACGGGCAAGCCGATCAAGTTCATCTCGGTCGGCGAGAAGCTCGACCAGCTCGAGGTCTTCCATCCCGACCGGATGGCCTCGCGGATCCTCGGCATGGGCGACGTCATGTCCCTGATCGAGAAGGCCGAGGAGGCCGCCTCCGAAGAGGACCAGTCCGCGATGGAGGCCCGGATGCGCGCGGGCGAGTTCACCTTCGACGACTTCCTCTCGAGCTACAAGATGCTGCGCAAGATGGGCCCGCTCAAGGGCGTGATGTCCCTGATCCCGGGCGTCGGCAAGCAGCTCAAGGACGTCGACGTGAACGAGCAGGACCTGGCCCGCGTCGAGGCGATCGTGCTCTCGATGACGCCACAGGAGCGCGGGATGCCGCACCTGATCAACGGCCCGCGGCGCCAGCGCATCGCGAACGGCAGCGGCACGAGCATCCAGCAGGTCAACCAGCTGCTCACCGCACGGAAGCAGATGGCGAAGATGATGAAGCAGATGGGGAAGGGCAAGATGCCCGGGCTCCCACCTGAGTTGATGCAGAAATCCGGACGGAGGTAGCTAGATGTCAGTACGTATCAGGCTGGCGCGCGTGGGGTCGAAGAAGAACCCGATCTACCGCGTCGTCGTGGCCGACCAGCGCTCTCCGCGCGACGGCAGGTTCATCGAGATCGTGGGCCGCTACAACCCGCAGACCGACCCCTCGACGATCGAGTTCGACGAGGCCAAGGTGACGGAGTGGCTCGGCAAGGGCGCACAGCCGTCCGACGCCGTCTCGCGCCTGCTCAAGGTCAAGAACATCGGTGGCTGAGCTCCTCGCGCACATCGCCCGGCTGCTCGTCGATACGCCCGAGGCGGTGCGCGTCGAGGAGGAGGAGACCTCGGACGGGCTCGTGCTCGTCCTGCACGTCGCCCCCGAGGACGTCGGCAAGGTGATCGGCCGCCAGGGCCGGATCGTCCGAGCGCTGCGCACGGTGATCCGCGCGGCCGCGGCGCACGAGGGCCGGCGCGTGCTCGTCGAAGTCGTTGACTGATCCCGACCGCGTGGTGGTCGGCCGCGTCGGTCGCCCGCACGGGCTCGACGGCTCGTTCGTGGTCGAGCGGCCGAGCGAGTCGCCAGAGCGCTTCGCCGTCGGCGCGAAGCTCTTCGCCGGCGGCGAGGAGGCCGAGGTGGTCTCGTTCAAGCGCGCCGGCGGGAGCAGGATCGCGATCCGGCTCGACCGCCCGGTTGCCCGCGGAGTGGAGCTCGAGGTCGATCGCGCCTCGCTGCCGCCGCCCGAGCCCGATGCCTACTACGTCTTCCAGCTCGTCGGCCTGCGGGTCGAGCAGGAGGACGGGCGCGCGCTCGGCGTCGTCGACGACGTCGAGCCGGGGGTCGCGAACGACGTATTGCTGCTCGACTCCGGCGCGCGGCTGCCGATGATCGGTCAATGCGTGCTCGACGTCGACCTGGAAGCGGCACGGATTCTCGTGGCCCGCGGCTTCGCTCCCGAGGAGGAGTAGCCGTGCGCAAGTGGCTCACGCGCCTGCTCTTCGTGGCGGCCTCGATCGGCGTGCTCGTGTTCCTGTTCGGCGTCTTCGTCGCGAGGCCGTACAACGTCGACACGGCCTCGATGGAGCCGACGCTCAAGTGCTCACGCCCGACCGAGGGGTGCACCGAGGACAAGGACGAGCACGTGATCGTCCTGCGCCTCGTCTACCGGCTCCGCAGCCCCCATCGCGGCGACATCGTTGCGTTCCACGCGCCGTCGCTTGCCGCGCGGATCTGCGGCACCGACGGGCCGGTCGTGAAGCGGATCGTCGGCATGCCCGGCGACATCGTCGACTACCGGCACGGGAAGGTCTCGATCGACGGGCGCGTCCTGGACGAGCCGTACGTCCCGGCGAAGCTGCGGGGCGGGCCGATGGGCGAGTGGCAGGTGCCGAACGGCTTCTACTTCATGATGGGCGACAACCGTGCTGCGTCCTGCGATTCCCGCGTCTGGGGCCCGATCCCGCGGCGCCAGCTGATCGGCCGCGTCGTCGCGACCTACTGGCCGATCCATCGCATCTCGACGCACTAACCACGGCGCTGCCGATAACCTCACGCGGCTCCCTTTGCAGCTCGACGTCTTCACTCCCGTGCCCCACGCCTTCGCGTGGATGACCGAGCAGCGGCCACTTGCGGCTGTGCTCGGCTCAGGCCTGGACCTGCGGCTGCTCAGCTACCGCGACTACACGCCGCTCCGGAACGGCCAGGTCGACGACGAGCCGTACGGCGGCGGCGCGGGGATGCTGCTGCGCGTCGACGTCGTCGCCGCCGCGCTCGACGCGGTGTACGGCGAGGAGCCCGCGCATCCCGTGATCGCGCTGACGCCGCAGGGACGCCAGCTCACGCAGGAGCTCGTCGAGGAGCTCGCGCAGGAGGAACGGCTGACGCTGCTTTCGTCGCGCTTCGAGGGCTTCGACCAGCGGATCGTGGAGCACCTCTGCACCGACGCGATCTCGATCGGCCCGTACGTCCTCTCCGGCGGCGAGCTGCCCGCGATGGCGCTCGTCGACGCGGTCGCGCGGCGGTTGCCGGGCGCGCTCGCGGAGGGCTCCGGGGAGCGCGAGAGCTTCTCCGAGGAGCTCGGCGGCGGGCTCGAGCACCCGCACTTCACGCGTCCGTCCGAATACCGCGGCTGGGCCGTGCCGGAGGTGCTCCTCTCGGGCGATCACGCGCGGATCGAGTCGTGGCGGCAGGAGCACGTGCGATGAGGGACCCGCTCGGCAAGCTCTTCCCGAACATGCCGCACGGCTGGCGCGTCGCGCTCGACTGGATCTTCACGATCGTCGGCGCGATCGCCGTCGTGCTCGTGATCAAGGCGTACGTCGTCAACCCGTACCGGATCCCGTCCTCGTCGATGGAGCCGACGCTGCACTGCGCGCGTCCCGGCCCCGGCTGCGAGGCGCGGTTCTCCGACCGCGTGCTGGCGAACAGGTTCATCTTCCGTTTCCGCAATCCGAAGCGCGGCGAGATCATCGTCTTCAAGACGCCGCCGCTGGCCAAGGTGCGCTGCGGGGCCGGCGGCACCTTCGTGAAGCGGCTGATCGGGCTGCCCGGCGAGGTCTGGGAGGAGAAGAACGGCTACGTCTACATCAACGGCAAGAAGCTCGACGAGCCGTACATCAAGGCGGGCCGGCGCGACGACTTCTCGTACAAGATGAGCTCGATCCCACCGGGCGGTCTCAAGAAGATTCCGAAGGGTTACTACCTGATGATGGGCGACAACCGGAAACAGTCGTGCGACTCGCGCGTCTGGGGCCTCGTCCCGCGGAAGAACCTGATCGGCGACGTCTTCTTCACGTACTGGCCGCCGAACCGCATCTCGTTCCACTGATTTCGCTAGCATTGTCCCCCGGCCCGTAGGGCCATCCTCTTATGAGCACCGTCATCGAGAACCTCGAGCGCGCCCAGCTGCGCAAGGGCATCCCGCAGTTCAAGGCGGGGGACACCGTGCGCGTCCACTTCAGGGTGATCGAGGGCACGCGCCAGCGGATCCAGGTGTTCGAGGGGATCGTGATCAAGCGCCAGGGCGCGGGGTCGCGCGAGACGTTCACCGTCCGCAAGCAGTCGTTCGGCGTCGGCGTCGAGCGGACGTTCCCGCTCCACTCGCCGAAGATCGACAAGATCGAGGTCGCCGCGATCGGCGACGTCAAGCGCGCCAAGCTCTACTACCTGCGCGAGAAGGTCGGCAAGAAGGCGCGCGTTCGCGAGCTGCGCCAGCACGAGGGCAAGGCAGGCCGCCAGGCCGCCGAGCACGCCGACGCGCTCGCCGCCGAGCAGGCCGCCGAGGCGCTCGAGGCCGAGCAGATCGAGGCTGCCGCACAGCTCGCCGCGGAGCAGGCCGAAGCGGAGGCCGCCGAGGCCGAGGTCGCAGCGGAGGCCGAGGTCGCCGAGCCCGAGGCAGAGGCCGTCGAGGCCGACCCCGAAGTCGCCGAGCCCGAGGCCGAGGCGGAAGCCGAAGTGGCGGAGCCCGAGGCCGAAGCGCCCGTCGAGCCCGAGGCCGAGACGCCCGAGCTCGAGCCCGAGCCGGCACAGAGCTGACACAGATACCGGCCGCGAGGCACGGTATCCTCGCCGGGTGGCGCGCCGCACCGGCCAGAGACTCCTCCAGTTCGACCGCAGGCTCGGCGTGCGCTTCGTCGCGGGCACCGACGAGGCCGGGCGCGGCTCGCTCGCGGGGCCGCTCGTCGTCGCCGGGGTGCTGCTCGACTACGCGCAGCTGCGCGAGCATCGCGTCCGTCCCCTCGCGTACCTGAACGACTCGAAGCAGTGCTCGCCCGAGCGGCGCGAGGAGCTGTTCCGCGCCGTGCTCGACTGCGCGACGAAGGTTGCGGTGCGCGTGATCCCGTCCGGCGACATCGACCGCAACGGCCTCCATCGCTCGAATCTCGAGGGTCTCCGCGCAATGCTGCGCGCACTCTCGCCGCCGGCCGAGGCGTGCCTCGTCGACGGCTTCCGCCTCGGCCCGACGGCGCCCGAGCACCGAGCCGTCGTCGACGGCGACACGAAGAGCGCAGCGATCGCCGCGGCCTCGATCATCGCGAAGGTCGTCCGCGACCGGGCGATGCGGCGCTTCGACGCCGTCTATCCGCAGTACGGGTTCGCCTCGCACGTCGGCTACATCACGCCGGGGCACTCCGCGGCCGTCCGTGCGTGTGGGCCGAGTGAGATCCACCGTCGCTCGTTCCAGGCGCTCTGCTACGAGGAGGCGCCCGCGGCGTGAACGCCGCCGAGCGGCGGGCGGTGCGCCATTACCGCCTCCGCGGCTACCGGATCCTCGGCACCAACGTCTGGGCGGGCGGCAACGAGGTCGACGTGATCGCCCGCCGCGGCCGCCGGCTCGTGTTCTGCGAGGTGAAGGGGAAGGGCGGCGTCGGCTTCGGCGATCCGCTCGAGATGATCGGGCCGGAGAAGGCGCGCCGCGTCCGGCACGCTGCGGAGGCGTGGCTCGCCGCCCATCCGGAGCTCGCCGACCTCGAGGTGCGCTTCGACGCCGTCGCCGAGCGGAGCGGCAGGCTCGAGCGCGTGAGCAACGCGTTCTAGCCCAGGAACCGGCGCCGAGCCGTCGAACCCCGTCAGGGCCGTGGCCCCGACGCAGGAAGCCCTCTACGCCGAGATCGACCTCGAGCTCTCGTGGTCCGAAGCGGCCCTGCCTGAGCGCGTCCGCACCAAGCACGTCCACAGGCTCCACCCGTACCTCGGCAAGTACGTGCCGCAGCTCGTCGAGGCGCTGCTCGCGCGTCACGTGCGCCCGGGCGGCCGCGTGCTCGATCCGTTCGCCGGCTCGGGGACGACGCTCGTCCAGGCGCTCGAGTCGGGCCACGATGCCGTCGGCGTCGACGTCGCCGCCTTCAACTGCCTGCTGATGCAGGTCAAGACGGCCGACTACAACCTCTTCGCGCTCGAGCACGACATCCGCGACGCGCTCTCGCGCCAGGGCGAGCCCGCCAGGCCCTCGGCGTACGTCCGCGACTGGTACGAGCCCCGTGCGGCCGAGCAGCTGCTGGCCTTCCGCTCGCTGATCCCCGACTACGAGCACGCCGATGTCCTGCGCGTCGTACTCGCCCGCGCGGCGCGCTCCGCCAGGCGCACCGCCCATTTCGACCTCGACTTCCCTCGCAAGCCGCAGGTCGGCGAGTACTGGTGCCACAAGCACAAGCGCACCTGCCGTCCGGTCGAGGACGCGGATCGCTTCCTCCGCCGCTACGCGCTCGACACCGTGGCGCGGATCAAGGAGTTCGCGCGGGTGCGCGCGCGGAGCCGCGCCGCAGCGGTGATCCACGGCGACGCGCGCGAGATCGACCCCGGCGGCCCGTTCGACGGGATCGTCACCTCCCCGCCGTATCCGGGGCTGATCGACTACCACGAGCAGCACCGCTGCGCCTACGAGATCCTCGGGCTCGAGGACCGGCGAGCGCTCGAGCTCGGCGCGGCTGCATCGGGGACGAGTCGCGCCGCGGTCGCCGCCTACGCGGACGGGATCGCCGCGGTGCTGCGCCGCTCGGCCGAGGCGCTCAGGCCGGGCGCGCGCGTGGTCATCGTCGTCCACGACAGCCGTGGCCTCTACGACGAGATCCTGGAGCGGGCCGGCCTCGAGCTCGAGCTCCGCTACCGCCGCCACGTGAACCGTCGCACCGGCCGCCGCGCCGGCGAGTTCTACGAGGACGTCATCGTCGCGACACCACGCTGACGCGTCTTTCTTACACACCTCTCATGCGGTTTTGCTTCACTGAGTAGCCGCATGACGCGCCGGGCCTTGTTTCTCGTCGCCGCACTGGCGGCTGTCTGCATCGCCGCCGTCCCGGCGAATGCCGCGGTCGCAGACTCCGCTCCGAGCACGAACTGGGCCGGGTACGCGATCAGCGCGCCGAACACGACCTTCACCGACGTGAAGGGCAGCTGGGTGCAGCCGACCGCGACGTGCGTGCCCCGCAAGCAGAGCTACTCGAGCTTCTGGATCGGCCTCGGCGGCTCGAATGAGGGCGCGACGGGGCTCGAGCAGGCCGGCACCTCCGCGGACTGCCAGCCGGACGGGCAGGTGATCAACTACGCGTGGTACGAGCTGATCCCGGCGCCGCCGGTGATCGTCCAGCTCACCGTGTCGCCCGGGGACGCCATCACGGCGGACGTCAGCGTCACGGGGACGACGGCGTCGTTCGTGCTCACGAACACCACGACCGGCGAGACCTTCACCGGCCAGGATCAGGTCGATTCGCTCGACCTCAGCTCCGCGGAGTGGATCGCCGAGGCGCCCGCGTCGTGCGGCAGCTTCGTCGGACGCCAGTGCGTCGTGCTCCCGCTCGCGAACTTCGGCACGGTGCAGTTCTCGGCCGCCTCGGCCACCACGGCTCCGCCGGTCCCGACGTCGTCCGTGCCCGCCGCGCCCTACACCGGGACGATCTCGGATGCGACGTGGACGTCGACGTCGATCAACCTCGACGGCGGACCCAGGGGCTCGCAGGCGACACCGTCCGAGCTCTCGCCCGACGGCACGGCATTCTCGGTCGACTGGCTGGCGACCGGATTCCCCGCCGACAAGAGCAAGGTCACGACCAAGCCCAAGGTGAAGCCCAAGGTCAAGCCGAAGGCCAAGCCGAAGCCCAAGCCGAAGCCCAAGCCTAAGCCGAAGCCGAAGAAGAAGTAGGCACAGAGCCGGCACAGGCACGTGCGCTTTTGCGCCGTACCGTGCCGTCGTGCTCGCTCGCGCGCTGACCCACGCTCTCGTCGGCCTCGAGCCGCGCCGCGTCGAGGTCGAGGCGCACCTCCAGCTCGGGGTGCCCGCCTTCGCGATCGTGGGGCTTGCCGACCGCGCGTGCCAGGAGGCCAAGGAGCGGGTTCGGAGCGGCATCACCTCGGCCGAGCTGGAATGGCCGCTGCGGCGGATCACGGTCAATCTCGCGCCCGCCGCGCTCCGGAAGGAGGGCTCGGGCTTCGACCTGCCGATCGCGTTGGCGGTGCTCGCCGCGTCGCGCCAGGTTCCGGCCGAGATGCTCGATCGTCACGCGGCGATCGGCGAGCTGGCGCTGGACGGTCGCATCCGGCCCGTCGGCGGGGTGCTCGCGGTCGCCGAGGGCGCCCGGGCCGCCGGGTTGACGCGGATCCTGTGCGCGGCCGAGTCGACGCCGGAGGCCGCGCTCGCCGGAATCGAGCCGGTGCCGGTGCGTCACCTGGCGGAGGTGGCGGCATATCTCCGCGGCGAGCGCGATCCGCCGCCGTACGAGCCGCCGGTGAACGGGCGCGTCGCGCCGGAGCCGCCCGACCTGGCCGATGTGCGGGGTCAGGAACGGGCGCGCCGAGCGCTCGAGCTCGCTGCGGCCGGCGGGCACAACCTTCTGCTCGCCGGGCCTCCCGGGACGGGCAAGACGATGCTCGCGCGCCGGCTGCCGGGGATCCTGCCGCCGCTCGGCGAATCGGAGGCGATCGAGGTGACCAGGATCCACTCGGTGGCCGGCCTGCTCCGCCCCGAGGCGCCGCTCGTGACGGCGCCGCCGTTTCGCGCGCCGCACCACACGGCATCGGCGCCCGCCGTGGTCGGAGGCGGGCCGGGGCCGCGCCCGGGGGAAGCCAGCCTCGCGCATCACGGCGTCCTGCTCCTCGACGAGCTGGCCGAGTTTGCACGGCCCGCGCTCGAGGCGCTGCGCCAGCCGCTCGAGGACGGCGTGATCAGCATCGCGCGTGCTGGCGGCCAGGCCCAGTTCCCGGCGCGCTTCCAGCTCATCGGGACGATGAACCTGTGCCCGTGCGGGGCGCGGGGCGACCCGGCGGCGGAGTGCTCGTGCTCGGCGCAGCGGCTCGCGCGGTTCCGGGACAAGCTCTCGCGGGCGCTGCTCGACCGTTTCGACCTGATCGTGGCCGTGCCGCGACCCCGCGCGCGGGAGCTCGGCGGCGCGCGCCCGGCGAGCCCTCCGCCGTCGTCCAGCCGCGCGTCGCCGCTGCACGCGCACGCCTGCGGCGTGAGCCGGTGCGGCTCACCCGCGAGGCGGACGAGCTGCTCGCGCGGGCGGTCGAGCGCCTGCCCCTCTCGGGGCGCGGCCGAGCGCGCGTCGCGCGCGTCGCCCAGACCGCCGCCGCGCTCGCAGGAGCCGAGCTGGCGGGCGCCGAGCACGTCGCGGAGGCCCTGTCGTACCGGGCGCCGGCGGAGCTGACGACGCAGTGAGTGAGCTCGCAGTCGCGGCGTTCGCCGCGGACACGGGCGCTCACGTGCCCGAGGCGCCGCGGACGGCGCGTTTCGCCGCCTTCCGCCGGCGCTTCGACGAGCGCGCCTACAGCGCGCAGCTCGCTGCGCGCGGCCTCCGCTTCGTCGGGCGGTCGGATCCCGCTTTCCCGCCGCTGCTGCGTGCGATTCATGACCCGCCACCGGGTCTGTTCCTGCGCGGCGCGGGGGAGACCGAGGTGCTTGCTCGCGCGGCGGTCGCCATCGTGGGCGCCCGCGCGTGCTCGGCCTACGGCGCGGAGGTTGCGCGGCTGCTCGGCCGCGAGCTCGCCGCGGCGGGCCTCGTCGTCGTCAGCGGCCTTGCCCGCGGCGTCGACGGCGCCGCGCATCGAGGCGCGCTCGAGGCCGGCGGGACGACGGTCGCCGTGCTCGGCTGCGGGATCGACCGCGACTATCCGGCAGCCCATGCGGGCCTCGCCCGGGAGATCTGCGCGAGCGGGCTCGTCGTCTCCGAGTACGCGCCCGGCGTCGAGCCCGCACCGTGGCGCTTTCCCGCCAGGAACAGGGTGATCGCGGGCCTCGCGCAGGCGACGATCGTCGTCGAGGCCCGCGAGCGGAGCGGTGCGCTGATCACCGCCGACCTGGCGCTCGAGGAGGGGCGCGAGGTGCTGGCCTGCCCGGGTGAGATCACCTCGGCCCTGTCCGCCGGGACGAATGCCCTGCTCCGGCTCGGCGCGACGCCGCTCACGCGCGTCGAGGACGCATTGGAGGCGTTCGGGCTCGAGCTCGCCCCTGTCGCGTCCCCGCAGCTCGGCGCTACGGCGCAGCGGGTCTACGACCGCCTCGCAGACACGCCGGCCGGGATCGACGAGCTCGCCCGCGCGACCGGCCTCGGCGCAGCGGAGCTCGCGGGCGCCCTCACCGAGCTCGAGCTGGCCGGCCTCGTGGCGGGTACGGACGGGATCTACCGGGCCGTGGCTACCCCTCACATGGGCGATAGGACGGTGCCAAACAGCTGCCGATGACGTCTAAAGATCGGAACGACCCTGCGGATGCGGCACTCAAACCGGAGACACGCGTGACACAGCTGCGCCGATACGAGGTGCACATCAGGCTGCGCCTGCGCGTGATCGCCGAGGACGAGGAGCAGGCGGCCCGCATCGTGGCCGAGGACGCCGCCGAGCCGATCGCAGCGACGATCCAGGAGCTGCACGCGATGAACGCCCGCCTCTCAGGCTGGAGCCTGCACGCGGACGACGTCGTCGAAGAGCTCGGTACCTGAGCTCACCTTGAAATTGCGCCTTCCCGGTGCCAGCATCGAGGGGAATCCGGGTGTCCCGCCTGCTTCTGCGGCGGTGGACGCGTACGCCCTCCCAGAGCCGCCTAGGAGGTAGCAACATGCCCGTGCCCGTACTCTCGACTCCGTCGACCGAGCAGCGCGCGACCGGTCTCGGTGGGGCGGTCGGCTGTTCGTACCGGCAGGCCCACAACGACCTGATCTTCGTCGAGTTCGCGGGGAGGCTCTCGCGGCTCAGCCTCGTCCGCCCGGTCGCGGCCACCGTCTCCTCCGGGACGGCGACCCTGCAGGGCACCTTCCTGTTCGACTTCGACGCGGGCCACGAGGGCGCGAGCGGCGACGTCTTCTGGGAGCAGCACACGGCGACCAAGCGCAGCATGGAGGTGAGCGGCGGCGCCGGGATCATCAACCTCGGCCACGTGAACTTCGCCAATGTCACGCCCGCGCTGCTGCAGACGCTCGCCTACGGCTCGACCGGGATCAACGGCAACAACGGCCCGGGCAACCTGCTCACGCCCGGCGACGTCTTCGCCGTTCGCACGAATCTCGGCAACTACGCGAAGGTGCAGATCGTGTCGTACGGCTACGACCTCCACATCACGTGGACGACGTACCGGCTCGCGCCCGCCTACCAGGTGATCGGCACGGGCTACAACCAGCCGGAGGACGTCGTCGTCACCGCGGACGAGACGCACGCGTACGTGACCGAGCGGAGCGGCGACCTGCTCCGGGTCGACCTCGCCAACGCCAACCGCGGCGCGGCGACCGTCGTCCACGCCGGCATGACCGCGCCGCAGCAGCTCTGGCTCGACGAGTCTCGCAATGTCGCGTACGTGGTCGAGTTCGCCAACCCGGGGCGCCTGCTCCGCATCGACCTCGGCACCGGCGTGGCGACGACGGTTGTGCCCGGGCTGACGAATCCGATCGGGCTGATCGTCACGGCCGCGGCCGACTTCGCCTACGTGACCGAGCAGCTCGCCGGCGGACACGGCCAGCTCAGCCGCATCGAGCTGTCGACCGGCCGCCGCGAGGTGATCTTCACGGGCTCCGACGCGCCGCTCTTCTTCCTGACCTGGTCGGACGCGGGCGAAGGCTCGTTCCTCGTGACCGAGCGCGACCCGAGCGACGAGATCTGGCTCGTCGACCTGACCCATGCGCCCGCGCAGATCACGAAGCTCGTGGTCGGCACGGCGTTCAGGCCGTCGAGCGTCGCCGTGCTCGCCGCGAGCGACATCCTCGTCTGCTGCGACAGCGAGATCGACGAGATCAGCCTCGGTGCCAGCTCGATCTACCGGGCTTCGGGCGACATCATGCTCGGGATCGGCCACGTGCCGGCGACCAACATCGTCGGAGGCTTCGCGACCACCGATCCCGGCTATTTCTTCCAGGTGAAGGACTCGCCGTTCGGCGGCAGCGTGCCGGCGATGGTCAACCACGACAAGGCGTTCGCGGAGGGTGCGCGCTACTACAAGGTGTTCATCGACGGCGTCGAGCAGCGCCAGCCGTTCGACGACTACAAGTGGGACAACCCGACGAACAAGTTCGTGCTGCGGACGGTCGCTCCGAGTGCGACCGGCTTCTACGCGGTCAGGAGCCCGGCGGAGCTCTGGTACAACCATTTCCTCGGCTACTACGGCGATACGACGGGCCTGACGAACGCGCTCCACACGATCGGGATCAAGCTGTACTCGGCCGCAAACGCCGCGTCCGAGATCGGCCACATGACCGATCCCGGCAGGACGCTCGGGCTGATGATCGACAACCGCTGGCCGTCGGCGGTGATCAACTCGATCCTTCACGACGGCGCGGTCGTCAGCACGTGCGCGGTCGTCACGTCGGGCAGCTCGAAGTTCGAGTTCGACCTCACCGCGAACGATCCCGACGGGCACCTGAAGAGCTGGTACCTCGGGGCGCTGTGGGGCGACAACGCCTCGGCGACGGTCGCCTCGGACACCTACGACAACCACCTCGGCACCGCGCCGATCTGGGCCGGGATCTCCGGTGTCGTGAATCCACCGGCGCCCGGCTGGGATGCGAACGACGGCACCTTCCCGTCGACGCACTGCGCCCACACCTTCTACCTCGACGTGTGGGATCGGGTGATCGACGGCTGGTCGTACATCCACGAGGCGGGGTACCACAAGTCGATCACGATCCTGCTGCCGTAGGCTCGAGCCGTGGAGCCCTACTGGCTCGAGCACGCCCCGGCCACCCGGCCGGGGCCGCGGTCTGACGGCCGCGTCGATGTCGCGATCGTCGGCGGCGGCATCACCGGCTGCTCGTGCGCGCTCGCGCTCGCCTCAGCGGGGCTGAGCGTGCGCGTCCACGACGCGCGCGGGATCGCCGAGGGCGCGAGCGGGCGCAACGGCGGCTTCGCGCTCCGCGGCGGCGCGGCGCGCTACGACGTGGCCCGGGAGTCGTACGGCGCGGCCGCGTCCGCGAGTCTCTGGCGCTGGACGGAGGACTGTCTCGAGCGGATGGTCGAGCTCGGCGACGGCACGCTGCGACGGACTGGCAGCCTGCGTCTCGCAGCCGACGAGGAGGAGCGCGGCCAGATCCTCGCCGAGTACGAGGCGCTGCGCGAGGACGGCTTCGAGGCGGAGTGGCGCGACGACCTGCCGCCGCAGCTCGAGAGCTTCCACGGGGCGATCTTCCATCCGGCCGACGCCTCGATCCAGCCTGCGCAGTTCGTTCGCCGGCTCGCCGGGCTCGCGGTCGACGCGGGGGCCGAGCTGCGCGAGGGTGAGCGCGTCTCGAGCCTCGACGAGCTCGACGCCGACAACGTCGTGATCGCGACCGACGGCTCCGGGCGCGGGCTCCTGCCGGGGCTCGACGAGGCGATCTGGCCCGCGCGCGGCCAGGTCGTCGCGACCGAGCCGCTGCCCCAGCTGCTCTACGACAAGCCCCACTACGCGCGCGGCGGCTTCGATTACTGGCAGCAGCTTCCCGACGGGCGGCTCCTGCTCGGCGGCTTCCGCGACTTCTCGATCATGTCCGAGCTGACCGACGAGGAGGTGACGACGCCGGTGATCCAGGAGGCGCTCGACGCCTTCCTGCGAGAGCTCGTCGGCTACGACCCGCCGGTCAGCCACCGCTGGGCCGGGATCTTCGGGCTCACGGCCGACCTGCTCCCGCTCGTCGGGCCGGTCCCGGGCCGCGAGGGAACCTGGGTCGCGGCGGGCTACAGCGGCCACGGCAACGTGCTCGGGTTCGGCTGCGGCGAGCTGGTCGCCCACGCGATCCTCGGCGGCGGCGCGCCCGAGCTCGAGCTGTTCGATCCGGCACGGCTACTCGAAGAGCAGGTCCACTAGAGGGCACCAATTCGATCGGGCGGCAGGAGGTGAAGGACGATGCTGGCACGGGAACGGGCACTGCAGCTGGCGCTTGCAGAGGCCGCACAGCACGTGCACGAGGAGGGCGGCGCGAACACGGGGCCGCGGGTGAGGCAGTATCAGGCTGCGACCGGGCTCGGGGGGACGGGCTGGGCGTGGTGTGACGCGTTCTGCGACTTCTGCTTCGCCGAGGCGGGGCGGCCGCTCAACGAGCTCCACCGATCTGCGGGCGTGCAGACGAGCTACGACCTGGCGAAGGGCCTCAACTGGCTCGTCTCGACGCCGGGGCCGGGCGATCTCGTCTGCTTCCAGTGGGACAGCGGGGCTCTGGACCACATCGGCTTCGTGATCCAGCCGCAGGGTGACGGCACGATCAAGACCGTCGAGGGCAACACGAGCCCGATGCCCGGGACCGGCCAGGCCCAGGGCGAGGGCGACGGCGTCTACGTGAAGATCCGGCCCGCGAACGTCTGCGCCGCCTTCATCCGGGTGCCCGGCAACGTGCCGGATCCGGAGCCTGCGGCCGGGTTCGGCGACTGGGAGGCGTGGGTGAAAGCCGGTCGCAAGGGCCGGCGCCCGGATGTCCCGGAGAAGGTGCCGGCGGAGTGGTGGGCCAAGCTCGCGGCCGACCTCAAGGCGAAGCCCGACGCCTCGCCGCCGCCCCACCACGCGAAGAAGTAGCTAGACCGGGATCTGTGGCAGGTCGCCGAGCTCGCCGACGCGTTCCAGCGCGGCGAGGGCGACTGCCAGGTCCTGGATCGCGAGGCCGGTCGAGTCGAACGCGGTCGCCTCGTCGTCGCTGCGCCGTCCCTCGGCGTCGCCCGCCAGGACTGCGCCGAGCTCGGTGACGTCCGCGCGCGTCACGACGCCGGCTTCGACGGCTGCGGCCAGCTCGCCGCCGTGGCTCGCCTGCTCCCAGTCGTCGCAGAAGCACCGGACTCGTGCCAGCTCGCCGACGGCGATCTCGGCCTTGCCGGGGCCGTCGGCGCCCATCAGGCTCACGTGCTGGCCGTAGCGGAGCGAGCCTTCGCCGAGCAGGATCTCGCGGCCGGGCGTCACGGTGGCTATGAGATCCGCGGCCAGGGCGGCGCCGCGGCTCGCTGCGACATCCGCGCCGACGAGCTCTGCGACAGAGTCGGCGCGGGCCGGGTCGACGTCCCACACGAGGACGGGCCGGCCGGTCGCGCGGAACGAGCGCGCGGTCGCGAGGCCGTTCACGCCGCAGCCGATCACGGCCGCGCTCTGAGCGTCCGCGCGGCCGAGCGTCTCGGCGGCGATCACCGCGGCGGCGCCGGTGCGGATCGCGGTCACCGCGCCGGCATCGAGCGCCGCGACGAGCGCGCCGTTCGACGCGTCGGAGAGGAGCACGATCCCGGTCACCGTCGGCAGCCCGCGCTTCGGATTGCCCGGGAACGACGTGACCCACTTCAGCAGCGCGTGTCCGCCGCCGAGCGCGGGCATCGCGCGGAAGTCGCCCGCCGGGTACGCGGGGACGTAGACCTTCGGCGGCATCGTCCACTCGCCTCGCGCGAACGCGACGAACGCCGCGCGCACCGCGTCGAGCGCGCGCTCCGGCGGGACGGCCTGCTCGACGTGCGCCGCGGTGAAGAACGGGATCACGCGGGGACCCTAGATGCTTGACTAGCGCAATGAGCGAGCCGTCGATCCGCGTCGAGAACCTGCGCGTCGTCCGCGGCGGGAAGACGGCGCTCGACGGGATCTCGCTCGAGGTTGCGCCGGGTGTGGTCACCGGGCTGCTCGGCCCGAGCGGCGGGGGCAAGTCGACGCTGATGCGGGCGATCGTCGGCGTGCAGCGCGTCGACTCCGGGCGCGTCACCGTCCTCGGCTCGCCCGCGGGCTCGGCAGAGCTGCGGTCGCGCGTCGCCTATCGCACGCAGGCGCCGTCGGTCTACTCCGACCTGACGGTCCGCGAGAACGTCCGCTACTTCGGCGCGATCCTCGGCGTCTCCGCGGCCGGGATCGACGACGCGATCGAGACGGTGGGGCTCGACGCCGAGGCCGGCCAGATCGCAGGCCGGATGTCGGGCGGCCAGCTGGCGCGCGTCGCACTCGCGATGGCGCTGCTCGGCGAGCCCGAGGTGATCGTCCTCGACGAGCCGACCGTCGGCCTCGACCCGTTGTTGCGGCGCGACCTCTGGGACACGTTCCACGCACTCGCCGACCGCGGCACGACGCTGCTCGTCTCGAGCCACGTGATGGACGAGGCCGACCGCTGCGACGAGCTGCTGCTCCTGCGCGACGGCCGGATCATCGCGACGGGAACACCCGACGTGCTGCGTCGCCGCACCGGCGCCGCCGATCTCGACGCGGTCTTCCTCAGCCTGATCGAGGGCGAATGAGCACCCGCGTCACCTTCGCCACGGCGACCCGAGTGCTGACGCAGCTCCGCCGCGACCCGCGCACGATCGCGCTCCTGCTCGCGGTCCCGTGCGTGCTGATGGTGCTGCTGAAGGAGATCTTCGCCGGGGAGCCGGCCGTGTTCCAGTCGATCGGCGCGCCGCTGCTCGGCCTCTTCCCGTTCATCTCGATGTTCCTCGTCACGTCAATCACGATGCTGCGCGAGCGCACCTCGGGGACGCTCGAGCGCCTGATGACGCTGCCGCTGCACAAGCTCGACATCCTCCTCGGCTACGCGATCGCCTTCGCTTTCTTCGCAGCGGTGCAGGTGACGCTCGTCTCGGTCGTCGCGTTCGGGCTGCTCGACCTCCACGTCGCCGGGCCGAAGTGGGCGGTCGTCCTGCTCGCGATCGTCAACGCCCTGCTCGGGATGTCCCTCGGCCTGTTTGTGAGCGCGTTCGCGACAACCGAGTTCCAGGCCGTCCAGTTCATGCCTGCGCTCATCTTCCCGCAGCTTCTGCTCTGCGGGCTCTTCGTGGCCCGCGCGGACATGGCCGAGTGGCTCCAGGTGATCTCCGCGCTGCTGCCGCTCACCTACGCCTACGACGCGCTGGCGAAGGTCTCCGCAGGCGGGCCGTACGGCACGCGCTTCGCCGTCGACATCGTGGTCACGGTCGGCTCCACGCTCGTCCTGCTCGCGCTCGCCGCCGGAACGCTGAAGCGCCGGACGCCCTAGGCCGGGGCGACTTCGGAGGTGCAGTGCGCGAGCGCCGCGCTTCATTGCCCGGCCCTACAACGTCTTGACGGCCGCGATCAGGTTCAGCACCGAGTCCTTCGCGTCGCCGAACAGCATCACGGTCTGGGGCTCCGCGTAGAGATCGTTGTCGATCCCCGCGAAGCCCGGATTCATCGAGCGCTTCAGCACGACGACGGCCTTCGCCTTGTCGACGTCGAGGATCGGCATGCCGTAGATCGGGCTCGCGGGATTCGAGCGCGCCGCGGGATTCGTCACGTCGTTCGCGCCGATCACGAGCGCGACGTCGGTCTGCGGGAAGCTCAGGTTGATCTCGTCCATCTCCTTGAGCTGCGTGTACGGCACGTTCGCCTCGGCAAGGAGGACGTTCATGTGGCCCGGCATCCGACCGGCGACGGGGTGGATCGCGAAGTCGACCTTCACGCCGCGCGACTCGAGCAGATCGGCGAGCTGGCGCACGTCGTGCTGGGCCTGCGCAACGGCCATCCCGTACCCCGGCACGATCACCACGCGCTGGGCGTAGGCGAGCATGATCGCGACGTCGTCGGCGCTCGCCGAGCGCACCGTGCCGCCGGACGTCGCGGTCGCCGCGGCCGATGCGGTGACCTGCCCGAACGCGCCGAACAACACGTTCGCGATCGAGCGGTTCATCGCCTTGCCCATCATCAGCGTCAGGAAGGTTCCCGACGCGCCGACGAGCATGCCGCTCACGATCAGGACGTTGTTCTCGAGCTCGAAGCCCGTCGCTGCCACCGCGAGGCCGGTGAACGCGTTCAGCAGCGAGATCACCACGGGCATGTCCGCGCCGCCGATCGGCAGCACGAACAACACGCCGAACAGCAGCGAGACCGCGATCAGCGCGATCAGCGCCCACTGCGACTCCCAGCCGGCGCAGAGCGCGACGCCGAGCGCGACCGCGACGCCGAGCAGCACGAGGTTGCCGACCTTCTGGCCGGGATAGGTGATCGGCCGGCCCTGGATCAGCTCCTGGAGCTTCGCGAATGCGATCAGGCTGCCCGAGAACGAGACGCTGCCGATCAGCGCCGAGAGCACGATCGCGAGGCTCGTGTCGACGTGCAGGTGGCCGGGCGCGGGAATGCGGTTGTGGAACTCGGCCAGCGAGATCAGCGCCGCCGCGCCGCCGCCGACGCCATTGAACAGCGCCACCATCTGCGGCATCGCGGTCATCTTCACGCGCCGTGCCGCCACGGCTCCGAAGCCGCCGCCGATGACCATGCCGAGGCCGATCAGCCAGAAGTTGCCCATTCCCTTCTGCAGGAACGTGACGACGATCGCGAGCACCATCCCGGCCGCGCCGACCTGGTTCCCGCGCCGCGCCGTCGCCGGTGAGCTGAGGAAGCGCAGCGCGAGGATGAAGGTCACGATCGTGACCAGGTAGAGCAGATCAGTGAGGTTCGCGTTCAAGCCGCGTCGTCCGGCTTCGGCGGTTCGCGCTTCTTGAACATCTCGAGCATCCGGTCGGTGACGACGAAGCCGCCGACGACGTTCGCCGAGGCGAGCACGACCGCGACGAAGCCGATCACCTTCGTCACCGTGTCCGTCGCGGTGCCGGCGACGAGCATCGCGCCCACGATCACGATTCCGTGGATTGCGTTCGTGCCCGACATCAGCGGCGTGTGCAAGAGCGTCGGCACCTTCGAGATCACCTCGAAGCCGAGGAAGATCGCCAACACGAGGATCGTCGTCTCGAAGACGAGCAGCGTCCCGTGGTTCACGGGGTTCCCTCCTTCCGCGTCACGCACGCACCGCCGGTGATCTCGTCCGCGAAGTCGAGCGCGAGCGTCCCGTCGGGCGCGAGGTGGGTGAGCAGAGCCGACACGTTGCGCGAGTAGAGCTGGCTCGAGTGGAATGCCATCCGGCTCGGCAGGTCGGTGAAGCCGATGATCGTGACGTCATCGCGGACGACCTCCTCGCCGGGTGAGGTCAGCTCGCAGTTGCCGCCGGCCTCGGCCGCGAGGTCGACGATCACCGAGCCAGGCCGCATCGCGGCGACCGACGCGGCGGGAATCAGCTTCGGCGCGGGCCGGCCCGGGATCAGCGCGGTCGTGATCACGACGTCGAAGTCGGCCATCCGCTCGGCGAGCGCCTCCTGCTGCTGGGCCTGCTGCTCCGGTGTCAGCTCCGTCGCGTAGCCGCCCTCGGTCTCCTCGCCGTGGATGCCGAGGTCGAGGAAGGTCGCGCCGAGGCTCTCGACCTGCTCGCGGACGACGGGGCGCACGTCGAAGCCCGAGACGACGGCGCCGAGCCGGCGCGCGGTCGCGATCGCCTGCAGCCCCGCGACGCCCGCGCCGAGCACGAGCACCTTCGCCGGTGCGATCGTCCCGGCGGCCGTCATCAGCATCGGGAAGAACTTCGGCAGCCGGTCGGCGGCGAGCAGCACGGCCTTGTAGCCGGCGACGTTTGCCTGGGACGACAGCGCGTCCATCGTCTGCGCGCGCGAGATGCGCGGGATCGATTCCATCGCGAAGCCGACGACGCCGCGCGCTGCGAGCGCGTCGATCCCCTCGCGGTCGGTCAGCGGCTGGAGGAACGCGATCAGCACCGTGCCCTCGCGCAGGCGCGCGATCTCGTCCGCCGACGGCTTGCGCACCTTGACGACGGCGTCCGCGCCGAGCGCGTCGTCGACGAGCGTCGCGCCCGCCTCGGCGTAGGCCGCATCGAGCAGCGAGGATTCGACCCCGGCGCCCTTCTCGACCTCGACCGTGAAGCCCGCAGCCACGAGCTTGGCGATCGAATCGGGCACGAGTGCGACCCGCCGCTCGCCCGGCTCCCTCTCCTTCGTGACCCCCACGCGCATGAGCGGGGGACTATCTCACACGGCTGCGGCGGCCGGAGCCAGCTTCTTTCCGAACGTGTTCACGTAGTCGGCGAGCGTGAAGTCCGCGAGGAACGCCGCTGCGGCCGTCTTGCCCGAGTTGAGCAGCCAGTCCTGCTGCTCCTTGTCGAGGTCGAACTGCGTCGAGCCGATCGTGCCGGCGTCGACCGGGCACGTCCGCACAGCGGTGGAATGCGACATGAACCGCTTGTCCCAGGCCTCCATCGCCGTGTGGAACATCTCGGAGCCGAGCTGCACGGGCCAGCCGAGCCCGTTGACGACGGTCTGGATCCCGCCGCCGACGCCCTTGCCGCCGGTGAGCCGGAAGCCGAAGGTGGGGCGGACCGGCGTCGTGTCCTGGGTGTCGAAGAGCCAGACCGGGAAGTTCGACAGCATCCCGCCGTCGACGATGGTCCCGGGCAGCTTGCTCTCGATGTTGACGAGCTCCACCGGCTGGAAGAAGTACGGGATCGACATGCTCATCCGCGCTGCGTCGGCGATCCGGAAGGAATCGGGGTCGATCGGGTCGGTCCCGCCGGGCTGCCGGTAGTTGACGAGGTCGTCCGGGAGGACGAGCAGGTTCTTGTTGGCGACGTCGGACGCGATCAGCTTCAGCGTCCGCCCGCTCTTCTTCACGTCGCCGAAGGTCTTCTCCTCGGTCACCTCGAGGAACCACTTGTGAAAGTACTCGCCGTGCGCGAGGCCGTGGTGACGGATGAGGTTCAACCCGCCGCCGATGACCTTGCCGCCGGCGCCCCAGTCCTGGAACTTCTCGTACGGCGTCGCGCGGAGCAGCTTCTCGAGGTCGTCGGGGCCGTGACCGCATGCGAGGTAGGCGGCGATGATCGAGCCCGCGCTCGTGCCCGCGACGCTGATCCAGTCCGTCCAGCCGTGCTCGCCGAACTCGAGCAGCGCGCCGACGAGGGCGATCCCCTTCACGCCGCCGCCCTGGAAGACGGCGTCGGCCTGATGCAAGTCAGCCATTGTTCCTAGCTCCCTTCGTTTCGGGACACTGACGGCGGAGGAACGGAGGCCCACCGTAGCGCTGCCCGCCCGTGCGGGCAAGATGTGCGCCGTGGACAGCTTTCTCGCGAGCTACGGGCTCTGGGCGCTCTTCTTCCTCGTCGCGATGGAGTCGAGCGGAATCCCGGTGCCCGGCGAGACGGCCCTGATCGCCGCCGCCGTGCTCGCCTCGCAGGGGAAGATGGTGCTCTGGGAGGTGATCCTCGTCGCCGCGCTCGGGGCGATCGTCGGCGACAACATCGGCTATCTGATCGGCCGCAAGGGCGGACGGACGCTCCTGCTGCGCTGGAGGATCACGCGGGGCACGGCCGAGCGGCTGCTGCCGTCGGGCGAGCGTTTCTTCGAGCGGCACGGCCCGAAGACGGTGTTCTTCGCGCGCTTCGTCGCCGGCTTGCGAGTCGTCGCCGCGTGGATCGCCGGGATCACACACATGCACTGGCGCACGTTCCTCGTCTGGAACGCGCTCGGCGGGATCGCCTGGGCGGTCGGCTACGGCCTGCTCGCCTACTACTTCGGCAAGGCGCTCGTCGATGCGATCAGCACGTACGGCCTGTACGCCGCCGTGGTGATCGCGGTCCTCGCCGTCGCCGCGTACTTCGGCTACCGCTGGTGGAAGCGCCGCCGCGCCTCAGCGCAGCGCGTAGCGCAGGAAGACGTGGTCGTCGCTGCGGCGGACGGACAGGACTCGGGCCCGACGCACGACCTCGGGTAGCAGCTCGACGCCCTCGACGAGCGCGGGCCGGTGGCTCTCGTCCCGGCCGGCGAAGAGCGGCGAGATCGTCAGGAACAGCTCGTCGACGAGACCGTCCGCGACGAGCCGGCCGAAGATCGGCGGACCGCCCTCGGACAGGATCAGCTCGTGGCCGCGCTCGCGCAGCGCCTCGAGGCCGAGTCGCAGGTCGACCGAGTCGCCGCCGTTGACCGTGACGACCTCCGTCGCGGCGGGGACGCTCGCGCGGAGCCGCTCCGCTGCGTCCTCGGTGGTGAGAACCACTGCGCCCTCCGCGAGCACGGGGTGCGACGAGTCGAAGCGACGGCCCGACGTGACGCAGGCCACGGTCGGCCGCTCGCCGAGCCCGAGCCGGTGCCGCAGGTCGGCGAACGCCTCGGCGGCGGCCGGATAGACGCGCTCGGGCCGCCATGTCCCCTGCGGCGAGGCAGTCATCGTCCCCGGGCCGACGAGCACCGCGCTCGCGCACGCGCGCAGGAGCCCCATCAGGAAGCGGTCGGCCTCGCTCCCGTCGGCGATCAATGCGTTCGACGCCTCCACGTTCGGGATCGAGACGACGCCGTCCACGGTCTGCACGAAGTTCGCGAACACCGCGGGGCCGCCGAAGCCGAGCCCGCCGCCGTAGAGCAGGCGCAGCTCCTCGGGCAAGTCGAGCTCGGGCAGGCCGGGCTGCTCGCCGAGGACCTCGAGCAGGGTCAGGCGTGGCTCCGGACCTCGGCGAGGAACTCCGCGCGCAGCTCGGCGTCGTGCTCGTACGAGCCGCGCCAGAACGTCGTCACCGTGCGCGAGCCGTGCTCCTCGACGCCGCGCATCTGCGTGCAGAGATGCGCCGCCTGGAGATGTACGGCGGCCCCGCGCGGCTGGACGAGCTCGAGCAGCGTGTCGGCGATCTGCTCGCCGAGGCGCTCCTGCACGCTGAAACGCCGCGCATACAGGTGCACGAGCCGGGTGAGCTTCGAGATCCCGAGGATCTCAGGGCCTGCGACGTATGCGACGTGCGCGACGCCGTGGAACGGCAGCGCGTGGTGCTCGCACAGCGAGTAGAAGGCGATCGGCCCCTCGACGATCTGGCTCTGCGAGCCGCTCACCCCGTGCGGCCGCTCGCTCGGGAACGCCGTCCTCAGCTTCGGGTCGCCGTCGTAGCCCGCGGTCGCGTCGATCAGCGCCTGGAGCAGCCGGCCGGGCGTGTCGCGCGTCCCGGGCGTGGCGAGGTCCATCCCGAGCGCGGTGAGGATCTCGCCGAGATTCCGCTCGTAGCGCTGGAAATCGGCGGGAGCGATCGCGCGCGGATCGTCCTCCGGCCGCGGGCTGAGCTCGACGAGGCTCGTCACAGGGTCTCCTCCTTGAGTTGCGGGACGGTGCGGATCAGAAGCTCGCGCCGCACGGCGAGCGCGGCGACGAGCCCGAGCTCGGCGAGCGCGATCCAGGCGAAGGCGAGCGGGTGGCCGACGGCGATGCAGAGACCGAACACGGCGAGCTGCGTCGACATGCCGAGGTTCGCAAGGATCGCGACGGTCGTGCGGTCGTGGTAGGCGAGCCGCGCCTCCGTGCCCGCGCCGCGCAGCCGCCACGCGAAGAACCGCTCGACGAGCCGGTCCTGCGGCGCGTACAGCGCGAAGTAGAGGTGGCGCAGGAGCCCGTCCGCACGTCCGGTCGCCTCGGGCATCGCAGCCGCCTCGCCGCCGCGCTCGGCCCGGTAGAGCCGATCGGCGTTGTAGTTGACGTTCAGGACCGTCGTCAGCGCGAGGAAGCCGAGCAGCGACGGAACCACACGGCCGGTGTACGAGGCGACGGCCGCGAACAGCGCCGCATTGACGAAGAGGTCGAGCTCGGAATCGAGGTAGCGGCCGAACACGGTGATCCGGCCCGACAGGCGGGCGAGCTGGCCGTCGGCGTTGTCGAGCACCGTCTTCAGCTGGATCAGCACCGCGGCGGCGAGCAGTTCCCCGCGCGCCAGCTCGACCGCGGCGGCGATCCCGGTTGCGCCTGCCGCCGCGGCGACGAGCGGCGGCGGCACGCGCAGCGGCAGCAGCGCGACGACGACGAGGTGCGCGAGCGGACGGAAGACGAGCTCGCAGAGACGCTCCTGCGCGACCTTCGTCTTGCGCGACTGATCGAGACGGCTGGACATCGAGTAGGAGAACGCTAGTCGGTCGCGTCCTAGTCCCGTCCAGGTCATACTCGCGGGATGGCCGAGTGGGACGAGGTCGAGGGCGCGCTCGAGCGCACGTACGAGCTGCCGTCGTTCGCCGAGGCGATTGCGTTCGTCAACCGCATCGCCGAGGTGGCGGAGGCGGAGAACCACCACCCGGACATCGCTGTCTCCTATCGCAAGGTGACGCTGCGCTGGACGACGCACTCCGCAGGCGGGATCACGGATCGCGACCGGGAGCTGGCCGAGCGCAGCGACGCGGTCCTGTGAGGAAGGGAAACGACGAGCCGCGGGGAATCCCGCCTGGCATGCTCACGTCCCTGACCGCTGCGATCGAGGCGCGCGACCCCTACACGCGAGGGCATTCGCTTCGTGTCACGACCCTTGCCGAAGGCGTCGCGCGGTGGCTCGGCTGGACGGAGAGCCGCCTCGAGGCGCTGCGGGTCGGCGGCGCGCTGCACGACATCGGCAAGCTCACCGTTCCGGCGCGGATCCTCTCGAAGCCGGGGCCGCTGACGCCGGAGGAGCTCGACACGATTCGCACGCATCCGACCGCCGGCGCGCGGCTGATCGAGCCGATCCACTCCGTGCGCGCGGCGCTGCCGTACGTGCTGCACCATCACGAGCGCTGGGACGGGACGGGCTATCCGCATCAGCTGCGCGGCGAGGCGATTCCGGTCGAGGCGCGCGTGCTCGCCGTCGCGGATGCATTCGACGCGATGACCTCCGGGCGGCCCTATCGGCCCGCGATGTCCGAGCCGGACGCGCTCGATCGAGGTCGAGCGCTGTGCCGGCGGCCAGTTCGACCCCGAGCTCGCGCACGCGTTTCTCGCAGTGTGGAGCGACGGCTTCCGCGCGACGCTCGCCCAGGCTGCGTCTCTCTAGAGCGCAGTCCCAGACGTCGAGCTTCGTCCGCGTCCGCCGGATCACCTCGTCGGTGAACTCGGTCGTGCCGTGGTGCGCCACCGAGATCCGAGGTGCGGATGCCGTCGGCGACGGTCTCGAGGCAGGCCTCGCGGATCGCCCGGCCCGCCTGTTGCGCCGCGTCGCCGCCGAAGCCGAGCAGCGCCGCGCCGGCGAGGATCATCGCCATCGGATTGGCGACGTCCTTGCCCTGCAGCGACGGCGCGGTGCCGTGCGCCGCCTCGGCCATCACCGCGCGCGGCACGTAGTCGTCGTCGAACGCGACGAGGAGCGACTCCGAGCCTGCGATCGAGCCGAAGAGCGGCAGCACGAGGTCGGAGAGGATGTCGCCGTCGCGGTTCAACGCCGGGATCACGAGCGGTGCACCGCTCGACGCGATCAGGAGCGCGAAGGTCGCGTCGATCAGCTGCGGCTCGTACTGAACGTCCGGGTGACGGGCCGCGGCGGCGTCCATCTCCTCCTTCAGCATCCCCTCGTAGGTCGGGCTGACCGTGTACTTCGGCCCGCCGAAGACCTTCGCCCCGGAGCGTTCGGCCTGGCGGAACGCGAACTCGGCCACGGCCTTGCAGATCCGGCGCTCGATGCGCTCGGTGCGGAACGCAACCTCGTCGTCGCCTTCGCCCTCGCGCCACTCCTCGGCGCCGTAGGCGTCGCCGACGGCCATTCGGACGATCGAGATCGGTGCATGCACGCCGCCGACGGGAATCACGCCGGGAATCCGCCGGCCCGTGCGGACGATCACGCGCCCGCCGATCTCCTCGCGCAGGATCCGGTTCGGCGAGCCGATGTCGCCGCGCCCCTCGGGTGTGACCGTCGCCGCTTTGAGACCGAGCCCGTGCTCGCGGATTGCCGCTGCAGCCTCGTGCACGACGGCGTTGTCCGTGGCGCGGCGGTGCGCGAGCGAGAGGTCGAAGCGGGGGAAGGCGAGCTCGAGCCCGACGACATCGGGCTGGAGCACGCGCAGCGACTCCTCGAGCAGCTCCTGCCCGGTCTCGTCGCCCTCCAGCACTACGATCGTCGTCTCGTCCATTGGCGAGGTATTGTATAGTGAAATTACGCTCTCTCATTTAGTCTTGCATTACGGACTCACAAGGAGGATTTCGTGGCTCGAAAGACAGTTCTCGTTTGCGACAAGTGCAACACGGAAGTCGAAGACGGTAGGGGCGCGACTATGCGACTGACCTATACGGATGCCCGTCGCGGCGCGAAGCAGGCCGATCTCTGCGACTCCTGCGCCACCGGCATGCCCGGCCACGCAGCCGCACGCCGCGGTCGCAGGCCGAAGACCGCCGCCGTCTAGATTCTCCGCACTTTCCTCGCTTTCGGCGCAGCCGTAAGCGGAGCCGTCGGGCACCGGGACTAGCATGGGTTAGATGCCGTTGACCCTGCTTGTCGGACCGGCAAATGCCGGCAAGGTCGAGCTTCTGCTCGAGCGCTATCTCGACTCGCTCGAGCGCGAACCGGTACTGATCGTGCCGAACCGGTCGGACGTCGAACGGGTCGAACGCGACCTGCTTCGGCGTACTCCAGTGTTGCTCGCGGGGTCGATCGGCACCTTCGACGATCTGTTCGAGCGGCTCACCCGGGACGATCCCGGCGCCCGCCGCGTCGCCTCGGATGCGCAGCGCACGCTCGTTGCGAGGCGCGCGATCGCCCGCGCGGAGCTGAACGGGCTCGGCCGGTCGGCGCGCTTCGGCGGCTTCGCGGACGCGCTGCTCGCGACCGTGTCGGAGCTCGAGTCGGGCCTGCTCGACCCGGCCGAGCTCGAAGGCGATCTCGCCCGGCTCTACGCGGCCTACAGCGAGGAGCTCGACGCGCTCGGGCTCTGGGATCGCGATCTCCAGCGCCGCCGCGGCGCCGAGCGCCTCGCGGGCGAGCTGGGCGCCTGGGACGGGCAGCCCGTCTTCGCCTACGGCTTCGAGGATCTGACCGGCGCCGAGTGGTCGCTGCTGGAGGCGCTCGCCGGCCGCGTCGAGGTCACCGTGTCGCTCCCGTACGAGCCCGGCCGGCCCGCGTTCGCGTCGCTCACCGGCACTGCGGAGGATCTCGCCGCGCTCGCGGACGGGCGGATCGAGGAGCTGCCGCCGCGCTCTTCCGAGTTCGCTCGGCCCGCGCTCGCGCACCTCGAGCGCGCGCTGTTCGGGGCCGCTGCGCCCGATGAGGCGCCTGCGATCGAGGGCGCGATCCGCTTCTTCGAGGGCGCGGGCCCGCGCGGCGCGCTCGAGCTCGTCGGCGAGGAGATCCTCTCGCTGCTCGGCTCCGGGATGCCGCCCGACCGGATCGGCGTCGTCTGCCCGTCGCTCGAGCGCCTGCGCGCGCCGCTCGACACGGCGTTCGGCTCGCTCGGGATTCCCTACGGGCTCGAGGGTCGCGTCCGGCTCGGACAGACGCCGTTCGGCCAGGCGCTCCTCTCGCTGCTCCGCTTCGCGTGGCTCGGCGGCGGCCGGCGCGAGCTCTTCTCGTTCCTGCGCTCGCCGTACTCGGGCCTGCCGCGCACCCGCGTCGACTTCATCGAGGGCAGGCTCCGCGGCCGCGCCGTCCACACGCCCGAGCGCATCCTCGAGGAGAGCGAGAGCCACAACGAAGGGCCGATCGCCGCGCTCGCGACGGTGTCATCGGCCGAGACGCCTGTCACGGCTGTTCGAGCGCTGTCCGCGTCGATGCTGCGCGCCGCGTACGGGCTCGAGGCCTCGCAGGCCGGAGAGGCGTCGCGCCAGGACCTGCGCGCCTTCGACGCCGTGGCGCGGCTCGCCGGCGAGCTCGAGCAGTGGGTCGAGCTGAGCGGGACGCTCGAGCGCGACGACGTCGTAGCGGCGCTCGAGCGCGCGACCGTTCGCGTGGCCGCGCCGGCCGAGCCCGGCCGCGTCGCAGTGCTCGACCTGATGCGCGCCCGCCAGCGCCGCTTCGACGCCGTGTTCGTGCTCGGGCTCGAAGAGGGCAGCCTGCCGCGCCGCGAGCCCGCCTCGCCGTTCCTCGACGAGGAGCAGCGCCGCGCACTCGCCTCGGCGCGGCTCCAGCGGCCCGACCAGGTCTCCCGGGAGCGCTACCTCTTCTACACCGCCTGCACGCGCGCGATCGAGCGGCTCTACCTCGTGCGCGAAGCGGCGACCGACGAGGGCAGCCCGCGCGAGCCGAGCCCGTTCTGGGAAGAGGTGCGCGCCGTCTTCCCGGCCGACGACACGGCTCGCTGGACCCGGCGCCGCGCGCTCTCGGCGCTGACCTGGCCGCTCGAGACCGCGCCGAGCGAGCGCGAGCGGCTGCGCGCGGTCGCCGCGCTCTGGCCGCTCGACTCGGCCGCCGCCGACGCGCTCGCGGCCGGCAACGGCTGGGAGCGGCGGATCGAGCGCGCGCGCCGCGCGTTCGACCGGCCGACGCGTCTCGTCAGCCCTGGAGTCCTCGCCTGGCTCGGGAACCGCACCACCTTCGGCGTCACCGAGCTCGAGCGCTTCGCCGACTGCTCGTCGGCCTGGCTGATCGAGCGCGTCGTCGACCCGAAGACGATCGACGCCGAGGTCGATCCGATGCTCCGCGGCTCGGTCGCCCACCAGGTGCTGTTCAAGTTCTACGCAGGGCTCCCGAAGGAGCTCGGCTGCGAGCAGGTGAGCGAGGCCGTGCTCGAGCCGGCGCTGCGCTTCCTGCGCACGTGCTTCGAGGATGCGATGCGCGGCGGCGTGCGCCTCGAGCTGACCGAGCTCCAGCGGCGCGAGCTCGAGGGCTCGCTGTGGCGCGATCTCGAGCAGTTCATCCGGGCCGAGTCCCGCTCGGAGCTGCCGCTCGTCCCGCGACGCTTCGAGGTCTCGTTCGGCAGCGAGCGCTCGGCGCCGGAGCTGCAGCGCGGGCTCGACCTCGGCGGCGGGCTGAGCCTCTCCGGGAAGATCGACCGGATCGACCTCGATCCGCACTCGGCCAGCGGGATCGTGCAGGACTACAAGTCGGGCAAGAGCGTGCACTCGGCCGCGCAGATCGAGTCGGAGCTGCGGCTCCAGATTCCGCTCTACATGCTCGTGCTGCGCGACCTCGTCGGGATCGAGCCGCTCGGCGGCCTGTACCGCGCGCTCGCGGGCGAGCGCAAGGCGCGCGGCGTGCTGCGGGCGGGCGAGGAGACGGTGGCCGGGCTGAACAAGAAGGACTACCTCGACGACGAGGCGTTCTGGGCGCTGACCGAGAAGGCGCGCGACCATGCGCGCGGGTTCGGCGAGCGGATCCGCGCGGGCGACACGCATCACGATCCGAAGGGCGGCGAGTGTCCGTCGTGGTGCGACCTCTGGCCGATGTGCCGGGTGAAGCGCGCGTGAGTGTGGATCAGCTCGCCGGGCTGAACCCGGAGCAGCTCGCCGCGGTTGACGCGGAGGGGCTCGTGTTCGTCTCCGCGGGGGCGGGCACCGGGAAGACGAGTGTCCTCGTCGAGCGCTTCGTGCGGGCGGTCTGCGAGCGCGGGCTCGACGTCGAGTCGAACCTCGTCATCACCTATACCGAGCGGGCGGCGGGCGAGCTGCGCTCGCGGATCCGCGCGGCGCTCGCCGAGCGCGGGCGCCATGATCTCGCGCGCGAGCTCGACGGCGCGTGGATCTCGACGATCCACGGCTTCTGCATGCGGCTGCTGAAGGCTCATCCGTTCGCGGCCGGGCTCGATCCGCGCTTCCGCGTCCTCGACGAGAGCCAGGGCCGCGTGATCCGCGGCGAGGCGTTCCAGGCGGCGCTCGCGGCGTTCTGCGAGAGCGGCGAGCCGGAGCGGCTCCAGCTCCTCGCGACGTACGGCGCGGGCGGGCTGCGGCGGATGCTCACCGGCGTCTACGAGACGCTGCGCTCGGCCGGACGACCGCTCGAGCTCGCCCTCGACGACGGCAGGCCGCAGCTCGGGGAGCGGCTTGCGGAGCTGCAGGAGGCGGCGCGCTCGCTCGCGGCGGACTCGGCGGCGACCGAGCTCCAGCGGACGAACGCGGAGGAGGCGCTTCGCGTCGCCTCCGAGACGACGCTGCCCGAGCGGCTGCTCGACCTCGCGCCGCTGCGGGCGCGCGGCGAGCGCGGGGCGGCCTACGAGGAGGCGCGAAAGGCGGTCGAGCGCGCGGCGCTGGACGAGCTGGCGGCGCGCGATCACGAGCTGCTGCAGGAGCTGCTCCAGCGCTTCGCGGCGGCGTACGCGGCGGCGAAGGAGCGCGAGTCGGCGCTCGACTTCGAGGATCTCCAGCTCGCCGCGCGCGACCTGCTGCGGGACAACGACGAGCTGCGGGAGCGCGCGAGCATGCGCTTCCGCACGATCTCGGTCGACGAGTTCCAGGACACGAACCGGCTCCAGTGCGAGCTGATCGACCTGATCGCTTCCGGGCCGGGCGAGCGGGAGCTGTTCTTCGTCGGCGACGAGTTCCAATCGATCTACGGCTTCCGGCATGCGGATGTCCACGTCTTCCGCGAGCGCCGCGCCCAGGCCGGCGAGGTGCTGCCGCTGACGCGGAACTACCGCTCGCGTCCAGAGGTGCTCGCGGCCGTCAACTTCCTGTTCGGCCCGGACTTCGGCGACGAGTTCCAGCCGCTCGCCGCGTCGGGCGAGTTTCCGGATCCGGTCTTCGGGAGCCCGGTCGAGCTGCTCGTGACCGACAAGCCGAGCTACGACAAGACCGGCGTCCACTGGCGCCGCGCCGAGGCGCAGCACGTTGCGACGCGCGTCAAGGAGCTCGTCGACACCGGTGCGGCCACCCCCGGCGAGATCGTGCTCCTGTTTGCCGCGGGCACGGACGCGGAGTGGTACGAGGAGGAGCTCCGCGCCGCAGGCCTGCCGACCTATCGCGCGACGGGACGCGGCTACTTCGGCCAGCAGCAGGTCGTCGATCTGCTCTCCTACCTGCGGCTCCTGCACAACCGCTACGACGACGAGGCGGTCGCGACGGTGCTCGCCTCGCCGTTCGTCGGCGTCAGCCCCGACACGCTCGTGCTGCTGCGCCGCCACGCGGGCCGGCGTCCGCTCTTCGTCGGGCTCGAGCGCTCGTTCCCGCCCGACCTGACCGACGGAGACGAGCGGCTCCTGCGCGCGTTCAAGCAGCGCTACGAGCGGCTCGCGGTGGCCTCGGCGCGGCTCTCGCTCGAGCGGCTCTGCGAGGAGGTGGTCGCGGCGCACGACTACGACCTCGCGGTGCTCGCGCAGTGGGACGGCCGGCGCCGCTACGCCAATCTCCGCAAGCTCGCACGGTTGGCGCGCTCGTACGAGGAGCTGCGCGGGCCCGATGTCGAGGGCTTCGTGCGCTTCGTGCGCGAGCAGGAGGCGGTCGGGGCGAAGGAGCTCGAGGCGGTCGCCGAGGAGGAGGGCGCGAACGCCGTGCGGCTGCTCACGATCCACGCCGCGAAGGGGCTCGAGTTCAAGGTCGTCGTGGTCGCCGACGCGAGCCGCGAGCGCGCCGCGCCGACGGCCGACGAGATCATCGCGCTCTCCGACGGGCGCTTCGGCTTCCGCATGGTCGATCCGGTCTCGAGCGGCCGCCACTCGGTGTTCGACTACGAGGAGGTGCGCGCCCAGCGCGAGAGCGAGGAGCGGGCCGAGCGGCTGCGCCTCTACTACGTCGCGATGACCCGCGCGATCGACCGGCTGATCGTCTCCGGCGCGGCCGATCTCGAGCAGCCGGGCGACGCGACGCCGATCGGGTGGGTGCTCGGGCGAATCGACGCAGGGGCGGAGCTCGCCGCGGCGCAGGGCCCGGTCGAGCTCGAGCGCGACGATGCGCGCCTGCTGGTCCGGCTCGATCGCTATCGCCCCGAGCCCCAAATGCTCATGAGCACAAGGAACGACGTGGTCGAAGAGGAGGGTCAGCTCTCGCTTTTCGCGTCGGTCGCCGAGGCGCCGATCGAGATCCCGGTCGCGTTGCCGCCGCTGCCGGTGATTCCCGCGCCGCCGCTGCACGAGGTGCGACGGCTGTCGTACAGCGCGCTCGCGCTCTATGAGCGCTGCTCGTTCCGCTACTACGCTGAGCGTGTCGCGGGGATGCAGCCCGCCGATGCGCGGCTCGCGCTGCCCGGCGAGTCGGGGCTCGCGGCGACGGAGGTCGGCGACGCCGTGCACCGGCTGCTCGAGCTCGTCGACCTGCGCGCGCCCGCACCACCGGATCTCGAGCAGGTGCGAGGCTGGTACCCGGGCGTGAGCGACGAGGAGCTCGCACGGATCTCCGGCTTCGTCGGCTCGTACTGCGCCTCGCCGCTCGCGGCACGGATCGCCGGGCTCGAGGGCGCCAGGCCGGAGCGGCCGTTCGCGTTCGTCCACGACGGCGTCCTCCTGCGCGGACGGCTCGACGTCCTGCACCGCGACGGCCCGCGCGCGCTCGTGCTCGACTACAAGACGAACGCCCTCGGCGACGCCTCGCCGGAGGAGCTGATCGAGCACGACTACCGGCTCCAGCGGCTCGTCTACGCGCTCGTCTGCTTCCGCGCCGGCGCGGAGGAGGTCGAGGTCGTCTACGCGTTTCTCGAGCGTCCCGACGCCGTCGTCTCGACGATGTTCACGCTCGCCGACCTACCCGAGCTCGAGGCGGGGCTCTCGGCCGCGATCGCCGCGATCCAGGCCGGAGACTTCCGTCCGAGCCCGAGCGAGTTCAACTGCGCGGGCTGTCCGGCACTCGATGTCGTCTGCGCCGGCCCCCGGCTCCTGGACGTCTGATGGCGACGCGCTCGTTCGTCGGCGAGGCGCGCCTCCGCGTCGGTCGCAGGCGCGACCGCATCCGCCCGATCATCGACCTGCTCGCGGCCGAGCACGCCGATGCCGAGATCGCACTCACGTTCCACTCCGACGTGGAGCTGCTGATCTCGGTGATGCTCTCCGCGCAGACCACCGACGTGAACGTGAACCGGGTCACCGAGAAGCTCTTCCGCAAGTACCGCCGGCCCGAGGACTACCTCGCCGTGCCGCAGGAGGAGCTCGAGCGCGACATCTTCCAGACCGGCTTCTTCCGCCAGAAGGCGAAGTCGATCCGCGGGTCGATGCGGATGCTGATCGAGGAGTACGACGGGGCCGTGCCGCGGCAGATGGAGGACCTGCTGCGCCTGCCCGGTGTCGCGCGGAAGACCGCGAACGTCGTCGCCGCCGAGCTCGGCGAGGCGCAGGGAATCGTCGTCGACACGCACGTGCGCCGGCTCTCGCAGCGGCTCGGGCTGACGCGGGAGGAGGACCCGGTCAAGATCGAGCGCGACCTCGTGAAGCTCGTGCCGCGGGCCGACTGGCATCGCTTCCCGCACCTCCTGATCTGGCACGGCCGCCGCGTCTGCCAGGCCCGCCGCCCGCTGTGCGCGGATTGCGTGCTCGCCGAGCTCTGCCCGTCGTTCCGGGTCTAGATGGCTGATGCCATGCCCGGGTGCGTCTGGGGATGGTTCAGACCAAGCAGGGCGTTCGGATAGTTCGCAGGCCAGGCCGGTGGGCCTGGTCAAGAGCTAGCCGGACGATCCTGCGCTGCGTCTGAGCCACCAGCCAGACGCGCATAGGTGTGGCATTAGCCATCTCAGAGCGTGGTGGTCGGCGTCAGCGAGACGAGCAGCCCGCCGTCGTCGTCGTACGCCGGGAAGACGTCGACGATGACGTGCTTGCGCTGGCCGCCGCGCGTTGTCAGCTCGAGCTTCTCGTCGAGCCGCCGCACGCCCCATTCCAGCGAAAGTGCGACCGGGTTGCGGTCGGCCTCGAAGCCGCCGAGCTGGAACGCCTCGACGACGTCCTGGCCGATCAGCTCCTCCTCGGGGAAGCCGCAGAGCTCGAACAGCCCGCGGCCGCACGCGATCACGCGGCCCTGGTTGTCGCAGACGACGAAGCCGGCGTTCGGCGCGGGGTAGTAGTCGTCCATCAGCTCGAACAGAAAACCGAAGCCGCAGCGGTCGCACGCCACGGCCTCCCGGGTCATCCCCTGGTAGCCGTCGTGGTCGACGGAGCGGTTCTTGCAGTTCGGGCAGATGAAGAACGGCATGCCACTGATGGTAGACGCCGCTCCGGCGCTGCCGTTAGAGAGCTGCTGTGTGTTGCTTCGCGGTGAGGTACCGCTCGGCGTCCAGCGCGCCCATACAACCCGACCCCGCGGCCGTCACGGCCTGGCGGTAGGTGTGGTCCTGGACGTCGCCGACAGCGAAGACGCCGGGGATGTTCGTCTCGCTCGAGCCCGGCTTCGTGACGAGGTAGCCCTGGTCGTCGTGGTCGAGTTGGTCGAGGAACAGCGCCGTGGTCGGATCGTGGCCGATCGCGACGAAGATGCCGTCTGCCGGTAGCTCCGAGGTCTCGCCCGTACGCGTGTCGCGGAGGCGGACGCCGGTGACGCTCGCGTCGCCGAGCACCTCCTCGACCACTGCGTTCGTGACGAAGGAGATCTTCTCGTTGGCCTCGGCACGGTCGATCATGATCGGCGAGGCGCGGAACTCGTCGCGCCGGTGCACCAGGGTCACCTTCGTGCCGAACTTGGCCAGGAACGACGCCTCTTCCATCGCGGAGTCCCCGCCGCCGACGACGACGATCTCCTTCTCGCGGAAGAACGCCGCGTCGCAGACGGCGCAGTACGAGACGCCGCGGCCCTGGAGCCGCTGCTCCGACTCGAGCCCGATCTGCCGCGCGGTCGCGCCGGTGGCGACGATCACGGCTTCGGCGCGGTGCTCGTCGCTGCCGACGACCACGAGGAACGGGCGCTCGGAGAAGTCGACCCGGGTCACGTCGTCGGTGATGAAGTCGGCGCCGAAGCGCTCGGCCTGGCGCCGGAAGTCGGCCATCATCTCGGGGCCGAGCACGCCGTCGGCATAGCCGGGGTAGTTCTCGACGTCCGAGGTGATCATCAGCTGGCCGCCCCACTGGAAGCCCTCGATCACGAGCGGCTTCAGGTTGGCGCGCGCGGCGTACAGGGCGGCCGTGTATCCGGCAGGCCCGCCGCCGATGATGATCAGCTCACGTACTTCGTCGCTCATTGCTCCTCGTTCCGTTTCATGTTTTCGACCAACACCTATTTAAACGAAACGAGAGGGACGAACGTTCCCTTGCTCAGGCCGCGTCGGCCGGGGCGATCGGCAGCTCGTCGGTGAACTCGACCGCCTGCAGCTGACGCGCCTGGCGCTCGATGGGCTCGACCTCGGGCAGGCCGTCGCCGATCCCGCTCTCCTCGAGCTTGCGCGCGGTGACGAGGAGCCGCGTCTCGAGCGAGCTGAGCGCCTCGTTGTACGACCCCACGGCGCCGTCGAGGCCGCGGCCGAGCTTTGCGAAGTGCTTGGCGAAGGTGCCGACGCGCTCGTAGAGCTCGCGTCCGAGCCGGTGCACCTCGCGTGCGCTCTCGGCGACGGTCTCCTGCTGCCAAGCCGCCGCGATCGTGCGCAGCATCGCGATCAGGGTCATCGGCGAGGCGATGATCACGTTCGCCCGCGCGCTCGTCTCGAGCAGCGCCGGATCCTGCTCGAGCGCGGCCCGGAACAGCGCCTCGGCCGGCAGGAACATCACGACGAAGTCGGGCGTCGGCTCGAAGTGCTGCCAGTAGCGCTTGCTGCCGAGCTTCGCGACGTGGTCGCGGACCTGGCGCGAGTGCTCGGCGAGCTTGGCCGTCTCGGTCGCCTCGTCATGCGCCTCGGCTGCGGCGAGGTACGCCTCGAGCGGCACCTTCGCGTCGACGACGACGTTCTTGCCGCCCGGGAGCCTGACCACCACGTCGGGCCGGAGCCCGCGCCCCTCGTCGTCGCTCGTCGTCACCTGCGTCTGGAAGTCGCAGTATTCGATCATCCCCGCGATCTCGACCACCCGCTTGAGCTGCAGCTCACCCCACTGGCCGCGGACGTTCGGGGAGCGGAGCGCGGTGACGAGGTCGCCGGTGCGCTCGGAGAGTGCGGTGACGTGCTGCTTGAGTGTGCCGTAGTCCTCGCGGCGCGTCTTCTCGAGCGCCTGCGCCTGGAGGTCGACCTTCTCGAGCGACTCCTTGATCGGCTTCACGAGCTGCTCGACCGCGAGCTGCCGCGTGGTGAGGTCCTCGCGCGCCTGCACCTGCATGCCCTCGAACTGCGTCTTCGCGAGCTCGAGGAACGCGGTGTTGTTCTGGCGCAGCGCCTCGCCGGAGAGCGCCTGGAACGCGTCGGCGAGCTCCTTGCGCGCCTCGTTCAGCGTCGAGAGCTTCTCGTCGTGCGCACGACGCTCGTCGTCGAGCTTCTGCTCGAGCCGGACCGTGCGGCTATGGGCGACGAGCCAGCCCACCAGCGCGCCGAGAATGAGCCCGATGAGGATTCCGAGAACGACCATCCGAGCCCGAAAACGCTAGCGGCGGTGCCGGACGGCACGTTCTGGACCACGAAAATGCCGGATCCGACAAACCCGAGGGTTCACTGGATCCGGCAAGCGGCACTCTAAAGGGGCTGCGCCGCCCGGGTCAAGCAAGCCGGCAGCGGAAAACCTCGCTCGTTGCGGAGATTTTCATTCGGCGCAGGGTGGGGCGGTCGCCAGGTACCATCACGCTCCGCCGTGGCGAAGAAGAATCGCACCCCCGCACCGCCCAAGACCGTCCAGGCGCCGAAGACGCGCAGCAGTGGCGGCGGCGCGGGCTCGTCGCTCCGCGGCAACGGCCGCTGGATCGCGATCGGGCTCGTCGTGGTGCTGATCGTCGTCGGGCTCGCGGTCGGCGGCGTGCTCAAGTTCGGCAGCAGCGGCGGCACGAAGGCCTCGGGCAGCGCGACCGGAGTCCCGAAGGCGATGGCCGCGGCCGGGTGCACGTTCCACACCTACCCGAGCATCGGACGCCGCCACATCACGACGCTCAATCCGAACCCGCCGATCAAGTACAACTCGTTCCCGCCGACGAGCGGCCCGCACTACTACATCCCGGCGGTGTGGGGCTCGTACGACTCGCCCGTCAGCGAGTACCAGGCGGTGCACAACCTCGAGCACGGCGGGATCGTGATCCAGTACGGGCCGGGCGTCTCGAAGGCCTCGATCTCGCAGATCGCCGACTTCTACCAGTCCGATCCGGTGGCGCTGCTCGTCGCGCCGTTCCCGAAGCTCGGCAACAAGATCTCGGTGACGGCGTGGACGCACCTCGCGGTCTGCCCGAGCTTCGATCAGAAGTCATTCACCGCGTTCCGCGACGCATTCCGGTACCAGGGCCCGGAGAAGTTCCCGCCGGCCGATCTCCAGCCAGGGATGTAAGGTCGCGCCATCCGGCCGGGGTGGCGAAACTGGTCATACGCGCCCGACTTAAAATCGGGTGTCCCCTAGTAGGGGCGTGAGGGTTCGACTCCCTCCCCCGGCATCCACGTCGGCAGCGCCGTCGACAGCACGAGCCCTTCGATGGGTGTCCCCGGAAAGGGGAGCGTTTAGAGTCCTTGCGAAGTCAATCTGGTGACGAGGAGGAGAGTTCATGAAGATTTCCAGGAAGGCCGTCGCGTTCGGAGTGGCGGTTCTCTCAGTTGCGGTAGCGGCGGCTGCGATCGGCGGCTCGGCCGCCCGCTCGAGCACGGCCAACCTCGCCCAGGCCGTCACGGCCAAGGCGAGTCTGACCGGCTGCTCGTCGTCGAAGGGCAAGCTCACGTACGGCATTGCCGGAGCGGGCATCACGGCGCTCGATCCGAACACCATTTCCTTCGCGGGCCAGGCCGTCTTGCAGACGCTTCTGTACGACGGACTCACCAAATACAACAAGGCCATGCAGGCGGTTCCCGACCTGGCGACCTCCTGGACGTCCTCCAAGGACCTGATGCACTGGTCCTTCACCCTCCGGCATGACGCCAAGTACGCGAATGGACGTCCGTTCACCTCCGCGGATGCGCGGGCGAACATCCTCCGCGTGCTCGACCCCACGGTCGCGTCACAGGCCCAGGGCAACGTGGCCGACATCCGCTCGGTGCACACGGCCGGAAAGTACGGCCTGACGATCAGGCTGGGGCATCCCAGCGCACTCCTGCCGACCGCTCTCGTCGACGTGAAGATGAGCGACACGACCGACATCAACAGCCTCAACAAGACGGGCAACGGCACAGGCCCGTACAAGGTGGCGAACTTCGTGCCGGGCCAGCAGCTGACGCTCGCGCCGAACACGCACTACTTCGGCGGGACGCCGTGCCTCAAGGAGATCGACTTCATCCGTGAGCCCGACACGACCTCGATGGTCACGGACTTCAAGTCGGGCAAGCTCGGGATGATCTGGCAGGTCCCTCCGGTGGACATCCCGGCGGTCAAGTCGAGCTCGAGCGCATTCCTCGTCCCCGTCGGAATCTCGAGCGCGCACGTGTGGGAGGTCGACACGACGTCGGCGCCCTTCAACGACGTCCGTGCTCGGCAGGCGCTGTCGTACGTGATCGACCGGAAGACGATGGTGCAGGCGGCTTTCTTCGGTCTTGCGACACCGTCGTACGCGAACGAGGTGATCAGCCAGACGAGCCCCTTCTACAACAAGTCGCTGAAGCCCTACACGTTCAGCCTGGCGAAGGCGAAGCAGCTGTTCGACGCCGCCGGCGTCAAGCAGGGCACGACGTTCACGTTCTGGGCCCTCGCAGGTCGTCGTGACGAGTGGATCACGATGGCGCAGATCCTCCAGCAGGACCTGAAGCAGATCGGCCTGAACCTGAACATCGTCCGCAGCGACGTCAGCACGTGGCTGTCGAAGTTCTATCCGGCAGGGAAGAGCTACCCCGGATACATCATCGCCAACTACTTCTCGCTGCCGCCGAACCCCTCATATGCGTTCTCGCAGGTCCAGTACGGGGCGTGCGAGTGCAACTGGAAGAACGCCACGTTCGAGGCGCTCGCCCAGAAGGCCGTCGGCGAGCCGAGCGTCGCCCAGAGGAGCAAGATCTACGACCAGATGCAGTCGATCGAGTCGCAGGCCTCGCCGATCATGGTGATCGCCCACCAGACGAATATCGTCGCGTATCTGAAGGGTCTCACCGGAGCGTGGGAAGACGCTCAGGGGAACGTCCATCTGGAGGCTGCGCAGCTCGCCGGGTAGGCGGCTCGCACGCTTACGGTCCGGGGGTCGATGCTTCGATACGTCTTCAAACGACTGACGACGAGCGTGGGCTTGCTCGTCCTCAGCTCGATGTTGATCTTCCTCGTCCTGCGCGTGATCCCGGGGGATCCGACGATCACGAAGCTGGGCGGCACGATCAAGGACGTCAACCCCAGGGCCATCCAGGCCATCAGGCACCAACTCGGACTCGACCAGTCGCTGCCCACCCAGTACATCCACTGGGTGGGCGGCGTCTTCCAGGGCAATCTCGGGCGGTCGTACTTCAGCCAGTTCCCCGTGACGACTCTCGTCGCGCAGCGGGTCGGTGCGACGCTCGAGCTCGCGATTCTGGCGCTCGTGATCGGTCTGCTGATCGCCGTGCCGGCCGCGACGCTTGCCGCGATCTGGCGCAACCGCTTCTTCGACGCGCTCGTCTCTGGCTTCACCGCGGTGGGGACCGCGCTTCCGGTCTTCCTGACCGGGATCATCCTGATCGTGATCTTCGGTGAGAAGCTCAACCTGCTCCCGACGTCCGGCTACGTCTCGATCACGCACCACCCGTTCAAGAGCCTCGAGGGGACGCTGCTCCCCGCGATCGCGCTCGGGATTGCCGTCGCAGCTCCGATCCTGCGCGTCCTGCGCGCCTCGATGGCCGACGTCGGCTCGGCCGCGTTCATCCGCACGGCCGAGGGCAAGGGCCTGGTGCGCCGGCAGGTCGTGGTCCGTCACCTCCTGCCGAATGCGGCGATCCCGGCCCTCACGACGGCGGGCGTGATCATCGGCTCGCTCCTCGGGGGCGCGGTCGTCGTCGAGTACGTCTTCGCGCGGCCGGGCCTCGGGTCGCTCATGGTCGACTCGGTGTTCCAGCGCGACTACGGCGTGTTGCAGACGCTCGTGCTGCTCGCAGCCGCCGCATTCATCCTGACGAGCTTCTTCGTCGACGTCCTCTACGGCGTGATCGACCCGCGCCTGCGCGAGTCGCGCGAGGAGGTGTGACGTGAGCGCCGCCGTCGAGTCCGCGCCCGTCGAGCTTCAGCGCGAGCGCCGCAGCCTGCTCGTGCGCCTTCTCTCGCGGCCGAGCGCGGCGATCTCCGCGGCTGTGCTCGGGCTCCTCATACTCGGTGCGGTCGCGGCGCCGATCGTCGCGCCGTACTCGCCGACCCACAACGACTACGCACACCTCTTCGCGGCGCCGTCGTGGGCTCACCTGTTCGGGACCGACGAGCTCGGCCGCGACCTGCTCACGCGGGTGCTCTACGGTGGCCGCACCTCTCTCCAGATCGCGTTCGCCGCCACGTTGATCGCGATGGTCACCGGGACGCTCTGGGGCTTTGTCGCGGCATTTCGCAAGGGCTGGATCGGCGAGACGCTGATGCGCACGGCCGACGTGGCCATGGGGCTGCCGGCGATCCTGCTCGGGCTCGTGCTGGTTGCCGCCTTCGGTGCTTCGAAGCTCAGCCTGATCCTGATCATCGGTGTCCTCTTCGCACCGGCGACCGCGCGTCTCGCCCGTTCGGCGCTGCTCGCGGAGCTCCAGTCGGAATACCACCTCGCCGCTGTCTCGGTCGGCGCGTCGGGGCGGCGCATCGTCCTGAGCGAGCTGTTCCCGAACACGGTGCCCGTGCTGCTCGCGCGCGCCAGCCTCGTGATGGCCGAGGCGATCCTCGTCGAGGCGAGCCTGAGCTTCGTCGGCCTCGGCGTCCAGCCTCCCGGCACGTCCTGGGGGACGCTGCTGCAGCAGGGGTACACGAACCTCTACCGCTCGTACTGGTACCCGATCTTCCCCGGGCTCGTGATCCTGATCGCGATCCTCGCCCTCAACACCCTCGGCGACAATCTGCAGCGGGTCCTGGACCCGTCGAGACCAGTGAGCGCGACGGCTGCAACGAAGACGGTGCTCGACGTGCAGGGACTCGTAGTCGAGTTTCCCGGCCACGGAGCGCCGATCCGCCCGTCCGCGGTGTCTCGTTCGGCCTCGACGCGGGCCGCCGCCTCGGGCTCGTCGGCGAGTCGGGCAGCGGGAAGTCGCTGACCGCGCTGTCGCTGATGCGGCTCCTGCCGCGCCAGGCGCGGCTCGCGGAAGGCGCGGTGCTGCTCGACGGCGAAGATCTGACCGCGCTCTCGGAGAAGGAGATGGCACGAGTGCGCGGAGCCAGGATCGCCATGATCTACCAGGACCCGATGTCATCGCTGAACCCGCTGAAGACGATCGGCGACCAGATCGTCGAGGCGATCCGGGCGCACGAGCGGGTCGGACGGAACGAGGCGCGCCGGCGCGCGGTCGACACTGCTCGGGAGGTCGGCCTCCCGAACCCGGACACGGCGCTTCGACGGCTATCCGCACCAGTTCTCCGGCGGAATGCGTCAGCGTGTGATGATCGCGATGGCCGTGTGCGGGAACCCCGACGTGCTGATCGCCGACGAGCCGACCACCGCGCTCGACGTGACGACGCAGGCGCGGATCATGGACCTGCTCGACACGCTCGTCGACGAGCGTCGGCATGTCGGTGCTGCTGATCACCCACGACCTCGGTCTCGCCGGCAGCTTCTGCGACGACATCCAGGTGATGTACGCGGGCCGGATCGTCGAGCGCGGCCGCCGGCGCGACGGTCTTCGAGCACCCCGTCCACCCGTACACGGAGGCGCTGCTCAACTCGATCTGCCGGCTCGACCACGACGCCCCGCGAGGCCGATCGCCGCGATCCCGGGCCAGCCGCCGCTGCCGCAGCTCCTGCCGAGCGGGTGTCCGTTCCATCCGCGCTGCCCGTACGCGGTCGACGGAGTGCAGCCAGAGCGAGCCGCGACCTGACCACGTCCTCGGGCGGCAGCCTCGGCCGAGTGCTCAGCTTGCCGAGAGCGCGCGCCGGAGCCCGCGGATGAGCGCGATCGCCGGAGCGACGCCAATCGGCGGCGGTCGTGGCACCGAGCGTCCGCTCGTCGTCGTCGAGGATCTGACGCGGTACTTCCGCCTCGACGGCGAGCACAGTCGTCCGCGCCGTCGACGGACGTCTCGTTCGAGATCCCGCGGGCGAGACGTTCGGCCTCGTCGGCGAGTCCGGCTCCGGCAAGTCGACCTCGCGCGGCTGCTCCTGCGCCTCGACCAGCCGACCTCGGGCCGGATCCTCTTCGACGGCGCAGGATCTCGACGAGCGTCTCCGGCGACGACCTTCGCCGGCTGCGCCGCGGATGCAGATGCGTCTTCCAGGATCCGTTCGCCTCGCTCAATCGCCGCCAGACGGTCGAGCAGATCGTCGCGCTGCCGCTCCGGGTGCACGATCCGACCGCTCGGTCGGCCGGAGCGGCGGGCACGCGTGCGCGAGCTGCTCGACCTCGTCGGCCTGCGGCCCGAGCACGCGGGCGCCTATCCGCGCCAGCTTTCGGGCGGGCAGTGCCAGCGCGTGCTCGATCGCGCGCGCGCTCGCGCTCGGGCCCGAAGCTTCGTCGTGCTCGACGAGGCCGTCTCGGCCGTCGACGTCTCGATTCAGGCGCAGATCCTCAATCTGCTGCGCGACCTGCAGCAGCAGCTCGGCCTCACGTACCTCTTCGTCACGCCACGATCTCTCCGTGGTTCGCTACATGTCGAACACGATCGGCGTGATGTACCTCGGCCGGATCGTCGAGATCGGCTCGCGCGACGCGCTCTTCGAGAGCCCGCAGCATCCGTACACGCACGCCCTGCTCGCCTCGATCCCGACCGTCGAGCGGAGGCGGACGCAGGCCGCGTCGAAGCTCGTCGTGCGCGAGGCGCTCGCGTCGGATGCAGGAGCGATCGCCGGCTGTCGGTTTCATCCGCGCTGCCCGCTCGGGGAACAGGAGATCTGCCGGACCGTCGATCCGCCGCTGCGGACGACCGGGCAGGGACATCTCGCTGCCTGTCATTTCCCCCAGTCGGCCGACAGCCTCCTCCGGGCGGCGGGGCAGACGGCGTGAGCAAGGTCAGAAACTGGGATGAGCTCACGCGCGAGGAGATCTCCGCGCTCGCCGCCGAGGCGCTGCTCGTTCTCCCGCTCGGGACGACGGAGCAGCACGGGCCGCATCTCGCCACCGGCACCGATGCGGCTCTCGTGCGCGCGGTCGCAGAGCGTGCGGCGGCCGCGGCCACTCGTCCGGAGGTCATCCTTCTGGCTCCGACGCTCGCGTTCGGGGCGTCCGACCATCACCTTCCGTTCGGCGGCACGCTGTCGCTGCGCGCCTCGACCATGCAGGCGGTGCTCGCCGACCTGCTTGCGTCCGCCGCGGCCTCCGGCTGTCGTCGCGTCTTCGTCCTCAACGGCCACGGGGGCAACGTCTCGGCCTGTGCCACCGCTGTCGCCGAGGCGTCGCGGGAGCACGGGATCCTCGCCGCCACGGCGCTCTTCTCGCAGCTCCTCGATCCTGCCGAGCTCGAGCTGCAGATCGCGGGCCATGCCGGGGTGTTCGAGACGTCGCTGATGCTCGTGCTCCATCCCGACCGCGTTCGGCTCGACCGGGCGGTTCCGTCGCCCGGCGGCGACGCCCGCGACCGGAGCCGGGGCCTGGTCGTCGGCGAGCCGAACCGGTGGCGAGAGCTCGACGGCTACACCGACCGCCCCGACGCTGCGACCGCGGAGCTCGGCGAGGCGGCACTCCAGGCGGCGGTGGCCGCAACCGCCGCCTGCTTCGAGGAGGTGGCGGCCCTCGCCGTCTGAGGCGCGCGGCACGACGATCGCCGCGGTCGAGACGACCGTGGTCTCGGCACGCGCGAAGCCGTCGCTCGCCGTGCGCGGCGCGCGGACGACGCACGATGCCTCGTCGTTCGTGCTGGTGCGGATCGTGACCGCGGACGGGATCGAGGGCTACGGCGAGATCAGCGCGACCGCCGCCTGGAGCGGCGAGGACGCAGTGACCGCGACGCACTTCGTGCGCGACGTCTTCGCGCCGCTCCTCCGTGGGAAGCCGCTGGCTCCGGTCGCCGCCCACGGGATCGAGCTCGACCGGGTCGTGCGCGGCAATGCCTTCACGAAGGCGGGCGTCGAGACGGCTCTATGGGATGCGCTCGGTCGCACGCTCGGAGTATCGGTTTGCGAGCTCCTCGGAGGGCCGTTCCGGCGCGAGATCCCGGTGAAGATCTCGCTCAGCGGGGACGGGGCGGATCTCGAGGCGGGCTTCGAGACGGCGCGGCGGCTCGGCTTCTCCGCCTTCAAGGTGAAGGTCGGACGCGATCCCGACACGGACACGGCTCGGGTCGCACGCGTTCGCGCGCTTGCCGGCCCCGATGCGTTCGTCGGCGCCGACGCGAACGGCGGCTGGTCGCGCACAGTCGCGCTCGAGGCGGTGCCGCGCCTGCGCGAGAGCGGGGTCGCGTTCATCGAGCAGCCCGTCGCCGCGGCCGACCTCCAAGGGATGCGCGAGATTCGCGCACTGGGACTGCCGGTCGTGGCGGACGAGGCCGTCTACACGCGAGAAGACGTCCGCCGGATCGCCGCCGTGGGAGCTGCGGACGTCGTCAGCCTGTACGTCGGCAAGAGCTGCGGGCTCGAGCGTGCCGTCGAGTCGGCCCGCATCGCTGCAGAGCTGGGCCTCGAGGTCGTGATCGGCGCCAACGGCGAGATGGGGCTCGGCGCCGCGGCGCAGCTGCACGTCGCGTGCGCCTGCGAGCAGTTGAGCGCGATTCCGTGTGGGATCACCGGCCAGCACTTCTACGAGGAGGACCCGACGCTGGCGCGCCCGCTCGACATCGACGGTCGCCGCGCCGTGCTCCCGGATGGGCCGGGGCTCGGCGTGGAGCTGCGCGCAGAGGTGCTTCGGAGCTTTTCGTCGTGACCTCCGACGTCCAGGTCTTCCTCTATCCCGAGGAGCTCGACGCGATCGCCCCGGACGCGCTCGCGGCGCAGATCCTCGAGCTCGGCTGCGACGCGGCGAGCGTTGCGCTCGTGTATCACCGGGGCAGGCGAGTGCTGCCGCGGCAGGCGCGGATCAGCGCGCTCACGACCACGACGACCTATTTCGAGCCCGAGCGCTCGCGCTACGGCGAGCTCGTCCCGGTCGGCAACGCGCCGCCGCGGTCGCGCGAGAGCCTGCTCGCGTTCCGGGCCGCCTGCGGGCGCGCGGGGCTCGGCTTCCGGGCCTGGATCGTTGCGCTCCATCAGGATGCGCTGGCGACTGCCTACCCCAGGGCTGCGGCTCGGACGCTTGACGGGAGCCCGAACGGGATCGGCCTCTGCCCGTCGGCGCCGGAATCGGTGGAGCTGGTCGAGGGGCTCGTCGCCGATGTCTGCGCGCAATTCGAGCCCGAGCTGGTCGAGCTCGAAGCGGCGCTCTACCCGGCCTGGGAGCCGGCGTACACGATCACGCTGGCACTCTCGCCGCTCTCCGAGCAGGCGCAGCGCCTCGGCGCTCAGTGCTTCTGCAACGCGTGCCGCGACCTGCTCGGCGACGATGCCGATGCGCTCGCGCGCCGCACACTCACCTCGGCAGGCGCGCCGTTCGGAGCGGAAAGTCGTGACGCGGAGCTCGAGCAGGCGCTCTCCGTGGTGCGCGCGACGGGCGTGGCGAGGCTGATGAGCGCCGCGACGAGGTCGGCGCACGCGGGTGGCGCGCAACTCAGAACCTTCGGCTCCGGGCCGCCGCAGCAGGCGGAGCTCCAGGGGCTCGCCGGGACCAGGCCCGCCGATCGACTCCTGCTCGGTTGCGGGCAACTCCGCGGTGACGAGCTCGTCGAGCGCTTTCAGAGCCTTCGGTCGGTGGCGGGCGAGCGTGCGGCGACGGCATCGATCAACTGGTCGCCCGACCGGAATATGGCCGCCGATGCCGAGCGCCTCGCTGCAGCCGGCGCGGAGGGGCTTGCGCTCTACAACCTCTCGCTGGTCCCGGACGAGGGTCTCGCCGCATTCCGCGAGGCCGCCTCGTCGTTCCGCTCGGCGGTCGCCGCATGACGGTCGTCGACGGCCACGCGACGGTCGGGCCGAACAGGGACGTCGACCTCTCGGCGGCGGCGCTCGTCGAGTCGATGGACCGGCTCGGCATCGACGTCGCCCTCGTCTCGCCGCCCGAGCCCTTGCTCCCGGTGCGAAACCGCGAAGGCAACGAGCTCGTCGCGGCAGCCTCGGCGGCGTCGGACGGTCGGCTGCTGCCCTACGCGGTGGCGAGCCCGTGGCTCGGCGCGGAGGCAGTCGAGGAGCTCCGGCGCGCACGCGACGGCGGCGCGCGTGCGCTGAAGCTCGACCCGGCGCTCCAGGGTTTCGACCTCCACGACGGACTCGCCGATCCGCTGATCGAGTTCGCCGGCTCGACCGGCTGGCCGGTGTACGTGCGCACCGGCACTCCGCCGCACGGGCTGCCACTTCAGCTCGCCTGGCTCGCAAACCGGCACCCCGACGTGTGGTTCCTGATGGGCAAGAGTGGGGCGACCGACTTCTCGGCCGACGGCCCGACCGCGCTCGGGACCGCGCCGAACCTCCTCGCCGACAGCGCTCACGTCGAGTGGCCGACGCGGCTTGCGCGGCTCGACCCGGCGGCCGGCCGGCGCGTCGTCTTCACGACCGATGCCCCCTTCGCCGACGCGGAGCTCGAGCTCGCCAGGGTCGTTGAAGCTGGGCTCGACGAGGCTGTGCTGACGGCAGTGCTCGGCGGGACGCTCACGACCCTGCTCGGCCTGTGACCGTCACCGATGACCTGCGCTCGCTCGGGCTTGCGGCCGGCGACCGCGTGGTGGCCCATTCGTCGCTCCGCGCGGTCGGGCCGGTCGAGGGAGGCGCCGACGCGATCGTCGCGGCGCTGCTCGAGGTGGTGGGCCCGGACGGGCTGATCGTCGCGCCCGCGTTCACGTACGACACCGCGCGCTTCGACCCGGCGACCGAGCCGGGCCGGACCGGCGCGCTCGCCGAGGCGGTGCGGCTCAGTCCCGGCGCGGTCCGGTCGCTCCACCCCACGCATTCGGTGGCCGCGCTCGGAGCGGGCGCCGCCGAGCTCTGCGCCGGGCACGAACTACTGGCGGCGACCGACGTCGACTCGCCGCTCGACCGGCTCGCGCGCTCCGGCGGCTACGTCCTCCTGCTCGGCGTCGGTCACGTCGCGAACACGACGGTGCACGTCGGCGAGTTCCGTGCACCTGCCCCGTACCTCTCGATCCCGTTCTCGCCTGACTGGCCCCGCGTCCACGAGATCGTGACTGCGGGCGGGAGCGTCAAGGTCGAGTACGACCGCTTCCCCGGCTGCAGCCGTGCCTTCGCCGTCGTCGAGCGCGGCCTGCGGGAGCGTTCGGCGATCCGGGACGGCTTCGTCGGGCGGGCAAGCGCCCAGCTCGTGCGCGGAGAAGACGTGATCGAGGAGGCCGTGGCCCTGCTGGAACGGGACGCGTGTGCCCTTCTCTGCACCGACCCGCGCTGCTACCGCTGTACGCGGGCGCGCGCGGAGCTCACGGGCGGCGCGGATGCTCGAGGCCGAGGAGCGGCAGCGGATCACGATGGATGAGCGCCTCGATCTCGTCGAGCGGCACCGGTGGCAACGCGGTACCCGCGATGGGGTTGTTCACCCGGCGTAGCCCCTCGATCGTCTCGGCCGGCGTCGCGATCGGGAAGTCCGAGCCGAAGAGGAGCTTGTCGAGAGCGCCCCATTCGGTCGCCAGCCTGAGACCCTCGTAGAAGGACCATGGTCGATAGAACGTCGCCGAGATGTCGGCGTACACGTGCGGATGCTTCCGGATCGTCACGATCGTCTCGCGCTGCCACGGATGACCGAGGTGCGCCATCACGATGCGGAGCTCGGGGAACCGCGTCGCGATCTCGTCCATCAGCAGCGGATGTGCGTACCTGAGCGGCGCCTCGCGGACGGGGGACGCGCCCTGGTGGAACAGGATCGGCAGCCCGCGCCGCTCGGCGAGCTCGTATACGCGCAGAGCGGGCGCCGCCAACGGATCGAAGATCTGGTAGTTCGGCCCGAGCTTGACGCCCTTCAGGTCGAGGTCGTCGCAGGCGCGCTCGAGCTCGTCCGTGGCCCCGGCGACCTCTGGATGGACGGAGAGGAAGCCGATCCTGCGCTCGGGCGCAGCGGCGACGAACGCCGCGACCGTGTCGTTGAGATCGCGGTCGACCGTCTCGCGGTTGCGGGCGATCGTGAACGCGACCGAGACATCGACATCGGCGAAGGCCGCGGTGTAGTCGTCCCACGTCGTCGTCGCCGCGACGACCCGGTCGGGGCGCCACTTCGCGTTCTCGACGTACTCGTCCGGCGGCACCCGCTCGCGGTGGGTCGGGACGTGGCTGTGGACGTCGACGATCATGCGGCGGTGAGCAGTCGGCGTGGGTTGTCCACGAGGATCGCCCGCCGCTGCAGCTCGGTGAGCCCGAGGAGCTCGAGCTGCCGAACGCGGAGCACGACGTAGCGTTGGCGGGGCTCGGGGAGCAGGCCCCCGTCCGTGCCGAAGAGGATCCGCTCCAGCGGGCAGCGGGCGATCAGCTCTCGCATCGCGTAGGCCGGGGTCGCGCAGAGGCAGATGTGGACGTTGTCGGACGACTCGACCGCCGCCCAAGCCTCGCGCCAGAGATCGTGCAGCCCTCCGTGGCCGAGCACGATCGTCGTCCGCGGATGCCGCCGCGCCAGAGCCGCGAGCTGGAGCGGCGCGCTGTACGGCGGCGTACCGTCGTGCAAGATGACCGGAATCCCGAGCTCAGCGGCCGCCTCACAGACGGGATCGAGGCCGGGGGTGTGGATCGAGAATCCCTGCACCCAGGGGTGAAGCTTGACCCCGCGCATCCCGTGGTCGCGGACGCAGCGGCGGACCTCGTCCGCGGCGCCGGAGTCGCTCGGATCGACGTTCGCGAAGGCGACGAACCGCTCCCCGCCGGCGGCCACGAACGCCGCGAGCGAGTCGTTGGCCGCGGCTCCAGGCCGACGCAGACCGTCGAACGTGAACGCTACGGACAGCTCGATGCCGAGCGATGCGGCGAAGTCGGCGTAGCTCTCGGCGTCGTAGGCGTCGGCGGCCGGCTGGTGGACATGGAAGTCGATCACGACGGGACCTCGGCCATCAGCCCTGCGGCTGCCGCGATGCGTTGTGCCAGCCCGAGGGCGACGAGCGCCTCGTCGAGCCCGGGAACGGGCGGTGTCCCCGCGAGGCAGTGGTCGACGAAGCGGCTGAGCTGGCGCTCGAAGCAGACCTCGGTCTTGCCGCCCGGCGCCGCGAGCTCCTCCGTCGTGCCGTCGGCGAATGCGACGCTGAGCGCGAAGGTCGGCGGGTCCAGGACGGCGCAGCCTCGCGGACCGGTGACGATGAACTGGCTCGGAGGAAGGACCGGGTAGAGCCAGATCACGTCGAGCCGGGCGACCGTCCCGTCCTCGTACTCGAGTATCGCGCCGTTCGCATTCGCCGTCGCGTAGCGCTCGTCGCTGCGGAGGGCCCAACCCTGCACGGTGGTCGGGGCCATACCGAGGAGGTAGTCGAGACGGTCGCAGGCGTGAATGCCGTCGGAGATCACCGGCGGGTAGTGCTCGAGCGACTGGAGCCGCCGCGCGAAGTTCACCGGGTCGCCCTCGGGGTCGGCGACCTCGTCGCACACGGACGCCAGGATGAGGAGCGGGCCGCCGAGAGCGCCGTCGCGCACGAGCTCTCGGAGGCGATCGACCGAGGGGTGATGGCGGTAGGTGAGCCCGATCTGGAGCCGTTGTCGTGCCTCCGGCAGCTCGATGAGCTCCGCCGCTTCTGCGAGCGACGGCGCCGGCGGCTTCTCGGCCAGGACGTACTTGCCGGCTTCGAGCGCCCGGCGCGCCAGCTTCGTCGTGACCCACGGCGGAGTCGCGATCACGACCGCGTCGATGGCCGGGTCGAGCAGAACCTCCTCGACGGCCGAAGTGGCGCGGACACCAGGCGCCAGCGCTGCAGCCTGTTCGACCCGCTGTTCGTCGACGTCGGCGAGCGCCGCGAGCGTGACGCGGGGTTCGGCCAGCAGCGCCGGAAGATGGGCGGAAAGGCCGATGTCGCCGAGGCCGACCAGCGCGACTGCGATGCGCCCGTCCTCCACTACGACGGCAGCTCGAGCACGGCGTCGATCTCGACCGGGATGTTCATGTTCGACTGGATCGTCGTGCGAGCCGGATACGGCTCGCTGAAGAACTCTGCGTACACGGGGTTCAAGGCGGGAAAGTCGTCCATGGTCCTGAGGTACACGCCAACCCTGACCGCGTGGGCCAACGACGTGCCGGCCGCTCTCGCGACCGTGGCCAGGTTCTCGAGCGTTTGCCGGACCTGGGCCTCGAACGTGTCAGGGATCATTCCCGTTGCCGGGTCGAACGGCCCCTGACCGGCGAGAAACACCAGGTTGCCACTCCGGACCGCATGAGAGTAGGGGCCGGCCTGTGGGGGCGCGTCGGCGGCATGGATCGCATCGGACATCTGTGACCTCCTGTCGGGACAGCGACTCCGTACTCTATGGCTCGTGCACCGCCGCGCTGTGGAGCCGGCCCGACGAGGTGGGCCGAGGCGTGGGCGCCTGACCAACGACGTAGAGGCGAAGGGAAGGTGAGTTCGAGCATGGAGACGGGGCAGCCGAACGAGCTCGGGTTCGAGGCGGACATCAGGCCGCTGTTCCGCGAGAAGGACAGGAACGCGATGCTGAGGGCGTTCGACCTGTGGGCGTACGCCGACGTCGTCGCGCACGGCCAGGCGATCGCGCAACGTCTCGTGGACGGCACGATGCCGTGCGACGGCGCATGGCCCTCCGATCGGGTCGACCTGTTCCGGCGCTGGCTCGACGAGGGCGCGTCCGAGTAACGCACGTCGACGGCCGCGCACGCGGCCTACCCTCGGAGCGAGTCCAGCGCGCGGTCGAGGTCGTCGATCAGGTCGGCGGGATCTTCCTGGCCGCACGAGAGACGGACGAGGCCGGGCTGGAGACCGGCCTCGACCAGCTCGTCGTCTGTGAGCACGGCCCGCCACATCGACGCCGGATGCACGGCGAGGCTCTCGACGCTGCCGAGGCTCGCGGAGAGCTGGAACAGCTCGAGCCCTTCAATCGCTTTCGCCGCTGCGTCGAAGCCGCCGAGCAGCTCGAAACTCAGAACGCCCCCGAACCCGCTCATCTGACGCGCGGCGACTGCGTGCGACGGATGGGCCGCGAGGCCGGGATAGTTGACGACGGCGATCCCGGGACGCCGGCTCAGGTGGTCGGCGACGACCGCGCCGGTCGTGTTGTGCCGCTCGACGCGCAGGTGCAGCGTGCGGATCCCGCGCGTGACGAGCCACGCGTCGAACGGGCCCAGTACCGCGCCGACCGTCACCGACATGTTCCAGATCGTTTCGATCAGTGCATCGGGTCCGACGACGACCCCCGCCGAGGTGTCCGAGTGGCCGGCGAGGTACTTCGTTGCGCTGTGCCAGACGAGGTCGACGCCAAGGTCGATCGGCCGCTGATTGACCGGCGTCGCGAAGGTGTTGTCCGCCAGCGTGACGATCCCGCGCTCGCGCGCGATGGATGCGACCGCGGCGATGTCGGTGATCTCGAGCCGTGGGTTGCTCGGCGACTCGACCAGGAATAGCCGCGTGGTCGGTGTGACGGCGCGCTCCCAGGCGCCGACATCGGTCTGATCGACCAGCGTGCACTCGACCCCGAGCCGCGGCAGCAGAGCCTGCACGAGGCTCAGCGAGCCCCCGTACATGCTTCGCTGCGCCACCACGTGGTCGCCCGACCGCACCAGCGCGAGCACCGCGGTGGTGAGCGCGCCCATCCCCGAGCCGAAGACGAGGCCACGCTCGGCACCCTCGAGTGTCGCCACCGCGTCGGCCAGCTCGGCGTGGTTCGGGTTCCCGTGCCGCGTGTAGAAGCCGGGCGCCGAGACCTCGACCGCCGCTCGGGAGAGGTCGGCCGCAGACGGGAGCGCGAACGTCGTCGTCTGGAAGATCGGCGAGGAGATCGGCCGGGCGAGCAACTCCGGACGCTTCGTGTGAATGGCCGCCGTGATCGGCGCGCGATGATGATCGGACATGCAAGGAGTCTGCACACGCGTCCGTCAGAACGCCAAATAGTGCGAGATATCACACCTATTTGCGCACGATTAGTGCGTCCTGAAGCGTTGTTGTGCAACGATGCGCCGACAGTGACGACGTTCGATGCTCCGGATCGCGCGATCCTCGACCTCCTGCGGCGCGACGGCCGCGCCACCGTCGCCGAGATGGCGAGCGCGACCGGCCTATCCGCGTCGGCCTGTTCACGCCGGCTACGACGCCTCGAGGACAGGCAGGTGATCCGCGGCTACCGGGCGATCATCGACCCGAGAGCCGACGGTCGTGGCCTGACCGCCTTCGTCGCAGTCCGCCTCGTCCGCCACCAGCGCGAGCACATCCAACGCTTCCAGGACGGTGCGCGCAAGATCGCCGAGGTCGTCGAGTGCCACCACGTAACCGGCAACTTCGACTACCTGCTCCGCGTCGAGGTCCCGGACCTAGAAGCCTACGAGCGCTTCCACGCCGACAAACTCGCCGCCTTGCACAACGTCGGCCAGCTCGTCACCTACATCTCGATGACTGACTTCACCGACGCCTGACCGCAGTAGCGTTCCTCACGTCACGTCCTCGACGCAGTGTCGCGCGAGAGGTGAGCGTGGACGAACTGGACGGCCATCGCTCCCTCACCGACGGCGGTCGCGCAGCGCTTGGTCGACCCCGAGCGGACGTCACCGGCCGCGAACACGCCCGGGATGTCGGTTTCGAGCAGGTTCTCCACGTTGGTCGCGGCGCCGGTGAGGACGAAGCCGTCGTCGTCGCGGGCCACGGTGTTGTGAAGCCACTCGGTACAGGGCAGCGCGCCGAGGAAGAGGAACATGAACGAGAAGGGAAGGCGCTCGCCGCTGATCAGCGTGACCGCGTCGAGGCGCCCGTCCTCGCCGTGCAGCGCAGCGATCTCGCTTCCGTTGCGAACGGCGACGCCGTAGCGCTCGAGGTCGTGGACGAGGTAGTCGGACATGGTCTCGCGGATGTCGGCGCGACGGTGGAGGAGGGTGACGAGAGCGCCTCCGCGGGCAAGCCACACGGCGGCCTGGCCGGCGGAGTTGCCGCCGCCGACCACCGCGACTCGCAAACCCGCGCAGAGCTGCGCCTCGGGAGCCCCGGCGGCGTAGAAGACCGTCAGCCCTTCGAACTCCGCGAGGCGGTCGGCCGGGAGCCGCCGGTACTGAGCGCCAGTCGCTAGCAGGATCGCGCGTGCGGCGATCTCACGGTCGTCCTCGAGGCGCACGAGATGCAGGCCGTTGCCCGGTTCGAGGGAGAGGGCGCGGTACGGCGTCGCGGTGCGCGCGTTGAACTTGCGCGCCTGGGAAACTGCGCGGCTGGTGAGCTCGGTGCCGCTGATGCCGGCGGGGAAGCCCAGGTAGTTCTCGATCCGGCGGGACGACCCAGCCTGGCCGCCGAGCGCGGTGCCCTCGATGACCAGCGTGTCGAGCCCTTCGGAGGCGCCGTAGACGGCGGCCGCGAGGCCGGCCGGGCCGGCGCCGACGATCAGGAGGTCGACCTCCTCGCGCGGCGCGAGCTCGAGCCCGATTCCGAGGGCCCGCAGCACCTGGCCTTCGCTGGGACCGTGCAACTCTCCACCGCCGGGCAGGCGCACCACCGGCAACGCGCCGCCGCCGGGCGGAGCCGCGTCCTGCCAGGTGTACGGGAGCCGGTTTGCGCGCGCGAAGTCGAGCATCCGCATCGTCGGCTGCGAGCCGCGGGGGCCGACGATCTCGACGCCGATCCCCTGCACGCTCTGCAGCGCCTCGCGGCGGGCGATGAACGTGGAGAGGAGCAGGTCGCTGAGCGGGCCGTCCTCGTTCAGGAGCAAGCGCAGCGCCCCGCGTTCGACCGCGATGTAGCGGACAGCCTCGGTCACGAGCGCGCCGACGAAGACCGTCTGCCCCGAGAGGAGGTTCAGCTCGCCGAGGAAGCCCGAGGGCCCGTGCCGGACGAGCTCGTTCCCGGCGGCGTCGACGATTGCCACTTCTCCTTCGAGGATCGCGATGAACGGGTACGTCCGATCGCCGACGCGGTACAACAACTCGCCCACAGGCGCCGAGCGCTCCTCGCCGATCTCGGCGAGAGCGGCTATTTGCGACGAGGAGAGCAGCGGGCTCGAGGGTGTCGACACGTTCGTTCCTCCGTCACGGTGGTTGGGCTTACGTCCCCGGAGTCGACGGTCGCGTCTCGCTCCAGTCGAGGACGAGCTTGCGCTCGGCGAAGTACCAGCTACCGTCGATCTTGACGAACGTGTCAAGGTATCGGAGCGCGGCGATCATGATCTTTCGGTCGCCGTCTTCGGCGAAGAGGTGGTGGGCGATCGTGTAACTCTCGCCCGTGGCGCGGTCGCCGTCGATCGTGACCGTGCTCTGTCCGTTGAAGTGCGTCGTCGCTTCGTAACGATTGAGATCGTCGAAGACGGGTGTGAGCGCGTCTCGTCCTTCGATGACGTACGTCGGCTCGCTGCCTTCGCCGTTCATGTAGACCGCGAACCGGGTGTCCGCGGTGAAGAGCGCCTTCTGGCCTTCGGCGTCGCGGCGGTCGGCGCAGTGCGCGTAGGCGTCGAACAGCTCGCGGATCGCGAGGCGGTCCGTGGCTTCGGCCGCAGTCAATTCATTGTGCATGGGCGAGATGCGTCGAGAGGAACTGCCCGGCTCGGTCCAGCGCCGCGCCTGCCTCGTCGAGGATCGGGTAGTCGGCCTGGAAGACGTGGGGCACGCCAGGTGTGATGTCGAGCGTGACCTCGACGTCGGCGGCGACGGCCTGTTGCGCGAGGCGGACGGCGTCGTCGAGGAGAACCTCGTGAGTTCCGGCCTGGATGATCAGGGGCGGCAGGCCGGACAGGTCGGCGAACACCGGGCTGATGAGGCCGAGAGCGGCGTCCTGTCCCGCCGTGTAGTCGGCGATGCGGGCCTGGAGGGCTTCCCGGCTGAGCAGCGGGTCGGCCGCGCGCCTGGATTCCATGGTCGTCCCGGCCAAGGTGAGATCGGCATACGGCGACATGAGGAGGGCCGCGGCCGGCAGGGGCAGCCCGTGATCGCGGGCGTTGACGAGGGTCGCGACGGCGAGCCCACCGCCGGCGGACTCGCCCGCGAAGACGATGTCCGACGGGGCGATTCCGTCGTCCAGGAGTGCTTCATAGGCCGCAAGCGCGTCGTCGACCGCTGCCGGATACGGGTGCTCGGGAGCGAGCCGGTAGTCGACGGAGATGACCTTGGCTTGCGTCCGCCGGCCGACCTGTGAGGCCAGGTCAGCGGCGAGAAAGGCATCTCCCATCACGTACACGCCGCCGTGGAAGTAGAGAACGACGTGGCGAGGCTCGATGCCCTCGACGGTGATCTCGGCGGTCGGGACGCCGCCCAGTGCGGCTGCGGTCACCGTCACCTCGGCGGGCAGCGGAAAGGCCGACAGCAGCTCTCGGAGCAGCTGCCGCTGCTCGTCGACATCGCTGTCGACAGGGAAGGCTGACTGTCGCAGGATCGCATCGAGGGTCTCTCGCTGCTCGGTGCTCACGGAGGATCTCCCTTCGGTTCTCTAGCTGGCCTTTAGAGCTGGGTGGTTGGCCTCTCGGAGGAGGACGTCCACGACCTCGCGCAGCTGTTCCTCGAGGTTCTCGTCGTCGAGGCGGCCGTCGCTCCCGAGGCGGTCCGGCGCGTGACCTACCGCGACTTCCCCCTCGATCACTCGGGCGCCGGCCGAAGCGAGCACCTTGCGAAGCTCCGCCTGGGCCCAGACAGCGCCGAACGCGCCGGTGCTCGCGCCGACGACCGCGACCGGCTTGCCCCGCAGGGCGCTTTCCGCGAGCGACGGACGGGAGAGCCAGTCGATTGCGTTCTTGAGCGCGCCCGGGACCGACGAGTTGTATTCGGGCGTGGCGAAGAAGACCGCATCGGCCTCCCGCACGGCCGCCCTGATTCGGGCGACGGCCGCAGGCGCCTTCCTCCGGTCGGTGTCCTCGTCGTAGGCGGGGAGCTCACGCAGCCCGTCGTAGATCTCGAACTCGGCACCCTCCGCGACGAACAGGTCGCCGGCGTGTCGCAGAAGCGCTCCGTTGAAGGAGCCGCGGCGCAGGGAACCGCTGATGCCGAGGACGCGCACCGGGTCAGCTCTGCTTCGCGAGGTGCAGCTCCGCGATGATCGTCACTTCGTCGGAGAGGGACGGCTCGCCGCTCGGGAGCGGGTTGTTCCAGCTGACGCCGAACTCGTTGCGTCGGATCGCGGCCTCGAGGGTCAGGCCGAAGCGTTCGCCGCCGTACGGGTCCGTGATCGGATCGGTGATGACGCCGGTGACCTCGATCGGTTGGGTGTGGCCCTTGATCGTGATCGTGCCGTCGATGCGAACCCGGTTGCCGTTCCGCTCGATCGAGCTGGACTCGAAGGTCAACTCCGGGTGGCGCTCGACGTCGAAGAACTCGGGCGACTGGAGATGCTGCTCGAGATTCGGATCCTTGACCTGGACCGAAGCGACGTTCGCCGATCCGTCAGCACGCCGTCCGTGACGACGACGGCGAAGTCGCTGAACGTGCCGGTGAACGTGCCGGCCATGAACCCGACGGAAAAGCCGATGGTCGAATGGACCGGATCGACGGCCCACGTTCCGGCCGGTAGCGCCTGGGTCTCGGTGGTGCTCATCGGTGAGGCCTCCTAAATCGCGGGGTTTTGACGGTCAGGCCTTGAGCAGGCGTTCGGTGAGCACGATCTCGATCACGTCGGCCACGGTTTCCTCGCGTGCCCAGTCGCGCTGGAGCTCGACGGCCAGGGCCACCCAGGTGATGGGGCTGCCGCCCGCCTGGACGACGCGCTCGAGGCCGGCGCGGTGGGCCTCCTCGCTGGTGCCGCCGATCGCGTCGACGACCGGGTAGACGTCGTAGCCCTCCCGTAGCGCGTCGAGAGCGGGAAACGCCATGCAGATCTCGGTCCAGAGCGCGCAGAGGATCAGCTTCCGCCGTCCGGTGGCGCGCACCGCTGCGAGGAACTCGGCGTCCTCCCACGCGTTCGTCGACGTCCTGTCGATCGGTGGACTGTCCTCGAGGAGCGCCGCGAGCTCCGGCACGGTCGATTCACTGCGTCCCGTTGCGACGTTGATCGTGGAATGGATGATCGGCATGTCGAACGCCTTCGCCGTCTTCACCGTCGAGACGATGTTCGCGAGCAGGAGTTCGGGATCGATCGAGTGGACGGCCGAGAACTGCGGTGGCTGGTAGTCGATCACCACGAGCGCCGAGTTCTGCGGCGTCAGCAGATGATCGCCGACCGGGTCGCGTACAGGCAGGCTGGCCATCAGGGATGCACCTGGGAGCCGTAGCCGAGGTCGAGCCGGATCGACTCCATCACCCAGAACGTCGTGCTCTCGGTGAAGACGTCGGCGCCGGCGAGCACGCCCGTGTACTTCTCGATCACCGGTGCCGCGGCGAGGCGCGGTGGTTTCGTCGAGGTGGCCCTTGGCCGCGGCCCACTTGTTCTCGCCGTAGTGGACGTAGTAGCGCCTTGGATCGACGGTGTCGATCGCCTTCCTCGAGCTCTCGGAGATGTCAGCCATGTACTGCTGATGGAGCTTCACGTCGTCGCGCGTCCCCAGCCGTCCGAGGTGCCCGCCGATGAAGTGCTTCCACGAGTACGCGAGCGCGTTGGCCGGCGCCTCGATGTAGCCGGGGATGTCCTCGGTCAGGTTGGCGACGTAGACCGGCGCCCAGCCAGGATTGACGATGTCGATCAGCATCAGCGTGTCGTGGTCGGGCAGGTGGATGATGATGTTGTCCGGCGAGTGGTTGGCGCCGTGCCAGGCCAGGTCGATCCGCTCGCCGCCGATCTCCAGTGTGCGGCGGTCGTCGAAGGTCTCCTCGTTCGGCGGCCTCGCCGGGTCGTCGTCGCGCAGCAGCAGGCGCCGGGTGTCCTCGTGCCCGATGCGCGTGACGTTCTTGTCGAACAGCGACGACGCCCCGACGTGGTCGGCATGGTGGTGCGAGTAGACGAGGTGAGTGACCTTGTTGCTGACGCCGTTTGCCGACGCGATCTCGTCGACGGCGCGCTGGATGTTGTGGCCGATCGTCGGCGGCGCGTCGAGCAGCACGACGCCGTCCGAGGTGGTCAGGAACGCCGACTGGTAGGTGCCGTCGGTGATCCAGTACAGGTTCCGCTCGACGCGTCCGACGTAGTAGCCCTGCTCGTTGAGGGCGGGGCCGAGCGCCGAGCGGGGGACAGGTGCGTAGTCCGGCAGTGTGGATGTTTCGGTTGTCTCGCTCATTGCACGATCGTGCCCGCTGCCACCGGGCGATCGAATCCCGGAAACCCGTAGTCCTTGACCCGAGTGGCATGCTGCCCGGGATGAACGCGACGGCAGCCCCGGTGGCAGCTGCTCGGCCGGCAACGCGAGCGCGAGGTGCTGGAGCGGCTGCTCGACGCCGCGCGCGACGGGCGCGGCGGCGTGCTGGTCATTCACGGCGAGGCCGGCGTCGGCAAGACCGCGTTGCTCGAGTACGCCGTCGACTGCCGTTCCGGAGTTCCGCGTCGCACGCGCAGTCGGGGTCGAGGGAGAGATGGAGCTCGCGTTCGCGGCGCTCCAGCAGCTGTGCTCGCCCAGCCTCGACCTGATCGAGCACTTGCCCGATCCGCAGCGTGACGCGCTCGAGGTCGCGCTCGGGCTGAGCGCGGGACTGCCGCCGAATCCGTTCCTCGTCGGGCTCGCGGTCCTCAGCCTCTTTTCGGAGGCCGCCGAGGAGCAGCCGCTGCTCGTTGCGGTCGACGATGCGCAGTGGCTCGACCGTGCGTCGGCGAGCGTGCTCGCGTTCGTGGCCCGCCGCCTTCTCGCCGAGCAGATCGCGATGGTCTTCGCAGCGCGCGAGCCGATCGACGCGCTCGCCGGTCTCCCGGAGCTTCACCTCGCGCCTCTCGGCCGTCGAGATGCGCGGGCGTTGCTCGACTCGGTCCTGCCGGCCAGGCTCGACGAGCGCGTGCTGGAGCGGATCGTCGTCGAGACGGGCGGCAATCCACTCGCGCTCCTGGAGCTGCCGCGTGGCCTGACGCCCGCACAGCTCGCCGGTGGGTTCGGCCTGCCGGCGGCGCTGCCTCTCTCGGCCCGGATCGAGGAGAGCTTCGCCCGGCGGCTCTCGCGGCTGCCCCGCGACACGCGGCGGTTGCTGCTCGTCGCCGCGGCCGATCCGACCGGCGACGCCGCGCTCGTGTGGCGGGCCGCGGACCGGCTCGGAATCCCTGAGACTGCGGCGCAGAACGCGAGGTCGGACGGCCTCGTCGCCTTCGACGCCGGTGTCGTGTTCCGTCATCCACTCGTGCGTTCGGCCGTGTACCGAGCAGCCGGGACCAGAACGAGCGGAGCGACGTCCACCGCGCTCTCGCCGAGGCGACCGATCCCGACCGCGACCCGGATCGGCGCGCCTGGCACCGGGCGCAGGCGGCATCGAGGCCCGACGAGGACGTCGCCGCCGAGCTCGAGCGCTCGGCAGCGCGCGCGCAGGCGCGTGGCGGTTTCGCCGCCGCCGCGGCCTTTCTGGAGCGCGCCACTGCGTTGACACCCGAGGAGTCGCGCAGGCCGGGACGCGCGCTCGCGGCGGCCCACGCGAAGGTGCAGGCCGGTGCGCTGGATGACGCTCTCCGCCTGGTCGCAACGGCCGAGTCGGGGGTTCTGGGTGATCTCGAGCAGGCAAGGGCCGGTCTGCTGCGCGGCCAGATCTCCTTCCTCGTCGACGCGAAGCACCGATGCGGCGGCACTGCTGCTCGAAGCCGCCGAGCGGCTGCGAGAGATCGATCCCGAGCTCGCCCGCGAGACGTATCTGGAGGCACTGACAGCTGCCATCTTCGCCGGGCCGCTGGCCGGGCCGGGAGCAAGCTCGAGCGAGGTGGCCGAAGCCGCGAGAGCCGCACCACGAGCGCCGAAGCCGCGCGGCCCGGACCTGCTGCTCGACGGTTTGGTGGCGCTGCTCAGCGACACCTACGCCGCCGCCGTGCCGATTCTGCGCCAGGCGCGGCGTGCAATCGAGGATGAGATGTCACAGACGGAGCAGCTGCGCTGGATGTGGGGGGCGACCGTCTCGACGCTCCACCTGTGGGACGACGAAGGATGGGAGCGGCTCTCGGAGCGACATCTTCAGCTGGTCCGCGAGACCGGAGCACTCGGCGATCTCGCCATCGCCCTCAGTCACCGCGGTCAGCTGCATGTCTTCGCGGGCGAGCTGGCGTTGGCGGCGTCTCTCCAGGAGGCCATCGAAGAGGCGACCGAGCTGACCGGAAGCCTCTCTGGCTCCGTACCACGCGGTGGGACTGGTGGCCATGCGCGGGCGTGAGGCCGACGCGAGACACCTCATCGACACGGCTCGCGCCGAGGTGATCGCGCGCGGCGAGGGGGCCGGCCTGTCGTTCATGGATTGGGCCGAGTCCGTGCTCTACAACGGGCTCGGACGCTACGCGGAGGCGCTGGCGGCAGCGCGCCGGGTGGTCGATCAGACGGAGCTGGTCCCTCGAACTGGGCGATGCCCGAGCTGATCGAGGCAGCCGTCCGAGTCGGAGACCCCGAGCTCGCCGCGGAGACCGAGCGGCGCCTGACGGAGAGGAGCCGGGCAAGCGGGACGGATTGGGCCCTGGGGATCGCCGCCCGTTCGCGAGCGCTGCTCGCGAACGATGGGGAAGCCGATGACCTCTACGCCGAGGCGATCGAGCGACTGGCGCGCACGCGAGTCGCGGTCGACCTGGCGCGCGCGCACCTGCTCTACGGCGAGTGGCTCCGGCGCGAACGCCGGCGGATCGACGCGCGGACCCAGCTCCGAACTGCGCACGAGCTCTTCTCGGAGTTCGGGATGGACGCGTTTGCCGAGCGCGCACGGGTCGAGCTCGAGGCGACGGGGGAACACGCACGCAAGCGGACAGTCGAGACGCTCGGGCGAGCTCACGCCGCAGGAGGCTCAGATCTCGCGCCTCGCAGCGCAGGGACACACGAACAGCGAGATCGCCGCGCAGCTGTTCATCAGCCCGAGCACCGTCGAGTACCACCTGCGCAAGGTCTTCCGCAAGCTCGGCGTGAAGTCGCGCACGCAGCTCGCAAACCGATTGCCGGCCTAAGAGTCGGGGCCAGTGGCATAAAATCGTCCGGTCGTTCGACGAGGAGGGAGGAGCCGTGATCGCACGGATCGCGACGTTCGAGGGCGGCGACGCGGAGGAGATGCGTCGACGCAACAACGAGATGCTGGTCGAGGGCGGAGCGACAGCGCTCCCACCCGGGGTTCTCCGGGTGATGGTCCTGACGAAGGACGAGAGCAGGTGGGCGGTGATCTCGTTCTTCGACAGCGAAGAGGCAGCCGCGGCGGCCGAGGAGCGGTTCGAACAGATGGGCGACGAGATCCCGGAAAGCGTCCGCGGCAAGCGCGTCAGCCTCGAGACCTTCGAAGTCGCCTTCGACGTCGAAACGGTCAGATAGCGGCACCACCCGGCGTCTCGCCTCGTGGACCTCGAACAGCCGGAACGCGCCGCCATGGCGGACTTCTTCCGGGCCGCCGATCCGGCGCTCGCGAAGCGGGAAGGGATCGCGGTCTTCGAGGAGGGCGGCGTCCTGGCGCTGTCGGTGGCGACGCTCTCGGGCAGCCGCACGTTCAACCACGCCGTCGGGGTCGGCTGCGAAGCCGACCTGGACGCGGTCGACCGCTTCTATCGCACGCGCGGCTGTGCGTACGTGCTCTCGCCGGCACCCGGAAGCGAGCTCGACGGCCTGTTCGAGGAGTGGGGTCTCTCGCCCGACTACGGGTGGATGAAGTTCGCGCGAGCGCCCTCCGTCGTCTCGGCGCCGAGCGAGCTTCGCGTGGAACGGATCGGCCCGGAGCACTCGGCGGCGTTCGGTCGGATCGTCTGCACCGCGTTTGCGGCGCCCGCCTGGTTGGCCGACTGGGTTGCGGTCCTGCCCGGACGTGAGGCCTGGACGTGCTACCTGTCGTTCGCCGACGACGAGGCAGTCGGCGCCGGCGTCGTCCACGTCAGGGGGCCGGCGGCCTGGCTCGGGTTCGGCGCGACCCTGCCCGAGCATCGCGGCAAGGGCAGTCAGAGCGCGATCTTCGCCGCGCGGATCAGCGAGGCCAAGGAACGCGGCTGCAGCATCGTCGTCACCGAGACCGGCGAGCGAATCGACGGCGTGGCTTCGAGCTCGTACCGCAACATCCTCAGAGCCGGCTTCGGCGAGAGCTACGTCCGGCCGAACTGGGCGTCTGCGCCGGCCGTAGCGCCTCGCTAGCGCCTGCCGAAGAGACGGCCCAAGTCATCGGCCTTCTTCCGGATGCCCACGATCGACCTGTAGACCCAGAGAAGCACGATGCCGAGAGCGCCGAGCGCGATCAGGTAGACCAGGACGCGGGACCGCTTGGCGCGCTCCTGCTGATCTGGCCCATCCGACTCCGGGACGGCTGGTTCCGGTTCTGCCTCGCTCACTGTCGCTGATGATCGCACGCGGTACAGTGCAGCGCATGGACTCGACTGCCCGCTCGACGGAGTTCGTGGCGCTCGGACACGCGGGCTCCGAGCACTACGCGGGTCTCGAGACGTTCCCCAATCCGGGCGTTTCGCAGGTGGAGATGACGAGCGACGAGCTCTCGGCCGTCTGCCCGATCACCGGCCAGGCCGACATGTACGTCGTGACGATCGAGTACCAGCCGCAGGGTCTCTGTCTCGAGTCGAAGTCGCTCAAGCTCTACCTCGCCCGGTATCGGAACGAGGGCATCTTCTGTGAGGGGCTCGCAGTCAAGATCCGGGACGACGTCGCCGAGGCGCTCGAGCTCCCGGCCGAGCGCGTGGCGATCGAGCTGACCCAGAAGGCGCGCGGCGGCATCACGATCACCGCGACCGTCTGAGCCGTCAACCCGAGTCACGCCGCCTGGCCAGCCGGATCACCGGCCAGCTTTCCCAGAACCTCGTACAGACCGGCGATGTCGCGTCGTTCGTAACCCAGCCCTCCCGCGATGGTCAAGAGCTGATCGGCGGTCGCGGCTGACGGCAGCGGGACCCGCAGCTCGCGACCCGTGTCGAGCGCGAGTGCGATGTCTTTGTGCATCAGGCTGACACCGAACCAGGCGTCCTCGGGCAAGTCGAGGACGAGGTCGGCGCGGGCCTTCAGCATCGGCGAGCCGATCGGGCTCTGGGTCATCACCTCGACCGCGAGCTTGGGGTCGATGCCGGCTCGTTCGGCCAGGAGCAGGCCCTCTGAGAATGCGAGCATCTGGACCGCGAGACTGATGTTGATCGCGAGCTTGAGCACCAGTCCCTGCCCGTTTTCGCCGATGTGGGTCGGGCTGCCGAGCTCGCGCAGGATCGGCTCGATCCGCGCGTATGCCTGCTCGTCCCCGCCGACCATGATCGTCAGCGTCCCGGTCTGCACCTGGGGGACGCTTCCCGACACCGGCGCGTCAAGCATCGCCGCCCCCACCGCCTTCACACGCTCGGCTAGCTCGCGGCTCTTGCGCGGGCTGACCGTGCTGACGTCGACCCAGACCTTCGACGCACCGAGGCCGCCGAGGATCCCGTCAGGCCCTGACGCGACGCCTTCGAGGACATCGTCGTCGGGAACCGACGTGAAGACGACGTCGGCCGCCTCGGCGATCTCACGCGGCGTGTCGCGCCAGTCGAGTCCCTCGCCGACGAGCTCTTCGGCGTGGCGACGATCGCGCGATTCGCCGTAGACGGTGTACCCCGCGGCGAGGAGCCGGGCGGCCATGTTTCCGCCCATGTGCCCGAGGCCGACGAAGCCGAGTGTCGGTTTACTGGTTGCCATCTCACTAGCTCCTTTCGATCGTCACGAGGCCATGTTCTCTCAGCTCAGCCCCGCAGTGGTAGCGTGGCCGGCGATGACTGATCCGGTGTCTTGGCTCCAGATCGAGCAAGGGTGGAACGTGATCGCCTCCGACGGCGCCAGCGTCGGCACGGTCGCCCAGGTCGAAGGCGACCCTCAAAGCGACATCTTCGACGGCCTGGCTGTGGAGTCGCAGGAGCCGAAGCAGATTCGCTACGTGCCGGGTGAGCAAGTCGAGACGATCCACCCAGGTGAGGTGACCCTGAAGATCGGTTCCGCGGCGATCGGCGAGCTCGAGCAATTCCAGGCGACACCGCCCGAGACGAAGTGGCTTCCGGGGAAGCCGCCGCTCTCGAAACGGCTGTCGAACTGGTTTCGCGGAAAGTCTTAGCGACATGAGCACGGACGAGCTCGCCGGGAAGCTCAAGCGCACCGAGATCCAGCATAAGCCGTCCTCGATCCCCGGGCGCGAGATCGTGCAGGTGCTGACGGAGATCCCGGCCGGCGTCGAGTCGGGCTGGCACCAGCATCCGGGCGAGGAGGTCGGCTACATCCTCGACGGGACGGTGGAGATGGCGTTCCACGACCAGCCGACCCTCACGCTGCACAAGGGCGACGGCTTCCTGATCCCGCCGCGCACGCCGCACAACGCGCTCGACCTCGGCCCCGAGACGGGGATGATGCTCTCGACCTACATCGTCGAGGTGGGCGAGGCCCTGGCGACGTTCGTCGAGTGAGCTCGGTCGTCTCGGTCAACGTCGGCCTCCCGCGGGAGGTGCTCTGGCACGGCGAGCCGGTGCTCACCGGGATCTTCAAGGAGCCGGTCGCGGGCCCGGTGCGCGTCGCCGGGATCAACCTCGACGGCGACCGGCAAGCCGATCTCACCGTCCACGGCGGCCCGGACAAGGCCGTCTACGTCTACGCCGCCGAGCACTATCCGTTCTGGCGCGAGGAGCTCGGCCTGGAGCTGCCGTGGGGCTCGTTCGGTGAGAACCTGACCGTCGAGGGGATGGCGCTCGAGGACGAGGCGTGCATCGGCGACCGCTATCGCATCGGCTCGGCCGAGCTCGTCGTCACCCAGCCGCGGCTGCCGTGCTTCAAGCTCGGGATCCGCTTCGACGATGCGCGGATGGTGAGGCGTTTCCTCGCCGCGGGGCGCACCGGCTATTACCTCAGGATCGCGGGCGAGGGCTGGATCGAGTCGGGCGATGCCATCCAACTCGTCGCGCGCGACCCGGCGCGCGTGCCGGTGTCCGAGATCACGCGGCTCTTCACGCGCGACCGGCACGATGTCGAAGCCGCCCGCCGCGTGCTCGCGGTCGAATCACTACCGGCAGACTGGATTCCGTTCTTCGAAGAGATGGCCGCCGTCAATCGCAAACAAGGAGCAGCTTCATGACAGTGAAGAGAGCGTTCGTCGTCGTCACCGCCTGCCTTGCGCTCAGTGCAGGAGCCGCCCAGGCCGATTCGACGCCGGTCGGGCCGCTGCCTGCCGGGCCCGTCGCGACCACGTCCACCAAACCCGGGCAGCTTGTCGCAGTGGCGCTGCCGAGCGCGAGCGCGAGCTCCGGCCTCGTCTGGAGGATCGCCCGGAGCTTCAACTCGAAGGTCGTGCAGCAGGTCTCGGAGGCCAACGTGGGTGCGAATGTCGTGCTCGTGTTCAAGGTCGTCGGCCGCGGGAACACGTCGCTCGTCTTCGCCCAGACGAAGGGAGACACGTCTTCGAAGGCGGTGAAGTCGGTGACGCAGAGGATCCACTCCGCGTAGGCTCTCCCGCTTGAAGCGGCGGCCGCTCCTCGTTGCGCTGTTCCTGGCGGCCCTGTCGCTGCGGCCGCAGCTCGTCGGCATCGGGCCGCTGCTGCCGTCGATCCAGGCCAGCCTCGGCGTCTCGCACGCCGTCGCCGGCCTGCTCGGGACGATCCCGCTGATCTGCATGGGCGTGTTCGCGCCGTCGGCGCCGTTCCTCTCGCGGCGCCTCGGCTCGCGGCACGGCATCGCCTTCGCGCTGGCGCTGATCGGCGCGTTCGGGATCGTGCGCGCGCTCGCTCCCGGCGCGGTCGGCGTCGTGCTGCTGACCTTCCCGATGGCGGTCGGGATGGGGCTCGCCGGCGCGATGCTGCCCGTCTCGGTGAAGCAGCGGTTCTCGGATCGTCCCGGCTTCGCGACCGGCATCTACACGACGGGGATCGTCACGGGCGCGGCGATCGCGGCGCTGGTCGCGGTACCGCTGGCGCAGGCGGCCGGGAGCTGGCGGGCGCCGCTCCTCGTCTACGGCGTCGTCGCGACTGCGCTCGCCGGTCTGTGGCTGTGGCTGACGAGGACGGAGCCGGCGCACGTCCGTGTCGACGTCCGCCCGCTGCGGATGCCGCTGCGCTCGCCGCTCGCGTGGCGGATGGTGACTGCGTTCTTCTTCACGTCGTTCGTCTTCTACGGGCTGAGCGCCTGGCTGCCCGAGTCCTATGTCCAGCACGGCTGGAGCGAGAGCTCGGCGGGCGCACTGCTCGGCGTGATCCAGGCGATCACGATCGCGAGCGGCTTCGGAGCGGCGTGGGCGGCCGACCACTGGGGGTCGGTTCGCGTCTGGCTCTGCTGCTCGGCAACCCTCCAGTTCCTCTCGCTGCTCGGCGTGATCTTCGCGCCGGACGCCGGCTGGCTCTGGGCCGTCACGCTCGGCGTCTCGATCGGGCCGCTCTTCCCGCTCACGATGCGGCTGCCGCTCGATGCGGGAAGGCGCCCGGCGGAGGTCGCCGCGTTGACCGGGATGATGCTCGGCTTCGGCTACACGCTGTCGGCCTGCTCGCCGATCCTGCTCGGCGCGATCAGCGATCACGCGGGCGGGTTCGGGGCCGTGCTCTGGGTGATCGCGGGCGCCTCCGCCGCGCTCGTGGTGGTCGACTCGTCGTTCAGCCGCGAGCGACTCGCCGGGTACGCGCGTACGATGTGAGCGTGGCGCGCCCACGGTTTCTGATCCCGGCCGCGCTCCTCCTCGTCGCGTTCGCCTCGGGCGCAGGCTCGGCGACGGGCCTCGATCCGCAGCACCTGCCGACGCTGCCCGCGCAGGGGCTCGCGATCCAGCGCGCGCACGACACGCTGCTCGTCGGGCTCGACGGGAAGCCGATCGGCTCGCTGCCTGGCTTCGCCGGGCCGTACACCGGCAAGACGTACGTGCTGGAGGCACTCGCCCAGGCCGATCCGGCTGCCGTCCTGCTCACCGACGCGGCGCACCGCGCGTACCTGCTCGACGCGGCTGGCTCGCGGCTGCGGCGGCTCGCGCAGATGCAGATCCCGCTCGCGGGCGGTGCGACGCTCTCGGCCCACGCAGTCCCACAGCCGAAGCCGTACCTGCCGACCGTCATGCTCTCGGTCAAGCAGAGCGGCCACGCCGTTGCGAAGCCGAGCCAATTCCTGCGGGTCGTCGACGGGCGGCTCGTCGTCTCGGGCAAGACGGTCTACGACACCGTGACCAAGGTGCGGTGGCATCTTGCGAGCACCGAAGGCGTGAGCCCGGGCGGGTGCGAGCCGGCCGGCGTCTCGGGCAGGAGCCTCGTCGCGATCTGCGCGACCGGGAAGTACCCGGGGAAGCTCTTCGTCCGCGCGTATCGGATCGCCACATCGGGCGTGCGCACCGGAGTCGGGCCGACGATGCGCTGGGGCTTCGGCGCGCAGAGCGCGACCCTCTCGCCCGACGGCCGCTACGTCGGCGTCACGCTCGGCGTCGGCTGCGGCGCGCCGGTCGGGGCGATCACGCCGCTCGGCGCGGGGCACGCAGGCTATATCGGCAACGGCAGGGCCGTCGGCTCGAAGGCGGCGATCGACGCGGAGGCGCTCGGCTGGACGCCAGACGCCAAGCTCGTCGCGCACATCATCTTCCACCCGACCGACTGCGACCATCCGCCGCCGACGGGGATCTACGAGGTCGATCCGGCCACCTTCGCGCGGACGCTCGTCTACCCGGTGCCCGCGAGCCAGTACGCCTCGCTCTGGAGCTAGTCGAGGCGGAAGATCTGCTCGAGCGGCGCGGCGCCGGCCTCCGGGACGCGCTCCTCGAGCAGCTCGGCCATCGCGTCCTGCCAGCGGGTGCAGACCTCCTGCGCGGCGAGGTAGCGCCCCGCGGCTTCCAGGTCGTCGGCCTCGAAGTAGCCGAAGATCGTCGGTCCCGGCGAGGAAGATCGAGTAGTTGCGGATGCCCGCGCCGCGCAGCGCGTCGAGCATCTCGGGCCAGACGTCGCGTGCGGCCGCGACGTACTCGTCGAGCCGGTCCGGCCGGACGTGGAGGACGAAGGCGGAGCGCTCGGTCACGTCGCCTCGTAGGCGCTCTCGACGGACGTCGTGCCGCGCTCGCGCGCGAGCGCCTCGCCGTAGCCGCCGGCGCGGAACGCCGCCACCGGGTCCGCCTCGACGCCGAGCTCGCGCCCGCAGCTCGCGCGAGCAGCGGCCGCACGTCCGTCTCGAAGGCCTCGAGCAGGATCGCGGTGGCCGCCGAGCACGTCGCCCTCGCGCCTGCGCCGCGGCGAGCCGCTCCTCGTCGACGAGCAGCGCCTTCGCGTACGCCGTCTGGATGTTCATCACCGACTGGAGCATCGCGTCGATCTTGCCCTCGACGTTGTGCGACTGGTCGATCATGAACGCGACGTTCTCGGCGCCGGCGCCGTGCGCGATCTCGCGCATGATCCGGAACAGCTCGAACGGGTCGATCGAGCCGACGATCAGGTCGTCGTCGGCGTACTTGCGGTTGTTGAAGTGGAAGCCGCCGAGCAGCCCCTCGGCGAGCAGGAGCGCGACGATCTGCTCGACGTTCGTGCCCTGCGCGATGGTGGCCGGTGTCGACGAGCACCTGCGCCTGCGGGCCGAGCCGGCGGCAGAGCAGCGCCGCGGTGCCCCAGTCGGGGAGGTCGGTGCTGTAGAAGCCCGGCTCGAAGAACTTGTACTCGACGAGCAGCCGCATACCGGGCGGGAGCGCGGCGTACAGCTCCTCGAGGCCGGCCGACGAGCCGCGCGTGGCGCGCCGCGCAGGTCGTCCTGGCCCGGATAGTTCGTGCCGTCGGCGAGCCAGAGGCTGACGATGCGTCGAGCCGATCTCCTCGGCGATCGCGACGCACTCGCGGCAGTGCGTCGAGCGCCTGCGCGCGGACCGCCGGGTCGGGGTGGCAGAGGCTGCCGAGCCGGTACTCGTCCGTCGCCGAAGAGGTTCGGGTTGATCGCGCCGATGCGGACGCCCTGCTCCTCGGCGAACTGCGGCGCAGCTCCGCGTAGTCGTCGACCGCGTCCCACGGGATGTGCAGCGCGACGCGAGGGGCAGCAGCCGGTGAGCCGGTGCACGAGCGCCGCGTCGGCGATGCGCTCGTGCACGGTGCGCGCGGCGCCCGGCCACGGGTAGACGTGGAAGCGCGTGCCCGAGTTGCCGTAGCCCCACGAGGGCGTCTCGATCTCGAGCCGGCGGAGGCGTTCGAGTACGGCGTTCTCGTCCATGGCGCGGAGTCTGCACGCATCCGCGACCGATTGCGAATCGACTTTCGATTCGCGTCCGTTTCGAAAGCGATGAGGTTGCAGCAGTTGACGCGCGTCGAGCACGGGCGTAGGGTCGCCGCGCATCGACTCGCCCCGTGATTTCCCCGGTTTCTCCCAGGAGGAGCGGATGCAGCAGGTGCTGCAGATGCTCGAGACGCGCGATTCGGTTCATGTTGCGGAACTTGCGGAATCGTTTTCGGTTTCCGAGGTCACGGTCCGCAGCGACCTCTCGTCGCTCGCGAAGCAGGGCCTCGTCGCCCGCGTGCGCGGCGGCGTCCGCGCCCTCAACCACGGCCAGTCGGAGGTCGGGTTCGACCTCCGACTGCGGCTCGAGGTCGAGCGCGAAGCGCGCGATCGCGCGCGCTGCGGCGGCGCTCGTCGAGGAGGGCGAGGCCGTCGCGCTCGACGCGAGCACGACCGCCTACTACCTCGCGCTCGAGCTGCGCGCGAAGCGCGAGCTCGTCGTCGTCACGAACGGCCTCCTCGTCGCGACGGCGCTCGCCGATGCGCCGGGGATCACCGTGCTCGTCACCGGCGGCACGCTGCGCCTCTCGGCGATGTCGCTCGTCGGCGACCTCGGCACCGACGTGCTGCGCACGACGCGCATCAACAAGGGCTTCCTCGGCGCGCGCGGCCTCAGCCTCGAGCGCGGCCTGATGGACCTGAACCCCGACGAGGTGCGGATCAAGCAGGAGATGGCCGACGCCTGCGAGCAGGTCTACGGGATCCTCGACGGCACGAAGTGGCACCGCAGCGCGCTGCTCTCGTTCGTCGCCGACCGACGACCTGACCGGGATCGTCACCGACTCGAGCGCGCCCGACGGACGAGGTCGAGGCCTGGCGCGCCGCCGGCGTCGAGGTGATCACCGTCGATCCCGGGCCGCGCGAGCCGCCGCCCGTGCGGCCGCGCGATCTCCGCCGCGCCGTGCGCAACGACCGAGAGCGACGGCTGATGGCGACGATGGCCGCCGTCGACCTCGGCGCCCAGAGCGGCCGCGTCGCCGTCGGGCGCTTCGACGGCGAGCGGCTCGCGCGTCGCGGAGGTGCACCGCTTCGCGAACGAGCCGGTCGAGGTCGCGGGCACGCTGCGCTGGGACATCGAGCGGCTGCGCCGCGACGTGCTCGACGGCCTCCGCGCGGCCGCGCGCGACGACGGCGCTCGACTCGCGTCGCGGTCGACTCGTGGGCGGTCGACTTCGGCCTGCGTCGACCGCGCGGGCGAGCTCGTCGAGAACCCCGTCCACTACCGCGACGCGCGGCGCGCGGCCGCGGCGCCGAGGCGTGCTCGCGCGGGTGCCCGCGCGCGAGCTCTACGAGCGCACCGGGATCCAGCTGCTGCCGATCAACACCGTCTTCGAGCTCGCCGCGATGGCCGCGGAGGACGATCCGGCGCTCGAGTGCGGCCGAGCACGCTGCTGCTGATCCCCGATCTCTTCCACCACTGGCTCTGCGGCAGCCGCACGACCGAGTTCACGAACGCGACGACGACGCAGTGCTTCGACCCGGCGGCCGGCGGCTGGGCCGACCGACCTGCTCGAGCGCCTCGACGATCCCGGCGCGCCTCTTCCCCGAGGTCGTCGCCGCCCGGGACGCTGCTCGGCGTCGACGGCCGACGTCGCCGAGGCACGGGCTCGGCGATGCGCGCGGTGATCGCGGTCGCGACGCACGACACGGGCTCGGCGGTCGCGGCCGTGCCGCTCGACCGGCCGGGACTCGGTCTTCCTGAGCGTCGGCACCTGGTCGCTCGTCGGCGTCGAGGTCGAGCGCGCCGCTGATCACCGACGACGACGTTCGCCGCGAACCTGACGAACGAGGGCGGCGTCGCGGGCACCTTCCGGCTGCTGCGCAACGTGACCGGCCTGTGGCTGCTGCACGAGTGCCGGCGCCACTGGGCGGAGGACGGGCACGAGCACTCGCTTCGACGAGCTCGTCGCGCTCGCCGCGCGACGCGCCGCCGCTTCGCTCGTTCGTCGATCCGAACGCCGAGCGTCTTCCTCGAGCCGGGCGACATGCCGGCGCGGATCCAGGCGTTCTGCCGCGAGACGGGCCAGCCCGAGCCGGACGAGCGTCGGCGAGACCGTGCGCTGCATCCTCGAGAGCCTCGCGCTGAAGCACGCGGAGACGGTCGACCTGCTGCGCGCGCGTCACCGGCTCCGACGCCGACCGAGCTGCACGTCGTCGGCGGCGGCGCGCGCAACGAGCTGCTCTGCGCCTGGACGGCCGAGGCGCGCCGGGCCTGCCCGTGCTCGCGGGGCCCGAGGAGGCGACCTCGTCGGGAACCTGCTCGTGCAGGCGATGGCGCTCGGCGAGATCGCCTCGCTCGCCGAGGCGCGCGAGGTCGTGCGCGCCTCGTTCGAGCCGACGACGTACGAGCCGTGCGACTCGCCGAGTGGCAGGAGGCGCGCGCGCGCTTCGCGCGAGCTGCCAGAGCGCCACGGGGCTGGAGGTGAGCGCATGAGCAGCACCGTCGGCGCACTGCACGGGATCGCGGCTCCGAGCGACCGCTGGGACGACGTCGGCCGCGGCCGGCTCTCGGCGTGCTCGACGGCCTCGTCTACCGCTCGAACCTGCTCGGCGCCGACCGCGCGCTCGCGAACATCGGCGGCGGCAACACGTCGGCCAAGGAGACGCGTCGCCGACCACGCCGGCCGCGAGGTGCGCGTGCTCTGGGTCAAGGGCTCGGGCACCGATCTCGCGACGATCACCGCCGCGGGCTTCCCGGGGCTCCGGCTCGACGAGCTGCTGCCGCTGCGCGAGCGCGAGGCAGATGGACGACGCGGCGATGGTCGACTACCTGCTGCGCAGCGCGCGTGCGGCCCGACCAGCCGCGGCCGTCGATCGAGACGCTGCTGCACGCCTTCGTGCCCGCCGACGCACGTCGACCACACGCACCCGGACGCGGTGATCGCGCTGACCTCGACGCCCGACGGCCGCCGGCTCGCCGAGGAGGCGTTCGGCGACGAGGCGGTCTGGCTCGACTACCAGCGGCCCGGCTTCGACATGTCGCGGCGGATCGCCGCTGCTGCTCGAGGAGCAACCCGGCGGCGCGCGCCGTGCTGCTCGAGAAGCACGGGCTCGTCACCTGGGGCGAGACGGCGAGGAGAGCTACGAGGCGACGATCGAGTTCGTCACGCGCGCCGCCCACGCGATCGACGCGGCGGCGCAGGCCGCTTCGGGCTGGGCGGCCAGAAGGTCGCGGAGCTCGGCGAGGGGAGTGCGCGATCTCCTCCTGTCGCAGTCCCTGCCCGCGCTCCGCGGCGCACTGCTCGCGCGACGCCGACGGCGCTCGTGCTCGAGGTCGACCGGAGCCCCGAGGCGGTCGCGTTCGCCTCGTCGGTGCGCGCGCCCGAGGTCAGCCAGATCGGCGCGCCGTGCCCCGATCACCTGATCAACACGAAGCACAAGCCGCTCGTCGTCGACGTTCGACCCGGCGACGGACGGCGCCGACGAGCTCGCGCGAGGCGTTCCGGACGCGGCGTCGCCGAGTACGCCGGACTGGTACCGCGACTACTACGAGCGCAACCTCGACGACGAGACGCGGCAGTTCCCGATCGATCCGGCCGGGCCCGCGCGTCGTGCTCGTGCCCGGGCGTCGGCATCGTCACGACGCGGCTCCGACGCGGGCCGCGCGCGCGGTCGCGCGCGACCTCTACCACCGCGCGATCGCCGTCGAGGACGCGGCCGACGCGCTCGGCGGCTTCCGCTCGCTGAGCGAGAGCGAGGCCTTCGCGATCGAGTACTGGCCGCTCGAGCGCTACAAGCTCGCGCAGGCGCCGCCGCGCGGCGAGCTCGCGGGCCGCGTCGCGCTGATCACCGGCGGCGCGAGCGGGATCGGCCGCGCGACCGCGCGGCTGCTCGCCGAGCGCGGCGCGCACGTCGTCGTCGCCGACCTGAACGTCGACGGCGCGCAGGAGGTCGCCGACGAGCTCGTCGCGACGCACGGCGCTCGCCGCGGCGATCGCCGTCGCGGTCGACGTGACCGACGAGGACGCGGTCGTCGAGATGACGCGCCGCGACCGTGCTCGAGTACGGCGGCCTCGACATCCTCGTCGCCTCGGCCGGGCTCGCGACGAGCGCGCCGATCACCGAGACGACGCTCGCGGAGTGGGAGCTGCAACTACGCGGTGCTCGCCCGCGGCTACTTCCTCGCGGCCCGCGAGACGTTCCGCGTGCTGCTCGAGCAGGGGCGCGGCGGCTCGGTCGTCTTCGTCGGCGTCGAAGAACGCGCTCGTCGCCGGCGCGAACGCGGCGGCCTACTCGTCGGCCAAGGCGGCGTCGCTCCACCTCGCGCGCTGCCTCGCCGAGGAGGGCGGGCCGCACGGGATCCGCGTCAACACGGTCAACCCCGACGCGGTCATCCAGGGCTCGGGCATCTGGTCGTCCGACTGGAAGGCCGAGCGCGCGAGCACCTACGGCGTCGACCGAGGACGACCTGCAGAGCTTCTACCGCGAGCGCACGAAGCTCGGCGTCGACGTCTATCCCGAGGACGTCGCCGAGGCGATCGCGTTCTTCGCCGGGCCCGCGATCGAGCAAGTCGACCGGAAACGTCGTCAACGTCGACGGCGGCGTCACCGCCGCGTATCCCCGGTAGTGCGAAGGAGGCGCACCATCCACCGGTCTCGTCAGTCACACCCTCACGCGAAAGGAACCATCCATGCACAAGCGCAGATGGGCAGTCGTCGTCGTCGGCGCGATCCTCGTTGCAGGCGTCGCCGTGGCGGCCGCGCTGGCCGCGCCGAGCCGTTCGACGGCCGGTAAGACGTTCTACTTCATCCCGAAGGACACGCTCAACCCGTACGAGGTGATCGCCGATCACGGCGGCAAGCTCGCCCTCGACCGAGCTCGGCGACACGCAGGTCGTGTCCTCGGGCACGGAGGACACCGCCGCCGCGCAGCAGCCGGCGATCCAGGCCGCGATCCAGTCGCACGCGGCCGGCATCGTCATCGCCGGCAACGACCCGCAGGCCGTGTGCCCGGCGCTCAAGCAGGCGCAGGCGCAGGGCACGAAGGTCGTCGCCTTCGACTCGGACGTGAACTGCCGCCAGCTGTTCATCAACCAGGCGGACACCGAGACGATCGGCCGCAGCCAGATCCAGCTGCTCGGCAAGCTGATGCACTACAAGGGTCAGTTCGCGATCCTGTCCGCGGCCTCGACGGCCACGAACCAGAACGCGTGGATCAAGTACATGAAGCTCGAGCTGAAGAAGCCGACGTACAAGAACATGCAGCTCGTGAAGATCTACTACGGCAACGACAACCCGGCTCAGTCGCGCGCAGGCGACGGTGAGCATGCTGCAGGCGTACCCGAACCTGAAGGGGATCGAGTCGCCCACGACGGTCGGGATCTCGTCGGCCGCGCAGTACCTCTCGACCTCGAAGTACAAGAAGCAAGGTCGTGCTCACGGGTCTCGGCCTGCCGAGCCAGATGAAGACGTACGTCCACAACGGCACGGTGACGGCGTTCGCAGCTCTGGAACCCGCGAGGACCTCGGGTACCTCGCGGGCTACGCGGTCGCCGCGCTCGCCAACGGCACCATCACGGGCAAGGTCGGCGAGACGTTCAAGGCCGGCAAGCTCGGCACGTACACGATCATCAAGGGCCCGGACGGGCGGCCGCAGGTCGTCCTCGGGCCGCCGTACACGTTCACCAACAAGAACGTCGACAAGTTCAAGTTCTAGGAACGACGAGGGGGCGCCGCAGCGTGCGGCGCCCCCTCTCATCGCACGATCGTGACGACACCCCAGTCCACGCCCGGTCCTCTCCCTCGAGCACGCCCAGAAGAGCTTCGGCGCCGTTCACGCTCTCGAGGACGGCGACATCGAGCTGTTCGCCGGCGAGGTGCACGGCCTCGTCGGGGAGAACGGCGCCGGCAAGTCGACGCTCGTCAAGATCCTCGCCGGCGTCCACCGGCCCGACGCCGGCCGGCTCGTGCTCGACGGCGAGGAGGCGATCTTCGACAACGCCAAGCAGTCGCAGGCCGCCGGGATCGCGATCATCTTCCAGGAGCCGACGCTCTTCCCCGATCTGACCGTCGCCGAGAACATCTTCGTCGGCGTGCAGCCGCTCAAGCGGTTCCGCCGCATCGACGGCAGACGGATGCGCCGCGAGGCGACCGCGCGTGTTCGAGCAGCTCGGCGTCCGGCTCGACCCCGACCGGCTGGCGCGCGGGCTCTCGATCGCCGACCAGCAGCTCGTCGAGATCGCGAAGGCGCTGACGACGAACGCGCGCGTGATCGTGATGGACGAGCCGACCGCCGCGCTGACCACGCACCGAGGTCGACCGGCTGTTCGGCATCGTCGAGACGCTGCGGGCGCAGCGGCAGCGCCGTGCTCTTCGTCTCGCACCGGCTCGAGGAGATCTTCGCGATCTGCCAGCGCGTCACCGTGATGCGCGACGGCCGCCACGTCCTGACGAAGCCGGTCGAGGAGCTGACGACGCAGTCGGTGATCCGGGCGATGGTCGGTCGCGACATGGACGCGCTGTTCCCGAAGGTCGCCGACCGAGCCCGGGCCGGTCGTCCTGAAGGTCGACCGGCTCACGCGCGAGGGCGTCTTCACCGACGTCTCCTTCGACGTGCGCGAGCGGCGAGATCGTCGCGCTCGCCGGGCTCGTCGGCGCCGGGCGGACCGAGGTCGCGCGGGCGATCTTCGGGATCGACCGCTGGGACGCCGGGTCGGTCGAGATCGACGGCAAGTCGCTGCCGCCGGGCTCGCCGACCGCGGCGATGGCCGCCGGGATCGGGCTCGTCCCCGAGGACCGCCGCCAGCAGGGGCTCGTGATGGACTTCTCGATCGAGCGCAACATCGCGCTCGCCTCGCTCGACAGCGTCCGCCGCGGCGGCGCTGATCCCGCGCGGAGCCGAGCGGAACTTCGCGAGGGACTGGGCGCATGCGGCTGCAGCTGAAGTACGGCAGGCTGACGAACCCGGCCTGGACGCTCTCGGGCGGCAACCAGCAGAAGGTCGTGCTCGCGAAGTGGCTCGCGCGCGACCCGACGCTGCTGATCGTCGACGAGCCGACGCGCGGGATCGACGTCGGCACGAAGGCCGAGGTGCACCGCCTGCTCTCCGAGCTCGCCGCGCGAGGGCGTCGCGGTGCTGATGATCTCGTCCGAGCTGCCCGAGGTGCTCGGCATGGCCGACCGCATCGTCGTGCTGTTCGAGGGCAGCGTCGCGCGCGAGTTCGACGCGAGCCGAGGCCGACGAGGACGCGATCATGCGCGCGGCCACCGGCGATGGTCGAGGAGGCCGCGTGACGACGCTCGCCGAGGAGCAGAAGGCCGTCGAGCCGTCGCAGCGCTCGCACAGCGTCGCCGAGACGCTGCTGCGCTTCCGCGAGCTCGGCATCGTGCTCGCGCTCGTGCTCGTCGTCGGCGCGACCACGATCGACAATCCGCACTTCCTCAGCGCGACGAACGTCCAGCAGATCCTCTCGGGCGCGGCGATCATCGCGCTGCTCGCGATCGGCGAGACGATCGTGATCATCACGCGCAACGTCGACCTCTCGATCGGCTCCGTGCTCGGCATCTCGGCGTACGCGACCGGGGTGCTCTACGTGCACCATCCGCACGTCTCGCTCGTCGTCGTCTTCCTGTTCGCGCCTCGGGATCGGCGTCGTCTGCGGGGTCGTCAACGGCGCGATCGTGACGGTCGCCCGCGTGCCGAGCCTCGTCGTCACGCTCGGGACGCTCTACATCATCCGCGGGATCGACGGAGCGTGGGCCGGCGGCAACCAGGTCAACGCCTCGATGCTGCCGGGCAGCTTCAACAAGATCGGCTACGGCACGTTCCTGGGCGTCCCGTACCTCGGCGATCATCGCCATCGTCGCCGTCGCGATCGCGACGTACGCGATGCGCACGCTTCCGCACGGCGCGGGACTTCTACGCGATCGGCTCGGATCCGCCGGCCGCCCGCCTCGCCGGCATCCCGGTCGGGTCGCGCGTGTTTCTCGCCTTCGTCCTCAGCGGCGGCATCGCCGGCTTCGCGGGCGCCGTCTGGCTGTCGCTGTACGGCTCGGTCGACGCGATCGCCGGGCGTCGGCTACGAGTTCCAGGTGATCACCGCGGTCGTCGTCGGCGGCGTGGCGATCTTCGGCGGCAGCGGCACCGTCCTCGGCGCCGCGCTCGGCGCGCTGCTGCTGAACACGATCAACAGCGCGCTCGTCGTCGTGAACGTGTCGTCCTTCTGGAGCTCGGCCCTCGCGGGGGCGCTGCTCATCGGCGCGATCGCCTTCGACCGGCTGATCGCGGTGCGCGTCGCGCCGGCCCTGCGCACGCGAAGGAGGGCCCGTGGCTGAGATCGACGACTCAAGCCGGGCGACGAGCGACCGGCGGGCCGCCGCCGAGGCGGCAGAGCCTCGGCGTCTTCGTCCGCTGGGAGACGCTCCTGCTCGTCCTGCTGCGGCGGCACGATCGCGTTCGGCGCGAGCGTCTCGCCGTACTTCCTGCAGTCGACCAACCTCTTCTACATCTGCCTGAACGTCGGCGAGGTCGCGATCATGGCGCTGCCGCTGACGCTGATCGTGATCACCGGCGAGATCGACCTCTCGGTCGCGTCGATGCTCGGGCTCACCGGCGTCGCTCATGGCCGAGCTGTTCAAGCACGGCTGGCCGATCTGGCCGGCGATGCTCGCGGCCGTCGTCCTCGGCGTGGTCCTCGGCGCGTTCAACGGCTTCCTCGTCACGCGCGTCGGGCTGCCGTCGCTCGCGGTCACGATCGGGACGCTGACGCTCTACCGCGGCATCGCGCAGGGGATCCTGCCGACCGACACGATCGGCGGCTTCCCGACCCACCTCACGAACATCGGCGTCGTCCCGATCCCCGGCACGCACATCCCGTACTCGATCGCGTTCTTCGGGGTGCTGGCCGTCGTCTTCGCGGTCGTGCTCCACGCGACGCCGCTCGGCCGCGCGATCTTCGCGATCGGCGCCGGCCAGGAGGCGGCGTTCTTCGCGGGCATCCGCGTCAAGCGGATCAAGTTCTGGCTGTACGTCCTCTCGGGGATGCTCTGCGGGTTCGCCGGCGTCCTCTGGACGCTCCGCTTCGCCTCGGCCCGCTACGACTCCGGGCATCGGGCTGGAGCTGTACGTCGTCACGATCGTGCTGCTCGGCGGCGTCTCGATCTTCGGCGGCCGCGGCACGATTCTCGGCGTCGTGCTCGCCGTGGCCGTCCTCGGCACGCTGCAGACGGCGCTGACGGCCGACCTCATGCCCGCGCAGGATCAGAACATCGTCGTCGGCGCGCTGCTCCTCGCGAGCGTGATCGTCCCGAACGCCGGCGACATCTACCGGCGCGCCCGCGCGCGGCTGCGCAGCGCGGAGGCGCGCCGGCACCGCGCCGCCGCGGCGCAGGCGGAGGGGCCGTGAGAGGTCGGCATCTTCGGGATCGGCCTCGCCGCGTACTGGCCGCAGTTCGAGGGTCTGCGCGAGCGGCTCGAGGGCTACCAGCGCGGGATCGAGGCGCGAGCTCGAGGCGACTGGGCGCCGAGGTCGTCTCGGCCGGGCTCGTCGACACGCCGCAGGCGCGCGCGCGCAGGCCGGCGAGATGCTCGCCGCGGCGCGCGTCGACCTCGTGCTGCTCTACACGGCGACCTACGCGACGTCGTCGCAGGTGCTGCCGACCGTGCAGGCGGTCGAAGCGCGCCGGTCGTGATCCTCAACCTGCAGCCGACGCGGACGCTCGACTACGAGGCGATGACGACCGGCGAGTGGCTCGCGAACTGCTCGGCCTGCTGCGTGCCCGAGCTCGCCGGCGCGTTCACGCGGGCGCGCATCCCGTACCGCACGGTCACGGGCACGCTGCTCGACGGCGACCCGGCCTGGGACGCGCTCGCGCGAGTGGCTCGACGCGGCGCGCGCGGTACGGAGCCTGCGGACCGCGCGCCTCGGCTTCCTCGGCCACACCTACCCGGGGATGCTCGACATGTACTCCGACTTCACGCAGGTGCACGCGCAGACCGGCGCGCACGTCGAGGTGCTCGAGATCGACGACCTCGTCGAGCGGGTCGAGGCGGCCGACGACGCGGCGATCGAGCGCAAGGGCGAGGAGATCCGCGCGATGTTCGACCTCGCCGACGCCGGGCGCCGACCCGATCGCCGGCGAGATCACGCCCGAGGTGCTTCGAGTGGTCGGCGCGCGTCGCGGTCGGGCTCGATCGCCTCGTCGACGACTTCGAGCTCGACGGGCTGACGTACTACTACCGCGGCGTCGCGGGCAACATCGACGAGCGCGTCGCGGCCGGCCTGATCGTCGGCAACTCGCTGCTCACCGCACGCGGCGTGCCCGGCCGCCGGGCGAGGGCGACCTGAAGACGAACATCGCGATGCTCCTGCTCGACCGGCTCGGCGCGGGCGGCTCCTACACCGAGTTCTACGCGCTCGACTTCGACGAGGAGTTCGTCCTGATGGGCCACGACGGGCCCGGGCCACCTGGCGATCGCCGACGGGCCGGCCGGTGCTGCGGGCGCTCAAGCTCTTCCACGGCAAGTCGGGCGCGGGGCTCTCGATCGAGATGAAGGTGCAGGCTCGGGCCGGTGACGATCCTCGGCCTGACGCAGACCGCCGACGGCGCGCTGAAGCTGATCGCCGCCGAGGGCGAGTCGATCGCCGGCCCGACCTTCCGGATCGGCAACACGAACTCGCGGATCCGCTTCTCGCAGGGCCCGGCGGCGTTCATCGACGCGTGGTGCGCCGAGGGCCCGACCCATCACGTCGCGCTCGGCGTCGGGCACCAGCTCGTCGCGGATGCGCAAGGTCGCCGACCTGCTCGGCCTCGAGCTCGCGGTGGTCGAGTGAGCGTGCGCTTCCTCGGTCCCGACACCGACGCGTATGTCGCGAGCGTCGAGCGTCACGCGGCCGAGTTCGAGGAGCAGACCGGCCTCGAGCTCGAGATCGAGATCGTGCCGAGCGACCTGTACTTCTCGAACAGGATCCATCACCTGCTCGACGGCGACGGCGCGGCCGACGTCTACATGTCGGGCCCGGTGCTCGTCTGGGAGCATCTCGCCGCGGGCTTCGTGCAGCCGCTCGACGAGTTCCTCGGCGCGGGCGACGGCGTACGACGCCGCGGACTTCTTCGAGCCGCTGCATCGCGCTGCAACCGCTGGAGCGGCCGCTTCGGCGACGCGCTCGGCGAGGGCCCGCTGCTCGAGATCCCGGTCAACTGCGAGTCGTACAACCTCGCGTACGTCCCGGCGCTGCTCGAGGAAGCGGGCGTCGACGTGCCGGCGACCTGGGAGCAGTACTTCGCGCCGCGCGGGCGATCGCGAGCACGCGTCGCGGCTTCGCGCAGCGCGGCACCGACGCCTGGCACACGATGTACACCGGGTACGCGACCCAGTTCTGGTCGTACGGCGCGTCCGACTTCGAGGACGGCCGCTGCGCGATCGCCTCGCCCACCGCGATCCGGGCGACCGAGGACTTCGTCGCCGCACTCGCGCGACGCCGGGCCCGCGGACTGGGCGAACCAGCGCTGGTACGAGCTCGCGCTCGACTTCGCGCGGGGCCGCTACGGGCTGATCGTCGACTCCGATCACTACGTCGCGTACTTCGAGGACCCGGCCTCGTCCGGGCTCGTCGGCGAGATCGGCTACGCGCCGCCGCCGCTCGGCCCGACCGGTGCCCGTCGCCCGAACCTCTGGACGTGGTCGGTCGTGATGAACAGCCGGACGAGGGACAGCGAATCGGCCTGGCGCTTCATCGAGTGGGCGACCGGTCGGGAGTTCCTGCTCCGCTCGGCGTTCGAGGGCAACATGAACCCGACCCGCACGAGCGTCTGGGAGGACGAGAGCTTCCGGGCGCACACGTCCGGCTGGGGTGCGTTCTACGATGTCGCGCGGACGCTGGTCGAGCGCGACGCGTTCGTGCTCGTGACGCCGGCCTCGAACTACCTCTCGATCGCGCAGCGGTGGGTCGAGGCGCTGCTCGACATCTACGCCGGCGCCGGGACGGCCGAGGCGCTCGAGCAGGCCGCCGCTGCGATCGACGAGCTCGTGGCGACGCCGTAGCGCGGCTTCACAGAGAATTCTCACTCGCAACTGCTTTACTCCCGCGATGTCCGAAGCCGTTGCGCTGGAAGGAAGGTCGACGCCTGGGCGCGTGCGGCCGCAGAGCCGTGCCCGGCGCACGCTCGTGGCGGGCGTGCTCGTGGCGATCGTGGCCGGAAACGGGATCCTGATCGTCTGGCTCTGGATCCACGGCGGCAATCTCAAGGCCGGGCAGTCGACCGGCGAATGGCTGACCTCTCTGGCGCGAATCACGGGTTTGCTCGGCGCGTACCTCGCGCTGCTGGAGGTGCTGCTGCTGGCGCGGCTGCCGTGGCTCGAGCGGCTGATCGGCTTCGACCGGCTCACCGTCTGGCACCGCTGGAACGGCCATGCCTGTCTCGACCTCGTCCTGGCGCACGTCGTCTTCTCGGTCTGGGGCTACGCGCTGATGGACAAGGTGTCGATCCCGAAGGAGATCTCGACGATGATCGGCGGCGGCGTCTATCCGGGGATGATCACCGCCACGGTCGGCACTGTCCTCTTCATCGCCGTTGTCGTCTCATCCGTCGTGATCGTCAAGCGCCGCCTTCGCTACGAGACCTGGTACGCGGTGCACCTGACCGCCTACGCGGCGATCGCGCTCGCGTGGTTCCACCAGATCCCGACCGGGAACGAGCTCGTACTCGACAAGGTCGCGGCGGACTACTGGCGCGCCCTGTACCTCGTCACGCTCGGGCTGCTGCTCGGCTTCCGGCTCGCGGTGCCCATCGTGCGGGCCTTCCGATTCCGCCTGCGCGTGGCCGACGTCTCGGTGGAGGCGGACGGCGTCGTCTCCGTGCTGATCACCGGCCGCCGGCTCGACCGGCTCAACGCCCGGGCGGGCCAGTTCTTCCTGTGGCGCTTCCTCGACCGCAAGCGCTGGTGGTCGTCGCACCCGTTCTCGCTCTCGGCCGCCCCGAACGGGCGCTCGCTGCGCATCACGGCGAAGACGCTCGGCGACTTCACCGGCCGGATGGCCGAGATCAGGCCGGGCACGCGCGTCGTCGTCGAAGGCCCGTTCGGCGTGTTCACCGAGGCGGCGCGGCGTCGCGAGAAGGTCGTTCTCATCGCCGGCGGGATCGGGATCACGCCGATCCGCGCGCTGATGGAGGAGATGCCCGGAGACGTGACCGTGGTCTACCGCGTCGTCAGCGACGACGACGTGATCTTCCGCGACGAGCTCGAGGCGCTGGCGCGTGAGCGCGGGATCCGGCTGCTCGTCGTCGCGGGCGACCATGCGACGGAGGACGGCGCCCGGCTACTCTCGCCCGAGCACCTGCACGAGCTCGTTCCCGACATCGCCGAGCGGCAGGCATACGTCTGCGGCCCGCCCGCGATGACCGACATCCTCGAGCGAAACGCGCGCGAGGCCGGCGTGCCCGCCCGGCTGATCCACACCGAGAAGTTCGCCTTCTGACGAAAGGAGTCCCTGTGCGTCGAACGATCACGACCAGCCTCACCGTTCTCGTCCTCGCGCTGCCGTCCGCGCAGCTCGCCACGGCCGCGACGAAGCCGCCGAAGAAGAAGGTCATCGTCACGTTCAAGAAGTTCACCGGGGCGCCCGCCCAGGCCGATCGCTGGGGAAACCTCGTCGTGACGATCTCGATCCGCACGACGACCACGATTCGCGGCACGAAGAAGAGCGTGTCCCGGCGGATGGTCGAGATCTACGTCCCCGTCTACCCCGATCACACCGACCGCTCCGTCTACATCAACCAGAACGCCCTGCCGACCCTGAAGAGCGAGGCGCTGTACGCGCAGAGCGCGAACATCGACACGGTCTCGGGCGCGACGTACACGAGCCAGGCCTTCATGCAGTCGCTCGAGGCCGCGATCGTCAAGTCGCAGAACCAGTGAGCGCGGTCGCCGAGAAGCTGCCCGGCCTTCGGCGCGTGGAGCACATCATGGGGATGCCCATCGTCGTGGACCTCCGCGATACCCGGGCCACCGACGCGGCGCTCGAGGAGGTGTTCGACTGGTTCCGCTGGGTCGATGCCACGTTCAGCACCTACAAGCCCGACAGCGAGGTCAGCCGGCTCGGTCGCGGCGAGCTCGCGCTCGCGGACGCGCATCCCGATCTGCGCTGGGTGCTCGAGCGGTGCGACGAGCTGCGCGAGGAGACGGACGGCTACTTCGACGCGCGGGCGGGCGGGAGCCTCGATCCGTCCGGGCTCGTGAAGGGCTGGTCGGTCGACCGGGCCGCCGCGCTCCTCCGCCGAGCGGAGCTCCGCAACTTCGCGGTCAACGCCGGCGGGGACACGGTCGTCTCGGGCCGGGCGATCCCGCAGCCGGTGTGGCGGATCGGGATCGAGCATCCGCTCGAGCGGATGCGGGTCGCGAGCGTCGTCGAGGCCAACGACCTAGCGGTCGCGACCTCGGGCGCCTACGCGCGTGGCGACCACATCGTCGAACCGCACACGGGCAGTCCGGTCGAGGGCGTTCTCTCGGTCACGATCGCCGGCCCCGACCTCGCCACCGCCGATGCCTACGCCACGGCCGCGTTTGCGATGGGCCCTGTGCGCGGGCCGCGCTGGACTGCGCGCCTGCGCGGCTACGAGGCGATGACGATCCTCGCCGACCAGAACGTCCTGACGACGGCCGGCTTCCCGGCCGCGTCGCATGCTGCTTGAGTAGCGGCATGACCGTCGTCCTCACCGGCAGTGACCTGACGCTCGCCGATCTCGTGCGCGTCGCGCGCGACGAGGAGGCGGTGGAGCTCGGGCCCGGTGTGGTCGAGCGGATGGAGGCGACTCGCGCGGTCGTCGAGGCGGCCGCCGCGGGCGGGCAGGAGGTCTACGGCCTGACGACGGGCGTCGGGGCGAAGAAGAAGGCCGCCGTCGCGCCGGAGGACGTCGCCGAGTTCAACCGGCTGCTGATCCTGAACCACCGCGTCGGGCAGGGGCCGCCGCTGCCCGATGACGTCGTGCGCGCTGCGCTCTGCGCGCTCGTGAACGGGCTCGCCTCGGGCGCGAGCGGCGTCCGGCCGGAGCTCGCCCAGGCGCTTGTCGACGCGCTCGCCGCGGGCGTGCGTCCCGAGGTTCGACGCTACGGCTCGATCGGCGTCGCCGACCTCTCGGCCAACGCCGACCTCGCCCACGGCGCGCTGCCCGACTTCGAGCTCGCGGCGGGCGAGGGGCTCGCGCTGCTCTGCCACAACGCGGTCTCGACCGGCCACGCCGCGCTCGCGCTCGCCGACGCGGTCGCGCTGCTCGACACGCTTGACGTCGCGGGCGCGCTCGACTTCGAGGCGTTCGGAGCCAACCTCGGCGCGCTCGACCCGGCCGTCGGCGCGGCGCGGCCGTATCAGGGGCTCCGCTCGACGCTCGAGCGGGTCGGCGGGCACCTCGACGGCAGCTACCTCCGGGACAGCGTGCCGCGGAACCTCCAGGATCCGCTCTGCTTCCGCTGCCTGCCGCAGGTACACGGCGCCGCGCGCGACGCGCTTGGCTTCGCGCTCGCACAGCTCGCGGTCGAGCTGAACGCGGCGCAGGGCAACCCGCTCGTCGCGGACGGCCGGATCCTCGCGGTCGGGAACTTCGACGCGCTCCCGCTCGCGGCCGCGCTCGACCTTGCCCGCATCGCCCTCGCGCCCGTGCTCGCGAGCGCGTGCGAGCGCTCGCTCAAGCTGCTCCAGCGGCCGCTCTCCGGCCTGCCGGAAGGGCTCGCCGTGCGCGAGGGCAGCGCCGAGGACGGCCTCGCGGAGTTCGGGATCGCGCTCCAGTCGCTCGTCGCCGAGGCACGCCTGCTCGCCCAGCCCGTCTCGTTCGAGCTCGCCAGCACAACGCAGGCGGAGGGGATCGAGGACCGGACGACGCTCGCGCCGCTCGCTGCACGGCGCCTCGCGGAGCAGGTCGAGCTGAGCGCGCGGGCGGTCGCGATCGAGCTTGTCGTCGCGGCCCAGGCTGTCGACCTGCGCGGCGCATCCCCGCTCGGCCGTGACACGGCACTGCTCTACGGGGAGGTACGCGCGCTCGTGCCGCCGCTGCGCGCGGGCGAGCCGATCCCGCAGGATCTCGAGCCGGTCGTCGAGCTCGTCAGAGCCCGCGGACGTCCGCCCCGACCGTGAAGGCCGGCAGCCAGTGGACGAGCGCCGAGAAGCGCCCGCCCGCGGCGACGAGGTCGGCGATGATCCGCTCGCGGCGCGCGGGCGACATCCGCGAGGTCGGGACGAGCATCGTGAGGGCGGCCAGCGTCGTGCCGGTGTCGTTGCGCACGGGCACCGACGCGGTGTAGAGCCCCTCCGCGGTCTCCTCGTCGTTCTCGGCGTACCCGTTCTCCCGCACGCGCGCGAGGATCTCGTGGAGCTCCGCGATGCCGTTCAGCCGTCGGCCCGTCGGCGTCACGAGCGGGCGGCCGCCGTACTCGCCGGCGACGTGCTCGGGCGGCCTCGCCGCGAGGATCACGCGTCCGCTCGCCGATGCGAACGCGGGCGCGCGGCTGCCGATATGGGTGACGAGCCGCACCGCGTGCGACGTCTCCTCGAGCGAGACGAACACGGAGTCGTCTCCGTCGAGGGCCGCGAGAGAGACTGTTTCGTTATGCCGGGTCAGCAGGTCGGCGGCGACGCTTCTGAACGCGACCACGATCGGCAGCTGCGCACCGCGGGAGCCGCTCGCCAGGGCCTGGATCCCGAGCGAGTAGAGGCCGTTCTCGTCGCGGATCACCCACGCGCGCTGCACGAGCACCGAGCACACCCGATGCAGCGTGCTCTTCGCAAGTCCGAGCTCGCGGGCCAGCTCGGCGAGGGTCAGCGGGCCGCGCGCGACGAGGAGCTCCAGCACGCCGAGCGCGGCGTGGACACCGGCCGAGCTGGAGGGGCGGGCAGCTGCCGCGGGGACGACGACGTCGCTCATGATCGCCTCACTGTACCGCGGTTCAGAACCATGATCCAGATACGGAACGATATTCCTTGACCAGCCCCCTCGGCTTGTGTAATAACGATTCGAACGTGGAACGCGCGTCCATTTAAAGGAGGAACGCGGGATGGACAGGGAGACCCGGAGGAAGATCGAGGAGTTCCGCCGCGAACGAGGCGGGGCCGATCGAGAACAACCTCATCGACGAATGGCTCGCGGGCGAGCTCGACCGGAGGGACTTTCTCCGGCGCAGCGCCATGTTCGGCCTGTCGGCCGGGATCGGCGGGCTGCTCGGCGCCTCGCCGCAGCCGCGGCGCGACTCGGGCCACAGCGCGGTGCAAGGCCGGCGGCACGCTCCGCGTCGGCTGATCCTCGCCCCGACCAAGACGCCCGAGCCGAGCAAGCTGGCAGACGAAGGCGGCCTCGGCGTCGCCTCGCATCGTCGGCGAGTTCCTGACGTTCTCCGACCCGAAGCTCAAGCTCCAGCCGTGGCTCGCCACGAGCTGGAAGCCGAACGCGACGGCGACGGTCTGGACGTTCCAGATCCGCAAGGGCGTCAAGTTCCACAACGGCCAGACGCTGACCGCCGACGACGTCGTCGCGACGTTCAAGGTGCTCGCCGGCCCGAGCTCGGCGGCGGCCTCCGCGTTCACGGGGATCCTCTCGCCGAGCGGCGTCGTCAAGACCGGCCCGTACACGGTGCAGTTCCATCTGCAGCAGCCGACGGGCGGCTTCCCGTACCTCGTCAGCCAGACGACCTACCAGGCGCGTGATCCTGCCGAAGAACTCACGCCGGCAACTGGCTCGCGGCGAAGTTCGTCGGCACCGGCCCGTACAAGTTCGCGAGCTACACGCCGGACCTCGGCGCCAAGTTCGTCCGCAACACGGCCTACTGGGGCGGCGACGCCGCCGCTCGACGGCGTCAACCTCACGTTCTACCAGGGCACCGCGCCGCAGGTGCTGGCGCTGAAGGCGGCGGCCGCTCGACCTCGTCCAGCAGCTCTCGGCCCAGGAGGCCGCGTCGTTCGCGAAGCAACTCCCAGTACCAGACCTGGGAGGTCAAGACCTCGAACCACCGCGAGATCGGGATGCGCACCGACATCGCTCCGTTCAACGACGCGCGTGTGCGTCGGGCGGTCGCGCTGACGCTCGACCGGCCCGCAGATGCTCAAGACGCTGTTCAACGGCCACGCGACACTCGGCAACGACAACCCGATCTGGACGGGCTACCCGTCACACGACCCGTCGGTGAAGCAGCGGGTGCAGAACATCACGCTCGCCAAGGCGCTGCTCGCGGCCGCGGGCAAGTCGAACCTGTCGTTCACGATCACGACCTACAAGACGCAGGAGATCCCGGACCTCGCGCAGATCATCCAGTCCGTCGGCGAGCGCAGGCCGGGATGAACATATCGCTCGAGTTCCTGTCCAGCGGCGACTACTACGGTTCGCCGCCGGCACCGACTACAAGACGACCACGCCGTGGCTGAACCGCCCGGCCGTGATCACCGACTACGGTCATCGTGCGATCCCGAACGTCTTCCTGACCTCGGCGTTCGAGACGGGCGGTGCGTGGAACCAGGCGCACTACGCGAACCCGAAGTTCGACTCGGCGGTGAAGTCGTACATCGGCGCGGCCGACCTCGCGACGCAGCGGAAGTACGCGAAGCCGATCGAGGGGATCCTGCTCCAGGACACCCCGGTCATGATCCCGTACTTCTACAGCTACGTCGCGGTGGGCTCGTCGAAGGTGAAGGGCTATCAGCCCGAGGGGCTCGGCGGGATCGAGCTCCGCGGAGTCTCGCTGGGCTAGCGGTCGTACGATGGCGGCCGGCGTCCCGGGTGGGCGCCGGCCGCTGCATTCATCGCCCGCTACGTCATCAAGCGCGTCGGTCTCGCGCTCGTCACGCTGGTGCTGCTCAGCATCATCGTGTTCGCGACGGCGCAGCTCCTGCCCGGCGACGTCGGGCGGATCATCCTCGGGCCGTTCGCGCCGCAGAGCGCCGTCGACGCGCTCGACAAGCAGCTCGGCGCCGACAAGCCCGTCGTCGTCCAGTACTTGGACTGGATCGCGGGCGTCCTCCACGGGAACTTCGGCAAGTCGCTCGCCTTCCAGGAGCCGGTCCGCTCGCTCCTGGTCAGCGCCCTCGGCACTCGCTCGAGCTCGCGCTCGTCGCGTTCCTGATCGTGATCCCGCTCGGGGTGCTCGGCGGGATCGCCGCGGGGCTGCGTCCGGGACGGACGCTCGACCGCGTGATCACCGTGGTCGGACTCTCGCTCGCCTCGGTGCCGGAGTTCGTCACCGGGATCTTGCTGATCATCGTCGTCGGCATCTTCCTCGGCGCTGCCGATCACCGCCCAGGCGCCGGACGGCGCCGGGCTCCTGACGCAGGTCAAGTACCTCCTGTTACCCGCGATCTGCCTCACGCTCGTGCTCTTCGGCTACATCGCGCGGATCACGCGCGCCGGGATGGTCGAGGCGCTCGACTCCGACTACACGCGCACGGCGTACCTCAAGGGCCTGTCGGCTCGGTCGTGCTCCGCCGCCACGTGCTGCGCAACGCGCTGCTGCCGACGATCGCCGTCGTCGCGACGCAGATCGGCTACCTCGTCGGCGGCCTCGTGGTCGTCGAGACGCTCTTCAACTACCAGGGAATCGGGCACCTCATCTTCAACGCCGCGAACCAGAAGGACTTCCCGCTGCTCTCGGCCGGCGTGCTCGTCGTCGGGATCGTCTACCTGCTCGTCACGCTGGTCGCCGACCTGCTGATCGCGGCGCTGAATCCGCGCATCCGCCTCGGCGTCGCGGAGTGAGCGCCGTCGCGGCGGGAGGCAGCGAGGCCAATGCGGCCCGCCGCGAGCGGCTGCACCTGCTCCGGCGCACCCCGAGCGTCCTGATCGGCGCGGGCGTGCTCCTGTTCTGGGTGACGTGCGCGATCTTCGGCAACCACATCACGCCGTACGACCCGATCAACTACCAGTCGCCCGACGTCTACGCTCATCCCTCGTCGACGTACTGGTTCGGCACCGACCGGCTCGGCCGCGACGTCTTCTCGCGCGTGCTCGCCGGCTCGCGCGACATCCTGACCGTGGCGCCCGCTCGCGACGCTGCTCGGCATCACGCTCGGCACGACGCTCGGCCTGGTCACCGGCTACCTGCGCGGCGTCGTCGACGACGTCGTCAGCCGGATCATCGACGCGGTGCTCGCGCTGCCGCTGATCATCGTCGCCGTGACGGCGCTCGCCGCGCTCGGGAGCAAGTCGGCTGGACGGTGACGATCGTGATCGGCATCGTCTTCACGCCGATCATCGCGCGCACCGTGCGCACCGCCGTGCTCGCCGAGCGCGACCTCGACTACGTGCAGTCGGCGCGGCTCCGCGGCGAGGGCTCCCGTACGTCATGTTCGTCGAGATCCTGCCGAACGTGATGCCGGTCGATCCTCGTCGAGGCGACCATCCGCCTCGGCTACGCGATCTTCGCGGTCGCCTCGCTGACGTTCATCGGCTTCGGGATCCAGCTGCCGTCGCCCGACTGGGCGGTGCAGATCAACGACAACTACCAGTACCTCGATCCGGACTGGTGGGCGGTGCTGTTCCCGGCCGCGCGATCGCCTCGCTGATCGTCGCCGTGAACCTCGTCTCCGACGGCGTCCAGCAGGCGTACGAGCGATGACGCCGCGGCCGCATCGAGCTCGAGGCGCTCGACGTCTCCTACCGCGTGCGCGGCACCGACCGGCGCGTGCTGCGCGGCGTCACGCTCCAGATCGAGCGGGGCCAGTCGTTCGGCCTCGTCGGCGAGTCCGGCTGCGGAAAGTCGACCGCGGCGCTCGCCATCGTCCGCTACCTGCCGCGCAACGGGAAGATCGACTCGGGCTCGGTCCGGATCGACGGGCGGACGTGCTCGGCCTGAGCTGGGCGACCTGCGCCGGCTCCGCGCCGAGCAGGTCTCGATGGTCTACCAGAACCCCGGCTCGGCGCTGAACCCGACGATCAAGGTCGGCCCTCAGGTCGCCGAGGCGTTCACCGCGCGCGGCGTGCCGCGCCGCGAGGCGAGCGAGCGCGCCCGCGACGCGCTCGCCCGCGTGCAGATCGCCGACCCCGGCGTCGGTGATGGCGCGCTACCCGCATCCAGCTCTCCGGCGGGATGCAGCAGCGCGTCGTGATCGCGATGGCGCTCGCCAAGGACCCGTCGCTGCTGATCCTCGACGAGCCGACGACCGGGCTCGACGCGACGGTCGAGGCGGAGGTGCTCGACCTCGTCTCGCAGCTCCAGGCCGAGCTCCACACCTCGGTGCTGTTCATCAGCCACAACCTCGGCGTGATCGCGAAGATGTGCTCGCGCGTGGGCGTGCTCTACGCGGGCCGGCTCGTCGAGGAGGGCCCGGTCGAGCAGGTGCTGCAGCGATCCGCGCCACCCGTACACCGTCGGCCTGCTGCGCTGCGTCCCGCGCGGCGGCGCGCGGCGGGATCGCGGCGCGGCTCGACACGATTCCCGGCTTCCTGCCGAGCCTCGGCGCCGAGCTGCCCGGCTGCGTCTTCGCCGACCGCTGCGCGCTCGCCGACGAGCGCTGCCACAGCCGAGGAGCCGCCGCCGTCACGGTCGGCGACGGCCACGAGAGCCGCTGCTGGTATCACGAGCGCGCCGCACGATCTGCCGCGGCGGAGGCCGCGGAGGCGCGCTCGCGCCGTCGTCGACCGCACCGGCGGCGCCGGTCGTGCGCTTCGACGAGCTCGGCAAGGTCTTCCGCCAGCGCGGCCACGACGTGCATGCGCTGGCCGACGTCTCGGCCGAGATCTGGCCGGGCGAGACGCTCGGACTCGTCGGCGAGTCGGGCAGCGGCAAGACGACGCTCGCGCGCGCGCTGCTCGGCATCGTCGAGCCGACGAGCGGCGCGGTCTCGCTCGAGGGCCGGCGCTCGCGCCGCGGTTCACCGAGGCGCTCGGACGCCGATCTGCGCGATCTGCAGATCGTCTTCCAGAACCCCGACTCGGCGCTGAACCGCCGCCACTCGGTGCGGCGCATCCTGCTGCGCGTCGCTGAAGAAGCTCGGCCGGCCTCACGGGCCGCGCCGCCGACGCGCGGCTCGCCGAGCTCGCCGGACAGGTCCGGCTGTCGGAGCGCACGCTCACCGCAGAAGCCGTCGCAGCTCTCGGGCGGCCTCAAGCAGCGCGTCGCGATCGCGCGGGCCTTCGCGGGCGAGCCGAAGCTCGTCGTCTGCGACGAGCCGACGTCGGCGCTCGACGTCTCGGTGCAGGCGGCGATCCTCAACCTGCTCGTCGAGCTCCAGACGACGCGCGGCGTCGCGTTCCTCTTCATCTCGCACGACCTCGGCGTCGTGCGCTACCTCTCGCATCGGATCGCCGTGCTCTACCTCGGGCGGCTGATGGAGCTCGGCCCGGCCGAGGTCGTGTTCGACGGGCCGCACCATCCGTACACCGAGGCGCTGCTCTCGGCCGTGCCGACGATCGACGGCGACAGCCGCGTCGGATCAAGCTCGAAGGCGAGATCCCGAGCGCCGCCGAGCCGCCGAGCGGCTGCGTCTTCCACACGCGCTGCCCGCGCAAGCTCGGCGCGATCTGCGAGGACGAGGAGCCGCCGCTCGCCGAGGCCGAGACGGGCCACCTGATGCGCTGCCACATCCCGATCGAGGAGCTCCCGGGCGCTGCAGTCGTGAAGATCCGCGCGGCGGTGCTCGAGGCGACGGGCGGGCCGCTGACGAGCTGCGAGCTCGACCTCGCTCCGCCCGGCCCGGGCGAGGTGCTGGTGCGCCTGAAGGCCTCGGGCGTCTGCCACTCCGACTCAGAACGCGATCGACGGCACCGCCCAGACGCGCTGCCCCGCGGTGCTCGGCCACGAGGGGGCGGGCGTCGTCGAGGCGGTCGGGGCCGGCGTCGCGCGGGTCGCCCCCGGCGATCACGTCGCGCTCTCGTGGGCGCCGTCGTGCGGGCAGTGCTCGGAGTGCGTCCGCGAGCTGCCGCATCTCTGCGCGGCCGCGTGGCCCGCGATGGGCGAGGGCGGGCTGCTCGACCACACGTCGCGCCTCTCGCGCGACGGCGAGCCCGTCTACCACTACTCGCTGATCTCGTCGTTCGCCGAGGCGTGCGTCGTGCCCGAGCGCTCGTGCGTCCCGATCCCGAAGGACGTGCCGTTCGCGATCGCCGGGCTCGTCGGCTGCGCCGTCACGACCGGAGTCGGCGCGGTCTGGAACACGGCCGAGGTTCAGCCGGGCGACCTCGTCGCGGTGTTCGGCTGCGGCGGCGTCGGGCTGTCGGCGGTGCTCGGCGCGGTCGCCGCGGGCGCCGAGCCGGTCGTGGCCGTCGACGCGGTGAGGCGAAGCTCGCCGCCGCGCGGGAGCTCGGCGCGACCGCCGGCGTGCTCTGGGCCGGCTCGCCCGAGGCGACCGCCGAGGCCGTCCGCGAGGCGTCGAACGGCGGCGTCGACGCCGCGATCGAGGCGACCGGCCGGGTCGAGGCGATGCTCGCCGCGTTCCTCTCGACGCGCAAGCGCGGCGCGGCCGTCCTGATCGGGATCCCGCGTGAGGACGCCGTGCTGTCGCTGCCGGCGCTCTCGATCCCGCGGATGGAGCGGCGCGTGCTCGGCTCGATCTACGGGTCGTCGCGGCCCGAGCGCGACTTTCCCGCGATCCTCGACCTCTACCGGCGCGGCCGGCTGCCGCTCGACCGCCTCGTCTCGCACACGCTGCCGCTCGAGCAGATCGAGCGAGGCGTTCGCGCTGCTGCGATCGGGCGAGGCGAAACGCGTCGTCCTCGACCTGGAAGGAGCGCCATGAACGACCTGGACGGACGGATCGGCGACGGCTGGGGCGGGGTGAAGCCGAACGGCAGCCACGTCAACGTCGTGCTCGCCCGCCGCGGCAGCCCCACCGCCGCGGCCGCGATCTGCATGCTCGCCCACCCGATCGCCGGGGCACACGCCGGTGCTGGTCTGCGTCGGCGCGACCGAGCAGGAGTACGAGCCGGTCTGGCCGCCGACGCTGATGATGAACAAGGCCACCGCGCTCGACGACTGGCACCAGACGCTGACGTGGGGCGCCGCGCAGCTCGGGATCGCGCAGGGCGTGCTCGACGCCGTCGCCGACGGGCTGATCGAGGCGAGCGGCGACCTGCTCGTGCTCGTCGCGGTGTGGGTCGACCCGGGCGCCTCCGACGAGACCGCCGTTCGCGTCGCGAATCGGGAGGCGGTGCGCAAGGCGATCGGCACCTGCGTCAACGGCCGCGACTCCGAGGCGGCGGCCCGCATCGTCGAGCGCGCGACACGATCACGAGCCCGTTCTACGGTGGTGAGTGATGCGGATCTCCGCCGTCGAGACGCCGCGCTACGGCTTCACGCTCGACCCGCCGTTCCACGCGGCGTGGGATCCGGTCCCGCGCAGCGACCAGGACGCGACGGTCGTGCTGGTGCACACCGACGAGGGCGTGACCGGCTACGCGAGCGGCGACGACCTGTCCGACCGCGAGCTGCTCGAGCGCCTGCTGGTCGGCGTCGACCCGCTGCGCACCGAGGGCATGCGCGAGGTCGTGGAGACGGTCGACTTCCACGGCGCGCGGCCCTGGACGGTCGAGATCGCGGTCTGGGATCTCGTCGGGCGCGCGCTCGACAGCCGCTCTGGAAGCTGCTCGGCGGCCGCTCCGAGCGGCTGGTCGCCTACGCCTCGAGCGGCGAGCTGGTCGACGCCGACGAGCGCGCGCGGCGCTGCGTCGCGCTGCGCGACCGAGGCGTGAAGGCGGTCAAGCTCCGGTTCCACCACGCCGACTGGCGCGACGACGTCGCCGTGGTCGCGCGGTGCGCGACGCTGTCGGCGACCGGCTCGAGATCATGGTCGACGCCAACCAGGGCTGGCGGATGCCCGGCGACCGCGCGCAGCGCTGGGACGTGGCGACCGCCGCGCAGTGCGCCCGCGCGCTCGAGGAGCTCGGCATCTGCTGGCTCGAGGAGCCGCTGCGCACCGACGACCTCGACGGCTACGCGGCGCTGCGCGGCCTCACGACGCTGCGGATCGCGGCGGGCGAGATGGTGCGCTCGGCGCAGGAGGCGCGCGATCTGGTGCTCCGCGGCGAGGTCGACGTGCTCCAGTCCGACGTGGTGCTCGCGCTCGGCATCGGCGGCGGTCGGCGGCTCGCGGCGCTCGCCGACCTGCACGGCCGCGCGTGGTCGCCGCACACCTGGTCGAACGGCTACGGCCTCGTCGCCAACCTCCACCTCGCGCTCGCGTTCTCGACGGTCCCGTACGTCGAGGTGCCGTACGACCCGCCCGCCTGGACGGCCGAGCGGCGCGACTGGCTGCTGCCCGCGCCGATCGCGATCGCCGCGGACGGGACGATCGCGCCGCCGCCCGGGCCTGGGCTCGGAGTGAGCCCGACCTCGATGCGCTCGAGCACTGGCGGGTCCGCTGAAGATCCGCGCGGTCGTCCTGCGCGAGCCGCGTACGCCACTCGTCGTCGAGCAGGTCGAGCTCGATCCGCCGAAGGCGGGCGAGGTGCTGGTCCGCGTCGCGGCCGCGGGCGTGTGCCACTCCGACGTGCGGCTCGCCGACGGCGAGCTCGGCGAGGGTCGCTGGCCGATGGTGCTCGGGCACGAGGGCGCCGGCGTCGTCGAGGCGGTCGGGGAGGGCGTGACCCACGTCGCGCCGGGCGACCCCGTCGGGTTCTGCTTCGTCCCGTCGTGCGGCGAGTGCCGCGCGTGCCGCGCCGGGCACTTCACGACTGTGCGAGCCGGCGGGCGTGAACGGCCCCGCCGGGACGCTGATCGACGGGACGTCGCGGCTCTCGCTCGACGGCGTCACGCTCCAGCACGGCCTGATGACCGCGTGCTTCGCCGAGCGACCGTCGTCGCGGCGAACGGCGCCGTGCCGCTGCCGTCGAAGCTGCCGCTGTGGCAGGCGGCGCTGCTCGGCTGCGGAGTCGTCACCGGCTTCGGCGCGGTGCGGAATGTCGCGCGCGTGCTGCCGGGCGAGACCGTGTGCGTGATCGGCTGCGGCGGCGTCGGGCTGCAGGTGATCGCGGCCGCGAAGCTCGCCGGTGCCGACCCGATCGTCGCCGTCGACCGCGATCCGGCCAAGCACGCGCTCGCGCTCCGGCGCGGCGCCACCCACGCGGTCGAGCCGTCGGCCGAGGCGATCCGCGCGATCGTCGACGGGTTCGACCACGCGATCGAGGTCGTCGGCCGGCCCGAGACGATGCGGCTCGCCTGGGATGTCCTCCGCGCCGGCGGGACCGCGGTCGTCGTCGGCCTCGTGCCGCAGGGCGTCGAGGTCGCCCTGCCCGCGATCGAGTTCCTGTCCGACAAGGGCATCCGCGGCTCGTACTACGGCTCCGGCGACCCCGCGGCCGACCTCGTCGCCCTCGCGCAGCTCGACCTGCACCTCGACGAGGTCGTGAGCAACGTCACCGATCTCGACGGCGTCAACGACGCGCTCGACCGGCTCCGCCGCGGTGAGGGCGCGCGAACGATCGTGGTGCTCGACGCCGCGCTGGCCGGAGCGCCTCAGCGGCGATAGAGCAGGTGCCAGGCCGTCAAGAAGCTAATGCTCATGAGCACAAGGAGCAGGAGCCGCGTCGGCGACGCGACGGTGAACGGCAGTCCCGCGGCGCCGTGGTGCTTCGCCAGGATGGCCGCGGCCCTCAGGCCGGCTACTGAGAACAGGACGTTCACAGCGCTTCGAGGATAGCGCGGCGCGCGCCTTTGGACTCGGCCGCCGCGGGTGTAGGTTTGCGCGGTGGCCGAGGAGACAATTGACGACGTAGTACAGCGCCCGCACGCGTTCGAGGCCCTGTACGAGCACTGGGAGCGGCACCAGTGGTCGCCGCTCGCGATCGACCTCGCCCCCGACGCCGCTGCTGCCGCGGAGCTGACGCCCGAGGCTCGCGACGGCCTGATCTGGATCTTCTCGCACCGCTTCCACTCGGAGTGGAACGTCGCCGCGCTCCTGGCGCCGTTCCTGCTCGCCGCGCCGGACTACGACATGCAGCTCCTGCTCGCGACGCAGGTCGCCGACGAGTACCGGCACATCCAGTCGGTCGTGCGCGTCTTCACGGAAGTATTCGGCGTCGAAGGCGGCGTGTACGGGGTCAAGGCGCTCGCCGACCAGCACCTCGACCCGGTCGCGGAGACGTTCTACGGGGCGCTCGAGGGCGTCGTCCGGCCGCTGGAGGAGACCCGCGACGAGGACACGTTCCTCCAGGCCGTGATCGCGTACCACCTGATCGCGGAGGGCTCGATCGGCCGCACGAATCAGACGCTCGTCGCCAAGCGCTTCACCATCCTCGAGTCGTTCCCCGGCCTCCAGGAGCTGCAACGGCTCGCCGTCCTCGACGAGCTGCGCCACATCGGGATCGGCGTGTCCTACGCGCGGCGCCGCCTCGCGCGCGATCGCGAGCACGCCGCCGCGCTGATCGGCTCGGTCGTCGACGCGTTTCGCGCGATCGGCGCGGGACTGCTCGAGGGCGCCGGCTCCGAGCTCGCTCCTCGCTTCCTCGAGGCGTACGGAGCGGAGCCGGCCGCGATCTGGCAGGAGGTCCTGCGCCAGCTCGAGCTGCGGCTGCGCGCAGCCGGCTACGAGCTCGCCGCCGTCTAGGCGACGACCAGCTCCCGCGTCTCGCTGAGCTGCTCGCGGGCGTGCTCGAGGTCGAGCTCGGCGCCGAGCTCGGCGAAGATCGCGGCGGCCTCCTCGAGCCGGCCGCGCTCACCCGTGCGCGACCCGAGCTCGAGCCACGTGAGCGCCAGCTCGTGACGCGCCCCGAGCCGCTCGGCCACGGCGACGCTCTTGTGCCAGGACCGCGCTGCGCGCCGTCGGTGCCCGCGGAGCCAGTGATAGGTGCCGCGGCAGCGCAGCGCGGAGGCCAGCGCGTCGCAGTCGAGCCGGCCCTGGCGCACCGCCGCCGCGGACGCCTTCCCGGCTGCTTTGAACGCGGACGGATCCGACTCGGCCACCGCGAGCAGCGACTCGGCGCGCGCGATGTAGACCGGGCTGCAGAGGAACGCGCGGAGCCGCTCCGCGATCAGCAGGCGCCGTGCGGTGTCCGCCGTGCTCACGGCCTCGTCGAGGCGGCCCTGGCGCAGCCGGCAGCGGGCGAGATCCCCGTAAGCGCTCACCATGGAGAGGTAGTCCGGAATCGAGCCGAGCAGCTCGAGTGCCCTGCTCGTCGCGTCGGCCGCCTCGTCGAGCCGGCCGAGCTGGCGCAGGCTCCGCCCTTCCTCGCCGAGTCCCCAGCCCAGCACCTGGCGGTCGCCGCCCTCCCGGCCGACGCGAACCGCCTCGCGCGCGAGCGCCAGGCTCGCGGCGAGCTCTCCGCGCGCGCGGAGGATCCCGCTCATCAGTGCCATCGCCGCGCCCTGGCGCCGCAGGTCGCCGGAGTCCTGGAACCAGGCGGTGGCCTGCCCGTAGTGCTCGAGCGCCCCGTCCCAGTCGCCGACGTTGTGATGCTCGTGCATCGCGAGCCGCAGGTACGCCTCTGCGAGCCGTAGCGGATCCTCGGACTCGCGGGCGAGGGCGACCGCCCGGTCGAGGTAGCGCCGCGCGACCCTCCGCAGCGGAATCGTGTCGCAGAGCACGCCGACCGCGAACGACGCGCGGACGATCCCCGTGTCGTACCCGGCCCGCTCGGACAGGTTCAGCTCGAGGAGCACGTCGAGCACGAACCGCTCGCGGTCGACGAAGAAGTCGATCCAGTTGAGCACCTCGTACATGTCGGCCAGCTCGCTCGCGACGGGATCGGCCTGCGGCTGCTTCGACACGAAGACTCCCGGCGCGAGCCGGTGTGACACCTGGACGAGGAGCTGCCACGGGATTGCGCTGCGCACGCCGCTCCGCGACTCGGGCATCCGCTTGCCGAGGCGACCGACCGCGCGGTACAGGTACTCGGCGGCCTCCAGATGCTCGCCGCTGCGGAGGAGCGCCTCGCCCATCTTCCGCTCGAGCGCGGCAGACCGGAGCGGGCCCCATTCCTCGCCGGCCGCGCGGCCCTGCGCCGCGAGCGCCATCCGGTAGTGCTCGAGCGCTTCCGCGTCGGCGGCGAGGCGACCCGCGTGATCGCCCGCCTCGAGCAGGTAGTCCTCGGCCTTCTGCCACTGCTCGGCGCAGGCGTAGTGATGGGCGAGGAGGCTGTAGAACTCGTCGAGCCGGTCGGCGAACAGCGTCTCGTACAGCTCGGCGACGCGGCCGTGCAGCTCGCGCCGGCGGCGCAGCAGGATGCCCTCGTAGATCGCTTCGTGGGTGACGGCGTGCTTGAAGACGTACTGCAGCTCGGGCGCGCCCTCGTCGACGCGAATCACCTCGAGGTCGCAGAGGAACGCGAGCCGCTCGTCGAGCAGCGGCGCCGGGTCCAGGGTTCGCAGCACGCGGTGGAGGAAGCGGCGCCCGATCACCGCCGCGACCCGCAGCGTCTCCTTCGTCCCCTCGTCGAGCCGGTCGACGCGGGCGGTGATCACGCCGCCGAGCGTGTGCGGGATCGTGATGTGCTCGACCGCGGGAGTCGTCTTCCAGCGGCCGGTCGAGTCGTCGCGGACGATCGCGCCGACGTCGACCAGCGAGCGGACGACCTCCTCGATGAAGAACGGGTTTCCCTCCGCCTTCGCCAGCACGAGGTTCTGCACCCGCGGCGAGAGGTCGTCGACCCTGAGCAGGCTCGCCGCGAGCTCGCCGCTGTCGGCCGTCGAGAGCGGCTCGAGCGCGACCTCGACGTAGCGCTCGCCGCACTCCGCCGCCGCGGTGGCGCGGAAACGGGACGCGGCCGTGTCCGGATCGGGCCGGCATGAGCACCAGAGGAGGAGCGGCGTCGTCAGAGCGAGCCCGATCAGGCGCTCCAGCAGCTCCGCCGACGAGCGGTCGGCCCAGTGCCAGTCCTCCAGCACGAGGCAGGCGGGGCGCTCCTGCACGAGCAGCTCGAACCAGCGGCGGACGCTGCGAAACACCTGGCGCCCCATCGCGTCGTTGTCGAGGTACTTGACTCGCTCGACGAACTCGGGCTGTACCTCGAGCGTGAGCAGCGTGGCGACGTACGGCAGCAGCTCGTCGGCCTCGGCCGGGGCGAGGCGGCGGAGGCGACTCTCGAGCTTGACCCAGCTCGCTGCGTCGCCGTCGTCGGAGGTGATGCCGGCGTCGGTGCGGATCAGCTCGACGAACGGCCAGTAGCCGGTCGCCTGGCTGAACGGCACCGCGCGCGCCGCGAGCCATGCGACGCTCTCCGCCGGAGCGGCGAACCTCGCCTCGGCGAGCAGGCGGGATTTGCCGACACCCGCGTCGCCGGCGACCGTCACGGCGCCGCCCTGGCCCGCGACGAGCCGGTCGATCCGCTCGAGCAGGGTCGCGAGCTCGGCGTCGCGGCCGACGAGCGGCGAGGCGATGTCGCGCGTCGGCAGCCGCTGCGCCGCCGGCCCGAGACAGGCGAAGGAGACGAGCTTCGTGGTCTTGCCCTTGACGGTGAGCAGCTGTGGCGCGTCGTAGTCGAACGCGTCGCGGGTCGCCGCGTAGGTCGACTCGCCGACGAGGATCTGCCCGGGGCCGCCGGCCTGCTGGAGCCGCGCGGCCGTGTTGACCGTGTCGCCGACGACGATCAGCTCGCCGTGCTCGGGGTCGTCGATGCCGGGTCCCATCACGACGAGGCCCGTGTTGATCCCGATGTGCAGATGCAGCGGCCCGGACAGGCGATCGGCCGTCTCGCGGTTCCACGCGTCCATGCGTCTCGTCATCGCCAGCGCGGCGTCCACCGCGAGGAACGGATCGTTGTCGTGTGCGACCGGCGCGCCGAAGATCGCGAGCAGCGCATCGCCGACCTGCTTCTCGAGCCAGCCGTCCCGCGCGCGCACGGCCTCGATCAGCGCGCCGAAGGTCTCCTCGATCAGCTGGCGCAGCTCTTCCGGGTCGAGCTGCGTTCCGAGCCGGGTGAAGCCGACGAGGTCGGCGAACAGGATCGTGACCGTGCGCCGGTCGCTCGGCGCCGCGCGTCGCTCGAGCTCGCTCAGCGACCTGCCGCAGTGACCGCAGAAGCTGAATCCTGCTGGCACCTCGGCGGAGCAGTTCGGGCAGCGGCGCAGTGACGGCAAGCGGCCCCCGACACTAACGGGCGGCGCGGCGACCGTCCATCCGGGTTGGTGGTCGCGGCGCCATCGATTACCATCCGGACAACGTAGGGCACGCATGTCGGCCGCCGACACCCATCCGGAGCGCTCGCCGCAGGCGGGCCAGGGAGTCGCCCTCTGTCTCTCGGGCGGCGGCTACCGCGCGGCCCTGTTCCACCTCGGCGGCCTGCGGCGTCTCGACCAGCTCGGCATCCTGTCGCAGGTCGACACGATCGCCTCCGTCTCTGGCGGCAGCATCCTGTCGGCGCAGATCGCGGGCCACCTCGTTGCGAATCCGCAGGCCTGGGGCCGGCCGGGCGACCGGATCGCCGGCTTCGAGGACGGGATCGCTGCGCCGATGATCGCCCTGGCGCAGCGCGACATCCGCACGCGCGCCGCGCTGGCGCGCTTCTGGCCGCCCTGGAACCTGTTCAGGCGAAATGCGCAGATGGATGGCCTCACGCGGAAGCTCTCGGTCGGCTACGCCGGTGCAGGACTGGCGGAGGTGCCCGAGCACCCGCGCTTCCTCTTCTGTGCGACCGACGTCGTCAACCGCACTCTCTGGACGTTCGACTCGAAGACGCGGGCGATGGGCAACCCGCGGGCGGGGTGGGCGCCGTTCGGGGACTTGACGATCGCACGCGCCGCCGCCGCGTCGTCCTGCGTGCCGCTGCTGTTCCGGCCGATGCGCATCGAGGCCGCGCTCGAGGGCGGCACCGGCGACTGCCCGGGCGCACCGGCGGGGCCGATGGACATCGTCGACGGAGGCTTCTACGACGACCTCGGCATCGAGTCGGTCTGGGACGACCACGCCGTGGTGCTCGTCTCCGACGGCACGCCCGGGTTCAAGCCGCGGCCGCGGATCCCGCGGCTCATCTGGAACCAGCTGCGCCCCGTGATCACGGTGATGGAACAGGCGACGGAGCCGCGCGCGCGCTGGTTCCGCGCCCGGTTGCGCCAGGGCGAACTCGCGGGCGGATACTGGGGCATTCCCTCGCTCCCGTCCGGCTACGGCTACCGGTCGACCGTGCCGCCCTACCCGGACGAGCTGATCCGCTGCTGGATCCAGTTCGTCCGCGACGACGTCGACCCGTTCAGCGAGGGCGAGCAGGCGGTGCTGCAAAACCACGGCTACCTGATGGCCGACATTGCGATCAACGCCACCGCGCCGAGCCTGATCAGGCTCCCGAGCCCGCCGGTGGTTCCGTTCCCCGACTACATGGAGGAGGCCAACGTGAAACAGGCCCTGGAGTCCAGCGACAGGCCGAGGATCTCCCGATGAACGGCTCCCACTACGACGCCGTCGTGGTCGGCTCCGGCTTCGGCGGCTCGGTGACCGCGTACCGGTACCAGAAGGAGGGCAAGCGCGTCCTCGTGCTGGAGCGGGGCAAGGAGTACGGGCCAGGGGATGGCCAGGCGAAGTTTCCCCGCAGCCCGCGCGAGTTTCACGCCAACTTCTGGAAGCCAGACTCCCGGCTCTACGGGATGTTCGAGGTCTGGACGTTCTCCCGGATCGAGGCCATGGTGTCGGCCGCGCTCGGCGGCGGCTCGATCATCTACGCGAACGTCCTCCTCGAGAAGCCGGCCTCGACGTTCGAGGGCTGGCCGCTCACCCACGCCGACCTCGCCTCGCATTACTCCGACGTTCGCACGATCATCGCGCCGCAGACGTATCCGTTCGACCACGCGCCGTACAACGCGACGGCGAAGACGATGGCCTTCGCAGAGGCGGGGGCCACGCTGCCGCCGCTGGCTGTGACCTTCGCGAACGAGGGTCGGCCGCCGGTCCCCGGGGAGCCGATCGTCGGCCAGCCCGGCCGCTACACGTGCCGCCTCTGCGGCGAGTGCAACATCGGCTGCAAGTACGGCAGCAAGAACACACTCGACTTCAACTATCTGCGTCTGTTCACGGACCGCGAGGGAGAGATCAGAACACTTGCGGAGGTCACGCGCTTCGGAAAGCAGGACGAGCAGTTCTGGGTCGAGTACACGCAGCACCATCCCACCACGGGTAAGCGCGAGCAGTTGACCGTGACAGCGGATCGGCTGGTGGTTTCCGCCGGCTCTCTGGGCTCGACGTACCTGTTGCTGAGCAACGCCGGGAACTTCGGTGGCGCGCTCAATCTCAAGACCGTCGGCACGCGCTGGTGCGGGAACGGCGACCTGCTCGGGTTTCTGAAGACGACGGAGGGCGCGTTCGACCCGGAGATCGGCCCGGTGATCACGTCCCTTCTCACCTACGGCGACCCGCCGTACTACCACGTGATCGAGGACGGCGGCTACCCGGCGTTTCTCGAGTGGCTGATCGAAGGCACGCACAGCATGGGAATGCTGAAACGAGCCGTTCGCTTCGGCGTGACCCGCGCCAAGAACCGGATGCTGGATCGCCCGGTCAGCAACATCAGCGCGGACATGGCGGCCCTCGTGGGCGATGGAAAGAAGGAATCCCGCGCGCTACCTCTCTGCGGGATGGGCGACGACGTGCCCGACGGCAACCTCACGCTCACCAAGAAGGGCTGGCTCGAGAACGACTGGTCGACGAAGTCGTCGGAGTCGTTCTACGCGGCGATCATGAAGTCGATGGAAGAGCTCGGCACGAAACTCAACGCGCAGTTCAGCCCCGAGCCGCTCTGGCGCTTCAAACGGCTGGTCACGGTGCACCCGGTCGGCGGCTGCCCGATGGGGACGAGCTCGGAGGACGGCGTCGTCAACGAGTACGGAGAGGTGTTCAACGTCGAAGGCCTCTCGATCGTGGACGGCTCGATCCTGCCGGGGCCGGTCGGCCCGAACCCATCGCTGACGATTGCCGCCATCGCCGACCGCGCGGCGACGCACACGCTCGCGCACTGGTAACGCCCTGACCGGGCTCCTTCCTGTTAGGAATGAGCCATGCAAAATCTCCGCTCGCGCGCCTGGTTCGACAACCCGGCCAACGTCGACATGACCGCGCTCTACCTCGAGCGCACGATGAACTACGGGCTGTCGCTCGACGAGCTGCAGTCCGGCACGGCCGATCATCGGGATCGCGCAGACCGGCTCCGACATCACGCCGTGCAACCGGCACCACCTCCTGCTCGCGACGCGCATGCGCGACGGGCATCCGCGAGGCGGGCGGCGTCGCCGTTCGAGTTCCCGATCCACCCGATCCAGGAGACCTGCAAGCGGCCGACCGCGATGCTGGACCGCAACCTCCAGTACCTCTCGCTCGTCGAGATGCTCTACGGCTACCCGATCGACGGCGTCGTGCTGACGACCGGCTGCGACAAGACGACGCCGGCGCAGATCATGGCCGCGGCGACCGTCGACATCCCGGCGATCGTGCTCTCGGGCGGGCCGATGCTGAACGGCTGGCACAACGGCGAGCGCACGGGCTCCGGCACGATCGTCTGGAAGGCGCGTGAGCTGATGGCCCAGGGCGAGATCGATGCGCGAGGCAGTTCACCGAGCTGATCGCCTCTTCGGCGCCGTCGGCCGGCCACTGCAACACGATGGGCACGGCCTCGACGATGAACTCGCTCGCCGAGGCGCTCGGCATGAGCCTGCCGGGCTGCGCGGCGATTCCCGCGCCGCACCGCGACCGCCAGGAGATGGCGTACTTCACGGGCAAGCGCATCGTGGAGCTGGTCCGCGAGGACCTGAAGCCGTCGGACATCCTCACCCGCGCCGCGTTCGAGAACGCGATCGTGGTCAACTCTGCGATCGGCGGCTCGACGAACGCGCCGATCCACCTCAACGCGATCGCGCGTCACGTCGGCGTCGAGCTCGACAACGACGACTGGGAGCGCGTCGGCTACGAGGTGCCGCTGCTCGTGAACATGCAGCCCGCGGGCGAGTACCTGGGCGAGGAGTACTACCGCGCCGGCGGCGTGCCCGCGGTCGTCGCCGAGCTGATCGCGATGGGCAAGATCGACCGAAGACCGCGATCACGGTCAACGGCCGCTCGCTCCACGAGAACAACGAGGGCGCTTCACGAACGACCGCGACGTGATCCGCGCACACGACGCACCGCTCAAGCGCGCACGCCGGCTTCCTCAACCTCAAGGGCAACCTGTTCGACAGCGCGATCATGAAGACGTCGGTGATCTCGGACGAGTTCCGCGAGCGCTACCTCGAGAATCCCGAGCGACCCGAATGCGTTCGAGGGCCGTGCCGTGGTCTTCGACGGGCCGGAGGACTACCACGCGCGGATCGACGATCCCGCGCTCGCGATCGACGAGGACAGCGTGCTCGTCATCCGCGGCGTCGGGCCGATCGGCTACCCGGGCGCGGCCGAGGTCGTCAACATGCGCGCGCCGGACTACCTGCTCGAGCAGGGCGTCCACGAGCTGCCGTGCATCGGCGACGGGCGCCAGTCCGGGACCTCGGGCAGCCCGTCGATCCTCAACGCCTCGCCCGAGGCGGCGACCGGCGGCGGGCTCGCGCTGCTGCAAGACCGGCGACCGGTCCGGGTCGACCTCGGCGAGCGCACGGCGAACATCCTGATCTCCGACGAGGAGCTGGCCGAGCGGCGCGCGGCGCTCGAGGCCGGCGGCGGCTATCTCGTATCCGGAGAGCCAGACGCCGTGGCAGGAGATCCAGCGCGGCATCGTCGACGAGCTCTCGAACGGCATGGTGCTGAAGCCGGCGGTCAAGTACCAGCGCATCGCGCGAGACCAAGGGCATCCCGCGGGACAACCACTGATGGGGCGCTTCCGCTACGCCTACAACTCGTTCTCCTACTACGGCGAGGACATCGGGCCGTCGATCGAGCGCGTCGCGAAGTTCGGGTACGACGCGATCGAGCTCGTTGGCGAGCCGGCACAGTACGACGCGGCGCGGGTCCGGCAGCTCGCCGCGGACGCCGGGATCGCGGTCAGCTCGATCTCGTCGATGTACACGGCCGAGCGGGACCTCTGCCAATCCGGACGCTGCGGTGCGGCGCGCGGCGGTCGACTACGTCCGCTCGGTGGCCGATCTCGCTGCCGAGACCGGCGCGGCGACGATCATCATCGGCCCCTCGGCGGTGATGAAGACGACGCGGCTCGCGCCGCCCGCGGACGAGCGGAAGTGGGCGATCGAGAGCATCCGCGAGGGCGGCGAGTACGCGGCAACTGTGGGCGTCGACGTCGCGCTCGAGCCGTGGAACCGCTACGAGACGTACTTCCTGAACCGCCTCGACCAGGCCGTCGAGCTGTGGCACGACGTCGGCCTCAAGAACGGCGGCGTGATGGGGGACACGTTCCACATGAACATCGAGGAGGCGTCGATCCCGGACGCGCTCCGCGCAGCCAAGGGCCTGCTGGCACATGTCCATCTGGCCGACTCGAATCGCGCGGTCGCCGGCCGCGGCCACACCGACTTCCGCCCGATCCTGCGAGCGCTGGTCGACATCGACTACCGCGGCTACCTCAGCTTCGAGGTGATGGCGCCGTCGGGCGACCCGATGGGCATCCCCGCCGGCGCAGGCCCGGAGTCGTTCGACGCCGACACGAAGCAGGCGATCGAGCACCTCAAGCAGGTCGAGCGCGACCTCTAGGCCAGTGCGCCGCGGCCCGCGAACGTCGCGTCGGGATGTTCGGCCTCGATCCGCAGCAGCCTGTTCCATTTCGCGGTGCGCTCGGAGCGGGTCGTCGAGCCGACCTTGAGCTGACCCGTGCGCCAGCCGACCGCGAGATCCGCGAGCCAGCTGTCCTCGGTCTCGCCCGACCGGGCCGAGAGGACGGTGGCGTAGCCGGCAGCCTGCGCCATCACCACGACCTCGCATGCCTCGGTGAGCGTTCCGATCTGGTTCGGCTTGACGAGCATCGCGTTCGCGATGCCCTCGCGGATACCGGTGCAGAGCCTGGCCGGCGAGGTGACGAAGAGGTCGTCGCCGAGCAGCTGAATCCCGGCGAGCCGGGCCGTCGCGAGCCGCCACGCCTCGAGGTCGTCCTCGCCGGCCACGTCCTCGAGCGAGACGATCGGATAGTCCCCGACCCAGCCGGCGATCTCATCGACGAGCTCGTCCGCGCGGAGGCTTCGGTTCTCGCTTGCGAGCACGTAGGCGCCGTCGACGAGGAGTTGCGTGGCCGCGATGTCGACCGCGATCGCGACCTGACTGGCAGGCTCGAGCCCGCTGCGCTCGATCCCCTCGACCAGCACGTCGAGCGCTGCGCGGTTCGACGGCAGCCGCGCTGCGAGCCCGCCTTCGTCGGCGACCAGCGCGACATCGTGTCCACGCGCCCGGAGAACGGCCGCCGACGCGGCGCGCACGCGCGAGGCCCACTCGATCGCCTCGGCGAAGGTCGTCGCTCCGACCGGGACGACGAGGAAGTCCTGGACGTCGACGAGGCCGCCCGCGTGGGCACCGCCCGAGATCACGTTCACCATCGGGACCGGCAGCTGCGGGGGTACGTCGCCAGAGAGCGCTCGCCACAGTGGCAGACCCAGGCTCCGCGCCGCAGCGATCGCGCAGGCCACCGACGCTGCGAGCACGGCGTTAGCGCCGAGCCGTGCGAGGTTCGGGGTGCCGTCGAGCGCTCGCAGCGCGGCGTCGACTTCGGCCTGGTCGAGCGCGTCGCGGCCGACGAGCGCGGGCTCGACCTCGGCCCGGAACGAGGCGACCGCGTCACGGACACCCTTCCCGGCGTAGCGCTCTCCGCCGTCGCGTCGCTCGTGGGCCTCGTGGGAGCCGGTCGAGGCGCCCGAAGGCACGACTGCCTCGCCCTCCGCTCCGCTTTGCGTCCGGATCGCGCAGGCGACGGTCGGCGTGCCGCGGGAGTCGAGCGCCTCCCAGGCGAAGACCCGTTCGATCAGATCCACTGCCACAGGCCCCGCTCGGGGGTGCGGACGAGCGCGAGCCCGACGGCGCGGGCTTGCAGGCGCGCGCTCGCGTCGAGGAACTGGGCCGGTGACTTGCCGTCCGTTCGGGCGAGCACGAGGCAGCCGGTGTGCGCCGTCACATCGGCATCATCACCTGCGAACCCGTCGCCGGCCGCCGCTGTGTAGCCACGCAGAAACCCGTCTGCGAGAGCCCACATCTCGCTCGCGAGCGCCGGCCACTGGATGGCCGAGAGCACGACGAACGAGAGGAAGAAGCCCAGGTCGAAGATCGGGTTTCCGTAGTGCGCGACCTCGAAGTCGAGCACCCAGCTTCGGCTCGGGCCGACGAGCGTGTTCTTCATGGCGAAGTCGCCGTTGACGAGGCAGCGACGACGTTCTCGCAACTGCTCGAGAAGCGGCGTCACGTCGTCCGCCGCCTCCGGCAGGCGCTCGATCAGGGTCTCGTAGAACGGCCTCAGCCGCAGCTCTTCGAACGCCTCGAAGTCGTCGAAGCCCGCAGCCACCGCCGGATCGCCCGCCGTCGCGGCATGCCAGAGGCCGAGCGTCTCTCCGGCCCACGGGCCGACTTCCACGTGCGCCCGCCCCGCCGCGACCTCGCTCTGCCAGTTGAGCGCGTCGTCCGGCAGGAGCTCCATCACGACGACGTGGGCCGCCGGGTCGTCGTCGATCACCTCCGGCACCCGTCCCGGCGTCAGCTCGGCGCAGAGCCGCATTGCCCGCGTCTCGGTGTCCGTCCGGTCCTGCTTCACGGTCCACTCGTCCTCGACCTTGAGCCGCAGCAGCGCCTGCTTCGCGACGACCGCAAGCGTCGGCGTGCGCACGGCCAGCACCGTCGCGGAGACTCCGCCCGGGAGCTCCGCGACGGTGGCCTGCGCGTCGGGCGGCAGGATCCCGCGCCCGATCAGGTACGGGACCACGCTGTCTCGGCTGAGCACGAACTCAGCCGAGCGCTTCCACTCCCCGCTGGGCGTTCTGCAGCGCCTCCTCGACCGTCAGCTCGCCGACGAGGGCACGGACGATCTCGGCCCCACAGATATGGCCGACGTCCATGCTGGCCGGCCGCTCCCGGCGCGCGAACGCGCGCGTCGCCACGGTCGTCTCGACGAGGTCGGGCCGAAAGCGGCTGGTGAAGGCCGGGTCGTCGAGCACCGAGTTCCGCGAGACCTCGACGAAGCCGCTCTTCTGCGCGTCCTCGAGCACCTGTTCGGGCGCGCAGAGGAACTTGGCGAGCTGCCAGGCCGCCTCCTTCTCCCGGGAGAGCGTGGGGATCGAGTACGGCGGGCAGTAGAGCCCCGGATGGCGTGTGCCGAGCGGTCCGGCCGGGATCAGCGCCGTCATCGTGCCGTCGGCGACATGGCCACCCGCGTCGTAGACGATCGACGCCTCGTTCGCCGGCTCGATCGTCATCGCCGCGCGACCCGCCGAGTAGGCGGTCATGCAGTCCATGAAGTCCATGGTCGGCGACTCGGGCGGACCAGCCCGCCGGACGAGGTCGATGTAGTGCTCGACGGCCGCCCGGAGCTCCGGAGTGTCGATCGTCGGCCGGCCGTCGTCGTCGTACCAGCGCACGCCGTAGGAGGGCGCCCAGTTCGAGCCGACGGTCCAGAAGTTGAGCCCGCAGTGCGGCGCGCCGCGGATCGTGATCCCGTAGAAGTCCTCGGTTCCGTCGGCGCGAACCGCCGCCTGGACCTCGAGAGCCGCAGCGGTGAGCTCGTAGAGCGTCTGCGGCACCTCGATGGCGTACTTGTCGAAGAGGTCGGCGCGGTAGATCAGGACACTCGAGACGTCCATGTAGGGCAGTCCCAGGATCTGGCCGCCGTCGCTCACGGCGTCGAGCGCCTGCGGAGTGAAGTCCTCGAGGGAGTAGCCGTCGGCGGCGATCAGATCGTTCAGCGGCACGACGTGGCCGGCGCGCGACGCCTCGATGGCCATCACGTCGTCGACGCCGACGAGGTCGAAGGGTGGATCCTCGCCCGAGAAGCTGCGCTCCATCAGGTCCCACATCTCCGGGAACACGCCAAGCGTCACCTCGACCTCGATGCCGGTCTGTTCGGTGAAGCGCGCGGCTGTCGCCGGCAGGTTCTGGAACACGCCCCAGTCCTCCTGGGTCACCCTCACTGTCGTCATTCTCGAGTTCCTCCTTGTCAGGTCACAAAATGCTCGAGCGGAGATGCGCGTCCGCGCGCTCGAAGATCTCCGGGCGCAGAGCCGTGCCGAGCCCAGGCCCGACCGGCGGAGCCACCATGCCGTTCTCGATCACCGGCAGTCCCGTCACGAGCTCGCCGTACCAGCCGCTCCAGAACGCGCGGACGCTCTCCTGGATCATCGCGTTCGGCAAGTGGATCGAGAGGTGCGTCGCAGCCGTGTAGACGACCGGGCCCGAGCAGTCGTGCGGCGCGACCGGGCGCTCGAAGGCCTCGGCGAGCGCGGCGACCTTGCGCGACTCGGTGATGCCGCCGACCCAGCCGATGTCGAAGACGACGATCTGCGTGCCGCCGCGCCCGATCAGATCCCGGAACGCGGGGAGGCCCGTGAGAGTCTCGCCGACAGCGAGCGGCGCGCGTGAGGCGCGTTGCACCTCCGCGAGCGCGTCCGGGCTCGTCACGCGTACCGGATCCTCGATCCAGGCGAGGTCGAACTCGTTGAGCGCGTTGGCAATCCGGCACGCGGCCGGCACGTCCCAGAGCCCGTGCAGCTCGCACATGATGTCCATCGCCGGGCCGACTGCGGCGCGGATCTTGCGGAACGGCTCGAGTGCGAGGTCGAGGTCGGCGGCGGAGATGTCGTGGCCCTGGCTCGCCTCGGCATACGGGTCGAACGGCCAGATCTTCATTCCGTTGATGCCCTGGAAGAGCAGGTCACGGGCGAGCTCGTCGGCGCGGGTGAGGAACGCATCGAGATCCTCGTACGGCCCCTCGTTGCGGCCGAGGCCCCAGTTCATCACGGCCTGGCCGCTCTCGCCGCGCACGTAGCGGTAGCCCGCACACGTGTTGTAGGTGCGGATCGAGTCGCGGGAGGCGCCGCCGAGCAGCTGATGCAGTGGCTGGCCCGCGGCCTGGCCGGCGAGGTCCCACAGCGCTATGTCGATCGCCGAGGCGGCGCGCATCTCGGCGCCGCTCCCCGCGGTGCCGACGTAGCCGCGCAGCGTGCGCGCGTGGCGCTCGATCAGGGCCGGGTCCTGCCCGAGCAGGTAGCCGGCCATCGTGTGGATGTGCGCCTCGACCGCGTCGGCGAAGAAGAACGTCTCGCCGAGCCCGACGAGGCCCTCGTCGGTGTGGACGAGCACGTGCACGAGGCTCGGGAACTCCTCGATCCGCAAGGTGTCGATCCGCGTGATCTTCATTCGGAAAACTGGAAGAGGGAGGCGCCGCCGTCCACGAGCAGGACGGAGCCGGTCATGTATTCGGCGTCGGGCGAGCAGAGGAACGCGACGGCCTTGGCAATCTGCTCGGCGGTGCCCAGCTCACCGAGCGGGATCACGATCGAGGCGCGGCGAGCGTAAACCGGGTCGGTCTCGAACTGCCTGCCCGCCATGCCCGCCATCACGATCCCGGGCGCGACGACGTTGACGCGGATCCCCTGCGCGGCGAGCTCGCGAGCCATCGAGCGGGCGAGCATCCGCACGCCGGCCTTCGAGACGGAGTAGGCCGAGATCTCGGGCCACGGGATCTCGCCGACCCACGAGCCGGTGAAGATCACCTGGCCGCGGGTGCCGCGCTCTGCCATCAGCCGCGCCGCCGCCTGGCCGACGTTGAAGCAGCCCGTCAGATTCACGTCGAGGTGCGCCTGCCACTGCGCCTGCGTGACGTCGAGGAACGGCGCGACCTCGACGATCCCGGCGTTGCCGATCACGACGTCGAGCGGTTCGATCGCCGCCAGAGCCGCGTCCACGGCGGCGCGGTCGGTGACATCGACCTGCACGTATGACTCGACTCCTTCGGGCGCTGCGACGCGGTCGAGCGAGGTCACCACGGCGCCGCGCGCGGCCAGCTCCCGCGCCATCGCGCCGCCGAGGTCCCCGGCCGCGCCGGTGACGGCGATGCCGAGCCCCTCCAGGTCCCTGCGTTGTGTATCGGTCGTCATGGTGAGTCGGCGCTGCCGGGAGCTCCCCCGAGCCCCCGGCAGCGCAGTGAGCCTCTGGCTACAGAGCCGGCCGGTGCGCGAGCTCTCCGGGCGTCTCGGCGCGGAGCTCAGCGGACTCGCCTGCCTTCTTGAGCCACTCCTCCTTGCCGGTGCGGCTTGCGATCAGCACGATCGCGAGGCCGATCACGGTCCAGATGATCACGATCAGCGGGCTGTAGTCGAACGCGTTCTTCGGATTGAACGGATGCAGGGTCTTCACGTTCTCGTAGAACACCGCGATCAGTGCGACCGTGGTGAGGATCGGTACCACTGCATGCAGGAACCAGTTGAACTCGTCGCGCTTCTCACCGAAGTAGAAGCGCATCGCGCCGATGTTCCCCATGCAGTAGACGATGATCAGGCCGAGCGTCTGCATGATCCCGATCATCCCGAACGTCTTCACCGGCCCGAGCCACGAGGCGAGCCCGAGGCCGAGGATGAGCGTGACGACGGTCATGAGCCAGATCGCGTTCCACGGCGTCTTGTACTTCGCGTTCACCTGCGAGAGCCAGTGCGGCAGCGCTCCGACGCGGCCCATGTCGAAGAGCACGCGCGTCGTCGCGTTCTGGATCGCGATCGAGACCGCGAGAGCCGAGTTGATCACCGCGATCAGGATGATGATCCACGCGCCCCCCCAGAGCCGGCGGCCGAGCTCGAAGATCTGGTCGGCGCTCGTGAAGTTCTTCACGTTGTCGGTTCCCTCGCCGATCAGGATGCCCCAGTTGACGAACATGTAGAAGAGGGCCACGACGATCGTCGAGCCGATGATCGCGAGCGGGAGATTGCGCTTCGGGTTCTCCGTCTCCTCACCGAGCGGCGCCACCGATTCGAACCCGGAGAGCGCCAGGATCGTGAACACGATCCCTAAGTACATCGCGTGTGTGCTCGGGATGTTGCTCGGGTTGAACGACGAGAAGTTGAAGCCGCCCTTACCCGGCGAGACGAGCCCCGAGAACATCAGCGCAATGAACACGCCGACTTCGAGGACCGCCAGCGTGAGCATCACCTTGACCGAGAGCGCGATCCCGAACAGCGTGAACAGCGTCACGCAGAGCGACGAGGATCGCGAAAATGATCCACCACGGGATGTTCCAGCCGTACTGCGCCTTGAGCGTGTCGTGCACCAGCGAGCCGGTGAACGCGCAGACGACGCCGACCGCGACGGGGTCGTACAGGAAGTACAGCCACGTCGTGAGCCAGCCGAGCCGCGGACCGAGCGTCCGGCTGACGTACAGGAAGTAGCCGCCGGCGCCGGTGAACTGCTTCGCGAGCTGGGTCAGTACGACCGCGACCCCCAGGCAGATGATGCCGCCGGCCAGGTACGCGAGCGGCGCCGTGACGAAGACGAAACTGACGATGAATGTCAGACCGAGCAGAACGTTCAGGCCAGGGCGCGATATGCGTGACCGCCTGGACCATGTTGCCCCAGAAGCCGATCGCTCCCGCCTTGAGTTCGGTTTCGGCGACCTGGGCGCCGCCGCCTGGCGCCACCGGTGGAACTGCTGCATCAGAGCTCATTGACCTACCACCTCCCTTACGTCGTTGGACGCCTCGCCGCAGCGCGACGGTCGGTCGTGGCCAGCGCCCTGCGCCCGATCGGCGCAGCTCCTTCGGTGCCGATGACGGCCTCGATCGCGGCCTCGGAGCTGCCCGGAGCCCAGACCTCCGCCACCGTGAGCAGGTGCGCGACGCATCGCCTGGCGGGCCGTCTCCGGCTCGCGGGCGACGATCGCCTCGTAGATGCGCCGGTGGTACAGGGTCGTCGCCGGCAGCGTCGCCGAGCAGGTTCGAGCGCCGCCGGCTGACCCGCAGAAGCTCGCGCACCGAGTCGAGGACGTACGCGAGCACGACGTTGCCGCTCGCCTCCGCGATGTCGGTGTGGAAGTCGACGTCGACCTCGAGGTAGGCGTCGGGGTCGGACTCGAGCGTCCGGCAGCGCTCGACGCGTCACGCGCATCCGCTCGAGCTGGATCGGGCGTCGCCAGCATCGCGGCCCGGGCCGCCATCTCGGGCTCGAGCATCATCCGCACGTCGTGCAGGTCCGCCATGTCCGGCGCGCACCGACGCGGGGTCGTCGCGCAGCTCGAGCAGGAGGGGGTCGAGGTGGTTCCAGTCGCTCGGGGCGCGCACGCGCATCCGGCGGCCGTGGCGCACGTCGACGAGGCCCTTGCTGACGAGCGAGCCGATCACCTCGCGCGCGGTCGTCTTCGAGATCGCCGAACTCGGCGCAGATGTCCTGCTCGGTGGGCGGGGGTCTCGCCGATCTCGCCGTTGACGATCCGCGCCGCGATCACGCGGAGTCACCTGCTCGCCGAGCTTCTGGGTCTGGAGCGGGTTGGCGACGAGAATCACCGAGCCATTCATATGGTGACCATCTGAGCGGCGACCTTAGCCGGCGGCGACCGTAAGCCCGACGGAAACGCCGTGTGCTTGACGACGTGAGGGCGTCAACTAGGGTCGCTGGGACGCGGCGAGATGGTGATCACATGACCGGACGGAGACGCGATGACCCAGTCGACGATCGAGCTCGCCGAGTCGAGCTGCCGCCGCTCGAGGTTCCGAGGGGCCGCCCGGCGATCTCCGCCGACGAGTACGAGACGCGGATCGCGACCCTGCTCGCCGCGGTCGACGTCGACCGGTCGTCGTCTACGCCGACCGCGAGCACGTCGGCGAACCTCGATCTACCTCTCCAACTTCGATCCCCGCTTCGAGGAGGCGATCCTCGTGTTGGGGCGGTCGCCGCACGATGCTCTCGGCCGGAGGACATCGTCTACACGCCGATCGTCCCGATCGACGTCGACGTCGATCGCTCGTCCCGACGTTCAGCCTGATGGGGATCGACCGCACCGGGACCGACGGTCGAGGAGGCGCTGCGCGAGGCCGGCGTCGGCGCGGGCGACCGCGTCGGCGTCGTCGGCTGGAAGGCGCTCATCCCGGGCGAGTCGAAGCGCACGGTCTCGTCGATCTTCGCGCCCGCGTTCTTCGTCGACACTCTGCGCGAGCTCGCGGGGACGCCGGCGCTCGTCACCGACGCGACCGCGCGTGCTGACCTACGCCGCGCGACGGCCTGCGCACGTTCAACTCCGCCGACCAGATCGCGCTGTTCGAGTGGGGCGCGTCGCGCTGCTCGGCCTGGGTGATGGACATCCTCGGCGCGGCGCGGCCCGGTGCAGCGAGAACGAGGCCTGTTCCACGGCGTGCCGTGGGACGGCAACCCGCTCAGCTACCACGCGGTGCTCGCGTCGGGCCCGAACGTCGCGGTCGGTCTCAGCAGCCCGTCGTCGCGGCGGCTCGAGGTCGGCGACGCGGCGATCGCGGCGATCGGCCTGTGGGGCGGGAACTGCGCGCGCGGCGGGATTCTCGCGGCCTCCGACGCCGACCTCGGCCCGGAGAGCGACGGCTTCTTCGAGAAGCTCGCGGTGCCGTACTGGCGCGCGATGGCGACGTGGTACGAGGCGCTCGCAGCTCGGCAAGCCCGGCGGCGACGTCTTCGCGGAGGTCACGGGGCTGCTGGAGCGCGAGGCGTTCGCGTCGTCGCTCAACCCCGGCCATCTCGTCCACTACGACGAGTGGCTCGACTCGCCGATCCGGGCCGGCTCGAGCGATCCGATCGCGAGCGGGATGATCTTCCAGAGCGACATCATCCCGACCGGGATCCGCGTCGGGCTGGACGACGAACTGCGAGGACACGGTCGCGGTCGGCGACGCGGCGCTGCGAGCTGAGCTCGAGTCGCGGCATCCCGACCTGTGGGCCCGGATCGTGGCGCGCCGCACCTTCATGCGCGACGTTCTCGGCGTGCAGGTGCGCGACGAGGTGCTGCCGCTCTCGTGCACGCCGGCGTACTTCACCCCGTACTGGCTCGACCTCGGCAAGGCGCTGGTCTTCGCATGAACGCGCTCGCGGGGAAGTCGGTTCTCGTCACGGGCGCGGCGCGCGGGATCGGCGCCGGGATCGCGGAGGCGGTGGTCGAGGAGGGCGGCTCGGTCGCGCTGCTCGACTTCGATCCGAGCGGCGCCGACACGGCCGCTCGGCTCGGCGACACGGCGCACTTCTTCCCGTGCGACGTGCGCTCGCTGGCGGAGGTCGAGCGGGCGGTGGCGGAGGCGGAGCAGGCGCTCGGCGGGCTCGACGGCCTCGTCAACAACGCGGGGATCAACGCCTACTTCGACGCGGTCGAGATGACCGAGGAGGACTGGGACACGGTGTTCGCGGTCGACCTCAAATCGGCCTGGATGCTGGCGAAAGCTGCGTTGCCGGGCCTGCTCGAGCGGCGCGGCGCGATCGTCAACATCAGCTCGATCCAGGCGAGCCTGACGATCGAGGGGTTCTTTCCGTACGCGGCCGCGAAGGCCGGGCTCGAGGGGCTCACGCGCTCGCTCGCGCTCGACTACGCGGCGCGCGGCGTGCGCGTCAATGCTGTCGCGCCCGGGTACACGGAGACGCGCCTCGTGCGCGAGTGGCTCGACCTTCAGCCCGATCCCGACGCCGCGCTCGAGTCGGTGCTACAGAAGATCCCGATGCGGCGGATCGCGAGCCCGCGCGAGATCGGCAACGTGGTCGCGTTCCTGCTCAGCGACCAGGCCTCGGCGATCACCGGCGCCACGATCGCGGTCGACTGCGGGCTCGGCGTGCGCTACGCGAGCTAGCCGACGGGCTTCGAGCGGAACCGCGCGACGGTCTCCGGCTGCGCGCGGGTGAGGCGTTGCGGCGGCAGGCCGCGGAGGATCCAGTCGAGGTCGTCGACGACCATCCCGCCGGCGAGCGGCCAGATCTCGGGGATGTTGCCGGCGCGGTGGGCGGAGAGGATCGTGTTCGGCGTCCGCCGCGCGCGTGCGTCGGCGGGGATCGGCTCCTCCGGGAAGACGTCGATCGCGGCGGTGATGTGGCCCGACTCGGCGGCGTCGAGCAGCGCGTCGAAGTCGACGACCGCCGCGCGCGAGACGAGCACCACCACCGAGCCCTGGGCCATCGACGCGAACTCCGCCGAGCCGATTTGGCCCTGGTTCTCGAGCGTGACCGCCGCGAGGATGAACACCGCGCGGCTCGTCGCGAACACCTCGTCGAGGCTTGCGGGAGTCGCGCCGAGGTCGCGCACGACCGCGTCCTGCAGCCACGGGTCGTGAACGAGGATCTCGCCGCCGAACGGACGCAGCAGCGGCAGTAGCGAGCGGCCGAGATTCCCGCAGCCGACCAGGCCAAGCGTCTTCCCCGAGAGCAGGAACGAGCCCGAGTTCGCGCCGTCGTCGTAGAGCGACTCGGTTCCCGCGCGGATCTCGGCGTCGCCGCGCGGAATGCCGCGCGCCGCAGCGAGCGCCAGTCCCAGCGCCAGTTCCGCGACCGGAGTCCCGAAGACCGGCGAGATCACGAGCACCTGGATCCCGCGGCGGAAGCACTCCTCGTAGTCGACGTTCGGCAGGAAGTTGCCCTCGACGTTGACGACCGCGCGGAGGTTCGGCGCGAGGTCGAGCCGCGACTTCGGCAGGTCGGTCTGGCCGACGATCGCGACGGCGCCCGGCAGCAGAGAGTCGATGTCGTCGCGCAGCGGCCCCTCGTGCCAGGCGACCGGGCCGAGCGCCTCGAGCCGCGCGCGGTCCTCCGGCGTGAAGATCTGGTCGAGTGTGCGCGGATACGGATCGAGGACGATCACGCGCCGGCGAGCCACTCGACGGCCTGCGTCCAGATCCGTCGGTAGCCGTCCCAGGCTGCGAACTCCTCGGGGCACCAGTGCGGCCCGATGTCGGAGGCCCAGGCGAGCGTGCGTCCCGCCCCCGCGTCGCGCACCGCGAGGATCGGATCGTCGCCCGCGCGCGCCAGGAGCGTCGCGTCGGGCTTGAGCCGGAAGCGGTTGTAGCCGAGCAGGAAGGGCCACTCGCCCTCGACGCCGGCCAGGATCGGGTGCTCAGCTACGGCCTCGGGGACGACGCCCTCGGGCCGCTCGACGCGGTCGTCCCACGGGTCGATCTCGCTCGGCAGCACCGCCTCGACGTCGGTGCCGCGGAAACGCGCCTTGCCGTCGAGGCCCTGGAAGCTGAGGTAGCCGCCGGCCATCGCGAGCCCGCCGCCGCCCTCGACCCAGGCGCGGATCGTCGCGAGGCGATTCGGCGTTCGCTTGCCGAGCACCGCCGTGTCGGGATGGAGCAGCAGCGTGTTGGAGCCGATGTCGCTCAGGATCACGACGTCCCAGCGCGAGAGACCCTCGACGTCGAACGGGAACGCCTCGCCGGCCTCGTGTGCGGGCATGTGCTCGAGCTCGATCCCGCTTGCCTCGAGCGCGGTGCGCAGGAAGCCGAGCCCGGAGTGGTAGGTCACGTTGGCGAACGAATCCCAGCCCTTGTAGTGCGTCGCGGCGCTCACCCACGACTCGCCGACGACGAGAACCCTGGTCATGTGGACACCTTACGTGCGTACGGCTCGAGGCCTTCCTTCGCTCGCTCGATCGCCCAGCTGTGGTTCCAGCGGAAGAGCGGGCGCAGCACCGGCGTGAGCGCCTTGAGCACGGGCTTGTCGGCGAAGACCGTCCAGTCGAAGCGGACGTGCGTCGTGCCGTCGCCGTTCGGCGTCACGGTCCAGATGCCGTTGCCGCGCAGGTCGCCCTCGACGTCGCCCGCCACGATGTGCGGCGGCTCGAGCTGGACGACCTTCGAGGTCGTGTCCAGGTGGTAGGGGAGGCGGCCCTTGAAGTGCTGGCGCGAGACCTGGCCGACCGCGGGCGGGCCCTCGGACTCGACCCGCTCGTAGACGGGCTTCCACCACTCGGGATACGTGCGCGCGTCGGCCAGCGCATCGAACACGGACTCGGCCGGTGCCGCCACATCCCATTCGTCCACGAAGACGTACTCGCCGCGGCTCTGGTCAGCGACGGCGACGACGGCCCGCGCGGCGGCGCGCTGGACGCTCGCGGGAGGCTGCGCCGCATGCCCTTCGTCCGGGAAGTCGGTGACGAGCCGCGCGGCGGCGACGGGCTTGAGATAGCCGCGTCCGGTGATCCGGCCCGAGGCGTCGAGCTCGGCGAGCCGCTCGAGCAGCTCGGCGGTCTTCAGCGCGGGCCGCAGCTCGACGCGCACGTGGCCGTCCGCCTCGCCGTCGGCGAAGTGGCGGTGCGCGACGCCGGCCGGGATCAGGATCGACTCGCCCGGGCCGAGCACGCGCGAGGAGCCGCTCATCGTCACGCGCAGCGCCCCGGAGATCACCTCGTGGCGCTCGGTCTGGCTCGGATGGACGTGGCCCTGGGCGGGGAAGCCCCGCGGCCGCCCGATCACGTCGTACTCGAGCACCGCGCCGTCCGTCTCGGCGGCCGTTCGGACGAACTCGATGCGCATGCCGAGCGTCGGCGCCTCGAGGATGTCGCCGGGTTTCGCCACCGCCGAGAAACGGTAGCGTCTTCGCATGGCGATTTCGAGCACGCAGGCACCGCGTGCCTTCCACCTGCTCGCGAAGCCGACGGGCGCCGTGTGCAACCTCGACTGCTCGTACTGCTTCTTCCTCTCGAAGGAGATGCTGTACCCCGGCAGCCGCTTCCGGATGGCCGACGAGCTGCTCGAGGCGTACGTCCGACAGCTACTCGAGGCGCACGCGGGTCTGCCCGAAGTGGCCGTGGCCTGGCAGGGCGGCGAGCCGACGCTGATGGGCGTCGAGTTCTTCCGCCGCTCCGTCGAGCTCGTCGAGCGCTACCGTGAGCCCGGGCAGACCGTCGCCTACACGATCCAGACCAACGGGACGAAGCTCGACGACGAGCTCTGCGCGCTCTTCAAGGAGCACGACTTCCTCGTCGGGCTCTCGGTCGACGGCCCGCGCGAGATCCACGACGCCTACAGAGTCAACAAGGGCGGTAAGGGCAGCTTCGACGAGGTCATGGCCGGCCGGGACAAGCTGCTCGAGCACGACGTCGAGTTCAACATCCTCTGCACGGTGCACGATCGCAACGCCGATCGCGGGCTCGAGGTCTACCGCTTCTTCCGCGACGAGCTGAAAGCGGACTTCATCCAGTTCATCCCGATCATCGAGCGCGTCGCCGACCCGTCGCTCGGGACGGAGCCGTGGTCGTCGTGGCGCGACCGGCCGCTGTACGAACAGGAGGGCGACGTCGTCACGAGCCGCTCGGTCGGCGGCGAGCAGTGGGGCGAGTTTTTGGTCGACGTGTTCGAGGAGTGGGTGCGCCGCGACGTCGGCACCGTGTTCGTGCAGATGTTCGACGTGGCGCTCGCGAACTGGGTCGGTGAGCCGCCGAGCCTCTGCATCCACTCGGAGACCTGCGGCAGCGCGCTCGCGATCGAGCACACCGGCGATCTCTACTCGTGCGACCACTTCGTCGAGCCGCGCCACCTGCTCGGGAACATCAAGGAGCAGCACATGCTCGAGCTCGTCGCCTCGCCGAAGCAGGTCGCCTTCGGCCTCGCCAAGCGCGACACACTCCCGCAGTACTGCCTCGATTGCGACGTGCGCTTCGCCTGCCACGGCGGCTGTCCGAAGGATCGCTTCGTCTCGACGCCCGACGGCGAGCCGGGGCTCAACTACCTCTGCGCCGGCTACAAGCGCTACTTCCACCACGTCGACCGGCCGATGCGGATCATGGGCGAGCTGCTGGCGCGCGGCCACGCGCCCGCCGAGATCATGGGGCTTTACGCCACCGAGGATGCGGCGCGCGGACGCAACGACCTCTGCACCTGCGGGAGCGGCAAGAAGTGGAAGCGCTGTCACGGCGCCTCCTAGGGTTCGGCCGCGCGGTCGCGGACGACTACGGCCGGACGAACACGTCCCAGTTCGCCGCTGCCATCTCGTACCGGGCGCTGTTCTCGCTCGTCCCGCTCGCGACGTTCGTGGTCACCGTCGCCGGGCTCTTCCTGCGTGACGACTCGCAGCGCCAGAAGTTCGTCGCCGCGGTCTCGAAGCAGCTCGACCTCAGCACAAACGGCGTCACGAGCCTCGACCGGATCGTCTCGGACGTCCCGGCGCCCTGGTCGCTCGTCGGGCTGATCGCGCTCCTCGTCGCGCTGTGGGGCGCGACCGGCGTGATGAGCTCGGTGCGCAAGGCGATGGCGGTGATCTTCGACGACGGCGTCACGTTCAGCTTCGCGCGGGGCAAGCTCGTCGACGCCGTGCTCGTGCTCGGCGTGCTCGCCGCGATGATCGTCTCGCTGGGGCTCTCGTTCCTCGAGCAACTCGCGTCGCGCGCGAGCCGGCGGGTGGAGCGCTGGCTCGACTGGCAGCCGGGCGGCGTCGGCTTCGTGCTCGGCGTCGTCGTCCCGCTGCTCGTCACGGCCGCCGTGTTCTTCCTGCTGTACCGGTATCTGCCGAGGGCCAAGCCGCCGTGGCGTCCGGCGCTGGTCGGAGCAGTCGGGGCGGCGGCCGCCTGCCAGGCGATCCAGTTCGGGCTGAGCTGGTACCTCTCCGGGCCCGCCGATTTCACCCGGCTCTACGGCTCGGCGGGGGCCGTGCTCGCGTTCCTCCTGTTCGTCTACCTGAGCGCCGTCGCGTTCCTCGTCGGCGCATTGGTGGCCAGTAAGATCGCCGCGTGAGCACGGAGACCTACGGCGTCGCGCCCCCGTGGAGCCCTGACCGCCCCAAGCTCAAGCTCACGCACGTGCTGCTGTCGTGGCTCGTCTCGGCCGCCGCGCTGCTGATCGCCGCGGGACTGGTCCCCGGCGTCCACGTCACCGACTACCTCGGCGCGCTCTTCGCCTCGGCGATCATCGCCGTCCTGAACGCGCTGCTCCCGCCGGTCGTGGCGGCGCTGCGCCTGCCGTTCATGGTCGTGCTCGGCTTCCTGATCGTGCTGCTGCTCGACGCCGCGCTGCTGCTCGCGACCTCGCACATCGTCCCGCAGTGGCTCACCGTCGACTCGTTCGGCTGGGCGCTCGTGACCTCGCTGATCGCGGCGGCGGTGACCGTCGTGATCCAGGTCGTCATCGGCACGAACGACGACGACACCTTCACGTTCCGCATCGTGCAGCGGATCGCGAAGCGCCAGGGCGGGCAGATCCGCACCGACGTGCCCGGGATCGTCTACCTCGAGATCGACGGGCTCGCGCTGCCGGTGCTGCGGCGCGCGCTGCGCGACGGCAACGCGCCGGAGATGGCGACGCTGGCTCGCTGGCCGGCTCGCACCGGCTCGCGGAGTGGGAGACCGACCTCTCGTCGCAGACCGGCGCGAGCCAGGCCGGGATCCTGCTCGGCTCGAACGAGGACATCCCCGCGTTTCGCTGGGTCGAGAAGGAGACGGGGACGATGATGACCTGCTCGGCGCCGAACGACTGCGCGGAGATCGAGCGCCGCCACGCGACGGGCATCGGCCTGCTGCGCGACGGCGGCGCGAGCCGCGGCAACCTGCTCTCCGGCGAGGCCGACGAGGTGATCCTGACCGTCAGCCGGATGAACGAGGAGAAGCGCGCAACCCCGGCTACCGCGCGTTCTCTGCGAACGGCTTCAACGTCACGCGCGTCGCTCGTGCTGTTCTTCTGGGAGGTCGTGCTCGAGCTGTCCGCCTCGTCGCGCGGCCGCTCGCCGCGACGTCCGCCCGCGCGGCCATCGCGGCGGCATCTACCCGTTCCTGCGCGCGGCGCTGTGCGTGTTCGTGCGCGACCTGATCGTCTACGGCGTGCTCACCGACATGATGCGCGGCCGGCCCGCGGTGTACGCGACGTTCTCGAGCTACGACGAGGTCGCGCACCACTCCGGGCTCGAGCGCGCCGACACGCTCGAGGCGCTGCGCAAGCTCGACCAGCAGTTCGGCCGGATCGACCGCGCGCGCCGGTACGCGCCGCGCCCGTACGAGATCGTCGTGCTCTCCGATCACGGCCAGACGCAGGGCGCGACGTTCAAGCAGCGCAACGGCTACGGGCTCGACGAGCTCGTCGCGCCGCTCGCTCGCAGGTCAGCGTCGCGGCCGATGACCGGCGGCGACGAGAACGACACGATGGCGAGCCAGGCGCTCGGCGAGGCGACCGGCACAGAAGAAGGAGAAGCGGCCGAAGAACGACGTCAGCGGCCAGGAGTCGTCGTGCTCGGCTCGGGCAACCTCGGCCTGATCTACCTGATGGAGGAGAACCGCGCGGCTGACGCTCGAGGAGATCGAGGCGCGTCACCCACGGCTGATTCCCGCGCTGCGCGCGCATCCGCACGTCGGCTTGCTGCTCGTGCGCTCGCTCGGAGCACGGCGCGGTCGTGCTCGGCGCGGACGGCGCGCACTACCTCGACGAGCGGCCGGGTCGAGGGCGAGGATCCGCTCGCCGCCTTCTCGCCGAACGCGCCGCACCACCTGCTGCCGCACCGACGGCTTCGCGCACGTCGCCGACATCATGGTCGGCAGCTTCTACGACCCAGAGCTCGAGGAGGGCTGCGCGTTCGAGGAGCTGATCTCGTTCCACGGCGGGATCGGCGGGCCGCAGACGCGGCCGTTCATCCTCCATCCGGCGCGGCTCGCGCTGCCCGCGGAGCGAATCGTCGGCGCCGCGGGCGTGCACGCCGTGCTCTCCGGCTGGCGCCGCGAGCTCCAGGGCCCATGAGCGTGCTTCCCGCGAGTGCCCGCGCCCTGCTCGAGTCGGGCGCGCTGGCCCACCTCGTCACGATCAACCCGGACGGAAGCCCTCAGGTCACGATCATCTGGGTCGGACTCGACGGCGACGAGATCGTCTCGGCGCACCTCTTCTCCCAGCAGAAGCTCCGGAACGTCGAGCGCGACCCGCGCGTCGCGCTGTCGCTGGAAGGCACGGGCTCCAACGCAGTCGGGATGCGCGACTACCTCGTGATCCACGGTCGCGCCGCGATCGAGGAGGGCGGCGCGCCGGAGCTGCTCCAGGAGCTCGCCCAGGTCTACGTCGGCCCGGGCACGAAGTTCCCGCTGATGGACGACCCGCCGCCCGGTAAGAGGCTGCGGATCACGGTCGACCGTTTCCTCGGCCACGGGCCGTGGATGGCGGAGGAATAGACTGCACGGCCCGTGACCAGCGTCACAGACCTGTCCGCCGAGCACGAGCATCTCGAGTGGGACACGCCGCTCTTCCGCACCGCGCTCGCCCAGTTCGAGCAGGCGCTGCCCGCGGCCGATGTCTCCGCGCCCACCGCCGAGCGGCTGCGCTTCCCCGAGCGCGCGCTGATGGTGAGCGTCCCGGTCCGCCTCGACAACGACGGCTTCGGGATGTTCGCCGCCTACCGCGTCCAGCACTCGAGCGTGCTCGGGCCGACGAAGGGCGGCGTCCGCTACGACCTCGGCGTGAGCCTCGGCGAGTGCGCGGCGCTCGCGATGTGGATGACCTGGAAGTGCGCGCTGCTGCGGCTGCCGTACGGCGGCGCGAAGGGCGGCGTGCGCTGCGACCCGACCTCGCTCTCGCAGCGCGAGCTCGAGCGGCTGACCCGGCGCTTCACCCTCGAGCTCGTGAGCGTGATCGGGCCGCACATCGACATCCCCGCGCCGGACATGGCCACGAACGAGCAGACGATGGCCTGGATGATGGACACCTACTCCGTCCAGATGGGCCACGTCGTGCCGGAGATCGTGACCGGCAAGCCCGTCTCCGTCGGCGGCTCGGTGTTCCGGCACGAGGCGACCGGCGTCGGCGTCGTGATGGTCATAGAACGCGCGTGCGCGAAGCTCGACCTCGACCTCGGCGCCCAGCGCTGCGTCGTGCAGGGCTTCGGCAACGTGGGCGGGATCGCCGCCACCGAGCTCGCGAGTCACGGCGCGAAGGTGATCGCCGTCTCCGACGTCTCGGGCGGGCTCCACCGCGAGGACGGCCTCGACATCGGGGCGCTGCACGCGTTCGCGGCCGAGCACGGCTCGCTCGCCGACTACACGGAGGCCGACCGGATCTCGAACGAGCAGCTGCTCGAGCTGCCCTGCGACGTGCTCGTGCTGGCCGCGCGCGAGGATCAGGTGAACGCCGAGAACGCGCCGCGGATCCGCGCGAAGCTGATCGCCGAGGGCGCGAACGGCCCGACCTCCGTCGAGGCCGACGCGATCCTGGCGAAGCGTGGGATTCCCGTCCTGCCCGACGTGCTCACGAACGCGGGCGGCGTCACCGTCTCGTACTTCGAGTGGGTGCAGGACATCGGCCGCTTCTTCTGGGATCGCGACGAGATCCGCGCGCGGCTCGCCGAGAAGCTCGGCGACGCGTTCGACCGGGTCTGGGCGCTGTCCGAGGAGAGGCACATCACGCTGCGCAGCGCGGCGCTCGTCGCGGGGATCCAGGAGGTCGGCGGCGCGCTCGAGGCGCGGGGGATCTACCCGTGACGCTCGTCCGCGAGGCGATGGTCACCGAACCGGCGTCGCTCGAGGTCTCGGCGACCGCGCAGGAGGCGGGCGAGCTGCTGGCGCGGCCCGAGGTGCGCGCGATCTTCGTCGTCCGTGACGAGCGACTCGTCGGTGTCGTGACGCGGAAGACTCTCGTCCGCGAGGTCGTCGCGGCGGGCCGCGTCCCCGGGACGACGCCGCTCGGCGAGATCGCCGAGGCTCCGTATCTTGCGCTCGAGGGCGCGACCGAGGTCGAGGACGCGCTGTCGCTGATGGAGGGGCACGATCTCGAGCGCGTTCCCGTGGTCGAGGAGGGCCGGCTCGTCGGCGTTCTCTCGCGCGTGGTGATTCAGCGGCGGCTGGTGGAGGACGAGCCGCTCGTCGAGTCGGAGGACGTCGGCGACTAGCGCTACTTCTTCGGGAAGAAGAACGTGAGCCGCCCGAGCGTCGACTCGATCTCGTCGACCGCGCCCGTCAGCACTGCGAGCCGGCGGCGCGTGGCGGCGAAACGGGCCAGCGACTCCTGGAGCCGCGCACTGCCCGTCTCGATCGCGGCGGCCGAGCGCTCGAGCTTCGCGGTCGCCTGCGCGAGCGCCTCGAGCCTGGTCCCGAGCGCCGAGCTGAGGCGGCGCGAGTCCTTGAACGTGACCCAGCCCAGGCGTCCGGTCCGCACGCCCGTGACCACCAGGGCGACGACCGAAACAGCCAGTGAGATCCAGACCGAGAGCACGGCCGGACTCTAACAAGGTGCTATCCTGAGCCTGCGCCGCGGGGTGGAGCAGTCAGGTAGCTCGCCGGGCTCATAACCCGGAGGTCGCAGGTTCAAATCCTGCCCCCGCTACTCAAAAGGCCCCGCACAGGGGCCTTTCCTGTGTCCGCGATTCTGGGGGTCAGATGCGCGTACTGAAGGTCAGGACGAGCGGCGGCATGATCGCGCTGAACCGTGAGGAGGCCGTCGAGCTGCGTGAGCGGCTGCGACGCGTCCGCGCGGCCCATCCGGCCAGCGAGACGATCGCCGTCTCGGCCAACGCGAGCACGAGCGTGACGTTCACGAGCTCCGAGAAGACCGCGGTGCTGGACGTGCTCGATGCGTGGGACGACGGCATGGGCCCGGGCCTCCACGACCTGAAGACCGCGCTGGCGCGCGACCTCGAACTGGAGCGCAAGAGGGACTAGAGTCCGGCGCATTCGACTAGGGAGGCAGGCATGGCACTTGCACGAGTCGTGACGTTCGACGGCGTCAGCAGCGAGCGGATGGCCGCGATGCGACAGGAGATGCAGGACGGCGAGCGGCCGGACGACATCCCGGCGACGGAGATCCTCGTCCTGCACGATGCGGACGCCGAGAAGTCGCTCGTGGTCGTGTTCTTCGACAACGAGGAGGACTACGCGAAGGGCGATGCGGCGCTGAGCGCGATGCCGACGGGCGACACGCCGGGCCAACGCACGTCGGTCACGAAGTACGACGTCGCGTTCCGGATGACGAGCTAGGCCGGAGCGCCGGCGGCGAGATCGCGGCTCAGCCCGCTGATCATCGTGCGCAGCTCGGCGTGCGCCTCGGGCTTCCAGCCCGCGAGCGCGCTCGTCAACGCTTCGTTGCGGACGGCGTCGACCCGGGCGAGGATCGCGTCCGACTCCGCGGTCGTGTGGAAGACGACGTTCTCCTCGCCGCGGTCGGCGCCTTCGAGCCGGACGAGCCCGCGGGCGATGAGGTCGCGCATCTCCGGAGTGAGGCGCTCGCGATCCTCTTCGCCGACGCGTTCGGCGAGCGCGGGCAGGGCGGCGGTCTCCTCGTCGCGGACGCGGAACAGCAGCCAGAGCTGCTGCGGGGTGAGGTCCGTCTCGGCGCGCTCGGCGAGCGCCTCGTAGACCCAGTGGCGGTTCTCCCGTCGCGCCAGGAGGCTGAGCTTGTTCGCGACCTCGTGCAGCGACGTCTCGTCGCGCGGCGCTGCGAAGAGGTCGGCGAGGAACGCCGCGTCGACGTGCTGGTCGCCGACGGTCTGGCGCAGCGGCAGCTCGCGCAGGAACCAGGTGAGCCGCGAAGGCGAGGATCGCGATGCCGGCCGCCGCGAGGAACACCGGCTGCAGCGCCTCGGCGTAGGCGGCGACATACGGGCCGTGGATCGTCGGCAGGCAGCTGGTCGATCAGCTCGGGGACGGGACGGATCGCTCCGCCGCCCGGGAGGCCCTGCGGGAAGTTCTCCGCCAGCTTCGTCGCGAGCTGAGCCGTGAAGATCGCGCCGAAGATCGAGACGCCGATCGTGCCGCCCATCGAGCGGAACAGCGTCGCGCCGGACGTGGCGACCCCGAGATCCTCGTAGTCGACGGCGTTCTGGACGGCGAGGATCAGCACCTGCATCACGAAGCCGAGCCCGAGGCCGAGCACGACCATGTAGACGTCGGCGACGAGGATCGAGGTGCCGACGTCGAGCCGCGAGAGCAGGTACAGCCCGACGACCATCAGCGCCGTGCCGATGATCGGGAAGATCTTGTAGCGGCCGGAGCGGGTGATCAGCAGCCCGCTGCCGATCGAGGCGACGATCACGCCGGCCATCAGCGGCAGCAGCTGCAGCCCCGAGGCGGTCGGGCTCGCGCCCTTCACGATCTGGAGGAAGAGCGGGAGGTAGGTGATCGACGCCGAAGAGCGCGAAGCCGATGATGAAGCCGACCACGCTCGCGACGCTGAAGACGCTGTTGCGGAACAGCCGCAGCGGCAGCACCGGCTCGCGCGGCCCGGCTCTCGACGAAGACGAACGCGACGAGCAGCACGACGCCGAGCACCGCGAGCCCGATGATCTGCGCCGAGCGCCCACGGGTAGGTCGTTGCCGCCGAGGCTCGTGAACAGGACGATCGCCGAGAGCCCGCCCGCGAGGAGCGCCATCCCCGCGTAGTCGATCCTGTGGTGCGTCCGCAGCCCGGAACGTGCAGCACCGAGCGCGATCACGACAAAGGCGATGACGCCGAGCGGCAGGTTGATGTAGAAGATCCAGCGCCACGAGAGGTGGTCGACGAAGAAGCCGCCGATCAGCGGCCCGATCACCGTCGAGACGCCGAACACCGAGCCCATCAGGCCGCTGTAGCGGCCACGTTCGCGCGGCGGGACGATGTCGCCGATGATCGCCTGCGTCGAGACCATCAGCGCGCCGCCGCCGAGACCCTGGATGCGCGCGAAACAGGATCAGCGCGGTCATCCCGGGCGCGGCGCCGCAGAGCCCCGAGCCGACGAGGAACAGCACGAGCGCGACCTGGAGCACGATCTTGCGGCCGTAGAGGTCGCCGAGCTTGCCGGCGATCGGCGTCGCGATCGTCGAGGCGAGCAGGTACGCCGTGACGACCCACGCGAGCTGCGAGATCCCGCCGAGGTCGCCGACGATCGTCGGCAGCGCCGTCGACACGATCGTCGAGTCGAGCGACGCGAGCAGCATCACGAGCATCAGCGCCCCGAACACGGGGCCGATGCTGCGGGTCTTCGCTTGTGAGGCGGGAATCGCGGCGGCGCTCACGGTCAGCGGAGTCTAGAGGGCGCGCCGGTAGGTTTCGAACGATGAGCCGGGCGGTCATTCTCGGCGGCACCGGTCTCGTCGGCCGTGCGATCGCGCTCCGGCTCGCGCGAGCCGGCTGGAGCGTCGAGGTGATCGGACGCGACGCCGCGAACATGCCGGACGACCTCTCTGCGGCCGGCGTCTCGTTCGTGCGAGCCGATCGCCACGACACGGCTGAGCTCGCTGCAGCATTCGGCGACGGCGCAGAGTTGCTCGTCGACTGCATCTGCTTCACCGCCGAGCATGCGCGGGAACTCTTGCCGCTGGCGGGCAACGCGACCGCCACGGTGATGATCTCGAGCAAGGCGGTCTACGTCGACGCCGCCGGCAACCACTCGAACTCCGACGTCGCGCCGCGCTTCGACGGGCCGATCAGCGAGACGCAGCCGACGATGGCGCCGCGGGACATCGACTTCAACTCCCGCGAGGGCTACGGCGCGAACAAGGTCGCGGCCGAGCAGGTGCTGCTCGACAGCGGGCTGCCGGTGTCGGTGCTGCGGCCGTCGAAGATCCACGGGCGGGGGGCGGCCCCTGCGCGCGAGTGGGTGTTCGTGAAGCGCGTGCTCGACCGGCGCCAGGCCGTGTTCCTCGCACACCGCGGCGAGGGCGGCGACCACACCACGGCGGCGGCGAACATCGCGGCGCTCGTCGAGGTCGTCGCGGCGAAGCCCGGCGCCCGCGTGCTCAACAGCGCCGATCCCGACGCGCCGAATGGGCTCGAGATCGCGCGCACGATCGCGCGGCTGATGGGCCACGAATGGCGGGAGGTGCTGCTCGACGGCGACGCCGTAGGCAACGTCGGGCGACACCCGTGGGACCGGCGCCCGCCCGTCGTGCTCGACACCTCGGCCGCGCTCGCGCTGGGCTACGTGCCCGTCGGCGACTACGCGGCGACCGTCGCCGACGAGGTCGACTGGCTCGTCGAGACGAGGCCGCCGTTCGAGGACGACTCGTACTTCGACTACGCCGCCGAAGATCTCGAGCTAGCCCGGCAGGATCGCTGAGAGGTCCCAAGTGCGCGGCTCCTCGGCGACGAGCCGGAGCACGACTCCAGGCTTCGCGCTGCGCGCCGCGGCGAAGCGCGCGCCGTCGTCCGCGCCGAGATAGCGGCTCGCGATCGCCTCACGCACGGGGCCGGCGTCGCCCACGACCAGCTCGGCGACCCCACGCACCTCGACTCCGCGAAACGGACGGACGGCCTCGAAGACGACGAGCACGCAGCGCGGATCGGCGGCGAGGTGACGCAGCTTCACGTCGCCCTCGGCGATCACCACCTCGAACGCGCCGTCGTGCCAGCGAAACCACACCGGCGAGACGAGTGCGCTGCCGTTCTTGCGGTACGTCGTCAGGACTGCAGGTGACGGCGCTTCGAGCAGCGACTGCAGTCCGTCCATGCGCCGAGCCTAGATCAGTAGAGTCGGGCCGGTGGTGGCCTCGGGCGGAACCTCGGCGGTCGACCTGGTCATCCTCGGCTCTGCGGTCATCCCGCCGATCGTCGCGATCCTCGTCGTCTGGCTCGCCTGGCGCTGGGCGAAACGGGAATCCGCGGCGGAGGTCCCGTCGTTGCAGGGGGCGACGATGCTGAGCGAGAACCTCGAGCTGCTCGACTGGAAGCGCCGCATCTTCGAGCTCTACGCGGAGATCCGAGCCGCCGACGAGCCGGAGGCGGCCTGGCTGCGCTGGCGCGAGGTGCGCGACGAGCTGTTCCGCTCGCATCCGCAGTCGCCGCTGCCCGAGTCGCAGCGCGCGGGTTTCGCCGGCGTCCCGTATTTCCCGTACGACCCGGCGCTGCGCGTGCTCGCCGAGGTCGAGCCGACCGAGCCCGAGTCACTCCGGATCGCGGGGAGCGCGGGCTCGCTCGTCACGTTCACGCGCTTCGGCCGCGCGCTGTTCGACCTCGCCGGCGAGCGGCGCGCGCTCGAGCTGTACTGGCTCGAGGGCTACGGCGGCGGCATCTTCGTCCCGTTCCGCGACGCGACCGCCGGCGCCGAGACCTACGGCGCGGGCCGCTATCTCCTCGACTCGGTCAAGGGCGCCGACCTCGGCACCGAGGACGGCCGGCTCGTCCTCGACTTCAACTTCGCCTACAACCCGAGCTGCTCCTACGACGACCGCTGGGCCTGCCCGCTCAGCCCGCCTGCGAACCGCCTTCCGGTGCCGGTCCGCGCAGGTGAGAAGACGGCCTAGAGCGCGCCGACGGCGGCGAGCGCCGCGATTCCCGCAACGAGTGTCGTCGGGACGAGGACGAGCCCGACGAGCGTGTAGGTCCTGATCGACGGCTCCGTATCCTCCGCGCGACTCGCCTTGAGCCAGAGGTAGGCGCTGAGCGAGCCGGTGACCACGAGATTCGGGCCGAGGTTCAGGCCGAGGAGGAGCGCGAACGGATGCGGCACCGGCCGCGCCGCGAGCATGGCCGCCGCCGGGAGGTTGTTGATCAGCACGCTCGTGAGCGCTCCGATCCCCGCGGTGGCCGCGCCGCCGGCGTGGAGCAGCAGCCGCTCGGGCCCGTGCCAGGCGCGGGCGAGCGTCCCGAATGCGGTCGCGATCAGGAACAGGCCGAAGATCACGACCGGGTTGACCCGCGGCCGGACTCGTCGTAGCGCGCAGGCCCCGAGCCCGACGGCCAGCACCGGCAGCGCCGCGTTGTGGAGCGCGACCATCAGCACCGCCGCAATCGCCGTCGCCAGCAGCCCGATTCCGAACCGGATCGGCGGCACGTGAAGCTCCTCTGCGGTCGATCCGGTCGGCCGGAACAGCGCGGCGATCACGACGACCGTGAGCACGATCGCGGCGAGCCAGGCGAGCCAGGTGTTCGAGGCGAACTCCCGGCCGGTGAGCGGCCGGTGGGCGAGCACGATCAGGTTCGTCAGGTTCGAGCCGGGCAGCAGCAGCGAGGCCGAGTTCGCCATCGCGACGGAGCCATAGAGGAACGCCCGCTCGTCCGTGCCGCGGTGGCGCGCTGCGTGCAGCAGCACCGGCGTCATGAACACGACCGCCGTGTCGAGGTTCAGGACGGCGGTGACCACGGCGTCCAGGGCGAGGAGCGCGGCCAGGAGCACGATCGCGTTGCCGGGGATCCGCTCGCAGCGGGCGCCGAGAGCCTGGAAGAGATCGTCGGCCTGAGCGACCTGTCCGATCAGGAGGAGGCCGACCACGAGCACGAACGGCGGCCAGGCCTGGTGGGCGGCTTGAATGACCAAGTCGTCGATCGTATGTTCATTCCTTGACACGCATATAACCAGATCTGTATATTGAGGCCATGAGCGCGACGGCTTTCGAGGTGCTGGCGGAGCCGACGCGGCGGCGGATCCTCGACGACGTGCGCGACGGCGAGCGCTCGGTGGGCGAGCTCGTCGAGCGGCTGCACGTCAGCCAGCCCGGGATCTCGAAGCACCTGCGCGTGCTGCGCGAGGCCGGGCTCGTCGTCGTGCGCCAGGACGCTCAGCGCCGGCTCTACCGCGCGCGGCCGGAGTCGCTCACCGAGATCGACGAGTGGCTCGAGCCGTACCGCAAGCTCTGGAACGAGCGGCTCGACGCCCTGGAACGACACCTGGAGAAGGAGTGACAATGGACGGCATCCTGGAGAAGCTCGACGGCGGCCGAGGCCGGCTCCGGTTCGAGCGCAGCTTCGCGCACCCGGTCGAGCGCGTGTGGGAGGCGATCACGCGCCCCGAGGAGCTCGCGCAGTGGTTCGGGCCCTTCGACCCCCAGATCGAGGTCGACCTCGTCGTGGGTGGGAGGTACGAAGTGCGCATGGCCGATCCCGACGCGACCGTGCTGAGCTTCACGGTGGTGCGCGTCGAGCCGCCCCGCGTGTTCGAGTTCACCTCGATGGACGACGGCACGATGCGCTGGGAGCTCGAGCCCGAGGGCGACGGCTGCAGGCTCGTGCTGACGCAGACCGTGTCCAGCTTCAGGCGGGCGGTCGAGAACCACTACGCCTCCGGGATGCATCACTCGCTCGAGCGGCTCGCGCTCCTGCTCGACGGCACGCCGATCGCCTGGTCGTGGCCGCGCTGGGAAGAGCTCCGGGACGAGTACGCGTCATGAGCGTCGACAGCCGCACGCGCTGGTACGCCCTCGTCGTCCTCTGCCTCGGGACGTTGATGATCGTGCTCGACACGACGATCGTGAACGTCGCGCTGCCCTCGATCCGGAAGGATCTCGGCTTCTCCGAGACCTCGCTCGCGTGGGTCGTGAACGCCTACCTGCTGACCTTCGGCGGCTTCCTGCTGCTCGGCGGCCGGCTCGGCGACCTGTTCGGCCAGCGGCGGCTGTTCCTGGTCGGGATCGCGCTATTCACCGCCGCGTCGCTCGCGTGCGGGCTCTCGACCTCGCAGGCCTCGCTGATCGTGGCGCGCTCGGTGCAGGGCCTCGGCGGCGCCGTCGTGTCCGCGGTCGGGCTCTCGCTGATGATGATGCTGTTCACCGAGCCGGCGGAGCGGGCCAAGGCGATGGGCGTGTTCGGCTTCGTCGCCGCGGGCGGCGGCTCGATCGGCGTGCTGCTCGGCGGGATCCTCACCGACGTGCTCGACTGGCACTGGATCTTCCTCGTCAACATCCCGATCGGGATCTGCGTCTTCGCGCTCGGCCTGCGGCTCCTGCCGGGGACGCGCGGCGCCGCTGCGAACCGGCGGCTCGACGTGGCCGGCGCGATCACCGTCACCGGCGCGCTGATGCTCGCGGTCTACGCGATCGTCAACGGGAACCGGCTCGGGTGGACCTCGGCGCAGACGCTCGGGCTGCTCGCCGTGTCCGCGGCGCTCCTCGTCGCGTTCCTCGTGATCGAGTCGCGTGTCGACTCGCCTCTCGTGCCGCTGAGCCTGTTCAAGCTGCGCAACGTCGCCACAGCCAACGTCGTGGGTGTCCTGTGGGCGGCCGCGATGTTCGCATGGTTCTTCCTCTCCGCCCTGTACCTCCAACTCGTGCTCGGATATTCGCCGCTGCAGGTCGGGCTCGCGTTCCTGCCGGCGAACCTGATCATGGGCGGCTTCTCGATCGGCCTCTCGGCCAAGCTCGTGCTGCGGTTCGGGATCAAGAAACCGCTCGCGGTCGGGCTGACGCTGGCCGCGTGCGGGCTCGCGCTCTTTGCGCGGGCGCCCGTCGACGGGAACTTCGCGCTCGACGTGCTGCCGAGCATGCTCCTGCTCGGGTTCGGCGCCGGGATCGCGTTCAATCCGATGCTGCTGGCCGCGATGAGCGACGTCGCGCCGGAGGAGGCGGGGCTAGCCTCGGGTGTCGTCAACACGGCGTTCATGATGGGCGGCGCGCTGGGGCTCGCGATCCTGGCCAGCCTCGCCGCGTCCCGCACGGACACGCTGGCCGCCTCGGGGGACAGCGCGCTGGCGGCGCTCAACGGCGGCTACCACGCGGCGTTCCTCGTCGGATCGCTGTTCGCGTTCGCCGCGGCTGCAGTCGGAGCTGTCTTCCTCCGCTCGACGGCGGCGGAGCCGCACGGCGTGCTCGCGCCCGCGGCGGACTAGGCCACGCGGAACGGGTGCTCGCGCCAGCTCTCCCAGCGCCAGTACCACGCGGGGACAGGCCTCGGCGCAACCGGACGCTTGCCGCGCTGGCCCGCCTGCTGCCAGGCGCTGAGCTGGAAGGCCCAGCTCGGGATCGCCTGCGGGATCCGGGCTGGCCGCGGAGTGGGGCGGACGACGAGCGCCGCCGAGCCGACGCTCGCGTTGCCCGCCGCGTCGCTCGCACTGACCCGGTACACCGACGGGCCGGTCGGGATGAAGGCGCGCACGGACGCCGTCGTCGGCTTGGCGGCGAGTGTCGCGAGTGGCTGCCCGTTCAGCGTGACCGCGTAGCCGGCCAGTGCGCCGCTGTTGTCGGTCGCCGCGCGCCAGCGGAGCACGAGCTGCCCGCGCACGAAGCGCCCGGTCAGGCCCGTGGGTCGCGTCGGCGGCGCGATGTCGTGCAGGAGGCCGATCGAGCCGGGCGCCGAGGTCGAGACGGTGAGGATGCCGTCGGTGGTGAGCGAGACGGCGCCGGCTCCCAGCGGCTTCCAGGTCTTGCCGTCGGCGGCGAAGGCGGGCACCGTGCCGGTCGCCGGGGCGGTGAACGTGACCGTCACGGGCGCGCCGAACTTCGTCACCGCGGTTCCGTTCGGGTTCTTCACGCTGAGCTGGACGACGTAGCTGCCGGCGGCGAAGCCGTGCGTCGCGGCGGGAAGCGTGCTCGAAGTCGCGGTCACGGTCGGGGTGCCGGTGAACGTGCCGGCCGTCCAGCTCACCGTCGCCAGCCCGTCCGCGGTCGTCACCGTGCCGGACTGCGTCACGGGAGCGGGCGGCGGCGGGGGCGGCGGCACGTTGCCGGCGCCCGCGACCGGCGCGTCGACGGTGTTGCTGTCGATGTTCACCGTCACGCCCGCGTAGGTCTCCTTGTGGCCGCCCCTGTACTGGTGGATCCGCTGGTGGTTCGGCCAGTACGTGTCGGCCACGTACGGGTCGCCGAAGACGCTCGTCTGGTTGTTCCAGTCGCCGATCCAGATCGCGTCGGGGCTCGCCGCCGGGTTGGCGGCCGACGGGATCAGGTCGCGGATCGTCGAGGCGGCGCTCCCGTACACGCCGGCGAGGTAGCCCTGGCTGTGAAGCTGGCTCACCCACGCGGCCAGGAACGTCTGAACCGCCTTCGTGCATGCGGGGTTCGGCGGGTAGCCCTCCATGTCGAAGTAGATCGGGGAGCCGGCGGCGATGCCGAAGACTCCGGCATGCGCGACGGCATCGTCCGCGGCTGCGGTGCCGTCGGCCGCCGCCGTCGACGGGTTGATCAGCGCGAGCCCTGCCTGGGAGACGCACGGCGCCTGAAGTCCGACGTAGAGCGGCAGCAGGTTCCAGCCGCTCGCCACGACCGTGCTCACCCACGTGGCGGAGAGATTTCCGTCCGGGCACGCGCGATTCGTGCCGCCGATGTAGATCCCGACGGCACGGTACGGCGAGGCGAGCCAGCTCTGCATCGTCGCGGTCGACGGCGCGCTGCACGTGTCGAAGCCGGGCCCTGAGTAGAGCGCCGTGGACCGCGCGGGCGCCGCCGAGGCGAGAAGCACCGGCAGCGCAGCGGCGATGGCGACCACCACGGCAAGACGAGCCGCGACCCCGGTCATCCCGGGAGGGTAGCTACGGGCCCGGAGTTACCGCGTGGAGGTCGTACAGCTCCTGCTTGAGCGGAGGATCGCCCGCGCCGGCGGCCATCATCTCCTCGATCAAGGGTGCGAGCCGCTCCTCGTAGAACCGCGCCTGCGCCTCACGCGACTCCCAGACCTCGAAGATCCTGAACACGCCGTCGTCGGAGTACCCGGCCACGTGGATCACGAGCCCAGCCGGTGGATTCGCTGCGACGTCGAGCTTCTCGCCGAACGCGTCGTAGTTCGTCGTCGAGCGGTCGTCGCTCGGAGCCCACTCCTGCATCAGTGCAATCGCCATCGAAACCTCCTATTTCTTGAGTGCGGAGAGGAAGCTGTTCAGCTTCGCCATGTCGAAGCCGTGGAACCCGGAGCCGCTCGCGCTGAGCTCCTCCGGCGTGATGTACACCCACGACTCGTCGTTGTACTTCTCGTAGAACGCGCGCGTCATCTCCTGGCGCTTGCCCCAGGTGACCACGCCGACCTTGTCGGCGGTGGGCGCGCCCATGATCGGCACGTAGTGACCGCCGTCGTTGCCGCCGTCGTTGGCGACGACGTCCCACGGCTGTCCCGCGTCGAACTGCGTCCAGGCCGATTTCGGGAAGTCGAAGCCGATCCCCACAGCGCCGAAGATGAACGCGGCCTGCCGCAGGTGGTCCCAGTCCTTGGCATCGATCGCGACGTATGCGCCGATCTTGTGGCGGGCGCCGGTCTCGTCGCGGACGCCGGTCTTGCGGCGGTAGTCGAGCGCCGCGTGGACGTCGGTGCCGTTGTCGGTCGACGGATCGTCGATCACGTAGCCGGTCGCCGCCGAGTAGTCGGAGATCGTGTCCTTGCCGGTGAACTGCACGTCGACCTTGTGCACCAGCTTGTTGATCATCCGATGCTCGTGAGCCGCGCCGGCCCAGACGCAGTCGCCGGCGCCCTGGAATCCCGGCGCGACGGTGTCGTCGGGCCCGTTCCCGAGCATCCACCAGTCCTGGAACAGATTGGCATGGCCGAACCGGACGGGCGCGGCGGGCAGCTGCACGCTCGCAGCGAGTGCGCTCCACTGCAGGTCCTTGGGCTTGGGTGCTGACGGCTGCTTCCCGAGCTTTAGTGGCATGACGGCTCCTCCTCGTTGGCGTTCAGGCTCGACAACGCCGGCGCCGCAGACCGGTGCGGGTCGATTCTGTCACGTCGCGTACGATCCCGTCCGTGGCCGAGCTTCCCCTCACCGGAGGCTGCCTGTGCGGCGGTGTCCGCTTCGAGGTCGACGAGCCGCTGCTCTGGGCCAGCTACTGCCACTGCACGCGCTGCCAGCGTCGCACCGGAACCGCGGCCTCGGCGCAGGCGCGGCTCGCGCCCGGCTCGCTGCGGATCGTCGAGGGCGATGAGCTGATCCGGATCTACTCGCCGCCGTCGGGCTTCGAGAAGGCGTTCTGCTCGTCCTGCGGCTCGGCGCTCTTCAGCCGCGACCGTGACGACCACGAGACGATCAGCATCCGGCTGGGCGCTTTCGACGGCGACCCCGGAGTCCGACCGTCGTACCGGCAGTTCGTCGCCTATGCGGCGCCGTGGGAGCCGATCCCGGACGACGGGCTGCCGCGCTTCGCCGAGACGCGGCCGAGCGCCTAAAGACCGCGCATTCATGCGACGATAGGACCCGCATGGGTTCCGCGGTCCCCGAGGGAGAGGCGCGCGCGGACAAGGCGCTCGAGCGTGCGACGACGGTGCCGGATCTGCTGCGCTATGCCTGCGTCGCTCTCGTCGAGCTACTCGACGCGCGTGCCTGCGCGATCTCGCGCGTCCTCGGCGACGTGCTTGTCACCCTCACCGAGTATGCGCCCGACGGCGAGACCCTCCAGCTGGGCCAGGGCTTCCTGATCACCGACTTCCCGCTCACCCAGGAGGTGATCAAGACGGGCGAGTCGCGCGGCGCGTCGCTGCTCGACGGCGTGCCCGATCCGCAGGAGGCCGAGCTGCTCGAGGCACTCGGCTTCGACACGCTGCTGATGGTGCCGCTCCTCGTCGGCGACCAGTGCTGGGCACTCGTCGAGCTCTACACGCGCGGGCAGGCGACGTTCCCCCCGGAGCACGTGAAGCTAGCGGAGGGTTTCGTCGCCCGCGCAGGCGCGCTGGCCGAACAGCTGATGTGAGCTACGTGACGGTGAAGTTGCCGAACATGAAGCTCTCGTGCGGCTGGCAGTAGTACTTGTACTTGCCCTTCTTCAGAGCCACCGTGAACGTCTTCGTGCCGATGAACGGGACGCTCGTGAAGTCCTTCGACCAGCCGTTCGGGCCGTCGAGGCCGTAGCTGTGGTTCGCCGACTTGTCGGTGATCACGAACGTGTAGGTGCCGGCTTTGAGCGTCTTGACCTTCTTGCCGCCCTGGGTGAGCACGATCGTGAACCCGGGGCCCACGGTGCCGACCAGCTTCGGAGGCGCAGCGAGCGCTGAGGCTGCCGGCAGGACGAATGCGGCGAGGGCGGCGATCGCCACGAGATGAGTTCGTTTCATGGAGCTACATACGCGGCGACGCGGCGTCCCGGTTTGCGAGAAGCGCCGAGACCCGTTCCTCTGCGTCGGCGTCGTCGCCCCGGAGCCAGGCGGTCGTGCGGCGGCGCAGCACGTCCTCGGCGCTCAGCGCCCACTCGTGCGTGAGCGCGTACAGCGCCTGCGCGGCGATATCGGGGCCGTCGGCGCGGAGCGGCTCGAGCAGCGACGGGTCGTCGGCGGCCGGCGCCAGCACCTCGGTCGCGAGCGAGCCGTACAGATGGCGGAGGTGCTCCTCGGTCGCCGCGGGCAGCCCGCCGGGGAAGCGCGCTGTGCCGACCGCGCCCGGCAGCGGGTGCGGTCGGCGGTCGAGGCGGTGGAGGCCGAGCTCCGGCTTCAGATGCTCGAGCGCGTCGAGCGCGATCCGCCGGTAGGTCGTGAGCTTGCCGCCGGCGACGCTGAGCATCCCGCTCGGCCCGCGCGAGTAGACGGTCTCGCGCCGCGCGCTCGCGGTCTCGCCCTCGCCGCCCGGCAGCACGCGCAGGCCTGCGTACACCGCGCGGACGCCCTCGCGGCCGAGGCGCCCCGCGTCGAGCGCGACACCGGCCTCGTCCAGCACCTGCGCGATGTCGGCCTCCGTGACCTCGACCTCGTCCGGGCCGCCCTCGTGCTCGGTGTCCGTCGTGCCGAGCAGCAGCATCCCCTCCCACGGCACCGCGAAGCTGACGCGCACCTTGTCGTGAGGGATCGTGAGCGCCGCCGTCCAGGGCCGCTCCTGGTCGATCAGCACATGCACGCCCTTGCTCAGGCGCATCGAGCTCGGCGCGGCCGGATCCTCGAGCCGGCGCACGTGATCGACCCAGGGGCCGGTCGCGTTGACGACGGCGCGCGCGCTGACCTCGATCCGGGTTCCGTCGGCGAGGACCTCGGCGCCCTCGCCGTCGCGCAGCGCGACGACCTCGGCGTAGTTCAGGACGGTCGCGCCCGCCTCGGCGGCGCCGCGCACGTTCGCGAGGGTGAGGCGGCTGTCGTTCGTCCACGCGTCGTGGTAGAGCGCGCAGGAGTGGAGGCGATCCGTGAGCAGGTCGGGCGCGAGCAGCCGCGAGTGCTCGGCGTCGACGCTCCAGCTCAGCCGGCCGCGGGCGAGCGCCGAGTAGAGCAGGATCCCGCTCTTGACCACGAACGGCCGGTACGGGCCGTCGTCGTAGAGCGGAAACAGGAACGGGAGCCGGCGGACGAGGTGCGGTGCGACGACCTGCATCAGCGCGCGCCGCTCCTGGTGCGCCTCGCGGACGAGCGAGACGTCGCCGAGCCGGAGGTAGCGGAGCCCGCCGTGGATCAGCTTCGACGACGCGCTCGAGGTGGCGCCGCCGAAGTCGCCGCGCTCGACGAGGGCCACGGCCAGGCCGTGCGCGGCCGCCGTCGCCGCGACGCCCGCGCCGACGATCCCGCCGCCGATCACGAGGAGGTCGAAGCGCCGCTCGCCGAGCTCGGCGAGCGCGCGTTCGCGCGGCGCTATAGCCACAGAGGGTTCGTCCACGCCTTGCGACCGACGGCGTCCGCGACCTCGATCCGCCCGTACGGCGGCCGGTACGGGCGCTCGAGGCGGGCCGCGACGATCGCTCCGTCGTCGTTCGTCTCGAGGATCCGGGCGGCGAACGGATAGCCGAGACGGCCTGCGTTGACCCGCGCTCCCGCGTGCCGGCCCGCGTACAGCGTCACGCTCGCGGCCGGGCTGCAGCGCACGGTCACGCCCTGGTCGTCGACCTCGAGCCCGTGGATCAGCGGCCCGCTCGACCCGTAGAACTGGCCCTCGCGGAGCGCCGCGAGCACCGCGTCCTGCGAGCGCTCCTCGGCCCGAACCCACGTCCACGCGAGCGCGCTGTCGAAGCCGGGATGATGGGAGTCGTCGGTGGCCAGCGCGTAGAGCAGCCGCCCGCGCTCGAGCGCCTCGTCCCAGTGGATGCTCGAGTCGCCGCGGCCGAGCTCGGCCTCGCAGCCCGCGTTGTAGACCTCGAGCCCGACGAGCCCCTGGCACTCCTCGAACTGGTCGGTGCGAAGCCCGCTCCAGTAGGTGTGCGCGATGTAGGCGACGCCGTTCGCCGCGTTGATCCAGTTCACGACCTCCTGGAGCTGCGCAAACTCGCCGTCGGGAATCTCCGGATCGGCGTCGAGGCCGAGCGCGAGCACGTGGGCGTCGTGCTCGGGCCCGCCGCACTGGGCGTTGAGCTCGGTTCCGGGCAGCACGAGCAGGCGCTTCGTCGAGCGCTCGACCGTCCTCACCCAGTGATCGGTGATCGCGAGAACGTCGAATCCGGCCCATTCGTAGTGGCGAACGAGCAGATCCGGAGCGAGCTCACCGTCCGAATTGGTCGTGTGCGCATGGAGCGCACAACGAAGCCATTCCCCACTTGTGTCAAAGGGGTTACGAAGTGCAGTCACGTTTGAGAGACTAACCAGCGATCGTTGAAACCGTCGTAGCGCATGACTAGGCTCGGCTTCCAACCCCAGGATACGGAGGGTCACAGATGGAGGACTACGAAGCGCACGAGCAAGAGTTCTTCGCCAAGCTCGAGGAATCGGAGTTCAGCCGTTCGTCGATGCTGCGGCGCAGCGCGGCGGCCGCGTTCGGGCTCACGGTCCTCGGCGCCAGTCCGTCGCTCGCTGCGGCGGCACGGCGGGCGAGCGCTGCTTCGCCGCCGCTGAAGGGTTCTGCGGCGAACATGAAGGCGCTCGTCGCAGCGGCGAAGAAGGAAGGGCACGCTCAACGTGATCGCGCTGCCGCCCGACTGGGCGAACTACGGCGAGATCATCTCCACGTTCACCAAGAAGTACGGCATCGGGATCACGAGCGACAACCCCGACGGCAGCTCCGCGCAGGAGAACCAGGCGATCGTCTCGCTCAAGGGCGATCCGCGTGCTCCGGACGTCGTCGACGTCGGCCCGTCGTTTGCGGTCGCAGGCACGATCGCGGGTCTCTACGGCAAGTACTTCAACAGCAACTGCGCGACGATGCCGCGGCCGATGAAGGACACGCGCGGCTACTGGACGGGTGACTACTGGGGTGTCATCTCGATCGGCTACAACGCCAATCTGGTGAGCAATCCTCCGAAGACGTTCGCCGACCTGACGAAGCCCGAGTACAAGAACAAGGTCGCGATGAACGGCGAGCCCGCTCACCTCGAACTCCGCGGTGGCCGGTGTCTTTGCGGCGGCGATCGCGAACGGCGGCTCGCTCAGCAACGTCAGCCCGGGCATCGACTGGTTCGCCGCGATGAAGAAGAACGGCAACTACATCCCGGTGCAGACGACCCCGCAGACGGTCGCGTCCGGCCAGACGCCGATCTCGATCGACTGGGACTACAACAACCTCGCCTACGGGCCCGAGTTCCCCTCGGCGAAGTGGAAGGTCAACGTCCCGGCCGACGGCGTGTACGGCGGCTACTACTGCCAGGCGATCAACGCGACGGGCCCGCATCCGAACGCGGCCCGGCTGTGGGAGGAGTTTCTCTACTCCGACCAGGGCCAGCTCCTGTTCCTCAAGGGCTTCGCGCATCCGGCCCGGTTCACCGACATGTACAACCGGAAGGTGATCCCGAAGCCGCTGATCGCGGCGCTTCCGTCGGGCGCCCTCTACGCGAAGGTGAAGTTCGCGAGCCTCGGCCAGATCACGGCCGCCAAGGCGACGATCCAGAAGGAATGGCCCTCGAAGGTCGGGTCCTAGCCCTCTGGCAACACACGCAGTAGCACGAAGCGAAAGTCTCCGGCCGGGTCCGCCGCCCGGCCGGAGACGTCCTTCGCTCGCCTGGCTCGGCGTCGTCCCGTTCTTCGCCTACGCCGCGATGTTCCTGATCCTGCCCGCCGCGACCGTGATGGTCGGTGCCTTCCAGACCGATCACGGCGGCTACACCTTCCACAACATCGCCTCGATCGTCTCCACCGCGAGCACGCGCGACGCGTTCTGGGGCAGCATCAAGATCAGCCTCGTGACGGCGCTCCTCGGCGGCCTGTTCGGCCTGCTGATCGCCTACGCCGCGATCCGCAAGGGCACACCGGGCTGGATCCGCTCCGCGTTCGGCACGTTCTCCGGCGTCGCGGCGAACTTCGGCGGGATCCCGCTCGCGTTCGCCTTCATCGCCACCCTCGGCACGATCGGGATCGTGACCCAGTTCATCCAGAACGTCTTCGGGATCAACATCTACGACCACGGCTTCGCGATCTGGTCGCAGAAGGGCGTCGAGCTCGTCTACCTCTACTTCCAGATCCCGCTGATGATCCTGGTGATCGCGCCGGCGATCGACGGCCTCCGCGCGGAATGGAGCGAGGCCTCGTCCAACCTCGGCGCGAGCCGCTTCCAGTACTGGCGCCACATCGGCATGCCGGTGCTCGCGCCCTCGATCCTCGGCGCGGTGATCCTGCTCTTCGGCAATGCGTTCGCCGCCTACGCGACGGCCTATGCGCTGACGAGCGGGACGGGCCTGCCGCTCGTGCCGATCCTGATCGGCAACGACCTCTCGGGCAACGTCTTCACGAACCCGCACGAGGGCCAGGCGCTCGCGTTCGGGATGTTCGCCGTGCTGGCCGCGATGATGATCTTCTACATCCCGCTCCAGCGGCGCGCATCACGGTGGGCGAAGTGAAGAAGGTCCGCATCGCGCCGTCGGCAGTGGTCTGGCTCGTGCTGGGCGCCGCGTACTTCCTGATCCCGCTGATCGCGACGCTCCTGTTCAGCCTCAAGAACGCGCAGACGGGGCACTGCTGCAGCCTCTCGGCCTACGGCACGATCCTCCACTCGCCGGACTTCTGGTCGACGATCAAGCTCTCGTTCCGGCTGGCGGTCGAGACGATCGTCGTCGGGTTGCTGCTGTTCGTGCCGACGATCTACTGGGTGCACCTGAAGCTGCCGCGGCTGCGCCCGGTGGTCGGCTTCATGGCGCTCGTGCCGTTCGTGATCCCGCCGATCATCCTCGTCGTCGGGCTGCTCAAGTTCTACAAGGACACGCTGCACGCGCCCTTCTGGTTCCTCGGCAAGCCCGACCTCTTCCTGACCGGCGCCTACGTGATCCTCGCGTTCCCGTACATCTACTTCTCGCTCGACGCGGGCTTCCGCGCGATCGACGTGCACACGCTGACCGAGGCCTCGCGCGGGCTCGGCGCGACCTGGCGGACGACGCTCGGGCGCGTGATCCTCCCGAACATCCGTGTCGCGGCGCTGAGCGGCGCGTTCCTCACGCTCGCGATCGTGATGGGCGAGTTCACGATCTCGAGCCTCGCTGCGTTCCACACGTTCCCGACGTATCTGCAGCAGGTGAACCAGGACAGCGCCTATCCGGCTGCGGCCGCAACGCTGATGAGCTTCGGGATAACGTGGGCCGCGATGCTCTCGATCCTGCTCATCGGCCGGCGCGGCGGCCAACGCACCGTGCGCGTGGGGATCGGCCGATGACGGTTCACGTCGAGCTGAAGGAGCTGTGGCGCTCGTTCGGGGCGGTCACCGCGCTCCAGGGGATCAACCTCTCGCTCCAGACGGGCGAGTTCGTCTCGCTGCTCGGCCCGAGCGGCTGCGGCAAGACGACGGCGCTGCGCCTCGTGGCCGGCTTCGACCAGCCCGACTCGGGCGCGATCGTCGTCGGCGGCAAGGACATCACGCGGCTGGCGCCCAACAAGCGCGACATGGGCATGGTCTTCCAGGCCTACAGCCTGTTCCCGAACATGACTGCCGAGCAGAACGTCGACTACGGCCTCAAGATCCGTCGCAAGGCGAAGGGCGACCGGCAGAAGCGCGTCGAGGAGCTGCTCGAGCTGGTCGGCCTCGGCCATGCCGGCAAGCGCTATCCGCATCAGCTCTCGGGCGGCATGCAGCAGCGCGTGGCGCTCGCGCGCGCGCTCGCGATCGAGCCGAGCGTGCTGCTGCTGGACGAGCCGCTCTCGGCGCTCGACGCGAAGGTGCGCGTGCAGCTGCGCGAGGAGATCCGCCGCATCCAGCTCGAGCTCGGGATCACGACGATCTACGTCACGCACGACCAGGAGGAGGCGCTGTCGGTCTCCGACCGGGTCGCGGTGATGTTCGGCGGAAAGATCGAGCAGGTTGGCTCCCCGGCGGAGATGTACGGCTCTCCGGCGACGCCGTTCGTCGCGGAGTTCATCGGCACGATGAACCGGCTCGCCTCGGTCGTCGCCGGCGAGGGCTTCGTCGAGTACGGCGGCAAGCAGCTGCACGTCCACGCGGCCGAAGGCCTGCCGCGCGGCGAGCGAGTGCTGCTGCTCGTGCGGCCCGAGACGGTCGACCTCGTCGCCGCGAGCGACGGCCATGCGACGGACAACACCTCGTTCACCGGCGTCGTCGTCTCGCACATCTTCCTCGGCTCGACGACGCGCGTACGGATCGAGGACGAGAGCGGCGAGCGCGGGATGACCGCCGATCTCGCGACGACCCGGGCCGCGGCGCTGACGATCGGGATGCACGTGACGGCGAGCTTCCCGCCGGAGAGCGCCCGGCTGCTCAGCCTCGCCGAAGAGCCTGAAGTGCCAGTTCCGGCCGGTCAGTGAAGATCCCCGAGGCGCCCAGTGCGGCGAGCTCGCGCATCCGCGCCGGCTCGTTGACCGTGTAGACCGTCGTCTCGAGCCCATAGCGTCGCGCCGCCGCGAGCCCGCGCGCGGTCGTGCGCGGATCCCAGAAGCCGGCCGCCCACGCGCCGCGCGCGCCGCGGATCGAGACGCTGAAGCCGACGTGCTGCACGGTGCGGATGCCGGGCCGGAGGCGGCGCGCCTCCTCGAGCGCGGCGCGCTGGAAGCAGACGATCACCGCGTCGTCGTCGAGCAGGGCGAGCGTGCGGCGGACGATGTCGTGGCGGCGGTAGCGCGACGGCGTCTTCAGCTCGACCATCAGTCCGATCCGCCCGCGGGTCAGGTCGACGGCCTCCGCGAGCGTGGGGAGGCCGGTGCGACCGCGGGGCGGGTCGTGGGTAACGACGAGCTCGCCGTCGGCGCGCGCGTGGACGTCGAGCTCGATGTAGTCCGCGCCGACCTCGATCGCGCGTTCGAAGGCAGGCAGGGTGTTCTCGGGCAGGTCCCACGACGCGCCGCGGTGCGCGATCACGAACGGGGTCACGCGAGCAGGCGCTCGACCGTCGCGAGGTCGATCGCGCCGATCAGCTCGTCGGCCCCGGTCAGCCGCGCAGCGCCGAGCGTGCGCGTGATCCCGACGCAGCGCATTCCGGCGGCCTTGGCGGCGGTGATACCGACCTCGGTGTCCTCGAACACGATCACCTCCTCGGCGCGGATCCCCTCGAAGAGCGCGAGCGCGCGGAGGTAGCCCTCGGGATGCGGCTTGCCGTGGGCCACGTCGCCGGCCGCGACGATGCCGACGATCAGCGGTGCGAGGCCCGTCGCGTCGATCACGGGGACGATCTCCTCGCGCGCCGCGCCCGAGACGATCGCCACGGGCATCCGCGCCGCGGCGTGGCGAACCGCCTCGCGCACCTCCGCATACACCGTCGAGCCGTCGGCGACAGCGACCTTGTACCGGTCGATTCGCTCGCGCACGAGCTCGGGCAGATCCGGTCGGTCGTGCCCGAGCCAGCGCCCGATGATCTCCTCCTCGGAGTTCCCGGCCAGCTCGTCGACGTACTGCTGCTGGCTCAGCGGGCGGCCGTTCGCGGCGAACATCTCGGCGTAGATCGCGTAGAGGATCGGCTCGTCGTCGGACAGCGTGCCGTTGAAGTCGAAGACTGCGGCGCGAGGAGCCATCCGGCGCCGAAGCCTACCCTTCCCGCGTGCCGACCTCGGCCCTTCTGCTCGCCCTCGCCGCCGCATTCGTGCACGCCTGCTGGAACCTGCTCCTCGCGCGCCCACGCGATCCCGAGGCGGCGATGGCGGTCGCGCTCGTCGTCGCGATCGTCGTGTTCGCGCCGGTTGCGGTGATCTTCGGGCACGTCGACTCGCAGGTCTGGCCGTACATCCTCGCGACGGGACTGTTCGAGCTCGCCTACTTCGCGCTGCTCGCGGCGGCGTACCGGAGGTTGGAGCTGTCCGTCGTCTATCCCGTCGCGCGCGGCAGCGCGCCGGTGCTCGTGCTGCTCGTCGGCGTCGTCGCGCTGGGGAAGTCGACGTCATGGGGCCAGGCGCTCGGCGTGGTGCTCGTGGGCGGCGGCGTCGTGCTCGTGAGCGGCTTCAAGAGTGCCGATCGCCGCGGGATCGCGTTCGGCCTGGTGATCGCGTGCTGCATCGCCGCGTACACGCTGATCGACAAGCGCGGAATCCGCTACGCCTCGCCGATCGCCTACCTCGAGCTCTCGATGATCATCCCGTCCGTCGTCTACGCGGTGGTCGTCCTGCGGTGGAAGGGGCGGAGCGCGGTGCGCGCCGCAGTGACCTGGCCGACCTGCGTCGCCGGGCTCGCGACCTTTGTCGCCTACGCGCTGGTGCTCGCGGCGCTCCAGCGCGCGTCCGCCGCGTCGGTCGCCGCGGTGCGCGAGACGAGCGTCCTGATCGCCGCCGCGCTCGCCGGTGTGTTCCTGAAGGAGCGTGTCGGCGTGGAGCGGCTTTCCGGCGCCGCCCTTGTCGTCGCAGGCGTCGCACTGCTTAGTCTCTCCTGATGCTCCTCGCCATCGACCAGGGGACGACCGGCACGACCTGCCTCGTCGTCGACGACGAGCTGGCGATTCGCGGTCGCGGCTACGCGGAGGTGCCGCAGCATTTTCCGCGCCCGGGCTGGGTCGAGCACGATCCGGAGGAGATCTGGGCGAGTGTCCTCGCCGCCGCCGAGCAGGCGCTTACGGGGATGCGGCCGCAGGAGCTCGACGCGATCGGGATCACGAACCAGCGCGAGACGACCGTCTTGTGGGGACGCCTGAGTGGCCGGCCAATCGCAAACGCGATCGTCTGGCAGGACCGGCGCACGGCCGAGCGCTGCCGCGAGCTTCCTGCCGCGCGTCTGCGCGAGCTGACCGGGCTCGTCGCCGATCCGTACTTCTCGGCGACGAAGCTCGAGTGGCTGCTCGCCAACGTCGAGGCCGACGAGCCGCTCGCGTTCGGCACGGTCGACTCGTGGCTCGTCTGGAAGCTCACCGGCGGGCGCGTCCACGTCACCGACGAGACGAACGCGTCCCGCACGCTGCTCGTCTCGCTCGCGACGCTCGGCTGGGACGACGAGCTGCTCGAGCTGTTCGGAGTCCCGCGCGAGCTGCTGCCCGAGATCCGACCCTCGAGCGGGGTCTTCGGCGAGGCAGAGCTGTTCGGCGCGACAGTCCCGATCGCCGGGATCGCGGGCGACCAGCAGGCCGCGCTCTTCGCCGCGGGTGGGACGGCCAAGGCGACGTACGGAACGGGAAGCTTCGTGCTCGCGCCCACCGGCGCGGACTGCTCGCCGCCCCCCGACGGGCTCGTGCGCACCGCCGCAGCGCGCCGCGCCGGCGAGCCGCCGGCCTACGCGCTCGAGGGCTCCGTCTTCGTCACCGGCGCGGCGATGCAGTGGCTGCGCGACGGCCTCGGACTGATCGGCGACGCGAAGGAGAGCGCCGCCGCGGCCGCTTCGCTCGCAGGCAACGACGGCGTCTACTTCGTTCCCGCGCTCGCCGGGCTCGGCTCGCCGCACTGGGCGCCCGACGCGCGCGGGCTGATCGCAGGGCTCACGCGCGGCACCACGCGCGAGCACCTCATCCGCGCCGCGCTCGAGGCCGCCGCGTACCAGACGCGCGACGTGCTCGACGCGATGCCCGGCTCGCTCGACTCGCTGCGCGCCGACGGCGGCATGACTGCCAATGCGTGGCTGATGCAGTTCCAGGCGGACGTGCTCGGAATCCCGGTCGAGGTCGCCGCCGAGCCCGAGCAGACCGCGCTCGGCGCCGCGCTCCTCGCCGGGCTCGCCGTCGGCCTCTGGCCGGAGCCGCGTCCGGCGCCCGCAGGCGCCCGCTACGAGCCCCGCATGGACGAAGAGGAAGCGGAGCGCCTCCACGCCGGCTGGCGCGAGGCGCTCCGCAGAACGCTCCTCTAGCTACTTACCGAGCCACTTGTTGACCTTGGCCTGATTGGCCGCGATCCACTGCTTGGCCGCCTTGTCCGGGTCCATGTGCTGCCCGGCGATCATGCGAGCCACGTTCTCCTGGTCGAGGTTCGACCACTTGAACCGCTTGAGCACCGCGTAGGCGGGCGAGCCGCTCTTCGCGAACTTCGCGCTGAACACCTTGTTCAGGATCTCGTTCGCGTACGCGCACTTGTACTGAGCGACGTTGCCGCCTGCCGTTGCGTCGTCCTTGCAGGTCGTGAACCGCGGCGGCAGCTGAACCTCGGAGAGCTGGTACTCCGTGTTCAGGTACTGCGGCGTGTACCAGTAGAAGAGGACCGGCTTCTTCTGCTTGTAGAGCTGACTCCAGCGCGCGACCTGGGCCGGCTCAGCGCCGACGCTGACGAACTTCAGGTTCAGGCCGAGCGCCTTGATCAGCTGCTGACGTCCTTCTGCTCGTACGACGGGTCGCCGCCGAGGAACATCCCCTGCGAACCGGACTCCGGGCTCTTGAAGATCGACTCCTTGCCCTTCAGCCCCTTCCACGTCTTGAACTGCGGGTACTGCTTCATCAGGTACGTCGGGATGTACCAGCCGATGTGCCCGACGACGCCGTTCGGCCCGCCCATCACGGCGGTGTGCTGCTTGGTGATGTACTGCTTGTACTGGGCGACGTGCTGCCAGTCCTCGAGCACGGCGTCGACCTTGCCGTCGGCCATCGCCTGGTAGACGGGGATCTCCGCGATCTGGGTGATGTTGACCTTGCAGCCGATGCTCTCGAGCACGTTCTTGGCCACGTACGTGTTGGCCGTCGAGCCGGCCCACGCCTGCTCGTTGATCGTGACCGTGCCGCACGACGACGCCGCACGCTTGGCGCCGGCGACGCCGACGACCGCGAGCGCGGCGACCGCGACAAGTGCGAGCACGCCCGCGGCCGACAGACCCCGCCGCGCTCCGAGACGTTTCGACATTCGAGCCTCCTCCTGTTGCGTTCACGTTGTTGGCTCATCACGTCTGAGCTCCTTGCCGAGCCCGCCGGTTCGCCCTGCGTGACCCGGTCGAGCGCGATGCCGAGCGCGAGAATCGCGAGCGACGCCAGGACGCCCTGGCCGAACTCGTTCCGCTGCAGCCCCTGCGCGACCTCGTAGCCGAGCCCGCCCGAGCCGACGAGCCCGCCGATCACGACGACGGCCAGCACCATGATGATCCCCTGGTTGACGCCGAGCATGATCGCGTCGCGGGCCAGCGGGATCTTCACCTTCGCGAGCACCTGCAGCCTCGTGGCGCCGAACGAGCGCGCCGCCTCGACGGTGTTCGGCTCCACGTCACGGACGCCGGCCGCCACGAGCCGCATCACGACGGGCGTCGCGTAGAGCACGGCCGCGATGATCCCCGGCACGATCGAGACCGGCATCAGGTAGATGAACGGGATGATGTAGACGAGCTGCGGCAGCGTCTGCAGCACGTCGCGATCGGACGCAGTGATCTTCTCCACGGTGCGGCTCTCGGCCGACCACACGCCGAGCCCGAAGCCGAACGCGACGGCGAGCGCGGTCGCCACGAGTACCTGTGACGCAGTCGCCATCGCCGGGTTCCACTGACCCATCACTCCGATTGAGACGAGCGCCACAAGGGTTGTGATAGCCGGACGCCTGCCGCTGATCACGAGCGCGATCGCCGACAGGCCGAGCAGCATCACGAACCACGGCGTGTTGGCGAAGTAGTTGTTGAGCGGCTCGAGGCCGTACTTGACCATCGAAGTTGCCGATCGGCGAGGAGATCCGCGAACACGACCGTGGCCGGGTTCTGGACGTAGTCGAGCACCGACTGGATCTGCGCGAGCAGCCATGACTGCGCGTTTCGGCCGGAGTAGACCGAGCCCGCGCCGAAGGCGTAGGCGAGCGCGACCGAGCCGAGCACGGCGACGGTTGCGGCGACCGTCTCGAGCTGGAGCCGTCGCTTCATGTCCTCGGTCACGTGGCGCTTTGTCGGGTCGGTGCGGTTGGCCATCGACTCGGTCGCGCGGTCGAGCGCGATCGCCATGATCACGATCGCTATCCCCGCGAGGATCGCCAGCGCCGGGTTCGAGTAGAGCCCGGTCGTGACGACGTCGCCGAGGCCCGGCCCGCCGATCAGCCCGGCGATCACGACCATCGAGAGCGCGAACAGGATCATCTGGTTGACCGACAGGAGCAGCATCCGTCGCGCGAGCGGGATCTGCACCTTCGTCAGCACCTGCCAGCGCGTCGAGCCGATCGCCTCGGCCGCCTCGACCGTGTTCGTCGCGACGCCGCGGATCCCGAGCGCGGTGATCCGGATCGCTGGCGGAATCGCGTAGATCATCGTCGTCACGACCGCGGCCCCCGGGCCGACCGAGAACAGGATCACGACCGGGATCAGGTACGCGAATGCGGGCACGATCTGCATCGCGTCGAGGATCGGCGTGATCGCGCGCTGGAACCGGTCGGAGCGGCCGGCGATCACTCCGAGCGGCATCCCGACGAGCAGCGAGAGCGCGACCGCGGAGAACATCAGCGCGAAGGTCTGCACGCTCTCGAGCCACAGGCCCATCAGCGCGAACGAGAGGAATGCCGCGAGCACGCCGAGCGCCGCGCGGCGGCTGCCGAAGCGCAGTGCGACGACCGTGCCGAGCACCGTCGTCCCGACCCAGGTCAGCTTGAGGAAGAAGCTCGTCAGCCACGAGACGAGGTTGTCGAGGAACGTCGCGAAGCCGTTGAAGATCGTGAAGAACGGGCTCGGATTCGGCACGTTGCGCTCGTTGCTGAGCCACGCCTGGAACCGGTCGAGATAGCCCGAGAGCGAGCCCCAGGTCAGCCACGACGGCCACGGGTACTTGCTCTTCCAGCCGATGTAGGCGACCACGATCCCGACCACGATCCCGACGACGAGCCCGATCTTCCCGCGCCACCAGGGCCTCGGCGCGGTGAAGGCCGCCGCCGCGGGAGCGGTCACCGTCGCCATCAGTCGCGCTCGCCCGCGATCGCCGTCAGCACGGCCTCGCGGTCGACGACGCCGACGACGCGCCCGTCCTCGACCGCGCACACCGGCCGCTCGCTGCCCGCGATCACCGGGATCGCGTCCCGCACGGTCGTCCCGACCGGCAGCGTCGCCCCGTTCTCCTCGCCCGCAACGGCCGGCCGCATGATCCAGCGCAGCGTGAGGACGTGGCTGCGCGGGATGTCGCGGACGAAGTTCTGAACGTAGTCGTCGGCGGGCGAGCCGACGAGATCCTCGGGCGTGCCGAGCTGGACGATCGCGCCGTCGCGCATGATCGCGATCCGGTCGCCGAGCCGCAGCGCCTCGGGCAGGTCGTGCGTGATGAAGACCATCGTCTTGCCGGTCTCGTGCTGGAGCCGGATCACCTCGTCCTGCATGTCGCGCCGGATCAGCGGATCGAGCGCGCTGAACGGCTCGTCGTAGAGCATCACCGTCGGGTCGACGGCGAACGCGCGCGCCAGGCCGACGCGCTGCTGCATCCCGCCCGAGAGCTGGTCGGGGAACTGGTTGGCCGAGTCCTCGAGCCCGACGAGCGTGAGCACCTCGGCGGCGCGCGCGAGCCGCTTCGCCTTCGGCACGCCCTGCACCTCGAGCCCGAACGCGACGTTGTCGATCACGCGGCGGTGCGCCAGCAGGCCGAAATGCTGGAAGACCATCGACGAGGTGTGGCGGCGGAGCTGGCGCAGCTCGGCCTGGCTCGCTCCGGTCACGTCCTTGCCGTCGATCTCGATCTTCCCGGCGCTCGGCTCGATCAGGCGGATCAAGGTGCGCACGAGGGTCGACTTGCCGGAGCCGGAGAGGCCCATCACGACGAAGACCTCGCTCGGCCAGACGTCGAACGACACGTTCCGCACGGCCGCGACGCAGCCGGTCTTCGCCCGGAGCTCGGCGCGGGGAAGGTCGGCGTCAGGCGTCCCGATCACGCTGTCGGCCTTGCGGCCGAAGATCTTCCAGACGCCCTCGGCACGGATCAGCGGGGGACCGCTCCGGTCGACGGTGGTCGTCACCGGCCCAGCCTACTCCCGCGATCAGAAGAGGCCAACCGTGCGTCCCTCCGCGTCGATGTCGACGTTGAACGCGGCGGGGCTCGCGCCGAGGCCGGGCATCGTCTGCATGTCGCCGCACAGAGCGACGAGCCAGCCGGCCCCGGTGTACGGGCGGATATCGCGGACGGTGACCGTGAAGCCGGTCGGCGCGTTGGTGAGCGTCGCGTCGTGCGAGAGCGAGAGATGCGTCTTCGCCATGCAGATCGGGCAACTTGTCGAAGCCGACAGCGTTGAGCTGCGCGGATCCGCTGCTGCGCCGCGGGGAGGAGCGAGATCCCGTCGGCGCCGTAGACGCGCTTTGCGATCGCCTCGATCTTCGCCTCGATCGGCGCGTCGAGCTCGTAGACGAAGTCGAAGCTGTTCGGCTCGTTCGCCGCCGCGACGACGGCCTCGGCCAGCGCCGCCGTGCCCTCGCCGCCCTTCGCGACGCCCTCGTTCAGCTCGGCCGCGAAGGCGCCGTTCTCGAGCGCGATCCTGCGCACGAGCTCGAGCTCCTCGTCGGTGTCGCTCGGGAAGCGGTTGAGCGCGACGACGGCGTTGATCCCGAACTCGCGGATGATCCCGAGGTGGCGGATCAGGTTCGCGGCGCCGCGCTCGATCGCGTCGAGCCCACCGTCGGGGTCGTCGCCGTGGTGCTTGAGCGCCTTGACCGTCGCCACGAGCACCGTCGCCGACGGCTTCAGGTCGCCGACGCGGCAGACGATGTCGAAGAACTTCTCCATCCCCATGTCCGAGCCGAAGCCGCTCTCGGTGATCACGAAGTCGCCGAGCTTGAGCGCGACGCGGTCGGCAACGAGCGAGTTGTTGCCGTGGGCGATGTTGGCGAAGGGGCCGCAGTGGACGAAGGCGGGCTGGCCCTCGAGCGTCTGCACGAGGTTCGGCTTGAGCGCGTCCTTCAGCAGCACGGTCATCGCGCCCGCGGCCCGGAGCTGCTCGGCGGTGACCGGCTCGCCCTCGAAGGTCGAGCCGACCGTGATCGCGCCGAGGCGGGCGCGCAGGTCGCGCAGGTCGCGCGCGACGGCGACGATCGCCATCACCTCGGAGGCGGCGGTGATGTCGAACCCGGTCTGGCGCGGATAGCCGTTGGCGCGGCCGCCGAGCCCGACCACGATGTCGCGGAGCGCGCGGTCGTTGATGTCGACGCAGCGGCGCCACGAGATCGAGAGCGGGTCGAGCCGCGGCTCGGTGCCGTGGAGGATGTGCGCGTCGAGCATCGCCGCGAGCAGGTTGTTCGCCGCGCCGATCGCGTGGATGTCGCCGGTGAAGTGGAGGTTCAGGTCTTCCATCGGCACGACCTGGGCGTGGCCGGCGCCCGCCGCGCCGCCCTTGATCCCGAAGACGGGGCCGAGCGACGCCTCGCGCAGGCAGAGAACCGGGCTCTTGCCGATGAAGCCGAGCCCCTGGGTGAGCGAGACGGCGGTCGTGGTCTTGCCCTCGCCGGCCTTGGTCGGCGTGATTGCGGTCACGGTGACGAGCTTTCCGTCCGGCCGGTCGGCGAGCCGGGTCAGAACGGACAGGTCGACTTTCGCCTTGTAGCGCCCGTACAGCTCGACCTCGTCCGGCAGGAGCCCCGCGCCGGCGGCGAGCTCTGCGATCGGGCGGAGCTCGGCGCTCTGCGCGATCTCGAGGGACGAGGGGACGTTCGCCAAGTGCTTAGCCTCGCAGCCCGATGCGGTTCAGGTCAAAGTAGAGGCGATGCTCGTCGGGCTCGGCCATGTCGATCTCGTCTGTCGCGACCTCGCCGCGTCGCTCGACTTCTACCGTGCCGTGCTCGGGCCGCTCGGGCTCGAGGAGCCTGTTCTGTTCCCGGGCGAGCGCGGCGAGCAGATCCACTACCTGCGCTTTCCCGGCGCCGCCTCGGGGTCGATCGGGCTGCGCCAGGCGTTCGAGGAGCAGCAGTTCGAGCTGTACGCGCCGGGGCTCCACCACGTCGCGTTCGCCGTCGAGGCGCGCGGCGACGTGGACGCGGCGCATGCGGCGGCGGTCGCAGCAGGAGCCGAGATCCTCCACGCGCCGCGCCTGTTCCCGCAGTACCGCCCGGACTTCTACGCCACGTTCTTCCTCGACCCGGACGGCTTCAGGATCGAGGTCGCCTCAGCGCGCGACGCGCGAGGTTGACGCAGGGCCTGCGGGTCGCTTCAATTCGCCGTGGAACAGGAGTTCCACATCGTGGACACGATCCCGACGACACCCACCGGAACGCAGTCGATCGACCGGGCGGCTCAGCTGCTCGTTCGCGTCGTCGAGTCCGCGCAGCCGCCGTCGGTCGGTGAGCTCGCGGAGCGCTCCGGGCTGCCGAAGAGCACGACGTCGCGGCTCGTCGCCGCGCTCGAGCGCCAGGGACTCGTCCAGCGGATCGAGGATCGCGGCCGCCTTCGGCCCGGGCCCGTGCTGCTGCGCTACGCGAACCGCGACACCGCGGCAACGCTGGTCGAGCTCGCCGCGCCGTCGCTGCGCCGGCTCGCCGACGTCTCGGGCGAGACGATCAACCTCGCCGTGCCCGGCCCCGACGGCGTCGAGCACCTGGCCCAGGAGGACACTGCGCACTTCGTCGGCGTGACCGACTGGGTCGGCCGTCGCGTCGCCTTCGAGCTCGCCGCGAACGGCAAGTGCTTCCTCGCCTTCGGCGGCGCCAAGAAGTTGACCCCGGAGCTGCGCCTCGTCGTGACGCGCGGCTACGCGACCTCGATCGACGAGCTCGAGCTCGGCCTCTCCGCACTCGCCGCGCCCGTCTTCGGGCCCGGCGGCGACGCAATCGCCGCACTCTCCATCTCCGGGCCCAGCGCCCGCCTGACCGTCGACCGCATCGACCGGCTCGCACCGCTCCTCGTCGAGGAAGCGGCGACGCTGGCCGAGCGGCTCGGCCACCGCGACCAACGAGGAGCTGCATGACACACGAAGAGATCATCCAGGGCCTCTACGACGAGACGCTGATCGGCAACGCGCCGGAGGTCAAAGACCTGGTCAACGCCGGGCTCGCCGACGACCTCGACCCCGAGCGGATGCTGTACGAGGGGCTGATCCCGTCGCTGGAGGAGGTCGGCGCGCGGTTCGAGCGGGGCGACTACTTCGTGCCGGAGATGCTGATCGCCGCGCGCGCGATGCAGGGCGCGCTCGACATCCTGCGCCCGCTGCTCGCCGAGACCGGCGCCCAGACCGTCGGCACGTTCGTGATGGGCACGGTCAAGGGCGACGTGCACGACATCGGCAAGAACCTCGTCAACATCATGCTCGAGGGCGCCGGCTTCACGGTCTACGACCTCGGGGTCAACGTCGCGCCCGAGGTGTTCGTGGAGAAGATCATCGAGCACAAGCCCGAGATCGTCGGCTTCTCGGCGTTCCTGACGACGACGATGCCGATGTTCAAGGCCAACATCAACGCGCTGCAGAAGGCCGGGATCCGCGACGACGTGATCGTGATGGTCGGCGGCGCGCCGGTGACGCAGGAGTACGCCGACGCCGTGGGCGCAGACGCGTACGCGGCCGACGCTTCGACGGCGGTGCGGATGGCGAAGGACCTGATCCAGCGCAAGCGCGCGGCAGTCCCCGCCTGATGGACACCGTCATCCAGTCGCGGTCGAGGACAGTCGTGATCGGGCCCGAGCAGCCGTTCTGCATCATCGGCGAGCGGATCAACCCGACCGGGCGGAAGGCCTTCCAGGCCCAGCTCCAGGCCGGCGACCTCTCACAGGTCGAGGTCGACGTGGCCGAGCAGGTGGCCGGGGGCGCGGACGTCCTCGACGTGAACGTCGGCGACCCGATGGCGGACGAGGTCGGCCTGATGGGCCAGGCGATCCCGCTCGTGCAGGGGCTCGCGGACCTCCCGATCTGCATCGACTCCTCGATCATCGAGGCGCTCGAGGCCGGGCTCTCGGCGTACGAGGGCAAGGCGCTCGTGAACTCGGTGACCGGCGAGGACGAGCGGCTCGAGGCGATCCTTCCGATCGTCGCGCGCCACGGCGCCGCGGTGATCGGGCTCGCGAACGACGACGAGATCCGGATGGAGCCGGCGGAGCGGCTCGCGATCGCGAAGAAGATCGTCTCGGCGGCGGGCGACCACGGGATTCCGCCCGAGGACGTGATCATCGACCCGCTCGCGATGCCGATCGGCGCCGAGCCGCGCGCAGTGACGGCGTTCATCGAGACGCTTCATCTGCTGCGCGACGAGCTCGGTGTCAACACGACCTGCGGCGCGTCGAACACGTCGTTTGCGATGCCCGGTCGCCATGCGCTCGGCGCGACGTTTCTCGCGATCGCGCAAAGCCATGGACTGACGAGCGCGATCATGGACGCGCGCTCGCCGCAGTGCGTCGACGCGGTGCGCGCCACGGATCTGATGCTCGGGCGCGACGAGTGGGGCGCGGTCTGGATCAAGCGCTATCGCGACGCGAAGGCGGCCGCGGAGGCGTCATGAGTGCCGTCGAGCCGATTCCGGAGGAGCGCGCGGCTCAGCCCGAGCGCGTCCGGCTGCGGTTCGAGCAGGCCGACGGCGCCACGAAGGAGGCGCGCGTGCCCGCGGGGACGACGCTGTTCGACGCGGCGAGCTGGAACGCGGTCGCGATCGACTCGACCTGCGGCGGACACGGCACCTGCAAGAAGTGCAAGGTGCGCGTCTCGTCGGGCTCGGTCGGGATCTCGGCCGTCGACCCGCGCGCGTTCGAGGTCGCCGAGCTGAAGGCCGGCTGGCGGCTCGCGTGCCGCGCCGAGGCGAACGAGGACGTCGTCGTCGAGGTGCCCGCGCTGCAGACGCGCCCGAAGGCGGCGCTCGTCGGCGTCGGCCGCCACGTGATCCTGCGCCCGGCCGTCCAGAAGCGCTACCTCGAGCTGACCGAGCCGACGCTCGAGGACCAGACCTCCGACCTCGAGCGCGTGCTCGCGGCGATGGACGATCTCGAGCTGCGCGTCCCGCTCGAGCTCGTGCGCGGGCTCGGGCGCACGCTGCGCGACGCGAACTGGCAGGTCACCGCAGTCCTCTGCGACGACGAGCTGATCGAGGTCGAGCCGGGCGACACGACCGCGCGCCGCTTCGCGCTTGCGTTCGACCTCGGCACGACGACGGTCGTCGCGAACCTGCTCGACCTCGAGACGGGCCTGCCCGCGGCGGTGCGCTCGATGCTCAACATGCAGCAGCCGTTCGGCGCCGACGTGATCTCGCGGATCTCCGCGGTGATGATGGATCCCGACGCGCTCGGCCGGCTGCGCGAGCGCGCGCACGAGACGCTCGCCGAGCTGACCGCGGAGGTGCTCGAGGAGGGCGGCGTCGACCCGGCCGAGGTCTACGAGATCGTCGTCGCCGGGAACGTGACGATGATCCAGATCGCGCTCGGGATCGACCCCGAGCCGCTCTCGATGGCGCCGTTCACGATCGCCGCGCGCAGGCTGCCGCAGGCCAGGGCGCTCGACTTCGGCGTCCTCGTCCATCCGCGCGCGCCCGCCGTGCTGTTCCCGGCGCTCGGCGCCTACGTCGGCCCGGACATCGTCGCCGGGATCCTCGCGACCGGCCTGACGCTCGACCGGCGCGTGCGCCTCTTCATCGACGTCGGCACGAACTCGGAGATCGTGCTCGGCTCGTCGGCGGCGGCGCTCGCCTGCGCGGCGCCCGCGGGTCCCGCGTTCGAGGCGGCGCAGATCCGCTGCGGGATGCGCGCGGCCGACGGAGCGATCGAAGGCGTGAAGATCCGCGACGGCGAGATCGAGCTGACGGTGATCGGCGATGTCGAGCCGATCGGGCTCTGCGGGTCGGGGCTCGTCGAGGCAGTGGCGGAGCTCGTCGGAGCCGGCATTCTCGACCCGAGCGGCAAGTTCGTCGTCGGCTCCTCGGATCGGCTCGACAAGATCGAGAAGGAGACGATCTTCCATCTCACCGACGACGTCTTCCTCTCACAGCGCGACATCCGCGAGCTCCAGTTCGCGAAGGCGTCGATCGCGACCGGCTGGGCGATCCTCTGCAAGGACATGGGGATCGAGCCCGAGGAGATCGCGCAGGTGCTGCTCGCCGGCTCGTTCGGCTCGTATCTCTCCGCGGCGAGCGCGGTGAAGATCGGGCTCGTGCCGAAGCTGCCGCTGACGCGGATCGTCTCGGCGGGGAACGTCGCCGGTGAGGGCGCGAAGATCGCGGCGCTCTCCGTCCAGGAGCGCGCCGCCGCCAGCGCCGTGCTCGACGAGGTGGAGTACGTCGAGCTCTCGGGCCGCGCCGACTTCAACGACCTCTTCATCGACCAGCTCGCCTTTCCGGCATGACGCAGGTCGTGGTCAGTTGCGGCGCGCTGGCGCTGCACGTGAAGAAGATTGCCGCGCGGCGCGGCTGGGACGTCGAGGTGCGCCCGGTGCCGCCCGAGCTGCACAACCGGCCCGAGCAGATCCGCGCCGCCGTTGCCAAGGCCGCAGCCGGCGACGACGTGCTCGTCGCGTACGCCCACTGCGGCGCGGACTTGGCTGGCTACACGAGGCTCCCCGGCGCCCACTGCTACGAGGTCTACGGCGCCGAGCACGAGACGGGCACGTACTTCCTCACCGATTTCCTGGTCAAGAGCTTCGACCACGTCGTCTGGCAGGGGCTCGGCCTCGACCGCCACCCCGAGCTGCGCGACGACTACTTTCGCAACTACGAGAAGGTCGTCTGGCTTGCGCAGGAACCGACCCCGGAGCTGCACGCCGAAGCCGAGCGCGCAGCCGCCGCTCTTCGCCTCCCGCTCGAGGTGCGCGAGACCGGCGACCGTGGCCTCGAAACCGCCCTGGAACGACTGATGGAGGAGAGCCCGTGCTGATCAACAAGATGCCGCGCTACGAGATCCTGTCCGAAGAGGCCATCGACACTCTGGACAAGGGCTGGCGGCGGATCGTCTCCGAGCTCGGGGTCGAGTTCCTGAGCGAGGAGGCGCTCGAGCTGTTCCGCAAGCAGGGTCAGGACGTCGACGGCCAGAACGTGAAGTTCGACCCGGACTTCATCATGGAGCAGGTCGCGAAGGCGCCGCGCGAGTTCGACATCCAGGCGCGCAACCCCGAGCGGAGCGTCCACATCGGCGGCGAGCACATGGTCTTCTCGGCCGTGTACGGCTGCCCGTTCGTGCGCGAGGGGATCGAGCGCCGCAACGCGTCGATGAACGACTTCGAGAACCTCGTCAAGCTCTCGCACTCGTTCCCGCAGCTCGACTCGCCGGGCGGCACGATCTGCGAGCCGGAGGACACGCCGCTCGACTCGCGCCACCTCGACATGGTGCAGGCGTTGATGACCTACACGGACAAGATCTTCATGGGCTCGGTCACCTCCGGCCCGAACGCGGCGGACACGATCGCGATGGCCGAGATCGTGTTCGGCCGGGAGTCGATCGAGCAGACGCCGTGCGTGATCTCGCTGATCAACGTCAACTCGCCGCTGCGCTACGACGACCGGATGCTGGCGGCGCTGTTCGAGTACGTGCGCGCGAACCAGCCCGTGATCGTGACGCCGTTCCTGCTGATGGGCGCGATGTCGCCCGTGTCCGTCGCGGCCACGCTCGCGCAGCAGATGGCCGAGGCGATGGCCGGGATCGCGCTTACGCAGCTGATCCGGCCGGGCTGCCCCGTCGTCTTTGGCTCGTTCCTCTCGAACACCGACATGCAGTCCGGCTCCCCGAGCTTCGGGACTCCGGAGTCGGCGGTCGGCCTCCTCTGCACCGGTCAGATCGCGCGCCACTTCGGGCTGCCGTGGCGCTCCGGCGGCGGGCTCACGTCGAGCCAGACCGTCGATGCGCAGGCGAGCTACGAGGCGATGATGACGATGCTGCCGACGATGCTCGCCGGGGCGAACTACGTGATGCACGCGGCGGGCTGGCTCGAGTCGGGGCTCGTCTCCTGCTACGAGAAGTTCATCGTCGACATCGAGATCCTGCGGATGCTCCACGAAGAGTTCACGCCGCTCGAGGTCGACGAGGAGTCGCTCGCGTTCTCGGCGCACGAGGAGGTCGGCGCGGGCGGACATTTCCTCGGCGCGGTGCACACGCTCGAGCGGTTCCGCGAGTGCTTCTACCGGCCGCTGCTCTCATCGACTGCGAACTACGAGCGCTGGACGCGCGACGGCGGCAAGGACGCGGCTGCGCGGGCCACGGACATCTGGAAGAAGACGCTGGAGGAGTACGAGGAGCCCGAGCTCGATCCGGACATCAAGGCCGAGCTCAAGGCGTACGTCGACCGCCGGCGCACCGAACTGGGGGACTGAGATGGCGAATGTGGGGGAGATCATGTCGCGCGAGCTGCTGGGCGTTGAGGCCGGGCTCTCGCTCGCGGAAGCGGCTCAGCGCATCGATGGGCGGCACGTCGGTGCGGCGCTCGTCCTCGACGGCGAGCGGCTCGTCGGGATTCTCACCGAGCGCGATGTGTTGCGTGCGGTCGCCGCGGGTCGCGTGGAGGGGACGACGGTCGCCGACTGGATGAGCGCGCATCCCGAGACGATCGAGCCGGACGACTCGACGGGCCACGCGGCGGCGCTGATGATCCACGGCGGCTTCCGCCACCTTCCGGTGGTCGAGGCGGGCAAGGCGATCGGGATCGTCTCGATCCGTGACCTGATGCGCCATGTCCTCGACGACGAGGCGCCGCGTGGCGTCTAGCTCGGCGATGTTCGTCGACGGCGCGTGGGTGGGCTCCGCGTCCGGCGAGACGTTCACGGCGGAGAGCCCGGCCACCGGCGAGGCGATCGGCGAGATCCCGCTCGGGAACCGCGACGACGCGCGCCGCGCGATCGCCGCCGCGAACCGCGCCGCCGAGGGCTGGGCCTCGCTCACCGCGTTCGAGCGCGCCGCGAAGATGCATGCCGTCGCGGAGGCGATCGAGGCGCGGCGCGACGAGCTGGCCCGGATCCTGACGCTCGATCAGGGCAAGCCGCTGCACAGCGAGTCGTACGGCGAAGTCGACGAGCTCGTCGAGTACTGGCGGATGGCCGCGGAGGACGGCAAGCGGCTCGGCGGCCTGCTGCCGAACTCGATGTCGCCGGGGAAGCGCGTGCTGCTGATCCGCCGCCCGGTCGGTGTCGTCGGCGTGATCACGCCGTGGAACTGGCCCTACACGATGCCCGCCGAGCTGATCGCGCCCGCGCTCGCGAGCGGGAACACCGTGGTGTGGACGCCTGCGTCGACGACTGCGCTCTGCGCGATCGCGCTCGCGGAGTGCATCGTCGAGGCGGACCTGCCGCCCGGGGTCTTCAATCTCGTCACCGGCCCGGGCTCGGTCGTCGGCGACGAGATCGCGGGGAATCCGGGCACGCACGCGGTCGCGTTCATCGGCTCCACCGAGACGGGCCGCAAGGTCGCCGCCGCGGGCGCGGGCAAGTCGCTGCTGCTCGAGATGGGCGGCAACGGGCCGGTCGTCGTGCTCGAGGACGCGGATCTCGACCTGGCCGCGCAGGCCACGGTCACCGCGTGCTTCCTGTGCGCGGGCCAGAGCTGCACCGCGGGCGAGCGGCTGCTCGTACACCGCGACGTGCGCGAGGCGTTCGTCGAGAAGGTGGCGCGGCTCGTCGCAGAGATCCGGCTCGGCGACCCGTTCGCCGACGACACCACGATGGGTCCGCTCAACAACGAGGGCGGCGCCGCGAAGATGGACGAGCACGTCGCCGACGCGCTCGAGCGCGGCGCGACGCTCGTCGCGGGAGGCGCGCGTGCCGGCGGCTTCCCCACCGAGCTGTACTGGCAGGCGACGGTGCTCGACGGCGTGCCGCCCGACGCGCTCGTCGCGACCGACGAGACGTTCGGCCCGGTCGCGCCCGTGGTCGCGATCGACTCGCTCGACCATGCGATCGAGCTCGCGAACGCCTCGCCGTACGGGCTGCTCGCTGCGGTGTTCACGGCCGATCTCCGCAAGGGACTGCGGTTCGCAGAGCGCGTCAAGACCGGCTGGGTGAACATCAACGACTCCTCCAACTACTGGGAGCCGCACCTGCCCTTCGGCGGCCGCTCGGGGACGGCGAGCGGGCTCGGCCGCGTCGGCGGCGCGTTCTCGATGGAGTCGTTCACCGAACTGCAGACCGTCACGATCTCGTGACGACGGTCTCGGGTGGCTGCCTCTGCGGCGGGGTCCGCTACGAGGTCGAGCTGCCGTTCCGGCGCGTGAGCACGTGTCACTGCTCGCGCTGCCGCAAGCAGGGCGGCGGGGGAGGGCTGACCCAGGGCCGCGTCGCGCGCGAGCGGTTCCGGCTGCTCGCGGGCGAGGAGCTGCTGCGCGTCTACCGTCCCGAGGACGGCGCGGCGAAGGTCTTCTGCTCGGCGTGCGGCTCGAGCCTCTTCGGCGGCGACTGGCCGGACGGGGCCGAGGTCTCGATCCGCTTCGGCTCGCTCGACGGCGATCCGGAGCTCGCGCCGCAGTACCACTCGTACACCTACGACGCGGCCGTCTGGGACACGCTGCCCGACGACGGCGCGCGACGCTATCCGGCCGCGGGACCGGGCTAGGCTGGCCGCCGTGAAGTACGACTTCGTGATCGTCGGCGGCGGCTCGGCCGGCTGCGTGCTCGCGAACCGGCTCAGCGCCGATCCGGCGACGCGTGTGCTCGTGCTCGAGGCCGGGCGGCCCGACTATCTGTGGGACGTCTTCATCCACATGCCGGCGGCGCTCTCGTTCCCGATCGGGAACAAGCTTCTACGACTGGACGCTACGAGTCGGAGCCCGAGCCGCACATGAACGGCCGGCGGATCTACCACGCGCGCGGCAAGGTGCTCGGCGGCTCGTCGAGCATCAACGGGATGATCTTCCAGCGCGGCAACCCGCTCGACTACGAGCGCTGGGCCGCCGATCCGGGCATGGCCGAGTGGGACTACGCGCACTGCCTGCCGTACTTCAAGCGGATGGAGACCTGCCTCGCCGGCGCCGACGAGTACCGCGGCGGCGACGGGCCGCTCGTGCTCGAGCGCGGACCGGCGACCAACCCGCTGTTCAAGGCGTTCTTCGAGGCGGTCGAGCAGGCCGGCTATCCGCTCACCGAGGACGTCAACGGCTACCGGCAGGAGGGCTTCGCCGCGTTCGACCGCACGATCCACCGCGGCCGCCGGCTCAGCGCGGCGCGCGCCTACCTCCATCCGGTGAGGTCGCGGCCGAACCTCGAGGTGCGCACGCGCGCGTTCGTGCACGCGTCCTCTTCGACGGCACGCGCGCCATCGGCGTCGAGCTGGCCGGGCGGGCGAGCGCGTCGAGGCCGCCGAGGTGATCCTCTGCGGCGGCGCGATCAACTCGCCGCAGCTGCTCCAGCTCTCGGGCGTCGGCAACGCGCGGGAGCTCGCGGCGCTCGGCGTCGACGTCGTCCACGACCTGCCCGGCGTCGGCGAGAACCTGCAGGACCACCTCGAGGTGTACGTCCAGTACTCGTCGAAGCAGCCGGTGTCCGTCGCGCCCGCGATGAAGTGGCGCAACCGGCCGTGGGTCGGCTTCCAGTGGCTCTTCTTCCGCAGCGGCCCGGGCGCGACGAACCATTTCGAGGCGGGCGGCTTCATCCGCAGCAACGACGAGGTCGCCTACCCGAACCTGATGTTCCACTTCCTGCCGATCGCGATCCGCTACGACGGCTCGCAGCCGGCGGGCGGACACGGCTACCAGGTGCACGTCGGCCCGATGTACTCCGACGCGCGCGGGTCGGTGAAGATCACCTCGACCGACCCCACGGTGCACCCGGCGCTGCGCTTCAACTACCTCTCCACGGAGCAGGACCGGCGCGAGTGGGTCGAGGCCGTCCGCTGCGCGCGCACGATCCTCACGCAGCCCGCGTTCGAGCCGTTCGACGGCGGCGAGATCTCGCCCGGGCCGTCGGTCGAGACCGACGAGGAGATCCTCGACTGGGTCGCGCGCGACGCCGAGACCGCGCTCCATCCGTCCTGCACCTGCCGGATGGGCATCGACGAGCTGTCGGTGGTCGACCCGGCCACGATGCGCGTCCACGGGGTCGACGGCCTGCGCGTCGTCGACGCGTCGGTGATGCGCTACGTCACGAACGGAAACATCTACGCGCCGGTGATGATGGTCGCCGAGAAGTCGGCCGACCTGATCCTCGGCTCGACGCCGCTCGCGCCCGAGCCTGTCGACTTCTACCGGCACGTCGCATGAAGGAGCTGCTCGACGCGATCGGCGCGCGGACGCCCGCGCCCGCTAGTGGCGCCGCCGCCGCGTACACCGGCGCGCTCGCCGCCGCGCTCGTCGAGCTCGCGGCGCGATTCTCGGAGGACGACGAGGCGCTCGCACGGGCGCTCGAGCTCCGCGCCCGCCTGCTCGAGCTCGCCGACGAGGACGCCGCGGCGTACACCGACTTCATGCGAACGCACTCCGACGAGGATCGCCAGAGGACGATCGAGATCCCGCTCGCCGTCGCCGCGGCGGCCTCCGAGACAGCCGCGCTGGCAGAGCGGCTCGCTGCGGACGGCAGGCCGAGCGTCAAGGGCGACGCGCTCGTGGCGATCGAGCTCGCACGCGCGGCCGCCCGCGCCGCCGAGCTGCTCGCCGGGCTGAACGGTTCTCAGTTGTAGGGCATAAGGCGCGTAAGGGATGCTGTCCCCATGAGCGAGTTCCCCACCTCAGCGCGTGCCGTCGTCGTCGGCGCGGGGATCGTCGGCAACAGCCTCGTCTACCACCTGGCGAAACTGGGCTGGAAGGACATGGTTCTGCTGGACAAGGGCCCGCTGCCGAACCCGGGCGGGTCGACCGGCCACGCCTCGAACTTCATCTTCCCGGTCGACCACTCGAAGGAGATGACCGCGCTCACCCGCGACAGCGCGCGCCAGTACGAGGAGCTCGGCGTGCTGACGGTCAGCGGCGGGATCGAGGTCGCCCGCACCGAGGCGCGCCTGCAGGAGCTCGACCGCCGCATGTCGTCCGCCAAGTCCTGGGGCGTGCCGTCCGAGCTGATCGACAACGACCGGCTGCTCGAGCTCGTGCCGTACATCAACACCGACATCATCCTCGGCAGCTGGCACACGCCCGAGGTGAGCGTCGTCGACTCGTTGCGCGCCGGCACGCTGATGCGCGAGTACGCGCAGGGACAGGACGCGCTGACGATCTCCGCGAGCACCGAGGTGACCGGCGTCGATGTCGAGAACGGCCGCGTCCGGCGGGTCCACACCGACAAGGGCACGATCGAGACCGAGTACCTGTTCATCGCCTGCGGCGTCTGGAGCCCGCGGATCGCGCGGATGGTCGGCGCGACGATCCCGCTCACCCCGGCCGTCCACCAGATGATCAGCGTCGGCCCGATCCCGCTGTTCGAGGACAAGCCGGGCGAGATCTTCTACCCGATCGTCCGCGACGTGGACACGAACATGTACGAGCGCCAGAACGGCAGCGACATGGAGGTCGGCTCCTACGCACACCGCGCGATCCTGATGTCGGCCGACGACATCCCGTCGATCGAGGAGTCGGCGCTGTCGCCGACCGAGCTGCCGTTCACCGAGGAGGATTTCGAGCTCCAGTACGAGCAGGCGCTCGAGCTGATGCCGGAGATCCTCAGCGTCGAGGGCGCCGGTGTCCGCCACGCGATCAACGGCCTGCTCTCGCTGACGCCCGACGGGATGCCGCTGCTCGGCGAGACCGAGGTCAAGAACGTGTGGTCGGTCGCCGCGATCTGGATCAAGGAGGCGCCCGGAATCGCGCGAGCCGTCGCGGAGTGGGTCACCGACGGCGCGTCAGCGAGGTCGACGTCCACGGCGCCGACGTCTCGCGCTTCTGGAGCTACGCGCGCACGCGCCGCCACGTCGACGCGCGCTCGTCCGAAGGCTTCAACAAGACCTACGGGATCGTCCACCCGATGGAGCAGTGGGAGACGAATCGCCAGGTCCGGCTCAGCCCGTTCTACGGCCGCGAGCAGGAGCTCGACGCGGTCTTCTTCGAGACCGTCGGCTGGGAGCGCCCGTGGTGGTACGAGTCGAACGCCGACCTGCTCGCCGAGTACGGCGACCGCGTGCTGCCGCGCGAGGCGGAGTGGGAGTCGCGCTGGTGGTCGCCGATCATCAACGCCGAGCACCTCGCGATGCGCGACCGCGTCGCGATGGTCGACCTCTCCGCATTCTCGATCGCGGACGTCGTCGGCGGCGGCTCGCTCGACTACCTCCAGCGGGTTGCGGTCTCGGAGATGGACGTACCGGTCGGGCGCGTCGTCTACACGCCGATCATCAATCACGAGGGCGGCTTCAAGGCCGACCTCACGATCATGCGCCTCGGCGAGCGGCACTTCCGCATCGTCACCGGCGGCATGGACGGGCCGCGCGACTGGAAGTGGTTCTCCGACCTGCTGCCCGAGGACGGCTCCGCCTCGCTCGTCGACGTCACGTCCGCGTGGTGCACCGTCGGCGTCTGGGGGCCGCGCGCCCGCGACGTGATCGAGGCGATCACCTCGGAGGACGTCTCGCACGAGGGCTTCCCGTTCGGCCGCTGCCGGTGGGTCGACCTCGGCTCCGTCCACACCTTGATGTCGCGGATCTCGTACGTCGGCGAGCTCGGCTGGGAGATCTACGCGCCGTTCGAGCAGGGCCGCGCGCTCTGGGACACGATCTGGGAGGCCGGCCAGCCGTTCGGCCTGCGGCCCGCGGGCATCGGCGTCTACGGCACGACCGGCCGGATCGAGAAGGGCTACCGGCTCTACGGCGCCGAGCTCGAGTCGGAGTACACCATCGTCGAGGCCGGGATGGCGCGTCCGTCGGTGAAGGACTCGGACTTCGTCGGTAAGGCCGCGTATCTGCGCCAGCGCGACGAGGAGCCGGCCGCGACGCTGTGCTCCCTCACCGTCGACGACAACACCTCATCGACGGGCGTGAAGCGCTACATGCTCGGCCGCGAGCCGATCCTGACTCTCGACGGCGAGCGGATCGTCGACGCGAAGGGCCGTCCCGCGTATGTCACGAGCGCCGGCTCGGGCCCGTCGGTCGGCAAGCACATCCTGCTCGCATACCTGCCGCCCGCGCATGCGCGCGAGGGCGAGAAGCTGCTCGTGCAGTACATGGGCGAGCGCTATCCCGTCACGGTCGCCGTCGCCGGCAGCCGCTCGCTCTTCGATCCGGAGAACGAGCGAATCAGAAGCTGATGGACGTCCTCGTCTGCGTGAAGCGCGTGCCCGAGACGGCGGCGCGGATCACGCTCACCGCCGACGAGCAGGAGATCGACACCGCGTACCTCGGCTTCACGATCAGCCCGCACGAGGAGTGCGCGGTCGAGGAGGCGCTGCAGCTCGTCGGGGCGCACGGCGGGACGACGACGGTGCTCACGCTCGGCCCCGCCGCCGCCGCGGAGCAGCTGCGAAACGCGCTCGCGATGGGCATCGGCGCCGGGATCCTGCTCGAGACCGACGGCGGCGAATTCGACCCGGCCGCGACGGCCGAGGCGATCGTGGAGGTCGTACGAGGGCGCGGGTTCGACCTGCTGCTGTTCGGCAACGAGGCGGCCGACTCCGGCGACTACCAGGTGCCGGTTCGCGTCGCGGCGGCGCTCGACCTGCCGTGCGTGACCGGGGTGAAGGCGATCGAGGTCGACGGCGACCGCGTCGTCGCACGGCGCGAGGCCGCGGGCGGCTGGGAGGTCTACGAGGTGCCGCTGCCCGCCGTGATCTCGGTCAAGGAGGGGATCAACCTGCCGCGCTTCCCGTCGCTGCCCGGACGACTGCGCGCGAAGAAGGCGGAGCTCGAGACGCATGCGCCGGCGCGGCGCGCGCCCGGGCTCGAGAAGGTGCGGCTCGTCGTCCCGGTCGAGGAGCCGAACGTGGTCGAGATCCTCGGCAACGGCCCCGAGGCGGCGCCGCGCGTCGTCGAGGTGCTGAAGGAGCTCGGGGTGGTCACGTGATTCTCGTCTTCGTCGAGCCGGGAGAGCTGTCGCTCGAGGCGCTGACCTTCGCGCGCGGGCTCGGGTCGGTCGAGGCCGTTACGTTCGGAGACGCCCAGTACGCGCCCGCCGCCTGGGCGCAGAGCCTCGCGGGCCTAGTCGAGGCGCTCCGTCCCGATGCGGTGGTCGCCGCCGGCAGCGACCGCGGCCAGGAGGTCATGGCGCACCTCGCGGTCAAGCTCGACGCGCCGATGGCGGCGAACTGCATCGCGGCGACTCCCGGCGACCCGTGGCTCGTCACGCGCCAGCGCTGGGGCGGGAGCCTGCTCGAGGAGGCGCGGCTGCACGGCGCGACGAAGCTGCTGACCGTCGCGCCGCACGGCGTCGTCGCCGAGCCGGCGGCGAGCGTGGAGCCGGAGCTCGTCGCGGTCGCGCCGGACCTCAGCGACGCGGACCTCCGGGTCAGGGTCAGCCGCTATGAAGAGCCGGCCGCAGGCACCGTCCAGCTCGGCGATGCGCGTGTCGTCGTCGGCGGCGGCCGCGGTGTCGGCAGCGCGGAGGGCTTCGCCGCGCTCGAGGAGCTGGCGGCGCTGCTCGGCGGCGCGGTCGGCGGCTCTCGGGTCGTGACCAATCTCGGCTGGCGGCCACACTCCGACCAGATCGGCCAGACCGGCGCCCGCATCGCGCCCGACCTCTACATCGCCTGCGGCGTCAGCGGCGCGATCCAGCACATGGTCGGCTGCAAGGCCGCGAAGCGCATCCTCGCGATCAACAAGGACCCGCAGGCGCCGATCGTCGCGCGCGCCGACTACGCCGTGATCGGCGACCTGGCGGAGATCCTGCCCGCGGTCGTCGCCGAGCTCCGGCGAATGTAAAACCACGCTTTACCGGATTCTTAGCCCCGTCTCAGGGAGCGCCGGTTCCATGTCCGGGACATGAAACGCCTCCTCCCGCTCCTCACTGTCGCACTCGCCGCCATCGGCATCGCCGCTGCTCCCGCGAGCGCCGCGTCCTCGACCAGCACGAGCAGCAACTGGTCGGGCTACGTCGTTAGCCAGGCGGGGACGACCTACACCGACGTCAAGGGCAGCTGGATCCAGCCCGCGGCGACGTGCCCGGCCCGGAACAACGCCTACTCGAGCTTCTGGGTCGGCCTCGGCGGCTCGTCGAGCACCTCGACCGGCCTCGAGCAGATCGGCACCTCGGCCGACTGCCAGAGCGGCCACCCGGCCACCTACGCGTGGTACGAGCTCGTGCCCGCGCCGCCGATCACGATCCCGCTCACGATCTCGGCCGGCGACGCGGTCAGTGCCGAGGTCAGCGTGACGGGGACGACCGTGTCGCTGCTGATCACCGACACGACCACCGGCGCCACGTTCTCGAAGCAGCTGACCGTGGCCGGCCCGGATCTCAGCTCGGCGGAATGGGTCGCCGAGGCGCCGTCGCAGTGCGACGCGCGCGGCTCCCGCTGCAGCGTCCTCCCGCTCGCAAACTTCGCGACCGCGCTCTTCTCGGCCTCGGCGGCGACGGGGAACGGCCACACCGGCACGATCTCCGACGCCGCCTGGACGTCCACGGCGATCACTCTCGGCAACGGCCGGGTCGCCGCGGCCGTCCCGTCAGCGCTCTCGGCCGACGGGTCGTCGTTCTCGGTCGCCTGGCAGGCGAGCGGAGCCGGCTCCGGCCGGAATCCGTTCCCGTGGAGCCGCCAGCGCCCGTCCTGGCGCTGGCGCTAGGTCTCTAGACCCGGCCGCCGTGACGGCGGCGAGCCCGGTGCGGAGCCGAGTACTCGACGAGGACGATGTCCTTCGCGACGCGCTTGCCCTCGGCGTCCTCGGTGATCTCGAACGTCACCTCGAGCCCCTTGCAGCGGCCCTCGATGCCCTTCCCGCCGGGAAAGGCGCTCCCGTGCGCGTAGAGGCGCTCATCCTCCTCGGTGAGGATGAAACCGTAGTTCTCGGTCTCGTTGAACCAGATCAGCGACCCCTGCATCGCGCCGACCTCAGCGATGACGGAAGACGATGCGGCCGCGGTTCAAATCGTACGGCGAGAGCTCAAGGGTGACGCGATCGCCGGGCATGACGCGGATGCGGTAGCGCCGCATCTTGCCGGCGATGTAGCCGAGAGTCTCATGGCCGTTGTCGAGCGCGATGCGGTGCATGCCGTTACGGAACGACTCGAGCACCTCACCCTCGACATCGATCTTCTCTTCCTTCTTGCTCACTCGCGCTCCTTCGCAGAAAAAGGGCGCGCGCCGCTGCGTTTCCGCAGGCGGCGCGCGCCGGGCACGTGCGTCGTTCTAGACGCTCACGAGCGTGACGTTCTTCGCCTCGGGGCCCTTCGCGCCCTCGGCGGGCTCGAACTCGACCTTTGCACCCTCGGCGAGCGACTTGAAGCCGTCGCCGACGATGGCACTGTGATGAACGAAAACGTCCTTGCTGCCGTCCTCCGGCGCGATGAAGCCGTAGCCCTTCGCGTCGTTGAACCATTTCACGGTTCCGGTTGCCATAGAAAAAACACCTCCTCTTACCACTTGCGAACGGGTAAGGAAGGCGTCTTACGCCACCGGTACTCGCTCTCGATTGCCTTCAGTCTAGCAGTGGGCCGGGAAATCGGCCTCTAGCGGCCGGAATTCAGCGCCTTCTCGATCCGGTCGAGCCGCTCGTTGATCTGGTGCACGTAGTCGGGGATGTGCTTGGACGCCTCTTGCTCGCGCGCGCGCGCGACGAAAGCGCTCGTGATCGCCGCTGTGATCACCGTCACGAAGCCGATCCCGAGCAGCATCACGCCCGCTGCGAGGATCTGGCCCGCGGCCGTCTCGGGGACATGATCGCCGTAGCCGACGGTGGTCACCGTCTGCACCGCCCACCAGAGCCCCTGACCCACGGACTTGAACTCCGTGTGGTCGATCGCACGCATCAGGAAGCCGGAGCCGATCGTGATCGTCGTGGTGACGACCGCTATCACGATGGCGGCTCCGCGCGGCAGTGCGCACGCGCCCCAGCTCGCGGTCGAGCCAGCGCTCCATTCTCGACTGGTCCATCATCCTGGCCGAGTTCGCGTCTCCCGCGCGCGCTCCTGCTAGTTCAGCGTGGGATCCGGCGGCATCGTCGCGAGGATCGCGAAGCGGCCGCCTTTGCGCCGCAGCACGATGCTCCAGAGCTCGTCCGGATCCTCGCCGAAGACGTCGTCGCGCTGGGCCGGGAGGAGGATCCAGGCGGACTCCTCGAGCTCGGCCTCGAGCTGGCCGGCGCTCCAGCCCGCGTAGCCGGCGAAGACGCGCACCCGCCGCGTCGAGCTGGGGGCGGGATCGTCGGGCGGGAAGCCGATGTCGGCAAAGACGAGCGCCGTCGCGTCTTCCGGGTTCTCGAGCTCGGCGAGCAGCAGCGCGGCGCCCGGCTCGACCGGGCCGCCGACGTAGACCCAGTCGTCGCTCTCGACGAGCTCCTCGAGCTCAGGCACGGCGTCGGCGACAGCAGTCGCCGAGGGCCGGTTCAGCACGAGCCCCATCGCGCCGTCCTCGTCGTGGTGGGTGATCAGCACCACCGAGCGGTGGAAGTTCGGGTCGACGAGGCTCGGGCTGGCGACCAGGAGCTGTCCGCGGAGCGAGTCCATCGGGCGGAACGCTACCGCTGCCTGCTCGTCACCGTTCCGTCACCACATCTATGCCCTGCGCGGGAGCGGTCGCGCCCACACTTCGGGGACGATGCGGTTCGCCATCGTTACGCACCGTGCGAGCGCGACGAATATCGAGCTCGCGAGCAGGCCGCTCACCGGGCGCAGCTCGGTGCTGCTGTCGCCCGTGGACGCGCTGCGCGTTCTCGCTCCCGGAGACGTCGCGCTCGGGCGGATCGACGTCAACGAGACCCTCGACGGAGTCGAGGACGGGCTCGCCGCGCTGGCGCTGCTCGCGGGGCGCGGGGTCACCGTGCTGAACCAGCCGAGCGCGATCCTCGCGGCACACGACAAGCTGCTCACCGCACGCGCGTTGGAGCGCGCGGGGCTGCCGCATCCCCGCACGGCGCTCCTCCTGCCGGGGGCCACGCCTCCGGCAATCGAGCTTCCCTGTGTGTTGAAGCCGCGGTTCGGGTCCTGGGGCCGGGATGTCGTCCTCTGCCGCGACCGGCATGAGCTCGCACGAGCGGTCGAGGCGCTGGCCGTGCGCCCCTGGTTCGCGCGGCACGGCGCGCTCGTCCAGGAGCTCGTGCCGCCGCTCGGCCACGACCTCCGCCTCGTCGTCGCGGGCGGTGAGGTGGTCGGAGCGATCCGTCGCGTGGCCGCTGCCGGCGAGTGGAGGACGAACGTCGCGCTCGGGGCGACGCGCGAGCGCGCGTATCCCGCGCCGGCGGCCGTGCGCCTCGCGCTCGCGGCTGCCCGGGCGATCGGCGCGGATCTCGTCGGCGTCGACCTCCTGCCGGTCGGGCCGGGGCGCTACTCGGTGCTCGAGGTCAACGGCGCCGTCGACTTCACTGCGGAGTACGCGCCGCGCTCCGATGTGTTTCGCGACGCGTTGTTCGCGCTCGCGCGGTCCGGCACCGGCTGCACGCCGGTCGTCTCGCGCCTCGCGCTCGTCGTCTAGAGCGAGTCGAGCGCGGCGCGCAGCGAGGCGACGTACTCGCGCAGGGCGTCCGGCCCATCCTCGGCCACCTCTACGGCGCGGGAACCGACGACGACGCCGTCTGCAAGCTCCGCGGCGGCGCGGGCGTGCTCCGGCGTCGAGATCCCGAAGCCGGCGAGCAGCGGCAGGTCGGTGAGGCGGCGCGTGCGCTCGACGAGGCCGGCGAGCACGGGCGAGAGCTCCTTCCGCGCGCCGGTCGTCCCGGTCAGCGTGACGAGGTAGAGCCAGCCGTCGGTCTGTGCAGCGGCAAGGGCGATGCGCTCGTCGGTCGAGGTGGGTGCGACGAGCTCGACACGGCGCAGGTCGGGCCGCTCGTCGGCGGGCAGGTCGGCGACGATGAACGAGGTCGCGCCGGCGGCGCGCGCATCGTCCACGAAGCGCTCCCAGCCGTAGGCCTCGAGCAGCGAGGCGTAGGTCATCGGGATCAGCGGCACGTCGACGAGGGCGCGGGTGGCGGCGAGGCACTCCAGGCAGGCCTTCGTGCGCATCCCCTGGCCGAGCGCACGCTCCGCCGCGCGCCGGATCACGGGCCCGTCGGCGAGCGGGTCGGAGAAGGGGAAGCCGAGCTCGAGCAGGTCCGCGCCGCCGGCGACCGCAGCCTCGGCGAGTGCGGGCGTGTCCGGGCCGGCCATCAGGTAGATCGAGAGGCGTTTGCGGCTCACCGGCGAACTCCGTGCGCGTGCACCGCGCTCAGCACGTCCAGCTCTCGATGCCGCGGCCGGGATGGCTGACCTCCGGCGCGATCCGGCTCGGCTTGCTGAGCCTGTTCATCGTGCTCGTGGAGATGCTGCGGCCGCGCCTGACGCAGGAGCGTGCGACGTGGCTCGTGATCATCGGCACGGCGGGCGTTGCGGCCGGCGCGACCGTGTTCTTCATCGCGACGCGCCGGATCGCGGCGCGCCTGCCGTTCCACGATCGCTCGGCGCGGGTGACGGATGCGGTGCTCCAGCTGCTGCGGAAGACAGGCCTGCCGCTCCTCGCGCTCGCGTTCTTCCTGTTCTGGACGTTCGTCTACGTGGGGATCTGGGCAGTGCACCCGCACGCCGCGTTCGTGGGCCTCGGCCCGCATCCGCGCTTTGCCGACTTTTTCTACACGTCCGTCCTGACCGCGTTCATCTCGCCGCCCGGTGACATCCTGGCCCACTCGCGCGGCGCTCGAGCGGCGACGATGATCGAGATGCTGACGGCCTTCGCGCTCGTCACTGCCTACGCTTCGAGCTTCGTCGACTTGCGGCCGGCCGAGCGCGACAGCGCCCCCGCCGAGTAGGAAAGTCGTCACAGACTTGGCACAGTCCGGTGCGCCGGCAGGCGCTACCGTTCCGAGCCCCGTGGGTGGGTGGGGGTTAGGGATGGGTCCTTCCGCATGGGGTGCGTTCACGAGGCGGCCAGAATCGTTTCGAGATCCTTGTCGCCCCGGCCCGAGAGGCACACGAGGATGAGCTCCTCGTCGAGGTCTGCGGCGCGCGCGAGCGCATGGGCCGGCTCGAGCGCCGGGATGATGCCCTCGGTGCGCGTCAGCCGCCGCAGCGCCGCGAGCGCCTCCTCGTCGGTGCAGCCGACGTAGCTCGCACGGCCGAGGTCACGCAGGTACGCGTGCTCGGGCCCGACCCCCGGATAGTCGAGCCCGGCCGAGATCGAGTGCGCGTCGGCGATCTGGCCGTCCTCGTCGGCGAGCACCGAGGAGCGCGAGCCGTGCAGCACGCCGGTACGACCGCTGCCGAGGCTGGCCGCGCCCGCCGCCTCGACCCCGATCAGCCGCACACCGGGATCGTCGACGAAGCCCGCGAACATGCCGATCGCGTTCGAGCCGCCGCCGACGCAGGCGACGACAACCTCGGGCAGCTGCCCCTCGGCCTCGAGAATCTGGGCCCGCGACTCGCGCCCGATCACCGCCTGGAGCTCGCGCACGATCTCCGGGTACGGCGCCGGGCCCACGCACGAGCCGATCAGGTAATGGGTCGTCTCGACGTTCGTGATCCAGTCGCGGATCGCCTCGCTCGTCGCCTCCTTCAGCGTCTTCGTCCCGAACTCGACGGGCACGACCTCCGCGCCGAGCAAACCCATCCGCTCGACGTTGGGACGCTGGCGGCGCATGTCCTCCGAGCCCATATACACAACGCACTCGAGCCCGAACCGCGCGCACACGGTCGCGGTTGCGACCCCATGCTGGCCGGCGCCCGTCTCGGCGACGATCCGGTGCTTGCCGAGCCGCCGCGCGAGCACAGCCTGGCCGAGCGCGTTGTTGAGCTTGTGCGCGCCGGTGTGGAGGAGATCCTCGCGCTTGAGGTAGACGCGCTTCCCGGGCGCGAACCGCTCCGCCAGCGTCAGCGGCGTCGGCCGGCCCGCGAACGTCGCGCCCAGGTGATCGAGCTCGGCGCGGTAGGCGGGATCCGCGAGCGCGTCGGCCCAGCCCTGCTCAAGCTCGTCCAGAGCCGGGATCAGCGTCTCGGGGACGTAGCGGCCGCCGTAGTCGCCGTACGTCCTCGTCATCGCGCCGCCTCCACGAATGCTCGAACCTTCGCGTGATCCTTGATCCCGGGCGCCGACTCGAGCCGCGAGCTGGCGTCGACGGCCCACGGGTGGACCGACTCGATCGCGGCGGCGACGTTCGTGGCGTCGAGCCCGCCGGCGAGCATCAGCCGCCCCTGAACCTCGGCGGCGCGCGCGAGGTGCGAGGAGTCGCTCTCCTCCCACGGCAGGTCGACGACCTGCGCCACCTGCTCGCCGCCGCGCAGGAGCACCGCGTCGCGGCTGCGATGACCGTCCTCGCGCGCGTAGAGCTGGACGAGGTCCGCGCCCGAATCCGCGACGTCGGCGACGTGGACGGCGACCGAGAGCATCGTCTCGGGAACCGCAAGGACTCCCGGGGCGGTGCGCGGGCTCTCCGTCGCGAGGATGAACCCGGCGAGGTCGGCGCCGGCCTCCGCGGCCGCGGCGACATCCTCCTCGCGCGTCAGCCCGCAGACCTTCACGAGCGGTCGTCGCAGCAGCTCGGTGAGCTTCGCGGCGGGATCCGGCGCGCGCATCAACGCGCTGCCGATGAGGATCGCATCGGCGCCCGCGAGCTCCGCGGCGGCGCCCTTCGCGCGCGAGTCGACCGCGCTCTCGGCCACGATCACGCGATCGCGTGGCGCGCTCGCGACCAGCGCGAGCTGCGCGGAGCGGTCGATCGAAAACGTGGAGAGATCGCGGGCATTGAGGCCGATCACCGGCGCGCCGAGCGCGACGGCGCGGTCGAGCTCCTCGGCGTCGTGCGCCTCGACGAGCGTCTCGAGCCCGAGCTCGGACGCCAGCGCGAGCAGTGCGGCCGCGCGACCGTCGTCGAGGTCACGGAGCAGCAAGAGCGCGGCGTCGGCGCCGGCTTCGCGGCACGCCCGGAGGTGCGCTTCCTCGGTGAAGAAGCCCTTCGCGAGCAGCGGCAAGTCGGTCGAGGCCCGCGCAGCGCGCAGGTCGTCGAACGTACCGCCGAAGCGCTCGTCGACCAGGATCGAGCACGCCGCGGCGCCTGCGGCAGCGAACGCGGGCGCGAGCAACGCGGGATCCGCATCGGGTCGCAGGTCGCCGGCCGACGGCGAGCGCCGCTTCACCTCGGCGATCGCCTGGAGTCCCGGCCCGGCAAGAGCGTCGCGGAAGCGCATCAGCTCTCGCCTCGTGAAAACGCGGCCAGCGCGTCGAGCCGCTCTCCCGCGGCGCCGGAGGCGACCGCTTCCCGAGCGAGTGCGAGCCCTTCGCCGAGATCGGCCGCGTGGCCTCCGGCGGCGATCGCGCCCGCCGCGTTGAGCAGGATCGCGTCGCGCGCGGCGCCGTCTCGCCCGGCGAAGACCTCGCGGATCACCTGCGCGTTCTCGTCGGGTGTGCCGCCGCGCAGCTCGGCCGGGTCGCAGCGCTGCACCCCGAGCTCGAGCGGATCCACCTCGCGCTCGTGCACGTCGCCGTCGACGACCTCGCAGACGAGGTTCGGGCCGGCGGGGGAGAGCTCGTCGATCCCGCCTGCGCCGTGGACGACGAACGCCCGTCGCGCGCCGAGCCGCGCGAGCACTTCCGCGATCGTGCGGACCAGCTGCGGCGAGTAGACGCCGACGATCTGGGCGCGCGCGCCGGCGGGGTTCGTGAGCGGGCCGAGCACGTTGAACACCGTACGCGTCCCGAGCTCGCGTCGCACGGAGGCCGCGTGGCGCATCGCGGGATGGTGCGTCTGCGCGAACAGGAAGCCGAACCCGAGCTCGTCGATCGAGCGCGCGATCCGCGCAGGCTCCTGCTCCAGCGAGAAGCCGAGCGACTCGAGCACGTCCGCTGAGCCCGAGGCCGAGGAGACGGCGCGGTTGCCGTGCTTCGCGACGGCCGAGCCGGCCGCCGCCGCAACGAGCGCCGCCGCCGTCGAGATGTTGATCGTCCGCTGCCCGTCGCCGCCCGTGCCGGCCGTGTCGACGAGGTCGTCGCGCGCCGGCCGCACCTCGAGGACGTGCGCGCACATCGCCTCGGCGCAGCCCGCGATCTCGTCGGCCGTCTCGCCCTTCACCCGCAGCGCGACGAGGAAGCCGCCGATCTGGGCCTGCGTCGCCTCACCCTCCATCACCGAGCCCATCACCGCGCGCGCCTCCTCGCGGGTGAGGTCGTGGCCGTCGATCACCGTCTGGAGCGCGGCCTGGATCATCCGAGGAAGTTCCTCGCGAGGTCGGGCCCGAGCGGGGTCAGCACCGACTCGGGATGGAACTGGACGCCCTCGACGCGCAGCTCGCGATGGCGGACGGCCATCACCTCGCCGTCGTCGGCGGTCGCGGTGATCTCGAGCACGTCGGGGACGCGCACGCGGCGAGCGAGTGGTAGCGGCCGGCCTCGAAGTCCTCGGGCAGCCCGGCGAAGATGCCCTGCCCGTCGTGGTGGACGGGGCTCGCCTTGCCGTGGAGGAGCGCTCGCGCCTGGCCGACCTCGCCGCCGAACGCCTCGACGATCGCCTGGTGGCCGAGGCACACGCCGAGCGTCGGCGTCGGTCGGGGCGAGCCGCCGGATGATCTCGAGCGAGGCGCCCGCATCGACGGGCCGGCCTGGCCCGGGCGAGATCACGAGGTGCGACGGGGCCAGTCGCTCGGCGGTGTCCGCGTCGATCGCGTCGTTCCGGCGCACGACCACTTCCGCGCCCGAGCTCTCCGAACAGGTGCGCGAGGTTGTAGGTGAACGAGTCGTAGTTGTCGATGAGGAGGATCACGGCGTGCTCTCCGCCAGCGTCGATCGCGGCCTCGAGCGCGGCCAGCTTGGACAGGCACTCCTGGTGCTCCGCCGTGGGATCGGAGTCGGCCACGATCCCGGCGCCGGCCTGGAGCTGCGCGACTCCGTCGTGCAGCACGATCGTGCGAATCGTGATGCACGTGTCGAGCGTTCCGTCCGGCGTCGCGTAGCCGACAGCGCCCGCGTACGGCCCGCGGCGGTAGCCCTCGAGCTCGGAGATCAGCTGCATCGCACGCACCTTCGGCGCCCCGGACACGGTGCCGGCCGGGAAGCACGCGCGAAGGAGGTCGAACGGCGTCACGCCGGGCTGGAGCTCGCCGGCGACCTCCGAGACGAGGTGCGTGACGTGCGAGAAGCGCTCGGGCTCGAGGAAGCGCTCCACCCGCACGGTCCCGGGCTTGCAGACCCGCGACAGGTCGTTGCGGCCCAGGTCGACGAGCATCACGTGCTCCGCCCGGTCCTTCGCCGAAGCGAGCAGCCGGTCGGCGTCGCCGGGGCCGGGATGGGTCGTGCCGGCGATCGGGTTCAGGCTCGCCCGGCGGCCCTCGAGCTTGACGAGGGTCTCGGGCGAGGAGCCGATCAGCGCGAGCCCGTCCAGCTCGAGCAGGAAGAGATACGGCGAGGGGTTCACCCGGCGCAGAGCGCGGTAGAGCTCGACCGCGGTCGCCGTGGTCGGCCGCTCGGCCCGCTGCGAGAGGACGATCTGGAAGGCGTCGCCGGCGCGGATGTGATCCTTCGCGACGCGCACGCGGCGCTCGTACTCCTTCTGTGCCGGAAAACGACGAGTCTGGGGGTCAGGCACCGGGACCCGGCTCGCCTGGACAGGCGCGGGCGCGGCAAAGAGCGCGGCGACTTCGGCCGGGTCGCCGCGCAGCACCTCGGCGATACCCGCCGCGTGGTCGAAGCGGACCAGCGATCTCGGCGATCACGAAGCGGCTCTCGGGCAGGTCGTGACCGTCGTCGGGCAGCGGCACGGTCGGCTCGAGCTTCGCGATGTGGTCGTAGCCGAGGTAGCCGACGACCGGCTCGCCGCAGGCCTCCGCCTCATTGAGGTAGACGACGCGCGAGCCGGAGCCGACGAACGAGTGGCGCCCGAGCCGCCCCTTGTCCACCGACTCGAGCAGGAACGCGCCGCGGCCGGCCTCGCGCAGGCGGAGGTAGGCCCCGAGCGGGGTGATCAGGTCGGTGGAGATGTCGGTTGTCACGGTCAAGCGAAGTCCTTCCGGGGACGCCAAAAAGCCCCCTGCGAGGGCCGGGTGATGAGCGGAACGGGTTGTCGCTGTGCCTGGGTCAGCTCAGGCGCAGGCTCCCGCCCCGCTCGTGGCGCCAGAACCAGGCCCAGCTGCGAAGGACGGGAGACATCGCACTCAGAGTAGGCGCAACGGCCGCCGCTCGTCAAGATAAGCTCCGCCGCCGTGTCCATTCCCGACCTGCTACTCCAGCTTCTCACCGCTCCTTCGCCGTCAGGCTCCGAGGAGCGGGCGACCGCCGTCTGGCGGGACGCGGCGGCACCGTTCGCCGAGGTGTGGGGCGACACGCTCGGCTCGAGCTTCGCCCGGGTCGCGGGCACTAGCGCCGGCCCGACCTGCGCCCTCGTCGGCCACATCGACGAGATCGGCCTGATCGCGACCCACGTCGACGAGCGCGGCTTCGTCGCCATCCGTCGCATCGGCGGCTTCGGGGCGGAGCCCCTCGTCGGCCAGCGAGTCGAGTTCCTCAGCGGTGTGAAGGGCGTGATCGCGCGGGCTCGGGACTCCTCGCCGCGTGGGACCGAGCGCAAGGCGGCCGACATCCGGGATCTCCACGTCGACGTCGGCGCCCGCGACGGCGAGGAGGCGCGGAGCCTCGTGCGTCCCGGCGACGCGGCGGTGCTGAGCGCAGAGCCCGTCGAGCTGCCGAACGGCCGGATCGTCTCGCGCTCGCTCGACAACCGGCTCGGCGCCTACATCGCGCTCGAGGCTGCGCGCCGCGCCACCGACCCGCCGGGCGACGTCGTCGCCATCGCCGCGGCGCAGGAGGAGATCGGCTGCCACGGAGCCCGCACTGCGGTCTTCGCGCTCGAGCCGGACATCACCGTCGTCTTCGACGTCACCACGGCGAGCGACTCTCCGGGCGCCGACCCGAAAGACGACGGCGAGCACGCACTCGGCAGCGGCCCCACCATCATGCGTGGCCCGCTCCTGCATCCGCGCCTCGTCGAGATCCTCCTCGAGGTCGCCGAGGCGGACGGGATCCCGCACACGCTCGAGGTCGCCGGCGGCCAGACGGCCACCGACGCCGACTACGCGCACATCAGCCGCGGCGGGGTGCCCACCGCCGTCGTCTCGGTGCCGCTCCGCTACATGCACTCGCCGAGCGAGCTGGCCCAGCTCTCCGACGTCGAGGATGCGATCAGGCTCGCCGTCGGCTTCCTCCGGCGGCTCGAGCCCGGCCTGAACCTCGCGCGGTAGCCTTCGAAGCATGACCACCTCCGTGATCGTGTCCGCCGTGCGGACGCCCTTCGGCAAGCTCGGCGGCGGGCTCGCGGCGCACCGCGCGACCGAGCTCGGCGCCGTCGCGATCCAGGCGGGGCTCGAGCGCGCCGGGCTCGAGCCGGGCGACGCGGAGTACGTCGTCATGGGTCAGGTGCTCCAGGCGGGCGCGGGCCAGGCTCCCGCGCGGCAGGCCGCGATCGGCGCAGGGATCCCGAAGGAGATCGGCGCCGACACGGTCAACAAGGTCTGCGCCTCGTCGATCCGCGCGATCCAGATCGCCGACCTGATGATCCGCGCGGGCGAGCATCACGTGGTCGTCACCGGCGGGATGGAGTCGATGTCGAATGCGCCGTATCTCCTGCAAAAAGCGCGCTTCGGCTACCGCTTCGGGAACGGCGAGCTCGTCGACGCGATGACCTACGACGGGCTCACCTGCACGTTCGACGGCCTCCTGATGGCGCAGCAGAACTCGGTCGTCGCGCGCGACCTCGGGATCAGCCGCGAGGAGCAGGACGCGTGGGCGGTGCGGTCGCAGGAGCGCGCCGCCAATGCGCAGGACTCGGGCTACTACGCCGAGGAGATCGTCCCCGTCGGCGACGTCACCGCGGACGAGGCGATCCGCCGCGACACGACGATCGAGAAGCTCGCCGGCCTGCCGCCCGTGTTCGATCCGCAGGGGACGACCACCGCGGGCAATGCGCCCGGCGTCAACGACGGCGCCTCGTGTGTCGTCGTCACGAGCGAGGAGTTCGCGCGCGAGCGTGGGCTCGAGGTTCTGGCGCGAATCGTCGCGCAGGCCTACGTCGCCGACGACTTCGCCTACCTGCCGCGGACGCCCGCCCGGGCGGGAGCACTCGCGCTCGAGAAGGCGGGGCGGAGCGTGGCCGACGTGAAGCGGTTCGAGATCAACGAGGCATTCGCCTCGGTCGCCGCGCACTCGACGCGGCTGCTCGGCGCCGATCCCGAGACGGTGAATGTCAACGGCGGCGCGATCGCGCTCGGCCATCCGATCGGCGCCTCGGGCGGGCGCATCGTCGGCACGCTGATCAACGAGCTTCGCCGCGAGGGCGGTGGGCTCGGCCTGGCCGCGATCTGCTCCGGCGGCGGCCAGGGCGACGCGCTTCTGCTCGAGGTGTAACTAGTCCTTGAGGATCGCTTCGAGCCGGTAGCCCACGCCGTATCTGGTCTGGATGAACGTGTGGGTCGAGGCCTGGCGGTCGACCTTCTCGCGCAGGCGCCGGACGAAGACGTCGACGGTGCGGTCACGATGCGCCTCGCGGCGTCCCCAGATCTTCTGGAGCAGCTCGTCGCGCGTGGCAACGCGGCCGCGCTGGAGCGCGAGCTGGTAGAGGAGCCGGAACTCGGTGGGCGTCAGGTCGGCGCTCTCGCCGTCGATGAAGGCCTGCACCTGCGCCGGGTCGATCGTCAGCTCCTCGATCCTGATCGGGTCGCCGCGGCGCTCGTCCTGCGCCCGCGTGCCGCGACGGGCGGCGGCACGCACCCGCGCGACGAGCTCCTTCATCGAGAACGGCTTGACGAGGTAGTCGTCCGCGCCGATCTCGAGCGCATGCACGCGGTCGTGCTCGGTGCCGCGCGCGCTCACGACCACGATCGGCGTGCCAATTCCCTCGGCCCGCGCCGTCTCGATCAGCTTCCAGCCGTCGAGGCCGGGGAGCATCAGGTCGAGCACGCAGACGTCGGGACGCTCGAACCGCAGTCGCGCGAGACCCTGCTCACCGCGCTCGACCTGGAGCGGATCGAACCCCGCGGCGGCGAGGTGCCGGGCCATACCCTGCGCGATAACCTCGTCGTCTTCGACTATGAGCACCTTGGCCATTACCTGGATTGTGACTGTTGCCGCAGAGGGCAAGGGGCGCGGCGTGGTGAAAGAGCGGTGAACGGGTGGTAAATGACGACGCCGTCCGCGCCCGTACCCTCATCGAGGAGAGCCCCGAGCTCGTGCTCGTGCTCGACTCCGAGCGACGCGTCCTCGCCGCGAGCCGGCGTGCGCGCGAGCAGCTCCGCGTCGAGGTCGGCGGGCCCGTTCCGCCGGAGCTGCTCGAGGCCGAGCCCCACTTCGTCCCGTACGAGGTCGACGGCCGGCGCGAGGAGCTGCTCTTCCTCGGCTCGCCCGGCGAGCTCGCCGCCTACGAGGAGCTGCGCGCCGGCTTCACGGCGGCCGTCTCGCACGAGCTGCGGACTCCGCTCGCGCGGCTGCTCGTCCTGCTCGAGTCGATGGAGCTTCCGGGCGAGGATCCGCTCGAGCTCGCACTCCAGGCCCGGGCCGAGGTGCAGCAGATCGGCGAGCTGATCGACGACGTCCTCTTCCTGAGCGAGCTCGAGACCGGCCGTGAGGTCGTGGCGCTCGGCTCGACACCGGTGCAGCCGCTCCTGTCCGACGTCGCCGCTGCGCTGGCCGAGCGCGCGGCCCGCGCGGATCTCGAGCTGCGCTTCGCGGCCGATCCCGGCATCGAGCTGCCGCTGCGGCCGCGGATGCTTCGGATCGTGGTCGAGAACCTGGCCGAGAACGCGCTCCGTTACGCCGGTCCGCGCGCCCGGTTCTCGATCGACATCACGCGCGAGCGGGAAGGGATCGTGATGCAGGCCGCCGACAACGGCGTCGGTGTCGCCGAGGATGACCTGGCGCGGCTGTTCGAGCGCTTCTACCGCGCCGACCGGGCCCGCTCCTCGCGCGGCACCGGGCTCGGGCTCGCGATCGTCAAGCACGTCGTCACCGCCGCCGGCGGGACGATCGAGGCGACCGGCGGCCCGGGCCGCGGCCTCGAGATCCGCTGCGTCTTCCCGGCCTAGAGCGCGAAGTACAGCGAGAGCACGATGCCCTCGACGAAGCAGAAGACGGCGAACGGGGTCAGCCGCTTCGTCTCGAAGTAGCGCATCAGGAAGCGCACGGCGAAGTACGCGGTCACTGCGGCGCAGAGCGCGCCGACGAGCGCCTGGCCGCGCACACCGTTCCCCTGCGAGCCGAACAGCTCCGGCAGCTTCAGCACCGCGGCGGCGCCGATGATCGGCGTCGCGAGCAGGAACGCGAAGCGCGCCGCGTCCTCGTTCGAGAGCCCGACGAGCAGCCCGCCGCCCATCGTCGCGCCCGAGCGCGAGAGCCCGGGATCAGCGCGAGCGCCTGTGCGGCGCCGATCGACGCCGTCTCCTTCCAGCCGACCCGGTCCGCTATCCGGCCGTCGGCGTCGCCCTCGTCGGGCGCCGGTGCGCGGCGTCGCAGCAGCTCGGCGCCGTACAGGAGCAGCCCGTTGATGATCAGGAAGAACGCGGCGGACTGAGCGGACGCGAAGACTGCGCGCAGCTTGCTCTCGAGAAGCAGGCCGAGGATCCCGGCCGGGATCGTGCCGACGACGAGCAGCCAGCCGAGCTTCGCGTCCGTGTCGTCGGGCGCGATGCCGCGGTCGCGCAGCGAGCGGCCGAGCCCCTTCACGATCCGCACCCAGTCGCTCCAGAAGAAGCCGAGCAGGACGAGCGCGGTCGCGAGGTGGGTCGCGACGAGGAAGGTGATGAAGTACGGGTCGTTCTGGTGGATGTTCCAGCCGAGCAGCTTCGGCAGCACGACGCTCTGGCCGAGGCTCGAGATCGGGAACAGCTCCGCGACTCCCTGGACGAGGCCAAGGATGATCGCCTGGACGTAGCTGATCACTCCGGCGCTGGGGCGGGCTTCTTCGGTGCGCTACGGAACCACGCGAACACGAGGCAGGCACAGCCGACGAGGAACGCGGCGATCCCGTGCTTGATGTGGTGGTGCGACGAGCCGGCGGTGTAGCCCGGGAGCCAGCTCGGCAGCGATCCGGCGGGCTCGACCCAGTAGTAGATCCCGAGAGCGATCAGCAGCACTCCGACGATCGCGGCGACGGTGACGAGAATGGTGTTCTTCGACATCGGCGCGGCTGAGACTAACCGAAGCGCGTACACCACCTCGGCGGCAAGCGTTCACAGCCTTGCGGCACGGAGCCGGCCACGCTGCGGCGAACCTGTCGGTGCGATGCGGATCCGGACGACGCCACTGCTCTGCGAGCTGCACGCGCACACGACGTGGAGTGACGGAGAGCTGAGTCTCGGACAGCTCGTCGACCTGTACGGGCGCAGCGGCTTCGACGTGCTCTGCGCGACCGACCACACCGTCCGCACCGACGACGACGGGGACGAGCCGGGGCCGCGCCATGTCCACGCGGGGAACCACGCCGCGTACCTCGAGGCGATCGGCGCCGAGGCCGAGCGCGCCCGGGCCGAGTACGACCTGCTCCTGCTGCCCGGGCTCGAGCTCACCTACGACGATGTCGAGCCCGCCCTGGGCGCGCACGCGGTCGCGGTCGGCCTCGAGCGATTCGTCGGCGTCGACCGCGGGATCGACGTTGCGCTCGGGCACGCACGCGAGGCAGGCGCGGCGCTGATCGCCGCCCATCCGTACACGCTCGGCCAGGCCGAGGGCGCGTGGCGGCGGACGGCGCGCTGGTCGTCGGAGTGGCAGGAGCTCCGCCTCTTCGTCGACCGCTTCGAGCTCTTCAACCGCCACGAGTTCTTCGGCTGGGTCGCCGACGCCGGGCTCCCTGCGGTCGCGAGCGGCGACTTCCACCGGCTCGAGCATCTCGCGACCTGGAAGACGATGCTGCCGTGCGAGAAGGACGCGGCTGCGGTGGTCGACTACCTGCGCTCCGCGCGGCCGACGTATCTGGTGCAGCTCGGCCCGGCTGAACAGGCCGAGATCCGCGCCGCGTAGCCGTTTTTGCCGTAACCAACTGCTCACCAGTTCGTCACCACGTGCATTCCCACCCGGTACGTGGCGGACGGCATGCTCACGGTCGAAATCACCGTCACTTTGTCTAGGAGGGTCATGATCACCAGGCACGTCAACCGCTGGAAGCTCGGCGCGCTCGGGATCCTCGCGATCTCGGCCGTCGCCGCCGGAGTGCTCGCCTCGGCCGCGAGCCCCGCCTCGAGTACGACGGCCGATTCGAAGGTCACCGGCGCGGGCAGCTCGTTCGTGTTCCCGCTCGTGTCGCAGTGGATTCCGGCGGTTGGCTCCGCGCTCGGGATCAACCTCACCTACGCGTCCGTCGGCTCGGGCGCCGGCATCGCGCAGATCACCGCGCGCACTGTCGACTTCGGCGCCTCCGACGCGCCGATGAGCTCGGATCAGTTCTCGGCGTGCAAGGGCTGCGTGCAGATTCCCTGGGCGCTCGCCGCGACCTCGGTCCCGTACAACCTGCCGGGCCTGAAGAAGCAGGTGAAGCTCACGGGTCCCGTGATCGCCGGCATCTACCTCGGCCAGATCACGACCTGGAACGCTCCGGCGATCCAGAAGCTGAATCCGGGCCTGACGCTGCCCTCGACGAAGATCACCCCCGTCTACCGCAGCGACAACTCGGGCACGAGCTACAACTTCACCGACTACCTCTCGACCGTCAGCCCGGCCTGGAAGTCGAAGATCGGCACGGGCGTCAACGCGAGCTGGCCGACCGGAGTCGGTGGCAAGGGCTCGTCGGGCGTCGCGGGCGTGATCACGCACACCGTCGGCGCCGTCGGCTACGTCGACGTCGCCTACGCGCTCACCAACCAGTCTCCAGGTCGCAGCGGTGAAGAACAAGGCCGGCGTGTTCGCGCAGCCCGGGCTCCGCGGGATCGCCGCGGCAGGCGCGACGGTGAAGACCGTGCCGTCGAACAACGAGCTCCACATCGTCGACCCGGCGGGCTCGCCGCAGGCGTACCCGATCTGCACCTTCACGTACGTGATCCTGCCGACGAGCACGTCGAAGGCGGCGGATCTGCGCAAGCTCGTGTTCTGGGCGCTGACGAAGGGCCAGACCTACGGGCCGAAGCTCCTGTTCTCGCCGATCCCGAAGGTCGTCCTCGCCGCGTCGGAGAAGACGCTCAAGCAGGTCCAGAGCTAGGCTCGCACCAAGCGTGTCGACGCTCGATCCAGCAGCTGGTAGGAGTCGCGGCGGCCTCTTCGGAGGCCGCCGCGTTCGCCCCGGGGACCTTCTCTTCAGGCTGATCACGATGCTTGCGGCGATCGCGGTCGTCGTGATCGTCATCCTGATCGTCTACGAGGTGATCCGGCAGGCCCGGCCGGCGATCCAGCAGTTCGGGATCTCGTTCGTCTGGACCGACGTCTGGAACCCGATCTCGGGCGTGTTCGGCGCCTGGCAGTTCATCGTCGGCACCCTGGTCAGCTCGTTCTTCGCGATCCTGCTCGCGGCGCCGCTCTCGATCGCGATCGCGCTCTTCCTGACCGAGCTCGCGCCGAAGTGGCTGCGCGGCCCGGTTGCGACGTTGGTGGAGCTGCTGGCCGCGATCCCGAGCGTGGTGCTGGGCCTCTGGGGGATCCTCGTGCTCGGGCCGGTGCTCGAATCGACGATCGAGCCGTGGCTCCAGAGCTGGTTTGGCTGGCTGCCGCTCTTCTCGGGCACGCCGTCGGACGTCGGCATGCTCAACGCGATCCTGATTCTGACGATCATGATCGTGCCGATCGTGTCGGCGATCACGCGTGAGCTGTTCCTCCGCGTGCCGAGGGAGCTGAAGAGGGCTCGCTCGGGCTCGGCACGACGCGGTGGGAGGCGATCCGCGGCGTCGTGATCCCGTACTGCGCGCCCGGGATCGTGGCTGCGGTGATCCTCGGCATCGGCCGCGCCGTCGGCGAGGCGATCGCGATCGCGCAGGTCAGCGGCAACGGCACGACGATCCAGCGCTCGCTGTTCGCGCCGACCAACACGCTGGCCGCGAAGATCGCAAACAGCTACCAGGGCGCCGCGACCAAGCTCGAGGGCGACTCGCTGCTCTACCTCGCCCTGATCCTCCTCACCATCGCGCTGATCACCAACGGCGCCGCGCAGGTCGTGATCCGCCGCGCCGAGAAGCGGGGGGTGCTCTAGTGGCGACTGCCCCGCTCAGCCTCGCGGCCTCGAAGCGGCTTCGCCGGCGGAAGCGCACGGAGAAGATCCTCGCCGTGCTGGCCACGCTCGCGGCCGTGCTGGCGGTGTCGGTGCTCGTGCTCGTCGTGTGGGCCGTGCTCAGGCGCGGCGCCGCAGCCTTCTCCTGGGACTTCTTCACGAAGTCGCAGGCCGTGTTCGGTCAGTCGGGCGGTGGAATCGCACCGGCGATCATCGGCACGATCGTCCTCATCTTCTGGGCGACGCTGCTCGCCGTGCCGCTCGGGGTGCTCGTCGCGATCTACGTTTCGGAGTTCTCGAGCCCGCGCTCGGCGCGCCTGATCAGGGTCGTACTCGACGTCCTGAACGGGGTGCCGGCGATCGTGATCGGCATCTTCGTGTTCGGGCTGCTCGTCGTCGGCCACGGCCAGAGCGGCTTCTACGGCTCGTTCGCGCTCGCGATCATGATGATCCCGATGATCTCGCGCGCGACCACGGAGGTGCTCGCGCTCGTGCCGCGCTCGCTGCGCGAGGCCAGTCTCGGCCTCGGCATCAGCCGCTGGCGCACCGTCGTCTTCATCGTCCTGCCGGCAGCGATCGGCGGCATCATCACGGGCACGATCCTCGCCGTCGCGCGCATCGCGGGCGAGACCGCGCCGCTCCTCTTCACCTCGTCGATCGCGGCCAACTCGGTGAGCTGGAACGCGAGCCAGCCGCTGAACTCGCTGCCGCTCACGATCTACCAGTACTCGGAGTCGCCGAGCCCGCAGGATCACCAGCAAGCCTGGGCCGCGGCGCTCCTGCTGATGCTGTTCGTGCTGATCCTGAGCGTCACCGCCCGCTCGCTCTTCGCCTGGCGCCAGCGGCGCTCGGGCGCGAGCGTCGGCTAGGCCGTGCCGCAACCAAGATCGACCCGCTCTTTGTCAACGCGGTATCAGGCGCCTGCCTTTCAGGCCGCCGCGGGGCCTGGATCTCGGTATCGAAGAACGATAAATACTTATTGACTAACGATAAGTGAGATGGTACCGTGAATCTCGTTCTAGGGCCAAGCGAGAGGTGGTTCATGAAACGAGGCTCGATCGTGTTCCTGAGGGCAGTTCTTGTCCTCGTCGGCGTCGGCGCTCTCGCCCTCTTGCTCTTGGAACCTCAGACTGAAGGCAGGAATGCACACGCCACGACCTTCGAGATCTACTTCAAGGATCCCTTCTTGGCATATGTGTATCTCGCTTCCATTGCGCTATTCGTGGCGCTCTACCACGGATTCAAAGCCTTGGGGTACGTCGGGCACGACCAGATGCTCTCCCCGGCGGGCGTGAAAGGCCTGCGGACGATCAAATATTGCGCCATAGTCATCATCGGCTTCGTCGCCGTGGCGGAGCTCATCATCATCTTGAGCCACAATGACGACCCTCAAGGTGGCTTCTTCATGGGCGTCCTCATCGCGTTCGTCTCGACCGTGGTCGCTGCAGCGATGTCCGTGCTTGAACGAGCCCTCCAAAACGCCGTGGACATCAAATCAGAGCACGACCTCACGGTATGAGGTTGCACTCATGACGATGATCATCGTCAACATCGACGTCATCCTCGCGAGACGAAAGATGAGCGTCACCGAACTCGCGGACAAGGTCGGCATCACCATCGCAAATCTCTCGATCCTGAAAAACGGAAAAGCCAGAGCAATCAGGTTCTCCACTCTGGAGGCGCTGTGCGAAGCATTGGACTGCCAGCCCGGAGACATTCTGGAATACAGGAACGACGAGATATCGACGCAAAGCAGCGCGGAAGTCGCATCCTGACCTGCGCGCATCTCGATCAGGAATGTTCCCCGGAGATCGCGCTCTAAGATAGAGAGTGTGTCGCTGCCCGTGACGCTTCCCCTCATCGACCATTTGGCCCTGCGAGTACGTGACGAGAGCCGCAGCCGCACCTTCTACGAGCGGGCCCTCGAGCCGTTCGGGGTGGAGGTAGTGGAGAGCTCGCACGGGGTTGGCTTCACCATCGAGGGCGGTGGAGATTTCTGGATCGGGGCGGGTGAACCCCCGGCCGCTCCCGTTCATGTGGCCTTCGCCGCAGCGGACCGCGCCACCGTAGACAAGTTCCACCGCGCCGCTGTCGAAGCCGGCGGCCGCGACAACGGCGCGCCGGGTCTTCGCCCGCACTACCACGCCGACTATTACGCAGCGTTCGTGATCGACCCGGATGGGAACAACGTCGAAGCAGTCTTCCACGGGGACAGCCAGCCGCCAGCTGCCTGACGCTCGGCTGCGCCAGCGTTCAGGAATGTCACCTGAATGGAGTCTGGAAGTCAGCCAACGTTTCGGTGAGCCACCGTCGAGCTTCCCGGACGATTACTGGGTAGGTGTGCCGGTAGTAGCTGAGCGCCCCGATCGCCTGCGAGAGTGCCCAGCCTCGGCCTCGGGCCCAGGTCGCGTCGTCGATCTCGAGGAGTTCGCGGAGGATCGGTCGCGTCTCTGCGTTGAGAACGGCCCAGGCGACCTTCACGTCGCAGGCTGGATCGCCCACGCAGAGGCAGCTCCAATCGATGACACCAGTGATCCGCTCGTCCGTGACGAGCAGGTTCCGCGCGTCGAGGTCGCCGTGGACCCACACCGGCGGGCCTTCCCAGTCTGGCGCGGCCAGTGCGTGCTCCCACGCCTCCGTGACGGCGTCGACATCGATCGAGTCTCCAAGTGCAGCGATCCCGGCGCGCATGACCTCGTCGCGCGGCCGAAGCGGGCCACCGCGACCTGCCGCGGGTGGCCCTCCCGCCGGATCGATCCGCCGCAGTGCCGCAAGAAGCTCCGCAAGGTCGACAGCCGCGCGGGACAGATCAAGCGCCACACTCGCCGCGTCCTCGCCGTCGAGCCAGTCGTAGACCGCCCACTCATGCGGATACCCGTCACCAGCCCGGCCGCGCGCAACCGGCGTCGGAACGAGAACCGGCAGGAGCGGAGCCAACCGCGGTAACCACTCGAACTCCTTGTCGAGTGAACCCGAAGCCCAGTCGCGCCGCCGCGGCAGTCGGACCGAGAGATCCTCGCCCAGCCGGTAAATCGCATTGTCGGTCCCGCCCGAGGGCAATGCTTCGATCGGCAACTCAGCCCACGACGGGAACTGGACCGCGAGCAACCGGCGCACGAGAACGTCGTCCGTCTCCAGCTCGTCCGCATGCATCCCGTCGGCAGGCACGCCCCCATTCTGCGTCGAACGACACGTCGCCCGCCTGCGCCAGTGTTCGGGAATGTCACTCGAGCGTTCTGCCGGTGGACGCTTCAGCGTTTCCGGACAAGCGCCAGACCAAGCGCGAGCAGCACGATCCCGACCGCTCGTTGTCGCCCGGGTTCCATATGCTTGCCGAGCGTGCTGTCAGACGAACGCGCAGACATGAGCGATCGGCGTGATGCGAAGGAGAGAGCCGAGGCTACCGAGCAGGCTGACCCAATAGAAAGAACCGAGCAAGCCGAACCGATCGATCCGACCGAGAGAACGGAGCCGACGGAGCCGATTGAGAGCACCGAGCCCTCGCTCGCAATCGAGAGAATCGATCCGGACGACCGGAATGACCAACGCGACGAGCTCACCGGTCTTCCGACTCTATTGGATCGTGCCGCGCACGGGACTCAAACTTCGTGTGCGAGGGAGAGAGGCCACCCATGTGCGAGCGTCCTGTTGCTCGACCGACTCGCTAGCCGAAGCGTCCGGTGACGTAGTCCTCGGTGCGCTTGTCGGCCGGGTTCGTGAAGATCTTCGAGGTCTGGTCGAACTCGACCAGGACGCCCTGGCGGTGGTCGCTCGAGTCGCTCGTGCTCTCGACGCTGAAGAACGCCGTCTTGTCGGCGATGCGCGCCGCCTGCTGCATGTTGTGCGTCACGATCACGATCGTGTACTCGTTCTTCAGGTCGTGCATCAGGTCCTCGATGCGCGCGGTGGAGATCGGGTCGAGCGCCGAGGCCGGCTCGTCCATCAGGATCACGTCCGGCTGGACGGCGATAGCGCGCGCGATGCAGAGCCGCTGCTGCTGGCCGCCCGAGAGCCCGAGCGCGGTCTTCTTGAGGCGCGTCTTGACCTCGTCCCAGAGCGCCGCCTGCTGGAGCGCGCGCTCGACGCGGCCGTCGAGGTCGTCTTTCATCCCGTGGATGCGGAGCGCGAAGGCGATGTTGTCGTAGATCGACTTGGGAAACGGGTTCGGCTTCTGGAAGACCATCCCGATCCTGCGCCGCAGCTCGACTGCGTCGACCGAGGGGCCGTACACGTTCTCGTCGTGGAAGAGCAGCTCGCCGTGCACCTTGGCGGAGGGGATCAGGTCGTTCATCCGGTTCAGGCTGCGCAGCACCGTGGTCTTGCCGCAGCCCGAGGGGCCGATCAGCGCGGTGACCTCCTTCTCGCGCACGTCGAGGTTGACCCCGGCCACGGCCATCACGCCGCCGTAGCTGACGCCCATGTCCTTGAGGGCGTAGACGACCTCGTGCGGGACGCCGGTGTCCGGCCCCGCATTCGCCAGGGCGATCTCGGCGAGCTTGGTATCGGTGGTCGGCTCGGTCACGGGCGCGATCTTAGTCGTCTCGGGCATGCTGCATGAACAGTGTCCCGTGCTTGCGTCACGCGGCGGGTTGGAGTTCCGTGACGTTCGGGTGACAGGCTGGTGAACGCCTTCTCAGGCTTGGAGCTTGTGCGAGAATCGGCCCATGAGCATCTCGCTGCAGGAGGGGATCGGACAGCTCGAGCAGTCGCTCGCCCTTGAGGGAGAGCTCGTTCTGCGGTCGCTTCGTGGCTGCATCAACGCGCTCGCCGAGCGCGACGTCGAGCTCGCCGACGAGGTGGTTGCGTTCGACGACGACGTCGACCGCGTCTTCTTCGAGCTCCAGGAGGGCGTCCACACGCTGCTCGCGCGCCAGACGCCTGTCGCGGTCGACCTGCGCCACGTGCTCGCGATGCTGCACGTCAATCTCCATCTCGAGCGGATGGCCGACTACTGCGTGACGATCGCGAAGATGACGAAGCTGAGCGCGAATCTCCCGCCCCACGAGGAGCTGCTCGCGGGCTTCGAGGAGATCGGCTCGCGCGCCGAAGAGATGATCCGCGTCTCGCTCGACTCGTTCATGAACCGCGACCTCGACGGCGCCGAGCGCCTCGTCGACCTCGACGAGCTGATCGACAACGCGAACCGGCGCATCGTCGGCAACGTGCTCGAGATCGGCAACGACCTGGCGCTGCGGGAGTGGGGGCTCTGGATGATCGTCGTCTCCCGCTGCTTCGAGCGGATCGGCGACCACGCCGTCGACATCGGCGAGCAGACGTACTACTACGTCACCGGCGAGTTCCGCGAGTTCACCGACGCCTCGCATCCCGAGGGGATCGACCAGGTCTAGTAATAGGCTCTCGCGATGGACTTCTCGCTCAGCGAGGACCAGCGCGAGATCCAGGCGCTCGCCCGCGACGTCGCCGAGGCGGAGATCGTCCCCAGCGCGTCCGCCTGGGACCGCGAGCACCGCTTTCCGGTCGAGCTCTTCGCGAAGCTCGGCGAGCTCGGGCTGATGGGTGTCTGCGTGCCCGAGGAGTACGGCGGGGCGGGCGCGGACTTCCTCTCGTACATCCTCGTGCTCGAGGAGCTCTCCCGCGCGGACGCGGGCGTGGGGGTCGCGGTCGCGGTGCACACAGGCGCGGCGACCCTGCCGATCCTCGCGTTCGGCACCGAGGAGCAGCGCACGCGGTTCGTGCCGCCGCTGGCCCGCGGCGAGATGCTCGGCGCCTTCGCGCTGACCGAGCCCGGCTCGGGCTCCGACGCCGGCGCGCTCCGCACCGCCGCGACGGTGGACGGCGACGGCTGGACGCTCAGCGGCTCGAAGCAGTGGATCACGAACGGCTCCTACGCCGGCACCTTCCTCCTCTTCGCGCGCACCGACCAGGCGACGACGAGCGCGCGCGGCGTCTCGGCCTTCCTCCTCGACGCGGGCCACGTGCGGGTGACGCGCGAGGAGGAGAAGCTCGGGCTCAACTCCTCGTCGACGGCGGATCTCGTGCTCGAGGACGCGCGGGTCGGACCCGACCGGCTGCTGCATGAGCTCAACAAGGGCTTCGCCGTCGCGATGGCGACGCTCGACGGCGGGCGGATCGGGATCGCGGCGCAGGCGGTGGGGATCGCCCAGGCGGCGTACGAGTCGGCGCGCGCGTTCGCGCTCGAGCGCGAGCAGTTCGGGAAGCGGATCTCGGAGTTCCAGGCGATCCAGTGGAAGCTCGCCGACATGGCGACCGAGCTCGACGCGGCCCGGCTCCTCGTCTACCGCGCCGCGTGGCGGAAGCAGGAGGGGCTCTCGCACACTGCGGAGGGCGCGAAGGCGAAGCTCTTCGCATCGGAGATGGCGCGTCGGCAGACCGCGGAGGCGATCCAGATCCTCGGCGGCTACGGCTACACGAAGGAGTTCCCGGTCGAGCGCTACTACCGCGACGCGAAGATCACCGAGATCTACGAGGGGACGAGCGAGGTGCAGCGGATGGTCATTGCGCGGGAGCTGCTGCGATGAGCCCGCGCGAGCGCGACGAGCCGGTGCGGCTGACGCGGATCTACACGCGCGCGGGCGACGAGGGCGAGACGCACCTCGGCGACGGCTCGCGGGTCTCGAAGCTCGATGCGCGGATCGGCGCCTACGGCGCGGTCGACGAGCTCAACTCGCAGCTCGGCGTCGTCCTCGCCGGCGACTGCCCCGAGCCGTTCGTGGTGCCGCTGCGGCGGATCCAGAACGAGCTGTTCGATCTCGGCGCGGATCTCTCGGTGCCGTCGGGCGTCGAGGGCCGCCTCCGCGTCAGCCAGGAGCAGGTCGCCGCGCTCGAGCTGCTCTGCGACGGCTTCAATGCCGAGCTGCCCGAGCTGAAGAGCTTCGTGCTCCCGGGCGGCAGCCTCGCCGCCGCGCAGCTCCACGTCGCGCGCACCATCTGCCGCCGCGCCGAGCGCGAGGCGCTGCGCGCGAGTCAGGAGACCGGCGTGAACCCGGCTGCGCTCGCGTATCTGAATCGCCTCTCCGACCTGCTCTTTATCCTCGCGCGCGCCGCGAACGCGGGTGGCGAGGAGCGGCTCTGGAAGCCGGGGGGCTAGCGGGCGGCGAGCTTCGCGATGGTCTTCGCGAGCTGCTCGGGCGAGGTCGACGACGGCAGCGCGACCGTGGCCCCGGCCGGAACGGCCTGGGAGAGGATCGACGACTTCGTCGAGAGCGCGACGATCCGCACGTCGGGGAAGGTCGTGTGCAGGTCGCGGATGGTGGCGATCCCGACCTGATCGGCGTCGACGACGACCACGACGACATTCCGGGTGAGGCTCGCGGTCGCGCGGAACGCGTCGTCGGCGCTGCCTGAGACGACGTTGGTCTGGAGCCCGTGCAGCTTCGCGGCGATCGCGCTCCCGGCCGGGGCGGCGAGCACGACCGCGCGCGCCTGCGGCTTGCGCACCGGAGTCAGCTTCAGGGTCGGCAGCACGCGCACGTGGATCGACTGCTTGGCGGTCGCGCCCTTGGCCCGCGCCGTGAAGCGGATCGTGTACGTCCCCGGCTTGCGCGCGGAGTTCGGCAGCTTCAGCTTGAGCACCGAGTTGCCGGCGCGGCCCGGGCGGACCCACGTCTTCAGCTTCCGGCCTTTCGGGCTGTAGAGCCTGCCGGTGACGAGCGCCGCCTGGGTCAGCGAGATCCGCGCGCCGACGTACTTGTCGACGCCCCAGGTGAAGCGCACGGTGCCGAAGACCTGGAAGGCGAGCTTGCTCGCCGACGGGACGAGGAGCCCGAAGTAGGTCAGGTGCCGGGTGAGGATGTGGACGGTGTTGTTCGAGTCGCGGAACCAGCCGTCGACCTGGCCGTCCGGCAGGCTCAGCGAGGTCAGCGCGGGCACCGGGCCCCAGCTGAGGCCGTCCTCGGAGGTCGAGGCGACGCCGTCGGGCGGCGCGTTCTTGAACTGGACGTCGAGCACGCCGCCGAGGCTGTGCACGGGTGAGCCGTCGCGGAGGCGGGTCGCGGTGACCTCGTAGGCCGGGCTGCCGGCCGGGACGACGACGCCGCTGATCGCCGCGACCGGATCCATGCGGACGATGACCGGGTCGGGGAACGTGCCCGCGCCCCAGCTCGCGGTGCCGAGGCCGTCGCCCGCGTCGACGCTGCCGCCGGCGGCGGGGACGCCGATGCCCGGGATGCCGGAGCCGACGATCGTGAACGAGAAGTGGATCGTCTGGCGCGGGTTGTACCCGTCGTCCATCGTCGCGGTGACCGTGTAGGTGCCGGGCGCGGTGGCCGTGAACGGCGTGGTGAACGAGGCGCCCGAGCCGGGTGCGAGATCCTGGGCCGCGCCGCCGTTCAGGCTGTAGCTGATCGCGTACCAGCTCGTGTCGTGGTTGGCGTTGAAGGTGATCGAGCCGACCGAGCCGAGGATCGAGCCGTCGGCGGGCGTCGTCCCGAGGAACTGGATCGGCGGGGGCGGCGGGCGCGGCGTGACGCACGTGGTGCCGTCGGCGCTCGGAACCTGCGGCGGGGTGCAGGTGATCGGGCCCGGAGCCGGGGTGCCGCCGACGGTGACGGGCTGGCCCGTGAAGGTCGGCGCGGACATCGCGGAGAGGTTCTTGATCAGGGTGCCGGTGTAGTCGAGCGTGACGACGTCGCCCGGGTTCACCGGCGCGGCGAGCGAGATCGTGACCGTGTTGCCGGAGACCGAGATTCCGGTCGGCGTGCCCTGCGCGACGAAGTTCTGGTTCACGGTGAAGTCGGTCAGGTTGGGCACCGATGTCCCGTCGAGCGGCTGGTCGTAGGTGAGCACGAGCGTCGAGCCGGTCGCGGTCGCCGAGATCAGCGCGGGCGGCGAGCCGGGCGCCGTGAAGGTGACCGAGGCGGTGCTCGTGATCGGCGAGCCGTTGACGGTGCCGCTGATCGTCGCGCTGCCCGCGCCGACCGGCGAGGTCAGGGTCGCCGAGTAGGTGCCGTCGCCGTTGTCGGTCGCGTGCGCGGGCGCAGCCGGGGCGAGCGCGCCCAGGCTCGAGGTCAGCTCGACGTCATCGCCGCCCGAGCCGAGGCTCGTGCCGGAGGCGTCCTTGAGCTGGACGGTGACGTGCGAGACCGTGATGCCGTCGCCGACGATCGTGGTCGGGGTCGCGCTGATCGTCGAGGTCGCGCCGGAAGCCGGGCCGGGCGGGCTCGTCGAGAAGGTGACGGCGGCGCTGCTGGTGATCGCGGCGCCGTTGACGGTGCCCGTGATGTTGGCGCTCCCGGCCGTGACCGCGGAGGTCAGGGTGGCCGAATAGGTGCCGTTGCCGTTGTCGGTGGCATGTGCGGGCGCCAGCGGCACGAGCGTGCCGTTCGAGGTCGTGAGCTCGACGTCGTCGCCGCCGGTCGTGAGGTTCAGGCCCGAGGCGTCCTTGAGCTGGACGGTGATGTGCGAGACGGAGGCGCCGTCGGCCACGATCGTGGTCGGGCTCGCGGTGATCGTCGAGGTCGCGCCCGAGGCCGGCCCCGGCAGGATCGCCGAGAAGTTGACGGTGGCGGTGTCGGTGAGCGGAGTGCCGGCGAGCTTGGCGCTGACGGTGGCGCTGCCCGGGCTGGCGGCCGAGGTCAGCGTGCCGGTGTAGGTGCCGTCTCCGTTGTCGGTCGCGGTCGCCGTGATCGAGCCGTTCGTCGTCGCCAGCGTGACGATGCCGGCGCTCGTCGCGAGGTTGTTGTTGTACGCGTCCTCGAGCTGGACGGTGACCGTCGAGGTGCTGATGCCGTTGGCGGTGATCGTGCCCGGCGTCGCCGTGACCGTCGAGGTGGCGACCGAGGCCGCGGCCGGGGTCACGGTCAGACTCGACGTCGTCGTGTGGCCGGCGTTCGTTGCGATGACGGTGTGCGGGCCTGCGACGGTGGCGGTGCAGGTGGCGCCGACACAGCTCCCGTTCGGGTTGATCGAGAGCGAGGTCGCCGGGGTGACGTCGCCCAGGTCATGGCCGAAGGCGTCGTAGCCGCGGACGGTGTAGGTCTGGCCGACGCCGGCTGCCACCGTGGCGGTCGACGGGTTGATCGTGATCGAGGCGAGCGGGCCCGCGGTGAAGTTCACCGTGGCGGTGTCGGTCAGCGGCAGCGCATCGGAAGTGTCGGTCGCGTTGTAGACGACGGACTCGACGGTGTTGTCCTTGACCGCGAAGCTCGCCACGCCGCTGCCGTTCGTGATCTCGGTGAGCGGGTTCCACGACGAGCTGCCGGCGCCGGCGCCGAGGGTGACGGTCTTGCCCGACACCGTGTTGCCGTAGGCGTCCTTGAGCATCACGGTCACCGTCGAGGTGGTCGCGCTGTCGGCGGGCACCGAGGCGGGGCTCGAGCTCACCGTCGAGGTGGTGCCGCTGACGGCGCCCGGGCTGACGGCGATCGAGCCGGTCGTGCCGTTGATCGACGCCGTGACCGTGTCGGTGGCGGTGACCGTCTGCGAGGCGGCCGTCTTCAGCGTCGCCGGGAAGATCTTGGTGCCGTTGTCGGCGCCGGTGAAGGTGTAGTTGGCGGGCAGCGTGGCCGAGCCGTCGGTCGAGGTGAAGTGGGCGGTGCCGGTGTAGCCCGTCGCGGTGTTGCCGTACTGATCCTTGGCGGTGACGGTGACGGTCGTCGCGGTGCCGGCGGTGGCCGAGCCGGGCGAGGTGACGACGAACTGGGTGGCCGGGCCGGGGGTGAAGTCGACGGTGGTCGAGCTGGCGAGGGCGACGGCGTTCAGCGTGCCGGTGACCGACGCGGTGCCGGTCGCGGTCGACTTCACGGTCGCGGTGTAGGTGCCGTTGCCGTTGTCGGTGACCGCGGAGAGCGTGCCAAGCGTGGAGGAGAGCGCAACGGTGCCGCCCGAGATCGGGATCGAGTTGCCGGCGGCGTCCTTCAGATGGACGGTGATCGTCGAGGTCGTGTTGTCGGCGACGACGGAGGCCGGGCTCGAGGTGATCGTCGAGTTCAGCGTCGAGGGCGCGCCCGCGGTGACGGTCAGCGTCGAGGTGCTGGTGAAGCCCGAGTTGTGCGCGGTGACGACGTGGACGCCCGCAATCGTGGCGCTGCAGGTCGCCGTCGCGTTCACACAGGAGCCGTCGGGCGTGATCGTGAACGTCGACCCGGCGGTGAGGTCTCCGAGCGAGTGGTTCGTCGCGTCGTAGCCGGTGACCGTGTAGGTCTGGCTGCCTCCGTCGGAGCTGATCGTGGCGCTCGACGGGCTGATCACGATGTGATCGAGGACGCCTGTGCTGTAGCTCACCGTCGCCTGCTGGGTGATGGCGACGCTGTCGCCGGTCGCGCTGAACGTGACGCTCTCCGGGGTCGAGTCGGTCGCTGTGAAGGTGGCGACGCCGGCGCCGTCGCTCGTCCCGGTGCCGCCCGAGGAGACCGAGGCGCTACCGGTGTGGCCGACCGCGACGGACTTGCCGGCGACCGGGTTGCCGTACTGATCGTAGAGGGTGACGGTGATCGTGGTCGACGAGGTGCCGTCGGCGAGGACGCTGGCAGGGCTCGCCGTGACGGTCGAGGCGTTCGCGTCGACGCCGAGGCCGCTGACGGCGACGCCCGCGCTCGTGCCGGTGATCGACGGCGTGACCGTGTCGGTCGCAGTCACGGTCTGGGTGCCCGCGGTCTTCAGCGTGATCGCTGCGAAAGTGTGGACGCCCGCGTCGCCGCCGGTGAAGGTGAAGTTGGCGGGCAGCACGGCCTGCGCGTCGGAGCTCGTGAAGTGGGCGGTGCCCGTGTAGCCCGTGGCGACGTTGCCGAAGGCGTCCCGTGCGGTGACGGTGTAGCTGCCGGCCGTGCCTGCAGTCGCGGTCGCCGGGCCGGTGACGTCGAAGCTCACGGCCGGGCCCGGGTGGAATGTGACGGTGGTGCCGATCGCGATGGGGGCGAGATCGACGGTGCCGCTGACCGAGGCGACGCCCGCGACGGTCGACGAGGTCAGCGTCGCGGTATAGGTGCCGTTGTTGTTGTCGGTGACCGCCGAGAGCGTGCCGCTCGTCGTCGCGAGCGCGACCGCGTTGCCGCCGACGGTGAGGTCGTTGCCCGTGACGTCCTCGAGCTGGACGGTGATCGTCGAGGTCGTGACGCCGTTCGCGAGGATCGAGATCGGCGAGGCAGCGATCGTCGAGTTCGCGCCCGAGGCCGCACCCGGCGTCACCGAGATGAACGGGCTCGTCCCGGTCACCGCTGGGCTGAGCGTGTCGGTCGCGGAGACCGTGCGCGCGCCCGTCGTGAACAGCGTGTAGCCGTTGGTGAACGTGTGGACGCCCGCGTCGCCGCCGGTGAACGTGTAGTCGCCGGGCACCGTGGCGACCGCGTCGTTGCTCGAGAAGTGGGCGGTGCCGGTGTAGCCCGTCGCGGTGTTCCCGAACGCGTCCTTCGCCGTGACGGTGACGCTGGCCGGGACGCCCGAGACGACCGTGCCGGGAACGCCGGTCAGCGAGAAGCTCGCGGCGGCGGCCGGGTTGACCGTGATCGTCGGGGTCGTGCCGGTGACGGTGCCCTGCGTCGCAGTGATCGTCTGCGGCCCGGCGGTGGTGAGCGTGGCCGGGAAGGTGTGCACGCCCGCGTCGCCGCCCGTGAAGGTGTAGTTGGCCGGAAGCGTCGCGCCGCCGTCGGTCGAGGTGAAGTGGGTGGTGCCGGTGTAGTTCGTGTCGACGTTGCCGAACGGATCCTTCGCGGTGACGGTGACCGTGAAGCCGGTGCCGGCGGTCTGGGTGCCGCCGCTCGGGGTCACCGTGAAGGTGGTGGCGGCGGCCGGGTTGACGGTGATCGCCTTGCCGCCGGTGATGGAGCCGGTGACCGTGTCGGTCGCGGTGACCGTCTGCGAGCCCGCGGTCTTGAGTGTGACGGAGAAGGTGTGCGCGCCCGCGTCGCCGGCGGTGAAGGCGTAGTTCGCGGGCAGCGTCGCCGTTCCGTCGGTAGACGTGAAGTGCGCGGTGCCGAGGTAGCCGGTGGCGACGTTGCCGAAGGCGTCCTTCGCGGTGACGGTGACGCTCGCAGCGACGCCGGCGGTCGTCGAGGCCGCGCCGGTGACGGTGTAGTGCGTCGCCGCGCCCGGGGTGAAGTTGACGGTGGCGGCGCTGACGATCGCGACGGCGTCGAGGGTGCCGGTGATCGTCGCTGTGCCGACGGTGGTCGCCGAGGTCAGCGTCGCGGTGTAGGTGCCGTCGCCGTTGTCGGTGACTGCCGAAAGCGTGCCGCTCGTCGTGGCGAGCGCGACGATATTGCCGCCGCTCGTGCGGTTGTTCCCGAAGATGTCCTTGAGCTGGACGGTGACCGTCGAGGTCGTGACGCCGTTCGCCGTGATCGAGCCCGGCGCCGCCGAGATCGTCGAGGCGGACGGGTCGGCGGGGGCCGGGGTGACGGTCAGCGTGGCGTTGGCGGTCTTGCCTGCGTAGGTCGCGGTGACGGTGTGCGGGCCGATCACGGTCGCCGAGCACGAGGCGCCCGTGCACGAGCCATTCGGCGCGATCGCGAAGCTCGTGCCGGCGGTGACGTCGCCGAGCGAGTTGTTGGTCGCGTCGAACGCCGTGGCGGTGTAGCTCTGGCCGAGGCCCGCGGCGACCGTCGAGCTCGTCGGGGCGATCGTGATGTGGTCGAGGCTGCCGAGCGCGTAGGCGACGTTCGGGGTCTGCGTGAGCGTCACCGAGTCGGTTGTGTCGGTCGCCGTGTAGGTGACGGTCTGCGCGGTCGTGTCGGTGACGGTGAAGGTGACGACGCCGCCGGCGGTCGACGGGCCGCTCGCCGGGGAGATGACCGAGGCGCCGCTCTGCGCGAGCGTGACGGTCTTGCCCGCGCGCGGGTTCCCGAAGGCGTCGGTCAGCGTGACGGTGATCGTCGAGGAGGTCGTGCCGTCGGCCGGAACGGAGGTCGGGCTGGCGACGGCGGTCGAGACGGCTCCGCTGACGGCGGCCGCGTTGACGGTGATGCCCGGGCTCGTGCCGTTCGTCGAGCCGGTGACCGTGTCGGTCGCGGTCAGGGTCTGCGAGCCGGCGGTCTTGAGCGTCGCGGAGAACGTGTGGGCGCCGTTGTCGCCGCCGGTGAAGGTGTAGTTGGCCGGGAGCGACGCCTGGCCGTCGGTGGAGGTGAAGTGAACGGTGCCGGTGTAGTTGGTGTCGACGTTGCCGAAGGCGTCCTTCGCGGTGACCGTGACGCTTGCCGAGCCGCCCGCCGTGACGGAGGCCGGGGTGCCGCTGAGCGTGAAGGTCGAGGCGGCGGCCGGGTTGACGGTGATCGCGGCGCTCGTGCCGGTGATCGTCGCGGTGACGGTGTCGGTCGCCGTGACGGTGCGCGAGCCGACGGTCTTGAGCGTCGCCGAGAAGGTGTGGGTGCCGTTGTCGGCGCCGGCGAAGGTGAAGTTGGCCGGCAGCGTGGCGGCGCCGTCGGTCGAGGTGAAGTGGACGGTGCCGGTGTAGTTGGTGTCGACGTTGCCGAACGCGTCCTTCGCCGTGACCGTGACGCTCGCCGACGTGCCGGCGGTGACCGAGGCCGGGGTGCCCGTCAGCGTCAGGTGCGTGGCGGCGGCCGGGTTGACGGTGATCGCCGGGCTCGTGCCGTTGATCGAGCCGTTGCCGGTGTCGGTTGCGGTGAGCGTCTGGCTACCCGAGGTCTTGAGCGTCGCGGAGAGCGTGTGGACGCCGAAGTCGCCGGCGACGAAGGTGTAGTCGCCCGGGAGGCCGGCAGCGGCGTCGGTCGACGTCACGTGGATCGTGCCCGTGTAGCCGGTCGCGACGTTGCCGAACGCGTCGAGAGCGGTGACCGTGACGCTCGTCGAGGTGCCCGCGGTGACCGAGCCGGGCGTGCCCGAGAAGACGAGGCTCGCGGCGGCGGCCGGGTTGACGGTGATGCCCGCGCTCGTGCCGTTGATCGAGCCGGTGACGGTGTCGGTCGCGGTGAGCGTGCGGCTGCCGACGGTCTTCAGCGTGTAGGCGTTGGTGAACGTCTTCACGCCCGCGTCGCCGCCGGTGAAGGTGTAGTTGGCGGGCAGCGAGGCGGCCAGGTCGGTCGACGTGAAGTGGACGGTGCCGGTGTAGCCGGTGGCGATGTTGCCGAAGGCGTCCTTGGCGGTGACGGTGACCGAGGCGGTGGTGCCGGCGGTGACGGAGGCCGGGGTGGCGGAGAGGACGAGGGTCGAGGCGGTCGCCGGGTTGACGGTGATCGAGGCGCTGGTGCCGTTGATCGAACCGGTGACGGTGTCGGTCGCAGTGAGCGCTGCGAGCCGACGGTCTTGAGGGTGTAGGCGCTCGAGAAGATGTGAACGCCGGCGTCGCCTGCGACGAAGGTGAAGTTGGCGGGCAGCGAGGCGGCGCCGTCGGTCGTGGTGAAGTGGACGGTGCCGAGGTAGCCGGTCGCGGTGTTGCCGAACGCGTCCTCGGCCGTGACTGTGACGGAGGCGGCCGTGCCGGCGGTGACCGAGCCGGGCGTCGCCGAGAGGACGAGCGTCGAGGCGGCGGCCGGGTTGACCGTGATCGCGGCGCTCGTGCCGTTAGTCGAGCTTGTAACGGTGTCGGTCGCGGTCAGGGTGCGCGAGCCGACGGTCTTCAGCGTGTAGGCGCTCGAGAAGACGTGGACGCCGTTGTCGCCGCCCGTGAAGGTGTAGTTGCCCGGCAGCGAGGCGGCGCCGTCGGTGGAGGTGAAGTGGATGGTGCCCGTGTAGCCGGTCGCGGTGTTGCCGAAGGCGTCCTTGGCGGTGATCGTGACCGAGGCCGAGGTGCCGGCGGTGACCGAGGCCGGGGTGGCCGAGAGGACGAGCGTCGAGGCGCCCGCCGGGTTGACGGTGATCGTCGAGGTCGTGCCGTTGACCGAGCCCGTGACGGTGTCGGTCGCGGTGACCGTCCGTGCGCCGACCGTGACCAGCGTGTAGCCGTTCGTGAACGTGTGCACGCCGTTGTCGCCGCCGACGAAGGTGTAGTTGACCGGCAGCGTGGCCGACCCGTCGGTCGAGGTGAAGTGGACGGTGCCGGCGTAGGCCGGAGTCGTGTTCCCGAACGCGTCCTTGGCGGTGACGGTGACCGACGCGGCGTTGCCGGCGGTGACCGAGGCCGGGTTGCCCGAGAGCACCAGCGTCGAGGTCGCGGCCGGGCTCACCGAGATGCTCGAGCTCGTGCCGTTGATCGACCCCGTGACCGTGTCGGTCGCGGTGATCGTCTGCGAGCCCGCCGTCTTGAGCGTGGCCGAAAAGACGTGGATGCCCGAGTCGCCGGCGACGAAGGCGTAGTCGGCGGGCAGGCTCGCGGAGCCGTCCGTCGAGGTGAAGTGGGCGGTGCCGGTGTAGCCGGTCGCGACGTTGCCGAAGGCGTCGCGCGCGGTGACCGTGACGCTCGTCGCGGAGCCGGCCGTCGCGGAGCCCGGCGTCGAGACCTGGAACGAGACGGCCGTGGCCGGGTTGACCGCGATGCCGGCGCTCGTGCCGTTGATCGACCCGGTGACCGTGTCGGTCGCCGTGAGCGTCTGCGAGCCGGCGGTCTTCAGCGTGTAGGCGTTCGTGAACGTCTTCACGCCCGCGTCGCCGCCGGTGAAGGTGTAGTTGCCCGGCAGCGAGGCGGCGCCGTCGGTGGAGGTGAAGTGGAGGATGCCGGTGTAGCCGGTCGCCGTGTTGCCGAAGGCGTCCTTGGCGGTGATCGTGACCGAGGCCGAGGTGCCTGCGGTGACCGAGGCGGGCGTCGCCGAGAGGACGAGGGTCGTCGCGGCCGCCGGGTTGACGGTGATTCCGGCGCTTGTGCCGTTGATAGTGACGGTGACGGTGTCGGTCGCCGTGAGCGTGCGCGAGCCGGCGGTCTGGAGCGTGTAGGAGTTGGTGAAGGTGTGGGTGCCGCTGTCGCCCGCGACGAAGGTGTAGTTGCCCGGCAGCGAGGCGGCGCCGTCGGTGGAGGTGAAGTGGATGGTGCCGGTGTAGCCGGTCGCGGTGTTGCCGAAGGCGTCCTTGGCCGTGACGGTGACCGAGGCCGAGGTGCCGGCGGTGACCGAGGCCGGGGTGCCGTTGACCGTGAGCGTCGCAGCGGCGGCCGGGTTGACTGTGATGCTCGGGCTCGTGCCGTTGATCGACCCGGTGACGGTGTCGGTTGCGGTGAGCGTCTGGCTGCCGACGGTCTTGAGCGTCGCGGAGAGCGTGTGGACGCCGTTGTCGCCGGCGACGAAGGTGTAGTTGGCGGGGAGCGATGCGGCGCCGTCGGTCGAGGTCACGTGGACGGTGCCGGTGTAGCCGGTGGCGACGTTGCCGAAGGCGTCGCGCGCGGTGATCGTCACGTTCGCGGAGTTCCCGGCGGTGACCGAGGCCGGGGTGCCCGTGAGCGACAGCGTCGCGGCGGCCGCCGGGTTGACGGTGATCGCGGCGCTGGTGCCGGTGATCGTGCCGGTGACGGTGTCGGTCGCCGTGAGCGTCTGCGACCCGGCGGTCTTCAGCGTGTAGGCGTTGCTGAAGGTGTGGACGCCGTTGTCGCCGCCGGTGAAGGTGTAGTTGGCGGGCAGCGAGGCGGCGCCGTCGGTGGTGGTGAAGTGGACGGTGCCGGTGTAGCCGGTGGCGACGTTGCCGAGCGCGTCCTTGGCGGTGACGGTGACCGAGGCGCTCGTGCCCGCGGTGACGGAGGCCGGGGTGGCGGTCAGCGTCAGTGTCGCGGCGCCGGCCGGGTTGACCGTGACGCCGGCGGTCGTGCCGGTGATCGTGGCGGTGACCGTGTCGGTCGCGGTGACCGTCTGCGAGCCGGCGGTCTTCAGCGTCGCCGAGAAGGTGTGGACGCCGTTGTCGCCTGCGACGAAGGTGTAGTTGGCCGGGAGGCTCGCCGAGCCGTCCGTCGAGGTGAAGTGGACCGTGCCGGTGTAGCCCGTGGCGACGTTGCCGAAGGCATCGCGCGCGGTGACGGTCACGCTCGTGGAGCTGCCGGCGGTGACGGAGGCGGGGCCGCTGACGGTGAACGTCGTCGCGGCGGCCGGGTTGACGGTGATGCCGGCGCTCGTGCCGGTGATCGTGCCCGTGACGGTGTCGGTCGCCGTGAGGGTGCGCGAGCCGGCGGTCTTCAGCGTGTAGGCGTTCGTGAAGGTGTGGACGCCGGAGTCGCCGGCGACGAAGGTGTAGTTGGCGGGCAGCACGGCGGCGCCGTCGGTGCTGGTGAAGTGGACGGTGCCGGTGTAGCCGGTGGCGGTGTTGCCGAAGGCGTCCTTGGCGGTGACGGTGACCGAGGCGGTGGTGCCGGCGGTGACCGAGGCCGGGGTGGCCGGAGACGCACGAGCGTCGAGGCGGCGGCCGGGTTGACGGTGATGCCGGCGCTGGTGCCGGTGATCGTGCCGGTGACCGTGTCGGTGCCGGTGATCGTCTGGGAGCCGACCGTCTTCAGGGTGTAGGCGTTGCTGAAGGTGTGAGCGCCGGAGTCGCCGGCGACGAAGGTGTAGTTGGCGGGCAGCGAGGCGGCGCCGTCGGTGCTGGTGAAGTGGACGGTGCCGAGGTAGCCGGTGGCGGTGTTGCCGAAGGCGTCCTTGGCGGTGACGGTGACCGAGGCGGTGGTGCCGGCGGTGACCGAGGCCGGGGTGCCCGTGAGCGACAGCGTCGCGGCGGCGGCCGGGTTGACGGTGATCGCCGGCGCTGGTGCCGGTGATCGTGCCGGTGACGGTGTCGGTCGCGGTGAGCGTCTGCGAGCCGGCCGTCTTGAGCGTGTAGGAGTTGGTGAAGGTGTGGCTGCCCGAGTCGCCGGCGACGAAGGTGTAGTTGGCGGGCAGCGAGGCGGCGCCGTCCGTCGTCGTGAAGTGCACGGTGCCGAGGTAGCCCGTGGCGGTGTTGCCGAACGCGTCCTTGGCGGTGACCGTGACGGAGGCCGTGGTGCCGGCGGTGACCGAGGCCGGGGTGCCGTTCACGGTGAGCGTCGAGGCGGCGGCCGGGTTGACCGTGATGCCCGAGCTCGTACCGGTGATCGTGCCGGTGACGGTGTCGGTCGCGCTGACGGTCTGCGAGCCGGACCGTCTTCAGCGTGTAGAGGTTCGTGAAGGTGTGGCTGCCCGAGTCGCCGGCGACGAACGTGTAGTTGCCCGGCAGCGAAGCCGCGCCGTCACTCGACGTGAAGTGGACGGTGCCGGTGTAGCCCGTCGCGACGTTCCCGAAGCCGTCCTTCGCCGTGATCGTGACCGAGCCGGTGGTGCCGGCGGTGACCGAGGCCGGAGTGCCGGAGATCGCGAAGGTCGCGGCGGCAGCCGGGTTGACGGTGATGCCCGCGCTCGTGCCGGTGATCGTGCCGGTAACGGTGTCGGTCGCCGTCAGCGTCTGCGAGCCGACCGTCTTCAGCGTGTAGAGGTTGGTGAAGGTGTGCGCGCCCGAGTCGCCGGCGACGAAGGTGTAGTTGCTCGGCAGCGTCGCGATGCCGTCGGTCGAGGTGAAGTGGACGGTGCCCACGTAGCCCGTGGCGACGTTGCCGAACGCGTCCTTGGCGGTGACCGTGACCGAGCCCGTGGTGCCCGCGGTGACCGAGGCCGGCGTGCCGTTGACGGTGAGCGTCGCGGCGGCGGCCGGGTTGACCGTGATGCCCGCGCTCGTGCCGTTGATCGAGCCCGTCACGGTGTCGGTGGCGGTGAGCGTCCGCGAGCCGACCGTCTTCAGCGTGTAGAGGTTCGTGAACGTGTGCACGCCCGCGTCGCCGCCCGTGAAGGTGTAGTTGCCCGGCAGCGAGGCGGCGCCGTCAGTGGAGGTGAAGTGGACGATCCCCGTGTAGCCCGTCGCCGTGTTGCCGTTCGCATCCTTAGCCGTGACGGTGACCGAGCCGGTGGTGCCCGCCGTGACGGAAGCCGGTGTGCTCGAGAGCGTCAGCGACGTCGCGGCGCCCGGCACCGTCACGATGTTGCTCGAGGTGCCGTTGACCGTCCCGTCGTTCGCCGTGACCGTGTGCGTCGTGCCCGAGACGGTCGACGTGGTGAAGGTGACGGTCGCGATGCCCGACGCGTTCGTCGTCGACGTGCCGGACGAGAAGTTGCCGCCGGCGCCCGTCTTCGACCAGGTGACGGTGAGGCCGGCCGTGTTGACGGGGTTGCTGTTCGAGTCGGCGAGCTGTGCGGTGATCGTGACGTTGGCGCCGGCGACCGGACTGTAGGAGCTCGAGGTCACGAGGTACTGCGTCGCGCCGGCCGGAACCGTGGTGATGTTGCTCGTGGTGCCGTTGTGCGTCCCGTCGCTGCCCGTGACCGTGTGCACCGTGCCGGCGGTCGTCGACGTCGTGAAGGTGACGGTCGCGACGCCCGAGCCGTTGGTGGTCGACGTGGGGGAGCCGAGCGACCCGCCGGTGCCCGTCTTCGACCAGGTGACGGTGAGGCCGCTCGTCGAGACCGGGTTGTTGTTCACGTCGGCGAGCTGCGCGGTGATCGTGACGGCGCTGCCGGCGATCGGGCTGTAGTTGCTCGACGTGACGAGGTACTTCGTCGCCGGGCCCGCGGTGTAGGTGACCGAGGCCGAGTTCGAGAGCGCCGCGGCGTTGAGCGTGCCGGTGATCGTCGCCGTGCCGGCGGTGGTCGACGAGGTGAGCGTCGCGGTGTAGGTGCCGTTGGCGTTGTCCGTGACCGTCCCGACCGACCCGCTCGTGGTCGCGAGCGCGATCGTGCCGCCGGAGCCGGCGAGGTTGTTGCCGAGCGCGTCCTTCAGCTGGACGGTGATCGTCGAGGTCGAGCTGCCGTTCGCCGTGATCGAACCGGGCGCGGCGCTGATCGTCGAGGTCGCCGTGGAGGCGGCGCCCGCGTTGACGGTGATCGCCGCGCTGGTGCCCGTGATCGTGCCGGTGACGGTGTCGGTGCCGGTGACCGTGCGCGAGCCGGTCGTGTTGAGCGTGACCGAGACGGTGTGGGAGCCCGCGTCGCCGGCGACGAAGGTGTAGTTGCCCGGCAGCGTCGCGGCGCCGTCGGTGGACGTGAAGTGCACGGTGCCGAGGTAGCCGGTCGCGGTGTTGCCGAACGCGTCCTTCGCCGTGACGACGACGTTGAACGAGGTGCCGGCGGTCTGCGTGGCGCCGGCCGGGCTCGACCGGGAGGGTCGCGGCGGCGGCCGGGTTGACGGTGATGCCGGCGGTGGTGCCGTTGATCGTGCCGGTGACGGTGTCGGTCGCCGTGACCGTCTGCGAGCCGGCGGTCTTCAGCGTCACGGCCGAGGAGAAGGTGTGGGTGCCGCTGTCGCCGGCGACGAAGGTGTAGTTGGCCGGCAGCACCGCGGAGCCGTCGGTGGAGGTGAAGTGGACGGTGCCGACGTAGCCGGTCGCGGTGTTGCCGAAGGCGTCCTTCGCGGTCACGGTCACGCTCCCGGCGACCCCCGCGGTGACCGATCCGGGGCCGCTCACGACGAAGGTCGTGGCCGGGCCGGGCGTGAAGATGACCGACGCCGAGCTCGCGATCGCCGCGGCGTTCAGCGTGCCGGTGACCGAGGCGGTGCCGGCGGTGGTCGAGGAGGTGAGAGTCGCGGTGTAGGTGCCGTTGGCGTTGTCGGCGACCGAGCCGAGCGAGCCACTCGTGGTCGCGAGCGCGACGGTGCCGCCCGACGACGCGAGGTTGTTGCCGAGGGCGTCCTTGAGCTGGACGGTGATCGTCGAGGTCGTGCTGCCGTTCGCCGTGATCGAGGTCGGCGCGGCGCTGATCGTCGAGGTCGCCGTGGAGGCCGCCCCGGCGTTGACGGTGATCGCGGCGGTCGTGCCGGTGATCGTGCCGGTGACGGTGTCGGTGGCGGTGATGGTGCGCGAGCCGGTCGTGTTGAGCGTCACGGAGAAGGTGTGTGCGCCCGAGTCGCCGGCGACGAAGGTGTAGTTGCCCGGCAGGGTCGCGGCGCCGTCGGTGCAGGTGAAGTGGACGGTGCCGAGGTAGCCGGTCGCGACGTTGCCGAACGCGTCCTTCGCGGTCACGGTGACGTTGAACGACGTGCCGGCCGTCTGCGGCGTCCCGGCGCTCACCGCGAGCGTCGCGGCGGCGGCCGGGTTGACCGTGATCGCTGCGCTGCGTGCCGGTGATCGTGCCGGTGACGGTGTCGGTGCCGGTCAGCGTCTGGCTGCCCGCGGTCTTGAGCGTGTAGGCGTTGGTGAAGGTGTGGACGCCGGAGTCGCCGGCGACGAAGGTGTAGTTGGCGGGCAGCGTGGCGGCGCCGTCGGTGCGAGGTGAAGTGGACGGTGCCGGGTAGCCGGTGGCGGTGTTGCCGAACGCGTCCTTGGCGGTGACGGTGACCGAGCCGGTGGTGCCGGCGGTGACCGAGGCCGGGGTGGCGGAGAGCGTGAGCGTCGCGGCGGCGGCCGGGGTTGACGGTGATGCCGGCGCTGGTGCCGTTGATCGTGCCGGTGACGGTGTCGGTGGCGGTGAGCGTTCGCGAGCCGACCGTCTTCAGCGTGTAGGCGTTGGTGAAGGTGTGCGCGCCGTTGTCGCCGGCGACGAAGGTGTAGTTGGCGGGCAGCGAGGCGGCGCCGTCGGTGCAGGTGAAGTGGACGGTGCCGAGGTAGCCGGTGGCGGTGTTGCCGAAGGCGTCCTTGGCGGTGACGGTGACGGAGGCGGTGGTGCCGGCGGTGACCGAGGCCGGGGTGCCGTTCACGGTGAGCGTCGCGGCGGCGGCCGGGTTGACGGTGATCCCGGCGCTCGTGCCGTTGATCGTGCCGGTGACGGTGTCGGTGCGCGGTCAGCGTCTGGCTGCCCGCGGTCTTGAGCGTGAGGCGTCGTGAAGGTGTGGACGCCGGAGTCGCCGGCGACGAAGGTGTAGTTGGCGGGCAGCGATGGCGGCGCCGTCGGTGCGAGGTGAAGTGGACGGTGCCGGTGTAGCCGGTCGCGGTGTTGCCGAACGCGTCCTTGGCGGTGACGGTGACCGAGGCGGTCGTGCCGGCGGTGACCGAGGCCGGGTCGCCGGAGAGCACGAGGGTCGAGGCGGCGGCCGGGTTGACGGTGATCGCGGCGCTGGTGCCGGTGATCGTGCCGGTGACGGTGTCGGTGGCGGTGATCGTCTGCGAGCCGACCGTCTTCAGCGTGTAGGCGTCGTGAAGGTGTGGGCGCCGGTGTCGCCGGCGACGAAGGTGTAGTTGGCGGGCAGCGACTGCGGCGCCGTCGGTGCGCGCTGAAGTGGACGGTGCCGAGGTAGCCGGTGGCGGTGTTGCCGAACGCGTCCTTGGCGGTGACGGTGACCGAGGCGGTGGTGCCGGCGGTGACCGAGGCCGGGGTCGCCGAGAGCACGAGGGTCGATGCGGCGGCCGGGTTGACCGTGATCGCCCGCGCTGGTGCCGGTGATCGTGCCGGTGACGGTGTCGGTCGCGGTGATCGTCTGCGAGCCGACGGTCTTCAGCGTGTACGCGTTCGTGAAGGTGTGGACGCCGGAGTCGCCGGCCACGAACGTGTAGTTGGCGGGCAGCGAAGCGGCGCCGTCGGTGGACGTGAAGTGCACGATGCCGGTGTAGCCGGTCGCGGTGTTGCCGAACGCGTCCTTGGCGGTGACCGTGACGGAGCCCGTCGTGCCCGCGGTGACCGAAGCCGGCGTCGCCGAGAGCGTGAAGGTCGCGGCCGCGGCGGGGTTGACCGTGATGCCCGAGCTCGTGCCGGTGATCGTGCCGGTGACGGTGTCGGTCGCGGTGACCGTCTGCGAGCCGACCGTCTTCAGCGTGTACGCGCTCGAGAAGGTGTGGACGCCCGCGTCGCCGCCGGTGAAGGTGTAGTTGGCGGGCAGCGAGGCGGCGCCGTCGCTCGAGGTGAAGTGGACGATCCCGACGTAGCCGCGTCGCGATGTTGCCGAACGAGTCCTTGGCGGTGACGGTGACCGAGGCGGCGGTGCCGGCGGTGACCGAGGCCGGAGTGCCGGAGATCGCGAAGGTCGCCGCGCCGGCCGGGTTCACGGTGATGCCGGCGCTCGTGCCGGTGATCGTCGCCGTGACGGTGTCGGTCGCGGTCAGCGTCTGCGTGCCGGCGGTCTTGAGCGTGTAGGCGTTGGTGAAGGTGTGGCTGCCGTTGTCGGCGCCGACGAAGGTGTAGTTGCCGGGGAGCACCGCGACGCCGTCGGTCGAGGTGAAGTGGACGATGCCCGTGTAGCCGGTCGCGATGTTGCCGAACGCGTCCTTCGCGGTGACGGTGACCGAGGCGGTCGTGCCCGCGGTGACCGAGGCCGGGGTGGCGGAAAGCGTGAGCGTCGCGGCGGCGGCCGGGTTGACGGTGATTCCGGCGCTCGTGCCGGTGATCGTGCCGGTGACCGTGTCGGTCGCCGTGACCGTCCGCGAGCCGACGGTCTTCAGGGTGTAGGCATTGGTGAAGGTGTGGACGCCCGAGTCGCCGGCGACGAACGTGTAGTTGCTGGGAAGCACTGCGGCGCCGTCGGTGGAGGTGAAGTGGACGGTGCCGAGGTACCCGGTGGCGGTGTTGCCGAAGGCGTCGAGCGCCGTGACCGTGACCGAGGCGGTCGTGCCCGCCGGTGACCGAGGCCGGGGTGGCGGTGAGTGAGAGCGTCGCGGCGGCGGCCGGGTTGACGGTGATGCCGGCGCTGGTGCCGGTGATCGTGCCGGTGACGGTGTCGGTGGCGGTGAGCGTCCGCGAGCCGACCGTCTTGAGCGTGTACGCGTTGGTGAACGTGTGGACGCCGGAGTCGCCCGCGACGAAGGTGTAGTTGGCGGGCAGCGAGGCGGCGCCGTCGGTGGAGGTGAAGTGGACGGTGCCGAGGTAGCCGGTGGCGGTGTTGCCGAACGCGTCCTTGGCGGTGACGGTGACCGAGCCGGTGGTGCCGGCGGTGACCGAGGCCGGGGTCGCGGAGAGCGTGAGCGTCGCGGCGGCGGCGGGGTTGACGGTGATGCCGGCGCTGGTGCCGGTGATCGTGCCGGTGACGGTGTCGGTGGCGGTGAGCGTTCGCGAGCCGACGGTCTTCAGCGTGTAGGCGTTGGTGAAGGTGTGCGCGCCCGAGTCGCCGGCGACGAAGGTGTAGTTGGCGGGCAGCGACGGCGGCGCCGTCGGTCGAGGTGAAGTGGACGGTGCCGAGGTAGCCGGTGGCGGTGTTGCCGAAGGCGTCGAGCGCGGTGACGGTGACCGAGGCGGTGGTGCCGGCGGTGACCGAGGCCGGGGTGCCGTGCAGCGCGAGCGTCGCGGCGGCGGCCGGGTTGACGGTGATCCCGGCGCTCGTCCCGGTGATCGTCCCGGTGACCGTGTCGGTGCCGGTGATCGTGCGCGAGCCGGCGGTCTTGAGCGTGTAGAGATTGGTGAAGGTGTGGACGCCCGCGTCGCCGCCGGTGAAGGTGTAGTTGCCGGGCAGCACGGCCGCGCCGTCGGTGGAGGTGAACGCGACGGTGCCGGTGTACGCCGTGGCCGTGTTGCCGAAGGCGTCCTTCGCCGTGATCGTGACGGAGCCGGTGTTGCCGGCCGTGAGCGAGGCAGGCGTGCCGGAGAGAGTCAGCGTCGCGGCGGCGGCCGGGTTGACCGTGATAGCCGCGCTCGTGCCGGTGATCGTGCCCGTCACGGTGTCGGTCGCCGTGACCGTGCGCGAGCCCACCGTCTTGAGCGTGTACGCGTTGGTGAACGTGTGGACGCCCGCGTCGCCCGCGACGAAGGTGTAGTTGGCCGGCAGCGAGGCGGCGCCGTCGGTCGAGGTGAACGCCACCGTACCGAGGTACCCGGTCGCCGTGTTCCCGAACGTGTCCTTCGCCGTGACGGTGACCGATGCGGCGGTGCCGGCGGTGACCGAGGCGGGCGTGGCGGAGAGCGTGAGGCTGACAGCGGCTGCAGCGTTGACGGTGATCGCCGCGCTCGTACCGGTGATCGTGCCGGTCACCGTGTCGGTACCGGTGATCGTGCGCGAGCCGGACGTCTTCAGCGTGTAGGAGTTGGTGAACGTATGGACGCCCGCGTCGCCGGCGACGAAGGTGTAGTTGGCGGGCAGTGAGGCGGCACCGTCTGTGGAGGTGAAGTGGACGGTTCCGAGGTAGCCCGTCACGGTGTTGCCGAAGGCATCCTGCGCCGTGACGGTGACCGAGCCGGTGTTACCCGCGGTGACGGAAGCCGGAGTGCCGGAGAGCGCGAGCGTGGCCGCGGCCGCCGGGTTCACGGTGATGCCCGAGCTCGTCCCGGTGATCGTCCCCGTGACCGTGTCGGTGCCGGTGATCGTGCGCGAGCCGGCGGTCTTGAGCGTGTAGAGGTTGGTGAACGTGTGGACGCCCGCGTCGCCGCCGGTGAAGGTGTAGTTGCCCGGCAGCACTGCGGCGCCGTCGGTCGACGTGAAGTGGACGATCCCCGTGTAGCCGGTCGCCGTGTTGCCGAAGGCATCGAGCGCAGTGATCGTGACCGACCCCGTGTTGCCGGCCGTGACCGACCCGGGCGTCCCCGAAAGCGCCAGGGTCGCGGCCGCGGCCGGGTTGACGGTGATCGCCGCGCTCGTGCCGGTGATCGTGCCGGTGACGGTGTCGGTGCCGGTGAGCGTCCGCGAGCCGGCGGTCTTCAGCGTGTACGCGTTCGTGAACGTATGCACGCCCGCGTCGCCGGCGACGAAGGTGTAGTTGGCGGGAAGCACGCCCGCGACGTCCGTCGACGTGAAGTGGACGGTGCCGAGGTATCCGGTCGCGGTGTTGCCGAAGGCGTCGAGTGCGGTGACCGTCACCGAGGCGGTGGTGCCGGCGGTGACCGAGGCGGGCGTGGCGGTGAGCGTGAGAGTCGCGGCGGCGGCGGGGTTGACCGTGATTCCGGCGCTCGTGCCGGTGATCGTGCCCGTCACGGTGTCGGTGCCGGTGAGCGTCCGCGAGCCGGCGGTCTTCAGCGTGTACGCGTTCGTGAACGTGTGAACGCCCGAGTCGCCTGCGACGAAGGTGTAGTTCGCGGGCAGCACGGCGGCGCCGTCGGTCGAGGTGAAGTGGACGGTGCCGAGGTAGCCCGTGTTCGTGTTCCCGTACGCGTCCTGCGCGGTGACGGTGACCGAGCCCGTGGTGCCCGCGGTGACCGACGCGGGCGTCCCCGTGAGCGCGAGCTTCGTCACGGCGCCGGCGCTGACCGCGACGCTGAGCCGGTCGCTGCCCGCCGAGGTGATGGTGCCGTCGTTGGCGACGATCAGCGCGGTCTCGACCTTGTAGAGCTTCAGCAGGCCGGACGCGACGCCGCTCGTGAACGTGAGCGAGATATTGGCCGCGCCGAAGTTCTGGTCGGCGCCGAGGCGGTCGCGGAAGGTCGGCGAGGTGACCGGCGCCGACGAGCTGTTCGCGCCCGTGAACGTGAGCGTGTGGTTGCCGGTGTAGGCGGTATCGGTGTTGCCGTACGGGTCCATCGCGGTGACGGTGGCCGTCTGCGAAGCGCCTGCGGTCTGCGTGCCCGTGCCGGTCACGACCAGGCGGGAAGCGGTCGCCGGGCTCACCACGAGCGACGCATTGCCCGCGAGCGTGCCGTCGCCGACGGCGACAGTCGGGCTCTCGACCTTGTAGAGCTTCATCACGCCGCCGGCGGTCGCGACGCCGTTCGTGAACGTGACGGTGGTCGCCGTGCCGAAGTTCACCGGCGTGGCCGTCTTGTCGGTCACGGTCGGGACGGTGGCCGGGTTGGTCGAGTTGTTGGCGCCGCTGAAGGTCAGGATGTGGTCGCCCGCGTACGTGGCGACGGTGCGGCCGGCGGCGTCCACTGCGGTGATCGTCAGCGTGTCGGCGGCGCCGGCTGCAGGCGTCCCCGAGGCGGGCACGAGCGTGAACGCGGTCGCCAGGCCGAAGATGTCGATGTTCGCGGCCGGGCTTCCCGGCGCCGTGTCCTTGATCGTCGCGACGCTGAAGCCGGCTGCGGCATAGGTGGCGGCGACCGGGTTCGTGACGCCGCCGATCGTCAGCGTCCCGGAGCTCGAGGCCGCGAGTGCGCACCCGGCGCCGGCAAGCGTGACCGTGACCGTCGTCCCGTTGGTGGCGCCGGTTGCCGTGCAGCTCGTGTAGCCGGCGCCCGTGAGGGTGATCGTCGGTGCCGCCGTAATCGTGAACGCGGCGGGGAACGCGACCGTGATCGTGTCGCCGGCCGAGAGCGGAGCGCCGGCGGTCGTGGTGAACGCTGCCGTCCAGTTCACGCCCAGGGCGAGCGCGGCGCGCGTCGTCGCCGTGAACGTCACAGCGGTCGGGGCGGTGGCGGGAGCGATCACGACGTTCGACGCCGGGCTGGCCGGAACCGTGTCGGCGCTCGTGACGACCGACATGTTCGCGGCGGTGATCGTCTGCGCCGGCGGGTTCGTGACGCCCGCGATCGTGAGCGCGCCGTTGCCGCCCGCAGCGAGAGCGCACGAGGCGCCGGAAAGCGTGATCGTCACCGTCGGCCCGGTCGAGGAGCCGTTCGTGTCGGCGGCCGTCGCCGTGGCGGTGCAGCCCGAGTAGCCGGCGCCGGTGAGCGCGATCGTCGGATTGGACGGGATCGAGAAGCCGGCCGCGAAGTTGATCACGATCGTGTCGCCCGCCTTGAGCGCGCCGCTGGCGCTTGCCGTGTAGCCGACCGTCCAGGTGCCGCGCGCAGAGCCGGTCTGCGGCGCGCCGGTGAACGAAACGGCGCTCGGGCTCGTGGCCGGGGCGATCACGATGCTGGAGGCCGGGCTGGCGGTGGCGGTGTCGGCGCTCGTCGTGACCGTGAAGTTGGAGGCTGTGATCGTCCCGGCGGGCGGGTTGATGATCCCGGCAATCGTGAGCGCGCCGTTCGCGCCGTTGGCGAGCGCACAGCTGGCGCCGGCGAGCGTGACGGTGACCGTGGGCCCGGTGCTCGAGCCGCTCGTCGTGGTCGTGACGGCGGTGGCGGTGCAGCCCGTGTAGGCGCCGGTGAGCGCGATTGTCGGGTTCGTCGGGATCGAGTAGCCGGCGGCGAAGCCAATCGTGATCGTGTCGCCCGTCTTGAGCGCGCCGCTGGCGGAGGCGTTGAACCCGACCGTCCAGGTCGCACGCGAGTTGCCGGTCTGCGGCGTGCCGGTGAACGAGACGGACGCCGGGGCAGTGGCGGCGGCGATCACGACGTTGCCGGCCGGGCTCGCGGGGATCGTGTCCGCGCTGGTGGCGACGGTCAGGTAGGCGGGCGTGATCGTCTGGGCCGGCGGGTTGGCGATCCCCTGGACGGTCAGCGCGCCGTTGCCACTCGAGGCCAGTGCGCAGGTGCCGCCGTTGTTGGCGAGCGTGACCGTGACGGTCGGGCCCGACGACGACCCGTTCGTGCCCGTGGTGACGGCGGTCGCCGAGCAGTTCGCGTAGCCGGCGCCCGTGAGCGTGATGGTCGGGGTGGCGGGGATCGAGAACCCGGTGGCAAAGAGGAGCGTGATCGTGTCACCGGTCTTGAGCGCGCCGCCGGCGCTTGCGGTAAAGCCGACCGTCCAGGTCGAGCGGGCGTAGCCGCTCTGCGGGATGCCCGTGTACGAGACGGCGGTCGGAGTGGTCGCGGGGGAGATCACGACATTGGCCGCCGGGCTCGCGGGAACCGTGTCGGCGCTCGTGACGACCGACATGTTCGCGGCGGTGATCGTCTGCGCCGGCGGGTTCGTGAGCCCGACGATCGTGAAGGCGCCGTTGCCGCTGTTGGCGAGGGCGCAGGTACCGCCGTTGTTCGCGAGCGTCAGCGTGACGGTCGGCCCTGTCGCCGAGCCCGTGGTGTCGGCGGTGACCGCGCTCGCCGAGCAGTTCGTGTAGCCGGCGCCGGTGAGCGTGATGGTGGGCGTTGCCGGGATCGTGAAGCCGGCGGCGAAGACGACCGAGATCGTGTCCCCGGCGCGCAGCGAACCGGTCGCCGTTGCGGTGTAACCGACCGTCCAGGTCGAACGGGCGTTGGCGCTCTGCGGCGCGCCCGCGAAGGAGATCGCCGTGGGAGCCGTGGCGGGGGCGATCACGACGTTGGCGCCGGGGCTCGCGGGCACCGTGTCGGTGCTGGTCATGACCGTCAGGTTGGCGGCCGTGATCGTCTGGGCCGGCGGGTTCGTGATCCCGCCGATCGTCAGCGCGCCGCTGGCGCCGGTCGCGAGCGCGCAGGTGCCGCCGTTGTCGGCGAGCGTGACGGTCACGGTCGGGCCGGTACCGGAGCCGCTCGTCGAGGCGGTCGACCCGGTGGCCGAGCAGTTCGTGTAGGCACCGGTCAGTGTGATCGTGGGAGTGACGGGAACCGTGAAGCCGCTCGCGAAGGCGATCGTGATCGTGTCGTCCGTCCGCAGCTGGCCGGAGCCGCTCGAGGTGAAACCGACCGTCCAGGTCGAGCGAGTGCTGTCCTTCTGCGGCGAGCCGGTGAACGAGACGGCGGTCGGCGTGGTTGCCGCGGCGATGGTGACGTTGGCGCCGGGGCTCGCGACGACGGTGTCGGCGCTCGTCTTCAGAGACAGCTGGTTCGCGGTGATCGTCGTGGCAATCACGTTCTGCACGCCGGCGATCGTCAGTGCGCCGCTCGCGTTGTTGGCGAGGGCGCAGGTGCCGCCGTTGTTGGCGAGTGTGATCGTGATGGTCGGGCCCGAGTTGAGAGCCTGGGAGCTGGTGGTGTTGGCGGTCGTCGCCGTGGCCGAGCAGTTCACGTAGGCCCCCGTGAGCGCGATCGTCGGAGTGTTCGGGATCGCGAAGCGGGCCGAGAAGCCGACGGTGATCGTGTCGCCGTCCCTGAGCGCGCCGGAGGCGCTCGTGGTGAAGCCGATCGTCCAGGTCGAGCGGGCTCGGTCCGTCTGCGGCGATCCGGTGAAGGTGACAGCGGTCGCCGTCGTGGCGGCGGCGATCACGACGTTGGCGCCGGGGACGCCGGCGGTCGTGTCCGTGCTCGTCGCGACCGTCATGTTGGCGGCGGTGATCGTTTGCGCGGGCGGGTTGACCACTCCGGCGATCGTGAGCGCGCCGTTTCCGCTGTTCGCGAGCGAGCAGGTGCCGCCGTTGTTCGCGAGGGTGATCGTCACCGTCGGCCCGGTGACCGGGCCGCCAGTCGGGGCCGTCGTCGCGGTGGCCGAGCAGCTCGTGTAGCCCGCACCGGTGAGCGTCACCACCGGAGAGGTCGGGAGCGAGAAGTCGGCGCCGAAGCCGACGGTGATCGTGTCGCCCGTCCTGAGCGTGCCGCTCGCGCTCGACGTGAACCCGACCGTCCAGGTCGAGCGGGCGCCGCCGGTCTGAGCCGAGCCGGTGAACGACACGGCTGTGGGCGCGGTTGCAGCAGCGATCACGATGTTGCCGGCGGGGCTGGCCGCGGAGACATCGGCGCTCGTCGCGACCGTGAAGGTCGTGTTCGTGAACGTGGCGGCGGGCGGGTTGACGACGCCGGCAACGGTGAAAGCGCCGGACTGCCCGGCGGTCAGGAGGCAGGACGCGCCCGCGAGCGTGACGATCAGCTTCGTGCCCGACACGGTTCCCGTCGCCGTGCAACTCGCGTAACCGGCGCCGGTGAGCGTGATCGTCGGCGTGGCCGGAAGCGAGAAGCCCGCCGGGAAGTTGACCGCGATCGTGTCGCCGTTCAGCAGTGCGCTCGCCGCCGTGAAGCCGACCGTCCAGGTCGAACGGGCACTGCCGGTCTGCGGGGAGCCGGTGAACGACACGCCGGTCGGACCGGCAGCCGCGAGGATCGTGACGGCAGTCGCGTTCGCCGCGATCGAGTCGTTGCTCGTCTTGACCGTCTCGATCGACGAGCCGGGGGACGTGTTGGTGATGCCCGCGATCGTCAGCGACGCGGGCGTCGTGCCGGTGAGCGAGCAGGTGCCGCCGTTGTTGGCGAGGGTGATCGTCGCGACGGCGCCGACGGTTCCGGTGGCGGTGGCCGAGCAGTTCGAGAAGCCGGCGACGAGCGTGATCACCGGGATCGTCGGGATCGAGAAGCCCGTGGTGAAGGTTGTGGTGATCTGGTCGCCGGCGCGAAGCCCGCCGGTCGCGGTCGGCGTGAAGTTCACGGTCCAGGTCGCGCGGGCGTACGCAACGAGCGACGTCGAGCTCACGGTGACCCCGGTCGGCGTCCCGGCGGCCAGGATCGTGACGGAGGTCGCGTTCGCGGCTGTCGTGTCGGCGCTCGTCTTGACGGTCTCGGTCGAGGGGCCGGTCGTGGCCGTGTTGGTGATCCCGGCGATCGTGAAGGTCGCGGGAGTGCCGTCGCCGACGTTGCAGGTGCCGCCGAAGTCGGCGAGCGTGATCGTCGCCACGGTGCCGACGCCGTTCACGGTCGCCGAGCAGTTGCTGAAGCCGGCGAGGAGTTGGACGGTCGTCGCGGTCGCAGTGTTGAAGCCCGCGGAGTACGAGACGGTGATCGTGTCGCCCGTCTGGAGCGAGCCCGTCGCGCTCGTCGTGAAGTTGCCTGTCCAGGTGGCGACGCGGCTCGCGATCAGCGTGCTGGCGCTGACGGTGACGGCGGTCGGAGTCGTCGCCGCCGAGATCACGGGGGCGGTGCCGACACTGGCGGCGGTGACGTCGGCGCTGGTCTTGACGGTCCAGTTCGCAGCGGCGGGTGCGCCCGCAGCGCCGGCCGTGACGCCGAGCACCTGGACCTGCGCGACCGCGCTGTCGGCCAGGGTGCAGACGCCGCCGTTGTTCGCGAGGGTGATCGTGACGGTGGTGGACGCCCCGACTGCCGAGCCGATCGCGCAGTTGGCGAAGCCGTGGGTGAGCAGCACGGTCGGGCTGGCGGGGACGGTGAAGAGCGAGGTCGCGTTCGGGAAGGCGATCGTGATCGTGTCGCCGGCCTGGAGGGAGCCGGTTGCTGTGGTGGTGAACCCGACGGTCCAGGTAGCCCGCGCATTGGCGGCGAGCGTGGTGGCGCTGAAGCTGACGGCGGTGGCGGTGGTCGCCGCGCCGATCACGGGCGCAGTGCCGACGTTGGCGGCGGCGGTGTCGGCACTGGTCTTGACGGTCCAGTTGGCTGCAGCCGGGGCGCCGGCGTTGCCCGCGGTGATCCCGAGGATCTGAACCTGGGCAACCGCACTGTCGGGCAGGGTGCAGATTCCCCCGTCGTCGGCGAGGGTGATCGTGACGGTGGTGGACGCGCCGACGGCGGAGCCGATCGCGCAGTTGGCGAAGCCGTGGGTGAGCAGCACGGTCGGGCTGGCCGGGACGGTGAAGAGCGAGGTCGCGTTGGGGAAGGCGATCGTGATCGTGTCGCCGGTCTGGAGGGAGCCGGCCGCGGTGGTGGTGAAGCCGACGGTCCAGGTCCCGCGTGCGTTGGCGGCGAGGGTGGTGGAGGCGAAGCTGACGGCGGTGGGGCTGGTCGCAGCAGCGATCACGGGCGCGGTGCCGACATTGGCGGCAACGGTGTCGGCGCTCGTCGTGACCGTCCAGTTGGCTGCGGTCGGCGCGCCGGCCGCGCCGGCGATGACTCCGAGGATCTGAACGCTCGTAGCGGTGCCGGCGGACACGATGCAGACTCCGCCGCTGTCCGCGAGCGTGATCGTGACCACCGTGCCGGCCCCGGTCGCGGAGGCGATTCCACAGTTGGTGAAGTTCTTCGTGAGCAGGACGGTCGGGCTGGCCGGGACGGTGAAGACCGAGGTGGCCGCCGGGAAGTGGATCGAGACCGTGGCGCCCGCGCGGAGCGAGCCGCTGGCCGTTGTGGTGAAGCCGACGGCCCAGGTTGCCCGCGCGTTGGCGGACAGCGTCGTGGCGCCGAAGGTGACCGCGGTCGGGGTGGTCGCCGCGCCGATCACGGGCGCGGTGCCGACGTTGCCGGCAGCGGTGTCCGCGGTGGTCTTGACCGTCCAGTTGGCGGCCGTCGGGGCACCAGCCGCGCCCGCTGTGATCCCCTTGATTTCGAGAGTCGCCGGAGTGCTGTTCGGCAAGGCGCACGGGCCGCCGTTGTCGGCGAGGGTGATCGTGACGACCGTGCCGGCGCCGGTCGCGGTTCCGATCGCGCAATTCTTGAAGCCCGACTTCAGGGTGACGCTCGGGCTGGCCGGCACGGTAAAGACCGAGGTGACGGCAGGGAAGGCGATTGTGATCGTGTCGCCGGTCTGCAGGTAACCGGTCGCAGTCGGTGTGAATCCGACCGTCCAGCTCGCGCGGGCGTTGGCCGACGTCGAGGTGGCACCGAACGTCACGCCGGTCGGCGAGGTCGCGGCACCGATCACGGGCGCAGTCCCGGGGTTCGCTGCCGTCGTGTCGTTGCTGGTCTTGACCTGCCAGAGGTTGGCGGCGGGCGCTCCGGCGGCACCGGAGGTGACGCCGAGGATCTGCACGGTGACGCCCACGGTTCCGTTGGCGATGAAGCAGGAGCTCGTGCCGTCGGCCAGCGTGATCGTGACGGTCTGACCGGAGCCTGTCGCGGTCGCCGCGCAGTGGCTGAAGCCGCTGATCGGGATGATCGTCGGCGTCGCCGGGACGCTGAACACCGATGTCGTGTTCGGGAACGTGATCGTCATCGTGTCGCCGCTGCGGAGGTTGCCGGTGCCGCTGATGGTGAAGCCGATCGTCCAGGTCGCGCGGGCGTTGGCGGCCAGCGTCGTCGAGCTGAAGGTCACGCCGGTCAACGTCGTCGCGGCGGCGATCGCAACCCCGGCGGCCGGGTTGCCGGCGCTCGTGTCGGCGCTCGTCTTGACCTGCCAGAGGGTGTTGGCGGGGGTTCCCGTGGCGCCGGCGGTCACTCCGATGATCTGGAACAGGGCGGCCGTGCTGTCGGGGAGGGTGCACGTGCCGCCGTTGTCAGAGAGCGTGATCGTCACCGTCTGCCCGGCGCCCACCGCGCTCAGGGCGCAGTTGTTGAAGCCCTTGGTCGGCAGGATGATCGGTGCGACCGGGACGGAGAAGATCGAGGTGGTGTTCGGGAAGACGACGGTGATCGTGTCGCCGTCGCGGAGCGACCCGGTCGCCGTCGAGGTGAAGCCGATCGTCCACGTTCCGCGCGCGTTGGCGCGTACCGTGCTCGAGTCGAACGTGACGGCGGTCGGCTTGGTCGCGGCGGTGATCGTGATCGCGGCGGGGTTGGCGACCGTCGTGTCGGCGCTCGTGCTGACCTTCCAGAGTGTCGCGGCCGGCGTGGCGGCGACGCCGGCGGTGACGCCGAGGATCTGAAGCCCGGCGGCCGCGCTGTTCGGCAGGGAGCAGCTGCCGCCGTTGTCGCTGAGGGTGATGCTGACCGTCTGCCCGGCGCCGGTCGCGGTGGCGGCGCAGTTGTTGAAGCCCTTGGTCAGGAGCACGGTCGGCGCGGCCGGGACGGCGAAGACCGAGGTGGCATTCGGGAAGACCACGGTGACCGTGTCGCCGGCGTGGAGCGTGCCGGTCGCCGAGGAGGTGAACCCGACCGTCCAGGTCCCGCGCGCGAGGGCGGCGAGCGTGGTGGAGGCGAAGGTGACGGCGGTGGGCGCGGTGGCGGCGGCGATCACGACGTTCGCGCCGGGGCTGACCGCGCTCGTCGCGTCGACCGACGTCTTGACGCTGAAGGTGGTGTTCGTGAGAGAGCCGGCGCCCGGGTTCGTGAGCCCGGCGAGCTGGAAGGTGGCGGGGGTGCTCGGCGCGACTGCGCAGGTGGCGCCGGACAGCGTGACGGTCACGGTCTGCGCGGCGGCGGCGGCAGCGGCGGTGCAGTTCGCGAACGCGGGGCCGAGCATGATCGCCGGCGTCGCCGGGATGGTGAAGCCGCTGTTGAAGACGGCGGTGATCGTCGAGCCGCCGGTGAGCGTTCCGGTCGAGCTCGTCGTGAAGCCGACCGTCCACGTCGAGCGGGCGGTACCGGTCTGCGGCGACCCGGTGAACGTGACGGCCGAGACCGACGGGTCGATCGTGTACGGCACCGGGAGCGTCGAGTCGTCGAGCCGGAGCTCGAGCAGCCAGCCGCTCTTCCCGCGGCGGACCGACCAGCGTGCGTCGGCGGGGGTGACCGGGTTGCTCGAGGCATCGTAGATCTGCACCGGGTTGACGGTGAGGCCGACGCGGTTGCCCTTGCTGCGGAAGCCGACGCTCCCGTCAGACCTCAAGTACGGGTTGAGGTTCGGCGTGTCGATATGCCACTGCCACGTCTTGACGCCGTGGTGGGCGACGATCGTGTCGAACTCCTCGACATTGCCCGGCGACATGGTGATCGTCTGGACGCCGAACGAGGCGTTGCGAGAGACGCCGTGCTTGTAGTGCGTCCAGTCCGCGGCGGGCCCGGCGGCGTTCGTGAGCGACAGCCACTTCGACTTGCCGTCGGAGGCGGTGAAGCCCGAGCCGCTGACCGTCGCGTGCAGCCCTGCGCTGGCGAGCGAGGTGGGCTGCTTGGCGCTTGACTGGGCGGCGCCGAGCTGGTGGGTGACGAGCGAGGGGAGGGTGTGCGCCGGCTGGAAGATCGCCGTGGCGAGGACAGCAGTTCCGGCGATCGCCAAACCGGCGATAGTCGCCAGCACGCCGCGCGGTGCGCGTGCGCTCCAAAGCCGCAGGTTTCGGTAGCTCGCCATATTCTTTCCCGCGCGTAACACCCTTTACGCGCGCTGTAGTTCGCTCATCGGCCGTCCGCTCCAATGATCTGAAGCCTTTATGCTCTAGAAGTTGGAAAAACAGCTCGAAATCCCCCGTTTGGGTTGGCCTGGGTTCCAGGTCTTGTCGAGGTACTCCCCGCGGCGATCGTAGCGACGTCGTCGGCGGGCCTATCCCTCGATCAATGGACTAAGGCTCAAGTTGAGACTTAGAGTACAGTCAATCCGGCGAACTTCCGTCCGGCGAACGCCCGCGGCCGAAGCATGCTGCCTACAATGCGCGCGATGGAGCGCGAGGGCGAGCTGTTCTCGACGATCTCGGGAGTCGAGAACGAGCCGTTGTACACGCCCGACTCGGCCGAGCTCGACTACGAGCGCGACCTCGGGTCTCCGGGCGAGTATCCGTTCACGCGCGGCGTCTACCCGACGATGTACCGCGGCCGGCTCTGGACGATGCGGCAGTTCGCCGGCTTCGGCACCGCCGAGGAGACGAACGGGCGCTTCCGCTATCTGCTCGAGCACGGGCAGACGGGACTGTCGACCGCCTTCGACATGCCGTCGCTGATGGGCTACGACTCGGACCATCCGCGCTCGCTCGGCGAGGTCGGGCGCGAGGGCGTCGCGGTGGACTCGCTCGCCGACATGGAGACGCTGTTCGGCGGCATCCCGCTCGGCGAGGTCTCGACGTCGATGACGATCAACTCGCCCGCGGCGATCCTGCTCGCGTACTACCTCTGCGTCGGCGAGCAGCAGGGCGTCCCGCGGGCCGAGCTGCGCGGCACGATCCAGACCGACATCCTCAAGGAGTACATCGCGCAGAAGGAGTACATCTTCCCGCCCGAGCCGTCGATGCGGCTCGTCACCGACATGGTCGAGTTCTGCGCGCGCGAGATGCCGCTCTGGCACCCGATCTCGGTCAGCGGCTACCACATCCGCGAGGCCGGCTCGACCGCGGCGCAGGAGCTGGCGTTCACGCTCGCCGACGGCTTCACCTACATCGACTGGGCGCTCGAGCGCGGGCTTGCGATCGACGAGTTCGCGCCGCGGCTGTCGTTCTTCTTCAACGCGCATCTCGACTTCTTCGAGGAGATCGCGAAGTACCGGGCCGCGCGCCGGATCTGGGCGCGCGAGCTGCGCGGGCGCTACGGCGCGAAGGATCCGCGCTCGTGGCTGATGCGCTTCCACACGCAGACCGCGGGCGTCTCGCTCACGGCGCAGCAGCCCGAGGTGAACATCGTCCGCACGGCGCTCGAGGCGCTCGCCGCAGTGCTCGGCGGCACCCAGAGCCTGCACACGAACTCCTTCGACGAGGCACTCGCGCTTCCGACCGAGGACGCCGTCCGCCTCGCGCTGCGCACCCAGCAGGTGATCGCGCACGAGACGGGTGTCGTGAACACGATCGACCCGCTCGGCGGCTCGTACTACGTCGAGGCGCTCACGAACCGGCTCGAGGCCGAGGCATACGAGTACTTCGATCGGATCGAGCAGCTCGGCGGCGTCGTCGCCGCGATCAAGGAGAACTTCTTCCAGCGCGAGATCGCCGAGGCGTCGTTCCGCTACCAGCAAGAGGTCGAGCAGGGCCAGCGGATCGTCGTCGGCGTGAACCGCTACCAGCTCGACCAGGAGCAGCCGATCGAGATCCTCAAGATCGACCCGGGGCTCGAGCGCGGCCAGGTCGACCGGGTCCAGGCGCTGCGGGCGCGCCGTGACGCGGCCGCGGTCGAGGCCACGCTCGGCGAGCTGAAGCGCGCCGCCGCCGGAACCGGCGTGAACCTGATGCCGCTGCTCGTCGAGGCCTCGCGCGCGTACGTGACTATGGGAGAGATCTGCGACGCGTTCCGGGAGATCTGGGGCGTCTGGCGGGAAACTCCCGTCTTCTAGCTAACCGAGTTGGATATCTCTCGTCTAACCTTTCTGGCAGGATGAGCTCTGTGGCGAACAGCAAACCGGCGAGGCGGCGTGACACGCCCTGGTGGCAGTACGCGCTGCCCTGGGTCGCGGCGATCCTCCTGATCGTCGGGGTCGCGGCGGCGGTGCAGCGGTGGGCATTTCACCCCTCGAAGAACGCCCAGGTCTTCAGCAAGGCGGCGGTGCAGGACAACTCCGCAACGCCGAAGAGCGTCAAGCTCGAGCCCGCTGTGAGGGCGGTCGCTCGTGACTTCATTCGCACCGCGGTCGCGCGGCAGAATCTCGCTCACGCGTACACGATCGTCGGCCCGCAGCTCAGGGAGGGGCAGACGCTGAAGCAGTGGATGACCGGCAACATCGCGGTGATCCCTTATCCCGCCGACGACATCGCATTCGCGCCGTTCCGGGTCGACTACTCGTATCCGAAAGAGGCGCTCCTCGAAGTGATGCTGCTGCCGAAGGCGAAGGCCAAGATCAGGCCGACGGACTTCTATCTCGGCGTGAACAAGGTGGGCACGGGGGCCAAGGCGCACTGGGTCGTGACCTCGTGGTCGCCCCACGTGTCGCCGATGGTTCCGACGGATAACGCAAGCAACTAGGAGCGCCCATGGGGAAGCGGCTCTCGTCGCCGCGGGTTCGCCGTCGCGTGTTCTGGCTCAGCGCGGCAGCTGTCTTCATCGGACTGATCGCAGGGGCGATCACGCTGCTCCCCAGCAGTAAGCCGCAGCGCCAGGTCTTCACCAAGGCGCCGCCGACGGTGTACCGGGCCCCTCGCCCCGTCAAGCTCGACCGCAACGGCCGCTCGGAGGTCGTGATGGCCGCTGCCAGCTTCATCCAGACCGCGGTGCGGCGGCGTCACGTGGACGAGTCGTGGAACATGACCGATCCGAGCCTCCGCGAAGGGTTCACCAGGCGACAGTGGGCGAGCGGGAACATCCCGGTCGTCCCGTACCCGGCCGCCGGGATCCGGCAGCTCCAGATCGACTGGTCGTATCGCGACGACGTCGCGCTCGACATCGTGCTCGCGCCGACGCCGAAGAGCGGCCTGCCGCCGAAGTCGTTCATGATCGAGCTCAAGCGCTCGTCCGCCGATGCGAAGCATCGCTGGCGCGTCGCCTCGTGGTCGCCCGAGGGCGTCTCGGAGTCGTCGATGCTCGCCGACGCGGCGAAGGCGGAGGGACCGATCCCGAAGGCGATCGGGCTCTCGACCCGCTGGCTGCTCCTGCCGCTCGTCCTCATCGTCGGCGTGCTCCTGTCGCTGCCGCTCGTCCTCACCGTTCGCGAGCGCACGCGCGCCGCCCGCGCGGAGCGGGCTTACCGCCGCTCGACGGACGGCTAGCCCGCCTATACTGGCCGCGCCATGGCGCGCAAGATCCGAGTCGTGATCGCGAAGCCCGGCCTCGACGGGCACGACCGCGGCGCCAAGATCATCGCGCGGGCGCTGCGCGATGCGGGCATGGAGGTGATCTACACGGGCCTCCATCAGACGCCCGAGCAGATCGTCGAGACGGCGATCCAGGAGGACGCCGACGCGGTCGGAATCTCGATCCTCTCCGGCGCGCACATGACGCTCGTGCCGCGCATCCTCGAAGGACTCCACGCGGCCGGCGCCGACGACGTTCTGATCATCGTCGGCGGGACGATCCCCGGCGACGACGCCGAGACGTTGAAGGCGCAGGGCGTCGCCCAGGTCTTCACGCCCGGCGCGCCGACGGCCGAGATCGTCGACTTCCTCCGCGAGACCGTCGCCGTATGAGCATCGCCGTCGCGCGCGACGAGGGCGTCGCGGTCGTCACGATCGACCGGCCCGAGGCGCTGAACGCGCTCGACGTCCCGACGCTGACCGAGCTCTCGCGACCGCCTCGCCGAGCCTCGCCGGCGACGCCGAGGTGCGCGCGGTCGGTGCTCACGGGCGCGGGCGAGCCGGCGTTCGTCGCAGGCGCCGACATCAAGTACATGAGCGGACTCGACGTCGAGCAGGCCGTGGCGTGGGGCGCGCTCGGCCACGAGGCCGGCCGGCTGCTCGAGACGATGCGCGAAGGCGACGATCGCCGCGGTCAACGGCTTCGCGCTCGGCGGCGGCTGCGAGCTGGCGCTGGCCTGCGACATCCGCTACGCCTCGACGACCGCGCGAGGCTCGGCCAGCCGGAGATCAACCTCGGCATCATCCCGGGCTGGGGCGGCACGCAGCGGCTCGCCCGGGCGACGACGCTCGGCTTCGCGAAGGAGCTGATCTTCACCGGGCGGATCGTCGATGCGGACGAGGCGCTCCGCCGCGGCCTCGTTGACGCCGTGGTCGAGCCGGAGGAGCTCATGCCGAAGGCGCTCGAGACGGCCCGGCTGATCGCGACGAAGAGCCCGCTCGCACTCGCCGTCGCGAAGGAGGCCTGCAACCGCGCGCTCCAGGGCGATCACGCGGCGAATCTCGCCTCCGAGGCCGACCGGTTCGCCGTCCTCTTCTCGAGCGACGACGCGAAAGAGGGGCTGACCGCCTTCGTCGAGAAGCGCGAGCCGCGGTTCACCGGTCGGTAGCGGCGTCGCCTCGTTAGAGTCCTGTCCGGGATGAAGATCGCTGTCTGCGTCAAGCAGGTGCCGGAAGGCACGAAGCGGATCGACCCCGCCACGAAGCGGCTGGACCGCTCCGGCGAGGGCGCTCTGAACGGTTTCGACGCGAACGCGGTCGAGGAGGCGCTCCGTCTCAAAGAGGCTTCCGGCGAGGGTGAGGTGGTACTCGTCTCGCTGGGCCCGGTCTCGGCGCTCGACGCGATCCGCAAGGCGCTCGCCATGGGCGCCGACCGCTCCGTGCTCGTCTCGGACGAGGGCGCGGTCGGCTCCGACCTCGTCGCCACGAGCTACATCTTGGCCGCCGCGCTCGGGCGCGAGCAGGCCGACCTGATTCTCTTCGGGCAGCAGGCGGCCGACTCGGATGGCGCGGTGCTCTGGGCCGCGGTCGCCGACCGGCTCCGTCGTCCGCTGATTTCCCAGCTCGCCGATCTCTCGATCGAGGGCGGCAGCGTGCACGGCAAACGCCAGACCGAGTTCGGCTACGACGTGATCGAGGCGCCGCTGCCCGCAGTGGTGGCCGTCTCGGACGCGATCAACGAGCCGCGCTACCCGTCGCTCAAGGGGATCATGGGCGCGAAGAAGAAGCCGCAGGAGACGCTGACGCTCGACGAGCTCGGGGCCGATCCGGCGCGCGCGGGCGAGGCGGGATCACGGACCACTGTGCTGGCGCTCGGCTCGCCGCCGCCGCGTAGCGACTCGCGCAAGATCGAGGACGACGGCAGTGCCGCGGCCGAGATCGTCGCCTACCTCGACGAGAAGCGGCTTCTGTGACGACCCTCGTCTACCTCGAGCACCACGACGGGGAGCTGCTCAAGGGCGCGCTCGGTGTGCTGGCCAAGGCCGCCTCGCTCGGCGAGGCCCGAGCCGTCGTGCTCGGCTCCGGCGTCGCAGGGCTCGCGGAGGAGGCCGGTCGTTTCGGCGCGTCGACGGTGTACGTCGTCGACGACCCGGCGCTCGAGGCGCCGTTGCCGCAGCCGCGCGTCGACGCTCTCGCGCAGATCGTGCGGGTGCACGGGGTTGAGAACGTCCTCTTCGCGAACTCGGTGCTCGCGTCGGACATCGCTGCTGGGCTCGCGGCCCGGCTCGACGCCGGTCTCAACTGGCAGCTCGCCGATCTCGCCCGCGACGGCGACGGGTTGGTGGGCAAGCAGCCGGCGCTCGGCGACTCGGTGATCGTCGACGTGGGCTGGACGCAGACGCCGCGTCTCGCGCTCTTCCGCTCCGGCGCGTTCGACCCGGTCGAGACGGGCGGCCAGGCCGCCGTCGTGCCCGTGAGCGTCACCTTCGAGGACTTCTCGCTCGCGGCCCGGCTACTCGATCATCTTCAGGAGGAGTCGACGGGCCCGTCGATCGAGGAGGCCGACATCATCGTCGCCGGCGGGCGCGGCCTCGGCGGCCCGGAGAACTTCACCGTTGTGGAGGAGCTCGCGGCGGCCCTCGGCGGCGCGGTCGCCGCGACTCGCGCTGTCGTCGACGCCGGCTGGTACCCGTACTCGACGCAGGTCGGCCAGACCGGGAAGACCGTCACGCCGAAGCTCTACGTCGCGTGCGGCATCTCCGGAGCGATCCAGCACAAGGTCGGTATGCAGGGCTCCGGCGTGATCGTCGCGATCAACAAGGATCCGAACGCGCCGATCTTCGAGTTCTGCGACCTCGGAGTCGTCGGCGACCTGAACACGGTGGTGCCGAAGCTGACCGAGCTCGTGAAGGCGCGCAAGGCCGGATGACGGTCCGGCCGCTCGACTATCCGCCGCCCTTTGCCGCCGCCGAGGCGATCTCGCCTCCGACCGATCCGGTCGACGAGCGGATCGAGGTCGGCGTCGCCATCGTCGGTGCCGGACCGGCTGGGCTGGCCTGCGCGATCCGCTTCGGGCAGCTCCTCGAGGAGGCGCCCGAGGTTGCAGAGCGGCTCGGCGACGTCCCGTTCGCGGTGCTGGAGAAGGGAAAGCAGCCCGGCTCGCACCTGTTGTCCGGCGCGGTGATCAACCCGCGCGGGCTACGGCGGCTCTTCGTGGGCCGGCCCCAGGCCGACGAGTTCCCGAGCTTCGGCGACGTGCCCGGCGAGGCGGTCTACGTGCTCTCGCGCGGTAACGCTGTCCGGATCCCGCCGCCTCCGACGATGCGCAATCACGGCAACGTCGTCGTCTCGCTCTCGCAGCTCGGCCGCTGGCTCAGCGAGCAGGCCGAGGAGGTCGGGGCGACGATCCTGCCCGAGACGTCGGCGACCAAGCTGCTGGTCGACCACGGTGCCGTCCGTGGTGTCCGCACCGGCGACCGCGGCCGCGGACGCGAGGGCCAGGAGCTCGGCAACTTCGAGCCCGGTTCCGACATTGTCGCCAGGGTCACGGTGCTGGCCGAGGGGACGCAGGGCTATCTCACCGGCGCCGCGGTCGAGCAGTTCGGCCTCGAGGGTCGCAACCCGCAGGTCTACGCGCTCGGCGTCAAGGAGGTCTGGAAGGTCGCGAAGCCGCTCGACCGGATCATCCACACGATGGGCTGGCCGCTGCGCACGAGCGCGCGCTACCGCGAGTTCGGCGGCTCGTGGATCTATCCGCTCGGCGAGGACATGGTCTCGATCGGGTTCGTGGTCGGCCTCGACTATCGCGACCTCGAGCTCTCCGCGCACGATCTGCTCCAGGAGCTGAAGACCCACAAGCTCGTCCAGAAGATCCTCGGCGGGGGCGAGCGGCTCGAGTGGGGTGCGAAGACGATTCCCGAGGGCGGCTTCTACTCGCTGCCGAAGCAGCTGCACGCGCCCGGGCTGCTCATCTGCGGTGACGGCGCCGGCATGGTCAACGTGCCCGCGCTGAAGGGCGTGCACTATGCGATCGAGTCTGGACGGCTCGCGGCCGAGGCCGCCTTCGCCGCGCTCCAGCCGGGCGAGACGCCGTCGCGGGTGGGCGCGCTCGGCAGCTACGACGAGGCTGTGCAGGACAGCTTCATCTGGAAGGACCTCGAGGAGGTCCGCAACCAGCGCCAGGCGTTCGGCAGCGGCTTCGTCGTCGGCGGCGCGCTGGCCTCCGCGATGACGGTCACCAAAGGCCGCTTTCCCGGGAAGGCGCGCGCGACCGAGCCGGACGCCGAGCAGCCGCTGTTGCGGAGCGGGCGGGCCGAGCGCTATCCCGCGCCCGACGGCCGGCTCACGTTCGACAAGCTCTCGTCGGTCTTCCTCTCGGGGAACAAGACGCGCGACGACCAGCCGAACCACATCCGCATCGCCGATCCGGTGCCGCGAGACGTGGCCGAGCTGTGGGTGCACATGTGTCCTGCGCAGGTCTACGAGCTGGGCGACGACGCCGGCGACGGTCTCGTCACCGTGAAGGTCGCGCCGTCGAACTGCGTCCAGTGCGGCGCGATCACCGCCAAGGGCGGGCGCCTCACGCCGCCCGAAGGCGGCTCCGGGCCTGAGTACCAGCGCACCTAGCCCGACTCGGCGGCTCGCGAGTTCACGGTTTCGGCACGGTCGCGTGACAGTTCCGTGCGTCCGAGCCGGATAGGGTCGAGCCATCGGGGTGGGAGGTGGGGGTTCCCGAAATCTGAGGCGTGTACCTAGTAGGCGGCGGGGCGTCGGTGCCGTACGGCTACGATCCGCGCATGGCCGGCCTCGTCACGCTCGACGACGTCTATCAGGCGCGCGAGCGGATCGCGGGGCGCCTCCACCGCACGCCGATGCTGGGCTCGCGGACGCTGTCCGAGCAGGTCGGGGCCAACGTCGTCTTCAAGGCTGAGCTCTTCCAGCGCACCGGAGCCTTCAAGCCGCGCGGCGTCCTGAATCGCCTCGCGACGCTGACCGACGAAGAGAAGGCGCGAGGGGTGATCTCGATCTCGGCCGGCAACCACGCCCAGGCTCTCGCGTTCGCGTCGGCGATCGAGGGTATCGACGCGCTCGTCGTGATGTGGCAGACGGCCAGCCCGATGAAGATCGCGGCCGCGCGCGCCTACGGTGCGACGGTCGACGACAGCCCGGCTGACATCCCGGCGGCGTTCGAGCATCTCGAGCGGCTCACCGAGGAGACGGGGCGGACGCTCGTGCACCCGTACGACGACCCATACGTGATGGCGGGGCAGGGCACGGTCGGGCTCGAGATGCTCGAGGACCTGCCCGACGCCGACGTCGTGCTCGTGCCGGTCGGCGGCGGCGGCCTCGTCTCGGGGATCGCGGCAGCGGTCAAGGGGCTCAAGCCGGACGCCCGCGTGATCGCCGTCGAGCCGGAGCTCTCGTGCGCGCTCGCCGAGAGCCTCAAGGCAGGGCACACCGTCACCGTCGAGCCCGCTTCGATCGCCGACGGGCTCAACGGCCCCTATGCGGGACCGAACTGCGTCGAGCTCTGCCTTGAGCTCGGCGTCGAGTCGTTCCTCGTCACCGAGGACGAGCTGAGGAACGGCTTCTGCTTCATGTACGGACGGATGAAGCTCGCCTGCGAGGTCGCTGGCGCCGCCACGGCGGCAGCCCTGCTCTCGGGCCGCGTCGAGCTCGAGCCGGGCACAACTGTGGCGGCCGTCGTCAGCGGTGGCAACGTAGCGCCCCAAACCGCCTCTGCTATCCTGGCCTCCGCATGAAGACCGAAATTCATCCCGATTACGTCGCCTCCACCGTGCACTGCGCGTGCGGAGCGTCGTTCGAGACCCGGTCGACCAAGCCGGAGATCCACGTCGAGGTCTGCTCGCAGTGCCATCCGTTCTACACCGGCAAGCAGAAGCTCGTCGACACCGGCGGCCGCGTCGAGCGCTTCCAGCGCCGCCTCGAGAAGGCCGGCGGCGAGCGCCGCGGCTAGCCGCCCCCTTGTCTAGTCCCGTCGGAGGCCAGGCCGTCCTGGAGGGCGTGATGATGCGTGGCCCGAAGAACTGGGCCGTCGCCGTCCGCAAGCCCGACGGGGAGATCGCCCACGTCCTTCGCGTGCTCGAGTCGACGATGGCGCGTCACCGGCTGCTGCGCCTGCCGATCGTCCGCGGCGTCGTCGCGCTGGGTGAGTCGCTGGCGATCGGGTTTCGAGCGCTCGCGATCTCGGCCCACTATGCCGCCGCCGAGGAGCCAGAGGAGGGCGCCACGGAAGAGGAGATCGCCGCCGCGAGCGGTGAGCTTTCGCGCACCCAGCTCGTGATCGCCTTCGCGGTCGCCATCGGCTTCGCGCTGGCGCTCTTCAAGGTCACGCCCGTCGTGCTCACCGATCTGCTCCCGATCTCGAGCACTGTCTGGTTCGTGGTGGTCGAAGGCGCGATCCGGGTCTCGATCTTCATCGCCTACCTCGTCCTGATCTCGATGCTCCCCGACCTCAAGCGCGTGTTCCAGTACCACGGCGCCGAGCACAAGGCGATCAACGCCTACGAGGCCGGCGAGGAGCTGATCCCGGAGCGCGTGCAGCGGTTCAGCCTCATCCATCCGCGCTGCGGCACAGCGTTTCTGCTCTGGGTGATGGTGATCGCGATCTTCGTCTTCGCGTTCGTCGGTCGCCCGGCCTGGTACTGGCTGATCGTGAGCCGCATCCTGCTGCTGCCCGTGATCGCCGGCCTCGCCTACGAGCTGATCCGGTTCGCCGGCCGCCATCGGAACAACCGCGCGCTGCGAATCCTCCTCGCGCCCGGGCTCTGGCTGCAGCGGCTGACGACTCGCGAGCCGACCCTCGACCAGCTCGAGGTCTCGATCCGCGCGTTGAAAGAGGTCCTCGAAACGGAGGGCCCGCTCACCCACGAAGAAGAGATGGTGGAGGTGATGGCGTAATGCCCAGAATCGAGCGCACAGCCGCGGTGTCGTGGGAGGGAAACGTCGCCCGCGGCAACGGTTCGATCACCGCCCGCACCGGCGCGTTCACCGGGCTGCCGTATTCGCTGCCGACCCGGATCGGCGCGGCCGAGGGCAAGACGAGCCCCGAGGAGCTGCTCGCCGCTGCTCATGCCGCCTGTTTTGCGATGAGCCTCGCGTCAGAGCTCACGGGAGCGGAGGCTCCGCCCGAGCGGCTCGACGTCACGTGCACGATCGTGATGGACGAGGTCGAGGGGCAGGGCCACCAGATCGTCGCGTCGGCACTCGAGGCGGTCGCGAAGGTTCCGGGACTCGACCCGGCGGCGTTCGACGGTCTCGTCGAAGCCGCCGATGCGGGCTGCCCGTTCAGCACGCTGCTGCGGAACGCCGGAGTCGCCGGCACCGTGAGCGCGACGCTCCAGTCCTAGAGCTAGGCTAGATCCCGCCATGCCCGGGACCGAACAGCTCGTCGAGGAGCTCGAGCGCTCGTACCTCGAGGCCCGCGACCGCATGAGCGACCCGGCGGTCTACAACGACCGCCGCGAGGGCGCCGACGCCGGCCGTCGGCTGAAAGAGCTCGAGGGTCCCTACAAGCTCGCGATGGAGTGGCGCCAGACCAGCGAGGATCTCGACGCGGCGCGTGCGGACGGCGACCTGAAGGAGATGGTGCCCGAGCTCGAGGTCAGGCTCGAGGAGCTCGAGGAGGAGCTGCGCGTTTCGCTGATCGAGGCCGACCCCGTCGACCGGAAGGACACGATCGTCGAGGTGCGCCAGGGCGTCGGCGGCGACGAGGCCGCGCTCTGGGCAGCGGATGTCGTCCGCATGCTCACGCGATACGCCGAGCGCCGCGGCTTCAAGTGGGAACAGCTCTCGGTGAACCCGAACGAGGCGGGCGGGATCAAGGAGGCCGTGTTCGCGGTCAAGGGCGACGGCGCGTTCTCGGTGTTCAAGTGGGAGGCGGGCACACACCGCGTCCAGCGTGTTCCGGAGACCGAGTCGCAGGGCCGCATCCACACCTCCACCGCAACCGTCGCCGTGATGCCGGAGGCGGAGGAGGTCGAGGTCGAGATCGACCAGAACGACCTCAAGATCGACGTCTACCGCTCGACCGGCCCCGGCGGCCAGAGCGTCAACACGACCGATTCGGCGGTCCGCATCACCCACGTTCCCACCGGCGTCGTCGTCGCGATGCAGGACGAGAAGTCGCAGCTCCAGAACAAGGTCAAGGCGATGCGGGTCCTGCGCGCGCGGATCTACGAGCTCGAGCGCGAGCGCCAGCAGGCCGAGCAGTCGGCGACGCGTCGCGCGCAGATCGGAAGCGGCGAGCGGGCCGAGAAGATCCGCACCTACAACTTCGCGGAGAGCCGCGTCACCGACCATCGGATCAAGCTGACCGTGCACCGCCTCGACCAGGTGCTCCAGGGCGAGCTCGAGGAGTTCACCGAGGCGCTTGCCGCGGAAGACCGCCGCCGCGCCCTCGAGACCGCATCGGCTTAAGGGTCTGTCCGGAAGGTGGCCGCGGTGGATGACGGGCGACACGCGTCGCGAGGCAAGGACGCAGGCAGCGTCGATATGCAGGCATATCGACGCTGCCGAGGACGCCGCATCGCGACGCGTGACGCCTGTCAGGCGCCCTGGTTCATTTTCCGGACAGGCCCTTGACCCTCGGGGAGGTTCTCAAGCGCACCACGGTGTTCTTCACCGAGCGCGGCATCGAATCGCCGCGCCTCGACGCGGAGTTCATCCTCGCCCACGCGCTCGGGCTCGCCCGGCTCGATCTGTACCTCGAGTTCGACCGGCCGCTGACCGAGCCCGAGCTAGCGGCTTGTCGCGCGCTGGTCGAGCGGCGCGGCAAGCGCGAGCCGCTTGCCTACGTGCTCGGCGAGTGGGGCTTCCGGCGGTTGATCCTGCGTTGCGACAGTCGCGCGCTCGTGCCGCGCCCGGAGACCGAGGTGCTCGTCGAGCGTGCGCTTGCGCTCCTCGACGGCGTCGAGCGGCCGCGCGTGCTCGACGTCGGCACCGGCACGGGCGCCGTCGCGCTCTCGCTCCTGGCGGAGCGGCCCGGTGTCCGCATGACTGCGGTCGACATCTCGGCGGGCGCGCTCGCGCTCGCGCGCGAGAACGCCGAGTCGCTCCGGCTCGAGCCGACCTTCGTCGAGGGCGACTTCCGCGCCGGCTTACCCGACGGGCCGTTCGACCTCGTCGTCTCGAACCCGCCCTATGTGAAGCCCGACGAGATCGACGGGCTGCAGCCGGAGGTGCGCGACTGGGAGCCGCGCGAGGCGCTCGTCTCGGAGGACGGCCCGGCCGAGGTAGCGCTCGCTGCGCTCGCTGCGCTGAAGCCCGGCGGCGCGGTCGCGCTCGAGGTCGGCGACGGACAGGCGAAAGCGGTTGCGGCGGCGCTCGAGGAGCTGGGCTACCGGGACGTTACGATCACGCTCGATCTGAACGACCGCGAACGGATTGTCGAGGGGAGGATCGGGTGAGGGAGTCGTTCACGACCGCAGACGGCAGGCGGCTCTCGTACGAGCGCGTCGGCGACGGCCCGATGCTCGTCTGCCATCCCGGCGGCCCCGGCTTCTCGTCGCGCTACTTCGGCGACCTCGCCGGGCTCGACGCGGTCTTCACGCTCGTGAAGCTGAACCCGCGCGGCACCGAGGGCTCCGACCGGCCCGGCGACCAACGCGCCTACGACACGGCCGACTATGTCTGCGACCTCGAGGAGCTGCGTGCCCACCTCGGCGCCGAGCGCTTCGACCTCCTCGGCCACTCGCACGGCGGCGTGGTCGCGATGGCCTACGCCGCCGAGCATCCCACGCGCGTCCGCCGCCTTGTGCTCATGAGCACTTTGGCCCGGTTTCAGGCGAGCCAGCTCGAGGCGATGGAGGAGACGATGCTCGCGCGCGCGGGCGAGCCGTGGTACGCGGACGCGCGCGCCGCGCTCGAGGCCGAGCAGGCCGGCGCCTTCGCGACGGACGCGGAGCTGGGCGAGCTCGTGCTGCGCGAGTTCCCGTTCTATTTCGCGCACTACGGCGACGCGGAGCGCGCGTACCTCGAGACGCTCGCCGAAGAGACGCCGAACGGCGACGCGCTGCGGCTGTTCAACGAGGAGATCTTCACGGCGTTCGACCTCCGCGGCGGGCTCGGCCGGATCGGGGCGCCGACCCTCGTGATCACCGGCGAGGCCGACTTCATCACCGGCCCCGTCTGCGCGGCCGAGATCGCAGCGGGACTGCCGGGCGCCGAGCTCGTGCTGGTCCCCGCCTGCGGCCACTTCCTTTTCGTCGAGGCGCGCGAGCGCTGCTGCGCGGAGGTGAGCCGGTTTGTCGGCGGTTGACGACGCGGCCGCCGCGATCCGCGCAGGCCTGCCCGCGATCGTGCCGACCGACACCGTCTACGGGCTCGTCGCGACGCCGCACGAGGCCGAGTCCGTGCGGCGCCTCTCGGAGCTCAAGGGCCGCCAGCCGTCACAGCCGATCGCGCTGATCGCCGCCGACCTCGAGCGGCTGTTCGAGCTCGTGCCCGAGCTGCGCGCCGGCGGGATCGCCACGGCCGTCCTGCCCGGTCCGTACACCCTCGTGCTCGCCAACCCCGAGCGGCGGTTTCCCTGGCTCGCGGGTGCGAACCCTGACGCGATCGGCGTGCGAGTCCCGTCGGTCTCCGGTGTTGCGAAGGCGCTCCTCGACGAGGTCGGCGCCGTGGCGGGCACGAGCGCGAACCTCCACGGCGGCCCCGAGCCGCGCCGGCTCGCCGAGATCGCCGCAGAGCTTCGCGACGCCTGCGCGACTCTGGACGGCGGCGAGCTGCCGGGCGTCCCCTCGACGGTGATCGACTTCACGGGCCCGCAGCCGGTCGTCCTGCGCGAGGGCGCGGGCAGCGGGGCCGACGCGATCGCGCGGGCCGCCGCGGTCGGCTGACCGCCGAAGTACGATCTTCGACAACCCCGGAGAGGAGAGCCCGAATGGCCGTCGCGCAGTATACGCTCGCCCAGCTTCGCACCGCAGGTCTCGAGGAGGTCGACCCCGAGATCGCGGGCCTACTCGGGAAGGAGCTCGAGCGTCAACGTGGCCAGATCGAGCTGATCGCATCGGAGAACTTCACGTGGCCGTCGATCCTCGAGGCCGTCGGCAGCGTGGCGACGAACAAGTACGCCGAGGGTTATCCGGGCAAGCGCTACTACGGCGGCTGCGAGGTCGTCGACGAGATCGAGACACTCGCAATCGAGCGCGCGACGGAGCTCTTCGGCGCCGAGCACGCGAACGTCCAGCCGAACGCCGGCGCGGCGACCAACACTGCCGTCTACATGGCGATGCTCGATCCGGGCGACACGATTCTCTCGCTCCGCCTCGACCACGGCGGCCATCTCACGCACGGGCTCAAGGTCAACGTCTCGGGCCGGCTCTACACGATCGCCCACTACGGCGTCGATCGCGAGACGAACCTCGTCGACTACGACGAGGTGCTTCGGCTCGCGCGCGAGCATCGGCCGAAGCTGATCGTCTGCGGCGGCTCCGCGTATCCGCGCACGGTCGAGACATGGGAGTTCCGCAAGATCGCCGACGAGGTCGGCGCGCTGCTCCTCTGCGACATGGCGCACTTCGCCGGGCTCGTCGCCGCGGGGCTGCAGCCCAATCCGGTCGAGCACTGCGACTTCGTCACCTCGACCACGCACAAGACGCTGGCCGGCCCGCGCTCGGGCTTCATCCTCTGCCGCGAGCAGTACGCGCAGGCCGTCGACCGCGCGATCTTCCCCGGGCTCCAGGGCGGTCCGCTGATGCACACGATCGCGGCGAAGGCCGCGTGCTTCCGGATCGCCGCGAGCGACGCCTTCCGCGAGTACCAGCAGCAGATCCGCGACAACGCGGACGCGCTCGCCGAGACACTGCAGGAGGGCGGGCTCTCGGTGCTCACCGGCGGAACCGACACACACCTCCTCCAACTCGACCTGCGCGGCACCGAGTGGACGGGCAAGGACGCGGAGGAGCGCCTCGACGAGGTCGGCCTCACGGTGAACCGGAACACGGTGCCCTTCGACGAGCAGCCGCCGACGATCGCCTCGGGCGTCCGCATCGGCACGCCGGCGGCGACGATGCGCGGCTTCGACACCGACGACTTCCGTGAGGTCGGCCGGATCATCGTCGGCGCGCTCGGCCCGGACGCGGACATCGCCGCGCTCCGAGCGCGCTCCGAGGCGCTGTGCGATGCGAACCCGCTCTACCCGGGCTTCCGCGGCTATCCGACCTACGTCGCATGACCGGCTCGGTTGTCCAGGTCGATCACCCGCTGGTCCAGCACAAGCTCGGCCTGCTGCGCGACGTCGATACCGACACGCAGCTCTTCCGTCTGCTCGTCAACGAGCTGACGCTCCTCCTCACCTACGAGGCGACCAAGGACTTCGCGACCGAGGACGTCGAGGTCGACACGCCGCTCGAGCGCACGACCGTGCGCCGGATCTCCGGCAAGAAGGTCGCCGTCTGCCCGATCCTGCGCGCGGGGATGGGGATGCTCGACGGCGTGCTCTCGCTGATCTCCGGCGCGCGCGTCGGCTTCATCGGCCTGTACCGCGACGAGGAGACACTCCAACCGATCGAGTACTACGTGAAGCTCCCGGCCGACATCGCCAAGCGCGACGTGCTGCTGCTCGATCCGATGCTCGCGACCGGCAACTCCACCGCCGCCGCGGTGGCGCGCGTGAAGGAGGCGGGGGCGATGTCGATCACGCTGATCGCACTGATCGCCGCCCCGGAGGGGCTCGCCAACATCCACGAGAGCCACCCCGACGTGCGGATCGTCGTCGCCGGCATCGACCAGGGCCTGAACGAGAACGGCTACATCGTCCCGGGCCTCGGTGACGCGGGAGACCGCCTCTACGGCACGAAGTAAGGCACCGCCATGTGGGAGACGCTGACCGACAACCCCGCAGTCCTCTACTCGGCGATCATCGCCTGCCTGATCGTGGTGCTGCTGACGCCGGCGGTCGGCGGGATGGCGCGGCGGCTCGGCGCGGTCGACGAGCCTGACGGGCGCCGGCTGAACGTTCTGCCGATCCCGCGTCTCGGCGGCCTCGCGCTCTTCCTCGGCATCTTCGTCCCCGCGCTCGCGTTCCTGCACCTCGGCCCGGAGATGCGCGGGCTCCTGATCGGCGCTGCCGTCGCCACGGTCGTCGGGGCGGTCGACGACGTCCGCGGCCTCAGCTGGTGGCAGAAGCTCGGCGGCCAGTTCATCGCCGCCGCGATCCCGGTCAGCTTCGGCGTCTGGATCTCGCACTTCACGTTCCCGTTCCTCGGCGTCAACACGCTGTCGCCGTGGATCGGCGCCCCGCTCAGCCTGCTCTGGATCGTCGCGATCATGAACATGGTCAACTTCCTCGACGGGATGGACGGCCTCGCGGCGGGCGTGTGCGGGATCTCCGGCTTCACCTTCGCGCTGATCGCGCTCTCGGTCGGGAAGATCGACCCGGCGATCCTCTCCGCGGCGGTGTTCGGTGCGACCTTCGGCTTCCTGCGTCACAACTTCTATCCGGCGCGGATCTTCATGGGCGACTCGGGCGCGCTGTTGCTCGGCTTCGTCCTAGCGACGGTCTCGGTGCAGGGGTTGCTGAAGACGGCATCGACTGTGACCCTCTTCCTGCCGCTGCTCGTGCTCGCGGTGCCGATCCTCGACACCTCGTTCGTCGTCGCGCGCCGCCTCAAGCACGGCACTCCGGTCTACACAGCCGACCGAGGCCACCTCCACCACCGCTTCGTCGACATTGGCTTCTCGCAGCGGCGGGCAGCGCTCACGATCTACGTCTGGACGTTGACCCTCGCACTCGCGGCGATCGCGACTCGCTTCGTGCCATTCCGCGCGCACGGCGTCTGGCATCCGTGGTGGACGGCGCTCGCGGTCGGCATCGGCCTCGTCGCGCTCGGCACCTCGATCTACATCGTCTACCTGCTCGAGATCGTCAAGCTCGCGAACCCGCGCGTTCGCCGCCGCCGCGAGGAGACCGAGCGCCTCCGCAAGTCCGCCTAGCCGGCGCAGTCGAGGAAGTCCGGCTTCAAGATCCGATTGTAGGAGTGACCGGCGAGATGGTCGCCGGGCTCGAGCCGCTCGGCCAGCCAGCGGCCGTGCTCCTCGAAGTCGACCGACTCGACGAGCGGGCCCGGCGGAAAGCCCGGACGGTTGACGACGACGAGCTCGAACCGCTCCGCCAGCGGCGCCTGCGCGGCCCAGGTCATCGGCCCGTTGCCGACGCTGCCGTGGACGAGCACGAGTCGGGGCCGCGCGGGCACGGCGCGATCCTATCGCGCACCGAAGTTGTGACGAAATCGGCGGTTTCTCCCTATCCCTTGCGATTTTGAGTGTCACAAGCTCAAGCCTCTACTCTGCTATGCTCGCCGCGGGATGGAGCACGCCCCCCGCAAGAGCCGAAGCGGCGTGTCCGCCGGCATGCTGCTCGCGAGCGCGATCGTCCTCTGCATCGCAATCGGCGCAGCGATCGGCGCGGCTGCCGGCTCGGTCGGCATCGGAATCGTGATCGGCGCGGTGCTCGGGATACCGGTCGGCACGGGTGTCGTCCTCGTTGTGTATCGGGACGCGGGCTGATGAAGACACTCGTCTCGACGCCGAGACCCGTACCCGGACGCTTCCTCCCCGCAGCGGGCGCCGCGCTGGTCCTCCTGCTCGCGCTGCCGATCTTCCTGATCGCCGGCTGGCCGATCGCAGGCTGGGCGCTCGGCACGGTGCTCTGGATCGCAGTCGAGGCGATCGGCCTGCTGGTGACGCGCGCCGCCGCGAGCGGCGGTAGGCTCGCATCTTCAGGCGTGCAGGCGTTTGGACTTTTCTTCAAGACGGTCGGCGTGCTGGTCGTGCTCGTCGCCGTCGCTGTATCGAATCCCCACCTCGCGGTGGCGGCCACCTTGGTCTACGCACTCGCATACACATTCCAGCTCGGGCTCGCGCTGCTGACGTACTTCGGGGCGTCGCAGTGAGGCGCCTGACGCTGCTCTTCGGCGCGCTCGCGCTGGCGCTGCCGCAGGCCGCCTTCGCCAAGGGCCATTTCGACCCGTCCGAGGAGTTCAACCAGCATCCCTGGCTCCCGATCCACCTCGGGCCGCTCGACCTCTCGGTGACGAAGGCAGTCGCGTACCTCTGGCTCGGCGCGCTGCTGTCGATGGCGCTCGGGATCTTCGTGATGCGCGTCAAGTTCACCGGCAAGGCCGTCGGCCGGCGCCAGGCGATCGGCGAGACGATCTACGAGGTCGCGCAGGTCCAGGTCGCCGAGCAGGGGCTGCCGACGAAGGGCATCAAGCGCTGGTTCCCGTATGTCGCGTCGCTGATGATCTTCATCTGGGTCGTCAACATCATCGGCTTCATCCCGCTGCCGCTCTCGGACCAGAAGGTCACGATCTTCGGCGTGAAGCTGCCGGCGCTCGGGATCTACGCCGCCACCTCGTCGCTCTCGGTCACCCTCGCGCTCGCGCTGATGACGTTCGTCTTCACCCACGTCGAAGGCGTCCGCAACAACGGCGGCTGGGGCTACCTGAAGAGCTGGATCCCCGAGGTGCCGAAGGCGCTCCTGCCGCTGATCGTGCCGCTCGAGGTGCTCGGCCAGTTCATGCGGCTGATCTCGCTCTCCGTCCGTCTCTTCGCCAACATGCTCGCCGGCCACATGCTGATCCTGACCTTCATCGGCCTGATCTTCGTGCTCGAGTCGCTGTGGCTCGTACCGTTCGCGGTCGGCTTCGCGACCGTCTTCTACCTCTTCGAAGTCGTGATCGTCGTCTCGATCCAGGCGTTCATCTTCGCGGCCCTGTCAGCCATCTACATCGGCTCGGCGATCGAGCCGCAACAACACTAGGAGGAACCGCTCCATGCTCACGATTCTCGCAGCCACCTCGAATGGCACCGCCGATGCCGGGAAGGCGATCGCCCTCGCACTGGGCATCGGCCTTGGCGCGCTCGGCGCCGGTGTCGGGATCGGCAACATCTTCGGCTCGATGATCCAGGCAGTCGCCCGCCAGCCCGAGCTGCGCGGCGAGCTCCAGGGGATCCAGTGGCTCGGCTTCGCGCTCACCGAGGCCGTCGTCTTCTACGGCCTGATCGGCGGCCTGCTCGCCTACGTCCTCGTCTGAGCCGATGATTGTCGCGTCCTCACAGCTGATCAAGGTCGTCCCGGGTCTGATGATCTGGACCCTGGTCGCGTTCGGCCTGACGTTCTTCGTCCTCCGCCGCTTCGCGTTCAAGCCGATCCAGAAGGCGATCGACGACCGTCGCGCCAGCATCATGTTGACGCTCGAGGAGGCCGACGAGGCCCGTGACGAGGCTCGCCGCCTGCTCGAGGAGCACAAGCAGCTGATGACGCAGGCGAGGAGCGACGCGGAGTCGATCCTTGCCGAGGCGCGTCACATCGCCGACTCGCAGCGCGAGCGCGTCAAGGAGGAGGCCGAGGTCGACCGCAAGCGCCGGCTCGAGGAGACGCGCCGCGAGATCGCGGCCGAGACCCAGCGCGCGCTCGAGCAGATCCGGCGCGAGGTGGCCGAGCTGACGCTCGTCGCCACCACGAAGGTGACCGGCAAGGTGCTCGACAGCGAGGATCAGCGCCGCCTCATCTCCGAGGCGATCGAGGGCCTCGATTTCTCGGTCCTGGAGGCCTCCGGTAACTGATGGGCGTCGCGCAGCGCATGTACGCGCGGGCTCTGTTCGAGGCCGCACAGGAGCAGGGGAAGCTCGCCGAGGTGCACGAGCAGCTCGGCGATTTCGTCGCCATGGTCGAGGAGGTGCCGGAGCTCGGCGCGGTCCTCGCGAACCCCGAGGTCGACTCCAAGACCAAGGCCGCGATCCTCGACGACGTCCTCGGCGGCGCCGACGAGCTCGTCCGCAACTTCCTGCGCCTGATCGCCGAGAAGGGGCGCACCGGCGAGATCGTCGAGATCGCGCGGGAGCTCGGCGAGCTCGTCGCGAAGCAGGATCGCGTCCTCCAGGTCGAGCTGACCACCGCCTTCGAGCTGTCGGACGAGGAGGCGCAGGGGATCCTCGAGCAGATCGAGCAGGCGTCCGGCCGCAGCGTCGAGGCGACCCGAAGCGTCGACCCCGACCTCGTGGGCGGCATCGTTCTCCAGGCCGGTTCGCTCCGTCTCGACGCGAGCGTCCGCGGCCGCCTCGAAAGACTTCGACACGACCTCGTGACCAGAGCATGAGCGTGTCTTTGACTCAGCGACTCGTTCTGAGGCGAAGCCGGGCTTGGCCCGGCGAGAGCCGGCGACTTGCCCTGTCCAGCCGAACTGTGAAGGAGGGGGCTCGTGGGGGAACCACGGGTTCCCCCACGATGAAGGAGCTGAAGTGAAGCTAAGGCCAGAAGAGATCACCTCGATCCTCAAGCAGCGGATCGAGCAGTACGACGTCGCGACCGACCTCTCAGAGGTCGGCACCGTGCTCTCGATCGGCGACGGAATCGCTCGCGTGCACGGCCTCGAGAACGCCGTCGCACTCGAGATGCTCGAGCTCGAGCACGGCGTCGTCGGCCTCGCGTTCAACCTCGAGGAGGACAACGTCGGCGTCGCGCTCTTCGGCCAGTGGCAGGAGGTCAAGGAGGGCGAGCCCGTCCGCCGCACCGGCAAGGTCGCGAGCGTCCCGGTCGGCGAGGGCCTGCTCGGCCGCGTCGTCGACCCGCTCGGCAACCCGCTCGACGGCCAGGGGCCGATCGAGTCGACCGAGTCGCGTCCGCTCGAGTGGAAGGCGCCGGGCGTGATCGAGCGCCAGCCCGTGAAGGAGCCGCTCCAGACCGGGATCAAGGCGATCGACTCGATGACGAACGTCGGCCGCGGCCAGCGCGAGCTGATCATCGGCGACCGCGGCACCGGCAAGACGGCGATCGCGATCGACACGATCCTGAACCAGAAGGACACCGACGTGATCTGCATCTACGTCGCGATCGGCCAGAAGGGCTCGACTGTCGCGCAGGTCTACGACCGCCTCAAGGACGAGGGCGCGATGGAGTACACGATCATCGTCTCGGCCGCCGCGTCCGAGGCCGCGCCGATCAAGTGGATGGCGCCGTTCGCCGGCGCCGCGATGGGCGAGTACTTCCTCTACAAGGGCCAGCACGCGCTCGTGATCTACGACGACCTCTCAAAGCACGCCGACGCATACAGGCAGCTCTCGCTGCTGCTGCGGCGTCCGCCGGGCCGCGAGGCGTTCCCGGGCGATGTCTTCTACCTGCACTCGCGGCTGCTCGAGCGCGCCTGCAAGCTCTCCGACGAGGAGGGCGGCGGCTCACTCACCGCGCTGCCGATCATCGAGACCCAGGCGGGCGACGTCTCGGCGTACATCCCGACCAACGTGATCTCGATCACCGACGGGCAGATCTTCCTCGAGTCGGATCTGTTCTATTCGGGCGTCCGTCCCGCGGTGAACGTCGGCATCTCGGTCTCCCGCGTCGGCAGCGCCGCGCAGACCAAGGCGATGAAGAAGGTCGCCGGGCGCCTGCGTCTCGACCTCGCGCAGTTCCGCGAGCTGGAGGCATTCGCCCAGTTCGGCTCCGAGCTCGACCAGGCGACGCAGAACGCGCTCGCCCGCGGCGAGCGGATGGTGGCGACGCTGAACCAGCCGCAGTACGCGCCGTGGCCGATGCAGGAGCAGGTCGTCGCGCTGTACGCCGGCACACAGGGGTTCCTCGACGAGATCCCGACCGGCCAGGTGCCGCGCTTCCACGACGAGCTGCGCGAGCTGCTGCGCACCGAGGGCACGATCTACGCGGCGATCAGCGAGTCGAACGACCTCACCGACGAGACAACCGGCAAGCTCGACGCCGAGCTCAAGAAGTTCGTCGGCTCCTTCAACGTCGAGGCCACCGGCTCGATCACGTAGTGGCCTCGGTTCAGGACATCAAGCGGCGCGTCCGCTCGGTTCGCAACACGCGCAAGATCACGAAGGCGATGGAGCTCGTCGCGGGCGCGAAGCTGCGGCGGGCCGCCAACCGGATCGAGCAGATGCGCCCGTACGCGGACCGGATGCTCGAGCTGATGACGGGCACCGCGCGCGCGAGCGCGTCGGTGCGCCTGCCGCTGCTGCAGCGGCGCGAGGTCAAGACCGTGCTGATCGTCCCGTTCACCGCGGACCGCGGCCTCGCGGGCGGCTTCAACGCGCAGATCATGCGCCACGCGTTCGCGCTCGAGCGGAAGCTCAAGGCCGAGGGCAAGACGGTCAGGTTCGCCGTCGTCGGCAAGAAGGGCGCCTCGACCCTGCGCTTCCGCCGGTACGAGCTCGACGGCACCTTCCAGGGCTTCACCGACAAGCCCGCCTACGCCGATGCGCAGGGGATCGGGCATCGGCTCGCCGAGCTCTACGTCGGCGAGGAGGTCGACGAGGTGATCGCGATCTACAACCACTACATCTCGGCGCTCGTCCAGCGGGTCACCGAGCAGGTCGTGCTGCCGATCGCGCCCGAGGTCCTCGCGCCCGGCGAGACGGAGGAGGAGGAGCGGGCCCAGGTCGGCGACTTCATCTACGAGCCCGAGCCCGAGGAGATCCTGGCGCGGCTGCTGCCCGTCTACCTCGAGACCGAGCTCTACCGTGCGCTGCTCGAGTCGGCGGCGTCCGAGCAGGGCGCGCGCATGACCGCGATGCGGAACGCCTCCAGCAACGCGGGCGAGCTGATCGACCGGCTCACCCTGGCGATGAACCGAGCGCGCCAGTCGGAGATCACGCAGGAGATCCTGGAAGTCGTTGCAGGAGCCGACGCTCTCACCGCGTAACTCCTTGCACGGGCGTGCGAGCCGCGAAGGAGGGGGCTCGTGGGGGAACCATGGGTTCCACCACGTTTGCCTAACTTTCAGGACACCACTCGGTCATAGTTTTTGTCCAAGTACGTCGCTATAGTCCGGAGCCTCCTGTGGCCACAAAGGAAAAGCCCGATCTAATCCCACAAGGCGCGATCCTCACGCTCCCCGCGGAGCTGGAGGAAGGCCCGACCGACGGCCTGGAGGTCCAGGCGCGTGGTTACTGGGAGAACGTCTGGCGCCGGCTCAAGCAGGACAAGGTCGCGATCGCGGGCGGCGTCTTCATCATCCTGCTGATCCTCGTGGCCTTCATCGGCGCGCCGATCGCGCAGCACCTGCTCGGCCACGGGCCGAACGACATCTTCCCGTACCCCGGCACCGGCGGCGTCGACGCGAACCTGATCCCGAAGGGGCCGATGTCGACCGTCCAGGATTCGATCACGCAGAAGAAGTCGCTCTTCATCCTCGGCGCGGACGGCTCACTCGGCCGTGACGAGTTCCTGCGGATCCTCTACGGCGCCCAGGTCTCGATCGAGGTCGCGTTCGGCGCCACGATCCTGTGCATGTTCATCGGCACGATCATGGGCGCGCTGGCCGGCTTCTACGGCGGCTACACCGACACGCTGATCTCGCGGATCATCGAGATCACGATGTGCTTCCCGTACCTGCTGTTCGTGGTCGCGGTCGCCAGCACGGTCGGCAGCCGGATCAACAACGTGACCTTCGGGTTCTTAGGACAGGGCGTCCTCACACTTGTGCTCGTGTTCGGGTTCCTGAGCTGGTTCTACGCCGCGCGTGTGTTCCGCGGGATCGTCCTCTCGCTACGCGAGAAGGAGTTCGTCGAGGCCGCGCGGATGGTCGGATCGAGCAACCTCCGGATCGTCCGCTCGCACATCCTCCCGCACCTCATCGGGCCGCTGATCGTGCTCTCGACGCTCAACGTCGCGGCATTCGTGCTCGCGGAGGCGGGTCTCTCGTTCCTGGGCCTCGGAATCAAGCTGCCGACCGCGAGCTGGGGGAACCTCCTCTCGGCCGCGCCCGACTACTACGCGACCGATCCGCTGCTGATGCTCTGGCCGGGTCTGGCGCTCATTGCGACCACCCTGGCGTTCAACCTGCTCGGCGACGGTTTGCGTGACGCGTTCGACCCGCGCACCACCCGCTGAGGTCGCCCATTTCCTTTTCCGAGACGTCTAACTAAACTCCCCGCGCCCGCGTCAAAGGGGATCAAGGGTGCGGTTTACCTCGGGTGCTCCGCTCACTGCGGAAAGTCCGATCATTCGAAAGGAGTCCGATGCACAAGAAGCTCTGGCTTTCCATCGCTGTGGCGATCGTGGGGGCCGGCCTGCTCGTGGCGGCCTCGTCGGCCGGCACAGCGACCAAGAATGCCCCGCTGAAAGCCGATCACGCCGTCGCAGGCGGAACGTTCAACGTCGAGCTCTCGACCGACGTGGACTATACGGATCCCGGTCTCGACTACCTGTCGAGCGGCTGGGAGATCCAGTACGCGACCGCGTGCAAGCTGTTCAACTTCCCGGACAAGAACGCGCCTGCGGGTGCCCAGCTCGTCCCCGAGGTTGCAGCCGGTTTTCCGGTCATCAGCAACAACGGGAAGCTCTACACCTTCACGATTCGCCCCGGTTTCAAGTTCGACACCGGTCAGGCTGTGACGGCCAAGAGCTTCGCTGACGCGCTCAATCGCGACGCCAATCCGAAGCTGCAGTCTCCTGCGCAGCCCTTCATGGACGTGATCTCGGGCGCCGATGCCGCGATCAACGGCAAGGCGAGCACGATCTCGGGCGTCAAGGCCGTCGGCAACAAGCTGACGATCGCTCTCGACAAGGCGTCGCCGGATCTGCTGGCCCGTCTTGCGATGCCGTTCTTCCAGGCCATCAACCCGCAGCTTGCTGCGAGCCTCGACCCGAACGGCGCTGACACGCCCGCCGGTTGCGGCCCGTACTACATCGCTGCGCGGACGGCCAACAAGTCGATCACGATCAAGCGCAACCCGTACTACAAGGGCAACCGCCCGCACAACGTGAACGAGATCGACTACAAGATCGGCAACACGCTCGACGTCATCCAGCAGAACGTTGACAGCGGCACCACCGACTACGCGGCTCAGGGTCTCAACCCGCAGTCGTGGGCTCCGCTTGCAGCCAAGTACGGCGTCAACAAGAGCCAGGTGTGGATCAAGCCGTACCTCAGCGTCCGCTATCTGGCGATGAACATGGACCGGCCGCTCATCAAGAACAACCTCCCGCTGCGGCAGGCCGTGAACTGGGCCATCGACCGTCGCGCCCTGATCAACCAGGGTGGCTTCGGCTCGGGTGACCGCTCGGTGCAGATCCTGCCCCCGGGCATGAACGGCTACCGGCCCTGCAAGACCGGTGCTGCCCCGTGCTACCCGATCAACGTGACGGCTGCGACGGTTGCCAAGGCGCAGGCGCTCGCGAAGGGTCACACGGGTGACGGCAAGGCGGTTCTCTACACGTCGAACCGTGGTGCTGCCCCGCTGCAGGCCCAGATCTACCAGTTCAACCTGAAGCAGATCGGCCTCGACGTCGAGGTTGACCAGTTCGCTCGCGCGGTTCAGATCGAGAAGGAAGGAACCCGCGGCGCGCCGTTCGACTTCACCACCGAGGGTTGGATCGCGGACTACGCGGATCCGTTCGACTTCATCAACGTGCTCCTGTCGGGTGACAGCCTGCACGCGTCGAACAACAACAACGTCGCGTACTTCAACGATCCCAAGTACAACAAGGCGATGCTCGCGGCTTCGCGGCTCGTCGGCAACCCGCGCTACAACGCGTACGGCGCGTTGGACGTCGATATCACGAAGAACGCAGCCCCTTGGGCTGCCCGTGCGACGATCAACGACCAGATCTACGTGTCGAAGCGCACCGGTTGTTTCACGTTCAACCCGACCTACGCGGTCGACCTTGCGGCGGTCTGCATCAAGTAACGCCGTAATCGCTCGTCACGGGTGCGGCGCCGGCTTCGGCCGGCGTCGCACCCGTCATTCTTCGTTCAGGCTTGAAATTGCACGCTCTCCGATAGAATTCTGACCCGTGTTCCGCTACCTCATCCGCCGTTTGCTCTGGGCAGGAGTGCTGTTCATAGCGGTCACGGTCGTCACGTACGTCATCTTCTTCATCATCCCGGCCGACCCGGCTCGACTCGCGGTCGGGCAGCGCGCGACACCTGCTGAGGTCGCCCGCGCGCGCCACTTCCTCGGGCTCGACAAGCCCGTGCCGGTGCAGTACCTCCTCTTCATGCGGCGCCTGGTGCTCCATCACTCGCTGGGCCGGTCGTTCACGAACCGTCAGGACGTGAACCACGTGATCCTGACCGCCGCTCCCGTCACCGCGTCTCTCGTGTTCGGCGGGGTGATCCTGTGGATGGTGATCGCGCTGCCGCTCGGGATCCTCTCGGCGCTGCGCCCGCGCTCGCTCTTAGATCGAAGCTCGATGATCTTCGTGCTGATCGGGATCTCGGCCCCCGTCGTCTGGGTCGGCCTGATCCTCCAGTACTTCATCGGCTACAAGCTCGGCTGGACGCCGAACGCCGGCTACTGCAACTTACTCAACAACCAGGGCGGGTGCGGTGGGCCGATCGACTGGGCCTACCACCTGATCCTGCCGTGGATGACGTTCGCGTTCATCTTCGCGGCGATCTACGTGCGGATGATCCGCGCGAACGTGATGGACACGATGAACGAGGACTACGTGCGCACCGCGCGCGCCAAGGGCGCGCCCGAGACGCAGGTCATGCGCTCGCACGTGCTGCGGAACGCGATGCTGCCTGTCGTGACGATGCTCGGCATGGACATCGGCATCGCGCTCGGCGGCGCGATCTTCACCGAGTACGTCTTCGGCCTGCCCGGGCTCGGGCGCCTCGCCGTCTCGAGCATCGACAACGTCGACCTCCCGATGATCGAGGGAGTCGTCGATCTTCTCGACGCTCTGCATCATCGTCTTCAACGTGATCGTCGACCTGCTCTACGCCTGGATCGACCCGAGGATACGCCTCGAGCTAATGGCGCTCCTCGAGGTTCGGGACCTCAAAACGCAATTCCGCACCGACGACGGAATCGTCAAGGCGGTCGACGGCGTGTCCTTCTCGATCGAGAAGGGCAAGACGCTCGGGCATCGTCGGCGAGTCCGGCTCCGGCAAGAGCGTCACCTGCCTCACGATCATGGGGCTGAACGCCAGCAAGGGCACGACCACGACCGGTGAGGCGCTCTTCAACGGGGAGGACCTGCTCAAGGCGAGCTCGCGGCGCGCTGCGCGAGATCCGCGGCAACGACATCGCGATGATCTTCCAGGATCCGATGACGTCGCTGAACCCGGTGCACACGATCGGCGACCAGCTCGGCGAGGCGATCCTCCTGCACCGCGACGTGACCAAGCGCCAGTCGCGGGCCCGCGCGATCGAGCTGCTGAAGGCGGTCGGGATCCCGCACGCCGAGCGCCGCATCGACGACTATCCCGCACCAGTTCTCGGGCGGCATGCGCCAGCGCGTGATGATCGCGATGGCGCTCGTCAACGACCCCGACCTGCTGATCGCCGACGAGCCGACGACCGCGCTCGACGTGACGACGCAGGCGCAGATCCTCGACCTGATCGACCGGCTGCAGGAGGAGTTCGGCAGCGCGATCATCATGATCACGCACGACCTCGGCGTCGTCGCCGAGATCGCCGACGACGTCGTCGTGATGTACGCGGCCAGGGTCGTCGAGCAGGCGCCGGTCGACGAGATCTTCAAGCGGCCGCGCCACCCGTACACGTGGGGGCTGCTCGGCTCGCTGCCGCGGCTCGACGCGGACGTCGAGCGGCTCGTGCAGATCCCCGGCTCAGCCGCCGTCGCTGCTCGATCCGCCGCGCGGCTGCCGCTTCCATCCGCGCTGCTCCGTACGTCGTTCGACCGCTGCCGCACCGAGGAGCCCGTGCTCGCAGCCGGTCCCGGGCGACGCCGACGCACCTGCCAGGCGTGCTTCCTCGACGAGGAAGCGAAGGACCGCGAGATCGCGAAGCTTCAGGCCGGCATGCTGACCGGAGGGCGAGTCGTAGTGCCCGACGAGCTGCTCGTCGTCGAGGACCTGAAGAAGCACTTCCCGGTCACGCGCGGGATCATCTTCCAGAAGCAGGTCGCCTCGGTGAAGGCCGTCGACGGCGTGTCGTTCACCGTCAACGCGAGGGCGAGACGCTCGGCGTCGTCGGCGAGTCCGGCTGCGGCAAGTCGACGATGGCGCGCTGCATCATGCGGCTGCTCGATCCGACCGGCGGCACGATCACCTTCGACGGGCGCGACATCACGAACATCAGCCGGGCCGACATGCGGCCGATCAGGCGCGAGATGATGATGATCTTCCAGGACCCGTACGCGTCGCTGAACCCCCGCAAGCGCGTCGGCTTCATCGTCGGCGAGGCGCTCGAGGTGCAACAAGATGGGCACGGCCGCCGAGATCAAGCGCCGCGTCCAGGAGCTGCTCGACATCGTCGGCCTCAACCCCGAGCACTACAACCGTTTCCCGCACGAGTTCTCCGGCGGCCAGCGCCAGCGCATCGGCGTCGCGCGCGCGCTCGCGGTGAACCCGAAGCTGATCGTCTGCGACGAGCCCGTCTCGGCGCTCGACGTCTCGGTGCAGGCGCAGGTCCTGAACCTGCTCAAGGATCTGCAGGACGAGTTCGGCCTCACGTACGTCTTCATCGCGCACGACCTGAACGTCGTCCGCCACATCTCGGACCGCGTGATGGTGATGTACCTCGGCTCGATCGCGGAGTCGGCCAGCCGCAACGAGCTCTACGGCGAGCCGAAGCACCCGTACACCGGGCGCGCTCCTCTCGGCGGTGCCCGTCCCCGATCCCGACGCTCGCCCGCGGGCGCAAGCGGATCGTGCTCGAGGGCGACGTGCCCAGCCCGATCAACCCGCCGACTGCGTGCCGCTTCCATCCGCGCTGCCCGCGCTTCCACGAAGGCGTCTGCGACGTGATCGATCCGCCCATCCGCGAGTTCGGCACCGACCACACCGCCGCCTGCCACTACCCGCTCGAGTCGTGGCCGCTGACGGACGCCCAGATGCGGCGTTCCGAAGATCCCGTCGCCAGCTAGTCTGAGCCCATGGTCCGGGCGGCAATCCGGCGCATCGTCCTCCTCCTCGGCGGCCTGCTGCTCGGGGTCTCCGCAGTCTCGCTCGCGCTCGGGCTCCTCCTCGGCGCATCGGCCGACCGCTCGGTCTCGGTCGGCCTCACGGTCGTCGGCTCGTTCCTGCTGATCTCCGGCTTCTTCGTCGGCAATCGCGGCCCGGTGCGGCTCAAGGACGGCGACACGACGCTCTCTGCACCGTTCATCTTCGGCAACCGCATGGTGCGCTGGGCGAGCCCGGACGAGCGCGAGGAGGCGCTCAACCTCTCGGCGGTGTTCGTCTTCGTGGGCTTCGCGCTCATCCTGATCGGCATCGCTGCCGATCCTCGATATGCGCTTTTCTAAGGAATCGCTAACGTCGCTAACTATCTTTCGGTACCACCGTCGAAACGGATACAGATGGCTACGCTCCCTCATAACTGTGATCGGGCTCGCGCCTGGGTTTCGCTGAAGCTCGACGGCGAGATCTCGGAGCTCGAGGGCTTCATGCTCGAGTCGCACCTCGCCCGCTGCGAGGCGTGCCGCGCGTTCGCCGCCGACTCGGTCGCCTTCACGGAGGCGCTGCGGACGGCCGAGCTCGAGCCGCTCGAGCGGCCTGTCTCGCTGCCCGCCGCGCGCCGCTCGATGCGCCGCGCCGTGCAGTTCGGCGCCGCCGCCGCGCTCGTCGCCGCCTCGGTCGGGCTCGGCTCGCTCTTCGGCGCCGTCGGCACGGGCCGCAGCCATGCGCCCACGCGCCCGCGCATCCTCGACGGCGAGCCCGCGATCGTCACTCCGGTTCCCGTCTCGTTCAGCAGCGACGCTCAGGGCCTTCCGCAGGTGCCAGCGGCCGTCCGCGCCGTGCGTCACAAGGGCCTGACCCTGACGCAGGACGACTTCTAGACCGCTAGGTCAGTTCCGCGAGCGGGAACGACCGGTGCCGCCGCGGCGGCACCAGGAAGTTCTGCCGGTGCGTCGTCAGGAGCACCGAGTTGAAGCCCTGCTGGGCCGAGCGCGGGTCGACCGGGATCACCGTGCCGTCGGCATAGCGCCCGTCCATGGCCAGGCGTGCGCGGTGGAAGGTGTCGCTCGTCGGCGCATAGGCGACGAAATGCAGGCCGGCGGAGGGGTGTATCGACCAGCGGTCGCGGAACGGCTGTGACGTCCACGCGAACGGGCTGTCGAGCGTGTCGAAGTCCGGCCGCTGGATCACGGCCGTGCCCTTCGGGTAGAGGTTCCCGTAGTTGTCGGTCGTGTCCGCCGGGAGCCGGGTCGCGGGCTGCAGCGCCGAGCTGTGGCCGGTGAGGCCGAGCTTCGTGATGTCGTGGACGACGTCCGCGACGCCGTCGACGGTCGCAGCGTCCTCCGGCAGCGTGCGCGTCCCGACCGGCAGCTTCAGGCCGGGGCGGAACGCGGCCCAGATCCGCTCGTCGAAGTCGAACTCGCCGTACCACTGCACGAGGTCGAGGTAGACGTGCGAAACGTGCATCGTCGTCCCGTTCACGAAGTAGCCGCCCGGCCACTGGTCGGTGAGGCCGGGCAGCGTCTCGAAGTTCGCGATCGGGTCGGGCCCGAGCGCGGCGCGCTGCGTCGAGGTGAAGCCGAGGAAGAGCTGCGCCGTGTCGGGGATGCGGCTCGCGCCCGGGATGTTCGCCCGCGTCGCCATCTGCTTCGGCAGGCTCTGCGGGCCGCCGCCGCCGACGAAGCCCTTGCGAATGCTCGTGACCTCGAGCACGTCTCCGAGCTGGGTCGAAGATCGCGTGCGCGCCCTGCGCGATGTGGGCGAGGCTGTCGCTGCGGAGCTGGAAGACGACGTCGTTCCCTTCGAGGATCGTGTAGGCAGGGTCGCTCGGGAAGCGGATCGCATCGAGCAGCGCCGGCGCGTTCGCGCGGAGGTCGCGCGGCTGGCGCGTGAGCCACGGCCTTGCCACGTGGCGGCGAAAGTACGGCAGTCCCCAGCCGACGGTGATGCCGAGGCCGGCGGGAGTCGGAGCGAACGCGCGGTCGACCGTCCGCAGCGCCTGCTCGAGCCGGCGCTGTGCGGCGAGCAGCTCCTGCTTCTTGCGGCCCACCCGGACGGTCGCGGTCACGAGCTGGTGGTGGAGTGGGGGCACGAGCACCTCGACCCCGTTGTCCATCACGATCGGCACGTCCTGGAGCAGATGCTGCTCGGGAGGGACTGCCATCCGCGCGGCCGCGCTCGCCCGCGCGGGCTGCGCGAGTGAGTCGACGAGCTCGTAGAGGCCGCCGGCCGCGAGAACCGCGGCTGCGCTCAGGCCCAGGAAGTCCCGCCTCGTGACGTCGCCGGACATGCGACTCAGAGCCGCGTCACCCGAAGCGTCCCGCTCCAGGTGAGGAGGTCCTGGCACTGGTCGTACGAGCGGTAGCCGTCGTACGGCTTTGCCGCGTGCATGCAGTTGAGCTGCGGCGTGTACGAGCCGAACCGCGTCACGCTCGAGCCGACGGTGTACGTCTTCGAGGCGCCCTTCACGAGGCGCGTCAGGTCGGCGAGCTTGAGCGGAAGCCGGGCCCGGAGCTGGTCGGCACGCGGCTCGGCGGTGCACTGCGCGTCGGGTGACACGGCGTAGCCGGGCGTCGCGACGCCGATCACGACCTGGGCGGCCCGGCGGGTGATGGTCAGCGCGCCGCCGCCGTTGGACAGGAGCGGGTCGCTGCAGTTGAGCGTGGTGAGCCAGTCCTGCGGCGCGTCGGCGGGCAGCTGGGCGGGCGCGACGTCGCAGGAGTCGCGCACCTCGGTCCCGGCCACGGTTCCCTGCGAGGCGGGAGGCTCGGCCGAGACGGAGCGCGCTCCCGGCGCGCCGCGCCAGGCCAGCGACCACGTCAAGGTCGTCGCCTCGTCGCGCGACCGGCGCAGGACGCACTGGTTGGTCTGGAGCGACGTCCAGCGCTCGACGTCGTTGAACTGCTCCTGCGCCGTGCCGCTGAAGGTCACCTGCAGGCGTAGCGGCGAGGTCGTGGCACCAGCACGACCACCGACTGCCGCAATCATTACGAAAGCGAGAACTAGCGCTCCGAGTCGCACGGCACAAGGTGTAGCACGACTATGCTGGGGACGATGTATCCAGCGCTTGCGTCGCACTGCTGAGCGCTCGACCATGCCGACCGCGTTGCGGACGGTCTCGAGCAGCATCGCCTGGCGGGTCACGGCGTCCACCGGGCTCCGGCCTTCGATAGAGTACGGCGGCTCTGGCGGGCGCTCGAGCGCCGTCATTCCACGCCCGAACCACCCCTTCAGGAGACGCATGCCTAACGCGAAGAACGGCCAGAACGTCGGCAAGATGATCGAGATCAAGGGCGTCGTCCTCGACGCCGTCTTCACCGGTCGCTCCCGGCGATCTACAACGCCCTCGAGATCCCGCTGTCGCGGTGACGGCGGCGAGACCGCGTCGATCGCCGAGGTGCAGCAGCACCTCGGCGACGACCGCGTGCGCGCGGTCGCGATGGACGCGACCGACGGGCTCGCGCGCGGGCCGACGTCGTCGACACCGGCGCGCCGATCTCGGTGCCGGTCGGCGAGGAGACGCTCGGCCGCATCTTCAACGTGCTCGGCGAGCCGATCGACAACAAGCCGGCGAGTCGCCGGCGTGCCGCGCTGGCCGATCCACCGCGAGCCGCCGGCGTTCGCTCGAGCTGACGCCGACCGCCGAGATCTTCGAGACCGGGCATCAAGGTCATCGACCTGCTCGCGCCGTACGTCAAGGGCGGCAAGATCGGCCTGTTCGGCGGCGCCGGCGTCGGCAAGACGGTGCTGATCCAGGAGCTGATCAACAACATCGCGACGCAGCACGGCGGCCTCTCGGTGTTCGCCGGCGTCGGCGAGCGCACGCGCGAGGGCAACGACCTCTGGCTCGAGATGACCGAGTCGGGCGTGATCGACAAGACCGCGCTCGTCTACGGCCAGATGAACGAGCCGCCGGGCGCGCGCCTGCGCGTCGGCCTGACCGGCCTGACGATGGCGGAGTACTTCCGCGACGAGGGCCAGGACGTGCTGCTCTTCATCGACAACATCTTCCGCTTCGTGCAGGCGGGCTCCGAGGTCTCGGCGCTGCTCGGCCGCATGCCGAGCGCCGTCGGCTACCAGCCGACGCTCGCGACCGAGATGGGCCAGCTGCAGGAGCGCATCACCTCGACGAAGCAAGGGCTCGGTCACGTCGGTGCAGGCGATCTACGTGCCGGCCGACGACCTCACCGACCCGGCGCCGGCGAACACGTTCGCCCACCTCGACGCGACGACGGTGCTCTCGCGCGCGATCTTCGAGAAGGGCATCTACCCCGCGGTCGATCCGCTCGACTCGACCTCGCGCATCCTCCAGCCCGGCATCGTCTCGCGACGAGCACTACGACGTCGCGACGCAGGTGCAGCAGGTGCTCCAGCGCTACAAGGACCTGCAGGACATCATCGCGATCCTCGGCATGGACGAGCTGTCCGACGAGGACAAGGTCGTCGTGCAGCGCGCGCGCGCAAGATCGAGCGCTTCCTCTCGCAGCCGTTCTTCGTGGCCGAGCAGTTCACCGGCACGCCGGGCAAGTACGTCAAGCTCGAGGACACGATCGCTCGCTTCCGCGAGATGCTCGACGGCAAGCACGACGACCTGCCCGAGCAGGCGTTCTACATGGTCGGGACATCGAGGAGCGACGCGGTCGCGGAGAGGAAGGGCGCGCGAGGCGAGCCCGCGGCGGCCGTGCCCGCCGGCATAGCGGGCGGCCGGCGAGCGCACACGCTCGACGTCGAGATCGTGACGCCCGAGGGCGCGGTGTACGAGGGCGCGCCGCATGATCGTCGTTCCGGGCGCGGAGGGCGAGCTCGGCGTGCTCCCGCGCCACGCGCCGCTGATCGCGAGCTGAAGCCGGGCGAGACGCGCGTGCACCTCGACCGCTCGAGTCCGAGCTGTCGAGCTTCGCGACCGGGCCCGGCTACTTCAAGGTCGAGACCGATCGCGCGATCGCGCTCGTCGACGACGCGGTCGAGGCGAGCGAGATCGACGACGACGAGGCGCAGCGGCAGCTCGCCGAGGCGACCGCCGAGCTCGAGCGCGTCGACGCGGGCGAGTCCAGCGCCGACCGCTGGCAGCTCGAGCAGCGGATCAAGCACGCCGAGCACCAGCTCGCGCGTGTCCGGCCACAGCGGGTAGCCCTGGTACGCTCTCCGAACCTGGAGAGCTTTGAAGGCAGCTTGGCGACCAGGAGAAAAAACGCCTAAAGAGCCCTCGGTGCCTCCGCACCGGACCTCTCTAGGCGACGAGGGAGGCGCCGGATGGGCGAGGCCGAGACGAGACTGAGGGCACTGCTCGACGAGCGGATCGTCGTGCTCGACGGCGCGTGGGCGTGCTGCTCCAGGGGCGCGGGCTCAGCGAGGAGGACTACCGCGGCGAGCGCTTCCGCGACCACGCCGCGCGAGGTCAAGGGCGATCCACGACCTGCTCAACCTCACGCAGCCCGACGTCGTGTCCGAGCATCCACCGCGCGTACTTCGACGCCGGCGCGGACATCATCGACCACGAACACGTTCACCGCGACGTCGATCGGCCAGGCCGACTACGGGCTCGAGAGCGCGGTCTACGACATGAACGTCGAGGGCGCGCGGCTCGCCGAAGCGAGGCGGCGCGCGCTCGAGGCCGGATGCCGCTTCGTCGCCGGCTCGGTCGGCCCGCTCAACGTGACGCTCTCGCTCTCGCCGAAGGTCGAGGATCCCGTCGTTCCGCGCCGATCGACTTCGACGGCGTGTACGAGGCCTACGTCGAGCAGATCCGCGGCGCTGCGCGACGGCGGCGTCGACCTGCTGCTGATCGAGACGATCTTCGACACGCTCAACGCGAAGGCGGCGATCGCCGCGGCGAAGGACGCTCGCGCCCGAGCTGCCGCTCTGGATCTCGGTCACCGATCGTCGATCGCAGCGGCCGCACGCTCTCGGGCCAGACCGTCGAGGCGTTCTGGCTCTCGGTCGAGCACGCCGAGCCGCTCGTCGTCGGCGTCAACTGCTCGCTCGGCGCGTCCGAGATGCGGCCGTACGTCGCCGACCTCGCGCGCGTCGCGCCGACCTACGTCGCTGCCATCCGAACGCCGGCCTCCCGAACGCCTTCGGCGGCTACGACGAGGCGCCCGAGACGACGCGGCGCACCTGCTCGGCGAGTTCGCCGCAGCGAGGGCCTGGTCAACATCGTCGGCGGCTGCTGCGGCACGACGCCGGAGCACACGCGGGCGATCGCCGACGCCGTGCGCGGGGCTCACGCCGCGCATGTCGCCGCGACGGCGCCAGGAGCGGCGTTCAGCGGCCTCGAGCCGTTCCGCATCGGGCCGGACACGAACTTCGTGATGGTCGGCGAGCGCACGAACGTGACGGGCTCGGCGCGCTTCCGCGGCTGATCAAGGGCGGCGACTTCGAGACGGCGCTCGCGGTCGCGCTCGAGCAGGTGCGCGGCGGCGCGAACCTGCTCGACGTGAACATGGACGAGGGGATGCTCGACTCCGAGCAGGCGATGACCACGTTCCTCAACCTCATCGCGACCGAGCCCGAGGTCGCGCGACTGCCGATCATGATCGACAGCTCGAAGTGGTCGGTGCTCGAGGCCGGCCTGCAGCTGCATCCAGGGCAAGGGGATCGTCAACTCGATCAGCCTCAAGGAGGGCGAGGAGGCGTTCCTCGAGAAGGCACGCGGCGTCCGCCGCTTCGGCGCCGGGGTCGTCGTGATGGCCTTCGACGAGCAGGGGCAGGCCGAGACGGTCGAGCGCAAGGTCGCGATCTGCGAGCGCGCCTACAAGCTGCTGACCGAGGAGGCCGGCTTCGCGCCCGAGGATCTCGTCTTCGACCCGAACATCCTGGCCGTCGCGACCGGGATCGAGGAGCACGCCCGCTTCGCGCGCAACTTCATCGAGGCGACCTCCGAGATCAAGCGCCGCTGCCCCGGCTCGAAGGTCTCGGGCGGCGTCTCGAACCTTTCGTTCTCGTTCCGCGGCAACGACGTCGTGCGCGAGGCGATGCACTCCGCGTTCCTCTACCACGCGATCGCCGCCGGCCTCGACATGGCGATCGTCAACGCGGGACAGCTCGCGGTGTACCAGGACATTCCACCCGACCTGCTCGAGCGCGTCGAGGACGTGATCTTCGACCGTCGCCCCGACGCGACCGACCGGCTTGTCTCGTTCGCCGAGACGGTGAAGGGCGAGGGGACGAAGCGCGAGCTCGACCTGACCTGGCGCGAGGCGCCGGTCGGCGAGCGGCTCGGCCACGCGCTCGTCCACGGGATCGTCGACTTCATCGAGGAGGACACCGAGGAGGCGCGCCAGTCCTTCGAACGGCCGCTCGACGTGATCCAGGGGCCGCTGATGGACGGGATGAAGATCGTCGGCGATCTGTTCGGCTCCGGGAAGATGTTTCTGCCGCAGGTCGTGAAGAGCGCCCGCGCGATGAAGCGCGCCGTCGCCTACCTCGAGCCGTACATGGAGGCCGAGAAGGCCGGTAGCGCGGGGCAGGGGAAGATCGTGCTCGCCACGGTCAAGGGCGACGTCCACGACATCGGCAAGAACATCGTCGGCGTCGTGCTCGGCTGCAACAGCTACGAGGTGATCGACCTCGGGGTGATGGTCTCCGCGGATCGGATCCTCGACACCGCCGCCGAGGAGGGCGCCCACGCGATCGGGCTCTCCGGCCTGATCACGCCGTCGCTCGACGAGATGGTCTCCGTCGCGCAGGAGATGGAGCGCCGCGGGCTCGACCTGCCGCTCCTGATCGGCGGCGCGACGACGTCGAAGCAGCACACCGCGGTGAAGATCGCGCCGGCCTACAGCGCGCCGACGGTCTACGTCCTCGACGCCTCGCGCGTCGTCGGCGTCGTCTCCGACCTGCTCGACCCGGTGCGTCGCGCCGACCTCGAGCGCGCCAACGAGACGCTGCAGGACCGCCTGCGCGCCGAGCACGCCGAGCGCACGGCGCGTCCGCTGATGATCTACCGCGAGGCGGTCTCGAACCGTGCGCAGCTCGACTTCGACGACCTGCCGGCGCCCGCGTTCACCGGCACGCGCGCGATCGAGCCCGACCTCGCGACCCTGCGCGACTACATCGACTGGACGTTCTTCTTCGCGGCGTGGGAGCTGAAGGGCCGCTTTCCGAAGATTCTCGACGACCCCGAGAAGGGCGAGGCGGCGCGGGAGCTCTACGGCAACGCGAACGAGCTGCTCGACGAGATCGTCGCCGGCGGTCTGCTCCAGGCGCGCGGCGTCTACGGCTTCTGGCCCGCGCGTGCCGACGGCGAGGACATAGTCGTCGGCGACGGCCACCGCCTGCCGATGCTGCGCCAGCAGACCGTGCATCCCGACGGGCGCCCGAACCTCTCGCTCGTCGACTACATCGCGCCTGCCAACGACCATCTCGGCGCCTTCGCGGTCACAATCCACGGCGCCGACGAGCTCGCGGCGCGCTACGAGGCCGAGCTCGACGACTACCGCGCGATCATGGTCAAGGCGCTCGCCGACCGGCTGGCCGAGGCCTTCGCCGAGCACCTCCACGAGACGGCGCGGCGCGAGTGGTACGAGACCGAGGCGGAGCAGCTCACCGCCCGCGAGCTGGCGGAGGAGCGCTACCGCGGGATCCGGCCGGCCTTCGGCTACCCGGCCTGTCCGGACCACTCCGAGAAGGGCACGCTGTTCGAGCTGCTCGACGCGCCCTCGATCGGCGTGGAGCTCACCGAGAGCTTCGCGATGCTCCCGGCAGCGTCGGTGAGCGGCCTCTACTTCGGGCACCCGAGCGCGCGCTACTTCGCGGTCGGCCGCGTCGGGCTCGATCAGGTGCAGGACTACGCGCGGCGCAAGGGCCAGGACGTGGGCGAGGTCGAGCGCTGGCTGCGACCGAGCCTGGCGTACGAGCCCGACTGACGTCTACGATCCGCGCCATGCTGCGGAAGCTCACGATTGCCTTGCTCGTCGCAGCGGTTCTGGCCGGCACGGCGCTCGCGGGCGACCCGCAGCAGAAGCACACCGCTGCCGACATGGCGAAGGCGAAGTCGATCGGCTTCGTCCGCTCCGATTTCCCCGTGGGCTGGATCGCGAAGCCGACCACGCCGAGCTCGGGCGCCGATTCGAGCACCTGCAAGGACTTCGATCCCGACCAGTCCGACCTCGTCGAGACGGGCAAGGTCGACTCGGCCGAGTTCACCGCGCCTGACGGCGTCTCACAGGTCGCCTCGTCGGTCGGCGTCTTCAAGACCGTGGCGCAGGCGAAGACGAGCTGGAGCCGCGTCGTCCGGCCGGCGATGCTCCAGTGCCTCTCGGACCTGATCACGCAGATTTCGCCGAAGGACTCGACGGTTGCCGAGCTCGCCAAGGGCTCGCTTGCGTTTCCCAAGGTGGCGCCCCGCACGGCGGCCTACCGTCTCGTGGCCAGCGTGACGGCGAAGGGCGCGACGACCTCCGTGAACCTGTACTTCGACCTCGTCCTGCTCGGTTCCGGACGGGCCAATGTGGCAACGATCATGTTCAGCCTCACCAAGCCGTATCCGGCTGCGTTCGAGCGGAAGCTCGCGACCGCAATCGCGCACCGCTTCTCGTAGCGCGGGGACCGCGACCGCTCGCCGCCGATCCCGGTATCCTGCCCTCCGCAGGCGCCTTCCCGGGCGCCCATTTTTCGATGCGGACGACGCTGAAAAGAGGAATCGGCCGGAGCGGAGTCTCGGGCGACGGGAACGGCAACGGCACGCCGACCCTGCCGCCGGCTCCCCCGACACCCGTCGCGCGCTACCGGCAGCCCGACCCGCCGTCGCGGAGCGCGCTCGCCTGGACGGGACGGATCCTCCTCTGGGTGCTGATCGGGGTGCTGGTTCTCTCGGCCGCGCTCGCCGGCGGCGCGTACCTCTACTTCAACCGCGAGGTGCACGCAGTCGCGGCGCACACCGCAGACGTGAAGATCGCGCAGAAGCGCCTCTCGATCCCGCTGCCCGGCGAGCCCGCGATCGCGCTGATCGCCGGCTACGACTATCGCGCGAACGAGGCGAAGGGCACGCCGTCGCGCTCCGACACGGTGATGCTGCTGCGCGCCGACCCGCAGAACAAGGCGATCTCGATGCTCTCGTTCCCGCGCGACATGATCGTCAACGTCACCTGTCCCGGGAAGCCGACCTTCCGCGGCAAGATCAACGCGGCCTACACGGAGTGCGGCGCGCGCGGAACGCTCGAGACGGTGAAGGACCTGACCGGCCTCCCGATCAACTACCTGATCACGGTCAACTTCCACGGCTTCAAGCAGATCGTCGACAAGCTCGGCGGCGTCTGGATGGACATCGACCGCCGCTACTACAACAAGAACACCGGCTCGGCGGCGACGAACTACGCGGACATCGATCTGCACGCGGGCTACCAGCGGCTGAACGGCAACGACGCGCTCAGCTTCGTCCGGTTCCGGCACACCGATTCCGACTTCTACCGCGTGATCCGCCAGCAGGAGTTCGTGAAGGCGCTGAAGCAGCAGATCCAGAACAACTTCTCGCCGTTCAAGCTGCCGGGAATCGTCGGCGCGATCACGAAGAACGTCGAGGTCGGCGTCGGCGGCGGCGACGGGCTCACGGGCAAGACGGTGCTCTCGTACGCGCTCTTCGCCTACAGCCTCCCTGCGGGTCACTTCTTCCAGGCCAAGATCGCGGGTCTCACGGGCTACTCCAGCGTGACGACCTCCGACCAGAACCTGCAGGACGCGATCCGCGACTTCACGACGCCCGACGTCGAGGCGCCGACGAAGGCGACCGACGTGACGCTCGGCCGCAAGATCAAGTCGACTGCGCCGCCTCCCGCGAGCACGACGCTGCTCGTGCTCAACGGCAACGGCATTACCGGCTCGGCGGCGACGGCGGGCTACGCGCTGGCGCGCCGCGGCTACCAGATCGTCGTGCCGCCGGCCGGCCAGCCCGCGAACGCGCCCAACTTCAGCTACTTCCACTCGACGGTCTACTACGACGCCGAGCGGCCCGGGGCGAAGGCGGCGGCGACCGCGGTCGCGAACCTCTTCGGCGACGCCGATGTCGCGCCGCTGCCCGCGACGGTGCCGTCCTACGGCGCGATGCTCGTCGCCGTCGTCGGCCAGACCTTCCACGGCTCGATCGCGCCCGCGCCGGTCGACCAGACGCCGAAGCCCGAGAAGGCCGACGTCGACTTCGACCCGGCGATGTCGCACAACCTCGTTCGCGACGCCCAGCGCAAGCTGCCGTTCCGCGCGATGGTGCCGACCGTGATGGAGCGCTCCTCGGTGCCCGACATGGAGGAGGCAAACCGCGTCTACTGGCTCGACAAGAAGCACCGCGCGCTGCGGCTCGTCTACCGCACCGGCGGCACCCAGTACTGGGGGATCGAGGAGACCGACTGGCTCGACGCGCCGATCCTCGCCGGCAAGAACTCGACGCACATCCTCAAGGGCCGCCCCTACGACCTCTATTACTCAGGCCCGAACCTGCACATGGTCGTCCTCCGCTGGAACAACGCGAGCTACTGGGTGGTCAACACGCTCCAGGACTCGTTGTCCAACGAGACGATGCTCGCGATCGCTAAAGGTCTCCGAACATACGGCCGCTAAGCTGGCCGCCGTCATGGGGGTGACCAAGAAGGCGGGCATCGGGATCTTCGGCGCGGGCTGGGTAGGCCTTGTCACCGCCGCGTGCTTCGCCGACCTCGGCCACGACGTCGTCATCCGCGACGTCGTCCCCGAGCGGATCGAGGCGCTCCGGGCTGGCACCGTCCCGATTCACGAGGACGGGCTGCCCGAGCTGCTCGAGCGGAACCGCGAGCGCCTCTCGTTCACGCTCGACGCGAGCGAGGTGGCGGCGCAGGCCGAGCTGCTCTTCGTCTGCGTCGGCACGCCGCCGACCTACTCCGGCGACGCCGACCTCTCCGCGATCTGGACGGTGCTGGACGAGCTGCCCGCCGACACGCAGGCCACCGTCGTGATGAAGTCCACCGTTCCCGTCGGGACGGGCGACAAGGTCCGCGCCGCGCTCGAGGCGCGCGGGCTCGGTCACGTCGGCTACGTCTCGAATCCCGAGTTCCTCTCCGAAGGCCGCGCTGTGCGCGACTTCATGAAGCCGGATCGCGTCGTCGTCGGCGCGTTCGCGGAGACGGACGGCGCCGCGGTGGCCGCGCTCTACGACGGTCTCGACACGGAGGTCGTGCAGACCGACGTCCACTCCGCCGAGATGATCAAGCTCGCGTCGAACGCCTTCCTCGCGACGCGGATCAGCTTCATCAACGAGATTGCGAACGTCTGCGAGGTGACCGGCGCCGATGTCGAGGAGGTCGCGCGCGGGATGGGCCTCGACCGCCGCATCGGGCCGCATTTCCTGCGGGCCGGGATCGGCTACGGCGGCTCGTGCTTCCCGAAGGACGTGTCAGCGCTGAAGCAGCTCGCCGGCAACTCCGGCTACCACTTCCAGCTCCTGAACTCGGTGATCGAGGTCAACGAACTCCAGAAGCGCCGCGTCGTCGGCAAGCTCAAGAAGCACCTCGGCCCGCTTGCCGGCAAGCGCATCGCGCTGCTCGGGCTCGCCTACAAGGCGGGCACCGACGACCTGCGCGAGGCCTCGTCGATCGTGCTCGCGGCGCGCCTGCTCGCGGAGGGCGCCGAGGTCACAGCGTGGGATCCGGTGGCGCGCCCGCGCGACGAGCTGCGCGGCGCCACGCTCTGCGCCACGGCGCTCGAAGCGGTCACCGGCGCGGACGCCGCGGTAATCGTGACGGAGTGGGAGGAGCTGCGCGATCTCGTCAACGCAGACGTCCGCGCGCTGATGCGGAATCCGCTCTTTGTCGACGGGCGCAACCTGCTCGACCCGCATGCCGTCCGCGCCGCCGGCTTCGCTTACGAAGGCGTCGGGCGTCCGACCTCCCCGTTCTCGGCGCTGCCCGAGACCGAGGAGCCGGAGCCTCGGGTCCGGCGCTGATGGAGGCGCTCGTCCTCGCAGGAGGCAAGGCGGAGCGCCTCGGCGACGCAGCCGGCGGGCTGCCGAAGCCGCTCGTGCCGGTCGGCGGCCGCCCGCTCGCCGAGTATCAGGTGCGCCGGCTCGTCTCGGCCGGAGTCTCGCGCGTGATCGTCAGCTGCCGCGTCGGCCACGAGCAGCAGTTCACCGACGCGCTCTCGGGCCACGGCGCCGAGATCGTCGCGGTCGGCGAGCCCGAGCCGCTCGGCCGCGGCGGCGGCCTTCGCTTCGCGGCCGCCCACCGCAAGGAGGACGGCCCGGTCTATGCCCTGAACGGCGACGAGCTGCTCGACGTCGACCTGAACGCGCTACTCGCTGCACATGCGGGCTACGGCTGCGCCGCGACCGTCGTCGTCGCGCAGGTCAATTCGCCGTTCGGCGTCGTCGACCTCGCCGACGGCGACCGCGTCACCGGCTTCAAGGAGGCGCCGAAGCTCCCGCACTGGGTCAACTCGGGCGTCTACGTGCTCGGCGAGGAGGCGCTCGCTCGCCTGCCCGAGCGCGGCGACCACGAGACGAGCACGTTCCCCGAGCTCGCGGAGGAGGGAAAGCTCTACGCCTACCGGCACGAGGGCCGCTGGCTGACAGTGAACACGCCGAAGGACCTCCGCCGTGCCGAGGAGTTCCTCGCCGCGCACCCCGACTGGCAGGCGGCGCCCGCGTGAGTCTCGAGGAGTTCGCCCATCAGTCGAAGCGCGTCGAGAAGCCGTGGGGCTACGAGCTGATCTGGGCGCACACCGATCGCTACGTCGGCAAGGAGCTCTTCATCCGCGAAGGGCACGCGCTCTCGCTCCAGTACCACGAGCGCAAGGACGAGACGATCTACGTGCAGCAGGGGCGGATCGAGTTCGAGATCGGGCCGAGCGCTGACGAGCTCCAGAGCGAGGTCGTCGGCCCCGGCCGCGCCTTTCACCTCGTCCCGGGCACCGTCCACCGCATGCGCGCACTCGAAGACTCGCTCTTGCTCGAGGTCTCCACGCCTGACCTGGACGACGTCGTCCGGCTGGAAGACCGCTACGGCAGAGCTTGACACACCTGTGATAAGGTTCGGCCATGGACGGGCTCACGGTCGGAGAAGCAGCTGCGCGCACGGGCTGGTCGGCGCGGATGCTCCGCTATCTCGAAGGCGCGGGGCTCGTCGTCCCGCGACGGACGAGCTCCGGCTATCGCCTCTACCGGCTCCGAGAGCTGAACCAGCTCCGCTCCCTGCTCGAGCTGCGCAGCCGCTTCGGGCTCGAGCTCTCCGATCTCGTCTTCGCCTCCAGGCTCCGCCACGAGCCGGAGCTTCGCCGGGAGGTCGACGCGTGGCTCGGAGGCGCGGACGACACTGCCTGGGTGGAGTGGGAGCAGCGCAAGCACGAGCGGCTGCTGGCCGCCTGAACACACCGACACGGAAGAAGGCATAGATGGCAACGACCAAGAAGCACGACGTAAAGGACATCGGGCTCTCCGTCGAGGGCGTCCGGCGGATCGAGTGGGCCGACCGGCAGATGCCGGTGCTCTCCGCGATCCGGGAGCGGTTCGTGAAAGAGCAGCCGCTTGCCGGCTACCGCGTCTCGGCCTGTCTCCATGTCACGACCGAGACGGCGAACCTCGCGCGCACGCTCAAGGCGGGCGGCGCCGACGTGGTGCTCGTCGCCTCGAACCCGCTCTCGACGCAGGATGACGTCGCCGCAGCGCTCGTCGACGCGTACGACATCTCCACCTTCGCGATCAAGGGCGAGGACAACGACACCTACTACTCGCACATCGAGGCAGCCGTCGACCACAAGCCGCATCTGACGATGGACGACGGCGCCGACGTGATCGGCGTCCTCCACTCGGCGCGGCGCGAGCAGCTCGGCGACATCATCGCCGGCACCGAGGAGACGACCACCGGCGTGATCCGCCTCAAGGCGCTCGAGGCCGAGGGCAAGCTCGGCTTCCCGGTGATCGCGGTCAACGACGCGAAGACCAAGCACCTGTTCGACAACCGCTACGGCACGGGCCAGTCGACGATCGACGGGATCATCCGCGCCACCAACGTCCTCCTCGCCGGCCGCAAGATGGTGATCGCGGGCTACGGCTGGTGCGGCCGCGGCGTCGCGATGCGGGCCAAGGGCATGGGCGCGCACGTGATCGTGACCGAGGTCGACCCGATGCGGGCGCTCGAGGCCGTGATGGACGGTTTCGAGGTGCTGACGATGGAGGCCGCCGCGAAGATCGGCGACATCTTCGTCACCGCGACCGGCGACAAGTCGGTGATCGCGAAACAGCACTTCGACCAGCTCAAGGACGGCGCGATCCTCGCCAACACGGGCCACTTCAACGTCGAGATCGAGATCCCGGCGCTGCGCTCGCTCGCGGTCGACACGCGCCTCGCACGGGAGTTCGTCGAGGAGTTCACGCTTGCCGACGGGCGTCGCATCTACCTGCTCGCCGACGGCCGGCTCGTGAACCTGTCCGCAGCCGAGGGCCATCCTGCCTCGGTGATGGACATGTCCTTCGCCAACCAGGCTCTCGGGGCCGAGTACGCGGTGCAGAACGCCGCCTCGCTCGAGAAGAAGGTCTACCCGGTGCCGGCGGACATCGACAACGAGATCGCCCGCCTCAAGCTGGCGACGATGGGGATCGACATCGACCAGCTGACCGAGGAGCAGGCCAAGTACCTGGCCTCGTGGGACGAGGGGACCTAACCCCGGATCGGATCGCCCGGCTGGAAGCCGACCGCGTGGTCTTTCTCGACCAGCGGCGGCTTCCGGCCGAGGAGATCGACCTCGAGTGCCGGACGTCGGCCGAGGTGGCCGAGGCGATTCGCACCCTCGCGATCCGCGGCGCGCCCGCGATCGGCGTCGCAGCGGCCTACGGCTACGCGCTCGCGGCGGCGCGCGGGGAGGACCTCGACGAGGCCTACCGCGTGCTCGCCGAGTCGCGGCCCACTGCGGTGAACCTCGTCTGGGCGCTCGACCAGATGCGCCCGGACCCGAGCCCCGAGCGGGCGCGGCAGATCCACGCCGACGAGGTCGAGCGCTGCCACGCGATGGGCGAGCACGCCGCTGCTCTCTTCGCGCCCGGCACGCGCGCGCTCACGCACTGCAACGCGGGCGGCCTTGCGACGGGCGGCTACGGCACGGCGGTCGGCGCGCTTCGCTCAGCGTGGGCACACGGCCTGCTCGAGCGCGTGCTCGTCGACGAGACCCGGCCACTCCTCCAGGGCGCCCGGCTCACCGCGTGGGAGCTCGAGACGGCTGGGATCCCGCACGCGGTGATCGCCGACTCGGCCGCCGCGTCGATGATGGCCGCCGGCGAGGTCGACCTCGTCGTCACCGGCGCCGACCGGATCGCGCGCAACGGCGACACGGCCAACAAGATCGGCACCTACGGGCTCGCCGTCCTCGCCGCGCATCACGGGATCCCGCTCTACGTCGTGGCGCCGACGACGACGCTCGACCCGGCGATCGCGACCGGCGCCGAGATCCCGATCGAGGAGCGCGACGGCGCCGAGGTGACCGAGCGGTTCCCGGCTCGCAATCCGGCCTTCGACGTCACGCCCGCGGCCCTGATCGCGGCGATCGTGACCGAGGTCGGCGTGCATCGGGCGCCGTACGTAGAGTCGCTTCCGTGAATGCGCTAGTCCTCGCTGCCGGCTACGCGACGCGCCTGCGTCCGCTCACCGACGACGTGGCGAAGTCGCTGCTGCCGGTCGGCGGCAGGCCCATGCTCGACTGGATCCTCGACAAGCTCGAGGAGGTCGACTCACTCGACGCGATCCACATCGTTACGAACAGCCGCTATGCGCACGACTTCGACGAGTGGGCGGCCGTCTCCGAGCAGCGGCTGCCGATCGTCGTCCACGACGACGGCACGAGCTCGAACGACGATCGCCTCGGCGCGATCGGCGACATCGAGCTGACCGTCGGGCGCGCCGGGCTCGGCTATGACGACCTGCTCGTCGTCGCCGGCGACAACCTGTTCGACTTCTCGCTCGCCGACCTCGTCGCCTGGTGGCGCGACCGGGGAACCGCGAGCGCGCTGGCCCTGTACGACTGCGGCGACCTCGAGCTTGCGACCCACTACGGCGTCGTCGCCGTCGACGACGAGGGGCGCGTGCGGTCGTTCGTCGAGAAGCCGTCCGACCCGGCGAGCACGCTCGTCGCGACCGCGACGTACGTCTACCACCGCGACCACGTCGCCCTCGTCGGCTCGTACCTCGCCGAGGGCGGCACGCCCGATGCACCGGGCAACTTCCTCGCGTGGCTGCACAAGCGCGAGCCGGTGTACGGGTACACGTTCGACGGCTCCTGGCTCGACATCGGGAATCACGAGCAGCTCCTCGCGGCGGACAACCTCCTGCGACGGCGCGAGGGCATGGTCGCGGTCGATCGTTACGAACTCGACCCGGAGTAGGCACACACGCGTGCGGATTGCGCGCCTAGCCTCGGAGGCGTGCTCGATCTGCTCCTGCCGCAGCGCTGCCTCGGCTGCTCGCGCCCGGGCGCGCAGCTCTGCGACGCCTGTCGCGTGACACTGCCCTGCCTGCGCGCACCGCTCTGCGCCCGTTGCGGCGCGCCGACCGTGTGGCCGGTTGCGCGCTGCCGCGAGTGCGCCGGACGGCGGCTCGCGTTCGCCTCCGCGCGCGCCGCGGTCGCCTACGAGGGCGCCGCGCGCAGGCTTGCCGCGAGCTGGAAGGAGCGCGGGCTGCGTCGCCTCGCCGCTCTCGCGGCGGATCTCGTCGTCGAGTCGGTCGCGCGCCCGAGCGTCGCTGTGCTCGTCTTCGTCCCGCCCGACGGCGACCGCAGCCGGCGGCGCGGCCACGATCCGCCCGCGCAGCTCGCGCGGGAGCTCGGCGAGCGCTGGGAGCTGCCGGTGCTCGCCGCGCTCGGCCGCGCGCGCCGGCTCGAGCGCCAGCGCGGCCTCGGGCTCGCCGAGCGGCGCCGTAACGTCGCCGGCGCCTTCACAGCGCGCCTCGAGGTCCCGTCCACCGTCGCCCTCGTCGACGACGTCTACACGAGCGGCTCCACCGCCGCGGCCGCCGCGAGCGCGCTCCGCAAGGCCGGCGCCCGCCGGGTCGAGGTCGTCACCTTCGCGCGGGCGATTCGTTACCCTCAGAGGTAGCGAACCTTAGGGGGCTTCCATGCGACTTCAGGTGAAAGGGAAGAACGTCGAGGTCAGCGAGTCCGTGAGGCAGTACGCGGAGAAGAGGCTGGGCAAGCTCGAGAAGCAGCTCGCCGATCCCACGCAGGTCGAGCTCGAGCTGGCGATGGAGCGGAACCCGGCGATCGCCGACAACCACGTCGCCGAGGCGACGATCTGGACGAAGGGCCCGACGCTGCGCGCCCGAGAGTCCGCGCCCGGTTGGGAGGCGTCGATCGACCAGCTCGTCGACAAGCTCGAGCGGCAGGTCGTGCGCTACCGCGAGAAGCGCCACAAGCACCACGCGCGCGGCCAGAAGCGCGCCGAGGCCGCACCGGTCTCCGAGGGTCTCCCCGAGCCGAAGCTCGTGAAGACGAAGCGCTTCGCGATGAAGCCGATGTCGGCCGAGGAGGCGAGCCTCCAGCTCGAGCTCGTCGGCCACGACTTCTTCGTGTTCGAGAACGCCGAGTCGGGCGAGACCAACGTCGTCTACCGCCGTCGCGACGGTGACTACGGCCTGATCGAGCCCGACGCGTGAGTGGCGCGTTTCCGGGCGGGTACCGGCTCCCGACGGGGATCACCGGCATCCAGCGTCCGAGCGAGTGGGAGGTGGTCGTGCTGGCCGATGCGCCCGGCCTCGCCGCCGACGAGGTGGAGCTGACCGTGCTCGCCGACGGCACCCTGCTCGGCGACCCTGCGGCCGAGCCGCTCGTCCGCGCGGTGCCGCTCGATCGACCGTTCAGCGCCCAGGCCGTGCGCAAGGACGGCGCGCTGTACTCGGTCGGCGCGAACACGATCGAGCTCGTCGAGCTGCCCGCCGAGCTCGCCGGCGAGGAGATCGAGCTGGCCGTCCGCGGTGACGAGCACACGGTGACGATCGACGGGATGCGCTCGTTCGAGGCGATCCCCGAGCTCGAGGCGCTCGGCGGCCGCTTCACGGACTACGTCGTCCGCGCGCGGCGCGTCGGGGGACGCTCGTGGCGGGTCGACGTCGAGGCGCTGTAAGCCCCAGTAGCTACCCTTGACGGTATGAGCTCAGCACTGGGAGGTTTCGAGAAGGTCCTGCGCTTCGGCGAGGGACGCCGGCTGAAGCGGGCTGCGGAGCAGGCCGAGTACATCGCCACGCTCGAACCGACCTACGAGGCGATGTCCGACGACGAGCTCCGCAACGTCACCGTCGGCTTCCGCGAGCGGCTCGAGAGCGGCGAGACGGTCGACGAGCTCCTGTTCGAGGCCTACGCGGCCGTGCGCGAGGCGCGCAAGCGCGAGTCGGGCCAGCGGATCTTCGACGTGCAGGTGATGGGCGGAATCGTCCTCCACGAAGGCGACATCGCCGAGATGAAAACCGGTGAGGGCAAGACCTTCGTCGCCTCGATGCCGCTCTACCTCAACGCGCTCCCGGGCACCGGCGTCCATCTCGTCACGGTCAACGACTACCTCGCCAAGCGCGACGCCGAGTGGAACCGTGGCGTGTTCGAGCGGCTCGGCATGACCGTCGGCCACATCGAGAACATGATGCCGTTCGACGAGCGCAAGATCGCCTACGAGGCCGACGTCACCTACGGCACGAACTCCGAGTTCGGCTTCGACTACCTCCGCGACAACATGGCGGTGCAGCTCGACCAGCTCGTCCAGCGCGGCCACTCCTACGCGATCGTGGACGAGGTCGACTCGATCCTCGTCGACGAGGCGCGCACCCCGCTGATCATCTCCGGCGAGCCCGAGACGGCCGCGCAGCTCTACTACGATTTCGCCCGCATCGTGAAGCAGTTCCAGGGCCAGCGCACCACGGGCAAGGCGACGAAGGGCGAGGACGAGACCGAGACCTCCGGCGCCGACTTCGTCTACGACGAGAAGCACAAGACCGTCTCGCCCGCGCAGACGACGATCGAGGCGGTGGAGCGGGCGCTCGGGATCGACAACCTCTACGACCCGCGCAACTCGCAGGTCGTGAACCACCTGATCCAGGCGCTCAAGGCGCAGGCGCTCTACCAGCGCGACGTCGACTACGTGCTCGAGGACGGTGAGGTGAAGATCGTCGACGAGTTCACCGGCCGCATCATGGAGGGCCGCCGCTGGAGCGAGGGCCTGCACCAGGCGATCGAGGCGAAGGAGGGTGTCCGGATCCAGGAGGAGCACCTCACGCTCGCCACGATCACGTTGCAGAACTACTTCCGCCTCTACGACAAGCTCGGCGGCATGACCGGTACAGCCAAGACCGAGGAGAAGGAGTTCGTCGAGATCTACAACCTGAACGTCGTCGAGATCCCGACGAACGTGGCCGTCACGCGCATGGACAAGAACGACCTGATCTTCAAGACGGTCGAGGCCAAGTTCAAGGCGGTGATCGACGACATCAAGGAGCGTCACGAGAAGGGCCAGCCCGTGCTCGTCGGCACGATCGCCGTCGAGACCTCGGAGTACCTCGCCGAGCTCCTGATGCGCGCCGGGATCCCGCACAACGTCCTCAACGCGAAGGAGCACGAGCGCGAGGCCGAGATCATCGTCAACGCGGGCCAGCTCGGCGCGGTCACGATCGCGACGAACATGGCCGGCCGCGGCGTCGACATCAAGCTCGCCGACGGCGTGAAGGAGCTCGGCGGCCTGTACGTGATCGGCACCGAGCGCCACGAGGCGCGCCGCATCGACAACCAGCTCCGCGGCCGCTCGGGCCGTCAGGGCGACCCCGGCGAGACGCGTTTCTACCTGTCCGGCCAGGACGATCTCGTGCGCCTGTTCGCCGGCGACCGGATCTACAACATCATGAACCGCTTCAAGCTCCCGGACGACCAGCCCATGGAGGCGAAGATCCTCTCCAACCAGATCGAGGGCGCGCAGAAGAAGGTCGAGGAGCAGAACTTCGTGATGCGCAAGAACGTCCTCAAGTACGACGAGGTGATGAGCAGGCAGCGCCTCGTGATCTACAAGCAGCGCCGCGACGTGCTCGAGGGCGAGGACCTCTCCGGCGAGGTGAAGGGCTGGATCGACGACACGATCGACCGGCTCGTCGCCAGCTACACCGAGGAGCAGTACGGCGAGGAGTGGGATCTCGACGCGCTCGTCGAGGCGATGCGGTCGCTGTACGGGACCGAGATCACCGTCGACGAGGTGCGCGAGGAGGTCACGCTCACGCGCGAGGCGCTCACCGAGGAGTTCACCGAGGACGCGCAGGAGGAGTACAAGGCGAAGGAGGAGGAGCTCGGCTCGGAGCTGATGCGCGAGCTCGAGCGGTTCGTGATCCTCCAGGTCGTCGACACCCGCTGGCGCGAGCACCTCGAGAACATGGAGTACATGCGCGAGGGCGTCCATCTCCGGGCCATGGCCCAGAAGGACCCGCTCGTCGAGTACACCTCGGAGGGTCACGCGATGTTCGACGAGCTCGGCCGCCTGATCCGCGAGGAGGTCGTGCTGACGCTGTTCCACGCCGAGCTGACGCCCGAGGACGCGGAGGAGGTGCTCCAGCAGCCGGAGGCGCCTGCGAACGGCGGGCTCACGTACGAGCACACCTCGCTGGCCGGCGCGGATGCGATCGCCGCCGCCGGCGGTGGCGCCACGGCGACCGCGGCGATCGCGGGCGGCTCGTCCACGTCGACGATGAAGCAGGTGGTCAAGGACGAGCACGCCGACGTGGGCCGAAACGACCCGTGCTGGTGCGGCAGCGGCAAGAAGTTCAAGAAGTGCCACGGCGCGTAAAGCGCCAAATGCTCATGAGCACAAGCTCGTTTTTGTTCGTGTTTTGACACGAACCGGTGCGTCGAGGACGGCGATGCTTCGCCGATGCATCCGCGCCCGCTCGACCCGAGGCTTGCCGAGGCCCTGGCGCGACTCGGGCGTCGTGGTGTGAGCGCTGCGGAGGCGCGACGCCTCGTCGGCCCGCTCGCAGGTTGGCTTCATGTCTCGCGTCCGAGCTATTCCACGGTGCGAGCGATCGTCGCGGCGCAGAGGACGGAGCCGTGCGGAACGACGCGGATGTCGCCGCTTGATTCGCTCATCCGGGGCGCATGCCAACCCCCTGCCGAGCTCGAGGCCGCCTTCGAACGACGACACAAAAGGCGCTAATGCTCATGAGCACAAGGAGGGTGTTGGGTGTTGAGCTAGCATCGGGTTATGGCTGAGCCGCAGACACTCACGCTCGACCAGCAGCTCGAGGAGATCAGGGCCCAGCTTGGCTGGGTCCGTGATTACCTTTGACCCGGATCAGGTAGCGACGAGGCTCGCCGAGCTCGAGGGAGAGCTGGGCGCGCCCGGATTCTGGGACGACCAGCAGCGCGCCGCCTCGGTCTCGGCCGAGCACTCGCGCCTCCAGCGGCGGCTCGACCGCTACCAGCGCCTCACGCGCGAATACGAGGACGCCGTCGAGCTGCTCGAGATGGACCCGGAGATGTCCTCCGAGATCGAGACGTCGATCGTACCGCTCCGCCGTGAGCTCGACCGGCTCCAGGAGGACGCGCTCTTCTCGGGCGAGTACGACGGGGGCGACGCGGTCGTCACCATCCACGCCGGCACCGGCGGCACCGACGCGCAGGACTGGACCGAGATCCTGCTGCGGATGTACCTGCGCTGGGCCGCCGACCGCGGCTTCCAGACCGAGCTGCTCGAGGCGAGCCCGGGGGAGGAGGCCGGCCTCAAGTCGGCGACGCTCACGATCAAGGGCGAGAACGCGTACGGGATCCTCAAGGCCGAGCGCGGCGTCCACCGGCTCGTCCGCCTCTCGCCGTTCGACTCGGCGCACCGCCGGCACACGTCGTTCGCCGAGGTGATCGTCGCGCCTCTCCTGCCCGACGACGCGGCGGTCGAGATCGACGACGCCGACCTCCGCATCGACACCTACCGCGCGAGCGGCGCCGGTGGCCAGCACGTCAACAAGACCGACTCGGCGGTCCGGATCACGCACCTGCCGACGGGTATCGTCGTCCAGTGCCAGAACGAGCGCTCGCAGACGTCGAACAAGCAGACGGCGATGCGGATGCTCCGCTCGCGCCTCGTCGAGCTGGCCGAGGAGGAGCGCGAGGCCGAGCTCGCGCGCGAGCGCGGCGCCGCGCAGGACATCGGCTTCGGAAGCCAAATCAGGAGCTACGTGCTCCATCCCTACCAGCTCGTGAAGGATCACCGGACGAACTTCGAGGTCGGCAACGCCCAGGGCGTCCTCGACGGCGACCTCGACGGCTTCATCCACGCCTACCTGCTCGCGAAGGCGGCCGGGACAACTGTTTAGCGATCCGGCCACTCCGCTACACTGCCCCCTTCGCCACGCAACCGGCGCAGCCCAGCTGCTGCCTTCCCCCTCGTGCACCGGTGACCGACGTGAACCTCCAGCCAGACCCGCTTTCGGCACTCGCCGACCCTGAGCCCGACCTCGCACCGCCGTCGACGCTCGGCGCGGGGGCGATGATCGTGTTCGACCTCGTCTCGAAGGTCTACGACCCGAACGTCGAGGCGCTCAAGGACGTCTCGTTCGTGATCGAGAAGGGCGAGTTCGTCTTCGTCGTCGGCGCGTCCGGCTCGGGCAAGTCGACGCTGATCCGTCTCCTGCTCAAGGAGATCGAGCCGTCGGACGGGCCGGATCATCGTCGGCGGCCGCGACCTCACCCGGCTCAAGCGCTCGAAGGTGCCGCAGCTGCGCCGCAACGTCGGCTGCGTGTTCCAGGACTTCAAGCTGCTGCCGAACCGCACCGCGTCCGAGAACGTCGCCTACGCGCTGAAGGTGCAGGGCGAGTCGAGGGCGAGCATCCGCGCGCAAGGTGCCCGAGGTGCTGAACCTCGTCGGGCTCTCGCACAAGATGAACTCGCTCCCGAACGAGCTCTCCGGCGGCGAGCAGCAGCGCGTCTCGATCGCGCGCGCCTTCGTCAACCACCCGCCGCTGCTGATCTGCGACGAGCCGACCGGGAACCTCGATCCGGACACGTCCGTCGGGATCATGCAGCTCCTGTACCGGATCAACCGCGCGGGCACGACGATCCTGATGGTCACCCACGACCGCGAGATGGTCGACAAGATGCGCAAGCGCGTGATCGCGCTCGAGGACGGGCGCCTTTCGCGCGACGAGCGCCGCGGAGGCTATACCTCGGAATGAGGCTCCGGCTCGTGATCTCCGAGGCGCTCAGCTCGCTCGGCGCCAATCTCTCGACCACCGTCGCCGCGACGATGACGGTGCTGATCGGGATGTTCCTGCTCGGCCTGTTCATCGCTCTCGGCACCTGGGTCGTCTCCTGGTCCGACCATGTGAAGCGCGAGCTCGTGGTGAAGGTCTACTTCACGCCCGACTCGACCAAGCCGCAGATCGAACGCCGTCGCGAACAAGCGTCTCGGCACGACCCGAACGTGAAGTCGGTGACGTTCGTCTCGAAGGAGCAGGCGCTGAAGGAGATGGCGCAAGCAGTTCCCGGACCTCGTCCAGAACGCTGCCCTCGAACCCGCTGCCCGACTCACTCGAGGTCGTGCCGAACCACGGCGAGCAGACCGAGGCGATCGCGAACAGCCTCTCACCGAAGCCGCCGGGGGTCGACAACGTCAAGTACGGCCGCAAGACGGCGCATCGAATTCTCAGCGTCGCGAAGGTGATCGAGTCGTTCTTCCTGATCGCGGTGTTCGTGCTGCTCGCGGCGTCGACGCTCCTGATCGCGAACACGATCCGGCTCTCGATCTTCTCGCGCCGGCGTGAGATCGAGGTGATGAAGCTCGTCGGCGCGACGAACTGGTTCGTGCGCGGGCCGTTCATGCTCGAGGGCCTGATCTGCGGCGCCGGAGGCTCGCTGCTCGCGGTGATCCTGCTGCTGCTCGGCAAGGAGCTCGTGATGCCGACGATCCTGCCGCACATCAACGCTGGCTCCGACGTGCAGGCGATCTCGTTCTCGCTGAACGCCCTGATCCTGATCGGCGTCGGCCTGCTGCTCGGCGCCGCAGGCTCGGGCCTCACTCTGCGCCGCTTCTTGAAGGTCTGAACGACCTCGTCGTAGTCGAGGTCGCCCGGCGCGGAAAGCTCGTCGTCGGCGACCCGTTCTTCACGCCCGGATCGCCGCTCACGCTCGACCGGCATGGGCTCGGCGACGCCCGTCCCGGCGATCTCGCGGTCGTCCGCACGGGACGCGGGCGCGCGCGGCTCGAGCGCGTGCTCGGCCCGTCGAGCTCGATCGAGCCCGTGCTGGAGGGGCTGCTCGTCGAGCGCGGGCTGCTCGGCGAGTTCGAGCCGTACGAGCCGCCCGAGCCGAGCCTCGAGGGCCGCGTCGACCTGCGCGAGCTGATGACGTTCACGATCGACCCGGACACGGCCAAGGACTTCGACGACGCGATCTCGGCGCGGCGCGAGGGGGACGGGATCCGCGTCTGGGTGCACATCGCGGATGTCTCGTGGTTCGTCCCGGCCGGCTCGCCGCTCGACCGGGGCGCGGCGGGGCGGGCGCTCTCGACCTACGTGCCCGGGATGGTCGCGCCGATGCTGCCGCACGAGATCGCCGACGACCTCTGCAGCCTCCGCCCCGACGAGGACCGGCTCACCGTCACGGTCGAGGTCGGGCCCGACGGCGAGCCGAACTTCTACCGCTCGGTGATTCGCAGCGCCGCCCGGCTCACCTACGGCCAGGCCGAGGCGATCCTCGCAGGACGCGAGCGCGCGGAGCCCGCGCTGGCCGAGGCGCTCGGGCTCGCGAACGACGTCTCCACCGAGCTGCGCCGGCGCCGCTTCGCGCGCGGCGCGCTGCGGATCGAGAGCCCCGACACGAGCTTCGAGTTCGACGGCAAGGGCGGAGTCGCGCGGGCGTGGAAGGAGTCGGAGCCGGCCGCGCACGCGCTGATCGAGGAGCTGATGATCCTCGCCAACGAGGCGGTCGCGGAGTTCCTCTCCGGGCGCCGGCGCGAGGCGCTCTACCGCGTGCACGAGCGACCCGACCCGCAGTCGGTCTCGCTGCTGCTCGCGAAGCTCACCGACCTCGAGGTGCCGACCCCGCCGGAGCCCGATCACCTCTCGCCGCAGGCCGCCGCCGAGCTCGCCGCCGCCGCCGCGGAGCTCGTCTCCGGTTACGTCGCCTCGTCGGGCCGCGGCCGCAACGCGTTTCCCTCGATCGTGCTGCGCGCGCTCAAGCAGGCGCGCTACGACCCGGCTAACCTCGGCCACTCCGGGCTCGCGAGCACCGCGTACTGCCACTTCACCTCGCCGATCCGCCGCTACCCCGACCTCGTCGTCCATCGCGCGCTCCTGCGTGAGCTCGGCGTCTCCGACGACCCGCCCGCGGAGGATCTCGCCGACCTCGCCGAGCACTGCTCGGTGACCGAGCGCGACTCCGCGAAGCTCGAGTACCTCGCTGATGAAATTTGCCTCGCGTGGCTGCTCGAGGCGCGCCTGTACGAGCGAGGGTGGGAGGAGCCGTTCGAGGGCGAGATCATCGGCATGATCGGCTCGGGCCTGTTCGTGCTCTTCGACGACGTGTTCGAGGCGTTCCTGCCCGCGCGCCGGCTCCCGGGCGACTACTTCGAGGTGAACGCCACGGGCACGCGCCTCGTCGGCAGGCGCGGCGGCCGCGCATACCGCCTCGGCGACCCGATCAGGGTGCGCGTCGAGGACATCCGCCGCGCCGAAGGCAAGGTCGAGGTCTCGCTCGCGCTCTAGACGCCGAGCTGCTCTGCGGCGAGCTTCGTGCCCTCGACTCGGGCGCGGATCTTTGCGAACGCCGTCTCGCGGCGCGGTCCCCGCGTCGTCGGCGAACGGCGAGAAGCCGCAGTCGTCGGTCGTCCCGAGCTGGGCGAGCGGGATGTACTCGGCGGCGAGGAGGACGCGATCCCGGACGACCTCCGCCGTCTCCACCTCCGGATCGATCGGGTCGGTGACGCCGACGAAGACGCGCTGATCCGGCTTCAGGCTCGCGGCGATCTCGCCGAGCACCGCTTCCGGGTCGCTCTCGCCGGCCAGCTCGAGGTAGAAGGCGCCCGCGTGGAGATCGAACAAAGCGGGCAGCAGGCCCGCGTAGTCGATGTCGGCGCTGTGGGTCGAGTCGTGGTCGCCGCCGGGGCACGAGTGCACGCCGATCCGTTGGCGCTCCTCGGCCGAGAAGCGGTCGAGCACGCTGTTGTTCAGGTCGACGAAGCTCCGCAGCAGGCCGCCCGACGGGTCGAGCTTCAGCGACAGCCGCGCCTCGGTGAAGTCGATCTGGACGTTGTAGGCGCCCGCGTCGAGGCAGCCGCGGATGTCGGCCTCCGCCTCGTCGATCAGATCCGCGATGAACGCGTCCCGCGAGTAGCCGTCGATCCCGTCGGCGGGATAGAGCAGGCTCAGCGCCGAGGCCGAGATCACCGCCTGCTTGACCGGCTTCGTCGCGAAGCGCTGCGCCGCGCGCAGATAGCTGTCGGCATGCGTTGCGTAGCGGAACGGGCCGGCCGTGATCACCGGAAGCTGCCGCGTGTGGCCGTCGGCGAACGGGATCACAACGCCGTCCGGGGCGAGTGTGTCGAGCCCTGCGATCGGGTAGGTGGCAAAGCTCGGCTTGGTCTGCTCGCCGTCGGTGATCACCGGCGAGCCGGTCGCCTCGAGCGCGGCGATCGTGTCGCGCACTGCCTCGTCGAGCAGCTCGTCGAGCGGGAGCCCCGCCTGCATGGCGGCCAGCAGCTCGGGTGGGCGCGGGATGCTCCCGATCGGTTCGGTTGGAATCGGCATCGCTCCGGACGCTGACACGGCCCGGCCCCGCAAGTCAACCCCGAGCTCTCCCTACACTTCCTGAGTCATGGCCCGCGCCAAGGGAGAGAAGCTGATCGTCGACAACCGTCGTGCCCGCCACGACTATCAGCTGCTGGACCGGGTCGAGGCGGGGATGGTGCTGACGGGCACCGAGGTGAAGTCGCTGCGCGACGGACGTGTCCAGGTTCGCCAGGCCTATGCGGACGTTCGCGGCGACGAGGTGTGGTTGATCGGGCTCCACATCGCGGTCTACGACCAGGGCAACACCGCCAACCACGACCCGGATCGCGACCGCAAGCTCCTGCTCCACGCGCGGGAGATCGACCAGCTCCACGCGCAGGTGCGCGAGAAGGGGCTCACGCTCGTGCCGACGCGGCTGTATTTCAAGGACGGTCGCGCCAAGGTCGAGCTCGCGCTCGCGAAAGGCAAGGACCTGCACGACAAGCGCCGCGACATCTCGAAGCGCGACGCGGATCGCCAGATCCAGCGTGAGCTTTCGCGGCGCCGCTAGATCTTGCCGCGGACGATCACGCTGCCGGGCTCCAGCCGGTAGCCGTGCCGCGCGTTGAGGCGGCGGATCGGCTCGTTCCGCTCCTCGTTCCGCGTCCCGAGCCGCATGTAGCCGTTCTGCTTCGCCCAGGCGATCGCGGCGCGCTTGAGCGCTCCGGCGACTCCCCGGCCGCGCCACGCCCGGAGCACGCCGGTCATGTCGTGTGCGGCCACGTCCGGCGCGCCGTCCGGGGTGTAGAGCTTCGCGTAGCCGACGACCTCGTCGCCGGCGAGCGCGACGAAGGTCGCCTCGGGGTTGTCGCCGACGCCTTGCATGTCCATCGAGAGCCAGTCCTCGAAGGACGGCATCTCGTCGTCTTCGTCGCCGGGAACGTCGGCGTAGGCCTCGCAGGCGACGGCGTAGATCCCGCGCACGACGTCCGGCCGCTCGGCCCAGGTGACGATCTCGACGCCGTCCGGCGGCGCCACCTCGGGCGGCTCGACTCCGGCCAGCTCGAGCACCATGCGCGAGTTCCGGCCGACCTCGACGTAGCCGCGCCGCTCAGTCCACGCGATGCTCGCCGCGTCGGTCTCCTTGACCTCGCCGAGCAGCTCGCCGTAGCCGAGCGCCGTGGCCCAGGCCCCAATCTCCGCGAGGAGCGAGGTGCCGACTCCGCGCCCGCGCGCCTCGGGAGCGACTCCGAGCTCGAGCCGCGCGACTCCCGGAGGCTCGTGCCAGCCGCCGACCCCGATCGCGGCGCCCAGGTCGCCGGCCTCGTCCGAGGCGAGCAGCCAGATGGTCTCGCGGGCCTGCCGCTTCCAGTCCCGGAGCTCCTCGAGCGTGGCCGGCCGGGCCAGCGACAGCCTGGTCACGGCGATCAGCCGGTCGAGCTCGTCCTCGCCGATCTCGCGGATTTGCGCGTCCGTCATGGAGGAGTAGGCTAGACGAGCTGGTTCCAGACGAGTCAGGAGGCCGCCCGATGCGCCGCAGCATCTCGCTCACCGTCAACGGCACGCACCACGAGCTCGACGTCGAGCCGCGCGATCTTCTGGTCTACGTCCTCAGAGAAGAGCTCGGGCTGACCGGGACGAACGTCGGCTGCGACACGACATCGTGCGGCGCGTGCACCGTGCTCCTGAACGGCGAGTCGGTCAAGTCGTGCACGCTCCTCGCGGTGCAGGCCGACGGCCAGGAGCTGACGACGATCGAGGGGCTCGCCACGAACGGAGAGCTGCATCCCGTCCAGCAGGCCTTCCACGAGCAGCACGGCCTCCAGTGCGGCTACTGCACGCCGGGGATGGTGATGGCGACGGTGAGCCTGCTCGCCGAGAACGCGAGCCCGAGCGAGGACGAGATCCGCAGCGCGCTCGAGGGCAACCTCTGCCGCTGCACCGGGTACCACAACATCGTCAAGGCCGTTCAGGCCGCGGCGGTCGCGTGATGGCCGCCACCGAGGCAACCACGTACATCGGCGCTCCGGTCCCGCGCCGCGAGGACAAGAAGCTCCTGACCGGGAAGGGCTCCTACGTCGACAACCTGACGCTTCCGGGCATGCTCTGGATGGCCCTCGTCCGCAGCCCGTACGCCCACGCGCGGATCGTCTCCGTCGACGTCCAGGGCGCGATCGGCGCTCCCGGGGTCGTCGCCGCCTATTCCGGTCACGACCTTGCCGAGGAGTGGGGCGGCCCGCTGCCGTGCGCCTGGCCCGTGACCGAGGACATCGAGCTGCCGCCGCACTGGCCGCTCGCGCCGGACAAGGCGCGCTACGAGGGTGACGCGGTCGCGGTGGTCGTCGCCGAGAGCCGCGCCGAGGCGCTTGACGCCGCCGAGCTGATCGAAGTCGAGTGGGAGCCGCTTCCCGCGGTGGTCGACGTCGCCCAGGCGCTCGACGACGGTGCGCCGCTCGTCCACGACAACCTGCCCTCGAACAAGTGCTACGTGTGGCCGCTCGAGGGCGGCGACGTCGCGGGCGCGTTCGCGAACGCCGAGGTGATCGTCAGCGAGCGCTACCGCCAGCAGCGCCTCATTCCCGCGGCGATCGAGCCGCGCGGCGTGGTCGCGCAGTCGCTCAACGCCACGGGCGAGCTGACCCTGTGGTCGGCGACGCAGGTGCCGCACATCCTCCGCGTCACGCTCTCCGGCGTGCTCGGGATGCCCGAGTCGAAGCTGCGCGTGATCGCGCCCGACGTCGGCGGCGGCTTCGGCTCGAAGCTGAACGTCTACGCCGAGGAGGCGCTCGCGCTGCTGCTCTCGCGCAGGCTCGGCCGCCCGATCAAGTGGATCGAGGAGCGCACCGAGGGCTTCCACGCGACGATTCACGGCCGCGACGTGATCCAGGAGATCGAGCTCGCGGCGACCAAGGAGGGACGGGTCACCGGCGTCCGCGTGAAGCTCACCGCGGCGATGGGCGCCTACCTCCAGCTCGTCACCCCGGGGATCCCGCTGCTCGGCGCGTGGATCTACAACGGCGCCTACGACATCCCGGCCTACGGGTTCGAGTGCACGGGCGTCTTCACGCACACGACGCCGACCGACGCGTATCGCGGCGCCGGCCGGCCCGAGGCGACCTACGCGATCGAGCGCGCGATGGACGCGCTCGCCCGCGCCGTCGGCAAGGACCCGGTCGAGGTGCGCCGGCTCAACTTCATCAAGGAGTTCCCGCACACGATCGCGTCGGGCCTGACGATCGACTCCGGCGACTACGACCGGACGCTCGACCGCGTGCTCGAGCTCGCGGGCTACGAGACGCTGCGGGCCGACCAGGCCGCCCGGCGCGAGCGCGGGGACGTGAAGCAGCTCGGGATCGGGCTCTCGACCTACAACGAGATGTGCGGGCTCGCGCCCTCGCGGATCCTCGGCGCGATCCGCTACGGCGCGGGCGGCTGGGACGCGGCCACGATCCGCTGTCTCCCGACCGGCACGGTGCAGGCGCTGATCGGCACCTCGCCGCACGGCCAGGGCCACGAGACGGCGTTCTCGCAGATCGTCGCCGACCGGCTCGGCTGCACGCCTGACGAGGTGGAGGTGCTCCACGGCGACACGGCGGTCGTGCCGCTCGGGATGGACACCTACGGCAGCCGCAGCCTTGCCGTCGGCGGCGTCGCGCTCTATCAGGCGGCCGACAAGATCGTCGCCAAGGCGCGCACGATCGTCTCCCACCAGCTCGAGGTCTCCGAGGACGACCTCGAGTTCGTAAACGGCCGCTTCCAGGTCAAGGGCTCCGATCAGGGCATGTCCGTGAAGGAGGCCGCCTTCCACGCCTGGACGGCGCACAACCTCCCCGACGGGCTCGAGCCGGGGCTCGAGGAGACCGCGGTCTACGACCCGCCGAACTTCAGCTGGCCCGGCGGCGCGCATCTCGCGGTCGTCGAGATCGACTCCGAGACCGGCGACGCGCGCCTGCTCCGCTACATCGCGGTCGACGACGTCGGCAATGTGATCAACCCGACGATCGTCGACGGCCAGGTGCACGGCGGGATCGCGCAGGGCGTCGCGCAGGCGCTGTACGAGGGCGTCGTCTACGACGCGGAGGGAAGCATGCTGACCGGCAACCTCACGAGCTACCTCGTCCCGTCCGCGGCCGAGCTGCCCTCGTACGAGCTCGACCGCGAGGTCAGCGCTAGCCCGACGAACCCGATGGGCGTGAAGGGCGTGGGGGAGACGGGCACGATCGCCTCCGTCGCGGCGACGATGAACGCGGTGATCGACGCGCTCGGCGCGTACGGCATCACCGACCTGGACATGCCTGCATCGCCGGAGCGAGTCTGGCGCGCGATCGAGGAGGCGAGATGATCCCGGCTGCGTTCGACTACGAGGTCGCCGACTCGGTCGCCGGCGCGGTGGAGCTGCTCGGCTCGCGGGACGACGCAAAGCTGCTCGCGGGCGGCCACTCGCTCGTGCCGCTCCTAAAGCTCCGCGTCGTGCGGCCGGCGCTGCTCGTCGACATCGGCCGGCTCACCGAGCTGAGCTACGTCCGCGACGACGGCGACACGCTGACGATCGGCGCCCTCACGCGCCACCACGAGCTCGCCACCGACGCGCTCGTGCGCGACCACGCGCCGCTGCTCGCCGCGGCCGCGGCGCAGATCGGCGACCCGCAGGTGCGCCACCGCGGCACGATCGGCGGCTCGGTCGCCCACGGCGATCCCGCCTCCGACCTGCCGACCTGCCTGCTCGCGCTCGACGCGGAGATGCTCGTCGTCGGCGCCGGCACGGAGCGCTTCGTGCCCGCCGCGGACTTCTTCCAGGGCGTGTTCCAGACCGCCGTCGGGCCGCAGGAGATGCTGACGGCGATCCGGGTCCGCAAGCACGGCGGCTCCGGCACGGCCTACGTCAAGTTCAGCCGGCGCGCGCAGGACTGGGCGACCGTCGGCGTCGCGGTGGTGCTCGAGAACGGCGGCGGCGCGATCGCGCTCACGAACATGGGCCCGACTCCGCTCCGGGCGAGGACGGCCGAGTCCGCGCTCGCCGAGGGCGCCGTCGCTGCGGGCGAGGGAGCCGCGGTGGACACGTCACCCGTGGACGACGTCGCTGCGAGCGCCGAGTTCCGCAAGCACCTCGCCCGCGTGCTCACGAAGCGCGCGGTCGAGCAGGCGCAGGCGGGCTGACATGGCCTATCTCAAGCCGGGCGCGATCACGCGGAAGGTCTTCAACCCGCTCGTGATGAAGTTCAGCCCGTTCGGCACGGCCACGATCGTCGTGCGGGGGCGGAAGAGCGGAGCCGAGCAGTCGGTGCCGGTGATCCCGATCGAGGTCGACGGCGCGCGCTACGTCGTCTCGACACGCGGCGAGTCGGACTGGGTCAAGAACCTTCGTGCCGCGGGCGCCGCCGAGATCCGGCGCAAGGGCCAGACTGACAAGGTCACCGTGGTCGAGCTCCCCGTCGAGGAGCGCGCGCCGGTGATCGCGGCCTATCGCGCCAAGGCCGGCAAGGAGGTCGAGCGGTACTTCAAGCAGCTGCCCGACCCGGCCGACCACCCCGTCTTCCGACTGGACGCCTAGACCTCCGGCGGGCCGTCCGGGATCCGGCGGATCTCGATCGGCCCGTGCGTGTACTCGACGATCTGCTGCGCGAACTCGATCGCGCGCGCCTCGTCGACCTCGAGGATCCACCAGCCCGCCACCGACGCGCGCGCCTCACCGTACGGGCCGGCCGCGGCGACCGGCGCGCCGTCCACATAGGTGACCGTCGTCGCCTCGCTCGGATCGGCCAGCCCCTCAGCTGAGACGAGCTCGCCGGCCGCGCGCAGGTCGACGTCGACCTGCACCATGTAGGTGATCATCTCGCGGATCCACTCGGTCGACCTGGTCTCGCGCATCTCGGCGGCGTCGCCGAACATCATCACCATGTACTTCATTCCGTCCCTCCCTGGAGTGGCCCGCGCAGGAGCAGCGTCCCGCCGGCGGGCCGGTAGCCGAAGCGCTCGTTGAGGCGCCGGATCGGCGCGTTGCGCTCCTCGTTGTTCGTCACGGCCTTCAGGTAGCAGTTGTCCTTCGCCCAGGCGAGCTGCGCGCTCTTGAGCGCGCCGGCGATCCCGCGCCCGCGCCACGCGCGCTTGACGGCGGTGAGGTCGTGGTGCGCCGTCGCGGGCTGCGCGGTCGTCAGCGACCACTTCGAGTAGCCGACC
>CAVTXU010000014.1:0-103885 GCA_963738775.1 uncultured Actinomycetes bacterium
GACTAGCCATGGCCCGCCGGGCCAGCCCAGGACACCGGCCGTCGCGCGGTGCGGCGTCGCGGCAGAGCTGCCCGACGAGCCGAGCAGGATCTCGACGGCGAGGACACAGAAGCCCGCATAGACGAGCCCGCTCGCCAGCGCGACCAGACGGTCGAGGCCGCTGTCGTGATCCTCCGGCCCGTGGCCCATTGCCGCGCGCGCAAAGCGCCACATCGCATAGCTCCCGAGGCCAACGGCGACGAGCGCCAGCAGGACCCGACCGAGCGGCTGATGCCCGACGGTCCTCAGTGCACCCTGTTGGTTCGTCGTCTTGCCGGCCGACCCCACGGCGAGCTTGACCGCCAAAAGACCGATGATCCCGTAGATCAGCCCGCGCGCCACGAAACCGGCCCGCGCGAGACGCTCGAACGTCCCGTTCTGCACGAGAGCTTCGCCGGGATTCGTCTCGGTCATTCATTCACGTCCGGCCCGAGGCGTTCGCCGCGCGGGCGGCAAACAGCGCGATGGACAGTGAAGCGATGCCGATCAGAGCCCCGGCGACGCAGTCGGCCGGATGGTGCATGCCGCGGTACATCCGGGCGAACGCGACGAACAGCGGAATCACGCACGCGAGCATCCAGCAGAGCAACCGGGTCCAACGGCTCCGGAAGCAGGATGAGAAGTAGCGCGAGTCCGCCGTAGGCGGCGACAAGGATGCTGCCGTATGGCCGGAAGGGAAGACTTGCGTTTGTCGCCAGGTGCTCGAGGCGAGGTACACCGGGCCTCTCACGGTGGACGACCAGCGTCGTGATCCGGTAGGTCGCGACCTCCAGGGTGATGGCCGCGACCAGGAAGGCGGCCGCGAGCCAGCGGCGCAGGCACGCGAGCGTCGCTGCCGAAAGGGCTACGACTGTGGGGATCACCACACCGCCAGCGAGGATCGATCCTGCCAGCGACAGTTCGGTGGGAAATGGGCTGCGGTGCCTGGACAGCCAGGTCACGGCCCATTCGTCTGCCCTCGCGACCGGACCGATCTGGAGCATCACCTTGGTGACTAGCAGGCTCGTCGCGATCGCGGCTCCGCTGAGCAGCACATAGCCCAGCAGTGCAGCCATGAGAAAGAGGGCCGCCCGGGCGAGCGGTTGCCGAGCGCCATGGCGACCCGGTGGGGCGGACTGCCTTCGCGCGCTTCGAGAACCTGAAACAAACCATGTTCGTAATCGTGCCCGCGCGCCCCGCTGACCGCACCTGCAGCGCTGGGTGACGTCACGGTCATCACTCACGGGTGTCTACCCACTGTACGACCGAGGGAAACCCACGGGATTGCCGCTTCTCGTCTCTCTTCTCTGCGCGGTCGTTGCCGACGGTCTAGCTGTTGGTCTCGGCCGGAGATTTCGGCGTGCGTCAAGCGGGATGGGATCGGAAGACGTTGCCGAGGTTCGTAGGCTCGGCGCGATGAAGTGCCTAGTTCTGGTTGGCTGCCGCGCTGGTTTCCGCTTCCTCTCCCCCGGCGCGATGCTGGCTTGAGAGGTCGAAGCCGTTCTCATGATCTCGGGCGCTGTTGTCGAGCCGCGTGAGATTTGAGCGGGGTCCGTCAGTGCGCGGTGCCTTCCGGCAGTATCGGATCGCCGTGTCAGAACTCGTCGGTCTGTCGTTGTCGTTCTTGAGAGGTACGCCCGAGCCCGCAGCGCAGGCATTTTTGGACTTCGAATCCGGCGATGAGGTCGCTGGACCAAACTCGGCCCAAGTAGGTAGCAGAGAAGTCGCCGCAAAAGCCCGTGCCCCGCTCAGGCGAGGATACGAAGCGCCGTTTGGTGCGGGCAGCCGCGAGCGGGAAGCTCGAGTGCGAGGTGCAGGTCGATCTCGATGTTCACGGCCAGAAGGAGCGCATCCTTGATCCCGTAGCCCGCTCGGCGAAGCTCGGTGCAGCGCCAGCGGAAGATCCGGTCGCGTTCATCCTCAGCCGCATCCCATAGACGCGATCGCAATAGCTGTTTGCTCTATCACCTCCATCTCCTTGGCCGGAAGGAAGACTGTGGGCCGACCCCGCCGCATTGAGGTCGACCCACTAGTTTTGGCTTAGGCCCCGCCGCACAGGGCCTCAACCGTTTCGTGTCTTGCCCTCGCGCCACATCGGAGGGGCACGAGAAGTTCTACGACCTGGCGCCTGCTACACGAATCGCCGTCGGGTGGTCCATCGCGGCGCTTCACTTCCCCCGCACGGGGCATGACATGTGATCTGCCCGCGCGCATGTTGAGGGTTGCGTGGAGGCCGCAACCACGCGCAGACGACTGTGGAGGCGGTGGCGGCCGCAGCCCCCGCCTCCAGTCGCCTCCTCTGAAGCGTCACGCGCCCCGCCCGTCACAGGCGTGAAACCGCGCGTGGCGAATCCGTGTGACGGAAGGGCCGCCTGGCCTCGTCTCGGGGGCGGATTGCTCGTCACGAGTCGGCCCGCGGAGGAGATTTCAGTGATACCTCAGCGGCGACTGGAAGCATCGGGTTGGGCGGCAGGCGCGCGGGCGTCGGTTCCTCAAGTTCAACGGCTGCAGGGAACGGCGCCTGGCGCGCACTTTCGAACAGAGTGGATAAGGCGGGACGGGGCGCATGGTTTCTCTTGAGAGTTACCGCTACTCATCGGGGTTTGGGGGGTTGGATTCCGAGGCGTGGCGTGCCCACTTGTGGCGCGAGGTGGCAATGGTCGGCGGCCACGATCTTGAGTTCACGGAAACAGCCGCGGGTGTTGAGGCGGTGTTTACGGTGCCGGCTCGGGATGGGCCTGATGCGTTCGCGATTGGCGAGAAAGTAATGCGGGCGGTCAGTCCGGGGGGTTTCTGGCTCGGTGCAAGCCGAGCTGTGGCCTTGTAAAGCGGCCGGATCGAACCGCTATCGGTGTGCTCGCGAATAGTTGTCGCGACCTGAACCAGCGCAAGGGACGCGCTAGGCCGATCGCGTACTGCGGCCGCAGGGGCGCTCGAGGGCGCTTCTGCGCGTGGAGCTACCCCGGCGCTTACTGCTCGAGCGTTTCCGCTGTTGTTGCGGGCGCAAGCTACGGTTCGTCGGCACGCGCCGCCCCAACGCGAGATTCGCCGCGCCGGTTGGGGGTTAGGGCTGGAGGGAGGATTCCGGCTGCGTGGGTTGCCACGTCCAGCAGAAAGGGGAGGCTGGCCCGACGGCTCGACTCGCTCGCCAGCATCACCATCTTGAGGGTCCACGCGCCGCGCTCCCCCGCTAAATCTGCTTCAGCGCGGATGAACTCGGCCGAACGCAAATGGGGTCAACGACCCGCCGAGCCATATCGCGAGGCATACGCCGCTCTGCGTACTCAGCGCAGTCGCCAGAGGGTCCATGCGCTGTTGGCCGAGGTTGCGACGGGTGTTCCCGCGAGCGTGACACCTGTGCCCGCGACGGCGAATGGCGGTGGTGGCGACGGGGTGGGAGTAGTGAGGCGGATCGTGTGGTCGGGCTCGAGCGTCGCGGCCTCGACCGGGAGCGGGCCGTCGACCTTCGCCCCGTTGAGGACGTAGACGCGGTCGATCCGGCTGTTCCAGAACGTGTACACCCAGGCGGGCGACCCTTCGCTCCACGAGGCCTCGCCGGAGTAGACGAACGCGACCGGGCCGTCTGCGTAGCGTTCGATCCATGTCGGCTGCGGGCCGATCATCACCGACTGAAAGCCCTTCGCCTGGTCTCTGAGCACCGTGCTGGCGTAGATCGAGATCCCGCCTACGGAGCACGGCAGTCGTGGCTGCGAGCGTCCACGCGTAGCGGCTCGGCACGAGCAGGAAGAGCAAGGCGAGGTCGCCCGCGACGAAGAACAGGAAGAACCGGACGTCGGTGCCCGGATAGGCGTGCTGGAGGTGGAACAGGGGAATCGCGGAGTAGGCGTCCGGCTCGGCGGCCTCTCGAGAAGAACCTGACCGGGATCGTCGCGAGCAGCGCGAGCGCCGCGACAAGCGTGACGAGCGTGGTAAGTCGCGGCCTCGGCGCACCACGCGAGAGCCAGAGCGCGAAGCCGATAAAGAGCAGCGGTGCAAGCCCGAGCAGATAACGCTCACCGAGGCGACCAAGGAGCCGAGAGGTGAACAGACCGACCTCGGCGACGAGCGCGGCGGAGAGCGAGACACAGACCGCAAGGAATGCCCGGGCACGAGGCGAGGACTCCCGCCCGCGTGAGGCCTCGACGAGCAGGATCACCGTCGCCGCCGCGGGCACGAGGGCTACCAGCAGCACCACATCCGCCAGGTGGTAGATCGAAAAGCGCAGCGCAGCGCCGAACGAGTAGGACGCGCTTCCCGTCACGCCGTACGCGCCGAGCGGCGAGCGCCCACGTCCGAGCGTGAACGTGAGCCAGGAGCCGGTCGAGACGACCACACCGATCAGGAACGGCGCGAGTTGCCGCAAGAGCCCCCGGCGCCGCTCGAGACCCATCAGGATCGCAACCGCGAGGAGGAACGCGGGCACCAGGACGACCGCCTGGAGGCGTGTCCCGACTGCAAGCGCGAGCGCACCCAGCAGCAGTACCTGGTTGAGGATCGTGGGACGGGCAAGGGTCGCCGCCATCGCCCACGCCGCGAGCACGAAGACTGGGTAGAACAACGTCTGTGTCATCAAGAACCCCGAGAACGCCAGCCCAGGGAGCGTGAGTGTCAACCCTGCGGCCAGCAACGCATACCCATGTGACATCAACGACCGGCTCCACAGATAGACGGGCACCGCCGCCAGCGACATTGCCGTCGCCTGGAGCGCCTTTGCCAGGTCGTAGCCGAGATGGACGTCGGACAGGCTGAGCGGCAGACCGATGAACAACGGGTAGAAAAAGCTCAGATATCCGGCCGGATGACCGAGCACCGAGAGGCCGTGGCCATGCCAGAGGCCGCGGCCAATGGCCGCGTAGCTCTCCTCGTCGGGCGACATCCACGGCGACGGAACCGCAAGCGCCGCCCACACCCGCAACGCAATCGAGCCGACGATCAGAGAGCCAAGCACGACCCATGCCCAACGACCATGCCGGCGCCGCTCATGGAACTCGCTCACGCTCGTCGTTTCGTCCACCAACACGAACTCTGCCGTGTTTCAACGATGCCGCCACGTAAAACCACGTGATAGGCGCGGTATTCGTCGGACACCCCGAGGAGGTCGCGTCGTTCGTCGAGCGCATTCGGGCGTCGGAACAGTTCATTCCGGAGCTGGCGTTGGTCGCCGAGGACTCCTCCGGTGTGATCGCTCACGTGATGCTGAGCTGGGTCGGCGTCGAAGGCGGATCCCGAACAAGGATCCTCAATCGCACGCCGACGTCGGTTCGGCCCGACCGCCAGCGCATCGGTGTGGGGACACGGCTGATCCGGGACGCGCTCGGCCGCGCCGAACAAGCAGGCGAGCCTGCTGTCATGGTCGAGGGAGTCGCCGCGTACTACCCCCGCTTCGGCTTCGAGCAGGCGAGCGCGCTCGGCTTCATCTCCCCGCATCCGAAGATCCCCGACGACGCCTTCATGGTCAAGCGGCTCGCGGGATACAGCCCCGACCTCGCCGGTCGAATCGTCTACCCGGCCGCGTTCGACGCTCTCGGGTACTAGCGACCGGTCTGAGAAGAGCGGCGCACTCGCCGGGTCGCAACGTTCCTAACCGGCGGGGCTCCGTGCGCTAGACACGTCTTCATTTGAGCAAAGCGGATCGGCCACGCTAGGGCTGCGCTGGCCCCGGTCGCCTCGCCATGCGCTCCGGGGCCTGCGCTGAAGGGAAGGACTCCATCCTCCCGGGTAGCCACGACCCGAGAGCTGATGCGCTTTGCCGAGCTCGGAGGCGCTCGGTGTCAGCAGTTGCCACATCGGCAGCCCAGTCAGCGCCCTTGAGTCGTAGCGGTCGCGTGCCGATAGGAACGTAACTGCGGTTCTATCTAGAAGGGGTGCTCGAACTCATGATCGCCTGTCTTACTCCAGGTCGCGTTTGCGAGGTATTGGGATGCGTGTAGTGCTGTCTTACCAGCGGTACTACACATCGCTTCGGAACTACTTTCTGCGGCTCGGAGCCTCGGTGAAAAGCGGCGACCGTGAGAAGGTCGTCATTGACTTCCCCGACGGGCTGCTTAACGAGGACGAGAGTCCGGAGATGTACTACGAGACATGGGCGCGCGCGAATCACGTCGAAGGAGAAACGGCGCTTGGCCGCCCGGCAGTTCCCGGAGCGAACGGTTCAGTTGGGCTCATTGCCCGCCAGGCTGACCTCGGTGCGCCGCCGCCGCCGCGGCTTGGCGAGTTACTCGTTAGGAAAGGGTTGATCACCGAAACGCAGCTCTCGCAGGCTCTGGTTGAGAGCCGCCAAAGCGGTGATGTTGTCGGGCGCGTTCTGATCCGGCATGGCTGGGTGTTCGAGTCCGAACTCGCACGCGTGCTGGCTGAGCAGTGGTCGATCCCATACGTCAACCTTGCCTCAACCGGGGTCGATCGCTCCGCGCTCAGACTGATGTCACCCGAGATAGGTCGTCGCTATGCCGCCGTTCCCGTCCGGTTCGTTGGGAGTGAACTGAGGGTCGCGTTCGCTGACCCCTCCGACGAGGCCGCCGTGGTTGCTGTCCAAGGGGACATGGCCTTTCCGATCCAACCGGCCGTGGCGGAACTCTCCGACATCGACACGATCTGGCGATCAGTGGGCGCTTAGCCTGCCTCTACTGCCAAAGCGAACACGCGCGATTCACGGCTCACGGGGTTGAGTCGCGAGGACGTCATCCCTCCTTCTGGTGAGGGGCCAGTCGGAATATCGCCGATAAGAGAGCTACTGCGGTTCTACCTAGAAGGAGTACGACCAAATGACTTCAAATCTGCGGCACCGCCTCGCACGCGAGGAGAGCGGGTTCACGCTTATCGAGCTTCTTGTCGTGATCATCATTCTCGGCATCCTGCTCGCGATCGCGATCCCCTCGTATCTCAGCTTCCGCACCCGGGCCAACGTCTCAGCTGCCAAGGCAAACGTCCGTGCAGCCATTCCAGGTATGGAGGGCTTCAACGCCGACCACTCCACCGGCTACACCGGCGTCACGCTGACGAAGCTCCAGCAGAGCTATGACCAGGGCATCAAGAACATCAAGATCGTCCGCGCCACCAGCACGAGCTACTGCATCCAGAACACGACCCCGGGCACCGTCACCTACCACAAGGGCGGACCCAACGGCGACATCGTCTCCGGTGTTTGCTAGCGGTGCCGAGTACCTCCGTGGCTTCCCGATTGATCCGTTATCGGTTCGAGTTCGTCGGCGTACGTCCACTCCCAGCACCAGCGTTCGTTATCCGAGATTTGCCCGTCGTCATGGGCGCGTTAGAGCTCTACCGGGCACAGCCGTTCCTGGTCGAGTCCGTTGATGAAACGTCTGACCCGCCCGTTGCCGTCCTTCGCAAGGTACGCAGCTAGCGCAACGACCGGTCACGCAGCTGCAAGATAGGCTCGACTGGGGAGCGGGTGAAGGGACATCTCCCGCTCCCCATTGTTTCCTGGGCCCGCGTGGCCCAGTCGACACCCGGTGTCATGACGCAAGCTAAGGGGGCGGCAGTCCCCAGCGCTCCCCGTATGCGAGGGCGCGGGCCGTCACCGTTTAGCCCTCGCAGACGAGAAGGTACCCGAGTCGCCGCTCCGGAAACTCGGGCGCGACCGACCCGATCTTTCTGCAACCGGCCGCGGCTTGGCAGGTACGTGTTCGCCGGTCTATCTTCTGGACCGTCGCTGACGGTGAGTCACAGCACCGTGAGCCAGCGCGGATCGGCTACTGCCCTCGCCGCGAGGCCCGGCCGGCTCCCTCTGGAGGCTGGCCGGGCTGGCACCGCGATCGGAATCGACCCGCCTATTGAAATCCTCTCGCTACTCGCGGATCTCGATGGGGTGTCTTTCGCGGGGTCGAGTCCCGTCGCTCCCGCTATTGACACCCGCCTAGCCGGGGACGTTTCACTGCTTCACGGACCCGCCGAGCATCCCGCGCTCGAGCGCCCGTTGCGAGACGACGAACACGATCACGACAGGAACCGCTGCGATCAGCGTCGCGAGCGCGAGCGCGGGCCGGGTCGATCTGAACATGTCCGAGAGCCCCACCTGGACGGGGAACTGCTTCTCGTCCGGAAGGATCACGAACGGAAGGAAGTAGTTGCTCCAGTTGGCGACGAAGCTGAAGAAGAAGACGAGAGCGACGACCGGCTTCGCCAGCGGGATCCCGACATGGCGGAAGGCGGCCCACTCGCCGCAGCCGTCGACCCGCGCCGCATCCAGGAGCCCCGGCGGGAGCGCGGTCGCGTAGTAGATATAGGCGAGGAAGACGCCGAACGGGAAGAACGCGAACGGCAGGATCACAGACAGGGCGCTGCCGATGAGATGGACGGCGTTGAGCTCGAGGAAGATCGGGAGCACGAGCGACGCCGCCGGAATGAGCATCACGACGAGCGTGATCGTCAGGATCAGCCTGCGGCCCGGGAACGAGCCGATGGCCAGCCCGTAGCCGGCGGGAATACCGGTCACGATGGTTATCGCGGTCGCGCTCAGCGAGTACAGGAGCGAGTTCTCCAGCCAGCGCCAGTAAATGTGGTTGCCGAATGCGTTCAGACCATGGAAGGCGATCCAGACGTTGTGGAGGCTGCCGACCGCGAGCGGGCTCCTGGTGAGCAGCTCGTTGTCGGTCTTCGTCGGGGCGAGCACGAGCCAGGCCAGCCGGACGACGAAGAAGACCGCGAACGCAAGCAGAACGCCGCGCGAACCGCCAACGCGGCGCGGCGCCGGGCGCCGTCACGGTCCAGGAGGACAGCCGTCACTCGAACGTTGCAACACAAGAGCACGGATCACGCAGACGTTCGGACGGTGCGAGCCCTGAGCAGCGCCCGTCTCACGCCGGGTCCGCGCCCTGCCTGATCGCGATCCCGGTTTGTGGGTCGAAGAAGTGCAGCGCCCGCGGGTCGACCGAGACCTCGACGTCATCGCCTTCGACTACCCGCGTGCGCGGGCTGAACCGGGCGACAAGCGTGGCCGAGGCCGGCTGCTCTCCGCCGGCGAGTTTCTCGACGAGCCGGTCGTCGCCCACGTCGTCCGCGAGCTCGCGCATGTCGTCGGTGACCGCCTGACGCGCGGCAACGGTGAAGTGGACGAGCACCTCCGAGCCGAGCGCCTCGCGCAATTCGACCCGGCCGCGCAGACGCACCCCGCCGTCGCGGCTCGCCGTTTCCGCGTCCTCGAGGTCCTCCGGGCGAATACCAAGCACCACGGACCGCCCTTGGTACGCCGCGAGCCACGGCTGCTCGTCGAGCTCGAGGCGCGCGTCGCCGAGGAGGACACTAGCGCCTCTCGACACGCGCCTCGAGCATGTTCATCGCAGGGCTCCCGATGAAGCCGGCGACGAAGATGTTGACCGGGCGGTCGTACAGCTCCTGGGGCGGCGCGACCTGCTGCAGCTCGCCCTTGCGCATCACCGCGACTCGGTCGCCCATCGTCATCGCCTCGACCTGGTCGTGTGTCACGTAGATCGCATGTCACACCAAGGTTTGCCTGGATCTTCTTGATGTCGGCGCGCATCTGAACGCGCAGCTTCGCGTCGAGGTTCGACAACGGCTCGTCCATGAGGAACACCGCGGGCTGGCGGACGATCGCGCGGCCCATCGCAACTCGCTGGCGCTGCCCGCCGGAGAGGAAGCGCGGCTTCCGCTTGAGATACGGCTCCAGGTCGAGGATCCGTGCAGCTTCGTCGACACGGCTGCGGATCTCGTCCTTCGGCAGCTTTGCGAGCTTCAGCGGGAACGCCGATGTTGTCGCGCACGCTCATGTGCGGGTAGAGCGCGTAGTTCTGGAACACCATCGCGATGTCGCGGCGCTTTGGCGTGAGGTCGTTGACCACGCGGTCGCCGATGCGCACAACGCCGTCCGTGATGTCCTCGAGGCCGGCGACCATCCTCAGTGCGGTGGTCTTGCCGCAGCCCGATGGGCCGACGAGAACCATGAACTCGCCGTCCGCGATCTCGAGATCGAGCGTGTCGACCGCGAGCAGGCCGTCGCCGTACGACTTCGAGACGCCTTCGAACGTCACGCTAGCCATCAATCACTCCTTCACGTCCGCTGACTCTCTCACGGGGTGATCCTCAGCACGCCCGGATGCTGGCGGGGCGCGCACGCAGGCAGTGCCACCCGGAGGGCTTCCGCGTCCCGCTCCCAGGTGAGGGGCACCCCCGAGCCCAACAGCTCCACACGCGTGATAGGAACCTGGTGCTGACCCCCGTTCTCCCGGAGCGACGTGATAGCGACTGTGCCGCTCTCCGGCCAGGCGAGGAATGTGGCGTAGAGCGTCTCCTCCCGGGTGGTGAAGCGAATGTCCTTCTCGGTGAACTCGCGTCCGCTTCACGTCGCCGTAGACGCCGTGGATCACCGCCGCCGACTCGGTCGGGCCTTCGCCGAACACCCGCCACGGTCTACTCGCGTAGATGGCCTCACCGTTCACCCCCAGCCAACGACCGATGGCTCGCAGCCTCTCAGCGGCCTCATCGGGAATCGACCCGTCGGCTCGTGGTCCGATGTTCAGGAGGAGGGCGCCGTTCTTGCTGACTACATCCACGAGGTCGCCGATCAGCTCGTTCACGGGTTTGTAGTCGGGGGATGACACGTCGCACCACGAATTGCGCATGATGCTGGTGTCGGACTGCCAGAAGCGGGAAGAGATCGTGCTCATCTGACCCCGCTCGATGTCGTAGACCGCGGAGCCTTCGGCGAAGGTCTCCCCCTCGAGCTCGCCCTGCTTGTAGTTGATCACCGCCCCACGGTTCCATTGCGCTGCCCGGTTGTAGTAGTACGCGGCGAATCGCGACAGATACGGCCGAAAGGCCGGTTGCTCGATCCACCAATCGAAATAGACGAGCTGCGGTTCGTAACGCTCCACCAGCTCGACCAGACGGGCCATCCAGTCGTCCAGGAAAGCCTTGTCCGGCGGGTTCGTCGCAGGCCGTTGCTGAGCTGGTCCATATAGGTCGTCGTAACGCGGGTCCTGCACATCCGACGCAACGTCGCGCCCGCCATTGAAGAACCACCAGTGCTCTGCCCGATGGTATGAAGCCCCGAAGACGAGACCCTGACGCCGGACTGCCGCGGCGAGCTCGCCCAGAACGTCTCGCTGCGGCCCCATCCTGACGGAGTTCCACCGCGTGAACGAGCAGTCGTACATGGCGAAGCCGTCGTGGTGCTCGGCGACAGGAACCACATACTTCGCTCCCGCCTCCTTGAAGAGGCTCGCCCATGCATCAGGATCAAATTGTCGGGCCGTGAACTGGGGAATGAAGTCCTTGTAACCGAACGTCGTCTGCGGGCCGTAGGTTTCCACGTGATGGTCGTATGCTCTGGAATCCTTTAGGTACATGTTCCGCGGGTACCATTCGTTTTCGAACGCAGGCACGGCGTACGGACCCCAGTGGATGAAGATGCCGAACTTGCTGTCTTCGTACCACCCGGGTACGGAATAGCGTCTGCAGCGATTCCCACGTCTCTTCGAATGGCCCCGCCGAGATGAGTTGCGGGACGGTACGGTCAGGGCCGCCGCTGCTCATCGAGGTCACCCCTTGACCGAGCCGGACAGTAGGCCCGACAGGATCCAGCGCTGCGCGACGATGTAGATGAGGATGACGGGCAGGATCGTCAGCAGGACGTCGGCGGATACCAGAGCCCAGTTCGAAAGGCCGGCTAGCTTGAGCCCGTGCCGAAGAAGTTGAACACGGAGAGCGTCATCGGCCAGTTGTCTGCTGTTGCTGAGGAAGTAGAGAGGATTGATGAAATCGCTCCACACGTTGAGCACGTCGAGGACTGCGCAGGTGAATCAGCACCGGCCTGCAGCAAGGGCAGGATGATCCTCGACGAACGCGCGCGAGCGGCGAGGCCCCGTCGACGAAAGCCGCTTCGTCCAGATCCCGCGGAACCGTGTCGACGAACGCGTAGATGAGGAAGACATTGAAGGGGATCATCTGAGACGCGTAGACGAGAATGATCCCGATCCGGGTGTCGATCAGGTGCGTGAACTGCATCACCTTGGTGAGGGTGACGTAGTTCGTCGGGATCGCGATGCCCACGATTAGGAGGAAGTAGATGACGATGTGCCTGCGAATCCTGCGCCGAGCCAGGGCGTAGGCCGCGAGAGCCGAGAGCAGGACGGCGAGCGCGGTGGCTCCGAAGGCATACAAGACGCTGTTGAAGAAGGCCACCAGCAGATTGGCCTGCGCGTTGACTGCGGCGAAGTTGCCCCACTGCGGGTGCAGCGGCAGCGACGGGGCCATGGCGACGAGCCGCATGTCGCGTCTTCAACGAGTTGACGACGACGATGTAGATCGGCGCTATCGCGATCAGTCCCGCACCGCTCGCGAGCAGGTAATTGATCGTGGTTGGGATGGCCCGTATGTGCCGGACGACTCTCATGTCTGAACTCTCGGTCGGCGCCATGACTCGGATGACCACGAAGCTCAGGACGAGCATGACGATCAGAAACACGCTGGAGAAGGCGGTGGCGATGCCGTATTGGCCGAGGCCGAACTCGCTGAAGATGGTCGTGTAGACGGTCGATGTCGCATAGCCGGGGCCGCCGCCCGTGAGCACGAAGACGATGTCGAACACTCGCAGGGCGTACACGAGGTTTATCACCGTCGTCACGGCGAAAACGGGCATCATCATCGGCAGGGTGATGAAGCCGAAAGGACTGCCACTTGGAGGCGCCGTCGCAGGACGCTGCCTCGTAGAACTCTCGCGGAATGGCAAGTAGACCTGCGATCAGGATGACCATGATGTAGCCAACGCCCTTCCACGTGTCGACGCCGATCACGCTCCAGAGCGCCAGGTGGACGTCTCCCAGCCAACTTTGGGCCAGACCGCCGAGGCCGAGCGTGCGAAGCGTCGAGTTCAGCAGTCCCGTGGTGGGGTCGAGAATCGACTTGAAGACGATCCCGACTGCGACCAACGGGAGCAGATTGGGGATGAAGATGAGTGCTCGGTAGAGCGCGGCCAGCCGTTTGATGCCGTCGGTGAGCAGGATGGCCAGGGCAAGTGCGATGCCGGTCTTGAGGATTACGGTGGCGACGGTGAATATCGCCGTGTTCTCCATCGCCACTGAGAAAGAACGAATTGGGCGCGAAAAGAGCTCTGAAATTTGCCAGGCCGACCCAGCGGAGGCTGGTGGAGTAGGCGGTCCAGTTTGTGAATGCGAGGCCGATGCCAAGAATGCCTGGCAGCAAGCACGAAGACGAAGTAGATGCCGAGCGCACCAGCCCGCGAACCAGGTCGGGTAGTAGCCATCGACGAGCCTTACCGATCCGTCGATGACGCTGGGTGACGGGTCGAGGCTGCTGGCGGGCACGGGTAGGTCGTGGTCGTTCGCCGATGCCACTTCGGTGGATCTCCTCAAGTGAGCTTTGGGCGGCGTGGGCTCCTCAGGCCGGCCGGGCAACTCGCCCGGCCGGCCTCGAGCGAAAGGCACGAGACGCTCAGGCCGTGCTCGCGCGGCTCACGGCCAGTGCGGGTCGTGGGCCGCCTGGGCCTCCTGCGTTCGCCGACTGTCGATGCTCTGAAGCACCTGCAGCGGCGTCTCTTGGCCGGTGAACATCGCGACCATGTCTGTGCCGATCTGGCCCCACTGCGGGTTGCTCGTAGTTGACGCTGACCTGGCCCACGGGGGTCGGGGATGGCTTGTAAGCCTTCTGGAACGCCATCTGCTCGCGAGTTCCACTTGCGCCTTCACACCCGTCCAGGGAAGGGTAACGACCGTCGACGATGCCTTGATGTAGGTAGCTGGAGGTTCGCCTGCATTGCAAGGAAATTGAGGTACTCGAGAGCGCCCGCGACGTGCTTACCCTGCTTGTAGACGAACTTGGTCGGACCACCAGGATTCTGGTTGATGTACTGATTGCCGAGAATCGGGACCGGCATGAAACCGAAGGCAGACACCGGGACGCTCGAGTCGGCAGCATTGACTGCGGTCGGGAACGCGAGGTTCTGGACAGACATCGCGTACTGCCCGCTGGCCATCTTCGGCGCGCTATTTGCAAACGTGTCAGTCAGAGCCGTGGATCCGAAGTACCCGTTGTGCAACAGCGAGTTGATCTCGGTCATGGCTGTCATCGTGAGTGGGGTGCCCGCGAAGGTCGTCTTGTTGTTGTTGAGATTCTTGGTCAAGCTGGGATCCTCAGCCTCAGCCTTCGTCAGGTTTTCTGGTGAACCAGAGGACCGGGTGCCAGCCGTCGCTGATCGGCTCATAGATCGGAATGATGCCTTTCGCTTTCAGCTCGCGCAGTCAGCGGTGAACTGAGCAAAGGTCTTCGGGAGGGTCGTTATCCCCGCGTTCGCGAAGTCAGCCTTGTTGTAGACGATGACCCAGCTGCCGCTGATCGTGTCCCAGATCGTTTGACCGTAGAGCTTGCCGTTGTACGTGACCATGGAGCGCGTGATCGCAAACTCCCTGCTTCACCCAGGGCTGTTTGGACAGGTCAACCGCGTGCTTGGTGACCTGGAACTCGGTCTGCAGGCCGGATCCTGTTCCTCCGGGCGGTTGGCCCATGTAGATGTCCCCGGGCTGCTCGCCTGCGCTGAGCTTGGTCTGGAGCAGGGTCTGGTAGGTGCTGTCCGGAACGATGTCGTACTTGACCGTGATGCCGGTCAGCTTCTTGAAGTTCGCAGCCTCCGTCATCTCGGCGGGCAACACCCAGTTTTGGTCTGCGAACACCGTCAGGGTGTAGTTCCCCTTCGCCAGGGGGGTGGGGCCCGCGGCTGAACCGCTCGCGGCGGACGCGGCTACGATCGCTGCGATCGCGACACACGTCCCGAGCGGAAGTACCCAGAACCTCCGGCTGATTGATGACTTCATTCTTCTGATCCTCCTCTCTTGGCCGCGCTGCCGCTAGACCGCGGTGGCGCGGTACTCCTGTACGAAGGTCGGCAGTGCGATCCCGGGCTCCGTGGGCGCGTGGACGAGGCCGTCCGGTCCGACACGCGACTCGCGCGTCACAGGGTTGGACGTGACGAGCGACTCGTAGTAGGTGCAGTTCGGGATCGCCATACACAGGTGCACCGCCGACTCGGTCGGCCCATGCACCTCCGCCCTCAGCCGGAACGAGTCGGCGAGGTGCGCGATCCGCATCGCGCCGGTCATTCCGCCACGGTGGTTTGCGCTCGTCCGGACGTAGGTCGCGCAACCGGACGCGATGAAGTCTGCGGTGTTCAGATGGCTCCCGTCGGAGGTTTCACCGACGAGCAACGGCACTGCGACACGCTCGGCGAGCCAGCGGTATGCGGTGACGCTGAACTCGTGGATCGGCTCCTCGTACCAGCGGTAGTCGGCCTCCGCGAGCGCGTGGCCGAGGTAGATGGCGCCCGGGAGGTCGAAACCGGCCGACCCGTCGTACATCAGGTCGACGTCGGGACCGACGTGGTCGCGGAGGCGTTGGCAGAGAGCAGCGTCCGCGCGTGCGTCCCCCCAGGCATGGAGCTTGATCGCGGTGAATCCGAGCTCGAGGCACTGGTCGGCGACGTCGAGGTACTCCTCGACGGTCGAGAACGTCGTGGTCGAGGCATACGCCGGGATGGAATCCCGGTACGTCCCGAGCAGGCGGTGCACAGGCACACCGAGAATCCGGCCTTCGAGATCCCACAGCGCGACGTCGACGATGCCGAAGAGCCAGATCGGAAACTCCTCGGTGCGATCGAGCTCCCAGAGTCGGTGCCACAGCCACTCGCGCCGGTCGGCACGCTCCCCGACGAGTTCGTCCCGTAGAACGCGGTCCACGATGTCTGCGAGCATCGGGCCGCTCCACTCGTGGTAGGCCTCACCGACCGCTCCGTCCTCGGTGGTGATGCGTAGAACCGCGCTCGTCCGGGCCTTGGCAGACCCGCGGAGACCCCGCCGCCACGCGAACGGCGGGGTAACCGCTGGGAGGGCAATCAGCTCAACGTCGAGTGCTGAGATACGCATGCGGGGATGATCATCATACGAATGATCAGCACTTGTCAAGAGCGTCGGAAGGAATCCCCTCGACGAGTTGGAGCGCGTCCGCGGCTAGCGCGTCGCCGGCGTGGAACGCCGGGTGCTTCGCGACCGCTGGGCCTTCTTGCGCTCGGCCCAGGCCGCGTCGATGTGATCGGAGAGCCGATCGCCGGCCAGTTCGCCGTTGCCGACAGCAAGTGCCTCGTAGATCCCACGGTGCGCCGCCACCGTCCGGGAAAGCGCTGCGCGCGACGACCCGGACGACAGGAGCGGTGTGATGCCCCCGTGCCGGTGGATCGCCCGCACGATCGTCAGGCCGACCTCGTTCCCGGACGCCTTCATCACAATCGCGTGGAAGCCGAGGTCGAGCGCACGGAAGCGCTCGTAGTCGTCGTAAGCGGCATCCATCCGGTCGAGATTGTCGGCGAGCGAGCCAAGCTCGTCGTCGGTGAGCCGAGTCGCGGCGGCAACCGCCATCTCCCGCTCGAGCACGCGGCGCACCGAAATCAGGTCGTCGAGCAGCGACATGTCGTAGTCGTACTCCAACGCAATCTGGAGGACGACGGGATCGAGGAGGTTCAGCGAGTCGCGCGGCTGGACCGTGGTGCCTCGCCCCTGTTCGACCCTCACGAGCCCGCGCTCCTCGAGGAGCTTCAGCGCCTCGCGGATCACCGTGCGACTGAAGCCGAACTCGGCACACAGCGCCGGCTCGGTGGGCAGGACCTCGCCCTCGCTCCAGGTCCCGCCGATGATCTCGTGCGCCAACTCCTCGACCACGACCGACGCCAACCGCCCCGGCCGCTGGGACGGCTTGCGGTGACTGGCGGGAGCCCCCTGCCGGAGGATCGAGCGTTCAGCGCCGTCCATCTCAAACATCATACGTCCTCGGGCGACGGTCACCGGCCGAGCCAGCCGCCGTCGACCGGCAGGATCGCCCCATGCACATAGTCGGCGGCCGACGAGCTCAGGAACACGACCGCGCCGGCGATGTCCTCCGGCTCGGCCCACCGTCCAGCAGGGATGCGCACGAGTATCTGCTCGTACCGCTCAGGATCGTCCCTCAACGCCTGCGTGTTGTCGGTGCTGACGTAACCGGGCGCGACGGCGTTCACATTGACCCCGCGTCCGGCCCACTCGTTCGCGAGCGCCTTCGTCAGGCCGACGATGCCCGATTTGCTCGCCGTGTAGCCGGGCACGTTGACGCCGCCCTGGAACGACGAGCAACGACGCGACGAAGACGATCTTGCCGCCACCGCGCTCGAGCATGTCTCGCCCGAACTCGCGCGCGAGGACGAACTGCGCAGTGAGATTGACCTCGAGCACGCGATCCCACAGCTCATCGGAATGCTCCGCCGCGGGTGCTCGCGCGATCGTGCCCGCGTTGTTGACCAGGATGTCGATGGGCGGCGCCTCGCGACGAACCGTCGCGACGAGGTCGTAGACGGCCTCGCGGTCGGCGAGGTCGCAGCGATAGGGGCGAAAGCTGCGCCCGTGCGACTCGACCGCCGCGGCGACGTCGCTCCCCGGCTCGAGCGACGCGCTCACCCCGACGATGTCCGCTCCTGCCGCGGCGAGCGCGACGGCAGCAGCCTTGCCGATCCCGCGCCTGCAGCCGGTGACGAGTGCCGTCCGGCCCGAGAGATCGAACGGCGTCGCGCTCACGTCTGGCAGTCCACGAGGATCTTCATCGCCGGCCTGCCGGCGCTCAGCTCGTCGAACACCGCCGGCACGCGCTGGAGCGGCTCGACCGCCGTGATGAGCGGCTCGAGCTCGAGCGTGCCGGCGGCGATCAGCTCGATCGCGGCCTCGAAGTCCTCGGGCTCGTACACGCGCGCCCCGCGCAGCTCAAGCTCCTTCCAGAACAGGTCGAAGAGGGCTACTGGCTTGGGCTCGGGGAAGATCGCGACCACGACGACCAGGCCGCGGAGGGCGGCGTACCCGGTCGCCGCGAGAATCCCCTCGGACGAGCCCGAGACCTCGAAGACCACGTCTGCGCCCACGCCCGCCGTCGCATCCGCGATCGTCCCGGCGACGTCGTCGTCCGCGGGGTCGAGCGCGCTGAGACCGAGCTCCTCCGCCAGCGCGCGACGTGTCGGGTCGGGCTCGACCATGAGCACCTTGGCTCCGCGGACGCGCGCCACAAGCGCGATCAGGAGCCCGATCGGGCCACCGCCGATGACGACCGCCGTCTGTCCTGCGACCACGTCGCCGCGACGCACGTCGTGGCAGGCGACCGCGAGCGGCTCCGCGAGCGCGCCGAGGCGCAGGTCGACGCCGGCCGGCAGCGCGTGAAGCGTGAACGCCGGCACCGTCCAAGAGGCCTGCAACGCGCCGGGTGCATCGATCCCGATGAACTTGAGGCCGCGGCTGATGTGGCTCAGCCCGCGGTCGGCCGGCGTCTCGCCGCGCGCGTCGAGCGGCCGCACCACCACGGCGTCGCCGACCACGAAGCCCTCCACCTCTGCGCCGAGCGCCGCAACGGTTCCGGACATCTCGTGCCCGATCACCTGCGGCGAGTGAACACGCGCGTCCATCGCGCCGTGCGCGATGTGCAGGTCGGTGCCGCAGAGGCCGCAGTAAGCCACGCTCAGCAAGACCTCGCCCGGACCCGGCTCCTGCACGTGACAGTCGCCGACCGAGAACCTGCCCGCACCCTCGTAGTAGATCGCGCTCATAGAAGACCTTCCTCTCCGGTGTCGTCGGCCAGTCGGTAGACGCGTGTCGCGGTGCCGCCGAGCAGCGCCTCCTCGTGACCGGGCGCAACCGCCGCGACGACGTCCCGCGTTGCCCGCCAGACTCGGTCGTAGTCGCCGTTGAGGAGCGCGACCGGCCAGTCGCTGCCACACATCACACGGTCGGCGCCGAACGCCCCGACCGCAACCGTCGCCGCTGGAACGAAGTCCGCGGCCATCCAGTCGGCGTGTCCAAGGGCAGTGTTCAGTCCCGAGAGCTTCGTGTAGACGTTCGGGGCCGCGGCGCACGCTCGAAGCCGGCGTTCCCAGTCGCCGAGGTCGCCACTCGCAAGCGGCGGCTTCCCGAGGTGGTCGATGACAAGCACGAGATCCGGGAAGCGATCCGCAAGCCGCACGACGTCGTCGAAGTGGTCCGGGTAGACCACCGGGAGCTCCAGCACCATCCCGGCCTGCTCGAGCAGCCGGAGCGACTCGAGGACCGTGGCCTGCATGATCCAGTGCGGGTCGGCCTCGTCGTGGATGAGATGACGGACGGCGCGCACCTTCGGCCGACGCTCGAGCTCCTCGAGCCTCTCGCCGGCTCGCCGCGAATCGTCGAGCTGCAACCACACAGTCACGGCTGCGATCCACGGCTGGCGCGCGGCCTCCATGCAGAGGTAGTCGGTGTCGGAGTCGAGACACGCGCCCTGGACGAGCACGACGGCGTCCACACCGTTGCGATCGAGTAGCGGCTGGAGATCGTCCGGTCCGAACGGCCGCGCGATCGGCTCGGTCTCCGCAGTCATCCACGGCTGCGGGGTGTGTGCTTCATCCCAGAGATGGACGTGCGAGTCGACGATCAAAGACATAGTACGATCATATGATGACTAGACCGACAGCGCCAAGAGTGCGGCTCGGCACCGCGCCGTTGGGAGGCCTCTACGCCGCCGTTCCGACAGCGGCAGCGCACGCGACCGTCGACGCCGCGTGGGAGCTCGGCATCCGCTCGTTCGACACGGCACCCCTCTACGGCTCGGGCCTGGCCGAGCAGCGCCTCGGCGAGGCACTGGCCGGACGCCCCCGCGACGAGTACACGATCTCGACGAAGGTCGGCCGCCTCCTGAAGCCCGGGACGCCCAGCCCACACTTCGTCGGCGCCCCCGCGCTCGAGCCGGTCTTCGACTTCAGCCCCGAGGGCGTCCGCCGCTCCCTTTCCGAGAGTCTCGAGCGCCTGAAGCTCGATCGCATCGACATTGCGCTCCTGCACGACCCCGAGGATCACATGGACGAGGCGAGGCGTGCGCTCGAGACTGCGCGCGAGCTCGCGCCGATCGTCGGCGTCGGCACGAACGTCGTCGAGACCGCGCTCACGTTCGTCGACCGCGCCGAAGTAGACGTCGTCCTGCTTGCAGGCCGCTACACACTCCTAGACCAAGCGGCCGCCGACGAGCTCCTGCCCCTCTGTGCCGAGCGAGGTGTTCCGTTGATAGCGGCAGGCGTCTTCAACAGCGGCCTGCTGGCGGGCGGCTCGACGTTCGATTACGAGGCCGCCCCGCGCGAGCTCCTCCGTCGGCGACGCGGGCTCGAAGAGATCTGCGCGCGCTACGACATACCGCTCCTCGCGGCGGCGATCCAATTCCCGCTCAGGCACCCGGGCGTCACGTCCATCCTCGTCGGCGCCCGCTCGCCCGAGGAGATCGCCGACGACCTTCGGCTACTCGCTCTTCCGGTACCCGACGACCTCTGGCCTGAGCTCGCACACCACACCCGATGAACAGGAATCTCCACGGGTGGCGCGCACGACTTGAACTCCTGCCGCTACTCTCGGATCCCGAGGAGTGTCTCACGCGGGTCGAGTCCCGTCGCTCCCGCTCTACGATGCCCTGAACCGATCGACGGCCGAGCAGGCGTTTCAGGAGGCTGAACATGGCGCGTGCTCTGCTGAACCTCGCGATCGGCTGCCGGTTCGACCACCTCGCCGAGGAAGCCGTGCCCGCAGTCGCGATCGTGGAGCCGCACTCGTCGCTGCGCGACGCCGTCGCCGACGCGCGCTGGGAAGGCCCGGTCGGCGAGGGCTACGAGGACGTCGACGGGAACAACTGCCGTCGCCTCGTCCTGCCGCCCGGAGCCTCCTGGTTCTCCTACTCCGCGACCGTCTCCGTCCCGGCCGACCCCGACGAGACACCGGGCCCGTCGGAGATCCAGCACCGGATCGAGGACCTTCCCGTCCGAGCTGCTGCACTGGCTTCTGCCGAGCCGGTTCTGCGAGTCCGACACGCTCGCCGACCGGGCCTGGGAGCTGTTCGGCAACGACGCCGGGCGGTGTCGAGCGGTGCAGGCGGTCTGCGACTGGATCCACGAGAACATCGCGTACGGCGTCCCAGCTGTCCCGACGACCACCGTCTCGAGATGTCCTGGCCGGCGCAGGGCGGCATGTGCCGCGACTTCGCGCACCTCGGCGTCACCTTCTGCCGGGCGCTCGGCATCCCGGCCCGCTACGTGTCCGGCTATCTGCCGCGACATCGACGATCGCGCCGCTGCCGGACTCCGACGGACTTCCACGCCTGGTTCGAGGTCTGGCTCGGCGAGCGCGCTGGTGGACGTTCGACGCGCGCTTCAACACGCCGCGCATCGGCCGGGTCCCGATCGGGCGCGGCCGCGACGCGGGCGACGTCGCGATGGTGACGACCTACGGCTCCGCTAGCCTCGAACGGATGACGGTCTGGGCCGACGACGAGCACGTGGCGCGAGCGGGGAGACCATGCGTTGACCGCTCGGCGACCTGATCGCACCTCGGAGCATCGACACGACGAGATCGACTGGCAGAACGTCCGCCACACGGTGCTGATCCACCAGACCTTCCGCTACGACTATCCCGGCCCGATCACCGCGCTGCGCCAGCGCCTCATGGTGGTGCCGCCCGACCAGCACGGCCAGCAGCGACTCGTCACGCACAAGCTCCGCGTCTCCGGCTGCGAACCTCGACAGCGAGCGCTCGTACGACAGCTTCGGCAACGTCGTGCTCGACCTGGCGCTCGAGGAGGTCGACCGGCATGTCGAGTTCTCGACCTGGGCGGTCGTCGAGCGCGACGCGCCGCTCGACGGCCTGGAGAACCCCGACGACGTCGGCTTCGACCATCGCTTCTGCGCAGCCCTCACGGCTCACCAGGCCCGATGATGCTCTGCGTGCGGTCGCCGACGAGGCGCTGGCCTCGGGCGCGCGAGGCCTCGAGCTCGCCGACCTCCTCGGCCGCCGCGTCCACGACCACTTCACGTACGAATGGGGCGTCACGACCGTCGAGACGACCGCCGCCGAGGCTTGGGCGCTCGAGCGGGGCGTCTGCCAGGACTACGCGCACTGCATGCTCGCGCTCTGCCGGCTCTGCGGGCTCCCGGCTCGCTACGTCTCCGGCCATCTGCTCGGCGAGGGCGGGACGCACGCGTGGGTCGAGGTGCTCGTGCAGGCCGAGGACGGCGCGGTGCGGGCCGTCCCGTTCGATCCGACGCACGACCGCCACTCATGGGCGCGCGCTACGTCACCGTCGCAGTCGGTCGCGACTACGTCGACGTCGCGCCGACGTCGGGCACGTTCCGAGGGACCGTACGGCGGTGAGCTGACGACGCACAAGCGCGCGGCTGTCACCCGGGTCGAATATCTGCAGAGATGAGTTTCCGCCGGCGATAGGGTCTTCCCTACTGTGACGACGTCACAGCTCGAACCCGATCGCCTGCTCGTGGCGGCGCGCGCCGGAGACGGCGACGCCTTCGCAGCGCTCGTCGAGCCGCACCGCCGGGAGTTGCACGCGCACTGCTATCGCATGCTCGCGTCGAGTCACGACGCGGACGACGCCCTTCAGGACACGTTGCTCCGGGCCTGGCGCGGGCTCCCGCGCTTCGCGGCGCGGAGCTCTCTGCGCACCTGGTTGTACGCGATCGCCACAAACGTGTGCCTGAGGACGGCGGAGCGCCGGACGCCGAGGATGCTCGCGCTCGACGCCGTCCCGTCGGCGCCGACCGGCGAAACTCCGGGCCGGCCGCTCGCGGAATCCGTCTGGATCGAGCCGTACCCCGACGAGCGCCTCGGCCCCGACGCCGTGATCGAGCAGCGGGAGGCCGTCGAGCTCGCGTTCGTCGCCGCGCTCCACCACCTGCCGCCGCTGCAGCGCGCGGTGCTCCTGCTGCGCCAGGTGCTCGGCTTCTCGGCGCAGGAGACCGCAACGGCCCTGGAGACGAGCGTCCCCGGCGTGAACAGCGCCCTGCAACGTGCGCGCAAGACCGTCGACGAGCGGATGCCCGAGCAGAGCCAGCAGGCGACACTCGCGTCGCTCGGAGACGAGCCCGTCCGGGACCTGGTGCGCCGGTACATCGAGGCAATCGAGAGCGCCGACGTCGAGTCCGTCGTCGCGCTGCTCGTCGAGGACGCGACGTGGTCGATGCCGCCGCTCTCGACCTGGCACCGCGGCTCCGGCGCGATCGGCGCCTTTCTCGCCGACCACGCGCTCCGCGAGCGCTGGCGCCACGTCCCGACGCGCGCAAACGGCCAGCCTGCGGTGCTCTGCTACCGCTGGGAGAGAGACGCGGACACGTACCGGCTGTTCGCGGTCGATGTCCTCACCTTCGACGGCGGGCGCATCGCGTCGGTCAGCGCGTTTCTGGATCCCGCCGTTCTCGCCGGCTTCGGCCACCCGCTCGAGCTGCGATGAGTTTCGCGCCGCCGGCGGATCTCCCTTCGGGAGACAGCCACCGGAAGGGAGCGGAGATGGACCAGCTGGGACTCGCGATTCTGATGCAGTGGCGGGCGACCACGAAGAGGAAGCGGTGAGCTAGCCCGGTGCCCTTCGAGAGAGCAAGCTGCGGCGCCGGCGGACGGGCTCGGTGGGCGCCTCGTGATCGAGCACGAACACGTCGATCAACGTCGCGACCGCGGAGGTGACCGGAATCGCGAGGATCACGGCGAACGCGCCGAACAGGATTCCCACGACCACGACGGAGACGAGCGTGACGAGCGGTGAGAGCCCGACCGAGTGCCCCATCACGTGCGGATTGATCACGTAGCTCTGGAACTCGCGCACGACGACGAGGACGAGGAGCGCCAGCAGCGCCACGTGGACGGACTGGGGCAGGCCGACCGCGAGCACGAGGATCACCCCGATCAGGGGGCCGATCACCGGAACGATCTCGACCAGGCTGACGAACCCACCGAGGAGCAGCCAGTAGTCCAGGCCGACCAGGTAGAAGCCGAGCGACAGCACGGCTCCGATCGCGAACACCATCAGGAACTTCAGCCGCGTGTAGGAGCCGAGCCTGCGGTCGATCTCGAGGTAGGTCGCGCGGGTCTTCTCGCGCTTCGGCTCAGGAGCAAGGAGCGTCAGCAAGTTGATCATCCGGTCTCGCTCGGAGACCCAGTACCAGGTGGCGGCGATCACGAAGAAGGTCCAGACGACCACGTTGGTCGCCTTGTGACCGTAGGTCGCGACGGGATGGAGAAGCTGCGACCCCGTCGGAAGCTCGTGGAGATGCGTGTTGAGCCAGCTGAGCAGCTCGTGCTTGAAGCCGCTGCCCTGGGGCACGGTGGCACCGGTCGCGCCGCCCAGCTTCAGCGCATGGCCGACCTGGTGCAGGGCAGGCGGGATCGCGACCCAGAAGAAGAAGACGACCACGCCGAGGACCGTGAGGAGGAAGAACAGGATCGCCACGGGCTGTGGAACCCGGCGCCGGTGCAGCCATTCGACGCCGGGGCGGATCGCCGCGGCGAAGGTGAGCGCGAGCAGCAGCATGATCACGACCGTCCTGACCTTCCACAGCCCGAACGCGAGCGCGCCCACCGCGATCGCTACCGCCGTGGCCTTCGCGGTCAGCAGGGTCACGTCGCGATCCGACCACGAGCGTCCCGCCCCGGCGGAGTCGACCTGCGGGATACCGGCTTCGTCCGTCACGCGTCGCGTGGCGGCATGGCCGTCGCGATGGCGTGGACCTGCTTCGTCAGCTCGAGGATCTGGTGTGAGAGCGCGAGCAGCTCCTCGTTTTGACTGTCCTCGACCTGGACGACGTTCCACTGCTGGTCGGCGACGAGCTGGCGCTTCGCATCCGAGCGGTTCTGGCTGATCATCACGAACGCCGTGAGGAAGATCGCCTCGAGCGAGACGATCATCGTCAGGAGGCCGTACGGGTACTTCTCGACGCCGAATCCGATCCAGCACCCGAACCACAGGATCGAGACGTAGACGAAGCCCATCGAACCGGCAAAGTTCGTGATCCGGTCGGCGATCCGGTTCTGCACGCTTTCGGCGCGCTCGCGGGCGTGCTCGACCAGCAGCGGGTTCGGCTCGAGCAACATCCGCTTCGGGTGACCGGCCAGCTGAGACGGGTTACCGGTGTCAGCCATGAGCTCTGAGAAGGAGTTTTCGTTTCCGACCCGGAAACCCCTCCACAGCGGTGCGCGGATCCGCGTTTCAGCTCGTCGAGCCGACCGCCTGCTTGAGCTTGTCGATCGAAGCCGTCTCCTTGTCCGTCACGCCGCCTTTCGCCTCAGCGACTGCTTCGGCGACGCCGAGCACGAGCCGGCGGTACGGCTCCAGCTCGTCCGGCGCCTTCGCGGCCAGAGTCGCGACAGCGGCGCTCAGCGCCGCGAGCGTCTCCGCCTCGACCTTCTGCGGCGAGGGGGCGAAGCCGAACCCGCTCCCGTGCACATGGCTGAGCTCGCGCATCAGGTCGGTCTCGCCGCTCTGATTCTGGCCGGCGAGGTACTTCGCGAGCGCGCTCGCCTCGCCGAAGCTGTCGGTGAAATCGGCGTCGCTCACCGAGACGAGCAGCCCTGCCCCGGTCACGCCCTTCTGCATCGCGCTGAACTCGTCCTCGGTGAAGTCTGCTTTGGTGGCCATGCGGTCAGTCTATGCCCGGACAGTCTCCGACGTCCCCTCCAGCGCACGCGCGCCTTCGCCGCCGAGCGCGACGGACGCCTTCGCGGTGACCAGGTGGTAGAGGATCAGCAGCTGCGTCACGGCGAGCGATGCGAGCGGTGCAGGTCGGTGCCGATCGTGAACTCGCCGAGGCGCTCCGAGCGCAGGTGGCTCGCGAAGTGCATCCGCTCCCAGATCGCCTCCTCGATCGCGATCGCCGACGCCGGGTCGAGCGCGCCCGGGACGCGGAGCAGGCCCTCGCCGTCCGTTTCGGTGTAGGTGATCGACTCGTCGGCGTCGACGAGCCCGCTGAGGTCGGGATGGCGCAGGGTCGAGCGCAGCGTCAGCTCGGCGTCGAGGTGCTCCTGGTCGCGGTTGCCGTTCGGCAGGAAGCGACACGACGATGTCGGCGTAGCGCTCCTGCGGGCGGATGAACTTCTCGGAGTCGTCCTCGCGCCGGTCGAGCTCCTCGAGCACCTGGTCGGTCGTGTAGCCGCGCCGCGAGCAGTCGCGCTGCACCTTCCACTGGCGGCGCAGATCCTCCGGCGGCGCCAGGAAGACGCGCACGTCGTAGGCCTCGCGCAGCGCCTCGGTGTGGTAGCCGAGCAGCCCCTCGACGACGCTGAAGCGCGCCGGCTCGATGTAGACCGGCGCTCCGAAGGTGCCGTCGTGGTGCTGGTAGACCGGCTTGAGGATCGGCTCGCCCGCGCGCAGGTGCGCGAGATCCTGCGCCATGATGTCGATGTAGTTGCAGTCCGGATGCAGCGGCGTGAGGTTCCGCTCGGCGCGCTGCTTGCGGTCGTACCGGTGGTAGTCGTCGGTGCAGACGTGGGTGACGTTCTCCTCGCCGAGCACGCGGACGAGACCCCGCGTGATGGTCGTCTTGCCGGCGGCGGAGTCGCCGACGACGCCGAGGATGATCGGGCGCATGTCAGTCCTCCCCGCCCGTGCGCTCCTCGAAGACGGGCTCGCGCAGGATGTCGTCGGGCTCGATCGTGACCAGGTCGGCGACGGTGAGCTTGCCGCCCGCGCTCGTACAGCCGGTTCGCCTGGCGCAGGCGCGCACGGTCGATCGCGTTGCGGACGCTGCGCGCGTGCGCGAAGCGCGGCTGGCCGAGCCGGAGCGCGAGGTACTCGCGGAAGGCGACCGACGCCTCGTCGCTGAACTCGTACGACTGCACGTCGAGCATCACGAGCGCGATCTTCATCAGCTCGTCGACCGAGTAGTCGGGGAAGTCGATGTGGTGGGCGACGCGCGAGCCCAGGCCCGGGTTCGACGCGAAGAACTCGTTCATCCGATCGTGGTAACCGGCGAAGACGACGACGAGCCTGTCCCGCTCGCTCTCCATCACCTGGAGCAGGATCTCGATCGCCTCCTGCCCGTAGTCGCGCTCGTTCTCGGGCCGGTGCAGGTAGTACGCCTCGTCGATGAAGAGGACGCCGCCGAACGCGCGCTTCAGCACCTCCTTCGTCTTCGGCGCGGTATGGCCGACGTACTGGCCGACGAGGTCGTCGCGCGTGCAGGCGACGACGGTCGGGCGCTCGATGTAGCCGAGACGGTGCAGGAGCTCGGCGATGCGCATCGCAACGGTGGTCTTGCCGGTGCCCGGGTTGCCGGTGAACGACATGTGCAGCGACGGCCGGTCGGAGGTGAGGCCGACTTCCTGCCGGAGCCGGTCGACGACGAGCAGCGCGGCGATCTCCTTGATCCGCTGCTTGATCGGCTGGAGGGCGACGAGCTCGCGGTCGAGCCGGGCGAGCACCTCGTCGACGTTCGACTCGTCGAGGATCGCCTGGATGTCGACGGTCAGGGCCGGATCGGGCGCGACCGGCGGGGCGAGCGCCTCGCTCACGGCTCGGTCGGTGCGCTCGTCCCGTTCTGGCCGTAGCGACGGCCCGGCGGATCGACGGCGGAATAGGGAACGAAGCTGTAGCGGACGGCGCGGTCGTGGGTCTCGGTGCGGTCGAGCCGGAAGCCGGGCTCGTCGTCGGGCCGGTTGACGATGAAGCTGAGCGCAGTCGTCTGCCGCGTGTAGGACGAGTCGTACGCGGTCACCTTGATGTAGTGCTGCGGGAAGGCCTCGCGGCAGGCGCGCACCTCGCGCATCGCCTGCTCGACGTCCTCCTCGGTGAGGTCGAACAGCGGGTGCCCCCACATCTCCCAGAACGGGTTGCGTGGGTGCGGATCGTCGGTGTACTCGACCGAGATCGCCCAGTCGTGATTCAGCGCATACCGGATCTGGGCCGCGATCTCCTCGTCGGTCAGGTCCGGGAGGAACGAGAAGGTGCCCTGGGTGAGCCGCATCTCAGTACCCCACGCTCGGCGTGACCATCATGTCCGGCATATCCGTCGACTCGAAGTTGAAGGTGACGTCCTTCCAGACCTGGAGCGCCGCGTTCAGCTCGGGGCAGCCCTTGGCGGCGCGCTCGAGGATGTCGGGGCCCTCCTGGAAGAAGTCGCGGCCTTCGTTGCGCGCCTGGATCATCGCCTCGACCGCGACGCGGTTTGCCGTCGCGCCGGCGGCGATGCCCATCGGATGGCCGATCGTGCCGCCGCCGAACTGCAGGATCACGTCGTCGCCGAGGTAGTGCAGCAGCTGATGCATCTGGCCCGCGTGGATCCCGCCCGAGGCGACCGGCATGACGCCCGGCATCGAGGCCCAGTCCTGGTCGAAGTAGATCCCGTGCTCCGGGTTCTCCGGGATGAAGTTGTCGCGCAGCGTGTCGTAGAAGCCCTTCGTCGTGTTCGGGTCGCCCTCGAGCTTGCCGACGACGGTGCCGGCGTGGATGTGGTCGACGCCGATCAGGCGGCACCACTTCGAGAGGACGCGGAAGCTGACGCCGTGGGACTTCTGGCGCGTGTAGGTGCCGTGGCCGGCGCGGTGCAGGTGGAGAATCACGCCGTTCGCCCGCGCCCACTTCGCCATCGACTGCATCGCGGTGAAGCCGACGGTGAGGTCGATCATCACGATCACGCTGCCGAGATCCTTGGCGAACTCCGCGCGCTCGTACATCTCCTCCATCGTGGCTGCGGTGACGTTGCAGTAGTGGCCCTTCACCTCGCCGCTCGAGGCGACGGCGCGGTTGACTCCCTCCATCGCGTAGAGGAAGCGGTCGCGCCAGCGCATGAACGGCTGCGAGTTGATGTTCTCGTCGTCCTTCGTGAAGTCGAGCCCGCCCTTCAGCGCCTCGTAGACGACACGGCCGTAGTTCCGGGCGGAGAGACCGAGCTTCGGCTTGACGGTCGCGCCGAGCAGCGGGCGCCCGAACTTGTCGAGGTACTCGCGCTCCATCACGATCCCGTGCGCCGGGCCCTGGAAGGTCTTCACGTAGTGCGTCGGGATCCGGAGATCCTCGAGGCGGAGGGCCTTGAGCGCCTTGAAGCCGAAGACGTTGCCGATGATCGACGAGGTCATGTTCGCGATCGACCCTTCCTCGAACAGGTCGATGTCGTAGGCGATCCGCGCGATGTACTGGCCCTCGGCGCCGGGGACCGGCTCGACCCGGTACGCCTTCGCCTGGTAGTGCTTGTAGTCGGTGAGGCGGTCCGTCCAGACGACCGTCCAGGTCGCGGTGGACGACTCGCCCGCCACGGCCGCGGCTGCCTCGATCGCGTCGATGCCGGGCTGCGGCGTGATGCGAAAGGCCGCGAGGATGTCCGTGTCCTTGGGCTCGTAGTCGGGCTCGTAGAAGCCCATCTCGGCGTACGGCGTGACGCCGGCCGACCAGCGATCGCGCTTGGGCGCGTCGCCGTTTCCTGCCACGGGGCTCGGGCTCATCGGGTCGCTCCACTCTTCGTCGAGAAGGGCATGGGCGGAACCCTAGACCGCCGTCTCTTCGAGAACAATCGAACTTTATGGACGACCGATAGAGCTGAGTCTATTTCTCGGTGACGAAGTCGAGGAAGCGCTGCACCGACGGACGATGGACGCCCGCCGCCGAGGTCAGCAGGTACCAGTGGCGGGCCGGCAGGCCGCGCAACGGCACCGTGGTGAGAAGACCGGCCTCGAGCTCGAGGTCGACCGCCGCGAGCGACTGCACCGAGATGCCGAGCCCCATCGCCACGGCCTGCTTGATCGCGCCGTTCGAGCCGAGCGTGAGCGTCCGCGGCCGGATCCCGTGCCGGGCGAGCAGCCCCTCGACGAGGGCCCGCGTGCCGGATCCCTCCTCACGCAGGAGCCACGTCCGCTGCTCGAGCGCGTCGAAGCCCACCGTCTTGCGCGCCGCGATCTCGTCGCCGGGCGGGACGATCAGCACGATCTCGTTCGGCGTGAAGGGCTTGCCGACGAGCCGGCCGTCCTCGGGCGGCGAGCCGCCGATCGCAACATCGGCGTCATGGGCGAGCAGCCGCTGGAAGACGCGCTCCCGGTTTCCGACCTCGAGCGTGAGGGCGATCTCCGGGTGCTCGCGCGAGAACCGCTGGAGCAGCGAGGGAACGACGTACTCCGCCGCCGTCGTCACCGCCGCGATGCGCACCTCCTGCGTGGCCGCGTCGACGGCCTCGTGGACGGCGCGCCGGCCCTGCTCGACGAGTCCCAGCACGTCGGCGGCGTAGGGCACGAACGCCTCGCCCGCCGGCGTGAGGCGGATCGTGCGCCCGACGCGCTCGGTCAGGTCGACGCCGAGCTCCCGCGCGAGCGCGGACATCGCGGCGGAGACGGACGGTTGTGTGACGTAGAGCTCGTCAGCGGCGGCTTTGACCGACCCGGTGCGCGCGACCGCGAGGAACGTCGAAAGTTGAGTAAAGGTGATCGACACCCCGGAAAGCATAGACCCGGGTCATGCCACGGCCTTCACGCTCAGAAACACGGGGCCGCTCCGCGAGCAGGCCCGGAACGGGGTCAGCACCACCTTCGAGGCAGTCTGCCCCGGCGGGTAGACCCGTAGTCCGGCGGCCGCGGCCGGCTGGCAGATCGCGCGCGGGAAATTGAGGACCTGGACGATCCGCAGCTCTGCCGTCGCCGTGTAGCCGGGCCTCAGAGTCACCGCGCGGATCGGGGACGGCGTCCGCGACGCAGGGCGACCGAGCTGGCGGCCGGCGCGGTTGACGGCCGACACGCCCGGATAGCCGGCGAGCGTGCACGCGCTCTTGGACTGGTTCGTGAAGTCGAGCGTGCGGTAGATGCTGCCGGCCGCGCCTTCTCCGCCGCTGATCCAGATGTTCAGGCCTGCCGTCGTGCAGCGCGCGGCGTTGGAATGCGAGCCCGCTGCGCCCGCTGCGACCAGCGCGAGGACGCAGGCAGCGACGGAAGCGACGGAAGCGATGGAGAGTCTCATCTCGTGCAGAGGATAATGGTCGTGCGCGTTGCGAGGTAGGGTTCGAACGTGATCGCGAGAGCGCCATTCGGTCGCACGGGGCACGAGTCGAGCCGCACGATCTTCGGCGCGGCGGCGGTCGGCTCCGGGTCGCACGCCGACTCGGCCCGCACGCTCGACCTCTTGCTCGAGCACGGCGTGAACCACATCGACACGGCCGCCTCGTACGGCGACGCCGAGCTCCGCATCGCGCCCTGGCTCAAGCGCGAGCCGGGTCATTTCTTCGTCGCGACCAAGACGGGCCAGCGCGACTACGCGGGCGCGAAGGAGGAGATCCGCCGCTCGCTCGACCGGCTCGGCGTCGACCACGTCGACCTGATCCAGCTCCACAACCTCGTCGACGTGATCGACTGGGACATCGCGCTCAGCGAGGGAGGCGCGCTGGAGGCGCTGGTGGAGGCGCGCGAGGAGGGCCTCGTCCGTTTCATCGGCGTCACCGGTCACGGCGTCTCGGTCGCCGCGATGCACCGGCGCAGCCTCGAGCGGTTCCCGTTCGACTCGGTGCTGCTGCCGTACAACGCCTGCCAGGTCCGCAACCCGCACTACGCCGAGCAGTTCGAGGCGCTCGCCGTGACCTGCGCCGAGCGCGGCGTCGCGATGCAGACGATCAAGGCGATCGCGCTCGCGCCCTGGGAGGGCCGGCCGAAGACGTCCGGCACCTGGTACGAGCCGCTCACCGACCCGGGCGACATCCGCACCGCCGTCCACTGGGTGCTCGCGCGGCCCGGAGTGTTCCTCAACACCGTCGGCGACACGATGCTCCTGCCGCACGTGCTCGCCGCGGCCGAGGAGTTCGAGGTGCCTCCGCCCGACGCAGAGGTCGACGCGCTCCTCGCGCGAAACGCGTTCGCGCCGCTCTTCGTCTGACGCGCGAAGTATCGTCGGCCGCCTGAAGCTCTATCCCGACGTTCCCGCGAAGCGCCGCTCGACGATCCTCCGGGATCTCGCACTCGTCGGCCTGATCGTGCTCTTCGCCTGGATGGGCTACAAGGTGCACGACCTGGTCGACAACCTCACCGTGCTCGGCTCGGGCGTGAAGGATGCGGGTCTCTCGGTGCAGAGCGGGTTCGACTCGGCGGCCGGAGCGGTCGGCGGAGTCCCGTTCGTTGGCGGCAAGCTCTCGGACGCGCTGCAGAGCGCCGGGCAGGGCAGCGGCGGGAACGTCGCGGCGCTCGGACAGTCGGGCATCGACAAGGTGAACGAGCTCGCGCGTCTGCTCGGGCTGATCGTGTTCGCGCTGCCGACCGCGCTCGTGCTCCTGATCATGCTGCCGTCCCGGATCCGGCAGATCCGCCAGCTCGGGGCCGCGCAGGCCGTGCTGATCGAGACGGACGACCCCGAGCGCCGCCGGCTGCTCGCTATGCGCGCGGCGTTCGGGCTCTCGTACCTGACGCTGCTCGGCTACACGCGCGACCCGCTCGGCGACCTCGCCGCCGGACGCTACGAGCCGCTCGTCGACGCGGCGCTCGACGACGCCGGGATCCGGCGCCCGGCCTAGCCCGTGGGCCAGGCGAGCGGCGTCGCGATCGGCGCGCGCCACAGCGCGTGGAACGCAGGCCCGTACGGCGCGGGCCCGGCGACGCGCGTGTTGACGGGGTCCGGCCCGTGGAAGAAGTTCGCCTCGCCCCACGTCCCGGGGAACTGCATCCACTGCGGCTTCGCGGCGGTGACGACGACGATCGGCGGCCGCACCTCGCGCGCCGCGGCCGGTCTCGTCGTAGACGCCGGCCGGGAAGTAGGCGTGGAGGAGCGTCGAGCCGAGCGCCGGGTAGCACTGCGGGCGCAGGTCGACCGGCTGCTGCCCCGCCGAGTAGTAGTTGGCGTGCGTGCCGAGGGCGACGTAGACCAGCGGGTGCGTCTTGTCGGTCTTCGGCACGCTCGCCCAGGCGCGCCGCTTGCCGCAGCTGTGCTGGCTGTAGCCCGTGAAGAGCGGCTGCCCGGCCTTCGTGAGGACGACCGTGACGACCTCCCAGTCGCCCTCGTGCGACTGCCAGACGTAGTCGGTGAACGGGAACTGGCCGCTCCAGAAGTCGTCCGCGTACCAGTACCAGTACTGGAGCGCGATTCGATCGCCGCGCGGGAGCACTGCGCCGTAGACGGCCGGCGGCCCGGAGTCGATCCCGCTGAAGCACGGGATCGACGCGAGGCCGTCGGCGGCGGAGCAGCGCGAGTCGTGCAGGCGCCAGCTCACCGGATCGGTGGTCGGCAGCGTCGCGGGCGTCGGCGTCACCGATGTCCAGGCGCCTCCGACGAGCTGCTCGAGCGCCGCCGAGCCGAGAAAGCCGTCGACCGCGAGCGGCGGGAACCACTCCTGCGGCTGGAGCACCGAGACAGGCTCGTAGCGTGCGAGCAGCTGGACGGGCGTGAGCGCGTGGGCCGGCGCCGCCTGCACGCCGATGAGCCCGGCGAGCAGTGCGAGCACCAGGCCGAGTCTCATTTGCGGCGCTCGAGATCGAGCTCGATGCCGTCGAGCAGCCGCGCCAGGCCGAGGTCGAAGCGTTCCGGGCCGAAGGCGTCCGCCGCGAGCCGCGTCCAGTTGGCGCGGAGGTCGCCGTCGCCGACGAGGGCGCGCGAGTGCGGGAACGCGCCCGTCTCGAGCCGGGCCTCGATGTAGTCCAGCGCGGGGCTCATCACGCCGTCCGAGTCCTGCGCCCTCTGGACGGCGCCGTCCCGGATGCAGAAGCCGATCACGTAGTCGTCGACCATGCCCATCACGCGGAGCCGGTCGGCCGGGCCGAGCCCGATCTCGGCGACTGCGGCGAGCGACTGCTCGACGTGCTTCATCCCGTTCGGGCCGAACCGGTCGCCCTGCAGCGCCTCGAACGCCCACGGGTGCCGCGCCCAGGCATCGCGCGTGCGGCGCGCGATCGCGGTCAGCGCCTCGCGCCAGCCCGACGGCAACTCGTCGTCGGGAACGAGGAGCTCGCCCATCAGCGCATCGTCCATCAGCGCGAGGAGATCGTCCTTGGTGCGGATGTAGTGGTAGAGCGACATCGTCCCGGAGCCGAGCTCGCGGGCGAGGCGTCGCATCGAGACGGCCTCGAAGCCTTCGCGGTCAGCGATCGAGAGCGCGGCGGCGGCGATCTCGTCGCGGGTGAACCGCGGCCTTCGCGCACCTGGCTCCGGCCGCGTCCAGATCGGTCCCGGCTCACGCTCCCTTGACATCTCGTACAGTGTACTGCTAGCTTGGTCGTACGATGTACGAACTCACCGTACCCGGTACGTCCGGAGTCTTCGCCGAGGGGCTCGGCAAGCGCTTTGACGATCTCTGGGCGCTGCGCGACGTCGACCTCGACGTCCCCGCCGGCTCGGTGCTCGGCCTGCTTGGACACAACGGCGCCGGCAAGACGACGGCGATCCGGATCCTCACCACTCTCGCGAGCCCGACGACCGGCCGCGCCTCGGTGGCCGGGCTCGATGTCGTCACCGACGCGGCACGCGTGCGCACGAAGATCGGGCTTGCCAGCCAGAGCGCGACCGTCGACGGCCTGCTGACCGGGCGGGCGAACCTCGTGATGATCGGTCGCCTCTACCACCTCTCGCGCGCGGACGCCCGCCGCCGCGCCGACGAGCTGCTCGAGCGGCTCGACCTGACCGACGCCGCCGACCGGCTCGTGAAGACCTATTCGGGCGGGATGCGACGCCGGCTCGACCTCGCGGCCAGCGTGGTCGCCTCGCCCCCGGTGCTCTTCCTCGACGAGCCGACGACGGGCCTCGACCCGCGCAGCCGCAACGAGCTCTGGGAGCTGTTGCGCGAGCTGGTCCGCGACGGCGCCACGCTCGTGCTCACCACCCAGTACCTCGAGGAGGCCGACCGGCTCGCCGACGACGTCGTCGTGCTCGACCACGGCCGCGTCGTCGCGCACGGCTCGCCCGCAGACCTCAAGGCGACGATCGGCGGCGAGCGCATCGCCGTGACGGTCGCCGCCGCGGCAGAGCTCGCGAGCGCCGCCGCGGCGCTCGCGCCCTTCGCCGAGGCTCCCGCGGTCGACGACGCCGAGGCGCTCCGCGTGACGATCCCGGTGCGCCCGGGCACACGGCTGATCGAGGTCGTGCGCGCGCTCGACGCGGCGGATGTCGACGCCGTGGACGTGCAGCGGCGCGAGGCCACGCTCGACGATGTCTTCCTGACCCTCACCGGTGACGACGACGAGGAGTTGGCGGCGTGATCGCCACCGTCGGCTGGTTCGTCTCGGACAGCCTCGTCCTCGCGCGCCGCAACCTCTCGCACGTGCGCCAGATCCCCGAGAAGCTGCTCGACGTGACGCTGCAGCCGTTGATGTTCGTGCTGCTGTTCGCCTACGTGTTCGGCAACGTGATCGCGGTGCCGGGCGGCAGCTACCGCGAGTACCTGATCGGCGGGATCCTCGTACAGACGATCGCCTTCGGGATCATCGGCCCGGCGACCGCGATCGCGACCGACCTGACCGAGGGTGTGATCGACCGCTTCCTCTCGCTGCCGATGGCCCGCTCGGCGTTCCTGCTCGGCCACCTGATCGCCGAACTCATGGCGGCGGCACTGGGGATCGCGGTACTGGCAGTGACCGGGCTCGTGATCGGCTGGCGGATCCACACCGATGTGCCGCACGCCGTCGCCGGCTTCGCGCTGCTCCTGCTCTTCGCCGCCGGGATCCTCTGGCTCGGGACGCTGATCGGCCTAACCGTCCGCTCGGCCGAGGCGGTGACGGGCCTCGTGTTCCTCGTGATCTTCCCGCTGACCTTCCTCTCGAGCGCGTTCGTCCCGCTCAGCGGGCTGTCGGGCGTGCTTCAGACCCTCGCCGAGTACAACCCCATCAGCACGATCGTCGCGGCGGTGCGCACGCTCTTCGGCAACCCGACGGCGATCCCGGCGGACGCGGGGTGGCCTCTGCTCCACCCCGTGCCCGCGGCGTTCGCATGGTGCCTGCTGCTGCTCGCGATCACGATCCCGCTGACGATCTGGCGCTACCGCGCCCGCACCGCCGGCTAGCTCAGCTCAGCGCGGCTGCGGCACGATCCGGATGTACGGCTTCGGCTCGTTCCAGCCGTCCGGGTACGTCTCCTTTGCCTCGTCGTTCGAGACGGAGCCCGCGATGATCACGTCCTCGCCTTCCTTCCAGTTCACCGGCGTCGCGACCTTGTACTTCGCGGTCAGCTGCAGCGAGTCGATCACGCGCAGGACCTCGTCGAAGTTGCGGCCTGTCGTCATCGGATAGACGAGCACGAGCTTGATCTTCTTGTCCGGGCCGATCACGAACACGTTGCGAACGGTCTGGTTGTCGGCCGGGGTGCGGTCGGCCGGATCGCCCGAGACACCGGCGGGAAGCATCCCGTACAGCTTCGAGACGTTGAAGTCGCTGTCGCCGATGATCGGGTAGTTGGGCGCGTAGCCCTGCGTCTCCTCGATGTCCTTCGCCCAGTCGCCGTGCTTGGCCACGGGGTCGACCGAGAGGCCGATCACCTTGACGCCGCGGCGGTCGAACTCCGGCTTGATCTTCGCCATGTAGCCGAGCTCGGTCGTGCAGATCGGGGTGAAGTCCTTGGGGTGCGAGAAGAGTACGACCCACGAGTCGCCGGCCCAGTCGTGGAAGCTGATCGGGCCTTCCGAGGTCTCCGCCTGGAAGTCGGGCGCGGTATCGCCAATGGTCAGTGACATCTCTTTATTCCTCCTATTAGCAGTCGCTGCAATAAATATAGCGTTACAGCGAGCGATCGACAGCGGCGGCGCAGCGCCGACCCTCGTCGATCGCCCACACGATCAGCGACTGGCCGCGGCGCGAGTCGCCGGCGGCGAAGACGCCGGGAACCGACGTCTCGAACTGCGGCGCGTCGGCGTTGCTGCGAGCGTCGCGCTCGACGCCGAGCTGCTCGAGCAGTCCCGCCTCGGGACCGAGGAAGCCCATCGCCAGGAGCACGAGCTCCGCCGGGTGCGTCTCCTCGGTGCCGGGCACCTGCTCGAACGGCGGCACGCCGGTGTTCTCGGCCCAGTGGATCTGCTCGACGCGGCCGTTCCCGGAGAAGTGTGTGGTCGAGATCGCGAAGTCGCGCTCGCCACCTTCGTGCAGCGCGTAGGAGGTGCGGAGCTTCATCGGCCAGCGCGGCCACGGCGTGATGTCGTTCGGCCGCGTGGGCGGCGGCTCGCCGACGAGCTCGATCTGCGTCACCGATGCGGCGCCCTCGCGATGCGCGTTACCGACGCAGTCGGCGCCCGTGTCACCGCCGCCGATCACGATCACGTGCTTGCCGGCCGCCGAGATCACCTTGTCGGGCGCGGGCGCGCCGGCGACGAAGCGGTTGCGCTGGTAGAGGTACTCCATCGCGAAGTGGACGCCGTCGAGCTCGCGCCCGGGCACCGGCAGGTCGCGCGGGACACGCGAGCCGGTCGCGACGACGACCGCGTCGTGGTCGGCGCGCAGCGCCGCCGCCTCGACGTCGACGCCAACATCGACGCCGTAGCGAAACTCGACTCCTTCCTCGACCAGTTGCTGCACGCGGCGCTCGACGAGCCACTTCTCGATCTTGAAGTCCGGGACGCCGAAGCGCACGAGCCCGCCCGCCGCCTCGTCGCGCTCGAACACGGTGACCGTGTGACCGCGCCGGTTGAGCTGCTGCGCGCACGCGAGCCCGGCCGGGCCCGAGCCGATCACCGCGACCGTCTTGCCGGTCCGCCGCTCGGGCGGGCGCGGCACGATCCAGCCCTCCTCCCAGGCGCGGTTCACGATCGCGACCTCGATCTGCTTGATCGTGACCGCGTTCCCCTCGTCGATCTCGAGCACGCACGCGGCCTCGCACGGCGCGGGGCAGAGCCGGCCCGTGAACTCCGGGAAGTTGTTCGTGCGGTGAAGCTGCTGGATCGCCTCGCCGAAGTTGTCGCGGTAGACGAGGTCGTTCCAGTCGGGGATCAGGTTGCCGAGCGGGCAGCCCGAGTTGCAGAACGGCACGCCGCACTCCATGCAGCGCGCTCCCTGCGCCCGCAGCTCGACGAGCGGCAGCGAGCCGACGAACTCCTTGTAGTCGTGGACGCGCTCGGCCGGGTCGCGCTCCGACGCGGTGGAGCGGTCGAACTCGAGGAAGCCGCGCAGCTTGCCCATTACGCCGCGGGCCCTTCCGTCTCGACGGTGAGGAAGCCGTCGCCGCCGCTCGAGATCGTGTGCTCGTCGACGGTGGCGAGCGCGGCCTTGTAGTCGCGCGGCATCACCTTCACGAACAGCGGCAGGACCAGCTCCCACTCGTCGAGCACGCGCTCGGCGAGCTGCGAGCCGGAGAGCTCGAGGTGCTCCTCGACGAGCGAGCGAACCGTGGCGACGTCCTCCTCCTCGAGCGCCTCGAGCTCGACCAGCTCGAGGTTGCAGCGCGCGGCGAAGGTCGCGTCGGCGTCGAGCACGTAGGCGATGCCGCCGCTCATCCCCGCGGCGAAGTTGCGGCCGGTCGGGCCGAGCACGACGACGCGGCCGCCGGTCATGTACTCGCAGCCGTGGTCGCCGACGCCCTCGACGACGGCGCTCGCGCCCGAGTTGCGGACAGCGAAGCGCTCGCCCGCGCGGCCCGCGAAGAACGCGCGGCCCGCCGTGGCGCCGTACAGCACCGTGTTGCCGACGATCACGTTCTCCTCGGCGACGAAGCCGGCGCGGAGCGGCGGGCGCACGGTGATCACGCCGCCCGAGAGGCCCTTGCCCGCGTAGTCGTTCGCGTCGCCGAACAGCGTCAGCTCGATCCCGGGCGCGAGCCACGCGCCGAACGACTGGCCCGCCGCGCCGTGAAGGGCATAGCGGATCGTCCGCGGCGGCAGTCCCTTCGCGCCGTGGCGCTTCGTCAGCTCGTGGCTCAGCAATCCGCCCACGGTGCGATTCACGTTCCGGATCGGGAACTCGCCCGTCACCGGAAGGCCCGACTCCAGCGCAGGCCCCGCGGTCTCGATCAGCTGCCAGTCGAGCGCGTCGGCGAGCGGCGAGTCCTGCGCGTGGGTGCGGCGAAGCGGCGAGCCGTTCGCGCTCTCCGGCATCGTGAGGATCCGCGAGAGGTCGATCCCGCGCTCCTTCCACTGCTCGATCGCCTGGTCGGCCTCGAGCAGGTCGACGCGGCCGGTGAGCTCGTCGAAGCGGGCGATCCCGAGGCGGGCCATGATCCGGCGCACCTCCTCGGCGACGAAGAAGAAGAACTCGACGACGTGCTCGGGCTGGCCCTCGAAGCGGCGGCGCAGCTCGGGATCCTGCGTCGCGATCCCGACCGGGCAGGTGTTGAGATGGCAGGCGCGCATCATCACGCAGCCCGTCGCGATCAGCGGCGCGGTCGCGAAGCCCATCTCGTCGGCGCCGAGCAGCGCTGCGACGACCACGTCGCGGCCCGTCTTCAGCTGCCCGTCGGTCTGCACCCAGATCCGCGAGCGAAGGTCGTTGCGGACGAGCGTCTGCTGCGTCTCGGCGAGCCCGATCTCCCACGGGATGCCCGCGAAGAGGATCGACGAGAGCGGCGAGGCGCCGGTGCCGCCGTCGTGGCCGGAGATCAGGACGTGATCTGCGTTCGCCTTCGCGACGCCCGCGGCGACCGTGCCGACGCCGACCTCCGCGACCAGCTTCACGGAGATCACGGCCTTCGGGTTCGCGCAGCGCAGGTCGTAGATCAGCTGCTTCAGATCCTCGATCGAGTAGATGTCGTGGTGCGGCGGCGGCGAGATCAGCCCGACACCGGGCGTCGTCAGCCGCACGCCGGCGATGTAGCGATCGACCTTGTGGCCCGGCAGCTGGCCGCCCTCGCCGGGCTTCGCGCCCTGCGCCATCTTGATCTGCAGCTCGTCGGCGTTGGTCAGGTAGTCGATGTTGACGCCGAACCGGCCCGAGGCGACCTGCTTGATCGCCGAGCGGCGCGAGTCGCCGTTCGCGTCGGGGATGAAGCGCGCCGGATCCTCGCCGCCCTCGCCGGTGTTCGAGCGGCCGCCGATCCGGTTCATCGCGATCGCGAGCGTCTCGTGCGCCTCGCGCGAGAGCGAGCCGAGCGACATCGCGCCGGTGGCGAAGTGCTTCACGATCTCGGCCGCCGGCTCGACCTCCTCGAGCGGGATCCCGCCGTCCTCGGCGAAGCGGAACGCGAGCAGCCCGCGCAGCGTCCGCCGGCGCGCGTTCTCCTCGTTGACGCGTGCGCGAGTACTCCTCGTAGGTCTCCCAGCCGCCGCCGCGCACCGCGTGCTGGAGCAGCGCGATCGTCTCGGGATTCCACTGGTGATGCTCGCCGTCGCGGCGCCAGGCGTAGATGCCGACGACCGGCAGCAGGTCGTCGGAGGAGCCGGGATAGGCGCGCGCGTGGCGGGCGAGCGCTCGGCGGCGAGCGTCGTCGATCCCGATCCCGCCGATCCGCGACGGCGGTGCCGGTGAAGTGCCGGTCGACGAGCTCGGGCGCGAGGCCGACCGCCTCGAAGATCTGCGCGCCGCAGTAGGACGGGATCGTCGAGATGCCCATCTTGGAGATCGTCTTGAGGAGACCCTTGGCGATCGCCTTGACCGCGCGCTGCTGCGCCTCTTCCCGCGTCATCTCCTTCGGCAGGCGCCCCTCGTCGACGAGCTGGGCCAGCGTCTCGAGCATCAGGTACGGGTTGACGGCCGCCGCGCCGTAGCCGATGAGGACGGCGACGCTGTGGACGCTGCGCGGCTCGCCGGACTCGACGACGAGCCCCGCCTGCAGGCGCGTGCCCTCGCGCACGAGATGGTGGTGCACGGCGGAGATCGCGAGCAGCGACGGGATCTGCGCGCGCTCGGGCCCGACCGAACGGTCGGACAGGATCAGGATGTTCGCGCCGCCGGCGAGCGCCTCGTCGGCCTCGCTGACAGACGCGATCGAGCGCCCGCTCCAGCCCCTCCGGCCCCTCGGCCGCCGGCCACGTGATGTCGAGCGTGCTGCGACTGGAACGATCGCCGAGCGCACCTGCGCGCAGCTGCTCGAGCTCGGCGTCGAGCAGGATCGGGTTGTCGATCACGAGCTGGCGCGCGTGCTCGGGCGTCTCGTCGAGCAGGTTGCCGCTCCGAGCCGACGCTCGACTGCACGCTCATCACGACGGCCTCGCGGATCGGGTCGATCGGCGGGTTCGTGACCTGCGCGAAGAGCTGCTTGAAGTACGAGTAGAGGAGCGGCGTGCGGTCGGAGAGCACCGCGAGCGGCGAGTCGTTGCCCATCGAGCCGATCGCCTCCTCGGCGTTCGCGCGCCATCGGCGCGAGGATCACGCTTCATGTCCTCCTGCGTGTAGCCGAACGCGAGCTGGCGCTGGCGCAGCGGCTCCGACGGGCGACTCGTGCGGCTCGAGCTCGGGCAGGTCGGCCGAGGCGCACGACCTCCTGCGCGTACCACGCGCGCGTACGGCTTGCGGCGTCGCGACCTCGCGCCTTGAGCTCGTCGTCGTCGACGATGCGGCCGCGCTCGATGTCGACGAGGAACAGCTTGCCGGGCCGCAGCCGGCCCTTGCGCAGGACGTTCTCGGGCGGGCTCGTCGAGCACGCCGGCCTCGGAGGCGAGCACGACCCAGCCGTCCGCGTCTCGAGCCAGCGGCCCGGGCGCAGGCCGTTGCGGTCGAGCGTGGCGCCGATCACGCGGCCGTCGGTGAACGCGATCGCCGCCGGCCCGTCCCAGGCTCGATCAGGCACGCGTGGTACGCGTAGAAGCCCTTCAGGTCCTCGGGCAGGTCGTCGCGGCCCTCGTACGCCTCGGGGATCATCATCATCACCGCGTGCGGCAGCGAGCGGCCGGCCAGCACGAGCAGCTCGAGCACGTTGTCGAAGACCGCCGAGTCGGAGCCGCCCGGGCGCGACGATCGGGAAGACCTTCTGCGAGGTCGTCGCCGAACAGCTCCGAGGCGAGCTGCGACTCGCGCGCCCGCATCCAGTTGACGTTGCCGCGCAGCGTGTTGATCTCGCCGTTGTGCGCGATCAGGCGGAACGGCTGCGCGAGCTCCCAGCTCGGGAACGTGTTCGTCGAGAAGCGCGAGTGGACGAGCGCGATCGCGCTCTCGAGCCGCTGGGTCGCGCGAGGTCGGGGAAGTAGCGCGGGAGCTGCGGCGCCGAGAGCATCCCCTTGTAGACGACGCGTGCGCGAGGAGAAGCTCGGGATCGCGAGGTCGCGGGCCCGCGGCGAGCTCGGCGCGGCGGCGGATCACGTAGAGCTTGCGCTCGAACGCGTCGGTCGCCTCGAGCCGGGCGCCGGCGCCGACGAAGAGCTGGCGGATCAGCGGCGCGCGCTCGCGCGCGGTCGCGCCGACGTGCGCCGGGTCGACCGGCACGTCGCGCCAGGCGACGACGCTCTGGCCCTCCTCGACGACGGTGTCGCTCGAGCAGCGCGCTCGAGCTCGGCCCGGCGCGCCGCGTCGTGCGGCAGGAAGCACACCGCGACGCCGTAGCGGCCGGGCGGCGGCAGCTCGGCGTCGAGCACGCCGCGGAAGAAGCGTCCGGGAGCTGCAGCAGGATCCCCGCGCCGTCGCCGGTCATCGCCGTCGGCGCCCGCGGCGCCGCGGTGCTCGAGGTTCGCGAGCGCGGCGAGCGCACGCTCGACCGTCTCGTGCGACGGCTCCCCGTTCAGGTGCGCGACGAGAGCGACGCCGCAGGCGTCGTGCTCGTAGGCAGGGTCGTAGAGGCCGCGCCCTGTCATTGGACACTCCCGCCGTTGGGATGAGCGCTAGTCGGGTGAGGCGGGAGCGAGAAGCCGACTAGCGTGGTGTCGGGCGCGCGGCCTTGGCGGCGATAAACGCCGAAATGATGTTCGTCTTCACGCGCGAGCCGGGCACGCTTCAAAGACTAAAGCACCGCGCCGCCGTGGGCAAGCTCGTCGGCCGCCGGCTCGACCCGGTGCACCGACGTCCGCAGCGGCACCTCCTTGAGGAACCACGACAGCGCGAACGGAATGATCGCGACCAGCATCCCCCAGAGGAAGACGCCGTGCAGCGCGTGCGAGAACGCGTGCAGGAACTCGGTGTGGATCTCCGGCGGCAGGTGCTTCACCTGCGCGGGGTTGAGATGGACACCGCCGCCGAGCACCTTGCCCGAGCTCGCCGGCAGGAGCTTCAGCTGATCCGCGAGCCGCGAGGCGAAGATCGCGCCGAAGATCGCCACGCCGAACGAGCCGCCGACCGACCGGAAGAACGTCGCAGTCGCGGTCGCGACGCCGATGTCCTGCGGCCGCGCGTCGTTCTGCACGACGAGCACGAGCACCTGCATCACGAGGCCGATCCCGACGCCGACCACGACCATGTACGCCGACGCGAGCCACGGCGCGGTACCGACGCCGAGCCGCGAGAGCAGGAACATCCCGAGCGACGAGCAGCGCCGTGCCGGCGATCGGGAACCAGCGGTAGCGTGCCGATCCTGGCTGATCACCCGCCCCGAGGCGATCGCGGCGACGAGCAGCCCGGCCATCAGCGGCAGCATCGCGAGACCCGACTTCGTCGCGCTGCGCCGTAGACGAGCTGCAGGAAGAGCGGGATGAAGACGATCGCGCCGAACATCGCCATCCCGATCGTGAAGCCCATCGCGCTCGCGACGTTGAAGACGCGCGACTGGAAGAGGCTGAGCGGCATGATCGGCTCCTGCGCGCGGCGTTCGCGCCAGATGAAGAGCGCGAGCACGCGACGCCCGTGACCGCCAGTCGCGACGATCGGCGTACGACTGCCACTCGTACTCGTTGCCGCCCCAGCTCGTGAGCAGGATCAGCGCGCCGACGCCGCCCGTGAGCAGGAGCGCGCCGAGGTAGTCGATGCGGTGGCTCGTGCGCCGCGACGGGAGGTGGAGCCGCGTCGCGACGATCACGAGCGCGAGGATCGCCGATCGGCAGGTTGACGTAGAAGACCCAGCGCCACGAGAGGTTGTCGACGAAGAAGCCGCCGAGCAGCGGGCCTGCGACCGACGCGACGCGCGAACACCGAGCCGATCAGGCCCATGTAGCGGCCGCGCTCGCGGGGCGGGACGATGTCGCCGATGATCGCCTGCGCGCCGACCATCAGCCCGCCGGCGCCGGCGCCCTGGAGCGCGCGGAAGCCGATCAGCTCGGTCATCGTCTGGCTGAGCCCGGCGAGCATCGAGCCGACGAGGAAGATGATGATCGCGGCCAGGAAGATGGGCTTGCGCCCGTACATGTCGCCGAGCTTGCCGTAGAGCGGAGTCGACACGGTCGAGGCGAGCAGGTACGACGGTGACGACCCACGAGAGGTGGTTGAGGCCGCCGAGGTCGCCGACGATCGTCGGCAGCGCCGTGGAGACGATCGTCTGGTCGAGCGCGGCCAGGAACATGCCGAGCATCAGCGCGATGAAGACGGTGCGGAGCGCGCGGCCGGTGAGCGGCGCGTCGGAGGCGGGGTTCAACTCGTCCTCCGTCCGGTCGCGCGGTCGAGCTCGGCGCGGGTCAGCGGCGGGCGCGGCAGCGGAGTCGCGGCCTCGGCACGCAGACCGTCGAGCAGCAGCCCGAGATAGCGGCGCCAGTAGTCGGGAGCGACCGCGGAGGTCGTCTCGATCACGCGGCCGGCGGCCCAGAACACAACGGACACGTCCTCGGCGGCGAAGTCGGCGCGCAGCGTGCCCTGGGCCTGCGCGCGCTCGACGAGCTGCCGGATCAGCGGCCGGAGCGTGGCGCGCTTCGCATCCGAGCGCGCGAGCCCGTGCGCGCTCGACTCGACGAGGTCCTTGAGACCGCGATCGGCGCCGTGCAGCGCGAGTGCGCGCTCGAGGAAGGTGGAGAAGCCGACCCAGGCGTCGGGCTCGGCGAGCGCCTCCTCGGCGACCACGATGAACTCGCCGAAGGCCTCCTCGAGCACCGCGTCGATCAGGTCTTCCTTGGTCGGGAAGCGCCGGTAGAGCGTGCCTATCCCGACGCCGGCGCGGCGCGCGATCTCCTCGACCGTCGCCTCGATCCCACCGGTCGCGAAGACCTCGCGGGCGGCGGCGACGATGCGGTCGCGGTTCGCCTGCGCGTCCCGGCGGAGGGGGCGTGTCTCGGAGGCCGGCGTTGGCACTCGGCCCAGTATAGCCAATAAGCGGAGCGTCCGCTCCGCTTATGCGGAGACGGAGATCACGGTCTTGCCGCGCCTGCCGTTCAGGAAGTCCTCGATCGCGGCGGGGACCTCGTCGAGCGGGCGGATCGCCTCGATCGTCACCTTCACCGAACCGGCCGCCGCGAGCTCGGCGAGCTCGCCGAGCCCGGCCGGGCCCGAGTCGGAGCCCGAGACGTTCAATGCGGTGATCCGCGCGGTCTCGCCCGCTGCCTGCAGCGATGTCGCGGCGCGGCCACCGTCTTCGACGAGCTCGGTCATCACGGCGAAGCCGGGCGCGTCGTCGACGACGTCGATCAGCGCATGGACACCGCCGGGATGGCGGGCGCGCACGACAGCGCCGAGGTCGCCTGCGGTGTAGTCGATCGTCTCGGCTGCGCCGAGGCCGAGCAGGCGCTGCTCGTCGTCGGCCGTGGCCGTCGCGATCACGGTCGCGCCTCGCGCCGCGGCGAGTTGCACCGCGACGGTGCCGACCCCGCCGGCGGCGCCGACGATCAGTACGAGGTCGCCGGGACGCGGGTCGACGGCGTCGACCAGGGCGAGCGCGGTGAGGCCGGCGACCGGCAACGCGGCCGCGTCGTTGACGGCCAGCGAGTCGGGCCGCGGCACGACGAACCCGTCGACGTGCACCGTGAGGTACTCGGCCCAGGCCCCGAGGTGCGCGTGCGGCCGGGAGAGATAGCCGAAGACCGGGTCGCCCGGCGCGAGCCCGACGACGTCCGGCCCGACCGCCTCGACGACGCCGGCGAAGTCGCGGCCGAGCACGATCGGGAAGTCGTACTCGATCGACCCGCGGAACCGGCCCAGCGCGGTCTTCACGTCGTACGGGTTGATCGAGGAGGCCTCGACGCGGACGAGCAGCTCGTCGGCCTCCGGCTCGGGACGCGGCAGATCGAGCAAAACGACTCCGGCCTCGAAGTCCGTGATCCCGATCGCGCGCACGGCCCTACGCTAGCCCAAAAGGAACGTCCCCCGGCCCCTTCCGGGGCCGGGGGACGCTCGTATTGTTACTACTCCGGCGCCTTGAACGCATTCGCCTGAACCGTCGCACCGGAGTTCAGCGCGATCAGCTCGGCGAGTGAGTGCTGGTAGGTGATCCCGTACACCTGCTGGATCGCCTTCAGCGCGGGATCGTTCGCGTAGAAGAACCGATCACCGTCGCGGAGCGCCGTGAACTGCTGCTTCCACATCGCGAGCTGCAGCTCTCCGAACTCCGTGCCGGCGACGTGCTTCTCGGAGATCATCCCGACGAACGCGTCGACCTTGTCGACCGAGCCGTAGACCAGCTTCAGCCGGGCGGCCAGCGTCGTCCGCCGGATCCCGACCACGGCATCCTCCTGAGCGTCCGGGCTGGTGAGCGGGATCACGTTCCCCTGATCGTCCAGGAGCTGGACGAAGTCGAGGCTGTGCGGGTCGTTCGGGCTCAGCCCCTTCGGGAACTGATCCGTGCTCTCACCGGTGATGTCGGTGAACGACCGCGCCGGCCGAAGCCCGAAGGCCCGCCGGAGCTGGTTGTACGACGGCATCCCGTGGTCGCGGCCACGCTGGACGTCGATCGCCCCGAGATCCGAGACGTCCGTGAAGCAGTCGGGATTGACGAGCGGCTCGCCGCACACCGTCGGGTCCGGGATCCCGGGCTTCGGGATCTGGAACAGGACGCTGCGCATCGAGTTGTCGATCTGCTCGTCGTTCTTGTACTCCCGCTCGTTGGCCAGTGCGGCGAGGATCGGGCCCTCGCCGATCGCCTCGAGCAGGTCGGGATTGCCGAACGCGAGGTCGAGCGGGATCACCAGCGCGACCGTGCCGGTGCCCGGCTCGATCGTGATCCCCTGGGCCTGGAACGCAGCGAGCTGCCCGTCCGAGAACGTGCCGGTCGGCACGGTGGGCTCGATCTCGCCGTGCACCGAGCTGTGGAGCCGGTAGCCCACGACGGCGAACTCGTTCGAGATCCCCGCGTTGACGCCCGGGTCGTACCCGCGGTACGGCTTGAGGCTCACGCCCATCGCCGGGAGGAACTCGTTGTAGGTCACGTACTGCGACTCCGCGCCGACGATCCGGCGGGCGATCTGGAACTTGAGCTCATCCGGCAGCGAGGCCGGAAGCAGCCCGACGACGCGGTTGTGCTCCCGCGCGAACAGCGTCTGGATCGCGGTGAGGGCGATGTTCTCGTTCGCCCGCACGTCACCCGCGACCGCTGCCCGGGTCGGTGTCCCCACGAGCGCGCCCATCAGATCCATGGGCGGAGCCGTGGCCGGATTCCCCCGTGCGTCGGCCCGCGGCAGGTAGCCGGCCGAGTCGAGCATGAGGGTCGCCTTGTTGTTTCCGAGCTTCCCGTCGACGGGCCCGTCGCGCAGCCACTCCTCACGCGACGCGGTCACCCCGTAGACGTTCGAAGCGTCGATGTAGCTCGAGAGCGTGTTGATCTGCTGACGCGGCGAGCTCACGCCGGTCCCCGGCGCGGCCGGGGTCCGGGAGAAGTCGATCGTCCCCAGATCGTCGGTGAACTGCTCGAGCGGATCCGTCGAGTCGAACGCGATCGGATCGTTCTCGGCCGGCGTCTCGTCGCGCAGGCCGATGTCGTGGTCGATGAACTGGCCCCAGGCCCAGCCCCACTGCGAGACGTCGTTCTCCGAGAACAGGTTCTGGCCGACGTCGTTGAAGATGCGGTTGCTGATGTACCTCGTGGGCGGACCGGCGACTTCCTTCGCGATGCCGTCCGCGTAGTTCGGTGCACTGATGCGCAGGTACTGCTGTCCTGCCTGCCCCCAGTTGTCGTGCCTCTGGTTGTTCCCACTCCCGTCCAGTGACCGGGGAACGATCGGCGCAACGGCCGCCGTCCCGGTCGAGACGGATGAGATGAACAAGAGCATGCCGACGATGATCAGCCGATACATGCGTGCCTCCCCTCTCACGGCGAAGAGGACAGGCCGCGCGCCAGACGCCGTACGTCGTTTGCCTGCCGGGGCCCCTCCCCGGCCTCGGTCTGTTATCGACGGGGCGGCGTCGCCGCCGTGTAAGCCCTCCGTAAGCTGGCCGTAAAAGCGGGTTTCAGAAGGTAAAACCTCACTCGTCCGAGGGGCACGGGAACTCATTCGCGATTTCGGAGTCTCAGCTTCCGTGGGACTGAACGAGCCGAACCCGGACGATCTGCGCCGCTCGCAGGAGCAGGAGGTCTCGGCGAGCCATGCGCTCACCGGGGCCGAGTACGCGCTCGGCTTCGAGGCTTACGTGATCGGCCGCGTGTTCGCGCGCGCCGGGATCGGCTTCGACCCGCAGACCTTCATCTCGCTCCGCATCATCGAGGCCAGCCTCGACGGTCCCGCGGATCCCGTGGACGCCCTCACCACGCTGACCGACTTCGGCACGGTCAACCGCGCGGTGCTCCTGGCGACCGGGATGCTCGCCGACGCCGTCTAGCCTCGACTCTCGCGCGAGACTTCATAAGGCCTTCCAGCCGTGTCCGGACGGTGCCGAACCTCCGTGAACCTCCCAACTCTCAGAAAGGTGCCTGGCACTTTTAGGAGAGTTGAGGGTTTGCCCTACTCGCTCCCCGAGATGTGTTCTTCCTCGAGCAGGCGCCAGAGAAAGTACGCGAGCGCGGTGAGGAACACCGCTGTCTGCTCGGCGTTCATCAGGATTCCGCCGAGGTTCTGGTCCTTCGCCGGCGAGAGTCCCCAGAGACGCGGCGCGCGCGCGTAGAAGTCGTAGAACGGGCTCGTCGAGAAAATGAACGCGAGGCCGAGGAACGCGCTCGTGACGAACGCGGCGCCGAGATACGCGATCTTCACCGGCGTCGTCAGCCGCCGCGGCGCGTCCGAGAGCAGCGGCCACCAGAAGAGCAGGCCGATCGAGACGAGGATCAGGTGCTCGACGTTCAGCACCGCGTGGTGATGCAGCGCGAAGTCGTAGAAGACGCCCCAGTGGATCGCGTACCAGCCGACGAGCCACACCGGCAGCGAGACGTACGGCCGCGTCACCGCCGCGAACGGCCGCCCGCCGACCCGCGCGACGGCGGCCCGCATCGCCGGGGTCAGCCCGAGGATCAGGAGCGGCGGCGCCCAGTCGGAGAGCATCACGTTCTGGAGCAGGTGGATCAGCAGCAGCCGCTCGATCGCGATCGTCTCGAGCGGCGAGTTGACCGGGACGACGACGAGCGCGAGCCCGGTGCAGAAGAGGGCGATGCGCCACCACGGCGCCGGCCGTGCGCGGAGATAGATGACGAGCGCCGCGACTCCGAGCACGAGGAACAGCGGCTCGAACGTGAACGAATACGGGCTGCTCACGACCGCAGCACGGCGGCCCCGCGCACCGCGCCCGACCGCAGCCGCGCCAGCGCCTCGGCCGCGTCCTCGAGCGCGTGCTCCTCGACCTCGACGCGCACGGGCACCTGCGGCGCGAGCGCGAGAAACTCCTCGCCGTCCCGCCGCGTCAGGTTCGCGACCGAGCGGATCACTCGCTCGCCCCACAGCAGCTCGTACGGGAACGAAGGGATGTCGCTCATGTGGATCCCTGCACAGACGACCGTGCCGCCCTTCGCGAGCGCGGCCAGCGCGGCCGGGACGAGCTCGCCCGCCGGCGCAAAGATGATCGCCGCGTCGAGCTCCTCCGGCGGCGCGCCCGAGCCGGCCCACTCCGCGCCGAGCGAGCGCGCGAACTCCTGGCCCTCCGCGTCGCCCTCGCGCGTGAACGCGAACACGCGCCGCCCCTGCCAGCGCGCGACCTGGCAGACGATGTGCGCCGAGGCGCCGAAGCCGTAGAGCCCGAGCCGCTCCGCGTCGCCCGCGAGCGAGAGCGAGCGCCAACCGATCAGCCCCGCGCAGAGCAGCGGCGCCGCCTGCACGTCGGGGAAGCCCGCCGGGATCGGGAAGCAGTAACGCTCGTCCGCGACCGCGTACTCCGCGTAGCCGCCGTCGAGGTCGTAGCCCGTGAAGCGCGCGCGGTCGCAGAGATTCTCGCGGCCCGAGCGGCAGTAACGGCACTCGCCGCAGGTCCAGCCGAGCCAGGGCACGCCGACGCGCTCGCCGCTGCCCTCGACCGTGCCGACGATCTGGTGCCCGAGCACGAGCGGCAGCTTCGGCCGCGGCAGCTCGCCGTCGACGACGTGCAGATCGGTGCGGCACACACCACAGGCGTGGATGCGGATCAGCAGCTGCCCCGGCCCCGGCTCGGGAACCGGCAGCTCGGCGAGGACCGGCGGCCGGCCGACCGCCTCGAGGAGCATCGCGCGCACGGAGGTAGATTTGCAGGGTGGAGACCTACCCGTGGGCCTGGTACACCGATCCCGAGGTCTTCCGCCTCGAAGAGGAGCGGATCTTCCGGCGCTCGTGGCAGTACGTCGCCCACGCGGGCGAGCTGCCGGAGCCGGGCACCTTCGTCGCGGGCCGAGCCGGCCTGACCCCGGTCGTGCTTACGCGCGCCCGCGACGGCGAGCTCAACGCCTTCCTCAACGTGTGCCGCCATCGCGGCTTCCCCGTTGCGCAGGGCTCGGGCCGCCGCGAGACGCTGCAGTGCGGCTACCACGGCTGGACGTACGGCCTCGACGGCGAGCTCCGCGCTGCGCCGCGCTCCGATCGCGAGCCCGGCTTCGACAAGGCCGACCACTGCCTCCGCCGCGTGCAGGTCGACTCCTGGGGCCCGTTCCTCTTCGTCAACCCGGCCCTCGACGCGCCGCCGCTCGCCGACACGCTGCGCGACCTGCCCGAGCGCGTCGCCGACGCCGGGGTCGACGTCGACAAGCTCGAGTTCCGCCTCCGCTCGGAGTGGGAGAGCGCGGCGAACTGGAAGATCGCCTGCGAGAACTTCCTCGAGTGCTACCACTGCCAGATCGCGCATCCGGGCTTCAGCGCGATGATCGACGTCTCGCCCGACGCGTACCTGCTCGAGGCCGGGCCGACCTACTCGACGCAGCTCGCGCCGCTGCGCCCGGACGGCGTCAACGCCTACGACCCGGCGGGCGAGGTCGAGCGCGGCCAGTTCCACTTCGTCTGGCCCGGGCTCGCGATCAACATCGTCCCGGGCAAGCCGAACCTCTCGATCGGGCCGGTGCTGCCGGTCTCGCCGAGCCGCACGCGGCGCTTCCTCGACTACTTCTTCGCGCCCGGCGCCGACGACGCCTGGGTCGACGACCTGCTCGCCTTCGACAACCAAGTGGGAGCCGAGGACTCGGTGCTCGTCGAGGGTGTCCAGCGCGGCGTCTCCTCGGGCGGGCTCGAGCGCGGAGCCCTGCTGCCGCGCAGCGAGGTGCTGATCGCGGACTTCCAGCAGCGAGTCACTGCTGCCCTTTCCGCGTAGGCGCGCTACATTCGCGGCTTCACCCGCTTTCGGACAGGAGGAGCCCCCATGAAGCGTCTCATCGCACTGCTCGCCGTCGCGGCGTTCGCGGCGTCGGCGGCGGCGGTCTCGGCCAGGACGGCCGCGCCGCCCACGATCACCCCGGGCACGTTGACCGTCGCGTTCGGCGATCCCGCCGTCGGCTTCGCGGTCGGGACGGTCCGCGGCAACACGATCACGAACCCGCGCGGCTACGAGGTCGACCTCGCGAAGGCCGTCGCCGCCCAGCTCGGGCTCAAGACGATCAAGTACATCTACACGCCGTGGACGGGCCTCTTCGCGCCCGGCACGAAGAAGTTCGACGTCTCGTTCCAGGAGGCCACGATCACGGCTCCGCGCGCGAAGACCGTCTCGTTCTCGACCTCGTACTTCAATGCGAACCAGGGCGTGCTGATCCGCAAGGGCCTGACGCCGCCGACCTCGATCGCCGACCTGAAGAAGCTCCAGACCTGCGCCCAGGCGGACACGACCGGGCTCGACTGGATCAAGACGCGCCTGCACCCGAACAAGCAGCCGCTGATCTACCAGACGACGACCGCGGCGTTCACGGCGGTGCAGATCGGCCGCTGCGACGCGATCATCCTCGACGTGCCGATCGTCGCCTCGGAGCGGAAGGCCCGCCCGACGCGCTACGGCCCCGTCGCCGGCCAGATCGTGACCCACGAGCAGTACGGAGCTGTGTTCCAGAAGGGATCGGCGCTGGTGAAGCCCGTCGACGCCGCGCTCGCCAAGCTCTGGGCGAACGGGACGATCGCCAAGCTCCAGAAGAAGTGGTTCGCCATCGACTTCGCGAAGGTGCCGGTGCTGAAGTAGCTCGATGAATGCGCTCCACAAGGTCCTCGAAGCGTTCTTCAGCCCGTACTACTTCAGGCTGGCGCTTCCGGACGTGTGGGCCGGGTTCCAGCTCAACGTGAAGATGATGGTCGTCGCGGAGATGCTGGTGCTCTGCTTCGCACTGGCCCTTGCGATCGTCCGTGGACTGCCGGGCCGCGCAGCCGCACCGCTGCGCGGCCTGGCGATCGTCTACACGGACTTCTTCCGCGGCACGCCGCTGATCCTCGTCGTGTTCCTCGTCGGCTTCGGGATCCCGGCGCTCCAGCTCCGCGTGATCTCGGGGCTCTCGTTCTTCGCCTACGGCGTGATCGCGCTCACGCTCGTCTACACGGCGTACGTGACCGAGGTCTACCGCGCCGGCATCGAGTCGGTGCACCAGAGCCAGCGGATGGCGGCGCGCTCGCTCGGGCTGTCGTACGTGCAGACGATGCGCTACGTCGTCGTGCCGCAGGCGGTGCGCCGGGTCGTGCCGCCGCTCCTGAACGACTTCATCGGCCTGCAGAAGGACACGGCGCTCGTGACGGTGATCGGCGTCGCCGAGGCGGCCGAGCAGGCCCAGAACTTCTCGACGACCTGGGCGAACTTCACCTCGTACATGGTCGCCGCCATGTTCTTCATCCTGCTCACGATCCCGCTCGCCCGCTTCACCGATCATCTGATCCAGCAGCGCGAGCTGCAAGGAACGGGCGACGGCCAGGGTGAGCTTCGTCTCGGTCGAGAACGTGACGAAGTCCTTCGGCGACAACACGGTGCTGAAGAACGTCGACCTCCAGGTCGAGCTGCACAACGTCGTCTGCCTGATCGGCGCGTCCGGCTCGGGCAAGTCGACGCTCCTGCGCTGCATCAACGTGCTCGAGCAGGTCGACACGGGCACGATCGTCGTCGACGGCCAGACGCTCACGAACGGCAAGATCGACGTGAACGCGCTGCGCCGGAAGATCGGGATCGTCTTCCAGGCCTACAACCTGTTCCCGCACATGACGGTGCTCCAGAACGTGACGCTCGCGCCGCGCAAGAGCCGCGGCTTCTCGAAGGCGCAGGCGGAAGCTCGCGCCAGAGAGCTGCTCGACCGGATCGGCCTCGCCGACAAGGCCGCCGAGTATCCCGACCGGCTCTCGGGCGGACAGCAGCAGCGGGTCGCGATCGTGCGCGCGCTCGCGATGGACCCGAAGCTGATGCTGCTCGACGAGATCACGAGCGCGCTCGACCCGCAGCTCGTCTCGGAGGTGCTCGAGCTCGTGCGCGAGCTGGCGACGAGCGGGATGACGATGATCATCGCCACGCACGAGATGGGCTTCGCGCGCGAGGTCGCCGACCGCGTCTGCTTCCTCGACGCGGGCGTGATCCTCGAGGAAGGCCCGCCCGAGCAGATCTTCTCCGCGCCGACCGAGCCGCGGACGCGCGAGTTCCTCGGCCGCGTCCTCGAAGCGGGGCGGATGTGAAGCGCTGGAAGCGCTACGGCCGCGCGCCGTTCTTCGTCGGCCTCCTGCTTTCGCCGACGCTCTTCTTCTGCGCACTGATGGCCTTCTCGCTGTGGCTCGAGAAGCCGGCGGTGCAGACGTTCACCCGCCACGGCAAGACGATCACCGTCTTCCACCAGGCCACCGCCTCGATGGAGGCGCGGATCTGGATCGCCGCCGCGGCAGATGCGACGCTGCTCGTGCTGATCGGCGCAGTGGCGAACCTCTACCGGCGCGGGATCTACGTCTCCGCCGTCGCGGCGATCGTGCTCGCACTCGTCACGGTGCACCGGCTCGACCACTGGGTCGTCCTGCACAAGCACCGCTATCCCAACGGGATGGACCTGATCCGCGAGTCGAGCACCTCGAACACGCTCAGCCCGGGCCAGTGGGAGCTGACCGCGAAGATCACCTCGCTCAGCTTCGCGCACTGGACGGAGATCCTCGCCGGCGCCGTGATCGGGATCTCGCTGCTCCTCGAAGCGCGCCGCCGCCGCGCCCGTCCGGCGCCCGCTGCGCCGGTCGAGTCGACACCGCAACCCCCGGGGCTGGCACTCTAGGGCGATGACGCTTAGCGCGATCGCCGTCGCGCTCGCGGCGTTGGGCCTCGTAGGGGCGGCCCCCGCACAGCATGCGGGTGACGCAACGACCGCGGCGGCGCCGCCGTACATCATGGTCACCGGGCCGAAGCTCGCGAAGCCAGTGCTCCTGTCCGACTGGGACGAGAACCTCGTGCTGCTCACCGCCGCGGCGGCCTCGCCCAAGGCGAAGCCGGCCGACCTCCGCAGCCTGCGCGCACGGCCGCGGTTCGACCTGGCGCTGTACTGGGGCTGGCCGCTCGCCTCGCCGCCGCCCGCGAAGGCGAGCGACGCGAGCGCGCACGGCTCCTTCTATCCGACCTACCGGGGCCGCCCGGCCGTGATCCAGATGAAGATCAACGGCGAGGACTACGCGCGGCTCGCCTCGCCGAAGGTGCTCAAGATCCTGGCCAAGCACGGCGTCCCGACACGCATGTAGGCCGGAGGCCTGACGGGTGATGCGGCCGCCGTCGGGGGCGTTCCAGACCAAGCCGGGCAGTGCGGGCGGTTGTGGCGCGTAGCAGCGCTACGCGACGCGGCCGAACGTGCTGATCCGGCACCGTGTCTGGGGCGTCATCCGGCCCGGCCGCGTCGCACGTCAGGTCTCCACCACGTATCTCCCCCCTCCGGGTGACGTTGATCGGGCGGCGATCGGCCGATGGCACAGGTGAGAGCGATCGCTCTCGAAAACTGCGGCACAACGAAGAGGAAGGAAGTCACGTGTCAGACATTTTCGACGGGGGTGGCGTCGGAGCAACGGCTCCTTCCGAGCAGTTCGGAGGAATGCTGTCCCAGCCGCCCCTCAGCCCGGCCGTCGATCGGCCCGCCCCGCTCCCGCCTGTCGCCGAGCCCGTCGCGGCGCAGCCCGTGCCCGTCGCCGCCCCTGAGCCCGAGCCTGTCGCGCCCGAGCCGGAGCTCGATCCGAACGCACCCGGGATGCTCGAGCGCAAGCTCCTCCAGTTCGGCCTGGTCTCGATGGACCAGCTCGGCGAGGCGATGCGCGAGGAGGCCGCCACCGGCCGTCCCGTCGCCGGCATCCTGATCGAGCGCGGCTGGGTCTCGCAGGAGCAGATCGCCCAGCTCTTCGAGGCGACGCCGCCGCCCGCGGCCGCCGCGCCCGAGCCGGAGCCCTTCCCCGTCCCCGTGCCGGTCGTGGAGTTCGCGCCCCCGCCGGTGGCCGAGCCCGCCCCCTCGTTCCTCGCCGAGGTGCCGCAGCAGCCTGCCGCTGTTCCCGCTCCCGAGCCCGAGCTCGCTCCGGTCGCGCCGCCCCCGCCGCCGCCGGCGCCCGAGCCCGTCGCCGAAGTCGCACCGGTCCTGCCCGAGCCCGTCGCCGTCGCGCCCGAGCCGGAGCCTGCTCCGGTCGCTCCAGTCGCCGCGTCGCCCGCGCTCGCGTTCCACCTCTACATCCGGCTCTCGACCGGCGAGCGGATCGACGCCAGCGCGTACACCAACCTCAACGAGGCCCGGACCGGCGCGGAGGATCTCGTCAAGAGGCTCTCCGGCGACAGCCGTGTGTGGCCGAGCTTCGGCGGCCGCTACATCCGCCCCGAGGCGATCATCTCGATCGACGTGGAGGCTGCACCGGTCTGATCCATGTTCTGGCGGTGAGCTATGGCGGCTGCTATAGTTAACTGTGTTAATGAGTAACGACGTTATCAAGGGCGTGGACGCAATCGAGATCGCGGATCGGTTGCGTCCCGTCCTGCTCACCATGGGCAGGGAGCTGCGCCGGGAGGTCGCGCCGCTCGGGGTCACCGGCGGCCAGGCGAGCCTCCTCGCCGCGATCCACAAAACGCCCGGGATCGGCGTCCGCGAGCTCGCAGAGCTCGAGCGGATGTCCGCGCCGGGCATGTCCGCGAACCTGAGCCGGCTCGAGCGGATGGGCTACGTGATCCGCACGCGCGGCGCGACGGGCGACCGTCGCCGCGTCGGCCTGACGCTCAGTCCCGAAGGCGTGAAGATGCTGCGCAAGGTCCGCTCGCTCCGCACGCGCTGGTTGGCAGAGCGGCTCGAAGGGCTTTCGCCCGCCGAGCTCGCCGCCGTCGACGCCGCGATCGAGCCGCTCAGCCATCTGCTGAGGGAGAGCCGGTGACGGCAGCACTCGGCCGTCTGAACCGGCGCACCTTCGCGAGCCTCCAGCAGTACCCGAACTACCGACTCTTCTTCGGCGGCCAGATCGTCTCGGTCACCGGCTCGTGGATGCAGAACATCGCGAGCGGCTGGCTGATCATCACGCTGACGCACTCGCCCGTCGCGGTCGGCGTGCTCGCGCTGGCCCAGTTCCTCCCGTTCACGATCTTCGGCCTCTTCGCCGGCGTGATCGTCGACCGCTTCGACAACCGGAAGCTGATCATGGGCACCCAGGCGATCCAGATGGTGCTCGCAGCCGTGCTCGCGACAATCGCGCTCGGCGGCGTCGCCGTCCCCTGGATGGTCTACGTGATCGCGTTCATCCGCGGCACAGTTCTCGTGCTCGACGTGCCTGCGCGGCAGTCGTTCACCTACCGGATGGTCGGGCCGGCCGAGCTGCCGAACGCAATCGCCCTCAACTCGAGCCTCTTCAACGCCTCGCGCGTGATCGGGCCGGCGCTCGGCGGCCTCGTGATCGCGGCCTTCGGGCTCGGCTTCTGTTTCGTCTCGAACGCAGTGAGCTTCCTCGCCGTCCTCGCCAGCCTGATGCTGATGGACGAGAGCAAGTTGTTCCCGATCCGCAAGCCCGACGTGATGCCGACGATCCTGCGCGGCACGGCGAAGGGCTCGCGTTCGTGCGGCGGAACCGGCGCGTCTGGGTGACGCTGCTGATCGTCGCGGTCGTCTCGACGCTGAGCTTCAACCTCAACGTGATCCTGCCCGTGATGGCGTCGACGACGCTGCACGCCGGCCCGCAGACCTTCGGGATCATCTCGGCGTGCTTCGGCGCCGGCGCGCTGATCGGTGCGCTCGTGTCGGCCTCGATCGGCCGTGCGAACTGGAAGATCCTCGCGATCGGCACCGGCGTGTTCGGGCTCGCGGAGCTGCTGCTCGCGCCCGAGCGCTCGGTCTGGGCCGCCGGCCTGCTGCTGGTCGTCCTCGGCGCCTCGTTCACGACATGGACGTCGAACGCAAACTCGGGCGTCCAGCTCGAGGCGCCCGATCACCTGCGCGGCCGTGTCGTCGGTCTCTACTTCTACGCCTTCAACGGCGCCGCGCCGGCCGGCGGCCTGCTGATCGGCTGGCTCAGCTCGATCGGCGGCACCGAGCTCTCGCTCATCGTCGGCGGCATCGCCTCGCTCGTGATGACCGCGGTCTGCTTCTTCGCGCTCCGCGACGTTCCCGCGCGGCCCAAGCCGCTCGCAGAAGTGGTCGCGCCGGACGCGATCGCCGCCTAAGCGTTTTACCGACGGCTTGCACGGCGTTCATCGCCGGCACACGAGCCGCGACTTCGATACGTCCGGGTCGTCGCTGCGCTCCGAGGGCGGCGGCGGCCCGGTTACCAGCGCTGATGGACGAGCGGAGCGATCCGCTCGTCGTAGAGCTCGGCGATCCGGCGCATCGTCTCGTCGGAGAGCGGCGGCAGGTCGGCCGCGGCGGCGTTGGCTCGGGCCTGCTCCGGCGTCTTGGCGCCGGGGATGATCGTCGAGACCGCGTCGAACATCAGGATCCAGCGGAGCGCGAGCTGGGCGAGCGTGGCGCCCTCCGGGACGAGCGAGCGCAGCTCCTCGACCGCGTCGAGGCCGGTCTCGTAGTCGACGCCCGAGAACGTCTCGCCCACGTCGAACTGCTCGCCGTGGCGGTTGAACTGGCGGTGATCGTCGGCGCCGAAGCTCGACTCGCGCGTGAACTTGCCCGTGAGGAGGCCCGACGCGAGCGGCACGCGCACGATCACGCCGACGTCGCGCGCCTTGGCCTGATCGAAGAAGAGCCCGGCCGGGCGCTGGCGGAAGATGTTGAAGATCATCTGAACCGACGCGACGCCCGGGTACTCGATCGCCTTCAGCGCCTCCTCGATCTTCTCGACGCTGACGCCGTAGGCGTGGAGGAGGCCCTCCTCCTTGAGCCGGTCGCAGGCCTCGAAGACGGACGGCGTGTAGTACGCGTCCCAGGGCGGGCAGTGGAGCTGGACGAGGTCGGCCGCCTCGACCTCGAGGTTCGCGAGCGACCGCTCGAGCCAGCCGCGGAGGTTCGCGTAGGTGTAGTTGGCGACCTCTTGCTTGTCCGCGCGGCGTCCGAACTTCGTCGCCACGACGAGCGGCTCGTCGCGCTCGCGCAGCAGCTGCGAAACGAGCCGCTCGGAGCGCCCGTCGCCGTAGACGTCGGCCGTGTCGAAGAACGTGACGCCCGCGTCGACCGCAGCATTCATAGCGGCGAGCGAAGTCGAGTCGTCGGTCTCGCCCCAGGACCCACCGATCGCCCACGCGCCGAAACCGATCTCCGAGACCTGGTAACCCGTCTTGCCGAGGCGCCGCGCGTTCATGCTTCGAGTCTACGCGGGGAGCTCGGGGCAGAAAGACGCATTTGACACTCCTAAAGAGACCCGCCCGGGGCCTTCATCGGCAAGAACTGGCGGATGATCTCGGAGCGCGCTCGGAAGCCGCGAGGACCGCGCTCCACGAGATTCATCCGCACCAGCTCGTTGAGATCGCGCGTCAGCGTCTTCCCTGTCTTCCCCGCATAGGCGGTAGCTACCCGCGGACTGAGCTGAAGTAGCTGCGACTTCGGGACGATTTCCCCTTGCAACGAGAGGTCAAGGACCAGATGGCGGCGCCGCTGATCGCCGGGGGATTTGCTCTCGCGGAATGCATCGTGAACGTAGTTTTGCCAGGCCTCGTTGAGCTGCTGATCTTGTATGAGGCGAAGCTGTTCTCGAAGACCATCAACAAGCCCTCGTACGGCGTAACTGACGAAGGGCACAACATCCCCGCCCGACTTGCTCGCATGATCGAGTTGCCGGTAATACCCGGCGCGCGTCTGGTTGTAGTGATTGCTCAGCAGATGCGCGGTCGGGGTCGGCACGCCTGATGCCACGAGGATTCGGAACTCGAGCAATCGTGCTGTCCGTCCGTTACCGTCGTCAAACGGGTGGATCCAGGCGACGTAGAGGTGCGCGATGATCGCCCTGATGACCGCGTACGTGACGACCTGGTCCTGAGGAACCACCGTCAGCGCCGGACCGGTCAACCAGTCGCACAGCCTTTCGACCAAGTATTCGCAGTCCGCCGGTGGCGCCGCCTTGTATCGAGCTACCCCGACGGCTCGCTTTCGGATCTGACCCGGCACGGCATCGTCGTCTTCAAGCTCCAGGCCATCGAGAACACGGCCGTTGTAGTCCATGATCAGTTCGGGAGAGATCTCCTCGAGACGTCCTTCGAAGATCGCCGCACCAATGTCGTTGCACGCGCTGATGACGTTCTCGATCTCGCGCTGAAGGTACTCGCGCGAGGGCGGGAGTCTGAGTTCGCCCTCAAGGTGGAGGAGCACCTCTTCCTCAGAGAGAGTGTTGCCCTCGATCGCCGTGGTTCCAAGAACTCCTTTGGCGAGGAACATCTGGTGGAGTTCTCGCGCGATGTCCGGCCGAAGCGGCGTCCCGGCGACGTGCTCACACTTTGAAACCGCCTCTCCGAGAAGAGCCCAAAGGGTGTACGGGAAGCGATTCAGGTCAAGTTTGAAACTGATCCAGGGATGAGTCGATTCGTACTCGCGCCGGGGGATCTGCGGGGCCATCGTGTCCATTGTAGTGTCCCGTACCAACCACCGCAAAATATCTTATTTTGCAGGATCAATAGGATTATGCTGGTCTAAATGTCCTTGGCAATGTCCCAGGAATCGGGTCGCGTTACGAAATCGTCCAGGTGTCGCCGGCGTGGAGCAGGGCTTCGAGGTCGCCCTCACCCTTGCTCTCCACCGCGCGATCGAGCTGCTCTGACATCAGCTCGTCGTACACCGGACGCTGCACGTCGCGAAGCACGCCGACCGGGATTGCGCCCACCGTCGCATTCGTCAGCCGCGACAGCGCGAAGGCCTGGCTCGGCTGGGCGTGATGCGCGTCGTGCACCATCAGCGCGTCCTCGCCGACGTCGGCGACCAGCACGACTTCGGCCGAGCCGTCCGGCAGCAGGCGCACGCCCTTCTCGTTCTCGGCGCCGAAGCGGATCGGCTTGCCGTGCTCGAGGTAGATCCGGTTCGTCTCGTCGTCGCGCACGTAGTCGAACGCGCCGTCGTTGAAGATGTTGCAGTTCTGGTAGATCTCGACGAAGGCGGCGCCCCGGTGCTCGCCGGCAGCGCGGAGCACCTCGGTCAGGTGCTTGCGGTCGGTGTCGATCGCGCGCGCGACGAAATCCGCCTCGGCGCCGATCGCGATCGAGAGTGGGTTGAACGGCCAGTCGAGCGAGCCCATCGGCGTCGACTTCGTCACCTTGCCGAGCTCCGAGGTGGGCGAGTACTGGCCCTTCGTCAGCCCGTAGATCTGGTTGTTGAACATCAGGATCTTCAGGTTCACGTTGCGGCGCAGCGCGTGGATCAGGTGGTTGCCGCCGATCGAGAGCGAGTCGCCGTCGCCCGTCGCGACCCACACCGACAGGTCCGGGCGGGACGTGGACAGGCCGGTCGCGATCGCCGGCGCGCGCCCGTGGATCGAGTGCATCCCGTAGGTCTGCATGTAGTACGGGAACCGCGCTGCGCAGCCGATCCCGGAGATGAACACGATCTTCTCGCGCGGGATCCCGAGCTCGGGCATGAAGCTCTGCATCGCGGCGAGGATCGCGTAGTCGCCGCAGCCGGGGCACCAGCGCACTTCCTGGTCGGTCTTGAAGTCCTTGGCGGTCAGCGCGTCCGTCATTCGATCAGCTCGTTGATCGCGTCGGCGATCTCGACCCACTTGAACGGGAGCCCGCTGACGCGGTTGTAGCCGACCGCATCGACGAGGAACTCGGCGCGCACGAGCTTCAGGAGCTGGCCGAGGTTCATCTCGGGAATCAGCACGCGGTCGTACGAGCGGAGCACGTCGCCGGTGTTGCGCGGGAACGGATTGAGGTACTGGAGGTGGGCGTGCGCGACGCGGCCGCCGGCTTTGCGCACCTTGCGCACCGCCGCGGCGATCGGGCCGTAGGTGCCGCCCCAGCCGAGCACGAGCGTGGTCGCGCCCTCCTGGTGGTCGACCTGGAGGTTCGGGATGTCCTCGGCGATCCCGGCGATCTTCAGCGCGCGCAGGCGCGTCATCAGGTCGTGGTTCTCGGGGTCGTAGGAGATGTCGCCGGTGACGTCGGCCTTCTCCAGCCCGCCGATGCGGTGCTCGAGGCCGGGCGTGCCGGGGACCGCCCACGGGCGCGCGAGCGTCTCGCGGTCGCGCAGGTACGGCAGGAACTCGTCGCCCGCGTTCGGCCCGGTCGCGAACTCGGTCGAGATGTCGGGCAGCGAGGCGACGTCGGGCAGGAGCCACGGCTCGGAGCCGTTCGCGAGGTACGCGTCCGACATCAGGTAGACGGGCGTGCGGTACTTGAGCGCGATCCGCGCGGCCTCGATCGCGGCGTGGAAGCACTGGGCCGGAGTCGACGCGGCCAGGACGGGCACCGGCGACTCGCCGTTGCGGCCGAACATCACCATCAGCAGGTCGCCCTGCTCCGGCTTGGTCGGCATCCCGGTCGACGGCCCCGCACGCTGCACGTCGAGGATCACGAGCGGCAGCTCGAGCATGATCGCGAGGCCGATCGTCTCACTCTTCAGCACGACGCCCGGGCCGGCCGAAGTGGTCACGCCTAGCGCGCCGCCGAACGAGGCGCCGAGCGCCGCGCCCGCAGCCGCGATCTCGTCCTCGGCCTGGAAGGTGCGCACGCCGAAGTGCTTGTAGCCCGCGAGCTGCTCGAGGATCGCCGAGGCGGGCGTGATCGGATAGGCGCCGAGGAAGAGCGGCAGCCCGGAGAGCTTCGAAGCGGCGACGAGGCCGAGCGACATCGCCTGGTTCCCGGTGATGTTGCGATACGTGCCGGGCTGGAGCAGCGCGGGCTTCACCTGGTAGGAGACGGAGAACGTCTCGGTCGTCTCGCCGAACGCATAGCCGGCCTGGAAGGCCTTGACGTTCGCCTCGGCGATGTCCTGCTTGCCGGCGAACTTCGAGCGGATGAACGTGATCGTGCCCTCGGTCGGCCGGTTGTAGAGCCACGACATCAGCCCGAGCGCGAACATGTTCTTCGCCCGCTCCGCCTCGCGCTTCGAGAGGCCCGCGTCCTTCAGGGCCTCGAGCGTCATCGTCGAGAGCGGCACCGACTGCACGTGGTAGCCCTCGAGCGAGCCGTCCTCGAGCGGGTTCGTCTCGTAGCCCGCCTTCTCGAGGTTGCGGTCGACGAACGCGTCGGAGTTGACGATCAGGGTGCCGCCCTTGACCAGGTCGGCGATGTTCGTCTTCAGCGCCGCGGGGTTCATCGCGACGAGCACGTTTGGCGCGTCGCCGGGCGTGAGGATGTCGTGGTCGGCGAAGTGGACCTGGAAGCCCGATACGCCCGGCAGCGAGCCGGCGGGCGCGCGGATCTCGGCGGGGAAGTCGGGGAACGTCGAGAGGTCGTTGCCGAAGAGAGCGGTCTCACTGGCGAAGCGGTCGCCGGTGAGCTGCATCCCGTCGCCGGAGTCGCCCGCGAAACGCACGATGACGCTTTCGATCTGCTCGACTGGCTTCGTCGCCATTCCGGTCTAGTTGTAGCGGAAGGGTCGAACGGACGCGATGGTCAACTGACGCGTTCGCGAACGACCGTGATCCCCCACGCCTCGCCCGAGTCGAACAGCGCGTCCGGGTCGATCTCGCCGGCCCAGCCGAGGAAGTGGCGCTCCGGCTGCGCGGCCGTCGAGCCGTAGACCGCGGCTCGCTCCTCGTGGGCCTCGTCGCGCTCGCCGCGCTCGAGCGCCTCGAGCCGCTGCTCGGCCTCCTCGGCGGCGGGCCCGTCTGCGTAGCCCTTCGGCATTCCCCGAGTGTACGGCTCCGCGGTTCCACGGATGCGCGCCGGCCGGGGACGCGCTTCGCTGTGGGTGAAAGGAGGACTGTGATGGCAACCGACGTTCTCGTCGCCTATGCGACGAAATACGGCTCGACCCGCGAGGTCGCCGAAGTCGTAGCCGAGGAGCTGCACGCCGAGCTCCGCGAGCTCAACGAGCTGGACGACCTCGAGGGCTGCCGCGCGCTCGTGATCGGCGCGCCGCTCTACATGGGGCGCTGGCACTCCGACGCGCGACGCTTCCTGAAGCGCCACCGCATCGTGCTCGCGGAGGTGCCGTTCGCGGTGTTCGCTCTCGGCCCGCTGCACGACTCGGAGGAGGAGACGCTGGCCTCGCGCAAGCAGCTCGATCGGGCGCTCGCCGGCTGCGCCGAGATCCGGCCCGTGAGCGTTGCGCTGTTCGGCGGCGTCGTTGACCCGGAGACGCTGCACTTCCCGTTCAGCCACATGCCGGCGGGCGACGCCCGCGACTGGGATGCGATCCGCGAGTGGGCGCGCGGTCTAGGAGGGGCGCTCGGCCAGCGTGACGGTGACCGTGCGGGTGTGCCCGTTCCGTGACACGGTGAGCTTGACCTTCTCGCCGGGCTTGCGGCCGTCGATCAGCGTCCGTAGCTGATCGGCCTGCGTGACCTTCGTTCCGTCGACGGCGGTGATCACGTCGCCGCCGCTCGGGTAGCTCGCTCCGGCCGCGGTCTTGGTGCCGGTTGCGGCCTTGAGGTGCGCCTTCGACGCCGGGGTCGCCGCCTGGATGCTCACGATCGCGACGCCCGGCGAGACCTTCAGCACGGCGGCTGCGCCGACGGGAATCGTCTCGACCTGGACGCCGAGAAACGCGTGGACGACCTTGCCGTTCGCGATCAGCTGCGGCGCGATCGTGCGGATCGTCGCGGAGGGCACCGCGAAGCCGACGCCGTTGTTCCCGCCCGACGCGCTCTCGATCTGGGCGTTCACGCCGACGACCTCCGCCGCCATGTTCAGCAGCGGGCCGCCCGAGTTGCCGCTGTTGATCGGCGCATCGGTCTGGATCGCGTCGGTGATGGTCGCCTGGTTGGGCGCGGTGATCTCACGATGGAGCGCGCTCACGATCCCGGAGGTGACCGTCTCCTCGAGCCCGAACGGGCTGCCGATCGCGACGACCTCGTCGCCGATCTGGAGCGCGGTCGAATCGCCGAGCGCGATCGGCTCGAGCTCGGCGGCCGGCGCGTTGACCTGGAGCACGGCGAGATCGGTGGACGTGTCCTGGCCGACGAGCGTCGCCTTGTACTTCGCGCCGTTCGGGAACCGGATCGTGATCGACGTCGCGCCGGCGATCACGTGCTCGCTCGTGACGATGTGGCCGCTCGTGTCGTAGACGAAGCCCGAGCCCTGCGCCTCCTGGGTCTGCGTCGAGCCGCCGAAGCCGAACGACGACGAGCCGCTCGTGGTCGTAGCCATGATCTCGACGACGCCGTTCTGCACCTTCTTGTAGACGGCACCGACGCTCGTGAGCGGCTTCGTCGTGCTCGCGGTCGGCTGGCCTTCCGTCACGACCTGGTCGTGGATGACCGTCGTCGTCTTGCCGCCGAGCGCCGCGTACGTGCCGGCTCCGACCGCGGCTCCGAGGAGCACCGCGGCGAGGATCACGAGTATGAGATAGCCGGTCCGGCGAGGCATGGTGCTCCTATCTCAGCAGAGGCAGCTAAGAACTTACTGTGGACGCAAGAGGTGCTTCGGCAAGCAGCGCGCGGAGGTCAAGCGGCAGCGTCACCATTGCGAGGTCGCCGTCCTCGGTGCGCGGCCACTCCTCGCGCGGGCGGTCGCGGTAGAGCTCGACGCCGTTGCCGTCGGGATCGCGCAGGTAGATCGCCTCGCTGACGCCGTGGTCGCTCGCGCCGTCGACCGGGACGCCCGCCTCGACCAGGCGGCGCAGCGCGTCGGCGAGCGCGGCGCGGTCGGGATACCGGATCGCGGCGTGGAAGAGGCCCGTCGTGCCGGGCGCCGGCTGTGGGCCGCCGCGGCTCTCCCACGTGTTGAGGCCGATGTGGTGGTGGTAGCCGCCGGCGCTCAGGAACGCGGCCTGGTCGCCGTAGCGCGTGGTCTCCTCGAAGCCGAGCACGTCGCGCCAGAAGCCGAGCGCGCGGTCGATGTCGGCCACCTTCAGATGGACATGGCCGATGTCCACGCGTGGGTCGATGCTGGTCATGTCTCCACGGTAGCGAAGAGCATTCCCCCTGCGAGGCCCCACACGCAGTAGGCCACCCACGGGTCGCCGATCACGTCGGTCTGCACCGCCAGGGCAAGGATGGCGCCGAACGCGCCGGCCATTCCGGCGACGGTGGCGAAGCGGGTCGAGCGCGCCGTCCGGACGAGTCCGATCAGCACTGCGAGCCCCCACGCTGTCCACAGGAGCGCGCCGAGCAGGCCGATCTCCGCGCCGATCTCGGTGTAGTTCGACTCGCCCGCCTTGAGCGGCGTCCCGTTGCGCGACGCGGTCTGCCCCGCGTTGCCGAGGCCGAAGCCCTGCGGGTGGTGGAGCACGGTGCGGATGCCCTGGCGCAGGCTGGCGAGGTGGCTGTGAATCGACGGCTCGTTGTCGGAGAGCGCGCTCCCCGACGCGGGGCCCTTCTGCTGCGAGACCTGGTGCTGGTAGACGAGATCGGCCTTCGTCCAGTGTCCCGTCGGCGCGATCTTCGGGAAGACCGACGCCCAGCCGATCCCGATCGCGACGACGGCCACCGCGACGACGACGGGGACGACGGCGCGGCGCGATATCGCCACGACGACGAGCCCCGCGGCGAGCGCCAGCAGCGACGAGCGCGAGAAGGTGAAGAGGAGCCCGGCGAACGCGACGGCCGCGAGCGGAGCGGCGAGCCAGTGGCGCGGCGCGAGCAGCAGCGCGACCACCATCAGGTACGCGGCGGCGAGCGGGCTGAGGAACACCGAGACGAGCCGGCGCAGGAAGTGCGCCTCGGAGCCGGTGTTGTAGATGAAGTTCTCGGGCAGCCCGCCCGTGCCGTGGTAGTCGTAGCCGAGCTGCTTGTGGAAGTAGTCGACGACGCCGTTCCCGCGCCACCACGAGATCGGCACGGCGTAGACCTCGACGAGCCCGATCGCGGCGACCGCGGCCGCCGTGCCGAGCACTGTCCAGGCGAGCCGCCGCCGCTCGGCCGGGTCGAGCCCGAGCGCGCGGAAGAGCAGGAACACGACCACCGGAACCACGTCGTGGCGCAGGGCGTAGAACACGCCCTTGCGATCCGAGAGCCCGCCGAGGACGCTCTGCGGAATGAACGCGTAGACCACGACGAGCGCGCCGAACGCGAGTGCGAGCCAGTCGACCGTGCGCGGGCGGAACGGCAGGGCGCGGGCGCGGATCGCGTCACGGAGGACGCGTGCGACGGCGACGGCGAGCAGCGTCTCCTTCCACGACTGGATCACGGTCAGCGAGCTGCCCCGCACGCCGGCCGCGAAGAGCGAGGCCATCACCGCGTTGTGAGCCGCGAGCCCGACGATGAACGCGTAGAGCGCTAGCGTCGGCCGCCGCCAGATGATGACCCCAGCGCCCGCCAGCAGCACGGCGTAGACAGCGAGCGCGAGCGCAGTCACGCGCCGGAGAGTAGATGGTTTGAGGGCGGGCGGGAGCACCACTGCGCTCCCACCCGCCTGCCTAGGGCCCTACGGACCCCACGGGCCGGAGCCGTTGAGCGCTGCGAATACCAAAGCAGCGACAACGCCGACCACACCAAGCACGATGCGGATGCGGTGACGGAGCATGCCCTCTCCTTTCCTTCCGGTGGGGACGCCCGGACGGCCCGGGACGTTTCCCGGAAGGCAGAACCTATTCGACTTTTGTCTGCGAGATCACTCGATACAGCGCTGCGACCCCCGCCGTCGACCGTCGATAAGATGATTGCGGTGACTACGATCGACGCTCAGCCGGGTCCCGAGACCATCGGGCAGCGGCTGCGGAGACTGCGCCTCGAGCGCAACCTCTCGCAGCGCGCGCTGGCCTCACCCGGCGTCTCGTACGCCTACATCTCCCGGATCGAGGCGGGCACGCGGCAGCCGTCGGTCAAGGCCGTGCGCATGCTGGCCCGCAAGCTCGGCATCTCGCCGGTGTACCTCGAGACCGGCTCCGAAGTCGATCCGACCGAGGAGCGTGAGCTCCGGCTCGCGGCCGCCGAGCTCGAGCTGCGGCTCTCCGACGACCCGACCGGAGTCGAGCGGATGCTGCGCGGGCTGATCGACGAGTCGCTCGCCGCCGGCGACCTCGGCGCGACCGCGCGAGCCGAGACGGCGCTCGGCCTGCTTGCCTTCCGCGAGAGCGACGTGTCCGGCGCGATCGAGCTGCTCGAGCGCGCGCTCATGCGCACCGACCCTTCGCCGTCCGCTCAGCCCGACCTCTACGCGACGCTCGGCCGCGCGTACTCGATGCACGGCGACCCGGACAAGGCCGTCGCGCTCTTCGGCGGCTGCCTCGAGCGGCTCGAAGCCGAGGAGCCCGACAACACCGTCGCCTACGTCCGCTTCGCCACCTACCTGAGCTACGCGCTCTCCGACCTGAACGACGTCCCCGGCGCGCAGGAGGCGATCCGCACGGCACTCGCGCGGGTTTCCGACAGCTCCGACCCGTACACGCGCGTGCGCCTGTACTGGGCGCAGGCGCGACTGGCCGAGACGCGCGGGCGCGGGCTCGACGCGCTCGACAGCGCACGGCGCGCGATCGCCCTGCTCGAGGCCACCGAGGACACGCTCCATCTCGCCCGCGCGCATTTGCTCTGCGCGAGCATCCTCATGCTCCCCGGCGGCGATCCGTCCCAGGCGCACGAGCAGCTGGAGCAGGCGGAGGAGCTGTTCGGCCCGCGCGCCGCGCCGTCCGATCTCGGCCACCTGCGCACCGTGCAGGCCCGGCTCGCTGCCGCCACCGGCTCGAATGCGACCGCGCTCACGCTTGCGCACCAGGCGCTCGAGCTGCTCGGCGACGACGATCCGTCGAACCGCGGCCAGGCGTGGTGGGCGATCGCCGAGGCCGAGGCCAACGAGGGCCGGATCGACGAGGCGAATGAGGCGTTCTCTCGCGCGGCCGACGAGCTCGACGAGCAGAGCCACCTCCGCGAGCGGATCGAGCTGCACTCGACCTGGGGACGCGCGCTGCGCAAGGCGGGCCGCGAGCCCGAGGCGCTCGACGTGCTCGAGCGCGCGGCCGACCTCGCCATGCAGGCGGGACAGGCCGACGTCCGCAGCGAGCGGTGACGCTCGAGCTCGACGTCCGCCCGCAAGGCCCCTACTCGCTCGCCCTCACCGCCCGCCACGCCTCCGACGCGACGCGTCTGTTTTCCGGCGGCCGCCTCACCGCGCTGCTCCCGGAGCCCGCGTGCGCGTGGCAGCTGCCCGACGGAACCGTGCGGATCGCGGCGGAGACGGAGGCCGGGCTCGAGCTGATGCGCTTCGTGCTCGCCGTCGACGACGATCACTCAGAGCTCGTCGCGCGGTTTTCCGACGACGCGCTGCTCGGCCCGTCGCTGCGGCGGTTTCGCGGGATGCGCGCGCTGCGGGTGCCGACCGTCGCCCAGTCGCTGCTCCGCGCGGTGTGCGGCCAGCTCATCACGGCGCGCGAGGCCCGCGCGCTGGAGCGCCGGATCCTGCGCGCGACGATGCCGCGCGGCCCCGGCGAGCTCTGCGAGCCGCCGACTCGCGAGGCGCTCGGCGCGCTCTCGCCGCTTCGGCTGAGAACTCTCGGACTCGCCGAGCGTCGCGCCGCCGCGCTCGTCCGCATCTGCCGCTCGCTCGATCTCGAACGCCTGCGCCAGGTGCCGACCGAGGCCGTGGCAACCCGGCTCGAGCGCGAGCGCACGCTCGGCCCGTGGTCGGCCGGCGTCGTCTGCCTCCAGGGGCTCGGCCGTCACGAGCGCGGGCTCGTCGGCGACCTCGGGCTCGTCAAGCTCCTCGCCGCGTTGCGAGGGCGCCCCGTGGAGGGCTGGGAGACGCAGGAGCTGCTCGAGCCGTACGGCGAGTGGGCCGGGCTCGCGAGCGTCTACCTGCTCTCCGGGATGGCGGCCGGGCTCGTCCCCGGCGCGCCTGCCAGTCGCCACGCGGCCTGAATACACTGAGCGCATGACTGTTGACGCTCGGCGCGTGGCGATCATCGGGTGCGGCCGGATCGGCGAGTCGCTGCTGCGCGGGCTGCTCTCGTCCGACTGGCGCTCTCCCGGCGAGATCGTCATCACTGCGCGCCGCGAGGAGCGGGTGCGCGAGCTGGCCGACCGCTACGGCGTCGAGGGCACACTCTCCGACACCGAGGCGGTTGCGGGCGCCGCGCTGATCGTGGTCGCGGTCAAGCCGCAGGACTTCGACGTGCTGCTCGGCGAGATCGGCGGCCTGCTGGCCGAGGAGCAGACGGTGCTCTCGGTCGCTGCGGCGATCTCCACGGCTTACATCGAGAACAGGATCGCGCCGGGCGTGCCCGTCGTGCGCGCGATGCCGAACGTCCCGTCCGTCGTGCACGAGGGAATCGCTGGGGTCTGCGCGGGCGCGCACGCCGACGACGCCCACCTCGCGCTCGCCGAGGAGGTGCTCGGGCACATCGGCTACTCGGTGCGCGTGCCGGAGAAGGCGATGGACGCGGTCACAGCCGTGTCCGGCTCGGGCCCGGCCTACTTCGCCCTGCTCGCCGAGGCGATGATCGAGGCCGGGATCCTGCTCGGCCTCACGCGCGAGACGTCGACCCAGCTCGTCGTGCAGACGATGCTCGGCACCGCGAAGCTGCTCCGCGACGAGAACATGCACCCCGTCGTCCTGCGCGAGCAGGTCACCTCGCCGGGCGGCACGACGACGCGGGCGATCCACGAGCTCGAGCAGGCGGGCGTCCGGGCCGCGTTCATGAACGCGATCCAGGCGGCGATGGAGCGCTCGCGCGAGCTGGCCGCAGGCGCGGAGTAGCCGGATGGCGCGGGAGCGACGCGAGGTCGTCTACGTCGACGGAGTCCGCACCGCCTTCGGCCGGGCCGGCCCGAAGGGACTCTTCTGGAAGACGCGCGCCGACGACATGGCCGTGAAGGTCGTGCGCGAGGTGCTGCGGCGCAATCCGTCGCTGCCGCCGGAGCGGATCGGCGACGTGATCATGGCCGCCACCGCGCAGGTCGGTGACCAGGGGCTGACGCTCGGACGCGACGTGGCGCTACTCGCCGGACTGCCGACAACCGTTCCCGGGATGGCCGTGGACCGCATGTGCTCGGGCGCGCTGACGGCCGTGACGACCGGTGCGGGCGAGATCGCGATGGGCGCCGCGGACGTGATCCTCGCCGGAGGAGTCGAGCACATGGGCCATCACGCGATGGGCGAGGAGGTCGACTTCAACCCGCGCTTCGTCGCGGAGCGCCTGATCGACGAGTCCGCCGCGGTGATGGGCGCGACGGCCGAGAACCTGCACGACCGCTTCCCGCGAGCTGACGCGCGAGGACGCCGATCGCTACGCCGCCGAGTCGCAGCGCCGGGCCGCCGTGGCCTGGGACAACGGCGTGATGAAGGCGACCGTCGTCCCGATGGCCGTCTTCGGTGACGAGGGCTGGCGCGTCGCCGACCGTGACGAGTTCCTCCGGCCCGAGACGACCGTCGAGGCGCTCGCGGGGCTGAAGACGCCGTTCCGGGCGGGCGGCCGGGTGAGCGCGGGCAACTCCGCCGGGCTCACCGACGGCGCCACCGCGTGCCTGCTCGCCGCCGCCGAGACCGCCGAGGAACTCGGGCTCGACGCGAAGATGCGGCTCGTAGGCTTCGCGTACGCCGGCGTCGAGCCGGAGCTGATGGGGATCGGCCCCGTTCCGGCGACGAAGCGGGTGCTCGAGCAGGCAGGCCTGACGATCGATGACGTCGGCCTGTTCGAGCTCAACGAGCCGTTCGCCGTGCAGGTGCTGACCTGGTGCGAGGGCATGGGCGTCTCGCCCGACGATCCGCGGCTGAACCCGTACGGCGGCGCGATCGCCTGCGGCCATCCGCTCGCGGCGACCGGCGTGCGCCTGATGGCGCAGCTCGCCTACGGCTTCGAGCAGCGGCCGGACGTTCAGTACGGCCTGACCGCGCTCTGCATCGGCCTCGGCATGGGCGCCGCGCTTCTGTGGGAGAACCTCGGTGGCTGAGACACAGTTCTTCCTCCAGCGCGTCGAGACGCGGCTCGGCCCGCTCGCGCTCGTGACGATCGACAACGGCGAGGACTACACGAAGCCCACGGTGTTTTCACGCGGCGCGCTCGAGTCGGGGCAGCGCGTGCTCGGCGAGCTCGAGTCGGGCGACTTCGTCGCGATGGTGCTCACCGGCAAGCCGTTCGTGTTCGCCGCGGGCGCCGACATCGCCGAGTTCCCGAAGGTGCGCGACCGCGAGACGGCAATCGAGGGCAGCCGCGCCGGGCACGACCTCTTCGCACGGATCCGCGCGCTCCCGTACCCGACCGTCGCCGCGATCAACGGCGCGTGCCTCGGCGGCGGGCTCGAGATCTCGCTCCACTGCTCGGCGCGGACGATCGCGACCTCGGTGCGGCACTTCGGCTTTCCGGAGGTGTTCCTCGGGATCATCCCGGGGTGGGGCGGAACGCAGCTCGCACCGCAGCTGATCGGGCCGGCGCAGGCCGTGAAGCTGATCGTCGAGAACCCATTGCGCCAGAACAAGATGCTCAATGCGGCGACCGCGTTCGAGTGGGGGCTCGCCGACCGGCTGCTCGAGCCCGTCGAGTTCGTCGACGAGTCGATCGCCTATGCGCTCGAGCTCGTCGAGCACGGGCTGCCGGAGCGCCCGGCCCCGGACTGGTCCGAGCTGGAGACGGTGCTACGGCGCGCGCGCACCGCGGTCGACGACGCCGTCCACGGCGCCGCGCCCGCGCCGTACGTCGCGCTCGACCTGATCGAGGGGGCGCGCGACTGGTCGCTCGAGGAGGGCTACCGCGCCGAGGAGGAGGCGATCGCCGACCTGATCCTCTCGCGGCAGGCGCAGGCCTCGCTGTATGCGTTCGACCTCGTCGAGCGGCGCGCCAAGCGGGGTGTGGGGATCCCCGAAGTGAAGCCGCGTGCGGTGCAGAAGGTCGGGATCGTCGGCGCCGGGCTCATGGCGACACAGCTCGCGACGCTGTTCCTCCGCCGGCTCGAGGTGCCGATCGTGATGCGTGACATCGACGCGGCGCGCGTCGAGTCGGCGCTCGAGGCTGTTCGCGACGGCCTGCCCGCGAATCGCTACGACGAGGGTAAGCGCCGCTTCCTCGGCTCGCTCGTCACCGGCTCGACCGAGCTCGACGTCTTCGAGGGCTGCGACTTCGTGCTGGAGGCCGTGTTCGAGGAGCTCGACGTGAAGAAGCAGGTCTTCGGCGAGCTCGAGTCGATCGTCTCGCCGGAGTGCATCCTCGCCACGAACACCTCCTCGCTCTCGGTGACCGAGATGGGCGCGGGCCTCGCGCATCCCGAGCGGGTCGTCGGGATGCACTTCTTCAACCCGGTCGCGATGATGCCGCTGCTCGAGCTGATCCGAACTCCGGAGACCGACGATGCGACCCTGGCCACGGCGTGGGCGCTGTCGAAGAAGCTCGGCAAGCGCGGCGTGCTCGTCGAAGACGCGCCCGGGTTCGTCGTCAACCGCGTCCTGACCCGGATGACGCGGGTACTGATGGACGCGCTCGAGCACGGCTCGTCGAGCGACGACGTCGACGAGGCGCTGCTCCGGCTCGGGATGCCGATGGCGCCGTCCGTCCTCCTCCAGATGGTCGGGCCGCGCGTCGCGAACCACGTGCTCGAGACGATGCACGGCGCGTTTCCCGACCGGTTCCCGCTCTCGCCGACCCTGGCAGCGTACGCCGACGGAGCGGAGGACGCCGTGATCGTCGAGAATGCACCGTGGTCGATCGAAGAGATTCAGGAGCGCGCAATGGACGCAGTCGCAGACGAGATTCAGCACATGCTCGGTGAGGGCGTGGTCGCAGAGGCGGCAGACATCGACACGTGCCTGCTGCTCGGGGCCGGGTGGCCGTTCTTCATGGGCGGCGCGACGCGGTACCTCGATCAGACGGGCGTGTCGGAGCGGCTCTTCGGCCGCCAGTTCGCCGAGTCCGGCGCCGGGGCGGTCGCCTGATGGCTGCCGACGACTTCCGCGTCCGGGTCACCTGCGAGGACGCCGAGGGGCTGCTCGAGAACCTGCATCTCTCGTCGACCGACGCGGAGCAGCTCGCGGACGAGCTGAAGGGCCGACGGCTCGCGGTGACGCGAGACGACGACACGGTGTTCGTCTACACGGAGACGCGGGCGCAGGCGGAGGCGGTGCTGCCGTACGTCGAGGGGCACGGCGAGGTCGTGATCGAGCACTGGCTCGCCGACGAGGAGCGGTGGGACGACGAGCCGACGCATCCGAGCACCGACGAGGATCTGATCGAGCGTGGCTACGCGCCCTGGGAGGTGCACGTCGAGTGCGAAACGACCGACGCCGCGCGCGCGCTCCAGGCGCAGCTCGAAGGCGAGGGCTACGCGGCGACGCGCAGCTTCAAGTTCGTGATCGCCGGAACCGAGACGCGCGAGGAGGCTGTCGCGCTCGCAGAGCGGTTCCACGGCGAGGCCGAACCCGGCGGCGAGCTCGTCTGGGAAGTCGCCCCGCAGAATCCGTTCGCCCGCATTCTGGGCGGGCTCGGCGGAAGCGGCACCCCCATCTAGAACCCGCCGGGTCTGGGGCCACCCCGTGCCACCACCCGATGGCGATCGTAGTCGCGAAAACCGCGCGCGTCTGTGACAAAAGCGTGACAAGAAACGCAGCCGCCGGGCGGCATTGACTTCCGGTATGCTGCGAATGCGGCGCGGCCCGGCTGGCTCAGCGGTAGCGCCCGCCCTCTGTTCAAGCTTGCAGCACACGAGATGTGCTGCGCACATGCAGAAAACGACCGAGAATCCGACGACCATGCCGGAGACGGCGGACGGCCTCGTGGCCGCCGCGCTCCGAGCCGAGGGCTGGGCCGGTGAGCCCTTCCTCCATCCTGGCGAGGACCCGGCGCTGGCTCTCGGGCACGGAACCGCCCGCCGGCTCGCGCTCGATGAGGCGCTCACCGAGATCGACGCCGGTCGCCGCAAGCCGTCGCCCTCATGGAAGGTTCGCTTCGGCCTGATGCTCGGCCTCGAGCGCGTCCTCTCCGACCCTGCACCCCACCTCGCTTCGAACACCGAGCTGCGCCGCCACCAGATCGACGCGCTCGCCGGGATGCTGGCCGAGCTGATCGCTGCGAACGAGCTGGCCGCCGAGGGGAACGGCGTCGCGGTGGCGGAAGAGGCGCCGCCCGAAGAGGAGGAAGAGGACGACGACGCGATCGAGGTCGACATCGAGACCGACGACGACGAGGACGACGAGCCGGAGCTCTCCGCCGACGCGGACTCGGGAGCCGTCCGCCGCTACCGCTTCCGCCATCCGACCGCCTCGGGCAAGACGATCGCCGCTGCCGGCTTCGTCGAGGCCGCGCGCACCCTCGGTGTCCTGATCCTGACCCACCGCCGCCTGCTCGTCTCCCAGTTCGAGCGCGACCTGACCACCGAGGGCTACGGCGACCGGTTCGCGCCGGCCGTGGAGGCGGGAACCGAGCCGCTCCGCGGCAATCCGCTGACGATCCAGACCTACGCCTGGTTCGCGCGCCACGTCGACTCCATCTCGCGCGACGCCTACCAGCTGGTGATCGCCGACGAGGCGCACACGGCGCTCGGCGAGAAGACCAGCGCCGCGATCCGCAGCTTCCCGGAGCCCGTCTACATCGGCATGACCGCGACCGAGCAGTTGATCGCGAAGCAGGTCTCGGACGTCTTCCCGGCCTCGGTCGACGACCTGCCGCTCGCCGACGCGGCGCGCCGTGGGCTGATCGCGCCGCTCCGCTCGCTGCGCGTCCCGCCGGCCGCCGCGATCTCGTCGGTGCCGATCGTCGGCGGCGACTTCGACGAGGGCGCCCTCGCCGCGGCGCTCGACCACCAGGCCCTGAACCAGGCAGCCGCGAGCCTCTACCGCGACCGCTTCGACAACACGCCCGGGATCGTCTACGCCGCGGGGGTCGAGCACGCATACAACCTCGCACAGGAGTTCCGGGCGGCCGGGATCAAGGCGGAAGCGGTCAGCGGCCGCACGCCGCCGGTGAAGCTCGCCGAGACGCTCGCGGCCTACGAGCGCGGCGAGATCAACGTCCTGATCAACGCGATGCTGCTCGCCGAGGGCTGGAACTCGCCGCGCGCAACCGTCGTCATGCACCTTGCGCCGACGGCCTCGAAGCGCGTGTACCAGCAGCGGATCGGCCGGATCATGCGCACGCATCCGCGCAAGGAGGCGGGGATCGTCGTCGACTTCACGCCGAAGAACGCGACCCATAACGACCGGGTCATCTCGCTCCACTCGCTGCTCGACGCCGACTTCTACCGCGAAGGAGCCCGCGTCACGCCCGCGCCGCGCCGCCGCGTGCAGCGCCGTGCGCGTCGCAAGCTCACGCCGGCGCCGTGGCTCGTGCCCGTGACGCCCGATGTGCGCCGTCGCCTTGCCGTGATCCAGCGCGAGTGGCAGCGCGTCGACCCGCGCTACCTCGACGAGGACGAGCAGCGCTACTGGGCGACGATCGCGGCGCGCCAGGTTCGGTACGAGGATCGCGCCGAGTTCGTCAAGAAACTCACCGACGGCCGCTCATCGAAGGCCTGCCTCGAGCAGTTCCTCGCGACCTGCGCCGCCGAGAACCCGAATCGCCGTCTGCGGATGACCGCGCTCGCCGACCGCGTCTCGATGTCGGTCGAGCGCGCCGACTTCGACGACCTCGTCACGCTCGTCACGTCGGGGCCGCCGTGGGAGAAGGACCGGATGCAGGGTGTGCGGATCATGCTGCGCGCGATCGCCGAGGGTCACGCGAACGCGCCCGAGCAGATCCAGGCGCGGTGGACGTGGAAGCTCGCGCGGGCGAGTCGCAAGGTGCAGGACCGGCGCGCGAGCGCGGAGTATCCCGAGGCGAAGCGCCTGCTCGGCGCGCTCGCGAACTCGCGCGGCCACCGGCACGAGGAGAACGCCTCGCGCCTCGTGGCCGAGGCGATGAAGCTGCCGCTGGCCGTCGGCGTCGCATTGCTCGCCTCCGCGGAGGCCTACACGCCGCGCGCGAACAAGCTGCTCGACGCCGCCCGCGAGGACATCGCGCCGGTGGCCGAGATCGCGGCCGCGCTGGCCGAGAACCTGCCTGCGCCGAAGGCGACACCGGGCCGCTCACGCCGCCGCCGCCGCAAGAAGAAGGGGCCGCAGACCGAGGGCGGAGCTGCGCAGCCCGGCGAGAACGGCGCACAGCCAAAACCCGAGGGTGACGCGCCCGCACGGCCGAAGCGCCGCCGGCGCAAGCCCAGAGCTCGCACGACCGAAGCGGCAGCGGACACACCCGCGGCCGAGCCGGCACCTGCCGCAGCCGAGCAATAGCGCTAGCTACCCTGGCAGGCGCGATGCTCCTGCTGCTCGGCATCGGCTTTCTCGCGGGGATCATCACCGCACTCTCTCCCTGCGTCCTTCCCGTTCTGCCGATCCTGCTCGCCGGCGGAGCCACGGGCGGCAAGCGGAGGCCGTACGCGATCGTGGCCGGGATCGTCCTCAGCTTCACGGTCTTCACGCTCGTCACGGCGTGGCTGCTGAACCTGCTCGGGCTCCCGGACGACGTCCTGCGGAACCTGGCGATCGCGCTCCTCTTCGTGCTTGCGGCGACGCTGATCTTCCCCCGCTTCGGGCTGCTGCTCGAGCGGCCGTTCGCGCGACTGACCCGGCGCCGCGGGGGTGACCTCGGCGGCGGCTTCCTGCTCGGCGCGAGCCTCGGCCTCGTCTTCGTACCGTGCGCCGGCCCGGTGCTCGCGACGATCTCGGTGCTCGCTGCGCAGCACAAGGTCGGGCTCCAGGCCGTCCTCCTCACGTTCTTCTACGCCCTCGGCGCGGCGGTGCCGATGCTGCTCGTCGCGATCGGCGGCCAGCGCGCATCCCGCCGCCTCCGCGCACACGGACTGGCGCTGCGGCGCACGATGGGCGTCGTCGTCGCGCTCGCCGCGCTAGCGCTCGTGTTCAACACCGAGCAGCACCTCCAGGTCGCGCTCGGCGGCTACACGACGGCGCTCCAGAAACACACCGAGGCGACCGGCTCGGCACAGGCGCGGCTCGCGAAGCTGCGTCACGCCACCGTCCCGCACAAGACCACGCCCACCGGTTACGGCCCCGCGCCCGAGTTCACGAAGATCGCCGACTGGCTCAACACACCCGGCGACAAGCCGCTCACGATCGCCGGGCTCCGCGGCAAGGTCGTGCTCGTCGACTTCTGGACGTACTCGTGCATCAACTGCATCCGCACGCTGCCCCACCTCCGCGCGTGGTACGCCGAGTACCACCCGCTCGGCCTCCAGATCGTCGGCGTCCACACGCCGGAGTTCGCGTTCGAGCACGTGCTCTCGAACGTCCGCGCCGCGACCCACGACCTGCACGTGACCTGGCCCGTCGCGCTCGACAACGACTACGGGACTTGGAACGCGTACTCGAACCAGTACTGGCCGGCGGAGTACCTGATCGATCGCAACGGCGAGATCCGCCATGTCCAGTTCGGCGAGGGGGACTACCGCGGCGACGAGGAGGAGATCCGGTCGCTGCTCGCCGAGGGGACGAAGCGGCTGCCCGCGAAGATGACCGACGTCGCCGACCGCACGCCGACCGGCGAGGTGACGCCCGAGTCGTACCTCGGCTACGAGCGGCTCGCCCGGTACGCCGGCTCGAAGATCGTCCCGAACAAGCCCGCCGCCTACCAGTTCCCGTTCGGCCTCGGCCAGAACGAGCTCGGCTACAGCGGCACCTGGACGGTCGGGCCACAGGCGATCGTCGCAGGCCTCGGCGCGCGGCTGCGGCTCAACTTCCAGGCGCGCTACATCTACCTCGTGCTTGGCGGGAAGGGCCATGTCCAGACGCTGATCGGCGGCAAGCCCACCGGGACGGTCGACGTCAACGGGTACCGGCTCTACACGATCAAGAGCGGCGACGCGATCAGCGACGGGATCCTCGAGCTGCGCTTCGACCCCGGCGTGAAGGCCTACGCGTTCACGTTCGGCTGAGCATCCGTTCGGACTCGATCCAGAGCCGCTCGGCGTTCGCCGGATCGAGCGCGTAAGGCGCGACGCCTGTGAGGTCGCCGGGCTCTCGGCGCGTCACCGGCAGCGACTCGTTGCAGTCAGCGAAGTAGCGCCCGCCGATCCCGTCCAGGAGCGGCGAGGTCGCGAGCAGCACGGACGTCGCCGCGCCCTGCTCCGGTGTCTTCTGGAACTCGGGCGCGGCCCGGACTCCACCGATGTGGCGCTGGAGGCTCGTCGGGATCGCGCCGGGCATCACCGCGTTGGCAGTGATCCCGTCGCCGGCCCAGCGCGCGGCGGCGCCGACGGCGAACAGCGCGTTCGCGGTCTTCGACTGCGCGTAGGCGAGGATCGGATCGTACGGGCGGAACAGGAAGTGGATGTCGTCCCACACGACCGGCGAGGACAGGTGCGCGGTCGAGCTGAGCGAGACGATGCGCGACGGCGCGCCTGCGGCGAGCGCGTCGTGCAGGCCGAGCGCCAGCTCGAAGTGGCCGAGATGGTTCGTCGCGAACTGGAGCTCCCAGCCCTCCGCCGTGCGCTCCTCTGGCGTGGCCATCACGCCGGCGTTGTTGACGAGCACGTGCAGTGGGCCCTGCCAGGCCGCGGTGAACGCCGCAATCGAGGCGCGATCCGTCAGATCGAGGTGAGCGACGCGGGCGCCGATCGCGGCCGCGGCACGAGGGCCCGCATCGAGGTCGCGCACCGCGAGCGTGACCTCCGCGCCCGCGTCACAGAGCGCGCGCGCCGTCTCGATCCCGATCCCCGCAGCGCCGCCGGTGACGACGACCCGCTTCCCGGAAAGATCGATGCCCTCGACGACCTCCGCGGCGGTCGTGCCGAACCCGAACGGTGTCGTGATGCGGCCGCTACTGCTCACGAGCAGCGTCGTCCGCGTCGTCCTCCTCGTCGCGCTCGCGCAGGAACTCGGTCAGCTCCGCCGCGAGCGACTCGCCGGAGGGCAGATCGTCGACTGACTCGATCGCGTCGGTGCGCTGCTCGAGCTCCTCGACGTAGGCCTGCGTCTCCGCATCGGTCGAGACCGCTTCGGTCACCTGCTCGGCGTACTGGTCGGCGGCCTCCTGCAGCTCGGTCGTATCGAGGTCGGCGCCGAGCAGCTCACCGAGCTTGTCGCAGAGTGCGAGCGCCGCGCGCGGGCTCGGCGCGAGCGACACGTAGTGCGGCACCGCGGCCCAGATCGAGACCGACGCGATCCCGGCGCGGCGCAAGGCGTCGTGGAGGACGCCGACGATTCCGGTCGGTCCCTCGTAGCGCGACGGCTGCAGGTCGAGCGCCTCGATCAGGTGCGGATCGCTGGCGCTCGCGGTCACCGGCGAGGGACGCGTGTGCGGCACGTCGGCGAGCAGCGAGCCCATCGTCACCGCGAGCTCGACCTGGAGCTCGGTCGCGAGCCCGACGACGAGCTCCGAGAACGTCCGCCAGCGCAGGTTCGGCTCGACGCCGAGGAACAGCACCGCATCGCGGTCGGTCCCGGGTACGCGCGTGTAATAGAACGCGTTCTCCGGCCAGTCGATCTGGCGGGTCAGCCCGTCGACCAGCGAGACCTGCGGCCGCGTCGCCTGGAAGTCGAAGAACTGCTCGGAGTCGATCTCGGCGAACCGCGTCGCATCCCACGAGCGCGCGAGGTAGCCGCCGGCGAGCGAGGCGCCCTGTCCGCCGTCGTTCCAGCCGCGAAACGCCGTGATCAGGACCGGCCGCTCGAGGGCCGGCCGCTCGAATACCCGAAGCTCGTCCGGCATCTTCTCAGTCTATTCGCGCGGCCGAAGCCAGGCGATCGGCCGGTACAGAAGCGTCACGACTGCCACGATCAGCGCCCAGACGCCGGCGGCGAGCAGGACGTGGACGAGCACAAGCCCCCACGGCAGATGCGTCCGGTACTGGACCTCGCCGACCACGATCTGCACCGCGAGCAGCCCCGCGAGGACGAGCGCGAGCCGGTACAGCCGCGGTGAGACCGCCCGCTGCGAGGCGAGCGAGGCGAGCAGCCAGACGAACGCCGCGGTGAACACGGCGACGATGTACGCGTGGGTCTGGAGCGCCGGCCCGAAGCTGCCGAACCGCTTCACGTGATCGCCACCCGAGTGCGGCCCGGCCGCGGTCGCGAAGGTGCCGCTGACGAGCAGCACGCCCGCAGCGATCGCGAAGACGAGCCCGATCCGCCGCAGCCGCAGCGACACGAGCGGCGGCACCGCGCCGTTCTCGAGCCGCAGCGCCTCGACGAGCAGCACGGTCCCGCCGGCGAGCACGACCGCCGAGAGCAGCAGGTGCGTCATCACGATCAGCGGATGAAGGTGGAGCTTGACGGTGATCAGCCCGAGCGGCGCCTGGGCGAGCGTGCCGAGGAAGACCCAGAGCGCGAGCCGCCGGTCGCCGCGCAGCAGGCCGGGAGTCCGGCGCGCCGCAAGCCACGCGACGAGGGTCATCACGATCGTGATGAAGGCCACGACACGGTTCGAGAACTCGATGAACGAGTGGTAGCCGTTCGACGGGAAGGGATCGCCGGCCGTGCAGCCGGGCCAGTGCTCGCAGCCGAGGCCGGAGCCGGTGAGACGCACCGCGGCGCCCGAGCCGACGATCAGCCAGAGCATCAGCGCCGAGGCGAGCGCGACGCGCCGGAAGGCCGTCGGCGAGAGCGTGAGCCCGCGCACCCGGGCGAGCTGCGTCGACTCGACGTGCACGAGCTCAGGCTAGCGTGACGCCCGCGCCCGCGCCGACGGTGCCGACCCGCCGCAGGAACAGGCCGCGCGAGGCGAACGCCGCTTCCAGCGTCACCGCGCGGTCGGCCGGGAGCGAGACGAGGAGCCCGCCGGCGGTCTGCGGGTCGTAGCCGAGCGCGAGCAGGTCGTCGGCAGTCGCGCCCGCGTCCACGTGCGCGGCGGCGAAGTCGCGGTTGCGCGAGTCGCCGCCGGTGCGCTCGCCCGCGCGCGCCACCTCGAGCGCACCGTCGAGCGCGGGCCAGCACGCGGGCTCGAGCACGAGCTCGACGCCGCTCCGCTCGGCCATCTCATGCGCGTGGCCGAGCAGCCCGAAACCGGTGACGTCGGTGACTGCGTTCGGCTCGAACGGGCGCAGCGCCTCGGCCGCGTCCCGGTTGAGCGTCCGCATCCAGGCGACCGCAGCCGCGAGCTCCGCCTCTCCGCCGATCCCGCGCTTCACACCGTGGAGCACGAGCCCGGTGCCGAGCGGCTTCGTGAGGAAGAGCGCGTCGCCCGGCTGCGCGCCGTTCTTCGGCCAGATCCCGTTCGGATGAACGGTGCCGACCACGGCCAGCCCGTACTTCGGCTCGGGATCGCGGATCGTGTGGCCGCCCGCGAGCAGCCCACCCGCCTCGCGCACCTGGACGTCGGCGGCGGCGAAGACGGCGGCAAGCGTCTCGACCGGCAGCTCCTCCGGGAACGCGGCGATCGAGAGCGCGAGCAACGGCGTGCCGCCCATCGCGAAGACGTCGTTGAGCGCGTTCGTCGCCGCGATCGCGCCGAAGTCGGCCGGGTCGTCGACGAGCGGCGGGAAGAAGTCGAGGGTGAAGATGAGCGCGCGCTCGTCGTCGAGCTTGTAGACCGCAGCGTCGTCTGCGGGCGCGAGCCCGACGAGCAGGTTCTCGGCCTCGACCGGGACGAATCCCGCGAGCAGCGTCTCGAGCCGGGCGGCGGAGTACTTGGCCGCGCAGCCGCCGGCGGTCGTCAGATCGGTGAGCCTAACCGCACCCGCTTCCACGCGTCCCATGCTAGTTGGGAGAGGTTCTTCCGGCGGCGAGGCGGCCGAGGCCGCCTACGCCGCCGGGGGGAGAGGAGGAGCCTTCACGGGTCCTCCGCACACAAGTTTGCCACGCCCGGCACTTGACCTTCCTTCCGGAACGCCGTAGAGAGGCACCTGTGGAGAAGGCGGCGATCGTCACCGGCGGCTCGTCCGGGATCGGGCTCGCGATAGCGCGGATGCTGCGCGACGAGGGCTACGGGCTGACGCTCGTCTCGCGCACGGCCGAGAAGGTCGAGGCCGCGGCCGTCGAGCTCGACGCGCTCGCCGTCCCCGCAGACGTGTCCATCGAGGACGACTGCGAGCGCGTGCTCGCGGCGCACACCGAGCGCCACGGCCGCCTCGACGTCCTCGTCAACTCGGCGGGAATCGGAATCGGCGGACGGATCGAGGACATGACGGCGAAGCAGCTCGACCTCCAGCTCGGGGTCAACCTGCGCGGCCTCTTCCTGCTCACCCGCGGCGCGATTCCCCTCCTGCGCGAGTCACGCGGCCAGATCGTCAACCTGGCCTCGATCGCCGGGACGCTCGCGACGCCTGGGCTCGCGGCGTACGGCGCGACGAAGGCGGCGGTGATCGCGCTCACGCGCACGCTGAACGAGGAGCTCGACGGCGACGGGATTCGCGCGGTCGCGCTCTGTCCGGCGTTCGTGGACACGCCGATGGCGGCCTGGGCCGGAATCCCGAGCGAGGAGATGATCCAGCCCAAGGACTGCGCAGAGCTCGTCCGGGCCGTCCTGCGCCTCAGCCCCGCCGCGCGGGTTCCGCAGATCGTGATCGAGCGCGTCGGCTCGGGCGGGATGCCGGCCTAGACCGGCCTGCGCCGCTGGCGCACGAGCAGCTCGTCGATCGCGGCGCGCGGGACGAAGAGCCCGGTCCCGTCGCGAACTCCCTCGAGCTTCCCCTCGTGGATCAGCCGCCGGACGGTCTGCGGGTGCACACCGAGTAGCTCCGCCACGTCGCGGACGCTCACCGGATCGTGGGGACGGGATGCATTCACACAGGAACCATCCCACGCCGCCAGACGGCGAGCCGTGCCGTCACTACGCCGCGGAGAGTACGCCCGGCCTCCCGGTTGGGAGGATGATGCGCAACGAAAGTTCCCCGCAGTGCGGGCGTCCACGGGCCTCCTGACGCCGAGCCCGGGACGCGCGTCCCGAATCTAGCCGTTGCCGGAAGCGAAGCCGCTGTCGCCCGTGGAGAAACCCGCAACGTGGGAGACGGCAGGCACCCTCAGATACGACGCCAGGTAGAACGCAAACAGCGATGCGATCACCACCAGGTAAATGAGCCGAGCCTTGGTCACATGAATCACCTCCTCCCCTGTGAAGAGTCGTTAGAAGCGGAAATCCTGCAGTGCTTCGGCCGCGGTGCGGTACAGCCGCGCCGCCGTCCGGTCGTCGCCGCGCGCCGCCGCGAGATCGCCCTGGGCGACCCACGCGGCAGCCCGGTGGCTGGCGGACGAGAGCTGGTCGAAGCTCGTGGACGCGTCCTGGAACGCCTGGTCGGCCTCGTCGAGCCGGCCGACCTCGAGCAGCGCGCGACCCAACGTGAGCTGCGCGTTCCCGATCTCGTCGAGGTAGTCCTCACGGCCATCGAGCAGCTGCAGCGCGTGGCGCGCCTGCTCTTCGGCGAGCGCCTGGTCGCCCATGCGCAGGTGCACCTGGGCGAGTGAGGAGATCGCGCGGGCCGCGTCGGCGTCGTTGCCGACCTCGAGCGCGACGCGGAACGAATCCTTGAGCAGCGCCTCCGCGTCCTCGGGCTTCCCGAGCAGGAGATTGAGGCCGCCGAGGTTGTTGAGCATCCGGCCGACGCTCTCGAGGCTCGACAGCTCCTCGTACTGCGAGCGGGCGCGCTCGGCGTACGTCCGCGCGAGCACCCAGTGGCCCTGGCGCTCGGCGACGATCGATGCCTGGAAGTTGGCGTTCGCGAGCGCACGGCGGTCGTCGAGCGCCTCGGCGAGCTCGAGCGCGCGCTCGACGTCCTCGCGCGCTGCCTCGAAGTCGCGCATGTGGCGATACCCGCGCGAGCGCCAGTTCAGGATGTCCGACCGGAGGCGGTCGCACGGAAGGCCAGAGCCCTCGGCGAGCACCAGCGCCTGGCTCAGGAGCCCGATCGAGGTCTGGATGCTCGAAAGCTTGAACCGGCAGACGCCGAACATGAAGAGCACTTCGGCGCGCTCGACGTCGGAGAACGGCGGATCTTCGACGATAGCACGGACGCGGGCGAGCAGGTCGAGCGCCTCGCGCACCTCGCCGAGACGCGACTTCACCTTCGCGTCGTTGAGCAGGACACGCGCCTCGAGCTCGCGGACGCCGGTCGCCTGCACCGCGGTGCGGAGATTCGCGATCTCCTCGGCGGCCTCGGCGACCAAGTCGGCCTCGAGCAGCGCCTCTACGCGTGCAAGGGCCGACTCCACCCGGCCCCGCTCGTCGGTGGAGACACCGTTTGCCAGGAAGCCTGCGTCGACGCCGAGCTTCGCTGCGAGCCACGCGACGGTCTCGTCGGTCGGGCGCGTCTTGCCGCGCTCGATTTGGCTCACGTACTCCTTCGAGAAGCGATCGCCGGCCAGATCGGTCTGCGTCAGTCCGGCCGAGACACGGAGCTGGCGAAGGCGCTCGCCAAGCCGGATCGAGCCCGGCTGGGCGGCACTGGTGCGGATGTGGGTGCGGATCTCTGGATTCACGGCGGCGTACTTCTGAAGTGAACCTGCTAGTTCACCTAAGTGCAAGCCGGTTCTTATGGGCATCACCCAAAAGGGGCATTTGCGCAGGGAAAACTGGGTGAACTTGCGATTTTCAAAATCACTTGACCGAGCTACTTGACGGACCCGGGAGCGCACGCCTATAGTGAGCCCACTTGCAGCCGGGCCGGACGCCAGGTCAGGATGCAGGGGGAGCGCCGCAGTCGGGCGACAGAAGATCCGGAGGCGTGGCTGGGCCGCAGAGCCACAACCGCCGGATCGTCACCCAAAGTGTGGCGATCCTCTTCGAAGGATCGACCCCCGGGGCCGCAGCCGGGGGTCTCCTTCGTGGACCTACAGCTGGTCGGCGCTGCCGCGCATCCACTCGGTGCGAGAGGCGCGGATGCGGGAGAGGTCGTCGGCGGTGAGCAGCCCGTCGAGCCGCCCGGCCAGCGTCCGCAGGAGGCCGACCGAGACGAAGATCCAGGCCTCGGCGCCGGCGTCGCGCGCCGCCACCGCTCCGCCCTCGACCTGCGAGCGGCGGATCAGCTCGGCGACGTAGTCGTGGACCTCGCGCATCTGCGCGGAGAGCGCGGCCCCGATGACGGCGTCGTCGTTGGCGACGGAGAGCGCCTGCACCCAGAGATCGGCGAGCACCGCTGGGCCGGTCCGGACCTCGAACGCCGCGCCCGCGATCGCGGGCACCCAGCGCGCTGGATCGGGCTCGGCGGCGACGCTCTCGTCCCAGAGCGCCTTCGTGTCGACCCAGGCCATGTCGAGACAGGCGAGGTAGAGCTCGCGCTTCGACGCGAAGTGCCGGTACAGGATCGGCTCGGAGACGCCGCTCTCGCGGGCGATCTCCGCCGTCGTCGTGCCTCGGTAGCTGCCTTCGGAGAAGATCCGGCAAGCGGTGTCGAGCACCGCCTGCCGGCGTTCGGGCGCCGAGAGACGCGCGGAGCTCATGCCGCGAGCGCCGCCTCGACGGCCTCGGGAGCGGCCGAGCTCTGCCGCTTGCGGATCGTCGTCGCGGCGACGAGCGCGGCCGCGAAGGCAATCCCTGCGCTCGTGTAGAGCGCGTGCTGGAGCCCGTTCACGAACTGATCGTCGAACTGGGGGCTCGTCGCCGCCACCGAAACGTACGAGGCTAAGATCGCGCCGCCGACCGCGATCCCGAGCGAGCCGCCCACCTGGCGGAACGTATTCAGGACGCCCGAGGCGACTCCGGCCTTGTCGACCGAGACCGCGGAGAGCGCGGCCGACGTCATCGGCGACATCGTCAGCGCCATCCCGACGCCGCCGATCAGGAGGCCCGGCAGGATGTCCCAGAAGTCCGACGTCGTGTTCAGCTGCGCGAAGATCAAGAGCGAGCCGGCGACGAGCAGCATCCCGCCGGCCATCAGCCAGCGCGAGCCGAGCCTGTCGGAGAGCATGCCCGCGACCGGGGCCACGAGGATGATCAGCACCGTCATCGGCAGGAACGTCGCTCCGGCCTTGATCGCCGAGTAGCCGAGGATGTTCTGCATGAACAGCGAGATGTAGAAGAAGACGCCGAACATCGCGAGCGAGACCATCAGCGCGACCGTGTTGGCCCCCGCGAAGGTGCCGTTCTTGAACAGCTTGAGGTCGAGCATCGGCATCCGCTGGCGCAGCTCGAGCACGATGAACGCGGTCAGGCTCGCCGCGAAGAGGACGAACAGCCCGATGATCCGCGCCGAGGTCCAGCCGTAGGTGTTGGCCTCGATCAGCGCGTAGGTGAGCGCGAAGACGGCGACGCCGGACGTGATGAGGCCCGGTAGGTCGAGCCGCTGCACGGCGCTCATGTCGCGCGACTCCGGAATCAGGATCAGCCCGGCGATGATGCCGAGGATCCCGACGGGGACGTTGATGAAGAAGATCCAGCTCCAGCTCGCCTTCTCGGCGAGGACGCCGCCGACGAGCGGGCCGATCGCGAGCGCCATCGCCGAGACGCCGGCCCAGATCCCGATCGCCGCGCCGCGCTCACGCGGCGGGAACACCGCGGAGATGATCGAGAGGGTGGCAGGCATCATCAGCGCCGCGCCGACGCCCTGGACGACCCGCGCGCCGATCAGCAGGCCGGCGCCATTTGCGAGGCCGCAGGCGAGCGACGAGAGCGTGAAGACCGTGAGCCCGATCAGGAAGACGCGCCGCCGGCCGTAGCGGTCGGCGAGCTTGCCGCCGGAGAGCAGGAACACGGCGAACGAGAGGGCGTAGGCGGTCACGATCCACTCGAGCTCGGAGATCCCGATCCCGAGATCGCGCTGGATCGACGGCAGCGCGACGTTCACCACGGTGTTGTCGAGCATGATCATGAAGAGCGCGAACGAGAGCGCCGCGAGCGTCCACCACTTGCGGTTCTCCTGCGCGAGGATGCGAGCTTTCATCGGTTCCTGTCTCCTGTTCGGCGAAGTTAGCAAGCACTAAGTTAGCGGTTGCTAGCACCGCGCGTCAAGTAGGCTGGCGCGGCGTGGGCGACTACGTCTGGGAGCCGAGCGCCGAGGTCGTCGAGCACGCGAACGTGACGCGGCTGATGCGCCGTCTCGGCTGTGCCGACTTCCAGGAGCTGCTGCGCGTCTCGGTCGAGGACGTCGACCGGTTCTGGCCGGCGGTCGTCGATGATCTCGGGCTCGAGTTCTCCGAGCCGTGGACGCAGGTGCTGGACGAGTCGCGTGGGATCGAGTGGGCGCGCTGGTTCGTCGGCGGGCGGCTCAACCTCGCGTGGAACTGCGTCCATCGCTGGGCCGGCCGCGACGGCGAGGCGGCAGTGGGGCTCGCGGAGGACGGCAGGCGCCGGGCGCTGTCCTGGGCCGAGCTCTCCGCTGGGGTGTACCGGCTCGCGGAGGGACTGTCGGAGCTCGGGATCGGCGAGGGCGACCTCGTCGGGACGTTCCTGCCGATGGCGCCCGAGGTGGCGGTCGCCTCGCACGCGCTGGCGCACCTCGGCGCGGTGCAGGTACCGATCTTCTCGGGGTTCGCGGCGCACGCGATCGCCGCGCGGCTCGAGGACGCGGGCGCGAAGGCCCTGATCACCGCAGACGGGTCGCTGCGCCGCGGCCAGGTCGTGCCGATGAAGGCGATCGCCGACGAAGCGCTACACGAGGTGCCGTCGGTGGAGCACGTCGTCGTGTGGCGGCGGCTCGGCTCGGACGTCGCGATGACGCCCGGTCGCGACGTCTTCTGGGACGAGCTCGTTGCGGGGCGGACCGGCTCAGTCGAGCCGGTCGAGGTCGAGTCGGAGGCGCCGTACCTGCTCGCGTACACCTCGGGGACGACAGGGCGGCCGAAGGGCGTGCTCCACGTCCAGGGCGGATTCCTGGTCTCGATCGCGCGGGAGGTCGCCTACCAGTCCGACGTGCACGCAGGCGATCGCGTCCACTTCTCGACCGACATGGGCTGGATCATGGGGCCCTGGACCGTCGTCGGCGCGGGCGCCGTGGGGGCGACCGTCGTCTACGTGGAGGGAGCGCCGGACTGGCCCGACGACCGGCTCTGGCGGCTCGTCGAGTCGGAGCGGGTGACGATGCTCGGCGTCTCGCCGACGCTCGTGCGCGCGCTCCTCCCGCGCGGCGAGCCCGACGCCGACCTCTCCTCGCTGCGGGCGATCACGACGACCGGCGAGCCCTGGAACCTCGGGCCGTACCTCTGGCTGGCCGAGCATGTCGGCGGCGGCCGTGTCCCGATCGTGAACATCTCCGGCGGCACCGAGGTCGGCGCCTGCTTCCTCTCGAGCTGCATCGTCGAGCCGATCAAGGCGGTCGCGCTCGGGTTCCCCTCGCTCGGAGAGTCGATGGACGTGGTCGGCGACGACGGGGAGCCGGTGCGCGGCGAGGTCGGCGAGCTCGTCTGCCGGCGGCCGTGGCCCGGGATGACGCGCGGGATCTGGCGCGACCCGGAGCGGTACCTCGACACGTACTGGCGGCGGTTTCCCGGCGTGTGGTGCCACGGCGACTGGGCTTCGGTCGACGCCGACGGGTACTGGTTCCTGCACGGGCGCTCGGACGACACCCTGAACATCGCAGGCAAGCGCATCGGGCCGGCCGAGCTCGAGTCGGCCGCGGTGTCTCATCCGGACGTGGCCGAAGCGGCGGCGATCGGCGTCCCGCACGAGGTGAAGGGCGAGGTCTCCTGGCTCTTCTGCGTGCCCGTGCCCGGGCGGGAGCCCGATCCTGCCGAGATCCGCGCCGCGGTGGCCGCGGAGGTCGGCAAGGCGTTCGCGCCGGAGCGGATCGTCCTCGTGCGCGCGCTGCCGCGGACGCGATCGGCGAAGATCGTCCGGCGCGCGGTGCGGGCGACTGCGCTCGGGCGCGATCCGGGCGACCTCTCGTCGGTCGAGAACCCGGAGTCCCTCGACGGGATCAAGGAGGCGCTGGGTGGCTGATGCACTGAGCAGAGTGGCCCTGGTCACCGGCGGCGGCCGCTACGTCCACGCGGAGCAGGACGAGATCGAGGCGCTGAACGCGCAGTCGAGCCATGTGATCGCCGACGACGTGAACGCGATCCGCTTGCGACGCGGCGGCTAGACCGACACCGGGTCCCATCCCAAACCCCCACCCACCCACGGGGGCAGTGAGAGTAGCGGGCGCCGGTGCGCCGCTTTGTGTCGGAACTGTGCCGATTTTCGCGCGCGCGATCGCGGGTATTCTCGCTGTGGGATGCGGCTCGCGCTGGCTCAGATCAACACCGTCGTCGGCGACCTCTCGGGGAACCGCGACCGGATCCTCGCGCGGCTCGAGGAGGCGCTCGACGCGCAGGCCGACCTCGTCCTCTTCCCAGAGCTCGCGGTCACGGGCTACCCGCCGGAGGACCTGCTCCTGCGGCCGGGCTTCGTCCGGGCCGCCGAGCGGACCCTCAACGAGATCGCGACGGCCGTTCGCGGCACGACCGCGCTGATCGGCTTCCCGCACTTCGACCGCGACCTCTACAACGCCTGCGCGGTCTGCTCGGACGGCGAGGTCAAGGCCGTCTACCGCAAGCGCTTCCTGCCGAATTACGGCGTGTTCGACGAGGACCGGTACTTCGCCGCCGGGCGCGACCTTGTCCTCCTCCAGCTCGGCTCGACCCTCGTCGGGCCGACCGTGTGCGAGGACATCTGGCAGCCGGGCCCGCCTGCGACCGATCTCGCCCTCGCCGGGGCGCACCTGATCGCCAACATCTCCGCCTCGCCCTTCCACGTCGGCAAGGACCGCGAGCGCGAGGAGATGCTCGTCACCCGGGCGCGCGACAACACCGCGTACCTCGCGTTCTGCAACGCCGTCGGCGGCCAGGACGAGCTGATCTTCGACGGCCATTCGGTGATCCTCGACGACGAGGGCGAGGTGATCGCCAGGGCGCCCGGCTTCGAGGAGTTCCTGCTCGTCGCCGACGTCGAGCCGGAGGCCGCCGTCGCGCGGCGCCTCCGCGACGTGCGCCGCCGCGCCCTCGCGCGCGAGCTCGAGTCGGAGCCCGAGCCCGGGCTCGTCGTGCTCGCGGAGCCCGGCCCGAAGTCCGCGCCCGTCACAGCCACCGTCGCCCCGCTCGTCGACGACCTCGAGCAGATGCGCCTGGCGCTCGAGCTCGGCCTCGGCGACTACGTCCGCAAGAACAGCTTCGGCGACGTCGTCGTCGGGGTCTCGGGCGGGATCGACTCCGCGCTCGTCGCCGCCCTCGCCGCCGAGACGCTCGGGCCCGAGCGCGTCCAATGCGTCACGATGCCCTCCCGCTACTCGTCCGGCGAGACCCAGTCCGACGCGCGCACGCTCGCGGAGAGCCTCGGCTGCCCGTTCCTCGAGCTGCCGATCGGGCCTGCGGTCGACGCCTTCACCGCGACGCTCGCCGAGCCGTTCGCCGGCCGCGAGCCGGACCTGACCGAGGAGAACCTGCAGGCACGGGCCCGCGGCGTGCTGCTGATGGCGCTCTCGAACAAGTTCGGCTGGCTGCTCGTGGCGACCGGCAACAAGTCCGAGCTCTCGGTCGGCTACGCCACGCTCTACGGAGACATGGCCGGAGGGTTCGCGTTGCTGAAGGACGTGTACAAGACAGACGTGTTCCGGCTCGCACGTCACCTCAACGAGCGGGCCGGCCGCGAGCTGATCCCCGTCTCGATCATCGAGCGCGCGCCGAGCGCCGAGCTGCGGCCCGACCAGCGCGACGAGGACTCACTCCCGCCCTACGACAAGCTCGACCCCGTGCTCGAGGCGTACGTCGAGCTCGACCGGACGCGCGACGAACTGCTCGCCGACGGCTTCGATCCCGACGTCGTCGAACGTGCGCTGCGGATGATCGACCGCGCCGAGTACAAGCGCCGCCAGGCGCCGCCCGGTGTGAAGCTCCACCCGAAGGCGTTCGGTCGAGATCGGAGAACGCCGATCACGAACCGGTGGAGCGACTGAGCTCGCCGCAGAATGATGGCTCGCCGGCGGGGTGCGAAGGGCGAGTGGGAGGCTAGGACGCAGGGAGCCTCGATAGCAACGCTATCGGGGCGACTGAGGACGACGCATCGCGCCGCCCAGCGCGGCCCGACGGCACAGCGCTTCGTTCTGCGGCGGGCTCAAACTAAAAAGGAGTCCTGAAGGGGCCGGGCGGTGGGCACGAGCGTGGCGTCTCGTTGGGAGCAATGTAGCCCGGCCTGAGTGACCCGTCCTCCCCCAACCGGGGGGAGGACCGAAGATCACTCGATCGAGGCACGGAAGGCGCGGAACCAGCGCAGCCGCTCGTCCCACGGCACCGCCGCGTTGGCCGGTGAGGTGGACGGAAGCACGAAGAGGCGCGTCTCGTCGAGACGGCGCTCCTGAAGCCCCAGCTCGGGCCGCTCGCCAAAGGCGCCGCGATACGCCTCCTTGCCGACGAAGCCGATCGCGCGCGGCCGGAGCTCGACCGCGATCCGCTCGAGCCGCTCCGCCGCGCCGGCGAAATCGGCCTTGCGCAGGTCGCCCGAGCCCGGCGTCGTGCGAAGCGCCGCATTCGTGACGCCGTAGCCATAGCCGAGGAGCGCCTCCTGCTCCGACGGATCGACGAGGCGCGGCGTGAACCCCGCTGCCTCGAGCAGCCGCCAGAAGTCGTTGCGCGGATTCGCGAAATGCGCATGCGCGGCGGCCGACACGCGGCCCGGATTGATCCCGCAGAAGACCGCCGCGAGCCCGGGCGCGAGGACGTCGGGAACCGCGCTGGACACGGCTCAGGTCGCGACGATCACGAGCACGATCGTGATCACGCCGAGCACCGCGCCGAAAGCCGTCAGGATGATGATCGCGCGAGGGTCGGGCCGTTCGAACTCACCCCGGGCGAGCGCCGCATCCACCGCGGTCTGGCGTACGTAGGCATACGCGATGAAGCCGAGCCCGAGCACGGCGTAGAGGACGCCGAGGATCACCCAGGGCCAACGCTCGCCGCCGGTGATCCCGGGCACGATCTTCCCCGCCGCAAGCGATACGGCGAGGGCAGTGAGACCGGTGCGCCACCATGCGAGATACGTCCGCTCGTTGGCGAGTCGTGTCCGGCGGGTCGCATCACGGGGAGCGTCTGACTTCGCCATGCGTGTCTACGCCGCTTCGGCGGGCGCCTCGGGCTCCCGCGCGTCGATCCGCGCCTCGAGCTGGCGCCGCAGCTCCTCGCCGCTCACCTCGAGCTCGTAGTGCGTGGTGCGCGGCTCGAGCCGGACGACCTTGACGGTCGGCTCCCAGCCGCCGTAGCAGCGGGCGTAGCACTCTTCCTCACTGAGCGGCCGAAGCCTCATTCCGCCGCACGATAGGTGCAGGACCGGACGGACCGGACCGGGCTAGAGCGGTTCGACCGATTCGATCTGCAGTAGCCCGCCGGCGGCCTCGATCAGGGCGCGCGCGTCGAAGGCCTCCGCCGGCGCGAGCGGGCCGGTGCGGCGCGGCTCGAGCCGGGCGCCCGCGACCATGAGGCGCGCAGTCAGGAGATACGGGTCCGAGCCGGTGAGCGTGACCCGGCGACCGCCCTGCGGGCCGCGCGCCTCGGCGACGACGGCGAACCGGGTCGCAGCGCGCTTCGACTCCTCCGGGCCGATCCCGCGCAGGCCGGCGCTCGCCGAGAGCAGCGGGCCGAGAACGCGTGCGGCGCGGGCTGCCTTCGCCGCCGGCTTCGCGAGACGCATGTACGCGCGGACGCTGCGGACGTCGGTGTGGCGCGGAACGGTGAGCGGCTCGGCGCCGCCGAACTCCACGACCTCGCGCGCGCCGAACGGGAACACGACAGTCCGCGTCGTCGCGGCGAGCCGGGACGGAGCGAGTCGGCCTTCGTGCCAGGCGACGACCGGCTGGCCCGTGATCTCGCCGACCGTCCGCTTGGTGCCGCGGCTCGTCGCGGCGGCCGAGGCCGAGTAGGCGACGACGATCTCGTCGAGCGGCTCGAGCTCCTCGGCGGCGAGCCGCGCGGCAACGTCGCCGGGGACGTAGTCGAAGCCGAAACAGGGCAAGACCGCGGTCTCGGCCGGGCCGAAGCGCTCGAACAGGAGGCGCGCCCAGGCCTGCTCGCCGCTCGAGTCGAGATACCGCGCGCCCGCCGCGACCGCGGCGTCGACCGGCGCGGGGCCGATGCGCAGGAACGGGCCTGCGCACGAGAGCACCGCAGCGCAGCCCTCGAACGCGTCGCCCGGCGAGACGGCGTCCGCGACACGGAGCTCCTCGCCCGGCAGCGCCAGCTCCTCGAGCGCCTCGCGCCGTCTCCCGACTAGACGCAGCGGCACACCTGCGGCCCGCGCCTCGGCCAGCACGAGCCGGCCCGTGAAGCCGGTCGCACCGAGCACGGCGATTCGAGCCGCGTCCACGGGGCGATCCTGTCAAATAGGCTGACGCCGTGAAGGTCCAGCCCAAGCGCTTCGAGTACCGCGCCTCGCTCGACCGCGACGGCACGGCGCACGCAGAGACCGGCGCGCCGCTCGAGCTGAGCGCGGACTGGACGCCCGAGCACCTCGTCCTCGCGGGCCTCGTCGCCTGCTCGATCAAGAGCCTCAAGTACCACGCGCGCCGCGCCCAGATCCACGTCGCCGCGGGCGGCTCCGCCCACGCGACGGTCGCGCAGCGTGACGAGGACGGGCGCTTCGCCATGGTCGAGGTCGACATCCGGATCGAGGCCCAGCTCGACCCGGCGCCCGAGAGCCTCGACGAGCTGCTCGCGAAGGCCGAGCGCGACTGCTTCGTCGGCGCCTCGCTGACCGTGACGCCGCGCTACGAATGGATCGTCGGATGAGCGCCGTCGCGCTCGACGTAGCCGCGGTTCGCGCGCGTTTCCCGGCGCTCGGCCAGCCGCTCGTCTTCTTCGACGGCCCGGGCGGAACACAGGTGCCCGACTCGGTGATCGACGCGATCGCGGGCTACCTGCGCGAGTCCAACGCCAACAGCGGCGGCGACTTCGCCACCAGCAACCGCACCGACGCGCTGATCGACACCGCCCGCGCCACCGCCGCGCGGTTCCTCGGCTGCGGCGCCGACGAGGTCGCGTTCGGGCCGAGCATGACGAACCTCAACTTTGCGCTCACGCGCGCGCTCGGGCGCGAGCTGAAGGTCGGCGACGAGATCATCGCAACGAAGCTCGATCACGACGCGAACGTCTCACCGTGGCTCGAGCTGGCGCAGGACAAGGGCCTCGTCGTCCACCTCGTCGACGTCGACGAGAGCTGCGCGCTCGACCTCGACGACCTGCAGCGCCTGCTCTCGGAGCGCACGCGCGTCGTCGCCTTCCCCGTCGCGTCGAACGCCGTCGGCACGCTGAACGACCCGCGCCGGATCGCCGAGCTCGCGCACGAGGCGGGTGCGCTCGCGTGGGCCGACGCCGTCCACTACGCGCCGCACGGACCGATCGACGTCGCCGCCTGGAATCTCGACGTGCTGATCTGCTCGCCGTACAAGTTCTTCGGCCCGCACCAGGGGCTCGCGTTCGGGCGCCGCGAGCTGCTCGAGTCGTGGCGCGCGTACAAGGTGCGGCCGGCCGCGCTCGAGCCCGTCGGTCACCGTTTCGACACCGGCACGATGCAGCACGAGCTGCTCGCCGGCTTCGTCGCCGCGGTCGAGCACATCGAGTCGCTCGGCTGGGACGCGATCCGCGCGCACGAGCGCGCTCTCGACGGCGTCGGGATCACCTGGTACCGCTGGGGCCCGGACGCGGTGGGTGAGGACGTGCCGGTGGTGCTGCAGCACGGCTTCGTGTCCTCGGCGACGGGCAACTGGGACAACACCGGGGTCGTCGGCGCGCTGCTCGACGCCGGACGGGTCGTCCTCGCGATCGACGCCCGCGGCCACGGCCGCTCGGACGCTCCGCACGACCCGGCCCGCTACGGGGAGGCGAGGATGGCGCGGGACGTCTCCGCGGTGGTGGACGACATCCGGGTCCCCGAGTTCGACCTCGTCGGCTACTCGATGGGCGCGATCGTCTCGCTGCTCGTGGCGGCGTCCGATCCCCGCGTGCGGCGGCTCGTCGTCGGCGGGGTCGGCGCGGGTGTGGTGGAGCTCGGCGGGCTCGACACCCGGCACGCGTCGGTCGACGCGCTGGTGCACGCGCTGACCACCGACGACGTCGCCGGGATCCCGGCGGCGATACGCGGGTTCCGGCGGATGGCCGACGCGAACGGATCGGACCGGCTCGCCCTCGCCGCGCACGCCTCGGTGCGCCACGCCGACCCAATCGACCTCGCCGCGATCGAGGCGTCGACGCTCGTGCTCGCCGGCGCGGACGACCCGCTGGCCGTGCGCCCGGAGGTCCTCGTCGACGCGATCCCGGACGCGCGGCTCCAGCTCGTGCGCGGCGACCACCTGGCGGCGTTGCGCGACCCGGCGTTCACCGAGGCGCTCGTCGCGCACGTCGGTGGTCAGAGGTCGCCGAGTGGACGTGGAGGGCTGGGCGGACAGCCGTGAGGCTCCACTCGGCGAGGTCAGCGGCGGCCGCGAGCGCCCGGCGATAAGGCCTGACTTCTGACATGAGTCGGAGCACCGATCGTGGATCCGCACCACGGCGCCCCACCGCCGATCAGGGTGAAGTCACCGAAGACAGACCCCGATCAGGGAGCGCGTCCGCTCACATGAATCGCGAACACCGTCACGTCGTCGTCGGGTGCGGCGGCCTCGGTTCCGCCGCCCTGTACTGGCTCGCCCGCGCGAACGGCGGCCAGGACGGCGCCGTGCTCGGCCTCGAGGCGCACCACCTCGGCCACGACCGCGGCGCCAGCCAGGACCACAGCCGGATCATCCGCTACGCCCAGCACCAGGACGCCTACGCCGACCTGGCCCCCGCCGCGTACGACACCTGGCACGACGTCGAGCGCGTCTCCGGCCAGCAGCTGGTCACCGAGACCGGCGGGCTGGTCATCGAGGACGTCGACGCCCGCGCCGGCGCCGCCACGGGCACGCGGAACATGGACGGCTACCGCGCCGTCGCCGCCCGCCACGGCGTGCCCATCGAGGAGCTCGACGCGAAGGCCGTCATGGCGCGCTGGCCGCAGTTCCGGCTCGGCGGCGGCGAGCGGGCGCTCTACCAGCAGCGGTCCGGGATCGTCGACGCCCGCCGCGCCAACGCCACGCACATCGCGCTCGCCCGCGGGCACGGTGCGCAGATCGAGCAGAACACCCCCGTCCGCGCCCTGCACCCGACGAGCACGCACGTCGAGGTCGTCACCGACGACGAGGTCTACCGCGCCGAGCAGGTCGTCGTCACCGCCGACGCGCGCACCAACGAGATCCTCACCGGCGTCGGGCGCGAGCTCCCCCTGACCGTGCTCCAGGAGCAGGTCACCTACTACGCCACCCCCAACCTGCTCGACTTCTCCCCCGAGAACTTCCCCGTCTTCATGTGGCACGGCGCGGACAACTTCTACGGCTTCCCGGTCTACGGCGAAGTCGCGACGAAGCTCGGCCAGCACATGGGCGGCCACGAGGTCACCGCCGATTCGCGGACCTTCGAGGCCGACCCGCTGCGCCGCAAGCGCCAGGAGGAGTTCCTCGCCGACCACGTGCCCGGCTTCGGCGGCCCCGAGCTGTACACGAAGACCTGCCTGTACACGATCCCGCCCGACCAGCACTTCGTCATCGACACCGTTCCCGAGACGCCCAACGTCCACGTCGCCGTCGGCGCCGGGCACGCGTTCAAGTTCGCCTCGCTGATCGGGCGCATCCTCGCCGAGCTCGCGACGGCCGGGCGCTCGCGGCACCCCATCGACACCTTCACCCTCGACCGGCCCGCGCTGCTCGACCCGCACTTCGGCCGCGAATTCCATGTCGACGGCTCCATGTCTGACGGCTCCATGTCCGACGGCTCCATGTCCGAGCTGCGCTGGACCCTCCCCCAGGCCGCCTACACCGACCCGGACGTCTTCGCGGCCGACGTCGAGCACGTCTTCGCGCGGCACTGGACGTTCGCCGGCCACTCGTGCGAGGTCGGCCCCGGCGACTGGTTCCGTGTCACGCTCGGCCGCGACCAGGTGATCGTGGTCCGCGACCACGACGGCACGCTGTACGCCCACCACGACGTGTGCGCCCACCGTGGATCCCGCGTCACCACCGCCGAGCGCGGCACCGCCAAGGCGTTCGTCTGCCCGTACCACCAGTGGGTCTACGGCCTCGACGGTTGCCTGCGCTCCGCTCGGCTGATGGGCGACCGCTTCGCGACCGACGGCGTGGGGCTGGCCCCGGTCGCTGTACGCGAGACCGCCGGGCTGGTGTTCGTGTGCCCTGCGGCGTCCTCGGCCGCCGAGGCACCGGCGTTCGACGGGTTCGCCGACGCCGCCGCCCGCCACCTCGGACCCCACGGGCTCGGGCAGGCGCAGATCGTCGCCCGCCACCACTACCGGGTCGCCGCGAACTGGAAGACGCTCGTCGAGAACAACCGCGAGTGCTACCACTGCCGCGGCAGCCACCCGGAGTTCTCGCTGTCGAACTTCGAGCAGGGCACGCACGGCGACGTCCGCCCCAACCCCCGCTACGACACCGCACTCGCCACGGCCCGCGCGCGCTGGGAGGACCGCGGGCTCGCGACGGACGAGGTGAGCTTCCCCAGCGGAGCCTGGTACCGGTTCACGCGGCTGCCGCTGCGCGAGGGGTTCACGACGGAGACCCTCGACGGCCGGCTCGTCGCACCGCTGATGGGCACGCTGCCGGACGCCGAGGTGGGGAGCCTGCGCGTCGTCGGGCTGCCGAACCTCTGGGCGCACGCCAACGCCGACTACGCGATGACGACGCGGCTGACCCCCGTCGACGCCGGGACCACCGACGTCGAGGTGTGCTTCCTGGTGGCCGCCGGGGTCACCCTCGACGACGCGGACCTGGCGGCGCTCACCGCGGTGTGGCGGGCGACCTCGGAGCAGGACTGGGCGTTGTGCGAGGCCGCCTACGCGGGCGTCGCCTCGCGCGGCTACCGGCCCGGGCCGCTCTCGCCGGTGGTCGAGGAGTCGGTGGCGGCCTTCCTCGACTGGTACGCCGACCGCTCCGAAGGGTGGCCTGCGGCCTCCTAGAACAACAGCTCGAACGTCACGCGCGGGTGGTCGGGATCGCCGACCATCTGCGCGACGACGTCGCGGGCCTGGTCCACCGCCGGGCGGTCCTCGAGGGCCTCCAGGTAGAGCCGGTGGCAGGCCAGCGAGGCGACCGCGCGGTCCACGTACCCGGTGACGTCGACGGCGTGCCCGGCCCTGGGTGAGTGGCCCACGACGACGTGGCGGGCCTCGTGCGGCTCGAGTCCCTCGGCCGCCAGCTGCGGGTGCACCCAGCGGTTGCCTGCGTCCCCGACGGCGTCGATCGCCGCCCGCCCGACGGCGCGGTGGTCGGCCGAGTTCCAGCCCGTCGGGCCGTCGGGACCGGGCCACTGCTCGGCGTGGTTCATCGCGACCACCACGTCCGGGCGCACGTCACGGATGACCCGCGCGATGTCGCGTCGCAGCGCCACGCCCTCCTCGACGACCCCGTCGCGGTGGCCGAGGAAGCGGACGTCGTCGACGCCGACCTCCGCCGCGCTCGCCCGTTCCTCCGCCTCGCGGGCGGGCCCGGCCTCGTCGGGCGGCATCGTCGCGATCCCGGCCTCGCCCCGCGTGACCAGCAGATACGTGACCCGCTTCCCCGCGGCGGTCCAGGCGGCGACGGCCGCCGAGACGCCGTACTCGAGGTCGTCGGGGTGGGCGACGACGGCGAGGGCGGTCGTCCAGTCGTCGGGCAGCGGCAGCAGCGCGGGCTCCATGGGGGCGACCCTGCACCCTCGACCTCGGTCGAGGTCCAGCCCGTCATCCGGTCGATGGACGGACCTTCTGTCGCGGACCGGGCCGGGCAACACTCGACTCCCCATCGAGCGATCACCCGAGGAGTCCCGTGCGCCCGACCCGCAGCGTTCTCGTCACCACGCTGTGCCTGGCTGCGGCCGCACTCACTCTCTCGACCCTCACCGTCACCGCGCTCACCCGCCCGGCGGACGCCGCTCCGCGTGCGACGACGCTGGTGGCGCTCGGCGATTCCTGGGCGGCGGGGACGGCCGCGGGCGGCGCCGCGCTCGTCGACCCGACCGGCGCCGACGGGAGGACCTGCCGTCGCACCGTCGCGTCCTACCCGGCCCGCACCGGCCCCCGGCTCGCGCCCCAGGCGTGGACCAGCCGTGCATGCGCCTCGACCACCGGCGGACCGGACACCCAGTTCGCCACGCTCACCCCCGCCGTCACCCGGGTCACGATCACCGTCGGCGCGGACGCGAGCGGGCTCGGCGCACTGGCGGGCGCCTGCGCCCCCGGGGGCACGCCCGCAGCGGCCGCGGGTCGCTGCACCGCCGCCGCGGCCCGGACCGACCGTGCCCTCGACGCCCTCGGGCCCGCCCTGGATTCCTCGCTCGCCGACATCCAGCGCCGCGCCCCGGGCGCCCGCCTCGTCGTCACCACCTACCCCCGGCTCTCCGAGGGTCTGGCCTGCGCGGCGGGTCCCGCCGACCCGACGGCCGCGCACCGCGTCGACGCGGCCGTGACCCGCCTCGACGGCATCCTCACCGACCGCGCCCGGGCCGCGAGCGCCTCCGTCGTCGACGTCCGCGCGGTGTTCGTCGGCCACAGCGTCTGCGCCCGGGAACCCTGGATCACCGGGTTCGCCGGTACCGATCCGCTGCGCACCGGGGCACCGAACCCGACCGGCCAGGCCGCGATCGCCGCCGCCGTCGAGGCCGCCGTGCTACGACCGGCCGCCGTCACGAGCCCCCGGCCCGTCACCCCCCAGCCCGCCATCCCGCATCCGGCGACGTCCGCCCCGCCGCTGCTGCGGGTCGCGCCGGGCCGACTGCTCGCGCCGCTCTTCCCCGCCTGAGATCGGGGGGTTCGCGGCATTTGCCGTGCTCGACGATCACGACCCGGAGACGGTCGGTGACCGTGGGGTGATCGGGACCGCTCGTGTGGGTAGTGCTCCGGTCACTGCACGAGAACGACCGTGACGAGGTGACCTCATGGCGGACACGAGCGCGGCGCCCACGACGGGCGCGGACCCCACGGACCAGCGGCCCGACGCGGGCCTGCACAAGGCACTCGGTTTCTGGTCGCTGCTCGCCGCCGGACTCGGCAGCGTCATCGGCTCCGGGTGGCTGTTCTCCTCGCTCTACGCCGCCCAGGACGCCGGGCCGGCCGCGTTGCTCGCCTGGGTCATCGGCGGGGCGCTCATGCTGCTGGTGGCGATGGTGTTCGCCGAGCTCGGGATGGCCAAGCCGGAGTCGGGCGGCCTCGTCCGCTACCCGATGTACTCCCACGGCGGGCTGACCGCGGGCATCGTCGGGTGGGCGATGTGGATCAGCTACGTCGGCAACCCGCCCACCGAGGCCGCCGGCGTCGTGCAGTACGCGGCCAGCTATCTCCCCGGCGTCTACGACGGGACGTCGCTGACCGGTCTCGGCATCGTCATCGCCGTCGTGCTCATGGCCGGCTTCGTCGCCCTGAACTGGTTCGGCGTCCTGCTGTTCGCCCGCTCGAACACGATCGTCACCGCCATCAAGATCCTGATCCCGACGACGACCATCGTGCTGCTGATCGCGTCGGGGTTCGACTCCTCGAACCTCACCGACCACGGCGGGCTCGCCCCGTACGGCTGGGGCGCGGCGCTGTCGACGATCGCGACCGCCGGGATGGTGTTCGCCTACACCGGGTTCCGCAACGTCATCGAGCTGTCCGGCGAGACGAAGGACCCGCGACGCAACGTGCCCCGGGCGCTGATCACGACCATCATCGTCACGATCGTGCTCTACCTGGGCCTGCAGCTGGCGTTCCTCGGTGCGGTGCCCGCCGGGCTGCTCGGCGGTGGCTGGCACGGGTCAATTCGACTCCCCCTTCGCCAACCTCGCGATGATCCTCGGACTCTCCTGGCTGTCCTGGACGCTCATCGCCGACTCGATGCTCTCGCCGTCGGGGTCGGGGATCGTCTACACCGCCGCGAACTCGCGCAACGTGTTCGGGCTGGCCAAGAACGGCTTCTTCCCGGGGTCCCTGACGACGCTGAACGCGCGCGGCGTCCCGGCCCGGGCGCTGGTGCTCAACTTCGTGGTCGGGCTGGCCTACCTGCTGCCGCTGCCGAGCTGGCACTCGATCATCTCGGTGACCGGGTCGATCGCGGCGTTCACGTTCCAGATCGGCGCGGTGTCGCTGATCGCGTTCCGCGCCTCGGGCCTGACGCGGAACGACACCCGTCTGCGCGGCATGACGGTCATCGCGCCGGCCGCCTTCGTGGTGTCCTCGCTGGTCGTGTTCTGGACGTCCTGGTCGAAGCTCTGGATCGGGATGGTGATCATCGGGCTCGGGATCGTCTGGTACGCGGTGGTGTGGCTGCGCTCGAGCCGCGCCGTCTCCGAGCTGACCGGCGGGACCTGGCTCGTGGTCTACCTGGTCGGCCTGACGATCCTGTCGGCGATCGGCAGCTTCGGCGGTGCCGACCTCATCGGGGCGCCGTGGGACTCGGTGGTCGTGGCGGCGTTCTCACTGGCGACCTACGTCTGGGGCGCCCGCAGCGGGACGGCCTACATGACCGCCCGGCCCGACATGGTCCGCACGCTGCGCGCGCAGGCGGACCGCGACCGGGGTGACGCCCCGGAGGAGGCGGTCACCGCCTGATCAGACGTCCAGCAGACGGGCGAGGGTCTTCGGGGCGACCGTCCGGTAGGCGTCGGCGGCGATCCCGGCGAGCTCGACCTCGTCGAGGGCGTTCTCGCCGTCGAGATCGAGGCGCAGGCCGAGCCAGCCGCGGTGCCCGACGTAGGGCGGGACGAAGAAGCGCGCGGGCTCGGCGGCGACCAGCTCGGCGGTCACCCCGGGTGGCGCGGCGGCCCAGATCGCGGTGTGGGGATCGCCGTGGTGGTGGTCGGCGAACGTCACGAAGGTCTTCTTCCCGCGCACGAACCAGGCGGGCGACCCGTGGCTCGGCCGCTCGACGACCTCCGGCAGCACCAGACACGCGGCGCGCACCGCCGCGAGGATTCTGCTCGTCGTCGGGCACGGGGCCTCCTCCGGAGCGGGTGCGGCCGGATCCCGACCACGCCGCAGGTCAGAGCAGGAAGGCCCCGACCAGGATCGACAGGAGGAAGACGGCGAGCACCCCGAGCGTGACCAGCCGGACCCACGGTCGCTGGGCCGCCGACTGCAGCGGCTCCTCGGATGTCTGCCGTTCCGTGTCCGCCATCAGCGCCCCGCCCGGTTGTCCGCTTCGTCCGTTCCCAGGTTAGCGGACGCGGTCGCGGGCGGGCGGGGCCGCGTGCCGGGCCGGGCGGGGCGCGACGGTGCCGGTGTCGGCGTGGCGCGGCCGGGGCAGGTCACGCGGTTCGACCATGGCGTGCCGTCCGGTGTCGGTCGGTGCGGGCCGGTCGGCCCCGCGCCGGCCATCACCGCGCCGGCCATCACCGCGCTCACCGCCATCGCGCTCACCACTACCGAAGGAGAGGCTGCTGGCCGCTCGCACGGCGTCGCCGGTGACCGGGCCGTCGACGCGGGCTGCGGCCGGCCGGGGGCCGGCCGGATGGGCATGGCGCTGCGGACCCGTGCCCTCGGGGGCACGTCGCTGGCTGGGCACCGCCCCGTCCGGGGCCGCGGGCTCGACGGTGTCGCGGCGCGGACGGGCGGGGGCATCCGGGCGCGGGCCGACGTTCGCGCCGGGACGCGGGCCGACCCGTCCGTCGCGGATCCCGATCGTCTCCCCCGTGAGGCCGGGACGTGGCTGCGCACGGTGGGTGCGCTGCCCGGCGGCCGGCGTCGGGATCGTCGTCGTGGGCTCCGCGCTCGCGGGACTCGGGGCCGCCGGGGTCGGGGCCGCCGGGGTCGGGGTCGGGGTCGCCGGGGTCGGGGTCACCGCCGGCACGACCGGAAGCCCCCGGGACGCGCTCTCGACCGAGCGCACGGCCCGCACGGCGTGCCGGTTCAGCAGCCCCGTCGGGCGCTCGCCCGACCGGGAACGCCGGTGCCCGCGGGTGACGTGCTCGGTCGGTTCCGCATCACCGGCGCCGGAGGGCGCAACGGCAGGAACCACGGCCGCGGCAGGGGCCGCTGCGGTCACGACGGGCGTGACGGCGGTCTGCACCGCGTCGGCGAGGTCCTCGGTCGGCTCCCCCACGTCGAGGGCGTCCTCACGCGCGACCTCCCGACGCCGCGGCCGCGCGGGCCGGACCGGCACCGGGACGAACGGCAGGGAGTCGACCGGGACGCAGCGCCGCGCCTCGGCCGCGCGCCGGGCCCGCGTGCGGGTCCCGGCGGCCGACCCGAGGAAGGCGAGCCCGACGACCGCCCAGAACCCGGCCACCACCGGCTGATACCAGGGCGTGGGCGAGGAGAGCAGGGCGACCTGCGCCCCGGCGGCCAGCAGCGAGACCGCCCCGAGGACGACCGCCGTGGCCGGCCTGGTCGTGAGCTGCCACCACGGACGACCCGGGCGCGACCGCAGGATCACCGAACGCACGCGCCGCCTCCCGTTCACGTCACCCGTACGAGTGATGACGGAGGTTATAGCACCCGGATCACGCCACGCACTGACAGGTCGGGCACCAGAACAGGTTGCGCGCGGCGTGGGTCCGCCGGACGACCTCGGTCCCACAGAGCAGGCATCCGAACCCCTCGCGCCGGTAGACGTACACCGGTCGCGCGCACGTGCGGTCGTGGCGTCCGCGTGGCCGTGGTCGCAGCGCAGCTCCATGTGCTCCGGGCGCAGGGTGTTGATCGAGCCGCGGCGCACGCCGTCGGCGAGCAGGTCGACCAGGTCGTCCCAGACGGCGTCGAACCGCTCCCGTCCGAGGTCCCGACCCGGCGTCAGCGGGTCGAGCCCGTGACGGAACAGCACCTCGGCGCGGTAGACGTTGCCCACCCCGGCGATCACCGACTGGTCCATGAGCAGCGTCGCGATCGGCGAACGGGACCGGGAGATCCGCGCCCACGCCTGCTC
>CAVTXU010000015.1:0-52216 GCA_963738775.1 uncultured Actinomycetes bacterium
GCCGAGCGGGAGCTCGAGGAGGACAGACTCGTGCGGTCGCAGCCGTCCCCAGCGGACCACGAGTCCGGGGGCGCGAACCGCGAAGCGACTCGGTCGCGGCGGTCCGGTGACGACGACGAGCGCGTCTTCGGCGCGACCCACATCGGCGAGAAGCACACTCCGGTCGAGGGCGTCGAGCCGTGCGCCGCCCCAGCCCCACCCGGCGAGCAGAAGCGCGACTGCGAGCAGCCCGAAGCGAACCTCGGACGTTGCGACGCTCGCCAACACCGCCAGCGCACCCGATGCCGCTGCGAGCACCACCAGAGGTGCCCTGCCCGCGTTCGCCAGGGCGAGGCCGGCGCAGAGCGCACCCAGGAGAAGGTGATTCGGAAAGCGCGAGTGGAGCTCCGTCACGGAGCTACCAGTCCTCGCAGCTGATCGAGCTTCGCCGGGCCGATTCCCGGGATCGCATCGAGCTCGTCCACCGAGGAGAACGCGCCGTGCTGGGTGCGGTAGTCGATGATCTTCTGCGCGGTGACCGGGCCGACGCCCGGCAGCGCATCGAGCTGCTCGGCGGTCGCAGTCGAGAGATGGACGGGGCCGACGGGTGTCGCGGGATCGCTGCCCGACGCAGCAGCGCCCCCGCGCGCGGGCACGACGACCTGCTCGCCGTCCGCGAGCGGCGCTGCGAGGTTCACCTGCGCCAGGTCGGCGCGGCGCGTCGTCCCGCCGGCCCGAGCGACAGCGTCCGCGATCCGGGAGCCCTTCGCGAGCCGCAGGAGCCCGGGCCGGTGAACGGCTCCGACGACATCGACGACGAGGAGCTGCGGTACGGCGGGAGCAGCAGCAGGAACGAAAGCAGGCGCCGGGACTGCGTGCGGCGTCCCCGCACGGAGCAGGAGCCGTCCAGCGAGGAGCAGCGCGACGAGCAGGAGCGCCACGACAACGAGAGCGCGGCGGCGTGAGAGCTCGAATTGCGGCATGCCTCGATCCTGCCGCGCGAACTGTCACGTGTCTGTGCCGAGACTGTGTCGAAAGGCGCGCTAGCTCGAGGCCAGCTCGGCGAGGCCGCGCGCTTCGGGGCCTTCGCCGCGAAGGACGTACTCGCCGTCGGCCTGCTCGATCACGACCGGGTCGTGGGTCGCGCAGATGATCGTCGCTCCGCGCTCGCGCGCCAGCCGCGCGAAGAGCAGCGCGACGGCGAGCGCATTCGCCTGGTCGAGGCGCGCCGTCGGCTCGTCGGCGAGCAGCACCTCGGGGCGCGACGCAAGCGCACGGGCGATCGCAACCCGCACCTGCTCTCCCGTCGAGAGCCGGCCGACCCGCTGCTCGGCACGCTCGGCGAGCCCGACGGCCACGAGCGTCTCGATCGTGAGCGCCGCGGCCTCTGCTGCGGCGATACCGCGGAGAGCAAGGCCGAGCTCGACGTTCTCCCGAGCGCTCAGCGTTTCCACGAGCCCAGGCTGCTGCCCGACGAAGCCGACGTGCGCACGACGGAACGCAGCCCGACCGGCGCGATCGAGGCCGTTCAGGACGGTGCCGAGCAGTTCCACCTCGCCCGTGTCGGGCGTGTCCAGGCCGGCGAGAAGGTGAAGCAGCGTCGTCTTGCCCGATCCCGACGGGCCCGTAACGGCGTAGAGCCGTCCCGCAGTGAACGACGCGTCGACCCCGCTCACCGCAGCGATCCGCCCCGGACCATGCGCGAACGTCCGCACGAGCGCCCGCGCCTCGACGAGTACTGCGCCCCGGCCCGCCGCCGCGAGCGGCTTCGAGACATCTGTCACCACGGCCGGCGAGGCGATGTCGGCGGAGGAGACGACGATCTGCTGCCCCTCCATCCTCGCGGTCGCGCGCGCCTGGATCCCCGCACGGCGCAGGTACTCCTCGGGCAGGCGCAGCCAGCCGCCGCGGCCGACCACGATCGTTCCGTCGGAGCCGGCGCCCTCGCGAACCGTCTCCTCGCTCACGCGGCCGTCGCGGATCCGGACGATGCGATCGGCGAGCGACGCCGACTGCGGGTCGTGGCTGACGATCACCGTCGTACAGCCTTCAGCGTGTGTGAGCTCGCCGAGCATGTCGTAGAGGACGCGCGCGTTGCCGGCGTCGAGCTCACCCGTCGGCTCGTCGGCGAGAAGCAGCCGCGGCCGGTGCGCGAGCGCTGCGCAGACGGCGATCCGCTGTCGCTCGCCGCCGGACAGCTCGTTCGGCCGGGCGTCGCGCGAGCCCGCGAGACCGACGCGCTCGAGCAGCTCATCCGCGCGCACGAGACGCTGCCGGCGCGGAACGCCCTGGAGCCCGAGCCGGACGCCGACGAGCTCGCGGGCGGTCAGCTCGGAAGCGAGCGCACGCGTGTACTGCTGCTCGACGTACCCGATCGTGTCGGCGCGATAGTCGGCGAGTCGCCGCGGCGGCACCCGCGAGAGCTCGGTTCCGAAGACGCGCACGCTTCCCGCGGAGGGCCGGTCGAGCCCGGCGAGAATCCGCAGGAGTGTGGTCTTCCCGGAGCCGCTCGGCCCGAGCACGACGAGCGCCTCGCGCTCCCGCACCTCGAGCGAGAGACCCTGAAGCGCTGCGGCGTCGCCTTCCGGCGTCGAGTGGACACGGAAGACGTCGCGGAGCTCGATTGCCGCGCTCATGCGCCGACCTCCCGGAACCGGCCCGCGGATGCCGAGCGGAAGCCCGCCCAGGTGACGAGCGCGACGATGCCGACGGCGACCGCCGCGAACGCGACGACGGCGAACGCGAGCATCGTCCAGTCGATCGCGAGGACGAGCGGCGGCTGTGCGGGCAAGGCGCCCGCAGTCAGCGTGACGAGGTCGAGGACGAGTGCACCGAGTGCAACGCCGGTGATCAGCCCGCCCACGAGGCCGAACGCGGTCACGAAGAGCGCGCGGAGGCGCAGATGGCGCCGCAGGGTCGCGGGGTCCGCACCCTGTGTCTCGAGGTCGAAGAGCTCGCCCGACTCGTCCCGCAGGTCCGAGACGACGACGAGCAGGAGGCCGAGCAGCGCAAGCGCGAGGGCGACCAGCGCCGCGCCGGTCAGGGCGAACAGAGCGCCGCGCGCGAGCGGGTCGGTGCGAACGAGCTTGGACAGGTCAGCCTGCGAGGCGAGGTCGAGCGGGCCTGGCGACAGTCGCGGACCGTTCACCCACAGCTCGCTCGGCGCGCCGAGCCCCGGCGACAGCGTGTCGAGCGCGGTCGTCGCAGTCGGCCCGTCGAGGAGAACGAGGTCTCCGTTCACCGTGGGGAAGCGGTCGACCACTCCGACGACCCTGACGGTGAGGCGCTGGTCCTGGATCTCGAGCGGAAGCAGCCCGCCGGGGCCTGCCGTGCTCGCGAGTGCCGGCGTGACGACCGCAGGAATCGGCGTCCCGTCGGTCGGCTGTGTCGCGCGGAAGCCCGAGGTGAGGTCCGTCGTGAGGAGATAGCGGAGCCGCGCGCGCCCGGGCAACAGGTTCACGTGCACGTTGCCCATCCCCTGCCAGCCCGTCCAGTCACCGCCGATCGTCATCACGCCGCGGGCGACGGGCTGGAGGCCGGTGCCTCCGTTGCTCGAGAGGCGACCGCGGTTCTCGAGGCCGAAGGTCAGGCCCACGAGACGCGAGCCCGCGGGCACCGGAGCGCGCAGCACCACGGGCCGGCTGCCCTGCGTGGGCCCGAGCGCCACGACGGTGAACGTCCCTTCGCGCGTTCGCACGAGACCGTTGACGAGGACGTCGGTGCCGCGGGTCGAGGCGACCACGCGAAGGACGCGCCCTAGCTGCTTGCCGCGCATGGCCATGCTCTGCGTCGGGGCGAGTCGCTGCGCGAGCTCCGGAAGCGAGGTCTTCGAGAAGTCGCTCCGCCAGCCGTCGGTCCCGGGGAGCGCCTTCGCCGGGATACCGAGCACCGTCGCGTGCTGGGCCTGGGCGCGCAGGATCGGCGTCGCGCCCGCGGGCCGCGAGACCGAAGTGACGGGAACGAGCAGCTCCGGATCCTCGGTCAGCACGTAGTCCGCCGGGACGGCGAAGGTGACCGAGTCGTGCTCTCCCTGGAGCAGAGTCGAGCGGTAGAGCCCGGCGAAGAGCGCGAGCCCGAGGCTGACGACGAGGAAGACCGCCGCGACCGTCGCGTGGCCCGGGTTCCGCGCGAGCGAGAGCGCGGCGAGGCGGGCGGAGATCGGGCCGCGACGTCCGCTGCGCTCCACCGCGCGCAGAACGGGTGCGAGCAGGCGCGCGCCCACGACCGCCGCGACGAGCGCGACGAGGCCTGGGAGTAGAAGCAGGAAGAGCCCGGTGCCGCTCCCCGCCGCGAGGTTCGTCGGGCCGCGCGTGATCCCGATCGCGATCGCGACAAGCGCGCCGACCGCGGTCACGTCGGCGATCGTGACCCGGACTCCGCCGATCCGCGCCGTCGGCGCGCGGAGCACCGCGACGATGAGCAGCGTCGCGACGAGCGCTAGACCGAGGCCGACGAGGAGACCGGTCGCAGAGAGGGACGAGTGCCGCAACACGGCACCGACGGCCGAGCCGGCTCGATTGGCGAGCGCGGCCGAGAGCCCGATCCCGACGATGCCGCCGATCACAGTGCCGGCGACCGCGACGACGGCGGCCTCGACGAGGGTGCCTAGCTCGAGCTGCCAGGCCGGAGCACCGAGCCACGCGAGGCGGCGGCGCGAGGCCTCGACGTCGCGGCGCAGGCTGGCCGCCGCGAGCAGCGTGAAGGCCAGGAGCAGCGCCACCGCCTGCCCGCCGAGGAGGAGCAGACGCCGCTCCGAGGCGCGGGCCGTCGCCGCGGCGGCCTGGAGCTGCTGGATCGGCGCGGTCACCTGGAACAGCGATGAGTTGGCCTCGATCTGCGAGCTCGTTCGCGCAATCTCGTTCGTCAGGCTCGACACCGTCCAGGGGTGGACGCTTCCCGGTGCGATCGGCAGCATCCAGGCGTAGCTCCGGTAGAACGTTGCGAGCTCCGGCGCGCGCGAGAGCGCCTCGACGCCGTCGGCGATCACCAGCGGCGGCGTCTGCGGAGTGTGGTACTGGAGAGAGGTGCCCGGGTTCACGGGCCGGCTGATGTACGGGGCGAAGGGCGCGGTCGGCGAGACGACGCCGCGCCCAACGACGACGAGCGGCAGGCCTGCGGTGTGGGGCACCGGGAGCGAGCCGCCGATCTCGAGAACCTCACATCGCGTCGCCGTGCACGGTCGAGGCATCCGGCCGGAGGTGACGCGGACCCAGCGGCTGAGGCCGTCGACGGCACGGAGATCGACGAGGCGGCCGTCGACGTTCGCCTCGCGGTAAAGCATCACGGCGACCGGCTTTCCACCGAGCCCCTCGAGCGCCGGGCGCGCGACCTTGTCGAGCGAGCGCCACGAGGCCTCGTTGGTGCCGAACCAGACGGCCTGCACGGCCCGGTCGGAAGGCTGAAGCGCCGCGACGGCGCGGGCAAGACTTCTGTCCTGCATCACCTGCGTGCCGGCGAGCACGGTCGCGAGCACCGCGGCGCCGGCGGCGATGCCCGCGACGACGAGGAGGACGCGCCCCGCGCGGCGGGCCAACCGCGCCCGGACGAGGAAGAGGACGTATGCGACGCGGCGACTCACGGAGGAATCTTGGCGCAAGAAGCGGCGGCGCGGTGGGAAACGACGCCGCGCGCGTGTTTCGACACGCTTTCGGCACAGACGCGTGCGTTGTTGCGGCGTAGCCTGACGGCTTGGAGGGGCGGGTCGGGGCGCCCATCTCCCGCGCGCGCGTCAACCTCTTGTGAGCGCCGGAGCTACTCGACGACGAAGTTCACGAGCTTGCGCGGGACGACGATCTCCTTGCGGATCTCCTTGCCGTCCAGGTGCACGCTGACTTTCGCCGACGCGCGGGCGCGCTCGATCAGCTCCGACTCCGGCGTGTCGCTCGGTACCTCGAAGCGGTCGCGCACCTTGCCGTTGACCTGCACGACCAGCTCGAACGAGTCCCGCTCGAGGAGCGCAGGATCGGCCACCGGCCACGGCTCGGCCCACAGGCGCTCGTGCCCGAGCTGCTGCCACAGCTCCTCGGCAACATGCGGCGCGTACGGCTGGATCACCGACACCGCCGTCTCCGCCGCGAACCGTGCGGCCGGATCGCCCGGCCGGCGCGCGAGCTCGTTGACGAGCTCCATCACCGCGGCGATCGCCGTGTTGAACGAGTAGCGGCGCCCGAGGTCGTCGGTCACCCGGGCGATCGTCTCGTGCGCCTTCCGCAGCAGCGCGCCGTCGCTCGGCGCATCGCCGGGAGCGGCCTCAGCCGCCTCGCCGATCACGCGCCACAGCCGGCGCACGAAGCGGGACATGCCCTCGATCCCCTCCTCGCTCCACTCCATGTCCTGATCGGCCGGCCCGAGGAACAGCATGTAGAGGCGCATCGCATCGGCGCCGTAACGCGCAACCAGCTCGTCCGGGCCGATCACGTTGCCCTTCGACTTCGACATCTTCGAGCCGCCAGACTTGACCCAGCCGTTGCCGAAGAAGCGCTTGAACGGCTCGCGGAAGCCGACGAGGCCGAGGTCGTTCAGCGCCTTCACGAAGAAGCGCGCGTAGATCATGTGCATCGTCGCGTGGTCGACGCCGCCCGTGTAGTTGTCGATCGGGCACCAGTAGTCGACGATCTCGCGGTCGAACGGCGCCGTGTCGTTCCCCGCGTCGCAGTAGCGGAGGAAGTACCAGGACGAGTCGACGAACGTGTCCATCGTGTCCGGCTCGCGCACGCCCGGCCCGCCGCACCTGGGGCACGGCACGTTCATCCACTCCTCGTTCGCCGCGAGCGGCGCCTTACCGCGCGGCACGTAGTCGTCGAGCTCGGGCAGCACTACCGGCAGATCCTCGTCGGGCACCGGCACGATCCCGCAGCCGTCGCAGTAGATGACCGGGATCGGGCAGCCCCAGTAGCGCTGCCGCGAGAAGCCCCAGTCGCGGAGGCGGAAGCTCACCGTCGCCTGGCCCAGCTCTCGCTCCGCCAGCCAGGCGACGATCGCCGTTTTCGCGTCCGTGCTCGAGAGGCCGGAGAACTCGCCCGAATTGACAAGCGGTCCGTCTTCCGGGACAACCGCACGCACGGGCAGGTCGAACCGCTCTGCGAACTCGAGGTCGCGCTCGTCGTGGGCGGGGACGGCCATGATCGCGCCGGTGCCGTAGTCCATCAGGACGTAGTCCGAGATCCAGATCGGCAGCCGGTCGCCGTTGACCGGGTTCACGACGTACGAGCCGGTGAAGACGCCCGTCTTCTCGGTCGCCGCGGCACGCTCCTCCGCGCGCTTGGTGCCGGTCCGCGCGACGTAGTCGCGGATCTCGTCCGCGTTGGCCGCCGCCTCCGCGAGGCGCTCGACCAGCGGATGCTCGGGCGCGAGCACGAAGAACGTGGCGCCGAACAGCGTGTCGGGCCGCGTCGTGAACACGGGCACGTCGAGGTCGAGCTCGTCGATCCGGAAGACGACCTCGGCTCCCTCCGAGCGCCCGATCCAGTGCCGTTGCATAGCGAGGATGCGCTCGGGCCACTCGAGATCCTTCATCTCGTCGAGGAGCGCGTCGGCGTAGTCGGTGATCCTGAAGAACCACTGCGTGAGGTTGCGCAACACGACCTCCGTGCCGCAGCGCTCGCAGCGCCCGTCCTTCACCTGCTCGTTCGCGAGCACGGTCTGGTCGTGCGGGCACCAGTTGACCGGCGCCTCCTTGCGGTACGCGAGCCCGGCCTCGAGGAGCTGGAGGAACAGCCACTGCGTCCAGCGGTAGTACTCCGGCTCATGAGTCGAGAGCTCGCGGTCCCAGTCGAACGCGTAGCCGAAACGCTTGAACTCCCAGCGGATGTGCTCGATGTTCCGCTCGATGATCGAGCGCGGATCGCCGCCCTCCTTGATCGCCGCGTTCTCGGCGGGCAGCCCGAACGAGTCGTAGCCCATCGGGCGCAGCACCTCGAACCCGTTGCGCCGGCGGAAGTGCGTGAGCACATCGCCGATCGTGTAGACGAGCACGTGGCCCATGTGCAGCGTCCCGGACGGATACGGGAGCATCTCGAGCACATACGACTTGCGCGAGCGATCGGCGCCCGGCGCGGGATTCGGCACGTTGAAGGCGCGGGCCTCTTCCCAGGCCTGCTGCCACTTCGCCTCGATCGTCGCCGCCTCGTACCGCTCCACGATTTCTCCTCCAGATACGAAAAAGCCTCTCGCAAGAGAGGCCGGGGAAGCTTGTCACGGCGGGGCCGCGATTGCCTCCTGCGCTATGCGAGAAGGTGCTGCATAGAGCGGAAACAGTACCACCTGCTACGGTCGAACGGTGCTCGATCTTTTCCCCGTCAGTGCCAGAGTCGACAACGGTGAGTTGACGATCGGCGGCGTTGCCACCTCGGCGCTCGCCGAGGAGTTCGGCACGCCGCTCGTCGTCTACTGCGAGGAGACGATCCGCTCGCAGGCGCGCGCCTATCGCGCCGCGGCGCCCGGAGCTCTGGTCGCGTACGGATCGAAGGCGTTCTCCAACGTCGCGTTGCTGCGCTTGCTCGACGAGGAGGGGCTCGGCGCCGACGTCTCCACCCTCGGCGAGATCGCTTTCGCGCGCGCGGCCGGGCTCCCCGACGAGCGCCTCGTCCTGCACGGCAACAACAAGAGCGACGAGGAGCTCGCGGCCGGCGCCGACGCGCTCGTCGTCCTCGACGCGCCCGACGAGCTCGAGCGAGCGCGGGCGGTCGGCGCGACCCGGCTGCTCGTGCGCGTCACCCCGGGCGTCGACGCCGAGACCCACGCAGCGATCCGGACGGCGCACGAAGGATCGAAGTTCGGCCTCACACCCGAGCAGGCGCGCGAGCTGATCGCGCGCGACCCGGAGATCCTCGGCGTCCACCTTCACGTCGGCTCTCAGCTCCGGAGCCTCACGCAGGCGCGCGCTGCGGTCGAGGCACTCACTGCGTTCGTCGAGTCGTGCGGCGACTGGCGCCCGCGCATCGTCGATCTCGGCGGCGGGCTTGGCGTCCGCTACCTGCCCGAGGACGAGGTGCCGAGCGTCGAGGAGTACGTCGCGGCGCAGCTCTCCGGCTGGACGCTCGAGCCGGCCGACCAGCTCGTGCTCGAACCGGGCAGGTCACTCGTCGGCCGCGCCGGCGTCACGCTGTACCGCGTCGGCGCCGTCAAGGAGGCCGGCGGCGGAGTCAAGTACGCGGCGGTCGACGGCGGGATGTCCGACAACCCGCGGCCTCAGCTCTACGACGCGCGGGTGACAGCGCTCGTCGCCGGACGCGCCGACGCGCCGCCCGACGGGACGTACGCCGTCAGCGGCAAGCACTGCGAGTCGGGCGACGTGCTCGCCCGCGACGTCCCGCTCGCCGCCCCGCGTCACGGCGACCTGCTCGCGGTCCCGGCGACCGGCGCCTACACGCTCGCGATGAGCTCGAACTACAACGGTGTTCCCCGCCCCGCCGTCGTGCTCGTCGCAGGGGGCAACGCCCGAGTGATCCGCCGGCGCGAAACGACCGACGACCTGCTTGCGCACGAGACGGGCTAGGCGCGCGGGAGCGCGTCGACGCGGCCGATCCAGGCCGCGACGCGCGGATGCCCGTCCGGGCTCAGGTTGTCGCGGAGCACGTGGTGGAACACGTACGGGTCGTCGTCGTCGCAGATCAGCCCGAACTTGAGAAACGGAAAGGCCACACAGTCGGCGACCGAGAACTCGCCGAAGAGGTAATCGCGGCCGTCGAGCAGCGCCTCGAAGACGTCGAGCGACGCTCGCAGATCCGCGTAGCTCCGCGCGACGAGCTCCTCGTCCGGCGAACCGCCCTCGAGCTCGGTCGCGGCGATGTTCGGCGGCCGCTTCCAGACGCGGTTGAACCAGGCGACGAAGATCTCCACCTCTGCGCGACGGGCCGGATCGCGCGGATACAGCGGCGGCTCCGGGAAGCGCGCCTCGAGCCAGCGGAGAATCACGGCGGAGTCCGACACGATCTCCCCGTCGGCGTCGAGCACGGGCACGAGCTCCTGGCCGCTGACGCGAACAATCTCCGTGCGGTCGTCGAAAGGCACCTCGATGTGCTCGACCTCGAGCCCCTTGTGTGCGAGCGCGAGGGTCACCCGCTCGACGTTCGTGGAGACCGGAACCGAATAGAGCCGCACGGCCAGAGGCTACCCTGCCGCAGTGCGCGCTCTCCGCCCCCTCGCACTCGCAGCTCTCCTCGGCGCCGCCGCGCTCGGCTTCGCGCGTCCGGCCGGTGCCGTTGCGGCGCCGGTGACCTGGTGCGGCACGGACGAGGTGAGCGCGAACCGCGTTCCGGACCTCGAGGTCTCGTCAGCGCATCAGATCCGCGTCATCTACGCGATCCCGGCCGACGGCACCGACAACTTCGCCGCGGACGCCTCGCCCATCGCCACCGATGTCGGCGCGATCGACGCCTGGTGGCAGGGGCAGGACCCGACCCGCACGCCGCGCTTCGATCTCTACCCGTTCTCGGGGTGCACCACGACCTTCGGCGACCTCGACCTCGCGTTCGTGCGGCTGCCGCGCGTCGGCGCCGACTACCTCTCGCCCTCCGGGGTCAACCTCGATCTGCTCGCGGTCGACGTCGGGACGCTGGTTCCCTCCGCCGTGAAGGGTCTCGTCTACTACGACGGCCCGATCGTCGATCCCGAGGTCTGCGGGACCAGCTTCACCAACCCGTTGAGCGGCGGCGGGCTCGGGCTCTCGTTCGTCTACCTCCAGGCGAGCTGCTACTCCGACCTCGGCACGGGCGGTGGCCTGGCCCGCGTCACCGCGCACGAGCTGATCCACAACCTCGGCGCCGTCCCGTCCGCGGCGCCGAACGACTGTCCTCCGCCCGACGACGGGCACGTCTGCGACACGAAGGACGACATCATGTACCCGTACACCTACGACGGCGAGACGCTGGACACGGCGGTGCTCGACGTGAACCACGACGACTACTACGACCACTCCGGCTCGTGGTGGGACGTGCGGAACTCGCCCTGGCTCGCGCATCTGCCGCAGGTCCCACTCACCGTGACGGTGGCCGGTCGCGGGAAGGTCGCGGGCGTCCCGGGGGCGCCGCTCTGCTCAGCGCGCTGCACGGCCACCCTCGACAACGGCCTCGCGGTGCGACTCCTCGCGCGGCCGGCGACGGGCTCCATGTTCCTCGGTTGGAAGGGCGCCTGCAAGGGAACGCAGGCATGCACCGTTGCGATGAGCGCGGCGACGTCGGCCACCGCGCGGTTCGGCCCGAAGCCGAAGCCGAAGAAGCGCTAGTCCGCGACGGCGGCGAAGCCCGGGCGCACGAGCCGCGGCGGCGCGACGAGCCCCGCGTCCTTGACCGGCGGATTGAGCGGCTCGCCGAGCGGCGCCGCGCCGAACGACGCGAGCCGCCGCTCCTCGGACGCGTCGCCGTAGAGCGTCGTGCGCTGGCGCGGCACCCGCCCGGCCGAGCGGATCAGCGCCTCCATCGCGCCCGGCGCGAGCTCCTGGCCGAACTCGGCGCCCGCAGAGCGTGAGATCGACTCGTTCATCAGCGTCCCGCCGAGGTCGTTGACCCCGGCGTCGAGCGCCGCGCGACTGCCGTCGGGGCCGAGCTTCACCCACGAGGCCTGGATGTTCGTGATCGCCGGATGCAGCGCGAGCCGCCCGACCGCGTGCATCAGCAGCGTCTCGCCGAAGGTCGGCCCGCGGCGCGCGCGCCCGTGGAGGTAGATCGGCGCCTCCATCGCGACGAACGGCAGCGGCACGAACTCGGTGAACCCGCCGGAGAGCCGCTGCTGCTCCCGCGCGTGCACGAGATGGCGCGCCCAGCTGCGAGGCGACTCGACGTGGCCGAACATGATCGTCACGTTGGAGCGGAGCCCGGCCCGGTGCGCGGCGTCGTGCACCTCGAGCCACTGGCCGGTCGTCACCTTGTCCGGGCAGATCACGCGGCGCACCTCGTCGTCGAGGATCTCCGCCGCGGTGCCCGGGAGCGACGCAAGACCTTCGTCGCGCAGCCGCGGCAGGTACTCGTCCAGCGTCAGCCCGAGCGTCGCCGCCCCCTGCCACACCTCGAGCGCCGAGAACGCGTGCACGTGGATCTCGGGCACGGCCTCCTTGATCGCGCGCACGACCGAGAGGTAGTAGTCGCCGTCGAAGGCCGGATGAATCCCGCCCTGCAGGCAGACCTCGGTCGCACCGCGCTCCCACGCCTCCTCGACGCGGCGCACGATCTCCTCGTGCGGGACGAGGTACGCAGGCCCGCGCAGGTTCTCGGCGAGCTTGCCCTTCGAGAACGCGCAGAAGCCGCACTTGAAGTAGCAGACGTTCGTGTACTGGATGTTGCGCGTGACGACGTAGCTGACCTCGTCGCCGTTCACCTCCTGGCGCAGCCGGTTCGCCGCGGCGAAGACGCGCTGGCGCTCGTCGCCGCGCGCTTCGAACAGCCGCACGAGCTCGTCCTCACCGAGATCCTCGCCGGTGAGCTCGAGCGGCAGCGCATCGCGGCGGACGACGAACGGCACGCCGACGTTCTCGCCCGGCGACCAGCCGTCCTCGCGCGCGAGCCCGAGCGCGTCGGCGCTGCGCAACGTCGGCGTCAGCACCGCCGGATCGAGCCAGCGCGCGCTCAGATACTCCGGATACACGGGCAGGCGCGGCGCGAGCTCGAGCCCGCGCGAGCGCGTCGCCTCACCGAGCGCCTCGAGCTCGGGCCAGGGAGCCTCCGGGTTGACGTGATCGATCGTGACCGGCGAGACGCCGCCCCAGTCGTCGATCCCCGCATCGAGCAGGCGCGGAAACTCGGAGTACGAGAGATTCGGCGGCGCCTGGAGATGACGGTCGGCGCCGAGCACGACGCGGGCCGCGGCGATCGTCCAGAGATGCTCGTCGAGGTCGGGCTCCGCGTGGTCGGCCATCCGCGTCCCGGGCTTCGCGCGGAAGTTCTGGACGATCACCTCCTGGATGTGGCCGTAGCGCTCGTCGAGCTCCCGGATCGCGAGCAGCGCCTCGATCCGCTCCGCGCGCGTCTCGCCGATCCCGATCAGGATCCCGGTCGTGAACGGGATCTCGAGCTCGCCCGCGAGGGCGATCGTCTCGAGCCGCCGGGCCGGCAGCTTGTCCGGCGAGCCATAGTGCGGCATGCCCTTGGCCGAGAGCCTCTCGGACGCGGTCTCGAGCATGATCCCCATCGAGGCGCTCACCTCGCGCAGCGCGACAAGCTCGTCGCGGCTCATCACTCCCGGGTTCAGGTGCGGCAGGAGGCCGGTCTCCTCGAGCACGACCTTCGCGGCGCGGGCGAGGTATTCCAGGGTCGTCTCGCAGCCGAGTGCCGCGAGCTCCTCGCGCGCGACGCGGTAGCGGAGCTCCGGCTTGTCGCCGAGCGTGAAGAGCGCCTCGTGGCAGCCGGCAGCGGCGCCGGCGCGCGCGATCGCGAGCACCTCGTCGAGGCTCATGTACGCGCGCTCGCCTCGCTTCGGCGGCCGCGCGAAGGTGCAGTAGCCGCAGACGTCGCGGCAGAGCGTGGTCAGCGGGATGAAGACCTTCGGCGAGTACGTCACGAGCCGGCCGGGCCGCAGCAGGCGCGCCTCCGCACACAGCTGGTCGGTCGGGAGGTGCACCAGCTCGCGCGCGTCCATCCGCCTGACTCTATCCTGAGGCCTCGTGCGTACCGAGCGGGAGATCCAGATCGACGCGGCGCCCGAGACGGTGTTCTCGATGATCGCCAACCCCGAGGAGCACCTCGTCTGGAGGCCGCTCGCCGTCCAGTTCTACTCGCTCGACGGCGCGTTCGAGACGGGCGGAACAGCCGTCGAGACCTCGACCTTCCTCGGCAACCACTACACGACGATCTACGAGGTCGAGGAGTTCGAGGCGCCGCACACGCTGTCGCTGCGCTCGCTGCAGGGACCGGTCAGAGTCGCGCTCGGCTGGACGCTCGAGGAGCACGAGGCCGGCACCCAGGTCACGCTCACTCTCGACGCGGAGAAGCCGGCCCGGTTCCCGTTCTTCCCCAACGCGATGCAGTGGTACGTCGACGATGCCGCGAACCGCCTCAAGGCGCTGATCGAGCAGGACCGCGCGCCCGTTCCGCGCTGGTTCAACTTCTTCACTGCGTTCTGCGTCGGGCTGTTCGCGCTTCTGCTCACGCTCAGCGTCGTCTACACCGTGATCTACGACGATCCGGTGTTCGCCGTCGCCTCGGCGGTCGCCGCAGTCACGCTCTGGATCGTCGCGTTCATGCTCGTGCGCGGGCGCCGGCTCGGCGGGCCGCGGGCTAGCTCTTTGCGCTGAGCAGCGGCCCGAAGCTCTGCCAGGCGCCGTTGTGCCAGCGCTGCATCTGGGCCTGCTGGATCGGGAAGCGGCTCGCCGCCGTCGTCTTGATCGTGATTCCCGGCAGCACGAACGGGTTCTTCGGCTCGTTCAGCGAGGTGACCGCCTTCAGCAGCCCGGCCCGCGTGAGGTTCTTGCCGGCGCGCTTGAGCGCGTCCACCATCGTCCAGGCCGATGCCATCGCATAGACATTGAAGACGTCGTTGACGTCGCCCGTGCCGTACTTCGCCATGATCGTGCGGTAGAGCTTCATCGCCGGGTCGGTCTTCCACTTCGGGTTCGTCGGGTCCTTGAGGAAGACGATCGAGAGCGAGCCCTCGACGGTCGCGTTGCTCGAGCTCGCGGCGGAGATCTTCATCAGCTGCGAGGCCGACGAGACGGCGTTGACGAAGATCTGCGGCTTCCAGCCGAGCTTGTTCACGGAGACGTACGCCTGGATCGTCGGCGTCGGCGTCCCGAAGATCATCAGCGTGTTCGCGCCCGAGCCCTTCAGCGACGAGATCTGCGAGCTGACGTCGGTCGCGGTCGGCTCGAAGCCCTGCGTCGCGACGATCGCCTTGCCGAGCGGCGCGAGCCCCGCCTTCAGACCGGTGATCAGCTCCTTGCCGTAGTCGTCGTTCTGGTAGAGCACCGCGATCTTGGCCTTCGGCTTGGTCGTCCGGATGAAGCGGCCGTACATGAAGCCCTCGGCGGCGTAGGTCGGCTGGAAGCCGATCGTGCCCGGATACTTCTTGTAGTCCGCGCCGAACGTGCGCGCGCCCGTCGCGACGAAGACCTGCGGCACGCCGCGCTGGGCGAGGTAGTCGCGGATCGCGAGGTTCTGCTCGGTGCCGAGGCTGTCGTAGTCGGCGAAGATCTTGTCCTGCTCGACGAGCTGCCGCGTGGCCTGGACGGTCTGCGACGGGTTGTAGGCGTCGTCGAGGTAGGTGAACGTGATCTGGCGGCCGTTGACCCCGCCGTTCGCGTTCACGTACTTGAAGTACGCGTCGGCGCCGCGGGCGACCGAGGCGTAGCCGGACGCGATCCCGCTGAGCGGCGTCGTCCCGCCGAGGAGGATCGAGGTCGGAGTCACGCCGGGGTCGGCGGCGCCGTGACCCCAGGCGCTGGTCAGCCCGACGCCAAGCGCGACGGCGAGTGCGAGCACCGCTAGTGAGAGCTTCCGCATCGGAGTCACTTTACAGGGGTTCCCGCGCGGCCCAAGATGGACCGCCATGGACGGGATGATGATGGACTTCCAGCTCACGGTCCCGGCGCTGCTGCGGCGGGCCGAGGCGTACTTCGGGCAGGTGGAGATCGTCACGCGCCGGCCCGACAAGAGCTTCCATCGCTACACGTACGCGGACATGACGCGGCGCTCGCGGGCGCTCGCCGTCGGGCTCGCGGGACTCGGCCTGGAGCGCGGCGACCGGGTCGCGACGCTGAGCTGGAACCACTACCAGCACCTCGAGGCGTACCTCGGCGTCCCGTCGGGCGGCCTCGTGTTGCACACCCTGAACCTCCGCCTCCACCCGGACGACCTGGCCTACATCGCGACGCACGCGGGCGATCGTGCTGTGATCGTCGACCGCTCGCTCGTGCCGCTGCTCGAGCAGTTCGTCGAGCGCACGCCGATCGAGCACGTGCTCGTCGTCGAGGACTCCTACGAGGAGCTCGTGACCGGCTCCGATCCCGACGCGTGGCGCGACCCGGAGCTCGACGAGAACGAGGCCGCAGCAATGTGTTACACGAGCGGCACCACGGGGATGCCGAAGGGCGTCGTCTACTCGCACCGCTCGACGATCCTGCACGCGTTCGGCGTCGCGGTCACCGCGCCGCTCGGCTTTCACCTCTCGCAGCGCGACGTGATCCTCCCGGTCGTGCCGATGTTCCACGCGAACGCGTGGGGCTACCCGTACGTGTCGACGATGCTCGGCGCGAAGCAGGTCTACCCCGGGCCGTACCTCGATCCGGAGAGCCTGCTCGAGGACTTCGCGCAGGAGCGCGTCACGGCAACGGCCGGCGTCCCGACGATCTGGCTCGGGATCCTCGCGATGCTCGACGCGGAGCCCGACCGCTGGGACCTCTCCGCGCTGAAGGCGATGCTCGTGGGTGGCTCGGCGGCGCCTCGCTCGATGATCGCCGGCTTCAAGCAGCGGCACGGACTGACCGTCGTCCACGGCTGGGGCATGACCGAGACCTCTCCGGTCGCCAGCGAGTCCGACCTCCACACCGACCTCGACGACGCGGACGAGGAGACGCGGTTCGACTACATCGCGATGCAGGGGCTGCCGCTGCCGTTCGTCGAGCTGCGTGCCCGCGATGCCGACGGCGCCGAGATCCCACGCGACGGCGTGACGATGGGCGAGCTCGAGATCCGCGGCCCGTGGGTCGCCGCCGGCTACTACGACACCCCCGAGCAGGCCGACCGCTGGACCGCCGACGGCTGGTTCAAGACGGGCGACATCGTCTCGCTCGACCCGCACGGCTACATCCAGATCCAGGACCGGACGAAGGACGTGATCAAGTCGGGCGGCGAGTGGATCTCGTCGGTCGCGCTCGAGAACGCGCTGATGGGCCACCCGTCCGTCGCCGAGGCCGCGGTGATCGGCGATCCCCGACGAGAAGTGGCAGGAGCGGCCGCTCGCCGCGGTGGTGCTGCGCGAGGGGAAGACGGCGACGGCCGAGGAGCTGCACGCCTTCCTCGAGCCGCACTTCGCGAAATGGTGGCTGCCCGACCGGTTCGAATTCGTCGAGGCGATCCCGAAGACCGGCGTCGGCAAGTTCCGCAAGACGGAGCTGCGCGAGATGTTCGCCGCGTGAGGGCGCTCGTCACCGGCGGCGCGTCGGGAATCGGCGCGGCGCTCGTCGCGCGGCTCGAGGCGGAGGGCTACGAGGTCGTCGTCTGGGATCTCGCGAACGGCTACGACGTCGGCGACCCCGCGACCTGGGAGCGGCTCGAGGGCGCGTTCGACGTGGCCTGCCTCAACGCGGGGATCATGCTCGCGCGGGGCGACCTCACCGAGCTGACCGACGAGGAGTACCGGCGGATCATGCGGGTCAACGTCGACGCGGTCGTCTACGGGGTGCGCGCGCTCGCGCCGGTGATGCGCGGCGGCTCGATCGCGGTCACCGTCTCACTGGCGGGACTGACGCCGATCGAGGAGGACCCGATCTACGGGCTGACCAAGCATGCGCTGATCGGGCTCGTCCGCAGTGCGGCGCCCCGCCTGCACGAGGAGGCCGGCGTCCGCATCAATGCAATCTGCCCCGCCTTCGCCGACACGCCGCTCGTCACGCAGGAGCTCCGCGACGGCTACCTCGCCGGGAAGCAGCTCGTCGCGCCGGAACAGGTCGCCGAGGCGGCGCTGCAGGCGCTGCGCTCGGACGAAACGGGCCGCGCGTGGATCGTGCAGGTCGGCCGCGAGCCGCTCCAGTACGAGTTCCGCGGCGTGCCCGGGCCGCGCTGAGGCTCGGTGGGTAATCCGGCCGCCGCTGGACGGCGCTCGAGACCAAGCCGGGCACCACGGTCGGACGTGGCGCGTAGCAGCGCTACGCGGCGCGGCCGAACGCGCTGATCCGGCGCCGCGTCTGGAGCGTCGACCTGCCCGGCCGGGTTGCCCATCGAGCCGCGCTAGGAAAAGCTCCAGCCGTCGCCGGCGGCGAACGACTTCAGGATCCGCCGGCTCACGACCATCCGGTGCACCTCGTCCGGCCCGTCGTAGATGCGCCCGGCGCGCGCGTGGCGCAGCATGGTCGAGAGCGGCAGGTCGTCGGTGAGGCCAAGCGCGCCGTGCACCTGCACCGCGCGGTCGATCACGTCGTTCAGCACCCGCGCCGCGTAGAACTTGACCAGCGAGATCTCGACCCGCGCCTCGTCGCCCGCATCGATCTTCCGGGCCGCGTCGAGCGTCAGCAGGCGGCACGCCTGGATCTCGGCGGCCGAGTCGGCGATCCAGTTCTGCACCGTCTGCTTCTCGGCCAGCGGCCCGCCGAAGGCCTCGCGCTCGAGCGCGCGCTCGCACATCAGCTCGAAGGCGCGCTGCATCTGCCCGAGCCAGCGCATCACGTGGTGGATCCGGCCGGGCCCGAGCCGCTTCTGCGCGATCCGGAACCCGTCGCCGGGCTCACCCAGCGTGTTCGTCACCGGCACGCGGACGCCCGTGTAGCGCACCTCGCAGTGCGTCATCCAGCCGCGCCCCGCGTGACCCAGCACCGGAATCGCACGCACGACCTCGAACCCCTCCGCGTCGGCCGGGACGATGATCTGCGACATGCGGCGGTGCGACTCGGCCTCGGGGTCGGTCACGACCATCACGATCCCGAACGCCGCCCCGTCGGCGCCGCTCGAGAACCACTTGTGCGCGTCGATCACCCACTCGTCGCCGTCGCGTACCGCGCGCCCCTGGAGCCCGGTCGGGTCCGCGCCCGAGACCTCTGGCTCGGTCATCGCAAAAAACGAGCGGATCTCGCCGGCGATCAGCGGCGCCATCCAGCGATCCTGCTGCTCGGGCGTCCCGAAGAGGTGGAGGATCTCCGCGTTGCCCGAGTCGGGCGCCTGGCAGCCGAACACCCGCGGCGCCCACGCGCTGCGGCCGATGATCTCGTTCAGGAAGACGTAATCCATGAACCCGGTGCCGGTCCCGCCCGCCTCCGGCCCGATGAACGGCGCCCAGAGCCCGGCCGCCTTCACCTGCGCCTGGAGCTCGCGCATCAGCGACTCGGCGGCGTCGTCCTCGCGGGCGAACGCGGGCTCGTTCGGGATCACGTGCGCCTCGAGGAAGGCGCGCACCTGCTCGGCTCGCTCCACGCGCGGATCATGACAGCCTCCCGTCCGGCCCGGCGCACCGGACCGGACGGGAGCCGTCGGGCTAGCCCTTGATCAGCGGGCCGAAGTTCACGAACTTCCCGTTCGTCCAACGAGTCAGCTGCTGCTGCGTGATCGGGAACGGGTTCGACGCGCTCGTCTGCACCTTGATCCCCGGGAGCAGGAACGGGTTGTCGCTGTAGTTCATGCTCCGCAGCGACGCCATCAGCGACGCGCGCGTCGGATTCGGGCCTGCACCCTGGAGCGCCCTGACCATCGTCCAGGCAGCGGACATGCCGTAGACGTTGAACTGGTCGTTGACGTTCCCCTTCGGGTAGTAGGCGGCCATGATCTTGCGGTACAGCTTCATCCCCGCGTCGTTGGCCCACTTCGCGTCGCCGGGATCCTTCGTGTACGTGGCGGTGATCGTGCCGTTCGTGGTCGCGGCGCTCGAGCTCGCCGTCGCGATGCCCATCAGCGTCGCCGTGGCGGAGACCGAGTTGTTGAAGATGATCGGGTTCCACCCGAACTTCGCCGCGATCGCGAACGCCTGGATCGAGAACTTCGGCGTCGCGAAGATGCACAGCGTGTTCGCGCCCGAGCCCTTGAGCTTGGCGATCTGCGAGCCGACGTCGGCCGCCGTCACGTCGTAGCCCTCCATGTCGACGATCTGGGACTGCTTGGCGCCGAGGCCCTTCTTCAGGCCGGCGATGTAGTCCTTGCCGTAGTCGTCGTTCTGGTAGAGGACGCCGATCTTCGCCTGCGGGACCTTCTTGGCGATGAACTCCCCGTAGGCGTTGCCCTCGCTCACGTACGTCGGCTGGTAGCCGATCGTCCACGGGTACTTCTTGGCGAGCGTGCCCCACTCCGACGCGCCCGTGGCGACGAGCGCCTGCGGAATCTTGGCGTTGTTGAGGTACGCGCGGATCGCCTCGTCGGGCTCGGTGCCGAGGCTGTTGAAGATCGCGAAGACCTTCGTCTGCTCGACGAGCTGGCGCGTGAGCTGCACCGTCTGCGCCGGGTTGTAGCCGTCGTCGAGATAGGTGAACTTGATCTGGCGTCCGAAGACGCCGCGCTTGCCTCCCGGCTGCTTCAGGGAGTTGAAATACGAGAAGAACGCCGCTTCCGCCTGAGGGATCGTCCCGTAGGACGAGGCCGGGCCGCTGAGCGGGAACGTGCCGCCGATCGAGATCAGCTTGTTGGTCACGCCCGGCGTGCCGCCCGCTCCGGCGCTGCCGGCTACGAGTACGGCAAGTGCGACCAGCACCGCCGCGGCCAGTGCGTAGATCCTCTTGCCCATCTGAGTTACCTCCTCGATGTGTGCCCCCTCATCGGGGCGCACGATTTATGGACGAGTGGTAACGCGATTAGATAGAGCGATGACGCGGCGCACAAGACCCACGACGCCGGTCGGTATCACGAGCATGATCGCGATCAGCAGGAGGCCGTAGATCACGGACGGCGCCTGCTTCGAGACGTTCTGGGCGTAGAGCGGCAGGAACTCGATGAAGAGTGCGCCGAAGACGACCCCCCAGAGCGAGCCGAGCCCGCCCACGACGGCTCCGATCAGCAGGTAGAGCGAAAGCGTGACGGGGAACGTGTCGGGGTTCGTGTACCCGGCGCCGATCGCGAGGAGCGCCCCGGCGACCCCGGCGAACGCGGCCGAGATCCCGAACGCGAGCGTCTTGTAGTGCGCGACGCTGACGCCCGAGGAGACCGCCGCGACCTCGCTGTCGCGCACCGCGCGGAACGCACGGCCGACCCGCCCTCGCAAGACGAGCCACGCGACGACGTAGCCGACCGCGACGCAGATCCAGCTCGCCCAGTAGAGGTAGTGGCCGGTGTGGATCGGCAGCAGGATCCCGCTCGAGCCGCCGGTGAAGTGGTCGAACCGCTTCGCGACCGACGGCACCGCGACCGCGATCGCGAAGGTCGCGAGCGCGAGGTACGGGCCGGCGAGGCGCAGCGCGGGGATCCCGAACAGCAGTCCCGCGGCGCCTGCCACGAGCGCGGCGACCGGGATAGTCCAGAGCTCGCCCCAGCCGTGGTGCCCGCAGAGGATCGCGGTCGTGTATCCGCCGATCGCCATGAAGGCGCCGTTGCCGAGCGAAATCTGCCCCGTATAGCCCGTGAGGATGTTGAGGCCGAGGATCGCGATCAGGTAGTAGCCGACGATCCCGCCCTGGTACTGGTGGTAGTCGGTCATCGTGAAGCCGAGCACGACGACGAGCGCCGCGCCGCCGGCGATCGCCGCGAGCCGGATCAGGAGCGAGCGGCTCAAACCCTCCTCACCATCACTCGGCCGAACAGTCCGGACGGCTTCACGAGGAGCACGATCAGCAGCACGAGCAACGCGACGGGCAGGCGTAGCTCCGGCGTGATCACGTGCACGTAGGTGCCGAGCAGGTTCAGCATCACCCCGAGCAGAAGTCCGCCAACCACGGCGCCGGCGGGGCTCTGCGAGCCCGCCGAGCACCGCCGCGGCGAACGCGTAGATCAGGACCGTCTGCATCAGGTTCGGGTCGAGGAACACGACCGGGGCAATCATCAGCCCGGACAGCGCGCCGAGCATCGAGGCGAGGCCCCAGCCGAGCGCCAGCATCCAGCCGACGCGGATCCCGGTGAGCCGCGCCGAGTCGGGATTGACCGCGGCCGCGCGCATCGCGAGCCCGACCTTCGTGTAACGGAAGAACAGCCAGAGCAGAAACACGGCGAGCAGCGAGACGGCGATCACGCCGATGTCCTGGAGCGAGAAGGCGACGCCGCCGACGTTGATCGGCCGCGTCGGGAAGGCGCTCTGGAACGACTTGATCTCCGCGCCCCAGATCCAGCCCGACAAGCCGTTCAGCAGCACGAGCAGGCCGATCGTCACGATCACGACGGTCAGCACGGGGCCGTGCTCGAACGGGCGGATCACGACGCGCTCGATCACGACGCCGAACACGAACGCGAACCCGAGCGTGAGCACGAACGTCGCCCAGTACGGGACGCCCCAGTGCAGGAGCTGCCACGCGACGTAGGTGGTGAACGTCGCCATCTCGCCCTGCGCGAAGTTGATCACCTCGGTCGAGCGGTAGATCAGGACGAGCGCCAGGGCGAGCGAGGCGTACACCCCGCCCGAGGCGAGCCCGCTCACGACCTGTTGCAGGAACTGGGTCATCAGTAACCCAGATACGACTTGCGGATGGACGGGTGGCTGCGGAGCTCGGCGCTCGGACCGTCGAGCGCGACGCGCCCGACCTCGAGCACGTACGCGTGCGCTGCGGCGTCGAGGGCGAGGTTCGCGTTCTGCTCGACCACGAGCACGGCGAGCCCCTCCTCCTCGTTCAGCTCGCGCACGATCCGGAAGATCTCGCGCGTGACGAGCGGCGCGAGCCCGAGCGAGGGCTCGTCGAGCAGCAGCAGCCGCGGCCGCGACATCAGCGCGCGGGCCAGCGCGAGCATCTGCTGCTCACCGCCGGAGAGCGTCGCCGCCTGCTGGTCGCGGCGATTCTCGATCCAGGGGAAGTACTTGACCATCCGCTCGAGGTCGGCCTTGAGATCCGCGCCTCGCGCCCGGGTATAGGCGCCGAGCCGGAGGTTCTCCCAGACGGTGAGCTCGACGAAGGTGCCGCGCCCCTCCGGCACGTGGGCGACGCCGAGGCGCGCGACGGCCTCCGGGCCACTGCGCCCGAGCTCCTTCCCCGCGAACACGATCCGCCCTGTGCGGCGCACCGTGCCCGAGACCGCGCGCAGCGTCGTCGTCTTGCCGGCGCCGTTCGCGCCGAGCACCGCGACGACCTGGCCCTCGTCGACCGACAGCGAGATGCCCTGGAGCGCGACGATCGGCCCGTAGCGGGCCTCGACGTCGGTGAGCTCGAGCAGCGGCATCCGTCAGGCTCCGAGGTAGGCCTCGATCACGGCCGGATCGTTCTGCACCTCGGCCGGAGTCCCCGAGGCGATCTTCTCGCCGAAGTTGAGGACGTGGACGTGGTCGGACACCGACATCACGAGGCTCATGTGATGCTCGACGAGGAGCACGGTGAGCCCGAAGTCGACCTTCAGCTGCCGGATCAGGCCGCCGAGCGCGCCGACCTCCTCGTGGTTCAGGCCGCCCGCCGGCTCGTCGAGGAGAAGCAGCCGCGGTGCGGCGACGAGCGCACGGGCGAGCTCGACCCGCTTCAGCGTCCCGAATGGGAGCCCGGACGCGGGCCGGCCGGCGACGTCCGCAACGCCCACGTACTCGATCACCTCGTCCGCACGCGCACGGGCGGCGCGCTCGGAGCGAGCGCCGAAGCGGCTGTGCGCGCCGACGAGCACGTTCTCGAGCACCGTCATCGTCTTGAACAGCTCGACGTTCTGGAAGGTGCGCGCGATCCCGCGGCCGACGATCTTGAAGGGCGGCGTCTTCAGCAGGCTCTCGCCCGCGAAGGTCAGGTCGCCCTCGTTCGGCCGGTACAGGCCGGTGATGATGTTGAAGACGGTCGTCTTGCCGGCGCCGTTCGGGCCGATCAGGCCGACGATCGCGCCCTCGTCGACATCGAACGACACACCGTCCACCGCCACGATGCCACCGAAGCGAAGGGTGACATTCTCGACCGAGAGCAATGCCATCGCTGCGCTACCGTAAACCACCGTGGAGCTACATCCCACTGCCCTGAAGGTTCAGGAGCGTCTGCGCGAGCGCGGGCTCGACGTCGAGGTGCAGATTCTGGCCGACTCGACACGGACTGCGGCGGACGCTGCGACTGCGATCGGCTGCGAGGTCGGCCAGATCGTGAAGTCGCTCGTCTTCGAGCGTGACGGCGAGGTCGTGATGTGCCTCTGCGCCGGCGACCGGCAGGTCGACGCGGCCCGGCTCGGGCTCGAGCGCGCCGACGCCGACCGCGTGCGAGCGGCGACCGGCTTCGCGATCGGCGGGATTCCCCCGCTAGGCCACGACCGCGAGCTGCCGACGCTCGTCGACATCTCGCTGCGCCGTTTCGACACGGTCTGGTGCGCAGCGGGCACCCCGCATGCCGTCTTCTCGGCGCCGACGGACGACCTGCTCGCCGCGCTCCCGGACGCAGAGCTTGCCGAGCTCGGCTGAGGTCGTCGTGATCGGCGGCGGCGCGGTCGGCGCCAGCGCCGCGTGGCATCTCCGCGAGCTCGGGATCGAGGACGTCGTGATCGTCGAGCGCGACTCGCTCGGCTCGGGCTCGACCTCGAAGTCGGCCGGAGGAGTGCGCATGCAGTTCGCCGACGAGCTGAACGTCGAGATCGCGAAGCGCTCGTTCGCGGAGCTCGAGCTGATGGACGGGATCGGCCTGCACCGGGTCGGCTACCTGTTCCTGATCGATCGCGAGGACGACCTCGCCGAGTTCCGCTCAGCGCTCGCGCTCCAGCAGCGCCTCGGCGTCCCGTCGCGCGAGCTCACGGTCGCCGAGGCGCTCGAGCTCGTGCCGCAGCTCGAGCCCGAGGGCCTGCTCGCCGCGTCGTTCTGCCCGCTCGACGGCCACTGCACGCCCGAGGCCGTCGTCCAGTGGTACGCGCGCGGGCTCACCGTGCTCCAGGGCTGCGAGGTGACCGGGATCGACCTCCGGGCTGGTCGCGTCGAGACAACCCAGGGTCCGATCGCGACCGGCACGGTGATCAACTGCGCGGGCGCATGGGCCGCCGAGATCGGCGCGTTCGCGGGCGTCGAGATCCCCGTCCGCGGCGAGCCGCGCTGGATGTGGTTCTCGCCCGAGGCGGACGGCCTCCCCGACGGGATGCCGATGACGATCGACTTCTCGACCGGCCTCTACGCCCACCGCGAGGGGCCGGGCGTGGTGTTCGGCGGCCGCGAGGCGAGCCTCGAAGCGCTCGCGCCGGCGATCGAGCGGCGGCTGCCGTTGCTCGCCGAGCTGCCGGTGCAGGCGTCGTGGTGGGGCTATTACGAGGTCAGCCCCGACCACAACGCGATCGTCTGCGAGCTACCGGGGCCGGGCCGCTTCCTCGTCGCGACGGGCTTCTCGGGCCACGGCTTCCAGCAGGCGCCCGCGGTGGGCGAGCACCTCGCAGAGCTGGTCGCCGGCGTGACGCCGACACTCGATCTCTCGCCGTTCACGCTCGAGCGCTTCGCGGCCGGAGCCGCCCGCGAGGAGAAGTTCGTCGTCTAGCTCGGCCAGCCGTGCGACTTCGGCCTCAGGTCCAGCTTGCCGCCGTCACGACATTCGGCCGACCAGTACCACGGGAACTTGCTCGTGCGCCGCAGCGGATAGATCTGCTTCCAGTAGAACTGGGCTAGCTCCTGCGAGAGCGTCACGGAGGCGCCGAGCCGGTGCGCCGCGTACCAGAGCGACTGCATCCCGTAGCACTCCGCCGTCGCCTCGAGGTAGAAGCCGAGCACGTGGTAGGACTCGTGCGCGATCGTCTGGATCGACTGCACCATCTCGAAGACGCGCTCCTCGCAGGCGTTGTCCGAGCACGCGCCCGGGTCGTACGCCGTGGGCTTGGCACGGAACGCGGCGAGGTCGGCACACACCTCCGAGCTGAGCAGGAAGTAGCCTTCCGGACGGCCGTTCAGGAACGGCGTCACCCCGAGCTCGCCGCTTCCGAGCGGCACGGTCGTGCAGCGCACCTCGGGCTTCTTTCCCGTCAGCCGCGCCGCGACCGACTGCGCGAGCAGCTCGTCGGAGGTCGCCGGACGCTTCAGCAGCGCGCTGTAGTCGGGCAGTCCCGGAGTCGCCCCTCCCGCAGCGGGGGCGAGCACGAGCAGCAGAAGCAGGACAAGCGCAAGCCGCATCCACCCGATATCGGCACGAGCGGGCCGCTTCTAGAGAGCGCCGCCGGCCGCGGGCGGAGCGTCGAGCTCCGGGGCCGGAGTGCCGCCCGAGGTGCGAGCGAGATGCTCCTCGGCGAACTGGATGTTCGTCACCGCAGCGCGCTCGACGACGGCGAGGAGCGACGACATGCTCGAGACCTCCTCGAGCTGCTCCTTGAGGAACCAGCCGAGGAACTGCTCCGCGATGAAGTCCTGCTCCTCGCGCGCGAGCGCGACGAGCGCCGAGATCTGGTCGGTCACGCGCCGCTCCTGATCGAGCGCGAGCGCCACCGGCGTGACCGGATCGCTGAAGGCCGTCTGCGGCGCCTCGACTCCCGGCGTCACGACCGCCTCGCCCGCGTCGAGCAGGTACTGCACCATGATCATCGCGTGGTTCCGCTCCTCCACCGCCTGGCGGAAGAAATGGGCCGCGAGCTCGGGCAGCGTCTCGGCGTCGTAGTAGACGGCGATCGCGACGTACTGCTGCGACGCGCCGAACTCGTACGCGATCTGACCGTTGAGTGCGTCGCTGAAGCGGCTCACGGCGGGAAGCTTACTCGGTCACAGGTGCTGCGCAGGTGAAGTGCTCGCAGACGTACACCGCGGACTTGCCGTCGACGAGGCCCTTGCCCTCGAGCAGCGGCACGCCTTCGCCCGGGCCGACCGCGACGACCGCGTTCGGGTCCCAGACGTTGAGGAAACGGCGCGCGACCGGCGAGTCGGGCGGGCCGATCACCGCGAGCTCGCGCGGCGGCGAGAAGTGGAGGTCGAACGCGCAGAGCGCCCAGCCGAACGCCGAGGGTGCGCGGGTCACGAGCCCGTCGACGAGGCGCAGCACCGAGACGGCGCGGCGCTCGAGCTCGGCGTCGCCGTGGAGCCGCGCGAGACGCAGCAGGACGTGCGCGAGCATCGAGTTGCCGGACGGCGTCGGGTTGTCGTCGAAGCTCTTCTGGCGCGCGATCAGCCGCTCGCCGTCGACCGGCGTGAGGAAGAAGCCGCCGAGCTCGTCGTCCCCGAACAGCTCGATCGCGAGCACCGCGAGCCGGCGCGCCTCCTCCAGCCAGCGCAGCTCTCCCGTCGCGATGTGCAGCTCGAGCAGCCCATGGGCGACGTCGGCGTAGTCGTCGAGGTAGCCGGTGCCCTTCGCCCGACCCTCGCGCCACGTGCGATGGAGGCGGCCGTCGGCGCTCGAGAGCGGCCCGAGCAGGAACTCGCCGAGCACCCTGGCGGCGTCGACCCAGTCGCGCCGGTCGAGCCTCCGCCCCGCCTCGGCGAGCGCCGCGAGCGCCAGCCCGTTCCACGAGGCGATCGCCTTGTCGTCGCGGAACGGCTTCGGGCGCAACTCCCGCGCTGCGAACAGCCGCGCCTTGGTCTCGGCGTCGAGCTCGCCGCGGATGACCGAGCGGCCGTGCTCGAACGGCTCGAGCAGCTCCGCGGGAACGCCTTCCTCCTCGGTCCAGGTGAACGTGAGCCCCTCGACGCCCTCGGTGTCGGCGTCCTGCGCCGATGCGAGGCCGCCGCCGTCGAGCGAGAGCTCGCGCAGCATGTAGTCGAGCGTCTCCTCGCAGACCTCGCGGTAGCGCTCGTTTCCGGTCACGACCCAGCCGTGCAGGTACGCGGCCGCGAGCAGGGCGTTGTCGTAGAGCATCTTCTCGAAGTGCGGCACGAGCCAGCGCTGGTCGACCGAGTAGCGGTGGAAGCCGCCGCCGAGCAGGTCGTACATGCCGCCGAGCGCCATCCCGTCGAGCGTCCCCGTCGCGAGGTCGAGCACACCGCGGCGCAGCAGGAACTCGACCGACGAGGCGGGCGGGAACTTCGGCGCGTAGCCGAAGCCGCCCCACGTCTGGTCGTAGCCGCGGCCGAGGCCTTCGACCGCCTCGTCGAGCAGCGCCGAGTCGAACGGCTCGCCGGACGGCTCGTAGCGACGGCCGAGCGCCTCGACGAGCATCGCGCTTTGAGCCGTGACGTCGTCGCGCCGCTCGCGCCACGCGTCGGAGATCGCGGTCAGCACCTGGCGGAAGCTCGGCAGCGAGTGCCTCGGCTCGGGCGGGTAGTAGGTGCCGCCGAAGAACGGCTCGCGGTCCGGCGTCAGGAAGACCGTCATCGGCCAGCCGCCCTGCCCGGTCAGCGCGACCACAGCGTCCATGTAGACCGCATCGACGTCGGGCCGCTCCTCACGGTCGACCTTGATGTTGACGAAGCGCTCGTTCATCAGCTCCGCCGTCGCCTCGCTCTCGAACGACTCGTGCGCCATCACGTGGCACCAGTGGCAGGCCGAGTAGCCGATCGAGAGCAGCACGGGCCGGTCCTCCGCCTTCGCAAGCGCAAACGCCTCGTCGCCCCACGGGAACCAGTCGACCGGGTTCTCCGCGTGCTGGAGCAGATACGGGCTGGTCTCGTCCGCGAGCCGGTTCATTTCGCGCGGCGGCTCGAGAGCTTGCGCCCGAGCTCGATCAGGGCCGTGATCCCGGTCGCGAGACCGATCGCGACGACGAGGCCGAGCCAGGGCTTGTCAGTGAAGATGCGCCCGCCGAGGTAGCCGAGCAGGGCCGCGTAGGTCGCCCAGATCGCCGCGGCGAGCCCGGCGAACAGCGAGAACTTGAGGACGCTGTACTTGACGCTGCCCGCCGTGAATGTGGTCGCCGTCCGGCCGCCGGGGATGAAGCGGGCGACGATGATCAGGTAGCCGCCGCGTTTCTCGAGCGTCGACTCGGCCCAGCCCACCGCCTTCTTGCCGCGGTCGCCCTTGAAGAGCCGGTGCCCGAGGATCGTGCGTCCGAGCGAGCGGCCGATCCAGTACGCGGTCGAGTCGCCGATGAATGCGCCGAGCCCGGCTGCGAGGATCACGTAACCGAGCACGAGGTCGCCCGAGCCCGCGAGCACACCGGCCGCGATCGCCGTCGACTCGCTCGGCACCACGGGAAACACGGCGTCGAGCGCGGCCAGCCCGAACACCACGGCATAGGCCCAGGGCCCGGTGATCAGCTCGTGGATCGAGGCGGCGATCATGCCGCGAGCCTACCGCGGTAGGCTCGCGGCGATGGAGTTCCGGCCCCTCACGGGAACCAGAGTCGTCGACCTCACCTCGTCGCTTGCGGGCCCGTACTGCACGGAGATGCTGGCCGCGCTCGGCGCCGACGTGGTCAAGATCGAGCATCCCGACCGCGGCGACGAGGCGCGTGCCTGGGGCCCTGAGTTCGTTCCCGGCGGCAGCGTGATGTTCTTCGCGGCGAACGCCGGCAAGCGCTCGCTCGGGCTCGACGTGAAGCGCGGCCTCGACGTGCTCTACAGACTCGTCGAGGGCGCCGACGTCTTCATCCAGAGCCTCCGCCCGGGCACCGCGGCGCGGCTTGGCTTCGGGCCGGACGAGCTGCGCGCGCGCAACGAGCGGCTCGTCTACTGCTCGATCGGCTCGTTCGGGCGCGAAGGCCCGCTCGCCGAGCGGCCGGGCTACGACCCGCTGATGCAGGCCTTCGGCGGGATCATCAGCGTCACCGGCGAGCCCGACCGACCGGGGGTCCGGCTCGGCGTCTCGGCGATCGACCAGGGCACCGGGATGTGGGCCGCGCTCGGGATCCTCGCCGCGCTGATCGAGCGCGGCTCCACCGGCGCCGGCCGCGAGGTCGACGTCTCGCTGTTCGAGACGACGCTCGCGCTGCTTCCGTACCAGCTCGCCGAGACCGTCGCGACCGGGATCGCGCCCGGACGCCGCGGCACCGCCTTCCCGCTGATCGCCCCGTACGAGGTGTTCGACACCGCCGACGGGCAGCTGATGATCGCCGCCGCGAACGACCGGCTGTTCACAGCTCCTCTGCGCGGCGATCGGCACGCCGGAGCTCGTCGACGACCCGCGCTTCGCCACGAATCCCGCGCGCGTCGCCCACCGCGAGGAGCTCCTGCCGCTGCTCCGCCCGCCCCTCGCCGCCCGTCCGTCGGCGCACTGGCTCGACGCGCTCGAGGATATTCCCGTCGCTCCGGTCAACGACCTCCGCGAGGTCGCCGAGCATCCGCAGACGCGCGCGCTCGGGATCCTCCAGGAGCTCGACGGGCGCGAGGCCGTGGCGCCGCCGCTCTCGGTCGACGGCGAGCGGCTCGCCTTCCCGTCGCCGCCGCCGCTCCTCGGCGAGCACAGCGCCGAGATCCTGCGCGAGGCCGGCTACGCCGACGCCGAGATCGCCGCTCTCCGGAGCGAGGGGATCGTGTCGCGCTAAGGTCCACGGCGATGTCCCATCCGTCGGCGTCGTTCAGCGCGATCATCCGGGTCCACATCGAGGACCGGCCCGGCGCCTTCGCCAAGCTCGCCGAGGCGATCGGCGACGCGGGCGGCTCGCTCGACGCGATCGACCTCGTCCGCGTCGGCAAGGGCGAGAAGGTGCGCGACGTCACGATCCTCGCCGCCGACACCGAGCACATCCAGAGGATCGTCGACGCCGTTCGCGCCGTGCCCGGGATCGAGGTCGAGCACGTCTCCGACCGCACCTTCCTGCTGCACCTCGGCGGCAAGCTCGAGGTCGTGCCGCGCAACCCGATCAAGACGCGCGACGACCTCTCGATGGCCTACACACCCGGTGTCGCGCGCATCTGCACCGCGATCCACGTGAACCCGGCCGCGGTCTGGAACCTGACGATCAAGCAGAACACGGTCGCTGTCGTCACCGACGGCACCGCGGTGCTCGGGCTCGGCGACATCGGCCCCGAGGCGTCGCTGCCGGTGATGGAGGGCAAGGCCGTCCTGTTCAAGGAGTTCGGCGGCGTGGACGCGTTCCCGATCGCACTCGCCACGACCGACACCGACGAGATCGTCCGCGCCGTGCAGCTGATCGCGCCCGTGTTCGGCGGGATCAACCTCGAGGACATCGCTTCGCCACGTTGCTTCGAGATCGAGCGCCGTCTGCGCGAGTCGCTCGACATCCCGGTCTTCCACGACGATCAGCACGGCACCGCGGTCGTCGTCCTCGCCGCGTTCGAGAACGCGCTCAGGCTCGTCGGCAAGAAGCCGGAGGACGTAAAGATCGTGCTCACCGGCGTCGGCGCCGCGGGAGTCGCGACCACGAAGATCCTGCTCGCCGCGGGCGCGCGCAACGTGATCGGCTGCGACCGCCACGGCGCGATCCACCTCGGCCGCGACGACCTCGACGAGGTGAAGCGCGAGTTTGCCGAGCTCACCAATCCCGACGGCGTCACGGGCACGGCCGACGAGGCGCTGATCGACGCCGACGTCTTCATCGGCCTGTCCTCGCCGGGCGCCGTCTCGGTCGATGGCATCCGCAACATGGCGCCCGACGCGATCGTGTTCGCGATGGCGAATCCGACGCCGGAGGTGCTGCCGGAAGAGATCGAGGGGCTCGCCGCGGTGATCGCGACCGGCCGCTCGGACTATCCGAACCAGATCAACAACGTGCTCGCGTTCCCCGGGATCTTCCGCGGCGCGCTCGACGTGCGCGCGACGCAGATCACCGAGGAGATGAAGGTCGCCGCGGGCCGCGCGATCGCCGCCGTGATCCCCGAGGACGAGCTCGAGGCCGAGTACATCATCCCCAGCGTGTTCAACCGCGACGTGGCCCCGGCGGTCGCCGTCGCGGTGGCCCAGGCGGCAGAGGAGAGCGGCGTCGCGCGCAAGCGCCCGACGCCTGCCGCCGCCCCGTAGTTCCGCGAAAGGAGGAGCCATGCCGAACGAGACGCTCACCGTCACCGACAACCGGACGGGCCAGGCGATCGAGGTTCCGATCGCGGACGGCGCGATCCACGCGACCGCCCTGCGCGAGCTCGGGCTGATGAGCTACGACCCGGCCTTCCTCAACACCGCCTCGACGAAGAGCACGATCACCTACATCGACGGCGACGCGGGGATCCTGCGCTACCGCGGCTACCCGATCGAGCAGCTGGCGGAGCAGAGCACGTACCTCGAGACGGCGTATCTGCTGCTCTTCGGCGAGCTCCCGACCGAGTCCGAGCTCGCCGCCTGGACGAACGAGATCACGATCCACACCTTCCTGCACGAGAACATGAAGCGCCTGATGGAGGGCTTCCGCTACGACGCGCACCCGATGGGGATGTTCATCAGCGTCGTCGCCGCGCTCTCGACGTTCTACCCCGACGCGAACCAGGTGACCGACCCGGCGAACAGGCTCGCCGCAGATCCACCGGCTGATCGCGAAGGTACCGACGATCGCCGCGTTCTCGTTCCGCCACAATCTCGGGCAGCCGTACGTGTACCCGGAGAACGACCTGGGCTTCACGGCGAACTTCCTCTCGATGATGTTCCGCATGGCCGAGCCGCGCTACGCGGTCGACCCGGTCTTGGAGCGCGCGCTCGACGTGCTGTTCATCCTCCACGCGGACCACGAGCAGAACTGCTCGGCGAACGCGATGCGCGCGATCGGCTCGAGCCTCGTCGATCCGTACTGCGCGCTCGCGCGGCGCGGCGGCCGCGCTCTACGGGCCGCTCCACGGCGGCGCCAACGAGGCCGTGCTGAGGATGCTGAACGAGATCGGCAGCGTCAAGAACGTGCCCGACTTCATCAAGCGCGTGAAGGCCGGCGAGTTCCGCCTCATGGGCTTCGGCCACCGCGTCTACAAGAACTACGACCCGCGCGCGACGATCATCAAGCGGACCGCCGACGAGGTGTTCGAGGTCACCGGCCGCAATCCGCTGCTCGACATCGCGCTCGAGCTCGAGAAGATCGCGCTCGAGGACGAGTACTTCGTCTCGCGCAAGCTGTACCCGAACGTCGACTTCTACTCGGGGCTGATCTACCAGGCGCTCGGGCTGCCCGTGGCGATGTTCCCGGTCATGTTCGCGATCCCGCGCACGGCCGGCTGGCTCGCGCAGTGGCTCGAGCTGCTGACCGATCCGGAGCAGAAGATCGCCCGCCCGCGCCAGGTGTACCTGGGAGCGGGCGAGCGCGATTACGTCCCGATGGGCGAGCGGTCGGCTACGCCGGAGCCGGCGCCGGCTCTTCGATGAGCGATACCGTCGCGGTCTTCCGTCGCGTCGGCGCACCGAGCGCGTAGAAGATCACGCCGAGGAGGATGATCACGGCGAGCGGGATGAACTCCGCCGCCTCGTACTGCCAGCGCTGATGCGAGAACCCGAGACTGTCGAGCGCGTCGTTCGGGTTCGAGGTGCCGAGGCCGGGCCACAGCAGCACGACCGTGGCGAAGACCGCCCAGCCGGTGCAGAGCAGGCCGACGATCCACACCATGGTCATCCCGCCCGGCACCTTGAACGGGCGCGGCACGTGAGGATGGCTGTAGCGCAGCTTGATCACGCACGGGAAGATCAAGATGTACGAGATCGTGGTCGTCGAGATCGCGAGCCCGAGCACTGCGCTGAAGTACTTCTCCGAGCTTCCGGAGGTGAGCACGGAAGCGAGGATCATCACGAGCGTCGCGACGGTGCCCGAGAGCAGATTGACGACGATCGGCGTGCCCCAGCGCTGGGAGAAGATCCCGAAGAAGCGCGGTGCGGCGCCGTCGTAGCCGGCGACGGCCTGGGTGCGGTCGGCGCCCATGATCCACGTCGTGCCGCTCGACACCAGGACCCAGATGAAGCCGATCGCCGCGATGTCACCGAGCACGTGCCCGGCGCCGGTCAGCGTCGGCGTGCCGTCGGAGGCGACCGACCCGCCGTAGACCGTGAAGACCGTCTTCATCGCATCGATGAAGCCGCCGAGGTTCGTGACCTGGCCGGTCGGCAGGACCAGCAGGATCATCAGCACCGGGATCCCGTAGAGCAGGATCGAAGCACCCGCCGCGCGCAGGATCGTGAACGGCACGTCGCGCTTGGCGTTCGTCATCTCCTCGCCCGCCGCGTTCGGCAGCTCGAAGCCGACGAAGTTGAAGAACAGCACCGGTACGGCAGCGATGAAGACCGCGTAGGTCGGCTTGAAGCCGCCCGCACCGAAGCCGTGCACGCCGTGCTTGATCGCGTAGATCAGGACCGAGATCGAGAAGAAGACGAGCAGCGCAACGCGGGCGAAGGCGCCGATCGACGGAATCCACTTGCCGATCTTGAACGAGAGGATGGCGCCCCATACGGCGAACCAGATGAAGCCGAGCAGGAAGATGTACCGCCACACGCTGCTCGTGCTCGAGATGTCGGTGAAGAAGGTCGAGAACGTCGTCAGCGCGGTGATCGCCAGCACGCCGCCGAGCCAGATCGGGTTCGACAGCCAGTAGATCACCGCGTTGACTCCGGCGGTAAAGCGTCCGAACGAGAGCTTCATCCACTCGTAGCAGCCGCCCTCCTCCGGGAACGCGGCGCCGAGCTCGGCGGTGAGCAGCGCGTACGGGATGAAGAAGAAGACGCTGAGGAAGATCAGCCACGTGAAGCCCTCTGCCCCGTTCGATGCGACAGCGCCGAGTGTGTCGAGGCCGACGATCGTGCAGATCAGGAAGAAGAGGATGTCGAAGCGCCCGAAGTGCTTCTTGAGCTTCGCCTTCTCCTCGAGCGCCGCTTGGGTCGTTACGTCGACGAGCTCGGACGGTGCTGCTCCGCCTGCTTCCACTGGATCCTCCCCGGTTGGTCGGTTACGTCATCCGTTGCCACGCCTCGGTGAGCACGTCACCGAGAATTCCGACGATCTGGTCGAACTCCTCCTGCCCTGCGACGAGCGGCGGCGAGATCTGGATCACGGGATCGCCCCGATCGTCGGCCCGGCAGATGAGCCCCCGGTCGAACATCGCAGGTGAGAGGTAGCCGCGCAAGAGCGTCTCGCACTCCTCGTCGGAGAACGTCTCGCGGGTTTCCTTGTCCTTGACGAGCTCGATCGCGTACAGGTAGCCGGCGCCGCGCAGGTCGCCGACGATCGGCAGATCGAGCAGCTGGGCGAGCGTGGCGCGGAACGCCGCCTCCTGCTCGCGCACGCGCTCGACGATCCGCTCGCGCTTCATGATCTCGATGTTCTTGAGCGCGATCGCGCTCATCACCGGGTGGCCGCCGAACGTGATCCCGTGCGAGTACATGCTCGTCGATTGGAGGAACGGCTCCATCACGCGGTCGGTCGCGATCACGGCGCCGATCGCCGCGTACGACGACGAGAGGCCCTTCGCGGAGCAGATGATGTCCGGCCGGATGTCGTAGCGCTCGGAGCCGAACCACTCGCCGAGGCGGCAGAAGCCGGTGATCACCTCGTCGGCCGAGAGCAGGATGTCGTAGCGGTTGCAGAGCTCGCGCACGCCGGGCCAGTAGCCCTCGGGCGGCGTGAACGAGCCGCCCGCGTTCTGCAGCGGCTCCATGTGGACCAGGCAGATGGTCTCCGGGCCCATGTCGAGGATCGCCGCCTCGAGGTCGGCGAGCAGGAACGCCGTGAACTCCGCCTCGGTCTCGCCGGCGGGCCGGTGGTAGCGGTTCGTGTTCTCGACGTGGCGCACCTCCGGCACGAGCGGGAGGAACGGCTCGCGGATCGCGTCGATCCCGTTCAGCGAGAGCGCGCCCATCGTGGTGCCGTGGTAGGCGACCTTGCGGGCGATCGCCTTCGTGCGGCCCGTCTTGCCGTCGCGCGCCTGGTAGAACTGCCGCGCGAGCTTCCAGGCTGACTCGACCGCCTCCGAGCCGCCGGAGACGAAGAAGACGCGGTTCAGGTCGCCCGGCGCGAGCGAGGCGACCTCGTGGGCGAGCTCGATCGCGCGCGGGTGCGCGTACGACCAGTTGGTGTAGAACGGCAGCTCGCGCATCTGCTCGAGCGCGGCCTGGCCGATCTCCTCACCGAAGCCGTAGCCGAGGTTGACCGAGAATAGCCCGGCCAGCGCGTCGAGGTAGCGCTTGCCGTTCGAGTCCTCGAGATAGCAGCCGTCGCCGCGGACGATGATCGGCACCTCGCCGCTTCCGCCCATGCGTGTGAAGTGCATCCAGAGGTGATCCTGCGCTGCCTGCTGAAGATCGAGCTTGGCTTTCTCGGTCGCTGCCATCAGGCGAGACTCACCGCCACGTGCTTCACCTGGGTGTACTCCTCGACGGAGTACATGGACATGTCCTTGCCGTAGCCCGACTCCTTGTAGCCGCCGTGCGGCATCTCGGAGGTGATCGGCAGCAGGTGGTCGTTGACCCACACGGTGCCGAACTGGAGCCGTCGCGCCGCGTTCATGGCCCGGGCGATGTCGCGGGTGAAGACCGAGGCTGCGAGCCCGTAGCGGACGTCGTTCGCCATCGCGATCGCCTCGTCGTCGCTCGAGAACCGCTGCACCGTGACGACCGGGCCGAACACCTCGTTCTGGACGATGTCGGCGTCCTGGGCGACGTCGGTGACGACCGTCGGCCGGACGAAGAAGCCGCGCTCGCCGACAGTGCCGCCGCCGGTGAGGATCGTCGCCTTCGCCGCGGTCGCACGGTCGAGGAAGCCGAGCACGCGCTCCTGCTGGTCCTGCGAGATGACCGGGCCCATCTCGATGTCGTCCCCGTCGGCCGGATCGCCGACCTTGAGCGACTCGACCGCGGGCACGAGCTCCTCGAGCAGCCGGTCGTACAGCTTTGCGCCGACGATCACGCGCGAGCCGGCGGTGCAGTCCTGGCCGGAGTTCCAGAAGGCGGCGAGCCGGATCGCCTGGGCGACCTGCTCGGGATCGGCGTCGTCGAAGATCACCATCGGCGCCTTGCCGCCGAGCTCGAGGTGCACGCGCTTGAGCGTGTCCGAGGCGTTGCGGGCGATCAGCTTGCCGGTCGAGACGTCGCCGGTGAGCGAAACGAGCCCGATCGCGCGGTGCTCGACGAGCCCGGAGCCGACCGGGACGCCGTCGCCGGTGATCACGTTCAGCACGCCGGCCGGGACGACATCCTTCGCGAGCTCGAGCAGCCTGATGATCGAGAGCGGTGTCGACTCGGCGGGCTTGAGGATCTGCACGTTGCCGGCCGCCAGCGCCGGGCCGAGCTTCCACACCGCCATCATCAGCGGGTAGTTCCACGGCATGATCCCGGCCACGATCCCGATCGGCTCGCGGCGCACCATCGAGGTGTAGCCCTTGATGTACTCGCCGGTCGCCTTCCCCTCGAGGTTCCGGGCGGCGCCTGCGTAGTAGCGGAGGTTGTCGGCCGCGAACGGCATCTCGTCGCGCGAGGCCATCAGCGGCTTGCCGACGTTCAGCGTCTCGAGCTGGGCGAGCTCCTCGGCGTGGGTGTCGACCACGTCGGCGAGCTTCAGCAACACCTCGGAGCGCTCCTTCGGAGTCGCCTCGCCCCACTCGACCTGCGCGGAGCGCGCCGCTTCGACCGCGCGCTCGACGTCCGCAGCGGTGCCGCTCGGCACCTCGGCGATCGCCTCTCCCGTCGACGGGTTCAGCACCGACATCGTGCCCCCCTCGACAGCGTCGACCGACTTGCCGCCGACGAAGTTCCGGTACTGGGAAACCGTGACGCTCACTCTCGACCTCCGTTCCGACGACACGAGCAGCCTAGCCCGACCGCGGCGCCGGGACAAACATTGACTGCGGGCGGCAGATGGCCGAATGTCGTGTCTTCCCTGGGGCAATGGGGGAGGAGAGGGAGAGATGGCACGGCACCCTTGATGCGGGCGCTGCAGCAGCTCGCCCGCGACCACCATCAGGCGAAGGCGCTCGGCGTCACGCCGGGCGAGGTGCGCGAGCGGACACTCACGCGGCGCGAGCTCGTGAAGCGTGGCGGCCTCGTCGGCGCCGCGGTGATGATCGGCGGCCCGGCGGCGCTCGCCCGGCCGGCACGGGCAGGAGTGAGCTGGAACAGGTCGCGGATCGCGATCGTCGGCGGCGGCATCGCCGGGCTCACCGCGCGCTGAGGCTCCAGCGACAAGGGCATCGCCTCGACCGTCTACGAGGCCTCGGTCGGATCGGCGGCCGCATGCTCTCCGACACGAGCGGCTACTGGCACGAACGGCCAGGTCGAGCGAGTGGTGCGGCGAGCTGATCGACACGGGTCACACGACGATCCTCGGCGCTCGCCGCAGCGCTTCAGCCTCGCCGCTCGACGAACCTGCACGCCGCCCAGCCCGCGGCACGCGACGACACCTACTTCTTCGCTCGGCAGCTACTACTCGGCCGCCCAGGCCGACGCCGACTTCGCGCCTGTTCAGGCCGCGCTCGTCCACCGACACCGACGCGCCGACTATCCGACGCTCTACAACAGCTAGCACCCGCGCCGGGCACGAGCTCGACCACATGAGCGTCTACGACTGGATCGAGTCGCGCGTCCCGGGCGGGCACTCCTCGCCGCTCGGCCAGCTGCTCGACGTCGCGTACGCGAGGAGTACGGCGCCGACACGACCGATCCAGTCGTCGCTGAACCTGCGTCTACCTGCTCGGCTTCCAGCCGGACGACGGCGAGCTTCGCGATCTTCGGCGTCTCCGACGAGCGGCTTCCACATCGCGCGGCGGCAACCAGCAGCTGCCCGACGCGATCGCGGCGTCGCTGCCCACGGAAGCGTCCAGACCGGCTGGCAGCTCGCGCGCGATCGTCGCGAACCGCGACGGCACGCTCCACGCTGCACGTTCGACGACGCGGCCGAACGGCACGCAGACGGTCACCGCCGACCACGTCGTCCTCGCGATCCCGTTCGCGGTGCTCCCGGACGCTCGACTACTCGCGGGCCGGCTTCGACGCGCTCAAGCAGACGGCGATCACGCAGCTCGGCGCCGGCCACAACGCGAAGCTGCAGCTCCAGTTCCAGAGCCGCTACTGGAACAGCCGCGGCCCGTGGGGCGGCTCGTCGGGCGGCTCCGTACAGCCGACACGGGCTACCAGAACACGTGGGATGTCGACGCGCGCCCAGTCCGGCGTCGACCGGGATCCTCGTCGACTACACGGGTGGCAGCATCGCCGGCGGCGATCAAGCCGATCGACGCCGTACTCGAACGCGCTCGACGAACCCGCAGGTCACCGGCGTACGCGCAGAACGTTCCTCGCGCAGCTCGAGACGGTGTTCCCGGGGATCACGCCGCACTGGAACGGCAAGGCGACGCAGTCGCTGCCGGCCTCGACCCGAACTTCGAACTGCTCGTACTCGTACTGGAAGGTCGGCCAGTACACCGTCGTTCTCCGGCTACGAGGGCGCCCCGCAAGGGAACATCCACTTCGCCGGCGAGCACTGCTCGACCGACTTCCAGGGCTATCATGGAGGGCGGCGCGTCGGAAGGCATCCGCGCGGCGAACGAGGTGCTCAGCACGGTTCGCTAGCCGTCGAAGCCCGACGAATCGACGTGGTCGGCCGCGATCCGGACGCTCAGGCGCACTTCCGTGTCCTTGCGGAACGGATACGAGTCCGCGTCCAGGTACTTCTTCGCGAGCTTGTCGATCTGCGCATCGGCCCCGTCCTCGCTGAACGCCGCGGTGCCGGAGATCGCGACCCACTTGTACGAGTTCGCGGGGTCGACGACGATCAGCGCCACGCGCGGGTTGGCGCGCAGATAGCGGTCCTTCGCGCGGCCCACGGCCGTGTTGAAGCCGACCGTGCCGTCGGTGACGTCGACCCAGACGACAGTCGAGTGGAGCGAGCCGTCGGGGCGCGTGTCGGTGACGACGCCGACGAACGGGTTGTCGTCGATGAATGCCAGCTGCTGCTCGGTCAGGGCCATGCTCGGTCTCCGCCTTTCGTCGCTTGCATACCACTCGACCTTAACGCCTCCGCGAGGTAGCGTCTTCCCGGATGGGCCTCCTGATCGGCACACGCAAGGGTCTCTTCGCGCTCGACGACCGCGGCGGGCTGCGCGGCCCGTTCCTCGAGGGCTGGGCCGTGTACCACGCGATCTCGTACGACGGCGTCGTCTACGCGGCGGCGAACAGCCCGTTCTTCGGGGCGTCGGTGCACCGGACGAGCGACGGCGGCGAGACGTGGGAGCGCGCCGAAGGGCTCGGGCTGCCGGAGGAGAGCGGACTCACGCTCAACGCAGCCTGGCACCTCGAGCCCGCCGGCTCGCGCCTCTGGCTCGGCTGCGACCCGGGCGCGCTCTTCTCCTCGGACGACGGGGGTGTCACGTGGACGCCGAACACCGCGCTGCTCGAGCACCCGACGCGCGAGCGCTGGGAGGCCGGCGCCGGCGGGATGTGCCTGCACTCGATCCAGGTCGCGCCCGACGGGACGCTCTACATCGCGATCTCCGCTGCGGGCGCGTTCCGCTCGGAGGACGGCGGCGAGACCTTCACGCCGATCAACAAGGACGTCGCGGCCGACTTCATCCCCGACAACCAGTACCCCGAGGTCGGCCAGTGCGTGCACAAGCTGCTCGTCCACCCGGCGCAGCCCGAGCGACTCTGGCAGCAGAACCACTGCGGCGTGTACCGCTCGGACGACCGCGGCGACAACTGGGAGCGCCTCGACGGCAACGGCCTTCCGAGCGACTTCGGCTTCGGGATCGCGCTCGATCCGGCCGACCCGGACGTGGCCTGGGTGATCCCCGAAGAGGGCGCCGGGAACCGCGTCACCGTCGGCGGGCGGATCGCCGCCTACCGCACCGGCGACGGCGGCGACAGCTGGGAGCTCGACTCGGCCGGCCTGCCCGAGCGCGGCTGGACGGGCGTGCTGCGCGAGGCGACCTCATTCGACTCGTACGGCGTCTACTTCGGCACCCAGAGCGGCTCGGTCTTCGTCCGCGGCCATCAGGCCGACGGCTGGGAGGAGGCGGCGAGCCAGCTCCCGCCGATCCTCTCCGTCGAGTCCGGCTCGTGGTCCTAGTCCTGCTGCCGAGCCAGCTCGAGAACGAGGCGGGCGGGAAGCGCCGGTTCGAGGTCGACGCGGCGACGGCCGGCGAGGCGCTGCACGCCCTGCCGGTGGCGGATCTGCTGTTCGACGAACGCGACGTGCTGCGCCCGCTCGTCCGCGTGTACATCGACGGTGAGGACGCGCGCGAGTCGCTCGACGAACCGCTCGCCGAGGGCGCCACGATCCGCCTGATCGCAGCGATCGCCGGTGGCTAGCACCCTCACGCCGCCGCGCGAGCGCGAGCGGACGGGCGGCAACACCGGACAGGGCGACGCGTGGAAGGTGATCGTCCTGAACGACAACCACAACACCTTCGAAGGCGTCGCGTTCGCGATCGCAAGCGTGATCCCCGGAGTCGACTACGACGGCGGGATGCGCCTCGCGACGAAGATCCACAACGCGGGCCGGGCCGTGGTCTGGTCGGGCCACCAGGAACAGGCCGAGCTCTACTGGCAGCAGCTGGAAGCGCGAGGCCTCACGATGGCCCCGCTCGGCTCCTAGGCCTCAGGAGTGTGAGCCAGATCGAGAAGCTCCGGGCGAAGAGCCCGGCGACGAACACAACTACCAGCAGGTCGGTCAGGACAACGACTCTAGTTCCGCCGAGGCTGGATTCGACGACCAGCAGGACAGCGATCGCGACCAGCGTGAGGACCGCCTCGACGAGGAACGGCCGTATGAACCGCGGGCGCTCCCCTCGACGGCGGAGCTCCGTGACGCCGAGCCCGATCGACGCCGCCAGGAAGGCGAGAGTCGCTCCGGCCGCGGCGACGAAACCGATCGCAGCGCTGTCGGCGGCGAAGCCGGTGAGTCCTGTCGCGATGACGGCCAACAGAAACGCCGCCGCGAACAGTGCCGAGAAGGCGGCGAAGAAGAACGCGACGATGCTGAGCACGGGGATGAGCTGACGCATCGACTCGGTGATCGGCGGTCCCGGCGCAGCACTTTAGGCAACACTGCCCTACTCTCTGGGGATGCGAATGGGGAACCGGGAATACCTCGACGGGCGCCGTAGTTCAATAAGTATAGTTAGTACCAACCTATGAACGAGGAGAGCCCGATCGTGACTTCATTGCTGCTCGTCCCACTCGAAGACATCGTCGTCTTCCCCAACATGACCGTGACCCTGCCCGTCGACGTCGGCGACGACGAGCGCGTGCTGCTCGTGCCCATGCACGAGGGTGAGTACGCGAAGGTCGGCACCGTCGCCGAGGTGAGCGACACCGTCCGGCTGCCCGGCGGCGCCCGCGCGGCGCAGCTCACCGGCCTCCACCGCGGCCTCGCCGGCGCGGCGCACACCGACGCCTCCGGGCGCCTGCGCGTCGAGGTCGAGGAGCGCCCCGACGAGGATCTGCCCGGGATCAAGACGCGCGACCTCGAGCGCGAATACCGCGCCGTCGCCGAGGAGATCCTCGAGCTGCGCGGCGACGACGGCCGCGTCGCGGCCTTCCTGCGCGCGATCGTCGAGCCCGGCACGCTGGCCGACACCGTCGGCTACTCGCCGGACTTCAGCTTCGCCCAGAAGACCAAGGTGCTCGAGACCGTCGACATCGTCGAGCGGCTGACGCTCGCCGTCGAGCTCCAGCGCGAGCGCCTCGCGGAGATGCAGGTGCGCAAGCGCATCCGCGACGACGTCGAGGAGGGCGCCAACAAGCAGCAGCGCGAGTACATCCTGCGCAAGCAGATGGAGTCGATCCGCAAGGAGCTGGGCGAGGACGACGGCTCTGCCGCCGACGACTACCGCACGAAGATCGAGGAGTCCGGGATGCCCGACACCGTCCGCGAGCAGGCCGAGCGCGAGCTCGCGCGGCTCGAGCGGATGGGCGACCAGACCGGCGAGTCCTCGATGATCCGCACCTACCTCGACTGGCTGATCGCCGTGCCGTGGGGGAAGCGCTCCGAGGAGCGGCTCGACCCGATCCACGCGCGTGAGGTGCTGGACGCCGACCACGCGGGCCTCGACGACGTCAAGTCGCGCATCGTCGAGTACCTCGCCGTGCGCAAGCTGCGCGAGGAGCGCGGGATCAAGGAGGACAAGCGCTCCGGCGCGATCCTGACCCTGATCGGCCCTCCCGGCACCGGCAAGACCTCGATCGGCGAGTCGATCGCACGCGCCCTGAATCGCGAGTTCGTCCGCATGTCGCTCGGCGGCATCCGCGACGAGGCCGAGATCCGCGGGCACCGGCGCACCTACATCGGCGCCCTGCCGGGACGGCTCGTCCGCGCCCTACGCGACGCCGGCACGATGAACCCGGTGATCCTGCTCGACGAGGTCGACAAGGTCGGCGCAGACTGGCGCGGCGATCCATCCGCGGCGCTGCTCGAGGTGCTCGACCCGGCGCAGAACCACTCGTTCCGCGACCACTACCTCGATGTCGAGCTCGACCTCTCGGAGGTCGTGTTCATCGCCACGGGCAATGTCGCCGACACGATCCCCGGCCCGCTGCTCGACCGCATGGAGGTCATTCGCTTCGACGGCTACACCGTCGACGAGAAGGTCGCCATCGCGCGCGGGTACCTGTGGCCGCGGCAGAACGAGCGCAACGGCCTGCTCGAGGGCGAGGTCGAGATCTCGGACGACATGCTCGAGCTGATCGTCGCCCAGTACACGCGCGAGGCCGGCGTCCGCCAGCTCGAGCGTGAGCTCGGGACGCTACTCCGGAAGACCGCGACCGGCATCGCCTCGGGCAAGACCGAGCCGCCGGTGACCGTCGACGAGCCCGCCGTGCGCGACGCTCTGAAGCGGCAGCGGTTCTACCAGGAGGCGGCCGAGCGCACTGCGGTGCCCGGCGTCGCAACCGGCCTCGCCGTGACCGGCGCGGGCGGCGACGTGCTCTTCGTCGAGGCGACGCGGATGCCGAGCGCATCCGAAGGCCTCGTCCTGACCGGCCAGCTGGGCGAGGTGATGAAGGAGTCGGCGCAGATCGCCCTCTCCTACGTCCGCAGCCACGCGGCCGAGCTCGGGATCGACGAGAGCCTGTTCGAGAACGCCACCTTCCACGTGCACGTCCCGGCGGGCGCGATCCCGAAGGACGGCCCGAGCGCGGGGATCACGATGACCACCGCACTCGCGTCGCTCCTCACGGGCCGCCCCGTCAAGCACACCGTCGGGATGACCGGCGAGGTGACGCTCCAGGGACGCGTGCTGCCGATCGGCGGGCTCAAGCAGAAGGCGCTCGCCGCCCACGCTGCGGGCCTCACCGACGTGATCGTCCCCGAGCGGAACAGGGCCGACCTCGACGACATCCCCGAGGATGTCCGCAACGAGATGGCCTTCCACCCGGTGATGAGCCTCGGCGAGGTGCTCGAGCTGGCGCTCGAGCCGAAGCCGGCGCAGGCACATGCGCTGTCGTAGTTGCCAGCCGATGCCCGAGGAGATCCGTCGCGCGGCGGATCTCCTCGAGCGGCGCTGGCTCCTCTCGCTGCTCTGGGCGCTCCATTCCGGGCTCGTGCGCTTCGGCGAGTTCAAGCAGGCGCTCGGCAACGTGCCGCCGCGGACGCTCGCACTCCGGCTCGTCGAGCTCGAGGACGCTGGTCTCGTCGAGCGGCGCGTGATCGACGCGCGCCCACCGCGGGTCGAGTACCGGCTCACGCCGGCCGGCGAGCGGCTCGGCAAGGTCGTCGAGGCCGTTTCCGCCTTCGCAGCGCACTAGCTAGCCTGAGCGGCATGCGCCGTTTGCTGCCGCTCGTCTGCATCGTCGTCGCGATCGACACGATCCTCTATGCGGCGCTGATCCCGCTGCTGCCGCACTACACCGAGGTCTACGGGCTGTCGAAGGCGGGCGCGGGCCTGCTCGCGGCGATGTACGCGATCGGCGCGCTCGTCGGCGGGCTGCCCGCCGGGTCCGCGGCCTCTCGCCTCGGCCCGCGCGCAGCGGTGCTCGGCGGGCTCGCGGTGATGTCGATCGCGAGCCTCGCGTTCGGCTGGGCCGGCGCCATCGAAGCGCTCTGGGTGGCTCGGTTCCTGCAGGGAGTCGGCAGCGCGCTGACCTGGACGGGCGCTCTCTCTTGGCTCGGGACGACCGCGCCGAGCGCCCGGCGCGGCGCGGTGATGGGGACGGCGATGGCGGCCGCGGTCGTCGGCGCGCTGCTCGGGCCCGTCCTGGGCGCCGCCGCGAGCGTCGTCGGCACGCGCGGCGCGTTCACCGCGGTCGCCGTGTTCGCCGCGGCGATGGCGTTCTGGGCGGTGCGGATCCCGGCCGCACCGGCCGACCCGCAGCGGCTCTCCGCCGCGTTCCACGCTTTGCGCGATCGCGGGATCCTCACCGGCCTCTGGCTGACGACGCTGCCGGCGCTGCTCTTCGGCATCCTTTCGGTGCTGATGCCGCTGTCGCTGAGCGACCTCGGCTTCGGCGCCGTCGCGATCGGCGCAGTCTGGCTCGTGGCCGCCGCGGCCGAGGCCGTGATCAACCCCGTGCTCGGCCGGATCAGCGACCGCCGCGGGCCGCTCGTGCCGGTGCAGGTCGCCCTCGTTGCCTGCATCGCCGTCTCGCTCCTGCTCGCCGTCCTTTCCGGCCCGGTCGCGCTCGTCGCGCTCACGCTGATCGCCGGAGTGGCCTACGGCGCGTTCTACACGCCCGGGCTCTCGGTGCTCTCGCAGACGGCCGAGCAGATCGGCCTCGCGCAGGGACTCGTGTTCGGCCTGATGAACCTCGCCTGGGCGGTCGGCAACTCGGTCGGGCCGCTCGCGGGCGGGGCGCTCGCGGACGCGGTGGGCGACGCTCTGCCATACGTCCTCGGCGCGGGGGTCTGCGCCGTCACCCTCGTCTGGGTGCGACGCCTACAGCATGAACGCGCCGCCGTTCTGGTCGATCGCCTGGCCGGTGACGCCGCGGGCGTCGGGCGAGAGTAGCCAGCGCACCGTTCCCGCGATGTCGTCCGGCTCGCTCATCCGACCGAGCGGCACCGCCTTCATCGCCTCGGCGTACGCCTCCTCCCGCGTGCCTCCGATCGCCTCGGCGAAACCGTCGATGCCTTCCCAGGCCATGTCCGTGTTGACCCAGCCCGGGCAGATCGCGTTGACCTGGACGCCGTCGCCTCCGAGCTCCGCCGCAAACGCACGCACGAGCCCGAGCAACCCCGCCTTCGACGCGCAGTAGCCGGTGTATCCAGGCACGCCGATGCGCGCGAGGATCGAGGCGATCACGACGAGATGCCTCGCACCCCCGCGCTGCGCGGCGCGGGCGCACCAGTAGGTGCCCGTGAGATTCGTGGCGACGAGATCCTCGAAGCGGTCGCCCTCGCCGGGATCGTTCGGCCCGCCGATCCCCGCGTTGGCAACGAGCGCATCGATCGACCCGATCCGCTCGAACACGGCGTCGACCTGCCCGCGCTCGCGGATGTCGCACGCGTACGGCTCGCCCACGTCGAGCCGCGAGGCATCCCGGGCGAGCGCGCTGACCCGCGCGCCGTCCGCGACGAGCCGCGTCGCGATCGCCCGCCCGATCCCGGTTCCCGCGCCGGTTACAACCACGTGCATTTCCTTGACGTCCACGGTTGCGCACCCTACCCTCCCTGTGGGCGCGATTCCGCGCAGGGAAGCCGAGCGAGAGGAGGACTGCACCGATGACTGTCGATTTGCACCTCTCGCCTCGCGCCACCTAGCCCTTCTGATCGGGGCCGGGACGGCGCGTCCGTCCTGCAGCAACGTCCGAAGGAGACCAGCTTGTCGTTGATCGAGCTCGGTTGGGGCCCTGACCTCGCCGAACACTTCCAGGAGCACGCCGCCGCCGGCCTCGTCGCCGGCCGTATCGCCGTGCCGCACCGCGGCAGCTACCTCGTCCTCACCGACGACGGCGAGCTGACCGCCGAGATCTCGGGAAAACTCCGCCACGAGGCGGCTCCGGGCGAGCTGCCCGCGGCCGGCGACTGGGTCGCAGTCGCGCCGCGGCCCGACGAGGGCACCGGCACGATCCACGCCGTCCTCCCGCGCCGCAGCGCCGTCATCCGCAAGGCGGCCGGGAACCCCACCGAGGCGCAGGTCGTCGGCGCCAACATCGACACCGTGTTCCTCGTCACCTCGCTGAACGACGACCTCAACCTCCGCCGCCTCGAGCGCTACCTGGCGACTGCGTGGGAGAGCGGCGCGCAGCCCGCGATCCTGCTCACCAAGGCCGACCTGTCCGACGACGCCGCCGCGGCGACCGCCGAGGTCCAGTCGATCGCCTACGGCGTGCCTGTCCATGCGATCTCGACGGTCACCGGCGAGGGGATCGACGAGCTCGACGCCTATCTCGGCGAGGGCAAGACGGTGGCGCTGATCGGCTCGTCGGGCGTCGGCAAGTCGACGCTCGTGAACCATCTCGCCGGCCGCGAGGTGCTCGCCACGCAGGAGATCCGCGAGAGCGACGGCCGCGGCCGCCACACCACCTCGCACCGCGAGCTCGTGCCGCTGCCCGGCGGCGGGCTCGTGCTCGACACGCCGGGGATGCGCGAGCTCCAGCTCTGGGAGTCGACCGAGGGGATGCAGGAGGCGTTCGACGACGTCGAGGATCTCGTCGACGAGTGCCGCTTCGCCGACTGCTCGCACGGGGTCGAGCCCGGCTGCGCGATCCAGGCTGCGCTCGCCGCCGGAACGCTCGCGCCGGAACGCTACGAGAGCTGGGTCAAACTCCAGCGCGAGCTGGCGCACCTCGAGCTGAAACAGGGCGGGCGAGCGCTCGCCGAAGCCCGAAAGGCCCGGCGAGCGTTCGCCAAGAAGCTCCGTACCAGCGCGTGGTAGCGGAGGGTCGGTACGCAATTCGGCCGCCGTCGGGGGCGCTTCAGACCAAGCCGGGCACCAGGGTCGGCCGTGGCGCGTAGCAGCGCTACGCGTCGCGGCCGAACGTGCTGATCCGGCGCCGTGTCTGGGGCGTCATCCGGCACGGCCGAATTTCGTAGCGAGCCTCTGACCTAGCTGGTCTCCTCCAACGGCGCGGCCGGCCTGACGATGGCGTAGATCAGGCTGCCGACCACCGGGAAGATGATGATCGCCACGAGCCAGAGCGCGAAGTGCCCGCCCGAGACCTGCCCGCGACGCAGCCGCTTGATCAGGTCGTAGATCGCATAGACGACGAACGCGATGATGAAGATCGCGATCAGCATGTAGAGGATCGTCATCTACGCAGTCGTCCCTTCGAGCTCGTGCTTGATCGCGCGCAGCTGGAACGCGAGGAAGATCTCCGCGATCCCCTTCACGATGCAGTAGATGCCGACGACGGTCACGAGCAGCACGACCGAGTTGGTCACGTCGTTGACGGCCCACGCGCCCAGCCCGATCTCGATCAGGCCGCTGATCAGCCCGAGCCACCAGAGATGGCGGTGCGTGTTCATGAACGCGCGGATGATGTCCAGCGTTCCCGCGATCAGGAAGAACCAGCCGACGAGCATCGAGAGCGCGAGCACCGTGTTGTACGGATCGGTGAACGCGACGATCCCGGCGACGATCGCGACGACGCCGCCGAGGATGAAGAACCACTTCCACCCGCCGGGCACCGACGACGAGGCGAAGATGAAGTTGAAGCCGACGAAGATGAATGCGATCCCCGCCAGGATCCCGAGCGTGTCGAGCGTGTCGGCGCGGATCGAGAAGATCATGAAGCCGAGGATCACGAGCGCGATCCCGGCCGTGAGCAGCCAGCCCCACATCCGAGCCGCCTGTTCCATGGATGGCACCCCTACGGCCATGTCACTCCCTTCGTCGTGAGCGAACCTGTCGAGGGATTATCTCAGGAGGTTCCGGACGAGAAAGCCCACATTCGCGGGCCGCTCGGCGAGACGTCGCATCAGGTACGGGTACCAGTCGGGCCCGTACGGCGTCGCGACGAGCACCTTGTAGCCGGCGGCGGCGACCTCGCGCTGGAGCCCGCTGCGCACGCCGTAGAGCATCTGGAACTCGAAGCGGTCGCGCCCGATCCCGCGCTCGGCGGCGAACTGCCGGACGCCCGTGATGATCGACTCGTCGTGCGTGGCGACGCCGATGTAGGCACCGCCGAGGAGCGCTGTCTCGACGAGGTCGACGTAGTTGCGGTCGACGTCGGCCTTGTCCGGAAAGGCCAGCTCCGGCGGCTCGAGGTACGCGCCCTTCACGATCCTGAGGTTGGGAGCGAGCGGCAGCAGCTCGGCCAGGTCCTCCGCGGTTCGGTACAGGTACGACTGGAGCACAGTGCCGACGCCGTCGTGGCCGGCCTCGCGCAGCCGCCTGTAGATCCTGAGCGTCGCATCGACGAGGCCCGAGTGCTCCATGTCGATCCGGACGAAGGTGCCGAGCCGCTCCGCGAGAGCCACGAGCCGCTCGATGTTCGCGTAGGCGAGCTCCTCGTCGACCACGAGCCCGAGGTGCGTGAGCTTGAGCGCGACGTTCGCGCGGAGGTCTTCGTCGACGAGCCGCTGGATCACCTCCTCGTAGCGCGCGGTCACGGCCTCCGCCTGGACCCTGTCCTCAACGGCCTCGCCGAGGATCGTCGTGTTCGTCGCAAGCCCTTCGCCGTTGAGGCGCCGCAGCACCACGACGCACTCGTCGAGGGTGTCGCCGGCCACGAAGCGCGCCGCGCCGAAGCGCCTCCCGTGACGTTGCGCGAGCCGACCGAGCCGCGGGCTCTCCGAGACGCCCAGCAGCGCCGCGCGGGCCACGCCTTCGACGGTCGGGATCCTCACGGACGCGATCCTACGGCTACTGTGAAGGCATGGCCCGTCGCGACGACCTCCGCAACGTCGCGATCGTCGCGCACGTCGACCACGGCAAGACGACCCTCGTCGACGCGATGCTCTGGCAGTCCGGCTCGTTCCGCGACAACCAGGACGTGGCCGAGCGCGTGATGGACTCGATGGATCTCGAGCGCGAGAAGGGGATCACGATTCTCGCGAAGAACACGGCCGTCCTCGTAGGCACGACGAAGGTGAACATCGTCGACACGCCGGGCCATGCCGACTTCGGCGGCGAGGTCGAGCGCGGGCTGACGATGGTCGACGGCGTGCTGCTGCTCGTGGACGCGAGCGAGGGGCCGCTGCCGCAAACGCGCTTCGTGCTGCGCAAGGCGCTCGAGGCGCGGCTGCCCGTCGTGCTCGTCGTCAACAAGGTCGACCGGCCCGACGCGCGTCCGCAGGAGGTCGTGGACGAGGTCTACGAGCTGTTCCTCGACCTCGACGCCGACGAGAGCCAGATCGAGTTTCCGATCGTGTACTGCAACGCGCGCGAGGGCCGCGCCGGCCTCGCGCCCGACCAGCTCGCCGCCGACCTCGCGCCGCTGTTCGAGGTGATCCTCGAGACGGTGCCCGCGCCCGAGTACGACCCGGACCATCCGCTCCAGGCGCTCGTCACGAACCTCGACGCCTCACCGTACGTCGGCCGCCTGGCCCTGTGCCGCATCCGCCACGGCGTGATGCGCAAGGGCCAGCAGATCGCCTGGTGCCGCGCGGACGGGACGATCGAGAACTCCAAGCTCACCGAGCTCTACGTCACCGACGCGCTCGACCGCGTGCCCGCCGATGAGGCCGGCCCGGGCGAGATCGTCGCGATCGCCGGTCTGCCCGAGGTCACGATCGGCGAGACGATCGCCGATCCCGACGACCCGCGCCCGCTGCCCGTCACGACCGTCGACGAGCCGTCGCTCTCGATCACCCTCGGGATCAACACCTCGCCGCTCGCGGGCACCGAGGGCGACAAGGTCACAGCGAGCGCGCTCAAGGCCCGGCTCGAGCAGGAGCTGATCGGCAACGTCGCGCTGCGCGTCACCCCCACCTCGCGCCCGGACGCGTGGGAGGTCCAGGGCCGCGGCGAGCTCCAGCTCGCAGTGCTCGTCGAGATCATGCGCCGCGAGGGCTACGAGCTCACCGTCGGCAAGCCCGAGGTGCTGACCCGGCAGATCGACGGGAAGCGGCACGAGCCGGTCGAGCGCGTCGCGATCGACGTGCCCGAGGACTACATCGGCGTCGTCACCCAGCTCCTCGCCCTGCGCAAGGGCCGGATGCAGCAGATGGTCAACCACGGCACCGGCTGGGCGCGGATGGACTACCTCGTGCCCGCGCGCGGGCTGATCGGCTTCAGGACCGAGTTCCTCACCGAGACGCGCGGCGCGGGGATCATGCACCACGTGTTCGAGCGCTGGGAGCCGTGGTACGGCGAGCTGCGCACCCGGCCGACCGGCAGCCTCGTCGCCGATCGCACCGGCCAGGCGGTCGCGTTCGCGCTGCACGCGCTGCAGGAGCGCGGCACGCTGTTCGTCGCGCCCGGCGACCCCGTCTACGAGGGCATGGTCGTCGGCGAGAACGCCCGCAGCGAGGATCTCGACGTGAACGCCTGCAAGGAGAAGAAGCTGACGAACATGCGCTCGTCGACCTCCGACGAGCTCGTCCGCCTGATCCCGCCCAAGCCGCTGTCGCTCGAGCAGGCGCTCGAGTTCATCCGCGCCGACGAGGCGGTCGAGGTCACCCCGCAGAGCATCCGCCTGCGCAAGGTCGAGCTCGCGCAGGGGAAACGCGCGAGCAGCGCCTCGAAGCGCAAGCGCGAGCGCGACTCCGTTCTCTCATAATTCCTGCGGGAATTCCACGATTCCGTCTCGCCGCGCGAGGCGTACTCTCGCGGAATGAGACGCGACAGCGCGCCGGTGCTCGGAGCCGTGATCGCGGTGGGAGTCGCGGTCGTGATCTCCGTGGGCGTCGGGGCCTGGGCCGCGGGTCACTACTCGTCGAAGACGGTCACGGTCGGTGCGGTGACGGCGCCCGCGACCCAGGTCGACCCCACTGTCGCCGCCGGCGCGCACACCTTCGTCCAGTTCGCCTGCGCTCAGTGCCACGGGATGCAGGGGCAAGGGCGGCGTCTCGGCGGACGTGCCCGCGCTCGACGTGGCCGGGAAGGCGCTCACCGCCGCCGCAGTTGCGCCACATCATCGACCACGGGCTCGGCGTGTCGAGCAATCCGACCAAGCCGTACATGCCGGTCTGGGGCCAGGTCATCTCGACGCCCCAGGTGAACGACCTGATCGCCTACCTCCACGCGGGCCTGCCCGCGGTGCCGGACGCGACGCCGCCGGTCGTGCCGACCGGCCAGGGCGCGGCCGTCGCCGGCGCGGCAGCTCTACGTCCGTACGGCTGCATCAACTGCCACGGGCCGAACGGGCTCGGCGGGGTGCCGAATCCGCAGTCGCCCGACAAGACGATCCCGCCGCTCTCCGGCGCCGACTTCTTCCACCAGTTCAACACCGACGCGAAGATCATCGACGTGATCCGCAGCGGCAGCGTGATCGGCAAGGCGCCGATCGTGAGCATGCCGCACTGGGGCGGGATCATCCCCGCGCGCAGCTGCAGGCGCTCGTCGCCTACATCAAGACGCTCAAGTCGTCCTAGACGACGGCGGCCGCACGCGCCTCGGAGTCGAGCGCGAGGCCGGTGTCCGGATCGAAGAAGTGGAAGCGCGTGTTGTTGACCGCAAGCTCGACGTCGACGCCGGCGCCGAGGTCGCGGCGCGCGTCGATGCAGGCGGTGAAGGCCGCGCGGTCGTCGGCGAACAGCTTTCCGTCGTCGCCGTCGGCGAGATCGGCCGCCGCGCGAACCGCCTCGGCGCTGACGGGCGGCGCGTCGACGGTGAAGACCACGTGGCTCTCGGCGCCGAGATCCTCGACCACGTCGGCGTGGATCTGGAGGCGCGGACGGCCCGGGTCGGCGGTCGTCCCATGCTCGAAGTCGGTGGGACGGATCCCCATGATCACGGGCCGGTCGAGGCCGGCGAACGGCGAGCCGGCCGGCAGCGCGAGGCTCAGACCCGCGAACTGGACGGCGCCGCCGGCGATGTG
>CAVTXU010000016.1:0-254011 GCA_963738775.1 uncultured Actinomycetes bacterium
GAGCTCGAGGCGCTCGGAGTGTTGGCGCTGCCGCGCCCGGCTGCCAACGGCTTCGACGAGCGCGCCTGGCTCCGGCATCACGGAATCCACGTCGTCCTGCGCGCCGACCGCTGCGCATCGTCGGGCTGCGCGGCGGTCTCGGCGGCGTCGCCGATCGCTTGGGGCGACGCTCGCGCGCTCGGTCGCGATCGGGTTGCACGGCGAGCGCCGCGCGCTCGTCGAGGGGATCGTGCTCGGCGACGACCAGGAGCTCTCCGAGGAGCTCCGCGACCGCTTCCGCGCGTCCGGTCTCTACCACCTGCTGGCCGTGTCGGGATGAGAACGTGGCGCTCGTCGCGGCATCGGCGCTCGGCTCTCGCGTGGCTCGCCGGTTGCCCCGGCTGCTCGGCGAGCTCGGCGCGCTGGCTGCGATCGGCGGCTATGTGCTCGCGGTCGGGGCGCAGCCGTCGGTGATCCGGGCCGGGATCTCCGGTGCGCTCGGCTCGCTCGCCTGGCTGGCGGCGCGCGAGCGCGACCGGTGGCACTCCGTCCTGCTGGGAGCGCTCGTGCTGCTCGCGTGGAACCCGTACACGCTGTTCGACGCCGGCTTCCAGCTCTCGTTCGCGGCAGTGCTCGCGATCTTCGTCGTCGTCCCGCGCTTGGCGCGGACCTCGAGGGCTACCCGCTGCCGGCCGCTGGCTGGCGTGATCGCGGTCTCGATCGCCTGCGGGTGGCGACGGCGCCGATGTTCTGGCTCCAGTTCGGCGCGGTGCCGCTGCTCACGGTGCCGGCCAACGCGCTGGCCGCGCCCGTCGTTGCCCCGTTGCTCGGGCTCGCACTCGCGGCGACCGCGCTCGCGCCCGTTTCGCCCTCGGCGCGCAGCGGCGCTCGCCTGGCTCAACGGCTGGTGCGCGGCATACCTCGCCGCCTGCGCCCGCGTCGTCGGCGGCCTGCCGGCCGCCCAGGTCCGCTCCGGGCGCGTCGCGGCGGCGCTGGCCGTCGCTGCGCTCCTGGCGCGGCCTATGCTCGGCGGCGATGGCAGCGAGCTCGAGCCCGTCTACCTCCTGGCCGGCACCGACGCGCCGAAGATCCGCGAGGCGTGCACCGGCTGCGCGCCCACATCGGCGAGGACGACATCGAGCAGCTCTCGTGCTCGCGAGACGACCGGCGACGACGCGGTCGCCGCCTGCAACGCGCTCGGCCTGTTCGGCACCGGGATGCGGCTCGTGCTCGTCGAGGGCGTCGATGGGCCGCGGCGGAGCAGCGCTGGAAGGTCGCCGACGCCAAGGCGATGGCCGAGTACCTCGAGAACCCGGCGCCCGACACCGTGCTCGCGCTCGTCGGGGAGGAGAGCCAGAAGGACTCGCCGCTCGCGAAGGCCGTGGTCGCCGCGCAGGGCGACCTCTGTGTACGACGTCCGCAGGCGCGACCTGGACGCTGGGTGCCAGGACCAGTTGCGAGCTGGGCGCCAAGGTCAGCACGACGCCTGCCGCGCGCTCGTCGGCATCGTCGGCGAGACCTCACGAGCTCTCGAGCGAGGTCCACAAGCTCGCCTCGTGGGCGGGCGGCGAGCCGATCCGCGAGCGGACGTCGCGGAGCTCGCCGCGCGACGGCCGACGCGCCGGTCTTCGCGCTCACCGACGCGTGGGGGCGCCGCGACGTCGGCGCCGCGCTCGACGCGAGCGAGTCGCTGCTCGAGCGCTCGGTCCGACGCCACGACCGACCGTCCAGGCCCAGCTCGCCAACCACGTCGCGCGCGTCCGCGCCGTGCGCGCTCGCCGTCGACGGCCTGGCGGCCCGCGCGATCGCCGCCGGCGCTGAAGATGCTTCCCCGTGCGGCCGAGAAGGCGTTCGAGCAGGCGCGCAACTACGACGAGGAGCTGCGCGCCGCGCTCGTGCGGCTCGCTGCCGTCGACGTCGCGCTCAAGGGCGGCAGCCGGCTGTCCGGGGAGCTCGAGCTGGAGCGCGCGCTGGTCGAGATGACGCGCAGGACTTCGCCGCGGACTTCTTGCGTGCCGCGGGCTTCTTGGCCTCGGCGCCTAGACCGCGACAACGTTGCCGCTGACGAGCCGCGCGGCCTGCGACTTGCGCCGGGCAGCGGTGTTCCGGTGGATCGTGCCCTTCGACGCCGCCCGGTCGATCCAGCGCACGAGCTCGCGGTGCTCCGCGGCGATGCGCTCGTCGTCCCCCTCGGTGACCGCATCGCGGAGCCGCCGCTGCAGCGTCTTCACCGTCGAGCGGAAGCGGAGGTTCTCCAGACGCTCCTCGGCGGCGATGCGGACGCGCTTCTTTTGCTGTTGGATGTTCGGCATAGCGTGAAAACGCCCGCAACGCGGGCTGGGCGATGGTAGCAGAGCGCGCCGGACCCTCCCTATGCTCGCGGCCGTGGACGAGGGCGCCCATCGCCGCCGGCTTGCCCGGTCGACGGCGATCTTCTCGCTCGCCACCGGTCTGTCGCGCGTGCTCGGCCTCGTCCGCGAGATGGTCGCGGCCTACTACTTCGGCGCGAGCGGCAAGATCAACGCGTTCACGGTCGCCTTCCAGGTCCCGAACCTGCTGCGCTCGCTCGTCGCCGACCAGGCGCGTCGTCGGCCTTCGTCCCGGTGTTCAGCGAGCTGCTGGAGAAGGGCGACCGCAAGCGGGCCTGGCGCGTCGCCTCGAGCATCTTCTGGCTGATGCTGCTCGGGCTGGGCGGCGTGACGGCGCTCGGGATCATCTTCGCGCCGCTGATCATCAAGCCGTTCGGCGATCCGGGCGGCGACGTGCAGCTCGCGATCGGGCTCACGCGCGTCCTGTTCCCGGTCGTGCTCCTGCTCGGACTCTCGGGGATCGTCGTCGGGATCCTCAACAGCTACGAGGAGTTCACGATCCCGGCGCTCACGCCGGTCTTCTGGAACCTCGCGATCATCCTCGGGCTCGTGCTCGGCGTGCCGAACGCGCACACGATGAACGGGAAGCTCTACGTCTACGCGTTCTCGATCCTGATCGGCACGGTGATCCAGGTGCTGCTCCCGCTGCCGTGGCTGTCGGGCTCGACGGCCGCCTCCACGTCGCGCTCGACTGGCGCGACCCGACGGTGCGGCGCGTGTTCACGCTGATGGTGCCGGTCACCCTCGGCCTCGGCCTGATCAACTTCAACGCGGTCATCGACACGCTGTTCGCCTCGCGGCTGCTCGATCCGGAGCTGGCGCCGACGGCGATCGACAAGGCGTTTCGCGTGTACATGCTGCCGCAAGGGATCTTCTCGGTGGCGATCGCGACCGTGCTCTTCCCGACGATGTCGCGCCTCGCCGTTCGGGCCGACTGGGACGGCTTTCGTGGCACCGTTGCCATGGGACTGCGGCAGATGGCGTTCCTGCTGATCCCGGCGAGCGTGATCGTCGCCGTGCTCGCCACGCCGATCATCCGGCTGCTGTACCAGCGCGGCGCCTTCACGCCCGAACAGACGACGGTCGTCGCGGGCGCGCTCGCGGCGTTCTCGCTCGGCCTCTCCTTCAACGGCGCGATGCTGATGCTGAACCGCGCCTTCTTCAGCCTCCAGGAGAACTGGATCCCGACCCTCGTCGCGCTCGGGAACCTCGGGCTCAACGCGCTCCTCGACTGGGCGTTCTACCGCGTCGGCGTCTGGGGGATCCCGCTCTCCACCGCCGTCGTCAACATCGCCGGCACCGCGGTCCTGTTCTGGCTCCTGCGCGACCGGCTCGACGGACTGCCGGTGAAGCCGATCCTCGGCACCGTCTGGCGGGTCCTCGTGGCTTCGGCGGTTCTCGGCGCCGTCGCCTACGTCGTGTGGCGCGGGATCGACTCGCTCGTCGGCCAGCGGTTCGTCGACCAGGCGGTCGCGCTCCTCGGCGGAATCGCGGCAGGCGTCGTCGCGTACTGGATTTTCCTGCCGTTTGCTCGGGATTCGCGAGCTCGACTCGTTACTCTCGTTGAGAGCCCGCTTCCGGCGGAGCTGAACCATGCACCAGAACCACATCCGCAACTTCTCGATCATCGCCCACATCGACCATGGGAAGTCGACGCTGGCCGACCGCATTCTCGAGCTCACCGACACGGTCGCGGATCGCGAGATGCGCGACCAGCTGCTCGACTCGATGGACCTCGAGCGCGAGCGCGGGATCACGATCAAGGCCCAGGCCGTGCGCGTCGCGCTGGAAGGGCCACGAGCTCAACCTGATCGACACGCCGGGCCACGTCGACTTCACCTACGAGGTCTCGCGCTCGCTCGCAGGCGTGCGAGGGCGCGCTGCTCGTGGTCGACGCGGCGCAGGGGATCGAGGCGCAGACGCTCGCGAACGCCTATCTCGCGATCGAGAACAACCTCGAGATCGTCCCGGTCGTGAACAAGATCGACCTGCCCTCGGCCGACCCCGAGGCGGTCGCCGCGCGAGGTCGCCGATCTGCTCGGCGGCGACCCGGACGACGTGATCCGCGATCTCGGCCAAGACCGGGCACGGCATCGAGGAGGTGCTCGACGCGATCGTCGAGCGGGTCCCGGCGCCGGCCGGCGATCCCGACGGGCCGCCGCGCGCGCTGATCTTCGACTCGTCGTACGACCAGTACCGCGGCGTCGTCGCGTTCGTCCGCGTCGTCGACGGTGTCGTTCCGACGCGCGACAAGGTGCGGACGATGGCGACACGCACCGAGTTCGAGGCCGAGGAGCTCGGCTTCATGCGCCCGCCCGCCCGCCGACGAGCGGCTCACGGCCGGTGAGGTCGGCTACGTGGTCACCGGGCTCAAGGACGTCTCGCGCCTGCGCGTCGGCGACACGCTCACGCTTCAGGAGCGCCCCGCGGCCGACGCCCGTCCCGGGCTACAAGGACGTCAAGCCGATGGTGTTCGCCGGGCTCTTCCCGACCGACTCGGACGACTACCCGCGAGCTGCGCGACGCGCTCGAGAAGCTGAAGCTGAACGACGGCGCGCTGTTCTACGAGCCGGAGACCTCGCAGGCGCTCGGCTTCGGCTTCCGCTGCGGCTTCCTCGGCCTGCTGCACATGGAGATCGTGCGCGAGCGGCTGGAGCGCGAGTTCGACCTCGACCTGCTCGTGACCGCGCCGAATGTCGCCTACCGCGTGAAGCCGCCGCACGGCGACTGGGTCGAGGTGCACACCCCGTCCGACATGCCGAACGAGCTACGACGAGGTCGAGGAGCCGTACATCCAGCGCCTCGATCATCGTCCCGAAGGAGTTCGTCGGCACGGTGATGGAGCTGAACAACGACCGGCGCGGCACCTTCGACCACATGGAGTACCTCTCGGAGGAGCGCGTCCACCTCATCTACGAGCTGCCGCTGGCCGAGATCGTGCTCGACTTCTACGACCAGCTCAAGTCGCGCACGAAGGGCTACGCGAGCTTCGACTACGACATCATCGGGTTCCGCCGGGCACGCTCGTCCGGGTCGACGTGCTCGTCGGCGGCGAGCCGGTCGACGCGCTCTCGCTCGTGATCCATCGCGGCAACGCCTACGACCGGGGCAAGCTGCTCGTCGAGAAGCTGAAGCAGGAGATCCCGCGGCAGATGTTCGACGTCCCGATCCAGGCGGCGATCGGCTCGCGGGTGATCGCGCGCGAGACGGTCAAGGCGCGGCGCAAGGACGTGCTCGCGAAGTGCTACGGCGGCGACATCACCCGCAAGCGGAAGCTGCTCGAGAAGCAGAAGAAGGGCAAGAAGCGGATGAAGCAGGTCGGCGGCGTCGAGGTGCCGCAGGAGGCGTTCCTCGCCGTGCTCAACCTCAACGAGAACGGCAAGAAGTGAGCGTCCGCCACCTCTACGTGCACCTGCCGTTCTGCGCGTCGCGCTGCGGCTACTGCGACTTCGTGACGGTGCTCGGGCGCGAGGACGAGCACGGGCCCTACGTGTCGGCGCTGCTGCGTGAGCTCGAGTTGCAGCGCGATCTGCTCGCGCCCGAGCTCGAGACGATCTTCCTCGGCGGCGGCACGCCGACGCTGACCGAGCCGGCGGCGCTCGCCCGGCTGCTCGGCGCGTTGCCGCGCGCGGCCGAGGTGACCGTCGAGGCGAATCCCGAGACGGTGACGCCGGCGCTCGCCGCGGCGCTGCTCGAAGCCGGGGTGACGCGTGTCTCGCTCGGCGCGCAGAGCTTCCAGCCCGAGCTGCTCGCGGTGCTCGAGCGCCGCGCGACGCCCGACGACGTGCGGCGCGCCTTCCACACGCTGCGCGACGCGGGCTTCGACAACCTCTCGCTCGACCTGATCTACGGCATCCCGGGCCAGGGCCTGGCCGATCTCGAGGCGGATCTGGGCGAAGCTCTTGCGCTCGGGCCCGAGCACCTCTCCTGCTACGAGCTCGAGGCCAAGCCGGGCACGCGCTTCACGCACGCCCACGGCGAGGAGCTCGAGCGCCAGGCCGAGGCGATGGAGGACTACTTCGAGCGCGTTGTCGAGCGGCTGACCGGCGCCGGCTACCGGTGGTACGAGACGGCGAACTTCTGTCGTGACGACCTCCGCTCGCGCCACAACCTCGGCTACTGGCTCGGGCATGACTACCTCGGGCTCGGCATCGGCGCGGTGTCGACTGTCGCCGGGACGCGCTGGCAGACGACGAAGCGGCTCGCCGTGTACCTCGACGCGCTTCGGCGGGGCGAGCTGCCACCGCGTGAGCTCGAGCCGCTCGACGACGAGGTACGCCGGCGGGAGCGCCTGATGCTCGGCCTCCGGCTCGACGAGCCGCTCTCGCTCGGCGGGGTCGCGGGTGCGATCGATCCGGCCGCGTTCGAGCGGCTGGAGCGGCTCGGACTCACCGCCGGTGACGGCGTGACGCTCACGCTCACGGATCGCGGTCGCTTCCTCGGCGGTGCGGTGACCGCCGAACTCCTGGCCTGACGCTACAGTCAGCACCAGGCAGTGAACGTGCAACTCACCCCACGACAGCGCGAGATTCTGCGCCGCGTCGTCGAGGAGTACGTCGCCACCGGCCAGCCCGTCGGCTCGAAGGGTCTCGTCGAGCGGGCCGAGCTCGACGTCTCGCCCTCGACCGTCCGCAACGAGCTCTCCGAGCTCGAGGGGTTCGGCCTGCTCACCCATCCGCACACCTCGGCTGGGCGCGTTCCGACCGACAGCGGCTACCGCCTCTACGCCGACGACCTGCTCGACCGGATCGAGCCGCGCGCGGCGGGCGGGCCGCCGTTCGAGGCGCCTGCAGTCAGGACCGAGCTCGAGGCGGTGATGCAGCAGGCCACCGAGATGCTCGCCGATGCGACGCGCCTGCTCGCGCTCGTGTCGGCGCCGCGGCTCGCGACGACGACGGTGCGCCACGTCGAGGTGCTGCTGCTCCAGCCGCAGGTCGCGCTCGTGGTGCTGATCACCTCGACCGGTGGCGTCTCGAAGCGGACGGTTGCCTTCGACTCGCCGGTCGACACCGGCCTCGCCGCCTGGGCGCGCGCGTATCTCAACGAGACCATCGCCGGGCTCCAGCTCGGGTCGACGAGCCTGCGCCGGCGCCTCGACGATCCGAGCCTGTCCCAGCGCGAGCGCGCCTTCCTCGCCGAGCTCGCACCGGTCTTCACGGAGACGAACACGGCGGACGACCAGCGTGTCTTCGTCGGCGGCGCGGCCGGCCTCCTCGGCGACGTCCGCGCCGACGAACGCGAAGCCTGCCGCCACCTGCTCGAGATGCTCGAGCGCCGCGCGGCGCTGCTGGAGTTGCTCGGCGAGACGCTCGATCCGCGGCGGCCCGTCGTGCGCGTCGGCGACGAGCTCGACTCGTCCGGGCTGTACGACGTCGCGATCGTCGGCTCCGGCTACGGCCTCGCGACGCGCACGCTCGGCTCGGTCAGCCTGCTCGGGCCGGTGCGGATGGACTACGAGAAGGCGATCCGGGCGGTTCGTGCGGCGGCCGCGGAGCTTTCACGCTACGTCGAGTCGGTCTACGAGGAGAGCTGACCGGCTCGCTACCCTAAGGCGCGATGGCGACTACCGAGCGCGACTACTACGAGCTGCTCGGCGTTCAGCGGGATGCGACGGACGTCGAGATCAAGCGGGCCTTCCGCAGCCTCGCGCGCGAGCTGCACCCCGATGTCTCGTCCGCGCCCGATGCTGAGGAGCGCTTCCGCGAGGTCGCCGAGGCCTACGAGGTGCTCTCGAACGCCGAGCGGCGCGAGCTCTACGACCGGTACGGCCGCGAGGGGCTGCGCAGCGGTGGCTTCGATCCGAGCCGCTTCGACATGGGCAACCTCTCCGACATCTTCTCGGCGTTCTTCGGCGACGACCTGTTCGGCGGCGCTCGGCGAGGCGGCCCCGCACACGGGGCGGACATCGCCGTCGAGGTCGAGATCGAGCTCGTCGAGGCGGCGCACGGCGTCGTCAGGCAGGTTCCGTTCGAGGCCGCGGTCGAGTGCGGACACTGCGGCGGCGACGGCGCCGAGCCGGGCACGGAGACGCGTCCGCTGCGAGACGTGCGGCGGCGCCGGCCAGCTCCAGCAGGTCTCGCGCAGCGTGTTCGGCGAGTTCGTCCGCATGCAGACGTGCCCGCGCTGCAACGGCTCCGGCCGCACGATCGAGCATCCGTGCACGGAGTGCGCGGGGGCCGGGCCGCGTGCTCGAGGAGCGCACGGTCGAGGTGAAGATCCCGGCCGGCATCCACGACGGCCAACGAATCCGCGTCTCGGGCGAAGGGCACTCCGGCCGCCTCGGCGGGCAGACGGGCGACGTCTACGTGCTCGTGCATGTCGCTCAGGACGAGCGATTCGTCCGCACCGGCGACGACATCGTCTCGACCGTCTCGCTGACGATGACGCAGGCCGCGCTCGGCGGGACGGTCACCGTGCCGACGCTCGCCGGCGACGTCGAGCTCGAGCTCCGGCCGGGAACCCAGCCCGGCGAGGTGCAGACGCTCAAGGGCAAGGGGATGCCGGTGTTGCAGGGCTTCCGCCACGGCGACCATCGCGTGCTCGTGAACGTGCTCGTGCCGCGCCATCTCACCGACGAGCAGCGACAGGCGCTCGAGGAGTTCGAGCGCGGCTCGACCGAGCGCACGTACGAGGAAGACGAGGGGTTCTTCGCCAAGCTGAAGAGCGCGTTCCGCTGAACCCGCTCCGCCGCGTCTCGATCACGGTTTCGCCGGTCCGCGTCGAGGAGGCGCGCGCGACGATGATCGAGCTCTTCCCGACCGGGTTCGAGGAGGTCGACCACCCGGGCGGCGAGGTCGAGCTCGCGGCCTACACCGACGCGGGCGGCGAGGAGCGGCTCTGGCATGCGTTCGGCGGCACCGGCAGCGCCGCGGACGTCGAGGACGGCTGGGAGGAGCGCTGGCGAGCGTTCCATCGCCCCGTGCGGGTCGGGTCGCTCTGGATCGGCCCGCCCTGGGAGGAGTCGCCCGCGGATTCGCTCACCGTGGTGATCGACCCGGGTCGCGCGTTCGGCACCGGTGCGCACGCGACGACGCGGCTCTGCCTCGAGCTGCTCCTGCTCGACCCGGGCGGCGCTCTGCTCGACGTCGGCTGCGGCTCCGGCGTGCTCTCGATCGCGGCGGCAAAGCTCGGCTACGGGCCCGTCACGGCGGTCGACATCGAGGTCGAGGCGGTCGAGGCGACGACGGCGAATGCGGCCGGGAACGGGGTGGAGGTCAGTGCGACGCTCGTCGACGCGGCCGTAGGCTCGCTGCCGCCGGTGCGCACCGCCGTGGCGAACGTAACGCTCGAATCTGTCTCCGAGATCGCACCGCGTCTCGAGTGCGCAGCGGCTCATCACCTCCGGCTACCTCGCGTCGGAGCAGCCCGAGCCGGCGGGTTTCCATCACGTCGGCCGCAGCGAAGCGGAGGGCTGGGCAGCGGATCTGTTCGAGCGCGCGACGGTTTAAGCTCCGGCCGTGGCGACGTTCACCACGAGCTTCCTGGGCTGCAAGGTCTCGCAGACCGACGCACGCGCGCTGCGCGAGAGGTTGCTCGCGGACGGCCACACGGAGGCGGAGTCCGCCGCGGACGTCGCCGTCGTCAACACGTGCTGCGTGACGCACGAGGCGGTGGCGAAGTCGCGCAAGGCTGCGGCCCGCGCGGCGCGGCGGCACGGACGCGTCTACGTGACGGGCTGCGGGGCGAACCTCTCTGCCGACGCGTTTGCCGGGCTCCCCGAGAACGTTGTCGTCGTCCCGCGCCGGAGCGAGGAGACACCGGACTTCGTCGCCGGCGACGTCGGCGCGATCGGCTGCGTCCAGGCCGACGCGCGGCTCGATCGCGTGCGCGCCTTCGTCAAGATCCAGGACGGCTGCTCGTTTTCGTGCGCGTTCTGCGTGATCCCGCTCGTCCGGGGCGGCACGCGCTCGCGGCGGGCCGACGCTGTCCTCGCCGAGATCCGGCGGCGCGTCGCGCAGGGCCACCGCGAGGTGGTGCTCACCGGCGTGAACCTCGGCTGCTTCCGCGACCGCGACGCGGGCTACGACCTCGCGCGACTCGTGCGCGAGGCCGGTGAGGTCTCGGGGCTCGCTCGTCTGCGCCTCTCGTCGATCGAGCTCAACCACCTCACGCCCGCGCTCGTCGCGGCGCTGCGCGAGACGCCGGTCGTCTCGTCGCACCTCCACGTGCCGCTCCAGTCCGGCGACGACGGCGTCCTGCGCGCGATGGCGCGGCGGTACAGCGCAGGGCAGTACCTCACACGGGTCGAGCCGCTGGACGACTTCAACGTGACCACGGACGTGATCGTCGGCTTCCCGGGTGAGGACGAGTCGGCGTTCCGGCGCACGCTGGAGGTCGTGGCCCGCGCGCGGATCACGAAGGTGCACGTGTTCCCGTACTCGCCGCGGCCCGGGACGGTCACAGCGGCTGCGGACTCCGTGCCCGCAGCGACGAAGCGCGAGCGCGGCGCCCGGCTGCGCGAAGCCTCGCTCGAGGCATGCCTCGAGCGGTGGCGCACGAAGCTCGGTCGGGAGGACGTCGTCCTCGTCGACCGGCCCGGCCGGGGCTACGGCGACGACTACACGCCGTGGCTTCTCGACGGCCCGATCGGGGAGCTCGTCCGCGTCCGCGCCGCCGCAGTCACGGAGGAGGGGATCCTCGCTGCCTGACAACTGCCTCTTCTGCCGGCTCGTCGTCGAGGGCGACCACGTTCACGCCGCGGACGGGTTCGTCGCGATCCGCGACATCGCGCCGAAGGCCGAGACGCACCTGCTCGTGCTGCCGGCCCGCCACATCGACACCTTCCGGGACATCGGCGAGTTTCCGCCCGACGAGGCGAAGCGGATGCTCGACTTCGTCGCCGAGACGGCGCGACAGGCCGGGCTCGAGGACTATCGCGTGCTCGTCAACGTCGGCCCAGGCGGCGGCCAGACGATCTACCATCTGCACTGGCACGTGCTCGGAGGCAGGATCGAAGGGATGCCCGAATGACCGTTGTGATGCAGATCGAGGACGACCTGAAGGCGGCGCGCCTGGCGCACGACGACGCGCGCCGTGACGCGCTCTCGCTGCTCCTGTCCAGCCTCCGCGGCGCCGAGAAGGACCTGCAGCGGCCGCTCAAGGACGACGAGGCGCTCCAGGTGCTCCAGCGCGAGCGCAAGCGGCGGGTCGAGGCGGCCGAGGCGTTCCGTACCGGCGGGCGCGAGGAGCAGGCGGAGAAAGAGGAGTACGAACTCGACGTGATCGAGGAGTTCACCCCGCCGCAGCTCTCCGAGGAAGATCTCGAGGAGATCATCGACGACGTGATCGCCGAGGTTGGCGCCACCAGCCTGAACCAGCTCGGGCGCGTGATGGCCGACGTGATGCCGCAGGTCTCGGGCCGCGCCGACGGCTCGGTCGTCAGCCAGCTCGTCCGCGAGAAGCTGGCCTAACAGATGGGCAAAGCCACACCCGTCCGCGCCTGGCTGGCGGCTCCGACGCGGCGCAGGATCGTCCGGGTCGCCCTTGACCAGGCTGTCCAGCCTGGCCCGCGGTCGATCCGAACGCCCTGCTTGATCTGAGCCATCCCCAGACGCACCCGGGCATGGCATTGACCATCTAGATTCGCCGAGCCCCGACGTAGCTCGCGGCGTAGCTGCCCGAGCTCATCGTCGAGACCCTGACGACGTCGCCCGTGTGCGGTGCGTGGATGAACTGGCCGGCGCCGATGTAGATGCCGACGTGGTCGAGCCCGTCGAAGAAGACGAGGTCACCGGACTGGAGCTCGTCGCGCGGCACGGGGACGCCGAGCCCCCACAGCGCGCCGGTGTAGTGCGGCAGCGCGATCCCGAGCTGTGCGTAGACCCAGACGACGAGCCCGGAGCAGTCGAAGCCGGCCGGTGTCGCGCCGCCCCAGAGGTACGGCACGCCGAGGTAGCGGGCTGCGACAGACGCAGCATCGGGGTGACCGGCGGGGAGCGGGGCCGTCGAGGTATCGGTGAGCGGCGGCACGGTGCCGGTCGTCGTCGGAGTGGTCGTCGTGGTTGTCGTGTCGGTCGTGGTAGTCGTCGGATCTGTCGTGGTCGTCGGCGCGGCCACGGTCGGCTGCTGCGCCGCCCGCGCCTTCGCTTCTGCGGCGGCCTGAGCCGCCTGGCGCGCGAGGCGGGCTCGTGCCTCGGCGGCGAGCCGCGCCTCCTGGGCGCGCTCGGCGGCCTGGAGCTGTGCGATCTGGCCGCGGATCGACGAAAGGAGACTCTGGCGTCGCGCGAGCGAGCCCTGGATCTGCACGCGCTGCGCGGTGAGCTCGGCGAGCGTCGCGCGCTGGGCTGCCCGCGCGCTGACGAGCCGGCGCTGGTGTGCGTCGAGCTGATTCTTCAGCGCGGTCGCCTGCACCGCGATCCGGCGGTCCTGCGCGGTCACCTTCGAGACGGCGTCGAGCCCGTCGATCAGGTCGGAGACAGTCGAGGCGCCGAGGACGACGTCTACCGCGTCGGGCTCGCCGGCGACGTAGATCGCGACGAGGCGCGCGGCGATGCGCCGCTGCGCAAGGCGGTACTCAGCCCGGGCCACCGCAAGCTGCGCCGTGTTCGTCTTCAGGTCGCGGTCGATCGACGCGAGGTGGAGCCGCGCCCCGTTCCAGGCCTCGACGGTGTGTCCGAGCTGCGCGTCGATGCCGTTGATCTCGGCGAGGACTCGAGTCGCCTGGGCCTGCTTCGAACGCACCTCGGGCGGCGCCGCGGTACTCGCGGCGGCCGCGCTCAGGGCAACCGCAACCGCCAGGAAGATGAGGGCACGCACTCGCATCCTTGCCGAATTCGCCGCCGCCGCCCCTCCCCCTACACTTGGAGCACGATGCAGGAGGTTCTCACCGTCACGAATGACGTCGCCGCGGAGCTCGCAGGCGTCGGCGACGCGGTGCTCGACGAGCTGCGCGACCGGCTCGCCTGCACGATCCTCCTGCGCGGCAACCGGCTCACGATCGAGGGCGACGACGTGCAGGTCGCCGAGGCGCGCGCGGTCGTCGACGAGCTCGTCGAGCTGGTCGGCGCCGGACACGACATCGGCCCGACGACCGTCGACGCGGTGATCGGCGCGCTCGACCAGGCCGGGGCGATTCGCGACGCCCTCGACGACGTCGTCTGGCGCCATCGCGGCAAGCGGATCGCGCCGAAGACGGTCACGCAGAAGACGTACGTCGACGCGATCCGCCGCCACACCGTCACGTTCGGGATCGGCCCGGCCGGCACCGGCAAGACGTACCTTGCGATGGCGCTTGCCGTCGCCGCGCTCCAGGAGCGCCAGGTCGGTCGGATCATCCTCACCCGTCCCGCCGTCGAGGCCGGCGAGCGCCTCGGCTTCCTGCCCGGCGACATGCTCGCGAAGGTCGATCCGTATCTGCGGCCGCTCTTCGATGCGCTCTACGACATGCTCGACGCCGATCGGCTCGCGGCGTTCATGGAGCGCGGCACGATCGAAGTGGCGCCGCTGGCGTTCATGCGCGGCCGCACGCTCAACGACTCGTTCATCATCCTCGACGAGGCTCAGAACACGAGCCCCGAGCAGATGCAGATGTTCCTGACGCGGCTCGGCTTCGGCTCGAAGGTCGTGATAACCGGTGACGTGACCCAGATCGACCTCCCGCGCGAGCAGGCGTCCGGCCTGATCCAGGTGCAGGAGATCCTCGGCTCGATCGAGGGCATCGCCTTCGTCCGCTTCACGCACGAGGATGTGGTGCGGCACAAGCTCGTGCAGCGGATCGTCGAGGCCTACCGGCTGCACACGGAGGAGACGGGGACGCAACGACAGCGGTGATCGAGGTCGAGGTCGTCAACAGGAGCGGCCAGGAGGTGGATGCGGCGGCTGCGGTCGCGCTCGCGCAGGAGGTGCTCACGGGCGAGGGAGTCGAGTCCGGCGAGCTCGGCCTGTCGTTCGTCGGCCCGGCGGAGATCCGGGCGTTGAAGCTGGAGCACCTCGGCATCGACGAGGAGACCGATGCGCTCGCGTTCCCGATCGACGGGCTCGAGCCGCTTCCGGAAGGCGTGCCGAGGCAGCTCGGCGACGTCGTCGTGTGTCCGCAGGTCGTCGGCGAGGAGTGGCGGGCGCCGCTCGTTCACGCTGTCCTGCACCTGCTCGGTTACGACCACGGCGAGGCGATGGGCGCGCGGGAGGCCGCATACAAACCGTGAACGCGCCACGCAAAGCGCCGTCGATCCTCGAGAGCTTCAACTTCGCGTTCGAGGGGATCATCCACGTGCTCCGGACGCAGCGGAACATGCGGATCCACCTCATCGTCGCGGCTGTGGTGCTGGTGCTCGCCTTCGCGGTGGGAGTGTCGAAGTTCGAGCTGATCGCGCTTCTGCTCGCGATCGCTTTCGTGCTGATCGCGGAGATGGTGAACACCGCGCTCGAGCATGCGATCGACGTCGCGACGACGTCGTTCGACCCGATGGCGAAGCTGGCGAAGGACATCGCTGCGGGTGCGGTGCTGATCGCGACGGCGACGGCGGTCGCGATCGGCTACGTCGTGTTCGCGACGCGGCTCTCGGACCCGAGCGGTCGGCTGCTCGACCGGCTCCGCGACGCGCCGGTCGACTTGACGCTGATCGCGCTGCTGCTGACGATCATCGTCGTGATCGGGACGAAGGCGCTCACCGGGCGCGGGACGCCGTTGCGGGGCGGGCTGCCGTCCGGCCACGCCGCGGTCGCGTTCGCCGCGTGGATGGCAGTGACATACATCGTCGTCGACACGCGCCACCGCTTCCTCATCTCGTCGCTCGCTCTGCTGATGGCGCTGCTCGTCGCGCACAGCCGCGTCGAGTCGGGTGTCCACTCGACGCTCGAGGTCGCCTACGGCGGCATCCTCGGCGCTCTCGTCACGCTCGTCCTGTTCCAGGTGCTCCGATGAGCGACGCCGAGCTCTACGAGCGCGCGGTCGTCGTGTCCGAGCGCGCGTATGCGCCCTACTCGAACTACAACGTGGGCGCCGTTGCGCTGACGCGGGACGGGACAGTGCTCGAGGGCGTCAACGTCGAGAACGCCGCGTACCCGCTCGGTGTCTGCGCCGAGCGCACGCTGCTCGCCGGCGCGATCGTCGCGGGGTTCCGGCCCGGAGAGGTCGAGGCCGTTGCGATCACGGCGTCGCCGTGCGGCGGCTGCCGCCAGTGGCTCTACGAGTTCAAGGTCGATCGCGTGGTCTTCCCGAGCGGCGGCGAGCTCGTCACGCGGACGACGGCCGAGCTCCTGCCGGACGCTTGGGACGACCTGTGAAATCGGGGTTCGTCGCCGTCGCCGGACGTCCGAACGTGGGCAAGTCGACGCTCGTGAACGCGCTCTGCGGCGGCAAGGTGGCGATCACCTCGCGCGTGCCGCACACGACGCGGCGACGGATCTTCGGGATCGAGAACGGCGACGACCACCAGCTCGTGCTCGTCGACCTGCCGGGCTTCCAGCGGCCGTTCGACCCGCTGACGGAGCGGATGCAGAAGACGGTCGACTCGGCGTTCGAGGACGTCGACGCCGTCCTCTTCGTCATGTCCGCGCGCGAGCGGATCGGCGCCGGCGACAACTTCATCGCCAAGCGTGTCTTCGCGCTCGGGGTGCCGGTGATCATCGCGCTCAACAAGGTCGACCGGCTCAAAGCGAGTCACATCGCCTCACAGATGCAGACCGCGGCCAAGCTCGGCGACTTCCATGCGCTCCATCCGGTCAGCGCGAAGACGCGCGACGGGATCGACGACCTCCGCTCCGACCTCGTGTTCCTGCTGCCGGAGGGGCCGCCGTACTTCGCGCGCGACACGAACACGGATCTGACGCACGAGCAGCAGATCGCCGAGCTGATCCGCGAGAAGGCGCTCCAGCTCACGAAGGAGGAGGTGCCGCACGCGGTCAACGCGGAGGTCGAGGAGATCACGGAGAAGGTCGTCCGGGCCTTCATCGTGGTCGAGACCGAGTCGCAGAAGCAGATCCTGGTCGGCAAGCGCGGTGCGATGGTGAAGGAGATCGGCGTCCGCGCGAGGCCCGAGATCGAGCATCTGCTGGGCCACCACGTCTTCCTCGAGCTGAAGGTCAAGGTGCGCCCGAAGTGGCGCCGTGACGCAGCCACGCTCGAGCGGCTCGGGCTCTAGCTCGAAGTCACAGTTTCGGCACGGTCCCATGACCCATGCGTGCGTCGCGCGTCGGTAGTCTCGACGCCAACGGGGCGGGAGGTGGGTTTCCCGGAGTGACGCGTCAACCTAGTAAGCGCTTGCCAGATCCCGGCGCGGGCCTGCGCCCTCGGATCGCCCGTGCGGGGCTAGACTCAGCGGCATGGCCCAGGCTCCGGCGCTTCCGCGTGGATTCGAGCTGCCGCTCGAGCCCAGGCTCCCGCGGATCGGCGCCGTCGACGCCGTGGCCCTCGAGGAGCGCGCGGCCTCGCTCGCCAAGCGCTCGATCAAGCAAGGCGCGAAGCTCCAGGCGCTCGAGCTCGCCGTCCGTTGCATCGACCTGACCACCCTCGAAGGGGCCGACACCCCGGGGAAGGTCGCCGCGCTCTCCTCGAAGGCGATCCACCCTGATCCCGCCGATCCGAGCGTGCCGTCGTGCGCGGCGATCTGCGTCTACCCGAACCTCGTCCCGGTCGCCGTCGAGCGCACCCGCGGCAGCGGCGTGCAGGTCGCGGCCGTCGCGACCGCGTTCCCGTCCGGTCAGAGCCCGCTCGACGTGAAGCTGCGCGAGGTCGAGGAGGTCGTCGCGGCCGGCGCCGGCGAGGTGGACATGGTGATCGACCGCGGCGCGTTCCTCTCCGGCCGTTACGCGAAGGTCTACGACGAGATCGTGCGTGTGAAGGAGGCCTGCGGCGCCGCGCACCTCAAGGTGATCCTCGAGACGGGCGAGCTCGGCACCTACGACAACGTGCGCCGGGCGTCGATCCTCGCGATGGCGGCAGGCGCCGACTTCATCAAGACCTCGACCGGCAAGCTCACCACCTCGGCGACCCTGCCGGTGCTGCTCTGCATGCTCGAGGCGATCCGCGACGTCCATGACGAGACGGGCCGCGCGGTCGGGATGAAAGCCGCCGGCGGGATCCGGGTCGCGAAGCAGGCGATCCAGAACCTCGTGATCGTGAACGAGACGCTCGGCCCCGAGTGGCTGACCCCGGATCGCTTCCGCCTCGGCGCCTCGACGCTCCTCAACGACGTGCTGATGCAGATCCGCAAGCAGAAGACCGGTCGCTATCAGAGTCCGGAGTACTTCACCCGTGACTGAGCTCGAGCACGTCGGCGAGCGCTGGGACTACGCGCCTGCGCCCGAGTCGCGCGACATCGTCCGGCTGCGTGAGCGCTACGGCCATTACATCGGCGGCGAGTGGCGCGAGGCAGCCGAGACCTATGTAACGATCGCGCCGTCCACCGAGGAGGCGCTCGCCGAGGTCGGCCAGGGGACGGCGGCAGACGTCGACGCGGCGGTCGGCGCCGCACGCGAGGCGTTCCCGGTCTGGGGCGCGCTGCGACCGGCCGAGCGCGCCAAGTACCTATTCCGGATCGCGCGCACTCTCCAGGAGCGCGCCCGCGAGCTCGCGGTGCTGGAGTCGCTCAACGGCGGCAAGCCGATCAAGGAGTCGCGCGACGTCGACCTGCCGCTCGCCGCCGCCCACTTCTTCTACTACGCAGGCTGGGCCGACAAGCTCGAGTACGCGTTCCCGAACGCGAGCCCGCGCCCGCTCGGCGTTGCCGGGCAGATCATCCCGTGGAACTTCCCGCTGCTGATGCTGTCCTGGAAGATCGCACCCGCGCTCGCCGCCGGGAACACCGTTGTCCTCAAGCCGGCCGAGACGACGCCGCTGACCGCGCTCTTCTTCTGTGACGTGCTGCGCCAGGCGGAGCTTCCGCCCGGCGTCGTCAACATCGTCACCGGCGACGGCCGCACCGGCGCCGCGCTCGTCGAGCACCCGGGCGTCGACAAGATCGCCTTCACCGGCTCGACCGAGGTCGGCAAGGCGATCCAGCGGCAGCTCGCGGGCACCGGCAAGCGGCTCACGCTCGAGCTCGGCGGCAAGGCCGCGAACGTGGTCTTCGACGACTGCGCGCTCGACCAGGCCGTCGAGGGGATCGTCAACGGGATCTACTTCAACCAGGGCCACGTCTGCTGCGCCGGGTCGCGGCTGCTCCTCCAGGAGTCGATCGCCGAGCAGGCGATCGAGAAGCTGAAGCGCCGGCTCGGCACACTGCGCGTCGGCGATCCGCTCGACAAGAACAGCGACGTCGGCGCGATCAACTCGGCCGCCCAGCTCGCGAAGATCCGTGAGCTCGTCGCCTCGGGCGAGGCGGAAGGGGCCGAGATCTTCCAGCCCGAATGCCGCCTCCCCGACAAGGGCTTCTGGTTCGTGCCGACGGTCTTCACCAACGTCGCCCAGAGCTACCGCATCGCGCAGGAGGAGATCTTCGGGCCGGTGCTCTCGGTGCTCACCTTCCGCACGCCCGAGGAGGCGGTCGAGAAGGCGAACAACACGGCGTACGGGCTCTCCGCGGGCGTGTGGACGGAGAAGGGCTCGCGAATCCTCTGGATGGCCGAGCGCCTGCGAGCCGGCGTGGTCTGGGCCAACACCTTCAATCGCTTCGACCCGACCTCGCCGTTCGGCGGCTATAAGGAGTCGGGCTTCGGCCGCGAGGGCGGCATTCACGGGCTCGCGCCGTACCTGGAGCTCGGCGAGTGACCCGGCTGCCCGTTCGCAAGACGTACAAGCTGTTCATCGGCGGAGCTTTCCCGCGCTCCGAGTCGGGCCGCACCTACGAGGCCGAGGGTCAGAACGTCGCCCTCGCGTCGCGCAAGGACCTCCGCGACGCGGTCGTGGCGGCGCGCGCCGCGCTGCCGAAGTGGGCGGGCGCGACGGCGTACAACCGCGGCCAGGTGCTCTACCGGGTCGCGGAGATGATGGAGGCGCGGCTCGACGAGTTCGCCCAGCTCTGCACCGGCGAGGAGGAGGCGGCGAGGGCGGTCGATCGTCTCGTCTGGTACGCGGGTTGGGCCGACAAGCTCGCGCAGGTGACCGGCGCGGCGAATCCCGTCGCCGGGCCGTACTTCAACTTCACGGTTCCGGAGCCGACCGGCGTCGTCGGGATCCTCGCGCCCGCCGAGCCGCCGCTCGCGGGGCTGATCTCACGGCTCGCGCCGGCGCTCGTCGGCGGCAACACGGTCGTCGTCGTCGCCTCGGAGCAGCATCCGATTCCCGCCGTCGAGCTGGCCGAGGTGCTCGCCACCTCCGACATCCCCGCCGGCGTCGTCAACATCCTCACCGGCTCCCACGAGGAGCTCGGCCCGCAGCTCGCGGGTCATCTCGACGTCAACGCGCTCGATCTCGCGGACTCAGGAGACGGTGCCGAGCTCGAGCGGCTCGCCGCGGACAACGTCAAGCGCCTGGTGCGCGGCCGGCCCGACGGCCAGAGCTTGCGTGAGATCACGGGCTTTCTCGAGTTCAAGACCGTGTGGCACCCGATTGGCCAGTAGCAAGTCGGTTACGATCCGACGCAGTTGACCGGCGCCCGTCGATTCAGCCAGGCCATCTCCGAGGGGGACGGCATCTCCGTGATCGTGGACGTCCGCGACGCCGACGGCGCCCGCACGGCCGAGGAGCAGGGAGCCGAGGCGCTCGTCGTCAGCTCGGCGCCCGACGGCGTGCACTCGGCGACCGAGCTGCCGCTCCTCTGGTACTCGCGGGGAGAGTCGAGCGAAGCGGCCGACGCGGGGGCCGATGCGTTCGTGCTCGTCTGGAACGACGACGACGAGGCACGACTGCTCGAGCGGCGCGACGAGGCGCTCGCGCTCGGGCTGGAGTGCGTGGTCGAGGTACGCACCGAGGACGAGCTCGAGGCGGCGCTCGAGCTGCTCGACCCGGAGATCTTCCTCCTCTCGGCGCGCGGCTCGGACGACGAGGACGGCTTCGAGCGGGCGCTCGAGCTGCTGCCCGATGTTCCGGCCGGCAAGCTCGCGATCGCCGAGGCGCACGCGGCCGGCCGCGAACAGGTGCTCGAGCTCGAGCGGGCCGGCGTCGACGCCGTCATCGTCGGCGCGCGCGACGTGGCCGAGCTCGTCGGCGCCGCGCCGCCCAAGGTCTAGCCCGCGCGTGCTCAGGCGGGCGCCGCTGTGGCTCGGCCTCGCGGCGATCCTCGTTCTCGCGGCGGTGCTCCGCCTCGTCGGGATCCGCTACGGCCTGCCGTTCCCGCTGCTCGACCCCGACGAGGCTTCGATCGTGCCGCGGGCCTGGCGGATGGTGCACGGCGGCGGGCTCGATCCGCACTGGTTCGACTACCCGACCGGCCTGATGTACGTGCTCGCGCCGTTCCAGGCATGGCAGCACGAGCCGTCGTACCTCGCCGCCCGGCTGGTCATCGCGGCTTTCGGCGTGGGCGCCGTGGCTGGGTCGTGGTGGCTCGGCAAGGTCGCGTACGGGCGTAGGGCCGCGCTCGTCGCGGCGGCGGCCGTTGCGGTCTGCGCGACCCACGTCGCCTACTCGCACGTCGCCGTCACCGACGCGCCGCTGACCGCTGCGATCGCCGTGTCGCTCGCACTGGCGGTGACCGGCCGGCTCGAGTGGGCCGGTCTCGCCGCGGGCGTGGCGACCGGCTTCAAGTATCCGGGTGTGCTGCTCGCCGTCCCTCTCGCTGTCGTCGGCTTTCGCGACCTGCGACGGCTCGCCGTCTCGCTCGGGCTGCTGGTCGTCGGCTTCGCGCTCACGAGCCCGTTTGTCTTCCTCCATCCGCACGAGGCCTGGACGGATGCGTCGCGGGTGAACAGGCTTGCGCGGGCCGGCTGGCTCGGGTTCGAGCACGACGGCTCGGCGCCCGTCGCCTTCGCGCATCGGCTCTGGAGCGGCCTGGGCCCGGTGATCGCGATCGCCTTGGCCGGGCTCGTGCTCGCACTCTGGCGACGCCGCCGGGCCGACCTCGTGCTCGCCTCGTTCACGATCGCGTACAGCCTGACGCTCCTGCCGCTTCACGCGCACTTCAGCCGCTACGTGCTGCCGCTCGTGCCGCCGCTCGGCGCGCTCGCCGGCCGCCTCCGCGCGCTCGTCCCCCTCACACTCGCGCTGCTCGTGATCCCGCTCGTCTGGTCGATCAGAGCCGACCGGATCCTGACGAGGCACGACACGCGCGTTGCTGCGCACGCCTGGATCGAGCGGAACCTCTCGAAGGGCGCAGTGCTGGCCGCCGACTCCTCGACGCCGGCGCTCGCCGGGCTCCGCGTGCTGCCGCTCGCGCTGCCCGGGCCCGGCCGTCCCTCGGACCCGAATCGTGATCTCGCCCGCCTGCGCCGGCAGGGCATCCGCTACGTCGTCGTGACGGGCGCGGTCGAGGATCGGGTCGAGGCCGCCGCGTCCGACTACCCGAACGAGATGCGGTTCCTGCGCTCGCTCCGGAGTCAGCGGCTCGTCTACAGCGTCGCGCCCGGAGGCGGGTTGGTTGGCCCATGGGTTCGCGTCTATCGGCTGTACCCTTCAGGGCCATGAGACGGCTCGCTTTTCCCGTTCTTGCCGTCGCGCTCGCCCTCGCGGCGGGCGGCGCGTCCTCCGCAGCGCTGCCGAAGGGGCTGCCCTGCCCGAACAAGGCGAGCTGGCAGAAGCTGGCGGACAAGATCAAGGCGCCGGTCTACTGCCCGGCCTGGCTGCCCGACCCGCTCGTCGGCACGATCGGCAACACCTGGAACAACATCAACTCGGTCAGCCCCGACCGGAGCTACCTCGAGTCGTTCGTCTGGCAGGAGACCGGCGGCGGCGCGGCCGGCGGCGAGCTGCACGTCAACCTGCGCGGCTATCCGGGTCACACGGCGATCCCGATCTGCACCGAGACCAACACGGTCAACGGGAAGAACCACAACGTCAACCTCCCCTGCTTCGGCGACCCGCGTGGAACCGTGCGCGCGCCCGGGATCAAGGCGACCCTCTACACGGTGAACCAGGATGCCGATCAGTGGCATCTGGCGCTCGCCTGGCGCCACGCGGGTGGCCTCTACACGCTCAGCGAGCACGTGGCTCCGCCGCTCGACTACACGAAAGTCGTGGCGTACCTGAAGCAGGAGCTGAGCGAACTCGTCCTGATCAAGCCCGCCGCAGCGTGAAGTTCACGCGGAAGCAGGTCGTCGTCGGCGCGGCGGCGGCAGGGGTGCTCGGCGCGGCCGGGATCTACGAGGCCGTCGACCAGCTCGGCTCGACGCCGAAACGCCCGCCGGCAGAGGCGCTCGGGCCAGAGCAGCACGTTCTCGGCGGCCAGCGCGTCGTCCGTGACAACGGCGCCGCGGTGATCGTGCCGCCGCTCCACCACCAGATCGTCACGGCCACCGTCGAGACGGAGGACCTGCCCGACGCCAAGCGCAAGCTCGAGGAGATCCTCACCGACCTCGACCAGCGTTACCCGGCGACTCCGGCCGGCCTCGGCGTCACGGTCGCCTGGGGCCTGCCGTACTTCCGGCGCTACGTCGAGGCGCCTGCGAACCACTACCTCCCGCGCGACCGCCGCGCCCAGAAGCCGGCCCTGCTCGATGCGGTGCGGTTCCCGAGCGACCCGTCCACGACTATCCTCGAGCAGAACGACGTCGCGGTGCTCTTGCGCAGCGACCAGCTCGACCACATCGCCGACGCCGAGCAGAAGCTCTTTCACGAGACGGGCCTGTTCCGGCCGACGAGCATCCGCAAGGGCTTCGCAGGCGGCGGCTTCGACGGCGAGACGAGCCTGCCGAAGCAGATGGCCGTCGCGGCCGGCGTGAACGGGGCGGACCTGATCCCCGACACGGCGGAGCTCTTCCTCGGCTTCACCTCGACACTCGTCGCCAACCTCGGCCCGCCCCGGATCGCCAACCTCGAGACGCTCGGGCTCGCGGTCATACCGGAGGGCTACTTCCGCAACGGCACCCACATGCACCTCTCGCACATCGCCGAGGATCTCGAAGCCTGGTACCTCAACTTCGCCTTCGACGAGCGCGTCGACACGACCTTCCATCCACGCCTGAAGGTCAAGCCCGGGACGCAGACCGTGCCGCAGGGCCCGGCCACGGTCGCTACCTCGGCCGACGTCGTCCGCGATTACCACCAGCTCGGCACGATCGGGCACAGCCAGGCGATCCAGCCGGCGTCACGCGTGCAGGCCGACTACCTCGGCGAGGACGGAACGCTTTACAGGAAGGGCACGGCGATCCCCCAGCGCGCCGATTTCAACACCCTCGACAACCCGTTCTTCTGGAGCGCCGATCCGAAGCGCGACAAGATGAACGTCCAGCCCGCGGCCGGAGTGCACTTCGTCGTCTTCAACCCGACGAGCGACGACTTTCACCGAAACCGGATGGCGATGGACGGCGTGCTCCCGGACGGGACGAAGCTCGAGTTCGAGCCGCACTCGCGGGGGCAGGGCTTCAACGCGGTGCTCACGACCACGCATCGCCAGAACTTCCTCGTGCCGCCGCGGCGGCACCGCTCGTTCCCGCTCGTCGAGCGGCTCTAGCGCAGGCCGCGTACGAGCGGGATCCGTCGCGCGCCGTCATACGAGCCGAAGCGGACGCTGAGCCGCATCGTGCTGACCACCTGCCCGGTCTGCGGTGCGTGCACGAAGAGCCCGTGCCCGACGTAGATCCCGACGTGGCCGAGATGGTCGAAGAAGACGAGGTCGCCGGGCTTGAGCCGTCGCACGCGCTGCCCGTACGTGAACTGCTGGCCCGACTGGTGCGGCAGGTCGATGCCGACGTGCGCGAACACCCAGCGGGTGAAGCCGGAGCAGTCGAAGCCCGTGCTGGGCGAGGTGCCGCCCCAGCGGTAGTGGACGCCGCGCTGTGAGAGCGCGATCCGCACGATCCGCTGTGCCCGCGCGGTGGCGAGCCGGCGCAGGTGCGCCTGCTGGATCGCGATGCGCTGCGCCCGGGTCACGACTGCCTTGCGCGCCTTGTGGGTGGACGTCCGGGCGACGTCTCGCGCGGTGTGCGCCTTCGCGGGCAGGAAGCCGGCGAACGCGAGCGCAAGCAGAAGGGGGAATGTGAGGAGGCGGTGACGCATGAGGGGACGCAGCGGTTGTTCGGGGGACGTGCCAAGGCGTGAAAAGCGCTCGGCACCGCTGCTGGTTGATGCGGGGGGTCGGACTGTAGCAGATTGTTAGCGATTTGTGACGAAAGAGGTCACTAATCGTTAGCAAGCAGCCGTTCGAGGGCCGCCGCTACCCCGTCCAGGTCGTTCGAAGCGGTCACCTCGTCGGCGACCGCGAGCGCGTCGGGGTGGGCGTTCGCCACTGCGACGCCGCGGCCGGCCCAGGCCAGCATCTCCGTGTCGTTCGGCATGTCGCCGAAGGCGACGACCTCGCTCGCCGCTATGCCGAGCTCGCCGCAGAGCCGCTCGAGCGCGAAGCCCTTCGTCACCCCGAGCGCCGACACCTCGACGAGCCGCTCGCCCGAGTACGTCACGGTCGCGTCGTCGCCGCACGCCTCGAGTGTGAGACCGAGCAGCTCGTCCTGCGGCACCGTCGGGTGCTGGACGACGAGCTTCGACACAGGCACCTGGACGAAGACGAGCGCGTCGGTGCGCGGCTGCAGGTCCGGCGTCGGCCAGAGCGGATCGTAGGCGGGCTCGCGGATCGCCGTCTCCTCGCGCTCGCACGCGAACGCGACGCCAGGCGCGAGCGCGCGCAGGGCGCGCACGACGCGCTCGCCGATCGCCGCGGGCAGCGCGAAGTGGTGGAGGGTGCGCGCCTCGCGCAGGTCGTGCACGACCGCGCCGTTGCAGCAGATCGCGATGTCGCCTGCGCCGACATCGTCGGCGATGTCGGAGAGCCAGTGCGGCGGCCGAGCCGAGGCGAGCACGACCTCGAGCCCGGCCGCGCGCGTCGCCACGAGCGCCGCACGGGTCCGTTCGGAGACGCTGCCGTCCGAGCGCAGGAGCGTGCCGTCGAGGTCGGAAGCGACTAGCCGAAGAATGCCTGGGCCACCGCGTACCACTCGGACGGGACGCGCTTGAGCTCGCGCGTCGCCTCCTCGAGCGAGACGTCGACGATCTCGTCGCCCTGGAGCGCCGCCATGCGTCCGAACCGGCCGGCCTCGACGAGCTCGGCCGCCTTGAGCCCGAACCTCGTCGCGAGCACACGGTCGCGTGCGGTCGGCGTGCCGCCGCGCTGGACGTGGCCGAGCACCGTGACGCGCGTCTCGAAGCCGGTGCGGCCCTCGATCTCGCTCGCGAGCGCGTCGCCGACGCTGCCGAGAGCGAGCCGCTTGTGGCCGAACGCGTCCTCCTCGCCGCCGAGGTCGGCCGCGCGCTGCTCGCCCGAGTCGTACGTCAGCTCGTAGCCCTCGCTGACGACGACGATCGAGAAGTCGCTGCCCGCACTGTGGCGCTTCTGGATCTGGGCGCAGGTCTGCTCGACGGTGATCGGGTGCTCGGGGATGAGGACGACGTCCGCGCCGCCCGCGATTCCGGACATCACCGCGATCCAGCCCGTGTGGCGGCCCATCACCTCGACCACCATCACGCGGTTGTGCGACTCCGCGGTGGTGTGGAGCCGGTCGATCGCCTCGGTGCAGATCGAGACGGCGGTGTCGAAGCCGAAGGTGTAGTCGGTCGCCGAGAGGTCGTTGTCGATCGTCTTCGGGACGCCGACGACCGGGAGCTGGTGCTCGGCGAACAGCTTCTGCGCCACGCCGAGCGTGTCCTCGCCGCCGATCGCGACGAGGGCGTCGAGGCCCTGCTTCTCGAAGTTGGCAAGGACCTTCTCGACGCCGCCGTCCGATTTGTACGGGTTCGTGCGGGAGGTGCCGATGATCGTCCCGCCGCGCGGCAGAAGCCCGGTGACCTCGCGCCGGCCGAGCGCCTGAAAGCGGCCCTCGACCAGCCCGCGCCAGCCTTCGCGCACCGCCACGACCTCCCAGCCGGTGGTCAGCGCGCGCCGCGTCACCGCGCGGATGACCGCGTTCAGACCGGGGCAGTCACCGCCTCCCGTGAGGATTCCGACTTGCTTCGCCACAGCCTCCAGTCTTGCATAGCGCCACGGCGGTCATCCGGCGAACGAATGGAAGGCGCCGAGCGGCGAGGGCAGCGTCGGCGTGAACGGCTTGAACGCGTACGGCTTCGAGGTGTCGAAGCCCGCCTTGGCGGCCGCGGTCATGTCGGCGAACGGCGTCAGCGCGTCGACGGCCTGGCTGATCTTCGTCCACTTCAGCGTCCGCTCGTAGCCGTTGTTGTTCGGCGGGTCGACGCTCTCGGCCTTGCCCAGCACACCCGTGATCCTCTCCACTCCGGCGCCGGGCGCGAGCACGCGCGCGAGCGTGCGGTGGTCGCTCTCGATCCCCATGATCCGCGCCGCGGTGACGCGGAGGTCGGCCGAGCTGAAGTTCCTGACGCCCACGAGGTACGCGGCGATGAACGCATCCTCGAGCGTGACGAGGACGTTCAGCGTCGTCTGCGCGTCGGTGAACATGTTCTTCGGGTAGTAGAAGGTCGTGAGCGGCGACGGCTTCTTCGTCGCGCCCATCTCGAGCAGGTAGTGCGACATCTCCTCCTGGCGCGCCGCGCGGAGATAGCCCTGGTCGTCCGCCTCGAGCTTCTTGAAGAACGGCGCCGTCTCGATGATGTTCGTGTAGGTCGTCACCGCGAGCGCCTCGGCGATCTCGGCCGCGACGAGGATGTCGACATCGCCCGCGGTGAGCGCGCGGCTCGGCCTCGCCGCGCGGGCGAAGGCGGCGCCGGGCATGCCGGCCAGGACGGCGAGCCCCACGCCCGCCGCGGCGCCCTGCTTGAGGAAGTTCCTTCGGTCCGAACTGGTGGTAGCGCGTACGTCGGTCATAGCCCCTCGGCCTCCCGTGTCGGTGGATCGGTCGGCATGGTTCGCCGGCCAGGCCCGAACGGTTCGGGGCGATCAGGAATCAGGTGCCGAAGGTGGGAATCGAACCCACACTCCCCGAGGGGAACCGGATTTTGAGTCCGGCGCGTCTGCCAGTTCCGCCACTTCGGCCTCTGCCACATCGTACGGCCTTGCAATCTCCCCGTCGCCCTCCGATACTTGCCCCTTCGCGATCGCGCGGCTGTGCGGCCGCATCGCGTGAAGTTCCGTGACCATTCCGTTCGTCCAGAGGAGGAAGCGTGAGCAGAGGTATGAAGGTAGGAGCGCTCGTCGGGTTGGCGGCGTTCCTCGCTGTCGTCGCGGCCGGGTGCGGCGGCTCGAGCTCGAAGAAGGCGACGGCACTTCCCGCCTCCGCGTGCTCGGACATCTACTACCAGGGCAGCGGCTCGCCGCAGTTCCTGATCGCGTCCGATCTGCCGCTGCAGGGCTCCGGCCGAACGCAGACGGTGCAGATGACCCAGGCGATCCAGTACGTCCTCAAGCAGGCCAACTTCAAGGCCGGCAAGTACACGATCGGCTACCAGTCCTGCGACGACTCGACGGCGCAGGCGGGCAAATGGGATTCGGCCAAGTGCTCGTCGAACGCGAACGACTACGCGAACAACAACAGCGTGATCGGCGTGATCGGCACGTTCAACTCCGGGTGCGCAGAGATCATCATCCCGGTGCTGAACCGCGCGCCGAACGGCCCCGTCGGCATGATCAGCCCGGCGAACACCTACGTCGGCCTGACCCACAAGGGCCCGGGCACGGCGCCGGGTGAGCCCGAGAAGTTCTATCCGACCGGCAAGCGCAACTACGTGCGCATCGTCGCCGCGGACGACTTCCAGGGCGCGGCCGACGCGATCAACGCTCAGAACCTCGGTCTGAAGAAGATCTGGGTCCTGAATGACAAGGAGGCGTACGGCCAGGGCGTTGCGACGAACTTCTCGAACGCCGCGAAGCAGCTCGGCCTGGACGTCGCCGGCTTCACGTCGTGGGACGGCAAGGCCACGAGCTACCAGGGCCTCGCATCCCAGATCAAGCAGTCGGGCGCCGACGCGGTCTTCATCGGCGGTCTGATCTGCGAGAACGGCGGCAAGCTGGTCAAGGACCTCCGCGCCACGCTCGGCACGGGCGTCACGCTGCTCGCTCCTGACGGGTTCACGCCTGTCTCGGCGGTCGTGCAGGGTGCAGGCACCGCGGCCAACGGCATGTACATCAGCGTCGCGGGTGTTCCGAACGAGCAGCTCGGCCCGGCGGGCCAGTCGTTCGTGAAGAACTTCGGCGCCACGCAGAGCAGCGGCACCGTCGATCCGTACGCGACGTACGCGGCACAGTCGGCGCTCGTGCTCCTGTCGTCGATCGCGGCCTCGGACGGCACGCGCGCAGGTGTCGCGTCCCAGCTGCTCACCGCCAAGGTGCTCAACGGGCTCCTGGGCACGTTCTCGATCAACAAGAACGGCGACACGACCTCGAACCCGGTTACGCAGTACAAGGTCGTGAACGGCGCGTCGACCACCTTCAAGGTGATCATCCCGCCGCTCAGCCTGGTCCACGTCTCGTAGACCAAGCGACGGAAGAACGACGCTTCGGGGGAGGGCGAGAGCCCTCCCCCCGAGCTACTAGCCCCGGAATGAGCGCCCAAACCGTCACCTCGTTCAAGCGCCGCTCGCGGCCCTCCCTGGTCGATGCGATCGGGCTCCTCCTTGTGGCCCTCGTCGGGGTCTGGCTCGTGGTGAACCTCTGGAAGGACCCGGCGGCGTTCGCCACCACCTTCCTCAACGGGCTCACCGTGGGGCTCGTCTATGCCCTGGTCGCGCTGGGCTACTCGCTGGTCTACGGCATCCTCGAGCTGATCAACTTCGCAAACGGCGACGTGTTCATGCTCGGCTCGTGGGTCACGTTCTCGGTGGCCGTCGGCTGGTTCGGGCTCGGCAACGTCAACTCGTGGGCGGTGATGATCCCGGCGCTGCTCGTGACGCTCCTGTGTGCGATGGCCTTCTGCGCATTGCTGAACACGGGGATCGAGCGGATCGCGTACCGGCCGTTGCGGCACGCGCCGCGACTCGCGCCGCTGATCACCGCGATCGGCATGTCGTTCATCCTCCAGAACGTCGGCCTGAACCGCCTTGGCCCGGCGCCGGTCTCGCTGCCGAACATCCTCTCCCAGAACCCCGTCTTCAACTGGCACGGGGTCGAGCTCGACTGGAACCAGCTGATCGTCGCCCTGGCGACGGTGCCCGTGCTCTTCATCCTGCTCTGGCTCGTTCAGCGCACCAAGCAGGGCAAGGCGATGCGAGCGACCGCGCAGGACCAGGATGCGGCCTCGATGATGGGGATCGACGTGAACCGGACGATCTCGTTCACGTTCTTCATCGCGGGCGCGCTGGCCGGGGTCGCCGGGATGTTCTACGCGCTCTACACCACGAACATCCAGTTCGACCAGGGCTTCCGGCTCGGCCTGATCGCCTTCACCGCCGCGGTGCTCGGCGGGATCGGCAACCTGCCCGGCGCCGTCCTCGGCGCGATCATCATCGGGCTGATCCAGCAGTTCAACGAGGCGCTCACCTGGATGTCTCCCGGCTCCGACTGGACGCAGTCGATCGTCTTCTCGATCCTGATCCTGATCCTGGTCTTCAGGCCCGAGGGCCTCCTCGGCGAGCGGACGCCGGAGGGTGGATAGTGAAGCGGCCGCACCTCGATACGGGCAAGCTCCCGGGAATGTCGCGCTGGCGCTCGCTGTCGCTGAGCCGCCGCTCGCACATCCTGATCATCTTCTTCGCGATCGTCGCGATCACCTGGCCGTTCTGGCGGCCGGGCTCGAGCGGGATCCCACTCATCACCCAGTTCCCGACGATCGGGACCGGCGTGATCATGGTCGTCTACGCGATGATGGCCGTCGGCCTGAACATCGTCGTCGGCTACGCGGGCCTGCTCGATCTCGGCTACGTCGCGTTCTACGCAGTCGGGGCGTACACCGCCGGCTGGCTCGCCTCGGAGCAGTTCGCCGGGGTCAACTTCCACTTCTGGTCGACCGCGGACAAGGCGGTCCCCGGATTCCATATCTCGATCTGGCTCATCGTCGCCATGGCCGGGCTCTTCACGGCCCTGATCGGGATCCTGATCGGCCTGCCGACCCTGCGCCTGCGCGGCGACTACCTCGCGATCGTCACGCTCGGCTTCGGCGAGATCCTGCCTCAGATCGCGCGCAACGGCGACAGCCTCGGCGGCTTCAACCTCACGAACGGCCCGAACGGGATCACGCCGATCGACGCGCCGGGGTTCCCGGGCCTCTCGGGGGTGACGGGCGGCCTGCTACCGGACAACTTCCTCAACGTCACGAACCGCGACAACGTCTACTACTGGGCCGCGCTCTGCCTGCTCGCCGTGACGGTGTTCGTCTCGCTGCGCCTGCGCGACTCGCGTCTCGGCCGAGCCTGGATTGCGATCCGCGAGGACGAGACCGCCGCCGCCGCGATGGGTGTGCCGCTGATGCGCACGAAGACCTGGGCCTATGCGACAGGCGCGTTCTTCGGCGGCGTCGCCGGCGCGTACTTCGCGAGCTACAAGAGCTCGACGTTCCCCGGCGACTTCTCGTTCAACATCTCGGCGTTCATCCTCGCGATGGTGATCCTCGGCGGCATGGGCAATGTCTGGGGCGTGATCTTCGGCGCGTTCTTCCTCGCGTGGCTGAACTTCGAAGGGCTCGCCAACATCAGCGCGTCGATCAACAACACGTTCGGCACGAGCATCGACGGCCCGAAGTACTCTGCGGGGATCTTCGGACTGATCCTCGTCGTCACGATGCTCGTCCGGCCCGAGGGCCTGATCCCGAGCGCGAGACGGAAGGCCGAGTTCCACCACGGTGTGCACGAGGAATACCTGTACGACGTCGAGCACGGTTCGCGGCTCTACGAGGAGCAGGGGCCTGACGATGAGTGACGATCTCCTCACGACGGTCCAGCTCCGGAAGGAGTTCGGCGGTCTCGTCGCCTCGAACAACGTCGACTTCACGGTCCCGCGCGGCTCGATCGTCTCGCTGATCGGCCCGAACGGCGCCGGCAAGACGACGTTCTTCAACATGCTGACCGGCGTCTACAAGCCGACCGCCGGGATCATCACGCTCGACGGCGAGGACGTCACCGGCAAGCCGCCGCACGCAATCACCGAGCGCGGAATCGGCCGCACCTTCCAGAACATCCGGCTGTTCCAGAACATGACGGCGCTCGAGAACGTGCTCGTCGGGATGAACTCCCGGCTCAACTCGCGGATCCTCAACAGCATCTTCCGCACGCGCGGCGTCAAGCGCGAGGAGCGCGAGGCGGCCGACCGCGCACGCGAGCTGCTTGCCTTCGCCGGGCTGCCCGGGAAGGACGACGAGATCGCCCGCAACCTGTCCTACGGCGATCAGCGCCGGCTCGAGGTCGCGCGCGCGCTCGCGACGCAGCCGAAGCTCGTCCTGCTCGACGAGCCGACCGCCGGCATGAACCCGCAGGAGACCGCCGACTTCACCGCGTTCGTCCACAAGCTCCGCGACGACGAGGGTCTCTCCGTCCTGCTGATCGAGCACGACATGCGCGTCGTGATGGGCGTCTCCGATCGCGTCACCGTCCTCGACTACGGCGAGAAGATCGCCGAGGGCACGCCGTCCGAGGTGCAGAAGAACCCGCGCGTGATCGAGGCGTACCTGGGCAAGGCTGCGGCCGAGGAGTTCATCAAGGAGGGCGGCGGCCAGTGAGCACCACGCGGGAGATCGTCCTCGAGCTGAAGGACATCCACACCTTCTACGGCGCGATCGAGGCGCTGAAGGGCGTCTCGCTCGAGGTGCGCGAGGGCGAGATCGTGACGCTGATCGGCGCGAACGGCGCGGGCAAGTCGACGACGCTGCGCTCGATCAACGGGCTGAATCGGCCGCGCACGGGCACGATCCACTTCCGGGGCAAGGACATCACGCACGCCTCCGCGCACGAGATCGTCGAAGCGCGGAATCGCGCAGTCGCCCGAGGGCCGGCGCCTCTTCCCGCGCATGACCGTGCTCGAGAACCTCGAGATGGGCGCGTTCCAGCGGAAGGACAAGGAGAACTTCAAGGAGGACCTCGAGCGCGTCTACGGGCTGTTCCCGCGACTCGCCGAGCGCAAGAGCCAGAAGGCGGGGACGCTCTCGGGCGGCGAGCAGCAGATGGTGCGCGATCGGGCGCGCGCTGATGGCGCGCCCGAAGCTGCTGCTCCTCGACGAGCCGTCGATGGGGCTCGCGCCGATCTTCGTCGACCGGATCTTCGAGATCGTCGCAGGAGATCCACGAGCAGGGCACGCCGATCCTGCTCGTCGAGCAGAACGCGCTGATGGCGCTCGACGTCGCCGACCGCGGCTACGTGCTCGAGACCGGTCATGTCGCCCTGACCGACGACGCGAAGTCGCTGCGCACGAACGAGCAGGTCCGCAAGACCTACCTCGGCGAGGGCTAAACCTTCACCCTCAGCGGGAAGTAGGGCGGCGAGAGCAGGAAGCCGACCCGCGGCGGGCGGTCGTCCCAGCCCTGCGTCATCGTGAGCGCGGCGCCGACGCCGTGCGCCGGCACGAAGCCGAGCTGGCGCGCGCTGACGGCGTCGCGACAGCCGGCGACGAGCACCTGGCCGAGCCGCCGCAGCGCCGGCTGGCAGGCGGCCCAGTCGGCGAACGGCAGCACGGGGTGGCAGGCCTGGCCGGCCCGGTACGCGTCGAGCGCGCGCTCGTCGGCGGCGGCGATCTGTTCCGCGCCGGCGAGCTCCTCCGGCTCCCGCCCGAAGCGAGTCGCGTTGAAGAACGCGCGGTAGGGCTGCTGGCCGGGATGCGCGAAGTGCCGGCTGAAGCGACTGACGAGGATCGCCGTGCCGCCCTCGACGACGGGGAAGTCGTCGCGCCACAGTCGCAGGGCGAGCGCGAGGCCGAGGAACGCCGCGAGCAGCGGGTTCGGGCGCTCGCGCGGGAGGTACGGCGTCGAGCGCGGGATGCCGATCACGATCGCGTCGAGCTGCTGCGCGAGGTCGGCGGAGCGCAGCTCGATCCCGCGCAGGAGCGCCTCGGCGTGGGCCACCGACGGCGGCCCGGCGAACGCCGTCGCGGCCGACAGCTCCACCGGCAGCGAGCGCAGCACCTCCTGGCGCAGCCGCGCGGGGAGCAGCGAGAAGACCGGTCGTAGCGGCGAGCCGGAGATCCGCTCGAGCGCCTCGGGCTCGTAGGGATAGCCGCGCAGGGTGCCGCCGAGGCGCGGGTGGTTGAGGACGAGCGAGACGCCGATCACGGGCACCCGGCGGGCGAGCGCGCGCTCGAGCGCCACCGCGAGCGCCCAGCCGGTCGAGCCGGCCGTCTCGAGCAGCGACGCGGCGCCCGACTGACGCAGTGCCTCGATGTTGGCGGCGCCGAGGAGCGCGGCCGGGCCGCCGTGGAGCACGGTCTCGGCCGCGGTGACCGAGACGACGAGATCGGTCTCGACGAGACGCGGGTGCGCACGCAACGGCGTCTCGTCGGCGAGCCCGAGGTCGACCAGGCCTGAAGCGCTGACGTCGTGCACCTCGACGTGGCCGTGGAAGCGGCGCGCGAACTCGGGCGAGACGAGCGTCTGGAGATCCCGCTGCGAGAGCCGTCGCTGGAGCCCTCCGGCGACGAGCAGCGTCTGGTAGCCGGACGGGATCCCGTGGCGCTCGAGCTCGTCCACGGTCGCTGCGATCGCGGCTCGGCGCGGATCCGACGGCGCGCCGGGAATCGGCAGGGCCGGCGGCTCCACGACGATCGTCGCGCGGCCGCCACGCCTGGCGAGCGCCTCGAGCGGCTCGCCGGAGAGCGGAAAGCGAAACGCGTCGCGCACCGCGGCGGCGACGTCTGCGATCGCCTGGCCCGGCGCCGGCGGCCGCAGGATCTCCGCGCCGTCGGGCGCGCTGGCGATCGTGAGGCGCGAGCCGGACAGGAGCGGGATGCGTGGCACGCGCCAAGTCAACCACTAGACTCGGCGGGCGATGTCTCCGAAGACGCTGACCGGGGCCGAGCTGGAGCTCGACGACGCGCCGGCCCGGGGCGCAGATCTCTTCCTCGTCGACGGCAACAACCTCGCCTATCGCGGCTTCTTCGCCCTTCCGGAAGAGCTCGCCACCTCGGACGGATTCCCGACGAACGCGCTGCTCGGCTTCACGAACATGCTCTTCAAGCTCCTCGCCGACTACCGGCCGAAGGGCGTCGCGGTGGCGTGGGACACGAGGCCTGTCCACCGCGCCGAGCTGCACGAGGGCTACAAGGAGGGGCGCCGCCCGATGCCCGACCTCCTGCGCGAGCAGTTCCCGCACTTCCGCCCGATCGTCGAGGCGTTCGGCTACGTGAACCTCGAGTTCGAGGGGTGGGAGGCGGACGACGTGATCGCGACGCTCGCGACCCGCGCCGACGAGGCAGGCGTCAAGACCTGCGTCGTCTCGACCGACCGCGACGCGTTCCAGCTCTGCTCCGAGAACGTCGCGCTGATGATGACGCCGCGCGGGGTCTCGGACGTCCAGGTCTACACGCCCGAGCGGGTCGAGGCGCGCTACGGCGTCCGCCCCGACCAGGTGCCCGACTTCATCGGCCTCAAGGGCGATACCTCCGACAACATCCCGGGTGTCCCCGGGATCGGCGACAAGACCGCGGGCCAGCTGATCGCCCAGTACGGCTCGCTGGAGGCGGTGCTCGAGCACGTCGACGAGCTCTCGCCCGGGCGTGCGAAGGCGCTGCGCGAGCACGGCGAGCAGGCGCGAACCTCGAAGGAGCTCGCGACGATGCGGCGGGATCTCGACCTCGGCGTCGACCCGGCCACGCTCGTGCTGTCGCCGCCCGACCGCTCCGAGCTGCGCGAGCTCTTCCGCCGCTTCGAGTTTCGCGGGCTGTTGAACCGGATCGACGACCTCGACGTCGCCGTGCCTGCAGCCGAGCCCGTGCGCGTCGCGGGCACGGAGGTCGCATGGCGCGAGGGCGCGCTGCCCGAGGCGCGCGGCCGGATCGGGCTCGCGATCGCCGACGGCCGCTTCGCGCTGGCCGACGAGAGCGGCGTCACGGTCGGCCCGTGGGAGCCGTCGCTCGCCGCGAAGCTCGTGAACGCGCAGGTGGTCGCGCACGACGCGAAGGCGCTGCGCCTCCCGTTCCCGCCGGCCGACGACACGATGATCGCCGCGTACCTGATCGAGCCCGGCCGCGCCTCGTACGAGCTCGGCGATCTCGCCGCGGAGTACGGCGTCGAGGCCGTTCCGACTCCCGCGGCCGAGGAGGAGACGGATGCGCTCGTCCGCCGAGCCGAGGTGCCGCGTCGCATGGCGGCCCAGATGCGCGAGCGGATCGCAGAGCGCGGCTCGACCGAGCTGTACGAGGGCATCGAGCTGCCGCTCGTGGGCGTGCTCGCCGCGATGGAGGACGCCGGGGTCAGGATCGACACCTACCGGATGGGCGAGATCACCGCGCGCCTGGCCGAGAACGTGGAGGAGCTCGAGTCGCGCGCGTACGAGCTCGCGGGCGAGGAGTTCATGCTCGGCTCGACGCAGCAGGTCGCGCGGATCCTGTTCGACAAGCTCCAGCTCACGCCCGGCCGCAAGGGCAAGACCGGCTACTCGACCGACACGCGAGTCCTGCGCGCGATCCGGCACGAGCATCCGATCGTGGCCGTGATCGAGGAATGGCGCGAGTACTCGAAGCTCCTCAACACCTACCTCGGCCCGCTGCCGTCGCTGCTCTCCGAAACGGACGGCCGCCTGCATACGACCTTCAACCAGGCCGTCGCCGCGACCGGACGCCTGTCGACGTCGAACCCGAACCTCCAGGCGATCCCGATCCGGACGGTGCTCGGGCGCGAGATCCGCTCCGCGTTCGTGGCCGAGCCCGGCTCGCGGCTGCTCTCCGCCGACTACTCGCAGGTCGAGTTGCGGATCCTGGCTCACGTCTCCGGCGAGCCTGTGCTGCGAGAGGCCTTCGCGCGGGGCGAAGACATCCACACCGCCACCGCGGCAGAGGTGCTCGGCAAGGATCCGGCGACGCTGACGAAGGACGAGCGCAATGTCGCGAAGATGGTCAACTTCGGGATCATCTACGGCATCTCCGCCTTCGGCCTCTCGGAGAACCTCGAGATCCCGCGCGAGCAGGCGCAGACCTACATCGACACCTATCTCGCCCGCTTCCCGCACGTCCAGGAGTTCATCCGCCGCACCGTCGAGCAGGCCGAGCGCGACGGCTACGTGACGACGCTGCTGGGCCGGCGCCGTCCTGTGCCGGAGATCCGCGCGTCGAACCGGCAGACGCGCTCGCTCGGCGAGCGGCTCGCCGTCAACTCGGTGATGCAGGGCACCGCGGCCGACGTGATCAAGGTCGCGATGGTGCGGATCCACGATCGGCTCCGGGCCGAAGGGCGCGGGGCGCGGCTCGTGCTGCAGGTGCACGACGAGCTGCTGCTCGAGCTGCCCGAGCCGGAGACGAGCGCCGTCAAGGAGCTCGTCCGCGAGGAGATGGTCGGCGCCTATCCGCTCGACCCGCCGCTCGCCGTGGACGTCGGCATCGGCGAGAACTGGGCCGAGGCGAAAGCCTGAAGCCGCCCGGTTCGCACGCCGATAGACGCGTCATGCGGCGGGCGATTCTTCCTCTTGTTCTCCTTGCGCTGGCCGGAATCGCGGCGAGCGCGACACACGCAGCGCGCACGGACAAGATCGCGTGCAACACGAAGAAGTTCCTCGTCGAGTTCTCGCCGCCCAAGCAGGCTGCCGTCGCGCTCAGCCCGACCGACCTGCTCGCGGTGACCTCGCCGACGGCCTACCGGCTCTCGACCGCGTGCACCGCGGCGGGCAAGGCCGCCGTCGTGAAGTGGGGGAGCGGCACGCTCAAATCGGCGGCGGCCGAGACCTTTCTCAAGTGCTCGACGCCGCAGTCGGTCGAGATCGGCGTCGCCCAGACGAGCGCCGGCGACGGAGCAGTCCTCAACGTCTCGCTCGCCCACGGCGGCGACGGCGTCGTCTCGATGACGCTGAAGAAGGGCGCGGGCTCGAAACTGAGCTACGACACGCGCTTCTGCAAGGCCGCGTAAGCCCACCCGTTCAAGTCTCGGAACGGTCGCTATACTGAGCGGCCGCTATGCCCGGGACAGCAGACATCACCGACCCTCGCCTCGAAGAAGGCGTCTGGACGATCGGCGCAGACGGGGAGCTCGTCCCCGACTACGAGTCGACCTTCCCGACGATCAACGAGGGCGAGGTCGTCCACGGCACCGTCGTCCGGGTCGACAAGGACGAGGTGCTCGTCGACATCGGCTACAAGTCCGAGGGCGTCATCCCGGTCTCCGAGCTCTCGATCCGCCGCTCGATCAACCCTGCCGACGAGGTAAACGTCGGCGACGAGATCGACGCGCTCGTCATGACCAAGGAGGACGCCGAGGGCCGGCTCATCCTCTCCAAGAAGCGCGCCCGCTTCGAGCTCGCCTGGAAGGCGATCGAGGTCGCGGCCGAGTCGGGCGAACCCGTGATCGGCAGGGTGATCGAGGTCGTCAAGGGCGGTCTGATCCTCGACCTCGGGGTGCGCGGCTTCCTGCCCGCGTCGCTGGTCGACATCCGCCGCGTCCAGGATCTCGACGAGTTCCTCGGCAAGGAGCTGCGCTGCAAGGTGATCGAGCTGAATCGCTCGCGGAACAACGTCGTGCTCTCCCGTCGCGCCGTCCTCGAGGACGAGCGCAAGGAGATGCGCCAGGCGATCCTCGACCGGCTCAACCCAGGCGACGTCGTCGAGGGCCAGATCTCCAACATCGTCGACTTCGGCGCCTTCGTCGACCTCGACGGGATGGACGGCCTGATCCACATCTCCGAGCTGTCGTGGAGCCACGTCAACCATCCGTCGGAGGTGCTCGAGATCGGCCAGACGGTCAAGGTCAAGGTGCTCGACATCGACCGAGACCGCCAGCGGATCTCGCTCGGCCTCAAGCAGACGCAGACCGATCCGTGGCAGCAGGTGCTCGAGAGCTACGGCGAGAACGACGTGGTCGAAGGCCGCGTCACGAAGGTCGTCACCTTCGGCGCGTTCGTCGAGATCCTGCCCGGGGTCGAGGGGCTCGTGCACATCTCCGAGCTCGCCGCGCACCACGTCGAGAACCCGCGCGAGGTCGTCTCCCAGGGCGATCTCGTCAACGTCAAGATCATCGAGGTCGACGCCGAGCGCCGCCGCCTCTCGCTCTCGCTGAAGCGGGTCGAGGACGGCGAGGAGGCCGGCCGCCGATCGAGGGCGGCGAGGTCGTCCGCCGCCGACGATCGATCTGTCCGAAGACGTCTTCGCCGAGGCGCACCGGCCGCCGCTCGAGATCGCCGTGGCGGAGTCCGAGGACGAGGCCCGAGCGTCGCGGACGAGACCGAGACCGAGCTCGAGCCCGTCGAGTCCGAGTTCGAGCTCGTCGAGGCCGAGGCTGTCGCCGAGGAGGCGGGCGAGGAGCCCGTCGCCGAGAGCGCCGAGCACGCTGAGCCCGACGCCGACACCGCCGCGAAGACCGGTCTCGGTCGCCGTCACCGGCGGCATCGGCGCGGGCAAGAGCGAGGCGCTGAAGGCGTTCGCGCGGCACGGCGCCGCCGACGATCTCGAGCGACGAGATCGTCCATGCGCTGCTGCGCGAGGACGAAGCGGTGCGCGCTGCGCTCGTCGAGCGGTTCGGGCCGCAGGTGATCGAGGCGAGCGGCCAGATCGACCGCTCGGCGATCGCCGAGGTCGTCTTCGCCGACCCGGCCGCGCTTCGACTGGCTCGAGGCGCTGCTCCACCCGCTCGTCGTCGCAGGAGTACCTCACCTGGCGCGAACGCCTAGCGGAGCAGCCGCAGCCGCCGCGCTCACGGTCACCGAGGTGCCGCTCCTGTACGAGTCGGGCGGCGAGACGCGGTTCGACTACGTGTCGCGATCACGGCGCCCGCCGACGTCCGGAGCGAACGGACGCACGGTTCGCGACGACGACCGCGAGGCACGCCTGATCCCGGACGACGAGAAGGTGGCGCCGGGCGGATTTCGCCTACGTCAACGACGGCCCGCTCGAGGAGCTCGACGCCTTCGTCGCCGACGTGGTTGCCAGACTGAGCCCGTGAAGAAGCTCGCCGCGCTGCTCGTCCTCGTCGGCATCGTCGCGGTCGGCGCGATCGCGGTCGTGCGCAGTGAGCCGCCGTGGTTCGAGCGGCTCCGGTATCCGCTCCGCTACCAGTCGATCGTCCGGGGGCACGCGCACAACTACAACCTCGACCCGGCCCTGCTCGCCGCGGTGATCTACCAGGAGAGCAAGTTCGACGCGCACGCGCGCTCGAGCTCGGGCGCGATCGGGCTGATGCAGCTACTGCCGGCCACGGCGGAGGGGATCGCGCTGCACACGGGCGGTTCGAAGTTCCGGCTCAGCGACCTCGACAATCCGGAGATCAACGTCCGCTACGGCTCGTGGTACCTGCGCCACCTGCTCGACAAGTACGGCAACGAGGAGCTCGCGCTCGCCGCCTACAACGCCGGCCAGCACAACGTCGACGTCTGGCGCGCGGCGGGGAGGGGATCCAGTTCGGCGAGACCCGCCACTACGTGAGCCGGATCGAGCACCTGAAGAAGGTCTACAGAAAGGCCTACGCAAGCCAGCTCGGCTACTGACAGCACGGTGGCACTTGACAGACGCCATGATGATGTCATAATGACATCACGATGCAGATCCAAATCTATGTCGAAGGCCTGAAGGACGACCTCGCCGCCGCAGCCGCGGCAGGTGACGAGCAGGTGGCGGACGCCGCCGCGCGCCTCGTCGCCGTCCTCGAACCCGCCCTCCGGCTCCGCCTGCTCGACCTGCTCGGGGAGGCGGCGCGGGAGATCGGCGACCTGCTTCCCGAAGGGCGCGTCGAGGTTCGCCTCGCCGGGTCCGACGCCGAGCTCGTCTACGTCGAGGACGCACCGTCCGCCGCCGCACCCGCGGCCGAGGACGCCTTCAGCGCCCGCATCACCCTTCGCCTACCTGACGGCCTCAAGGCCGGGATCGAGGCCGCCGCCGCCCGCGAGGGCGTCTCGGCCAACTCCTGGATCGTGAGCGCTCTCGGCCGGGCCACCGAGCCGCGCCGCGGCAAGGCGGGGAACCGCCTCACCGGCTACGGCCAGAGCTGAAAGGAGCACGAGATGATCGCCCGCTTCCCGTTCATCCTGATCGAGCTGCACGACGAGGCGCACCAGCCCACCCGTCCGGGCAGGAACGACACCCGCAAGGTGCGGCGCCCGCGGAAGGGCACGTCATGACCAGCTTCGAGACTCCAGGCCCGCTGACCCTCGACCTCTCGGTTCCCGCCGGCAAGATCGAGCTCACGGCATCGGAGACCGGCACGACCGAGGTCGAGCTCGATCCCGTGTACGACAGCGATGCGACGCGCACCTTGATCGAGCGCAGCAAGGTCGAGCTGCGGCCGCGCGGCGATGGCCACGAACTCGTGGTCGAGGTGCCGTCTGAGCGCGGCTTTGGCCGCTTTATCCACGCGTCCGACGTGCTGCTCCGGGTGCACTGTCCGCAGGGCGCGACCGCCAAGGTGCGCTCGCGGTCGGCTGACATCGAGGCGCGCGGGAGCTTCGGGCGCACCGACGTCCGTACGTTTTCCGGCGACGTCGAGTGGGAGACCATCGACGGCGATGCGTCGGTCAATTCGACCAGCGGCGACGTCAACGTCGGGTCTGTCACAGGCAGGCTCGAGGTGAAGACGGTCTCCGGCGACGCCGAGATCGGCACGGTCGGCGGCGACCTGAAGGCCGACGCTGTCTCCGGCGACATCCAGGTCAAGGGCGTAGACGGCTCGGTGAGCTCGAAGACGGTGTCGGGCGACCAGCGGTTCACCGTCGTCGAAGGCAAGGTCGCCCTCGTCTCGGTGTCCGGCGATCTCGAGGCGCGCGTCCGGCCCGGCTCGCGCGTCTTCGTCGACGCGAACGCCGTCTCGGGCGAGGTCTCGTCCGAGCTCGAGCTCTCCGGCGCGCAGGGCGGCGGCGACGGGCCGCTCGTCGAGATTCGCGCCCGCTCGGTCAGCGGCGACGTCCGCATCGCGCGCGCCTAGCCTCGCTACGCTAGGGCGATGCCAGAGTTCCGCACCTCGGCCGCCTACAAGCCGCTCGGCGACCAGCCGGCCGCACTCGCAACGCTTGCCCCCGCGATTCTCGGGGGCGAGCGCTATTCGACGCTGCTCGGCGCGACCGGAACGGGCAAGACGGCGACGATGGCCTGGCTGATCGAGAAGGTCCAGAAGCCGACCCTGATCATCGCCCACAACAAGACGCTCGCCGCCCAGCTCTGCAACGAGTTCCGCGAGTTCTTCCCGGACAACGCCGTCGAGTACTTCGTCTCGTACTACGACTACTACCAGCCCGAGGCGTACGTCCCGCAGGCCGATCTCTACATCGAGAAGGACTCGTCGCGGAACGACGACATCGACCGGCTGCGCCACGCGGCGACCGCGGCGCTGCTGTCCCGCCGCGATGTCGTGATCATCGCCTCGGTCTCCTGCATCTACGGCCTCGGCTCGCCCGACGAGTACCGCGACCGCGTGCTCGAGCTCGCCGTCGGCGAGGAGCACGACCGCGACGAGGTGCTGCGGACGCTCGTCGACAGCCAGTACGCGCGCAATGACACCGTGCTCGGGCGGGGCCGCTTCCGCGTCAAGGGCGACCAGCTCGAGGTGCAGCCGGCGAACGGCGAGACGGCCTACCGCGTCTCGTTCTTCGGCGATGAGGTCGAGCAGATCACGCACTTCGATCCGCTCACGGGCGAGGTGCTCTCGAAGCTCGACAACCTGACGATCTTCCCGGCGACGCAGTATGTGACGTCGAAGCCGACGATCGAGCGCGCCGTCGCGACGGTGCAGGCCGAGCTGGAGGCGCAGGTGAAGCTGTTCGAGTCGGAGGACAAGCTGCTCGAGGCGCACCGCATCCGCCAGCGCACCGAGTACGACGTCGAGATGATGCGGGAGCTCGGCTTCTGCAACGGGATCGAGAACTACTCCCGCATCCTCGAAGGGCGCGCGCCGGGCTCGTATCCGTTCACGCTGCTCGACTACTTCCCGTCCGACTTCGTCTGCTTCGTCGACGAGTCGCACCAGACGGTGCCGCAGATCGGCGGGATGTACGAGGGCGACCGCTCGCGCAAGCAGACGCTCGTCGACTTCGGCTTCCGGCTCCCGTCGGCGCTCGACAACCGCCCGCTGCGCTTCGACGAGTTCCTCGGCAAGGTGCCGCAGCTCGTCTTCGTCTCGGCGACGCCGGGCGCGTACGAGCTGCGCCATTCGACGGTGATCGCGGAGCAGCTGATCCGCCCGACCGGGATCATCGATCCCGAGGTCGAGCTGCGCGCGACCGAGAACCAGATCGACGACCTGCTCAACGAGATCCGCCGGCGCGAGGAGGTCAACGAGCGCGTCCTCGTCACGACGCTGACGAAGAAGATGTCCGAGGACCTGACCGACTACCTGCTCGAGTCGGGCGTCAAGGCCCGGTATCTCCATTCGGAGATCGACACGCTCGAGCGGATTCAGATCATCCGCGAGCTGCGGCTCGGCGAGTACGACGTGCTCGTCGGCGTGAACCTCCTGCGCGAGGGGCTCGACCTGCCCGAGGTGTCGCTCGTCGCGGTGCTCGATGCCGACAAGGAGGGCTTCCTTCGCGGCAAGACGGCGCTGATTCAGACGATCGGACGCGCCGCGCGGAACATCAACGGCAAGGTGCTGCTGTACGCCGACAAGATGACCGAGGCGCTGACGGGCGCGATCGACGAGACGAACCGCCGGCGCGCGATCCAGCTCGCGTACAACGAGGAGCACGGGATCACCCCCGAGTCGATCGTCAAGGGCGTCTCCGACATCGCCGAGTTCCTGACGCTCGAGTCGCCGACGGTGCCGGGGCGCCGCCGTCGCGGCCAGTCGAAGGTCGAGGGGATGGACCGGGGCGAGCTCGAGAAGCTCGTGATCACGCTCGAGGAGGAGATGTTCACCGCCGCGACGGAGCTCCGCTTCGAGTACGCCGCGAAGCTCCGCGACGAGATCAAGGAGCTCCGCCGCGAGCTCCAGGCGCTCTCCCAGAGCGCCGCGTAGGCCGGGATGAGCGCCGACACCGCCCTCCGTGGGAACGTCCGCCTGCTCGGCAACCTGCTCGGGCGCGTGCTCGTCGAGCAGGAGGGCGAGCGGCTGCTCGAGCTCGAGGAGCTGATCCGCAGCCTCGCCCGCGCCGGGCGGCAGGGCGACGCGGCGGCTTCGGCCGAGCTCGCGGCGACGGTTCGCGGCCTCCAGCCCGAGGAGCAGGCTAGCGTGCTGCGCGCGTTCGCCATCTACTTCCAGCTCGCGAACATCGCCGAGCAGCACCACCGCATCCGCCGCCGCCTCGCTTCGGAGCGGGAGGGGCGTCTCCAGCGCGAGTCGCTCGCGGAGGCGCTCGCGCGGCTCGGCGACCACGGGATCGCCGAGGACGAGCTTCGCGCGGCGGCGGCACGGGTCTCGGTCGAGCTCGTTCTCACCGCGCATCCGACCGAGGCGACGCGGCGGACGATCCTCGCCTCGCACCAGCGAATCGCCGCGCTGCTGCGCGCGCTCGACGACCCCGAGCTGCCGCCGTCGGGTCGCGCCGAGGTCGAGGACTCGCTCGCCGAGGAGATCACGATCCTGTGGCAGACCGACGAGGTGCGCTCGCGCCGCCCGCGCGTCGTCGACGAGATCCGCCAGGGCCTCTGGTTCCTGGAGCGCGGCCTGTGGGAGGCGGCGCCGCGGCTGCTCGCGACCTGGCGCGCGAGACTTCCCGGCAGTCCGCTTCGCTTCGGCACCTGGATCGGCGCCGACCTCGACGGCAACCCGATCGGTCGGGCCGGAGACCGTCGAGGAGGCGCTCGAGCGGGCGCGCGCGCTGGCGCTGGCGCTCTATCGGCGAGAGGTGCGCGAGCTCGCGGTGGCGTGGGGGATGGCCGAGCGGGTGGCCGGCGCCGACCCGGGGATCGGCGACGTCCCCGCTCGACGCCGACCTGAACGACGACGAGCCGTACCGGCGGCGGCTGACCGCGATCTACGAGCGCCTCGGTGCGGACGGCTACGCGACGGCGGCCGAGCTCGATGCCGAGCTCGCGCTCGTCGACGCGAGCCTCCGCGCACACGGCGGCGCGCGCATCGCCGACGGCGGCCTGGCTGCGCTGCGGCGGCGGCTCGACATCTTCGGCCTCCATCTCGCGGCGCTCGAGCTGCGCGTCCACGCGAGCTCGGTGCGCGAGCCCGACGATCGTCTGCGCGCCACGCTCGCGACGGGCGCGCGGATGCAGGCGCGCCACGGCCGCGACGCGCTCGACACGCTGATCGTCTCGATGACGCACTCCGTCGACGACGTCGAGGCGGCGGAGCGACTCGCCGCGGATGCGGGGCTCGATGTCCACGTCGTGCCGCTGCTCGAGACGATCGACGACCTGCGCGGCGCCGGTGCGCTGATCGAGGAGCTGCTCGTGCGGCGCCCGCGCCCGAAGCGTCGAGGTGATGGTCGGCTACTCCGACTCCGGCAAGGACGGCGGCTACCTGACCGCGAACTGGGAGATCTTCCGCGCGCAGGAGGATCTCGCGCGCGTCGCGGAGGCGCATGGTTCGGAGCTGACCGTGTTCCACGGGCGCGGAGGCAGCGCCGGGCGCGGCGGCGGGCCGACGCACGCGGCGATCCTCGCGCAGCCGCCGCACGCCGTCGACGGGCGGCTGAAGCTGACCGAGCAGGGCGAGACGATCTCGTTCAAGTACGGGCTGCCCGGGCTCGCGTACCGCAATCTCGAGGCGGCGGTCGCGGCGACGCTGCTCTCCGCGTTCCCGAACGAGGTCGGGGGCGAGGCGCCCGCCGCGGCGCGTGAGACCATGGCCGTGCTCTCGGAGCGCGCGTATCGCGCCTATCGCGAGCTCGTGTGGGAGGACGAGGCGTTCGTCCGCTTCTTCCGCAGCTTCACGCCGGTCGACGAGCTGGCGCTGCTGGAGATCGGCTCGCGCCCCGCGTCCCGCCCCGAGGCTGCCGCCGCCGTCGAGCTCGAGGCGCTGCGGGCGATCCCGTGGGTGTTCGCCTGGACGCAGACCCGCTGCATGCTGCCGGCCTGGTACGGCGCCGGCACCGCGCTCGGCTCTGTCGAGATTGGCGATCTCCGCAGTCTCTACCGCAATTGGGCGTTCTTCCGCGCGCTCGTCGAGAACCTCGAGATGACCCTCGCGAAGTCGAGCCTCAGGATCGCGACCCAGTACCTCGCGCTCGTGCCCGACCACGCCGAGGGCCAGCGGCTGTTCGGCGTGCTCGCGGCCGAGCACGAGCGGACGGTCGCGGCCGTGCTCGAGATCGTCGAGGCCGACCAGCTGCTCGACCGGCACCCGGCCCTCCAGCAGTCGATCCGCCTCCGGAACCCGTACGTCGACCCGATGAACGCGATTCAGGTCGAGCTGCTCCGCCGCCACCGCTCGGGCGACGAGGCGGCGCTGCGGCCGCTGCTGCGCTCGATCACGGGGATCGCCGCGGCGCTCAGGAACACCGGCTAGAGCGGGAACGAGCGCGCGGCCGTCGCGGCCCAGCCGCCGTCGCGCCAGATGTACGTGCGGACTGTGAGCGTTGTCCCGTCCGTCTCGTGCACGTGGAGCCCGCGCGCTTCGCCGTCGCGTTGCGGGCGCGGACGTCCGAGGCCGGGCGCGGTTGCGGCGACCACGGTCGGCTCGCCGGCGGCGGCGGGGAGGAACTCTCGCCGCTCGCCGACCTCGGCCTGATGCGTGTGCCCGCCGAGAACCAGCTGCGCGCCCAGCCCGGCCAGAATTTCGTCGCGGCGGGCGACCGGCCGCTTGCGCGTCCGCCACGGCGCGCCGAGGAGGTGGTGGTGGAGCACGGCGACGCGGAGCGCACCCGCGGGCGCCTCGCGCAGCCGGGCCGCCGCGTGCTCGAGCGCCGCGCCGCTCAGTCCGCCCGACTGATGGCGCCACGGTCGCACCGAGTTGAGCCCGACGACGTGGAACGTCTCTGAGCTGTGCACCGGCTCGGCCGTTTCCCAGAGCCGCTCGAACTCGGCCCAGGGGCTCGTGAACCGCTGCGGAAATCGATACGGGATGTCGTGATTCCCGGGCACCGCCAGCACCGGCGGCCCCAGCGCAGCGAGAAACGCGTGCGCGCGCTCGTGCTCGTCGCGGCGGCCGCGGTGGGTGAGATCGCCGCTCGCGACGACGAGCTCGGGGCCGAGCTCGTCGACGAGCGCGGCGAGCGCGGGCCCGAGCTCCGGCTCCTCGCGCTTGCCGATGTGCAGGTCGGAGAGGTGGAGGATCCGCGCAGGCGCCATGGTCGGGCCGCACTCTACGTCCCCGGGCGCCTCTATAGTTCGCGCGATGGACGAGTCCGCCGAGATCTTCGACGACCTCTACCTTGGCATCCGCGCCGGCGGCGCAATGCGCAAGCAGCGGCGCGGCGAGCCGCTCACCGCCGAGGAGCAGGAGGCGCTCGGTCGCTGGCAGCGGCTCTCGGCGTGGCGGAAGTCGATCGCGATCGGAAGCTTCGCAGTCGGCACGTTCGGGCTCGGCTTCACCCTCGGCGGCCTGGTCTTCGGCCGCTGGCGCAAGGCCTAGTCGCAGGGCAGCGCGTCTGCGGAGGTGATCGGGAGGTTCCCGAGCAGCTCCTCGAACGCTGCGAGCTGCTCGATGTCGAACCGGTCGACGAAGAGCTCTCCGACGCCCTGGAGGTGAGTCGGACGCGCCTCGGCCAGCTTCTCGTGGCCGCGGTGCGTCAGCACGGCGTAGATCACGCGCCGGTCCTCGGCGCACGCCTCGCGGCTGACGAGCCCCGCTTCCTCGAGCCCGGCGAGCAGCCGTGTCACGCCGGAACGGGTGAGGATCACGCTGTCGGTCAGGTCGGACGGGCGCATCCGGCTCTCGGGCGCGCGCTCGAGATGGACCAGCACCTCGTAGTCGTGCAGCGTCAGCCCGTGCGCGGAGATCAGGTCCGCGTCGAGCCGCCGCGTGATCGTCGAATGGCTGCGCAGGAACAGGCGCCAGGCGACGAGCTTGTCGGTGATCAGCTCAGTGTTCGTCGGCATGGCTTTCGATGAACGCGAGCACCCGGCTCCAGGCGTTCGCGGACGCGTCGGCGTGCTCCTCGAACTTGCGGTCGAAGAAGCTGTGAGGGGCGCCGTCGTAGGTGACGATCTCGTGCTCGACGCCGGCCGCGTTCAGCGCCTCGTCGAACTCGGCGTTGAGCTCGCGGGTGATGTTCTCGTCGTCGCCGGCCTGAAGGGCGAGGATCGGCGCCTGAATCATCCCCGCCACCTGCGTCGGGCCGGGCTGGTCGTTGCGCACGCCGGGGTTGCCGTAGAAGCCGACCGCGCCTGCGAGACCGTGTCCGCCGGCCGCCGAGAGCCACGAGTGACGGCCGCCGAAGCAGAAGCCGACGGAGAAGACCGAGGTGCACGAGCCGCCCGCGGGCGAGCGGAGATAGTCGGCGGCCGCGGCGACGTCGGCCTGGACGTCCTCGGCCGAGATCTGGGCGACGTACTCCATGTACGGAAACTCGTCGTCGCGCTTGGAGACGCCGGCGGTGCGGCCGAAGTAGTCGATCGCGATCGCGTTCGAGCCGCGCTCTGCGAATCTCAGCGCAAGCTCCTCGTAGAAGCGGTACAGACCGCGTACATCCGGGAGCACGATGACGCCGACACCGGACGGCTCGTCGGGCGCGGCTGCGAACGCGGCGAACTCTGCGCCGTCGCGCGCTTGGAGCGTGAGGTCGTCGTGCGAGACCGCAGCGCCCCTGATCGCCGGTACCGGCGGCAGGGAGTCAAGCTCGAAACACATCGTCTTGCTCACCATAGCGTTCCGCGAGTTCTTAGTCTCGTCTTACGACAACCTGTTTCAGTTGAGCAGCCGGCCGGTAGCGCGGCCCTCCTGGAAGGTCGAGCCACAGCGTCTTCCTTCGCTCGCGCACCGGCCGGCCTAGAATCCCGGCTTGCACGAACGTACGTTCGACGGCTACAATGACTCAGCGCATGGCTGCCGACGAGCTGATTGTCCACGGGGCCCGCGAGCACAACCTCAAGGACATCACCGTCCGGCTGCCGCGGAACTCCCTGATCTGCATCACGGGCCTCTCCGGCTCGGGGAAGTCGTCGCTTGCCTTCGACACGATCTACGCGGAGGGCCAGCGCCGCTACGTCGAGTCGCTCTCCGCCTACGCGCGCCAGTTCCTCCAGATGATGGAGAAGCCCGACGTCGACTCGATCGACGGCCTCTCGCCGGCGATCTCGATCGACCAGAAGACGACCTCGCGCAACCCGCGCTCCACCGTCGGCACCGTGACCGAGATCTACGACTACCTGCGCCTGCTCTACGCGCGCGTCGGCCATCCGCACTGCCCGATCTGCGGCAAGCCGATCGCCGGCCAGAGCCTCGAGAACATCGTCGACCAGGTGCTGCGGCTGCCCGACGGGACGAAGTTCACCGTCAACGCGCCGGTCGTGCGCGACCGCAAGGGCGAGTTCCGCGACGTGCTCGAGGAGATCCGCACCGAGGGCTTCTCGCGCGTGAAGGTCGACGGCGAGCCGCGGCTGCTCGAGGAGGAGATCGTCCTCGACAAGAAGTTCAAGCACTCGATCGAGGTCGTCGTCGACCGGCTCGTGATGAAGCCCGACCTGCGCACGCGGCTCGCGCAGTCGGTCGAGACGGCGGCCGCGCTCGGCGACGGGCTCGTCGCGATCGACGTCGTCGACGGGGAGCCGATGCTCTTCTCGCAGAAGTTCGCGTGCCCCGACCACGGCGTCTCGCTCGCGGAGCTCCAGCCGCGCATCTTCTCGTTCAACTCGCCGCACGGCGCGTGCCCGCGCTGCACGGGTCTCGGCTCGCAGCAGGAGATCGACCCCGACCTGCTCGTCCCCGACGGCTCGATCTCGCTCAACGACGGCGCGCTCGTGCCGTGGTCGGTCGGCGGCACCGGCTTCTACGAGTCGGTGATCCAGGCGATCGCCGAGCGCTACGAGATCGACATGGACCTGCCGTGGTACCAGCTCACCGAGGAGCAGCAGAACCTGTTCCTCTTCGGCACGAACGGCGACAAGCTCTACGTCCAGTACCGCAACAGGATGGGCCGGCGCCGCTCGTACACGCTCGCGTTCGAGGGGATCGTCACGAGCCTGCAGCGCCGCTACCGCGAGACCGATTCCGCGCAGGCGCGCGAGCGAATCGAGGAGTACATGTCGTTCCGGCCGTGCCCGGCCTGCAACGGCGCGCGGCTGAAGCCCGAGGTGCTCGCGGTCACGGTCGGCGGCAAGCCGATCAACGAGTTCACGCGGATGTCCGTGACGCGCGCGCTCGAGTTCCTCGACGAGCTCGGGCTGACCGAGACCGAGGAGCTGATCGGCCACCGCATCGTCAAGGAGATCCGCGAGCGGCTCACGTTCCTCGACAACGTCGGCGTCGGCTACCTCCAGCTCGACCGCGCGGCCGCGACGCTCTCGGGCGGCGAGGCGCAGCGGCTGAGGCTCGCGACGCAGATCGGCTCGCAGCTCGTCGGCGTGCTCTACATCCTCGATGAGCCGTCGATCGGGCTGCACCAGCGCGACAACAACCGGCTGATCGGCACGCTCGAGCGGCTGAAGGATCTCGGCAACACCGTCCTCGTCGTCGAGCACGACGAGCAGATGATGCGCGCCGCCGACTGGCTCGTCGACATGGGGCCGGGCGCGGGCGTTCACGGCGGCTACGTCGTCGCCGAGGGCAAGGCGGCCGACGTGATGCGCAACAAGGGCTCGATCACCGGGAAGTTCCTGTCCGGCGAGCGCGAGATTGCGGTGCCGGACCGGCGCGAGGAGGACCGCGGCTCGTTCTTCGTCAAGGGCGCGACGCAGCACAACCTGAAGGGGATCGACGTCGAGTTCCCGGTCGGCAAGTTCGTCTGCGTCACCGGCGTCTCCGGTTCGGGCAAGTCGACGCTCGTGAACGAGATCGTCTACAAGGCGCTCGCGAACCGGCTCAGCCACGTGCGCGTAAAGCCGGGCGCGCACGAGTCGGTCGAGGGGATCGAGGTCTTCGACAAGGTGATCGAGATCGACCAGAAGCCGATCGGCCGCACGCCGCGCTCGAATCCGGCGACGTACACCGACCTCTTCACGCACATCCGCGAGCTCTACTCGCTCACGCCCGAGGCGAAGGTGCGCGGCTACAAGCCCGGCCGGTTCTCGTTCAACGTCAAGGGCGGGCGCTGCGAGACGTGCAAGGGCGACGGCACGATCAAGATCGAGATGCACTTCCTGCCCGACGTCTACGTCCCGTGCGAGACGTGCAAGGGCCACCGCTACAACCGCGAGACGCTCGAGGTGCGCTTCAAGGGCAAGTCGATCTCGGACATCCTCGAGATGTCCGTCGAGGAGGCGCTGCGCTTCTTCGCGAAGATCCCGAAGATCCGGCGACGGCTGCAGACGCTGCACGACGTCGGGCTCGACTACATCAAGCTCGGCCAGCCGGCGACGACGCTGTCCGGCGGCGAGGCGCAGCGGGTCAAGCTCGCCGCCGAGCTGTCGAAGGTCGCGACGGGGCGGACGCTCTACATCCTCGACGAGCCGACGACGGGGCTCCACTTCGCCGACATCGAGAAGCTCCTCGAGGTGCTGCAGCGGCTCGTCGACGCGGGCAACTCGATGCTCGTGATCGAGCACAACCTCGACGTGATCAAGCAGGCCGACTGGCTCGTCGACCTCGGGCCCGAGGGCGGGGAGGCGGGCGGCGAGATCGTCGCGGTCGGCCCGCCGGAGCACGTCGCGCAGGTCGGCGGCTCGTTCACCGGCCAGTTCCTGCGGCCGCTGCTCGAGCGCCGCGCCGTCGCCGCCTGAGGGCGGATCACTCGCACGAGGGAGCGCCCGGCGGTGCGCGCAGGTCGATTACGCCTGTATGCGGCGGGTTTTCGCAGTTCTCGTGGTCCTGGCGTCGGCCGTGGTCCTCGCCGGTTGCGCCGGTCCCGACGGCCAGAAGGCCCTCGCACTGCTCTCCCAGTCCGACGCCGCGCAGAAGGCGCTCACATCCGAGCAGTTCTCGATGCACGAGAGCATCGCCACCGGCGACGAGACGGTCGCGCTCCAGGTGGCGGGCGGCGGCTACCTGAAGGGGCCGCAGGCGGGCGACGTCTACGTGACGACGACCGGCCAGACACCCGACGGGAAGGCGCTCGACGCCACGATCGTGAAGCACGGAGACACCGTGACGTTGACGTCGAACGGCCAGACGCAGGTCCTGTCGGCGTCGCAGGCGGAGCAGCAGCTCGGTCAGCAACTCCAGTCGATGGCCACCACCGGCGGCTTCGACTTCGCGCAATACGTGAAGAGCGTCTCGGTCACCGACGCGACCGACCCGGACGGCGGTCCGGCCGATCGGATCACCGGAGTGCTCGACACGCAGGGCGCCGCGAACGCGCTGACCCAGGGACTCGGCCTCAGCCTCGGCGGCCTCGGGAAGCTCGGCGACACGCGCGCGGTGCTCACGATCTCCCGCAAGACGCATCTCGTGACCTCGGCCCTGATCGACATGAGCATGACGATCCTCGGCAAGAAGATGGCGATCAGCATCACGTACGGGCTCACCGGCGTGAACGTGCCGCTCAACTTCCCGACAGCGTAAAGCGGCGCCGCTCGCCCCAGCGCCCGTCGGCTCGTTCCTCGAGCCAGGTGACCGTGTCGGCGCGCGCGGCGATCGGCAGCGCGGCCTCGACCTCGAGCACGTCGTCGACCGGCACCGCGTGTCCGACCGTCACGTGCGGCACGATCGTCCCGTGCGCGCCGCTGTAGGGCGGGAACTCAGGGAAGCGGGCCATCAGCGTCTCGATCAGCGCGACGAACGGCGCCGCGGGCTCGGGCATGAGGAAGAACGTGGGCGGGTCCTGGAACCAGGCCGTGGCCGTGAGGGTGTAGTCGAACGGCTCGGTCGCGGCGAAGATCTCCTCGAGCCCGTCCTCCGCGTCGCCGAACGGGAAGAGGAGCGTCACGTGCGCGGGCACGCCCGCGGCGCCGGCGGCGTCGTGGCGGACGCGGAGATGCTTGATCAGCGGCTCGGCCTCGGGAACCGCGATCACGAGCGCGGTACGCATATCCCGAACGGTAACGTGGGAGGCATGGCGTTGCGACTCGAAGGCCTCCACCACATCACGGCGATCACCGGCGACGCTCCGGGCAACGTCGACTTCTATGCGCGCGTGCTCGGCCTGCGGATGGTGAAGAAGACCGTCAACCAGGACGACCCGACCGTGTACCACCTCTTCTACGCCGACGAGCTCGGCAGCCCCGGCAGCGACATCACCTTCTTCGAGTACCCGGGCGCGCGGCACGGGCGGCCGGGCGACGGGATGGTGCACCGCGTCCTCTGGCGCGTCGCCTCCGAGGATGCGCTCGCGTTCTGGGAGGAGCGGCTGCGCGGCGAGGACGTCTCGACCCAGCGCGAGCCCGGCTCGCTTCGCTTCTCCGATCCGGAGGGTCTCGCGCACGAGCTGCTCGTCGACACGAGCCGCGATGCGCCGCTGATGGCGCGCCACCCCGAGGTGCCGGAGGGATTCGCGCTCCAGGGCTTCGCGGGCGTCCGCGCGTTCAGCTCCGATCCCGAGCGCAGCCGCGCCCTGCTCGAGACGACGCTCGGCTTCGCGCCGAACGGCGAGGTGTGGGAGGTGCGCGGCGAGGAGCGCGGATCGACCTACGTCTACGACGCGTCGCCGGCCGAACGTGGCGTTCCGGGCGCGGGCACGATCCATCACGTCGCGTGGTCGACGACGATGGACGAGCATGCCGCGTGGCACGAGCGCGTCGCCGCCGCAGGCGCGATGCCCTCGCCTATCATCGACCGCTTCTGGTTCCGCTCGATCTACTTCCGCGAGCCGAGCGGCGTCCTCTTCGAGCTCGCCACGCTCGGGCCCGGCTTCACGACCGACGAGCCGCTCGAGACACTCGGCCAGGCGCTGACCTTGCCGCCGAACTTCGAGCACCTTCGGTCGCAGCTCGAGCAGGTGCTGACTCCTCTGCCCGAGGTGACCCGAGTAGGCTGAGCGCGTGAGCGCTGGCGCGAATCTGGCCGAGACGCACGAGCTCGAGCGGCTCTGGTGGAAGCGCGTGCTCGCCGTCCTGATCTCGCCGGCTCCGGTGTTCGCGGCGCTGCGTGAGGACTCCGACCGCGACGGCGCGGCGTTGCAGGAGCCGGTGCTCGCGCTGATCCTGCTCGGCGGTGTCGCGACCGTGCTCGACACGTCGGTGACCGGGCACATGCTCGACGATCCGGCCGTCGACGGGCTGCTCGTCGCGGTATGGGCGTTCATCGGCGGCGGCTTCTACGGCACGGCGCTCTACTGGCTCGGCGGCGGGATGCTCGCGATCGCGTCGGACCTGCTGGGCGCGATCGGCAGCTACCGGCGCTCGCGTCACGTGCTGGCGCTGTCGCTCGCGCCGCTCGCCCTCTCGCTGGTCGTCGTCTGGCCACTGCGGATCGCGGTGCTCGGCTCCGACGTCTTCCGCTCGGGCGGCCGCGACTCCGGGACGGCCGGAGCGGTCTTCACGTGGGTCTCGCTCGCGTTCGTCGTGTGGGCGCTCGTGTTGCTCGCGATCGGCGTCCGCACCGTGCAGCGTTGGAGCTGGGTGCGCGCCGTCGGGGCGACCGTGCTCGCCGCGGCGATCCCCGCAGTGCTGGTCGTGCTGCTGCGCGGTTTCTAGGTTCCGGCGACCTGAGACACGTACGCGGCGACGGCCGCGATCTGCGCCGCACTGAGCGTGCCCTTGAACGCCGGCATCACGGTGCCGCCGTTCGTCACCTGCTTGGCGACGGCTGCCGCGGTCGGCTTGAGCTGGTCGAGATCCGGGCCGACCTTCCCCGTCGCGTTCGCGTCCTTCAGCGTGTGGCAGCTTGCGCAGCCGTTCGCCATGAAGACCTGCTTGCCGAGAGCGGCGGTCGCGCTGAGGGTCGACGTGGGCGCGGTCGTCGTCGCTGCCGCGGTGGTCGTCGGCGTAGAAGTCGTCAGGGTTGGCGTCGCCGAGGTGGTCGTGTGCTTCGGCGCCGTGTCGCGCCCGAGGAAGAAGCCGACCACGCCGAGCCCGATCGCCAGCGCGAGCGCGGCGAGGACGAACAGGGCCTCCGCCGTTGCGGCCGCGCGCTTTTTCTTCGACCCCGCCATCGTGTGGACGATGTTGCAGGCGCGGGGCAGCTACGTCAAGCGGGGTGCTGCGTCGAACGCTGCGAGCTCGTCGTCGGGCATCGCGTAGGTGTGCTGCTGCTCGGGGAACGCGCCGCTGCGCACGTCGGCGACATACGCCTCCAGGGCGCGCCGGATCTTCGGCGCCAGGTTCGCGTACTGCTTCACGAACCGCGGCGCGTGGCCCTCGTACAGCCCGAGCAGGTCGTGCCACACGAGCACCTGCCCATCGCACTCGAGACCCGCGCCGATTCCGATCGTCGGGATCTCGAGCTCGGCCGTGATCCGGGCCGCGACCGGGACCGGCACGGCCTCGAGCACGAGCGCGAAGCAGCCGGCCGCCTCGAGCGCCCGCGCGTCCGCGAGCAGGGCGCGCGCCTTCTCGGCGCTCCGTCCCTGCGCCTTGAAGCCGCCGAGCATCGTCGCGGACTGCGGCGTCAACCCGATGTGCCCCATCACGGGCACGCCCGCGCCGACCAGCGCCTGGGCGCGCGAGAGGCTCGAGCCCGCGCCTTCGAGCTTGACCGCCTCGACGCCTGCCTCCTTCACGAAGCGGATCCCGTTCTCGACGGCCTGCTCGTCGGAGACCTGGAACGAGCCGAAGGGCATGTCGGCGATCACGATCGGCCGACGGGCGCCACGCGTGGTCGCGCGCGCGAGGACGAGCATCTCCTCCATCGTCGCCGGCACCGTCGAATCGTGGCCGAGTACCGTCATCGCGGCCGAGTCGCCGACGAGCACGAGGTCGACTCCCGCGGCGTCGGCGAGTGCTCCGCTCGGCGCGTCGTACGCGGTCACCATCGCGATCTTCTCGCCGCGGCGCTTCATCGCGATGAGATCGGTGAGGGGCAGCTTGCCGGGTGCGGGCGCATTCGGTGCGGGCGTGCGCGGACGCGTGGTCATGCTCGCTCTCCTTCCAGCCGGACGTTGTCGATCAGTCGGGTCGAGCCGACGACGACGGCGACCGCGAGGGTCGGTCCGTCGAGGTCGGCGACCTCCAGGTACTCCGGGTCGAGCCCCGCCTCGGCGAGCACGGCGCGGGCCTGCGCAGCGTCGCCCGTCGCGAGCGCGCGCGGGATCGCGAGCGCGCGGCGGCGGTCGTCGTCGGTAGAGACGGATGTTGCGTGACGAGATCGCGAGCCCGTCGGTATCGCGGACCGTCGGTACCACGCGGATCTCGAGATCGAGGTCGAGGTCGCGGACGAGCTGCTCGATCACGGCGACCTGCTGCGCGTCCTTGCGGCCGAAGTACGCGCGCTGCCGGGCGGACGAGATTGAAGAGCTTCAGGCAGACCGTCGCGACGCCGCGGAAGTGGCCGGGCCGGTGCTCGCCCTCGAGCCCGATGGCCGCGCCGGCGGGCTCGACCCAGGTCGCGAATCCGGGCGGATAGATCTCGGCGGCGGCGGGCGCGAAGAGGATGTCGACGCCGCCGGCGGCAGCGAGCCGCGCGTCGGCATCGGGGTCGCGCGGATAGGCGGCGAGGTCGGCCTGCTGGCCGAACTGCGCGGGGTTGACGAAGCTGCTCGCGACGACGACCGTCGCACTCGTCTCGCGCGGCGCGGATCAGCGCGAGATGGCCCTCGTGCAGCGCGCCCATCGTCGGCACCAGGCCGACGTCGGCTGCGCCGGCGAGCGCGGCGCGGAGCTCCGCTTTGCCCGTCACGGTGATCACGGCGCGGTCACCGCCGCGAGGGCACGGTACATCTCCTCGAGCTCCGGGCGACGCTCGACTGGAGCGCGTCGAGATGAGCGTCGACCGTCGCCCAGTCGCCGCGCGCGATCGGCCCGGTCAGCTCGAAGCCGTTCTCGATCGTCCGCCGCATCAGCGGCACGAGCGCCTCGGGCGGCGCGCCCGCCTCCTCGAACAGGGTCGACGCGGCGCGGTACAGCGTGACGAGGTAGTTCGACGCGACGGCGGCGCCGGCGTGGTAGAGCGTGCGCGCCGAGTCGGCGAGCTCGAACGGCTCGAGCCCGAGCTCCCGCGCGAGCCACAGCCCACGCGCCAGCGCGTCCGGCGTCTCGCCGCTCACTGCGCCCCAGGCGCCGTCGAGCTGCTCGGCGCCTCGCGCACGCGTGAAGGTCTGCAGCGGGTGGACCGAGAAGCGACGCGCGTGCGGCTCGAGCGCCGCGAGCGGCGTCGCACCGCTCACGTGCGCGACCCAGGGCCCGGGCGAGAGCGACTGCGCGACCTCCGCGATCGCAGCATCCGGCACGCAGAGAACGACCAGCTCCGCGCCGTCCGAGGACACGTCGATGCCCCGCTCCCGCAGGCGGGCTGAGACCGCCGAGCCGACGCGGCCGGAACCGATTACCTGAACGCTGTCGAACACATGAGCTCCAGTTCCGTAGCGGATACCGGGCAGGAGACAGTGTACCCCGCGACTAGTAGCCGAGTCGCGTCTCGAGCGCGGCGCGCACCGCGGGCCAGTCGTCGACGATCACGCTGTACCACGCCGAGTCCCGCCGCTCGCCGCCGCGCACGACCATGTGACGCCGGTGGATTCCCTCGAACTCCGACGGGATCGCGGCCAGGGCAGCGCGCGCGCGCCCGTTCAGCGCGTCGGTCTTGAACTCGGCCCGCAGGCAGCCGAGCTCCTCGAACGCGTGGCGGAGGAGAAGGTACTTCGCATCGGTGTTCGCACCGGTGCCCCAGACGGTCGGCGCGAGCCACGTGTGGCCGATCTCGAGCCGCTCGTGCTCGGGTGCAAACGACATGTAGCTGGTGCTCCCGACGACCGTCCCGTCGAGCACCGTTGCGAACGGAACGCGGGTGCCGGCGGCCGCCTCCGCGAAGGCGTTCTCGACCCACACGTCGATGTCCCGGGTGGTCATCCACTGCCACGCGGCGGGGTCCGCGGCGGCAGCTCGAATGCCCGCTTCGTGGTCCCGCGCCAGCGGCTCGAGGACGACGATTCGGCCGGTCAATCGCATGGCGATCTGCTCCCACATCCGTCCCGATGTCTACCCGAAGCGCGGACCGACTCACCGGATCGTTTCCCGCAAATAGCGGATTTCCCGCGTTGTAAGACCAGACCACCTCATGCACTGTCGGCTCCTCCGCAAGCACCGACCCGTAGCGGCGGGACCGGCTAGCCTTCCCTAGTGCTTCGGGGAAAGGGCCTGCTCGTGTTCGTGTTCGCGCTGCTCGCGCTTGCGCTTGCTCCTCCCGCGTCCGCGGACAACTGGCTCCCTCACGCGTCCGACGCGACTTGGACGTACCAGTGGACGGACAGCGTCTACGCGCCCACGCCGACGACCGAGAAGGTCACTGTCAAGGATCAGAAGGCCAGCTCGTTCACGCTCGCCTGGACGACGGATGGGCTCAACAACTCCACCGACGCCGTGAGCTCGAATGGCCAGGTCTCGTTCCAGGACACGAACTCGGGTCTCTTCAACACCGACTGGACGAGCACACCACCGCCGCCGCAGTTCCCGGTGCTCTGCGCAGCCGCGGCGAGCTGCCCGAACGCGCTGTCGGGCGTCTACTACAACGTGATCTGGGGCAGCCGCAACCCGGTGCTCGCCGGCCCGTTGCTCCACGGTCTCGCGTGGGCCGGCACCGGGGGCGCCGCGGGCGACGTCTCGGGCGTCTCGACCTACCTCGGCACCGAGTCGATCACGATTCCCGCGTTCCCGATGCCCGTCACCGCCGCGAAGGTGCAGACGCAGATCACCCAGGCCGGCGCGCTCGGCGATCCGTACGGGAGCGGGCTGCGCACGACGTGGTGGGTATACGGCGTCGGCCCAGTGAAGTTCGAGTTCCTGCACTCCGGCGGCGCGGTGACCTCGGGCGTCCTTCAGAGCACGAACCAGGCCGTGCTGCCCTCGCCCGGTGACATCGACTACTTCACGCTGACGAAGGGCCTCAGGCTCACGTATCGCTGGACGAACCCGAAGCACCTGCCGCAGCCTGAGGTGCAGAACTTCGTGATCGACGCGGTCGCGGATGGCTCGGGCCGCTTCACGGCGAAGAGCGTCTCCGGGCCGCTCAAGATCGCCGGGACCTACGGCTTCTCGCTGCGGAACGACGGCGTCACGAATCTCTGGGGTCGGACGCAATCCGCGACGCTGCTCAAGTTCCCGCCGCTCGGTCCCGCCGGCGCGCCTGCGGCCAAGCGCAACCACTTCATCACCCCGTTCGACCTGATGACCTACGGCTACAACCCGGTGCTGCCCGCGTACCCGACGACCGGCACGACGTGGGCCGCGACGAAGCCGAGCCTCGACTTCAACACCTACGGCGTCACGGGCCAGTCGAAGGTGCTCGGCATCCAGGCCGTGACCGTTCCCGCCGGGAAGTTCCAGGCCGTCGTCGTGCGCTCGACGCTCGTGCAGCCCGGGTTCCCGTACGGCAGCGGCACGCGCACCTCGTGGTTCGCGCCGGGCAAGGGGCTCGTGAAGCTCGTCTTTGCGCACGGCGACCACAGCGTCTCGACCGTGGTGCTCGTCAAGTAGGAATCGATGGGGCGGGCCTGGATCGGCGTCGTGGCCGTCCTCGTCGCCGTGCTCGCGGGCTGTGGCGGCGGTGCGGGTCATCCGCCGCCGGTGTTCGCACCGGACGCTCACCGGTGAGCTGGCGGCGCTCGAGCGACGTGTGACGCTGATCGGCGAGGTCGAGGCTGCGCTCCGGAAGAAGGATGCGAAGGCGGCCAACACGGCGATCCAGTCGCTCTTCGCGATCAGCTCGGACGCCGTGCGGACGCGCAATGCGGAGATCGCCGCGGCGCGCGCCTACAACGCGAGGATCTCCAGGATCGCCGTGCTGACGGCCGCGGTCGCCCGGGAGCGGCAGCGGCTGATCAAGTCGATCGGCTGACGTCCGGCGCCGGGTCGAGAATCACGTCGTCAAGGTGTTTTGCCGTCGCCCACCCCGTTGCTAAGGTAGCCAGGTGCCTATCTACGAGTACGTCTGCATGGAGTGCGAGTCGCACTTCGAGGAGCTCGTCAGGTCGTCAGGGCAGGAGGTCGCGTGCCCCGACTGCGAGTCCGCGAAGGTCGTGAAGCAGTTCTCCGTGTTCGCCGCTCACGGCACCGTCGCGCAGCCGAGCTTCGGCGGTGGCGGAGGCTGTTGCGGCGGAAGCTGTGGCTGCGGGCACTGAGCTTCAGAGCTACGGCGAGCTGACCGCCGCCTGCACGCGCTGCCGCCTGGCCGAGGGTCGGACGCAGGTCGTGTTCGGCTCGGGCGATCCGGACGCGGCGCTGATGTTCGTGGGCGAGGCGCCGGGCTTCCACGAGGACAAGCAGGGAGTTCCGTTCGTCGGCCAGGCCGGCAAGCTGCTCGAGCGCCTGCTCGAGGGGATCGGGCTGAGCCGGAGCGACGTCTACATCGCCAACGTCCTCAAGTGCCGCCCGCCGGGCAACCGCGATCCGCAGCAGGACGAGATCGAGGCTTGCGAGCCGCATCTCTTCCGGCAGATCGAGCTGATCGAGCCGCGCGTCGTCGCGACGCTCGGCAACTTCGCGACGAAGCTCCTCTCCGGCCGTCCGCTCGGGATCACTCGCGTCCACGGGCAGGAGCAGGAGGTGACGCTCGGCGCGCGCAACGTACTCCTCTATCCGATCTACCATCCCGCCGCCGCGCTCTACACCCCCGCGATGCTGAAGGTGCTCGAGTCGGACTTCGCACGCATCCCGGCGCTGCTCGACGGGGCGACGGCCCGGGCGCCCGTTCCGCCGCCGGCTTCGTTCGAGCCCGAGCCCGCCGCGCCGGCGCCTGTCGCCGACGTCGAGCCCGTAGGCCAGCTCGGCCTGTTCTGAGCGCGGTGGAGCTCACCTCGTCCTCGCCCGAGGAGACGGAGGCGATCGCGGCGAAGCTCGCATCGGTGCTCGTCGTCGGCGACGTCGTCACGATCTCGGGCGACCTCGGTGCGGGCAAGACGACGTTCGTTCGCGGCGCGTGCCGCGCGCTCGGCATCACCGGGCCGGTCACGAGCCCGACCTTCACGATCGGCCATCGCTACGAAGGCCGCGTCCCGGTCTCGCATCTCGACCTCTACCGCTTCGCGTCCGTCTCGCCTGCGGAGTGGGCCGACCTCGAGCCGTACTTCGACGACGCGGTGTGCTTCGTGGAATGGCCCGAGGCCGCGGGCGCGGGCCTGCCGCCGGTGACAGCGGCTGTGAGTTTGCGGCACGTCGACCCGACCCATAGACTGATAGCGTTCGAGAGTCAGGCAAAAGCCCTGCTAGAAGGCGTATTTTAGACGTGCTGATCCTCGCCATCGACACGGCCACGGAGGCTGCCACGAGCGCGCTCGTCGAGGACGGCGAGGTGCTCGGCGAGCGCAGCTCGCGCGCCTCGACGGTGCTCGAGGACGTGGACGCGCTGCTGCGCCAGGGCGGCCGTCACGCGGGAGACATCGATGCGATCGCCGTGGGCGTCGGGCCCGGCAGCTTCACCGGCGTGCGGATCGGGCTCGCGACCGTGCGCGGTCTCGCGCTAGCGCTCGGGGTTCCGGCGGCTGGGGTCTCGACGCTCGACGCGCTCGCCGCGGGAGCGCCGGGTGCCCTGCCGGTCGTGGACGCGAAGCGGCGCGAGGTGTTCACGCTCGTCGACGGCGAGCCGCGCGGCCTCGTCCCGGCCGACGTCCGCGTCGAGCCGGGGACCATGTGCGTCGGCGACGGCGCGCGCCGGTACCGCGAGCTCCTCGAGGCAGCGGGCGCGGTCGTGCCGCCCGACGACAGCGAGCTCCACCTGCCACGTGCGCGGTTCCACGCGGCGCTCGCGCGGGACTTCGGCCCGGCCGAGCTCGTCGAGCCGCTCTACCTGCGAGAGCCGGACGCCGAGCAGGCCGCATGACGATCGAGCTGCGACGCCTCACCGCGCGCGATCTGACCGCGATCGAGGAGATCGAGAAGCGCTCGTACCCGACGCCGTGGTCGAGGGCGATGTTCGCGGGCGAGCTCGCGAAGCCGTCGTCGATCTGCCTCGGTGCCGAGGACACGGAGCAGGGCGCGCTCGCCGGCTACCTCATCATCTCCCGCTACGTCGACGCCTGGCACGTGATGAACGTCGCCGTGGCGCCCGAGTATCGCCGCCGCGGAATCGCGCAGACGCTGCTCGAGAGCCTGTTCGAGCTGACCGCGGGAGACGAGCGCCGCGGCTACACGCTCGAGGTGCGGGTCTCGAACGACGCGGCGATCCGGCTCTACGAGCGCCTCGGCTTCGTCGCGCGAGGCGTTCGGCGCGGCTACTACACCGACAACCGCGAGGACGCGCTGATCATGTGGAAGGACCCCGTCGAGGAAGCTGCTGAGCCTGCGGCCGGCGCTTCGTGATCCTCGGGATCGAGACCTCCTGCGACGAGACGGCTGCGGCGCTCGTCGAGGAGGACGGCACCGTCCGCTCGAGCGTCGTGTCCTCTCAGGCCGAGCTCCACGCCCGGTTTGGCGGGGTCGTCCCGGAGATCGCGTCGCGTCGCCACCTCGAGCTGATCGTGCCCGTGCTGCGCGAGACGCTCGCCGAGGCGGGCGCCACGCTCGACGCCGTCGATCGGGTCGCCGTCACGCAGGGACCGGGGCTGATCGGAGCGCTGCTCGTCGGTCTCGCTTCCGCGAAGGCGCTCGCGTGGGCGCGGCGGCTCCCGCTCGTCCCGGTCGATCACCTGCACGGCCACGTCGCGTCGCTCTATGTCGGTGCGGATGCGGTCGAGCCGCCCTTCCTCTGCCTGCTCGCGAGCGGCGGTCACACGATGCTCGTCGACGTCCCCGAGCGCGGCGCCTTCCGAGTGGTCGGGACGACGCTCGACGACGCGGCGGGGGAGGCGTTCGACAAGGGCGCGCGGCTGCTCGGCCTCGGCTATCCGGGCGGCGCCGCGATCGACCGGCTGGCCCAGGAGGGTGATCCGGACGCCTATGCGTTCCCGGTCTCGCGCGTGCCGGACCTGGACTTCTCGTTCTCCGGCGTGAAGACGGCGCTTCTCTACGCCGTGCGGGACCTGACCGAGTCGGAGCTCGACGCTCGGCGCGCCGATCTCGCCGCGAGCTACCAGCGCGCGATCGTGCGGGCGCTCGTCGAGCGCGTCGAGGCGGCCGGTGCGGAGCGGATCGCGGTCGTCGGAGGCGTTGCGGCGAACTCCGAGCTGCGGGCCGCGTTGCCCGGGGCCGCGTTCGCGCCTCTTTCCCTCTGCACCGACAACGCGGCGATGATCGCGTCGGCCGCCCGCTACGTGAAGCCCATCTCCTATCCGCGATACCTTGGGCTCGATGCGTACGCCTCGTCGCGTTGAGCCTCGAGCCGCGGCGCCCCTCGGGCTCCTCGCGATCGGCGCCGCCCTCGCGCTCGTGCTCGCAAACGGCGGCGGCGCGGGTGGGGGTACCGTCGCGGAACGGGCTCCGGCCGGGGCTGAGTGGGCCGGACTCGTCGGCGGGCCGCGTCCGCGCGTCTCGGTCGGCCAGCGCGTCATCGTCGTGCTCAACGCTCCGTCGCTCGCCGATCGCGTCGGGCCGACCTCCACGGCCGCGGACGAGCAACGCTGGACCGCCGAGGCGCTTGCCGGCCAGAAGGCGCTGATTGCGCGGCTCGCCCTCGACGGCGAGTTGATCCGGCCCCAGTACACATACGCCCGCGTGATCGACGGCTTCTCGGCCGCGATCGACGCGCGTGGGATCAGCCTCCTCAACGCGGCGCCGGAGGTGGCGGGGGTCTATCCGGTGCGCGTCGCGTATCCGGCGACTGCTGCGGAGCCGGCCTCGGCGGGCGGGGTCGGCCCGGGGCTTGCGCTGCCCGGGATCGACGGCAGCGGCGTCACGGTCGCCCTGCTCGACACCGGCGTCGACCGTTCACAGCCGTACCTGCGCGGACGCGTCCTCCCCGGCTACGACGTCCTTCGCAAGGGTGGCCGGGCGTTGGCCCAGCCCAAGCCCGGCGACTCCGCGATCGTCGAGGAGCACGGCACCGAGCTCGCGGGAGTCCTGGTCGGCGCAGGCGGGCCTGACGGGGTTGCCGGGGTCGCGACGGGCGCCACGGTACTGCCGCTGCGCGTCGCAGGCTGGCAGCCGGATGCGTCCGGCCACTGGTCGGTCTATGCGCGCACCGATCAGATCGTGGCCGGGCTCGAGCGGGCCGTCGACCCGAATGCCAACGGAGACGCCCACGATGCGGCGCGAGTCGCTCTCGTCGGGCTCGCCGCGCCGTTCGCGGCGTTCGCCGACGACCCGGTTGCCCGCGCGGCCGACGGAGCGGCCCGGCTTGGCACGCTCGTTGTGGCGGCCGCCGGGAACGACGGCGCCGCCGGCCCGGGCTACGGCAGCATTGCTGGCCCGGGCGGCGCGGCGGCCGCGCTGACCGTCGGCGCAGCGGACCTGCGCCCTCGTTCGGATCACGTCCGTCTCGTCGTCCGCGCGGGCCTGCGCCTGGTGCTGAACGCCGTCGTGCCGCTCGCCGGCGCGGCCGCGCCGCTCCACTCGCTCGGTCTTCAGGTCGCCGAGCCGCGTCCCGGGACAGCCTCGGGGATCGACGCGTTCTTCGATCGACGCGGGTTCAGCCTCGTCGCGGGCCGGGCGGCGCTCGTGCCCGCGGGCTCGGCTCCGCGTGACGTAGTCGAGGAGGCAGCGCGCGCGGGAGCGGCGGCCGTCCTGCTCGACGGCGTGCGGGTGCCGTCGGGCAGCCTCGGCGTCGACGGGGCCGTGCCCGTGCCCGTGATCGGGATCGGCGCGGCCGTGGGCCGTTCGCTGCGAGCCGCCCTGGCGAGCGGCGCGAACGTCGGAATCTCGATCGGCCCGCTTCGGTCGAGCGCGAATCCGTCCTACGGACGCGTCGCGGCCTTCTCGTCCGAAGGCCTCGCCTTCGACGGCGGAATCAAGCCGGAGCTCGTCGGGCCCGGCGTGGGCATCGTCACGGCGGCTCCCGGCACGGACCCGGACGGCTCGCCCCGCTTCGCGACGGTGAGCGGCACGAGCATCGCCGCCGCAGCGGTTGCCGGTGCCGCGGCGCTGCTGGCCCAGGCACGTCCCGGCCTCGACGCGCTCGGGTTGAAGGCGGCGCTCGTCGGGACGGCGACGCCGCTCGCCGGCGCCTCGACCGGCGCGCAGGGGGCCGGGCTCGTCGACCTCACCGCCGCCGACGCCGCCGCGGTGATCGCCGAGCCGTCGACACTGTCGCTGGCGCGCGCGGCGCCGCGCGAGGTCGTGGTCGTCCGCAACCTCTCGCCGCTGGTGCGGACGGTCCAACTATCGGCCGAGGGCACGGCTTCGGTCCGGCCCGACCGGCTCGAGCTCGCGGCCGGCGCCGCGGGGACGATGACGGTGCGCGGCTCCCCTGGTGAGGGCGCCGTCGTGCTCGCGGTCGACGGCGGGCTCCGCACGCGGATCCCTGTCGTGGTCTCGGATGAGCCCGCCGCCCGCGACCTCATCTCGCGGGTGACCCTGTCGAGCGCGACTCTCGACGCGACTGCGCTAACTCCCGTGTTGCTGACGCTCCGACTCGGCCGCGTGACGACGTCCGGGAACGTCGAGGTCAGGCCCGTCGTGAGGTTCGACGCCGATCTCTACAACGCGGGCGGGCAGGCGCTCGGCCTGCTCGTGCGACTGCGCGACGCCCTCCCGGGCACCTACGCCTTCGCGCTGACCGGGACGGCTCCGTCCGGCGCACGGCTCGCGCCCGGCCGCTACTCGCTGCGCCTTTTCGCCTACCCGACGGACGGCGGCCCGCCGACGCGCCGGACGCTCCCGATCACCGTTCGGTAGCGCCATATACTCGGGCTTGCGACCGTGAGCACAACCGTCTCACACCTGCGCGAAAACCCGCTGGAGATCGCGCGCGAGCAGCTTCGCCGCGTGGCCGAGGTCTTCGGCATCCCCGCGAACCTCGTCAACGTCCTCCAGGAGTGCAAGAAGTCGGTCGAGGTCTCGATCCCGGTCACGATGGACAACGGCCAGACGCGCGCCTTCACGGGCTACCGCGTCACGCACAACGTCGCACGCGGCCCGTCGAAGGGCGGGATCCGCTACCACCCGGACGTCACACTCGACGAGGTGAAGGCGCTCTCGATGTGGATGACGTGGAAGTGCGCGCTGATGGGGATTCCGTTCGGCGGCGCGAAGGGCGGCGTGATCTGTGACCCGAAAGAGATGTCGCGCGCCGAGCTCGAGCGGATGACCCGCCGTTACACCAGCGAGATCATCAACGAGATCGGCCCGGAGAAGGACATCCCGGCGCCCGACGTCGGCACCGACGCGAGCGTGATGGCGTGGATCTTCGACACGTTCTCGATGAACAAGGGCTACTCGGTGCTCGGCGTCGTCACCGGCAAGCCGCTGGCGATCGGCGGCTCGCTCGGCCGCGAGGAGGCCACGGCGCGCGGCGCGCTGTACTGCGTCGAGGACTTCGCGACAAAGCGGGGGCTCTCGCTCGACGGCCTGCGAGTAGTGGTGCAGGGCTTCGGGAACGTCGGGAGCTTCCTCGCGAAGCTGATCGCGGAGGAGGGCGCCACGGTGATCGGCATCAGCGACTCCCGCACCGCGCTCCACAATCCGAGCGGGCTCGACGTTCCGGCCGCGTTCGCACACAAGCGTGCGACCGGCGGGCTGATCGGGCTCGGCGGGGCGGAGGAGCTCTCCCACGACGAGCTGCTGACGCTCGAGTGCGACGTGCTGGCCCCGTGCGCGCTCGAGCAGGCGGTCACCGCGGACAACGCCGACCAGATCCGCGCGAAGGCGATCGTCGAGGGCGCGAACGGGCCCGTCACGCCCGGCGCGGACGAGATCCTCGAGGAGCGGGGCATCGCGGTGATTCCCGACGTGCTCGCGAATGCGGGCGGCGTCGTCGTCTCGTACTTCGAGTGGGTGCAAGGCCTCCAGGAGTACTTCTGGAAGGAGGCCGAGGTCAACGCGAAGCTCAACGAGATCGTCTCGAAAGCGTTCGAGGAGACCTGGCAGACGGCCGAGACACGGCAGGTGAGCCTCCGACTGGCCGCGTACGGTCTCGCCGTCGAGCGAGTCGCCGAGGCCACCGTGACGCGGGGGATCTACCCGTAGTCACGCTCTTCCACGCCGAGGGCTGTCACCTCTGCGACCGTGCGCGCGAGCAGCTCAACGAGCTACGCGCCGAGCTCGGCTTCACGCTCGAGGAGGTCGACATCACCGGCGACCCCGAGCTCGAGGCGCGCTATCGGGAGTGGCTTCCCGTCGTCGAGATCGACGGCGAACAGGTCTTCACCTACCACGTTCATCCGGATGCGCTCCGCCGCCGGCTCGCCGCACAAACTCCAGGCTGACCGGTACCGCCAGCGCCGAGTTTGCGCGGCTGGCAGAATGCGTGCTGTGTCACAAACTTCGACCTAAGGAGCGCGTGTGGCGGATCGTTTGACGGTTGGTGTGGCGGCGCGGCTCTCGCGGTACCTCCAGGTGCTGACACAGGCGAAGAAGATGGGCAAGGAGCGCATCTCCTCGCAGGAGATCTCCGACTACACGAACATCAACGCGACGCAGATCCGCCGCGACCTCTCCGGCTTCGGCAAGTTCGGCAAGCGTGGAGTCGGCTACAACCTCGACTCGCTTCTCGCCGAGATCCGCTCGATTCTCCGCACGCAGGGCCAACACAACATCGCACTCGTCGGGGCGGGACGCCTCGGCCAGGCGATCGCGAGCTCGCCGATCTACGCCGAGCACGGGATCAACATCGCGGCCGTCTTCGACTCCGATCCGGACAAGGTGGGGCGGACGATCGGCGGTGTACCCGTGTCCGAGGTCGCGAAGCTGCCGGAGGTGGTGCGCGACAAGAACATCATCGTCGGGGTGCTCGCCGTCCCGGCTTCAGCGGCGCAGGGCGCGGCCGACGACCTCGTCGGCGCCGGAGTGAAGATCGTCTTCAACTACTCGGAGGCGCTCCTCGACGTGCCCTCCGACGTCGCCGTGCACACCTCGAACCCGGCGATCGACCTGCTCTACGCGCTTTACTTCCACCTCGCCTAGCGCCGCTCGGGCGGAATCGCCGCGCGAGTGGCCGCGAAGCGTGCGTGAGCCTCCGGGTCGACGGGCCGGTGCTTGACCTCGGTGCTCGCGGGGTCCCTGGCGAGGAGATGCGCCGGCCGGATCGGCCGCGGCACGAACCCGCCGCCGCAGTTCGGGCAGACGTTTTCGAGGACGCCGTCGACGCACGTGGCGCAGAACGTGCACTCGTACGTGCAGATCCGCGCCTCGAGCGAGTCTGGCGGCAGCGCAGCGTTGCAGTTCTCACACGTGGGCCGGAGCTCGAGCAAAAGTCCTCCTGGTGACCTAACTGGTTGACGCGCGCGCGGGAGACGGGATGCCCGACCCCGCCCTCCTACGGCTGAGCCTAGCGCCGCCCGGCGCACGGATGTGACACGTCTCTGTGCCAGGAGCGTCCCTGTTCGTCCACACTGAGCACGCGATGCGGATCCTTCTCTGGCACGGCTACCTGCTCGGCGGCACCGGCTCCAACGTCTACACGCGCGCGCTCGCGCGGGAGTGGAGCCGCGCCGGGCACGACGTGACCGTGCTCTGCCAGGAGCCGCACCCCGAGCTCTTCGACACGGGCAGCGCAACGGTCGTGCGGCCCGACCTCGGCACCCGGCTCCCGGTCTTCGTGCTCGACGACTACGAGGGCCTCCAGGCGGTGCTGCTCCAGGAGATGCCCATGGACGAACGCCATCGGTACATCGAGGCGAATGTGCGCGCGATCCGTGAGCTCGGCCCCGCAGACCTCCTCTTCACGAACCACATCCTCCCGGGCGGGCCTGTTGGCGCCGCGGCCGGGCTGCCGTTTCGCGTCAAGGCGCACGGCTCCGAGCTCGAGTACTCGATGCGCGGGCGGCCCGAGCTGATCGAGTGGGCGCGCGACTCGCTCGAACACGCCGAGGCGCTGTACGTCGGCTCCGAGCACATCCGCGGCGTCGTCACCGACGTGATGGGGCCGACGAAGCGGATGCTCGACGTGCCGCCGGGAGTGGACGTGGACGAGTTCCGGCCGCGATCCCGCGTCGAGGCCCTTCCCGCGCTCCTCGAGGAGGCCCGTCGCGACCCGCCGAACCCGGGCGACGCCAACGAGCGGATCCCGGACGAGGGCAACGCCGCCCGGCTCGAGGACTTCCTGGCCGGCGACCGGCCGACCGTCATCTTCGTCGGCAAGCTGATCCACAACAAGGGAGTGCACGTCCTGCTCGACGCGCTTCGCGCTGTCGACGCGCGCGCGGTGATCGTGGGCTTCGGCGACCATCGGGCCGACCTCGAGGCGATGGCGCCCGCGGACACGCTTTTCACCGGTGCGCTCGAGCATCGCCACCTGCGCTATCTGCTCCCGCTGGCCGACGTGTCCGTCGTGCCCTCGATCTTTCCGGAGGCGTTCGGGATGGTCGCGGCGGAGGCTGCCGCCGCCGGGGTGCCGCCCATCGTCGCGCGCCACTCGGGTCTCGCTGAGGTGGCGGCCGGTATCGAGCTCGAGTACCCGCCCGAGCTTCGCGACCTCGCGGGCTTCGAGAACGGCGACGTGGCGGACCTCGCCGCGAAGCTCCACCGCGTGCTCGCGCTCGCGCCCGCCGAGCGGCGCGCCCTCGGCGAGGCCGCCCGACGCGCTGTCGTTGAGCACTGGAGCTGGACCGCCGTCGCACGACGCCTGCTCGAGCCCGTCGAGGGATAACCTTTCCCGACCATGGGCGACGCTCAGCGCCTCAGCCCGGACGAACAGCTCCGCTTTGCACGGGAGCAGTTCGAGTCCGCGCGCGACTTCACGGTCGCGATCGAGGAGGAGTTTGCCCTCCTCGATCCCGGCACGCTCGCGCTCGCCAATCGCTTCGAGGACGTCCATGCCGCCGCGCAGGGCACCGACCTCGAGCCGAATCTCGTCGGGGAGCTGATCGCCTCGGAGGTCGAGGTCAAGACGGGGCTCTGCGAAAACTTCGGCGAGGCGGCGCAGGCTCTCGGCGAGCGGCGGACGCAGCTCACGGCGCTCACCGACGGGCTCGGGATCGCGCTCGGCGCGACCGGAACGCATCCGTGGAGCCCGTGGCAGGAGCAGCGGATCATCGACACACCGCACTACCGTCGCAACGACGAGCTGCTCCGCTACGTCGTCTGGCAGAACAACACCTTCGGCCTGCACGTTCACGTCGCGATCAACGGGCCCGACCGAGCTGTCCAGGTGTGCAGCGCACTGCGCGCATTCCTTCCCGAGCTGCTAGCGCTCTCCGCCAGCTCGCCGTTTCTCGACGGGCTCGACACGGGACTCCACTCGGCGCGCACACAGGTCTTCACGAGGATGTTCCCGCGCTGTGGCGTCCCCGACAGCTTCGCGGGCTGGGACGAATGGGAGACCTACGTCAGGTTCCTCTACGAGACCGACTCGATCGACGAGTACACGCAGATCTGGTGGAGCGTGCGCCCGCACCTCGCGTTCCCGACCGTCGAGGTTCGGATCTGCGACGCGCAGCCCGACCTCACCGAGTCGCGCGCGCTCACCGCGCTGATCCACTCGCTGATCGTGCGCGTCGCGCATGCGATCGACGAGGGCGAGCCGCTGCGCGATCATCCGCACCGGCTGATCGAGGAGAACATGTGGCGCGCGATCCGCTACGGCCTCGCCGGTGAGCTGATCGACCTCGACCGCGGCGTGGCGCTGCCCGCGCGGGCCAGGATCGAGCAGCTGCTCGAGTGGGTCGCTCCGGCCGCCGAGGAGATCGGCGCCGCGCCGTTCCTCGCGATACCCGCTGCAAATGCGGCAGAACGACAGCTGGCCCGGCTCGCCGACGGCGCATCGCTCGAGGAGATCTACGCCGAGCAGGTGCTGCGGCCGGAGCGGGTCGGTGGCTGAGGAGCCGTCCGCCGACGAGCTCGTCGAGGAGCTGCGCGGGGCCAAGGTCTCGGACCTCCTGCTCCACACGCTGTCGATGGTCGCCTCGATGGGCTTTGCGAAGCTCGCGCCCGAGGGACGCGACCTCGCGCAGGCCAAGATCGCGATCGAGGCGCTGCGCGCGCTCACACCCGTGCTCGAGGGTCAGGTCGACGAGGCGGTGCTCCGCGACTTCGGCCAGGTGCTGGCGAACCTTCAGCTCGCCTACGCCGACGCGGCCAAGGCCTCCAGCCCGGACGCCTCCTAGCCGATACACCGCAGCATGTTGACGCGAGTCGTCGCCGTGCTTGGTGCCTGCGCAGCTCTGGCTGCGACGGCGCACGCGCAGAGCGCGCCGCGTAGCTGCATGCCCATCTCGGTCCCGGGCACGTTCACGTACTCCGTGCGGATCCAGGCCGGAACCGTCGGCTGCGGGCTCGCGCGCGCCGTGCTGCGCGACGCAGCGGACTGGCCGCCCGAGACTCCGGGCTGGAACTGCGCCGTCGGGGACGACGCGGCTTCGTGGGCGATCTCGTGCTCGCATGGCGCGTCGGTCGTCCGCGCATACGGCCCTGTGCCCGAGCACGACCCGTGGGTGATCGCCGACGTACGGCTGCGCGCCGGCCTGCTCGAACCCACCGCCACCGCCGGGCTCGTGCCGGTGCGCGTCGGGGTCCGCGGCTGCGGTAACCCGCAGAGATGGGTCGTAGCCGATTACACGCGCAACGACGGCGCCACGCTCACGATCGGCGAGGGCAGGCCCTACGGCTGCGGCAATGTCGGCGCTGCGCCGGTCATCGCCGTCTGGCGGATCCACGGCGAGCGTGCCGCGCTGACCGAGTTCTGCGCCCCGACCGGCTGTTCCAGGCTCACGGGCGACTACGCCCTCGATTGGCGAGAACGGGGCGTCGAGATCACGCTGCTGACGCATGGCCTCACCCAGCGGGAGCTGCTCGCGATCGCCCGCGGCATGACCGCTGTCCCTGCCTAGACCTGCCTCCGGCCGCTTCCTTGTGATACAAAACTGCCCGCGCCGAGGCGGGCTCGGCATTGACCTTGTGAGGGGAGCCGAGCGATGAATTTCTTCAACGATCACGCGGTCGCCTTTGCGCTCGTTTGCGCGGTGCTCGCCATCGCCTGGGGTGCCGGGCTCATCTACTGGCTGCTCAAGCAGCCGGCCGGCAGCGAGAAGATGCAGGAGATCTCGCGCGCCGTGCAGGAGGGCGCAGCGGCGTACTTGCGCAAGCAGTACACGACGATTGCGTTCGTCGCGATCGTGCCGTTCTTCGTGCTCGGCTTCTACAACCAGCTCGGCTGGGGCACGGCGTTCGGATTCCTGATCGGCGCGGTGCTCTCCGCTGCGGCCGGCTTCATCGGGATGAACGTCGCCGTGCGCTCGAACGCGCGCACCGCCGAGGCTGCTCGCGGCGGGCTCAAGCCCGCGCTGAACGTCGCGTTCCGCGCCGGCTCGGTCACCGGCCTCCTCGTCGTCGGCCTGGCGCTGCTCGGCGTCGCCGGTTACTACGCGATCCTCACGAACTGGTTCAGCGTCTCGCAGGATCGCGCGATCCAGGACCTCGTCGGGCTCGCCTTCGGCGGCTCGCTGATCTCGGTGTTCGCGCGTCTCGGCGGCGGCATCTTCACGAAGGCCGCCGACGTCGGCGCCGATCTCGTCGGCAAGATCGAGGCCGGGATCCCCGAGGACGACCCGCGCAATCCGGCCGTGATCGCCGACAACGTGGGCGACAACGTCGGCGACTGCGCCGGCATGGCGGCCGACCTGTTCGAGACCTACGCCGTCACCGCCGTCGCGGTGATGCTGCTCGGCACCTCGTTCCCGACCTCCGACCTCGCGCTGTATCCGCTCGCGATCGGCGGCATCTCGATCATCGCCTCGATCATCGGCACCTTCTTCGCGCGCATCGGCCGCAGCGGCTCGATCATGAACGCGCTCTACAAGAGCGTGCTCGTCGCGACGATCCTCTCGGCGATCGGCCTGATCCCGGTCACCCGCGCGTTCGACCACGGCGCCTTCAGCTTCACCGACCTCTACGCCTCGGCCATCACCGGGCTCGTCGTCACGTTCTTGCTCGTCGCGATCACCGAGTACTACACGGGCTCGCGCTGGAACCCGGTCAAGGAGATCGCGAAGGCCTCGCAGACCGGGCACGCGACGAACATCATCGAAGGACTCGCGATCGGGATGCGCGCCACGGCGCTGCCCGTGATCGTGATCGCCGGCGGGATCCTCGTCGCCCACCACTTCGCGGGTCTCTACGGCATCGGCGTCGCCGTGATGGCGCAGCTCTCGATGACCGGCCTCATCGTCGCGCTCGACGCCTACGGCCCGGTCACCGACAACGCGGGCGGGATCGCCGAGATGGCGCACCTGCCCGAGTCGGTGCGCACGATCACCGACGCGCTCGACGCTGTTGGCAACACGACGAAGGCGGTCACGAAGGGCTACGCGATCGGCTCCGCCGCGCTCGCCGCCCTCGTGCTCTTCGACAGCTACACGAAGGGCCTCGCCGACCAGGGGCACGTCGTTCTGTTCAGCCTCAGTGACGCCTGGGTGATCGCCGGGCTCTTCATCGGCGGGCTGATGCCGTTCCTGTTCGCGTCGATGGCGATGACCGCCGTCGGGCGCGTCGGCGGCGAGGTCGTCAACGAGGTGCGCCGCCAGTTCCGCGAGCACCCGGGGATCATGGAGGGCACCGAGCTGCCCGACTATGCGACCACTGTCAGCATCGTCACCGGCCGCGCGATCCAGAACATGATGGTGCCGGCGCTGATCCCGATCGTCTTCCCGATCATCGTCGGGATCATCAGCGTGCGGATGCTCGGCGGGCTCCTGATCGGGACGATCGTGACCGGCCTCTTCCTCGCGATCGCGATGACCTCGGGCGGCGGCGCCTGGGACAACGCGAAGAAGCTGATCGAGGACGGCGCCTACGGCGGCAAGGGCTCGGAGGCCCACGCGGCCGCGGTCACCGGTGACACCGTCGGCGATCCGTACAAGGACGCGGCGGGCCCGGCGATCAACCCGATGATCAAGATCACGAACATCGTCGCGATCCTGATCATCCCGCTGCTCGTCTCGATTCACTGGTCATAACTTGACGGTGTCCGCCGTCGCGGACCGGGAGTAGATTCCTGGGGTGGCCAGCAGGCGGCGCCAGGCTCACGGACTGGAGCGGGTTCTCGGGACACCCGCGCTCTTCGCTACCGCCTACGGCAACGTCGGCTCGTCGATCTACTACGCGCTCGGCGTCACCGCGGTCTACGCGCTCGGCCTGACGCCGGCCGTCTTCATCATCGCCGGGCTGATCTTCGCGGCGACCGCTGCGACCTACGCGGAGGGGACGGTGCGCTACCCCGAGGCCGGCGGCTCCTCGAGCTTCGCTCGCCACGCGTTCAACGAGTTCGTCAGCTTCCTCGCCGCGTGGGCGCAGATGCTCAACTACGTCGCGACGATCGCGATCTCGGCGTTCTTCGTCCCGCACTACCTCTCGATCTTCTGGCCGCCGCTGCGGCAGAACCCGTGGGACATCGTCGGCGGGATCGTCGTCGTCGCGGTGCTCGCGACACTCAACATCATCGGGATCCAGGAGTCGGCCAAGCTCAACGTGCTCCTCGCCGTCGTCGACTTCATCACGCAGATCCTGCTCGTCGGGCTCGGCTTCGTGCTCGTCTTCAGCCCGGCGATCCTGCGCGCGAACATCCACTTCGGCGTTGCGCCGACCTGGAGCCAGTTCTTCCTCGCGATCCCGGTCGCGATGCTGGCCTACACAGGGATCGAGACGGTCTCGAACCTAGCGGAGGAGGCGCGTGACCCGGTCCGCACGATCCCGAACTCGATCAAGCTCGTCGCGGGCGCCGTCTTCACGATCTACTTCACGCTGCCGTGGGTCGCGCTCTCCGCGATGCCGGTCCACTACGTGAACGGGAAGTACCAGACGCTGCTCGGCGAGCCGCCGCCGACGGGGTTCGCGAACGACCCGGTGCTCGGCGTCGTCGAGAACCTCGGCCTGCACGGAATGGTGCTCAGCGCGGCGAAGATCTACGTCGGCATCCTCGCGGCGACGATTCTCTTCATCGCCACGAACGCGGGCGTGATCGGCGCGTCGCGCATCACCTACGCGATGGCGAGCTATCGTCAGCTGCCGAGCGTCTTCCGGCTCCTGCACCCGCGCTTCAAGACGCCGTGGCTCTCGATCCTCTTCTTCGCCGGGATCGTGCCCGCGCTCGTGATCCTGCCCGGGCAGACCGCGTTCCTCGGGACGATCTATGCGTTCGGCGCGACCTTCTCGTTCACGGTCGCGCACGCCTCGATCGTCGCGTTGCGCGTGCGCCACGGCGAGGACGAGCTCGCCTATCGCGCCCGCCCGAACTTCATGTGGCGCGGGATCAACTGGCCGCTCTTCGCGATCCTCGGCGGGATCGGCACGGGGCTGTCATGGCTCGTGATCGTCGTCCAGTCGCCCGCTGCGCGCTGGGCGGGACTCGGCTGGCTCGCGCTTGGCGCTCTCTTCTTCGTCTTCTACCGGCGCCGCGTCGTGCACGCGTCGCTGACCGAGACGGTGCGCGCGCCGATGGTGATCGGCCCCGGAGTGGCGCTCGAGTACCGCAACATCCTCGTGCCGATGGGGCCCGACCGCGAGTCGGAGGAGGCGGTCGACCTCGCCTGCCGGCTCGCAGCGGAGCGGCGTGCGACGGTGGTCGCGATCACCGTGCTCGAGGTTCCGCTCCACAAGCCGCTCGACGTCGAGCTGCCCGACGAGGAGGCCGGCGCCGACGAGCTGCTGGACGAGGCGAAGCGGATCGGCGACACCTTCGGCGTGAAGGTGATCGGCCGCGTCGTGCGCGCGCGCAGCTTCGGTCGCGCCGTCGTCGACGAGGCGACGCGGCGCGGCTCCGAGATCGTCGTCGTCGGCGCCGACCGCCGAGACCGCGGGCTCAGCAAGAAGGAGCTCTTCAGCGAGACCGTCGACTACATCCTCAAGCACGCGCCGTGCCGCGTCCTCGTCGCGGCGGCGAAGCGGGCCGCCGCGTGAAGGCGTACCGCACCTCGATCGCCGTACTCTCCGCGGTCTTCATCGTGCTCGGCTTCGGGATCCTGATCCAGACCGCGATCGCCGGCGGCGGGGTCGGCTTCGTCTTCGGCGCGCTCTTCATCGCGCTCGGCACCGGCCGGCTCTGGCTCCTGAGGAAGCGAAGCTAAGCAGTGGCCCGCAAGCTGCCGCGCCTGCAGCGGGTGCTCGACGTCCCCGCGCTCGCCTCGATCGCCTACAGCGAGGTCGCCTCGTCGATCTACTTCGCGCTCGGCATCATCGCCGAGCAGGCGCTCGGGCTGACGCCGGCGATCCTGCTCGTCACGGGCGTCCTGTTCCTGCTCGTGGCGCTCTCGTACGCGGAGGGCACGGCGGCGATCCCCGAGACCGGCGGCGCCGCGACATTCACGCGGATCGCGTTCAACGACTTCGCGGGCTTCGCGACGGGCTGGGTGCTGTTCCTCGACTACCTGATCGTGATCGCGCTGTCGGCGCTGTTCCTGCCGCACTACCTCGGCTACGCGCTGCATCTGCACGGGCTCGAGGGCGAGCCCTGGGACGTCGTCGCTGCGGTCGGCGTCGTGAGCGGGATCACGGCGATCCGGCTCGTCCGGCGGCCGAGCCTCCACCGGATCGGGCTCTTCGTCGCGCTCGTCGACCTCGTCACCCAGCTGATGCTTGTGATCCTGGGCTTCGCGTTCCTGTTCTCGACCGACCTGCTGACGCACGGGATCTCGGTCGGAGCCACGCCGTCCTGGCACCAGCTCGCGTTCGCGCTGCCGCTCGCGATGCTCGCGTTCACCGGCCTCGAGACCGTCGCGAACCTCGCAGAGGAGGCGCGCGAGCCGGGCCGCGACCTGCCCCGCAGCCTCTTCAGCGCGCTCAGCGCTGTGGTCGTGATCTACGTCCTGATCGCGATCGTCGGCCTCTCCGCCTTCCCCGTCGAGAACGGCACGACGGCTCTCGGCACGACGTGGGGAGGGGCGCCGCTGATGGGAATCGTCTCGGCGCTGCGCGACGAGCTCCCGGTCTGGCTCGGCGACATGCTCAACGTCTACGTCGGCGTCACGGGCGCGCTGATCCTGCTGATGGCGGCCACCACCTCGGTCTCCGGGATCGGCCGGCTCGCCTACTCGCTCGGCGAGCACGGCCAGCTCCCGCGGCGATTCGGACTGCTCGAACCGGCGGACGCTCACCTCGCCGGACGCGCTCGTCTCGGCGGCGCTGATCTCGATCGTCCTGATCGTCTCGACCGCCTGGCTCGCGCACCCGGCGACCTTCCTCGCGAGTCTCTACAGCTTCGGCGTCCTGCTCGCCTTCACCGCCGCGCAGCTCGCGGTGATCAAGCTGCGCGTGAGCAAGCCCGGCCTGCACCGGCCGTTCCGTGTCGGCCTCGGGGTGCGCGTGCGGGACGCCGAGATCCCGGTTCCGGCCGTCGTCGGCGCCGTGCTCACGTTCACGGTGTGGATCGTCGCGATGGTCACGCACCCCGCGGCGCGGTATGCGGGGCCGGCCTGGCTGGCATTGGGGATCGTCGTCTACCTGCTCGTGCGCCGCAGCCGTGGCGAGGGTCTGATGGAGCACGTCGCCTCGGCCGACGAGCAGGTGCTGCCGGAGACGCAGTTCTCGCGCGTCCTCGTGCCGATGAAGCTCGGCGAGATCGGCGAGGAGATGGTCGCGACAGCGGTGAAGCTCGCGCAGGAGCGCGGCGCCGCGGTCGACGCGCTGCATGTGATCCGCGTGCCGCTCGACCTCCCGCTCGACGCCGAGCTGACCGAGCGCGAGGACCAGGGCAACGAGTCGCTGGAAGAGGCGAGGCTCCTCGGCACGGACCACGGCGTCGAGGTGGTCGGCCACACCGTGCGTGCGCGCGCCATCGGCGAGGCGATCGTCGAAGCGGCCTCGGAGCTCGGCACAGACCTCATCGTCCTCGGCTCGTCCCCTCGCTGGCGGCGCCAGTCGCGCTTCTTCTCGCCGACCGTCGAGTACGTCCTCCGCAAGGCGCCGTGCGAAGTGCTCATCGTCGCCTTCCCCCAGGGCGTACTCGAGGACTCGTAAGCCGCTACGCTGCGTCCATGAACGCGATCGTGATCGGCAGCGGACGCGTCGGCTCGACCATCGCCCTGCGGCTGGCGCGCGAGGGATGGGACGTGACCGTCGTGGACGAGAAAGAAGAGGTCCTCGGACGCCTGGGCGAGAACTGGCGCGGCGGCTTCGTCGTCGGCCACGGCATGGACACCGAGGTGCTCCGCCAGGCCGGGATCGAGACCGCCGACGCCGTCGTCGTCTGCACGAGCGGCGACAACACGAACATCGTGATCGGCCAGGTCGCGCAGAAGCGATTCGACGTCGGCTGCGTCGTCGTCCGCCTCCTCGATCCGGCGCGCGCCGAGTTCTACGCGCAGCGCGGGATGCGCACCGTCTGCCCGACCTCGACCGCGATCGACGTCCTGACCGACGCCGTGCGCGCCTGCGACATCGCGGGAGTCGTGAAAGCGTAGTGCCCCGCCCAGCAATGCCCTCCGGCTTCTGGAACGCGATCACGCGGCGCGCTGCGGCGTCCTCGGTCGCGCCCATGGCTTCGGCCATGAGCGCTCCCTGCGTCCTTGCAGCGCTTGGTGCTCGCGCCCCAGAAGCTCGCCAACATCACTGGGCGGGGCACTAGATGTACGCCATCGTCGCGGGCGGCGGCAAGGTCGGCGCGAACGTCGCACGGACGCTGCTTCGCCTCGGTCACGAGGTGACGCTGCTCGAGCAGCGGCGCAGCACGTTCGAGCGGCTCGAGTCGGAGTTCGAACACCAGGTGCAGCTCGGCGACTCGACCGAGCTCTTCGTACTCGAGCGAGCAGGCATCACCCGCCCGCCGGATCTCGTGCTCGCGCTCACCGGCGACGACGAGGACAACATGGTGATCTGCCAGCTCGCACGCGAGAAGTACGGCGTCGACAAGGTGATCGCCCGCGTCAACGACCCGCGCAACCAGCCCCACTTCGACCTGCTGGGGATCACGCAGACGGTCTGCGCGACGTCGAGCATCCTCGCGCTCGTCGAGCACGAGGTGCCCGAGCACGAGCTGATCCACCTGCTCGAGCTGCGCAAGGAGAACCTCGAGATCGTCGAGGTGCAGATCGACGAGGGCTCACCGAGCGCCGGCAAGCGGATCGAGACGCTGCAGCTGCCCGAGGGCTCGCGCCTGATCTCGGTGATGCGCGAAGGTGCGGCCGAGATCGCCGTCGGCTCGACCCAGCTCCTCCCCGGTGACCAGGTGCTCGCGATTCTCCAGCCGGGCAAGGAGGACGAGCTCCGCAGGGTGCTGCTCCGGGCTTAACCTCGGTTCGCCGCAGGTCGATGTACCCTCTGTCGTGGTGATCAGGCACCGTTTCTCAGCTCCTGCCGTGTTGGCGTTCGGCGCCTTCCTCGCAGGAGCGATCGGCATCGCCTCCGCTCTGACCCCGGAGTTCGCAGACCGCTCGCGCCTCGTGCGCGGCGTCCTGCCGCCCGGCGTCCCCGACGCGGCGCGCATTCTCGCGCTCGCGTTCGGGATCCTGCTGATCTGGCTCTCGCTCTCGCTCGCGCGCCGCAAGTACCGCGCCTGGAAGCTCGCGGTCGCGCTTGTGATCGGCTCGGCCGTGCTGCACATCCTCAAGGGACTCGACTTCGAGGAGACGACCGTCTCGCTGATCCTGCTCGCGGCGCTGCTGTATTGGCGCGACGAGTTCGTCGCGCGCGGCGATCCGACGACGCGCCGTCCGTTCCTCCAGGCGGCGGCGGGACTCGTCGCGATCGGGGCCCTCTTCTGGCTCCGCTCCACCGACCACGTTGGCTACTCCGACCATCTCGAGGACGCGCTGATCCTGATCGCCGCCCTCCTCGCCACTCGCGCTCTCTACTTCTGGCTGCGGCCGTTCGCCCAGCGCGGGCGCTCGTCGCCCGAGGAGCGCGCCGCAGCCGAGGAGCTCGTGCGCGCCGAGGGCACCGACTCGCTCTGCTACTTCGCTCTGCGCCGCGACAAGAGCTACTTCTTCTCGCCGAGCGGCCGCTCGTTCCTCGCCTACGCCGTGATCAGCGGCAGCGCGATCGTCAGCGGCGACCCGATCGGCGAGCGCGCCGAGTTCGCCGAGCTCCTGCTCGAGTTCAAGCGCGTCGCGCTCGCGCGCGCCTGGCGCGTCGGGATCATCAACGCGAGCGAGGAGCTCCTGCCGGTCTACCGCCGGGTCGGGCTCAAGGCGTGGTACATCGGCGACGAGGCGATCGTCCGCCCGGCCGACTTCTCGCTGGACGGTCGCGCGATCCGCAAGGTGCGCCAGTCCGTCTCTCGGATCGAGAACGCCGGCTACAGCGAGTCGGTGATCGACGTCGCCGAGATCACCGACGCGCAGCGCGCCGAGATCGAGGAGGTCTCGGTGGAGTGGCGCGGACGGGCGGCCGAGCGCGGCTTCTCGATGGCGATGGACACGCTCTCCCGTGCCCGGGCAGCGTGGTCGCGTATGCCGAGGACGCGTCGGGGCGGATCGCCGGTTTCGTCCACCTCGTGCCCTCGCCGGCGAGCGGCGGGTACTCGCTCTCGACGATGCGCCGCCGGGACGACGTGCCGAACGGCCTGATGGAGTCGCTGATCGTCAAGGTGCTCGAGTGGGCGAAGGAGCACGACGTGCCCGAGGTGTCGCTCAACTTCGCGATGTTCGGGCGGATCCTCCGCGCCGACGACGACAGCCCGCGGCACAAGCGCGCGCTCCGCTTCGCCCTGATCAAGCTCGACCGCTTCTTCCAGGTCGAGCGCCTGCACAGCTTCAACCGCAAGTTCTTCCCCGAGTGGCGACCGCGCTACTTCTGCTTCGAGCGCTACTCCGACCTGCCGCTGCTCGCGGTGCACTACGGGCACGTCGAGGGCTTCGTCGTCCTGCCCGCGCCGTGGGCGAAGACGACCGACCTCACCCACGCGTGAGACTCGGCCTCGGCGTCGCGGCCGTCGCGGTGCTCGTCGCCGCGGCCGGCGCGGGCGCCCAGGCGCGGACATCGGCTCTGGGCGGCGACTGGACGCGCTTCGGGTACGACGCGGCTCGCCACGACGTCGGGCCTGCCGCGACCGGGATCACGGCGGCGAACGTCCGCTCGCTCCGGGCACGGCGCGTTGCGATCGACGGGACCGTCGACTCGTCCGTCGACTACGTGCGCGACGTCGGCGGCCGCGATCTCGCGATCTTCACGACGACGTACGGCAAGACCGAGGCCGTGAACGCGAACACGGGCGCTCGGGTCTGGCGCTTCGTCCCGGCGAGCTACGCGTCGCTCGCGGGCAGCTACCAGATCACGAACGCGACGCCGGTTATCGACCGCGCCCTCGGCGCCGTGTTCGCTGCGGCGCCCGACGGCCGGATCCGGCGGTTGAGCCTGGCGACCGGTCGCCTCGTGTGGAGTGCGACCGTGACCCGCCTCCCGGCCCGCGAGAAGATGACCTCGCCGCTGAATCTCTCGTCCGGCCGCGTGCTCGTTACGACCGGCGGCTACATCGGCGACCAGCCGCCGTACCAGGGCCACGTCGTCACTCTCGACGAGAAGACAGGCCGGATCCTCTCCGTCTGGAACTCGCTCTGCGCGGAGCGCACCGCTCTCCAGGCACCGAGCACGTGCCCGGAGTCGGACTCCGCGATCTGGGCGCGGTCCGGCGCGGTCGTCGATCCGGCGACAGGACGCCTGCTCGTCGCAACCGGTAATGCAGCGTTCGACGGGAAGCGCTACTTCGGGGACAGCGTGCTCGTGCTGTCGCCCGACGGGAAGAAGCTGCTCTCGTCCTACACGCCCTCGAATCAGGAGCAGCTCAACCAGTCCGACCTGGATCTCGGCTCGACGGCACCGGCGCTGCTCTCCGGGGGCTACGCGGTCCAGGGTGGCAAGGACGGCGAGTTGCGGCTGCTGGGACCGGCCCAGCTGACCCGCGCGCCCGGCACGACGGGGGGCGAGCTCCAGCTGGTGCCGACTCCCGGCGGCGCCGCGCTCTTCTCCGCACCGGCGGTCTGGCAAGGCACGCGGCTCTTCGTCGCCGACGGCTCGGGTACGGCCGCGTGGCGCCTGAGCGGCGGGCGGCTAGTCAAGGTCTGGGAGAACGGCACGAGCGGTACCAGTCCCGTTGTCGCCGGTGGGCTCCTCTACGTGCTGTCCTTCGGCGGCGGCGTGAACGTGTACCGGCCGACGACCGGTGCCCTCGTTACGACGCTCCAGACCGGCTCCGCGCATTGGCAGAGCCCGATCGTCACCGACGGCCGCTTAATCGTGGCCGAGGGCAACGCGAACGATCACGCCACGGCAGGCGTGCTGAACATCTTCCGCGCGCCCTAGGCGCGGCGACGGCGGACGCTTGGCGCCTGCGCTCCGAGCGCTGCGTAGGCGAGTGCCTGGAGCGACTCGTTCAGCGTCGACAGCTCGCGCGCGATCCGGGTGAGTCCTTCGGCGCTGTCGAGCCGCCGGTTCAGGTCGTGCACCTCGTCGCAGAGCCGGTCGAGCCGCGCGAGCAGCGCATCGAGCTGGCGGTCGGCGACCTCGTTGCGCTCCACGGCTCAGATGCTACTGAGGAGCTCCGCTCTCGTGCGGAGGACGGTGGTTCCCGGGCCGAGCCGGACGAGGAGGCGCTCCAGTGCATCGGGGCCGGCTTCCCACGCTGCGAGCCGCCGCGCGGCGCCGAGGTGCTCGAGCGCGATCCGGGCAAGCGGCTCAGGCGCGTCGGTGAACGCGCCGAGGCTCACGCCGGCCGTCTCGAGCCGGCGCAGGGTCGCGCTGACGTCGGCGTTCGGGCGGAAGTAGATCGAGGCCCGGTCGTCTGCGAAGCGCTCCAGCAGCACCTGCCAGTTGCCCACGCGACCGTCGAGCTCGGCCGCCGCGGCGACGCGATCCTCGGGCAGGTCGAGCTCGTCGAGGCGCAGCCGGCGCGCCGCATCCTGAAGCCATTCGTGCCACAGCGGGCGCGTGTCTCCGAGCACGGCGTCGAGGTCGAGAGCGAGGGGAGAGGCCACCGCCGGATGATAGGCTGCGGCCTGCAAAGGGCGAGCGGAAAGGGAACCCGGTGCGAGTCCGGGACGGTCCCGCCGCTGTGAGGGGAGACGCTCCAACGCCGAAGTGCCACTGGCCCGAGGGCCGGGAAGGCGGCGCGGGAGGGAGCCCCGAGTCAGAAAACCTGCCTCTCGCCTCCATGATCGAAACCCCTCGTGGAGAAGGAGGCTTCGTGCTTCGACGATCCATCGTTCTCGCCCTCATCGGGGCGGCTGCACTCGTGCTCGCAGCCGGACCCGCGTTCGGCGCACTCGTCACCGTGCGCGTGGAGGGCAAGACCCAGACGATCTTCGGCGCCACCCAGCCCAAGGCCGTGGCGACCAACGCGCTCGACGCTCTGGAGGCTGCGAGCCTCGCGGGCGAGTTCTACTACCACGTGACGCAGACCTCGTTCGGGCCCTACGTCGACCAGATCGGGCGGTATCCCGGCGCCGGCTCGACCGGCTGGGTGTTCAAGGTCGACAACGCCTCGCCGCCGGTCGGCGCCGACAAGGTGGTGCTGCAAGGACGGCGACAGCGTGCTCTGGTACTACGCGGACTTCTCGTCGGGCTCCGGGCCGAAGACGCTCGGGCTCGTCGTGACGAAGCCGGGTTGCTACCGCGTGATCGCCTACGACGATGCCGGGGCAGCCGCGCCTGCGCCCGGTGCTGTGCTCCGGGTCGACGGCCGCACGCTCAAGGGCTCCTTCACGAGCACGTGCATCGGCCCGCACAAGGGGCTCGTCCGCGCGACTGCGCCCGGCATGATCCGTTCGAACGCAGCGCCGTGAGATACGCGGCCGCCCTGCTCGTCCTGCTCGCCGTCGCCCTCACCGGCTGCGGCGAGCAGGGCACGCACGGCACCGCGACGCTCTGGATCACGCAGGACCGCGGCGCGCACGTCCTGCTGGCGCGGTCGGTGCCCGCGGGCGAGACCGCGATGCAGGCGCTCACGCGCGCCGGCGAAGCTGAAGACGCGCTACGGCGGCCGCTTCGTGCAGGCGATCGACGGCATCGACGGCTCGCTCTCCGCGCGGCGCGACTGGTTCTACTTCGTGAACGGGATCGCAGCCGAGCCGGGGCGCGACCGAGGTGAAGCTCCATCCGGGCGACGTCGAGTGGTGGGACTACCGCTCGTGGGGCGACGGCAAGGACGTGCCCGTCGTCGTCGGCTCGTTCCCCGAGCCGTTTCTGCACAGCAGCAGACCGGCGGTCGTCGTCGGCTCGGGGCCGGTCGCGCACAAGCTCGCCGCCGTAGTCCGCGGGCGCGTCGTCCGCACGGCGCCGAAGGATGCAAACGTGCTCCAGATCGTCCCCGGCACCGGCTTCACGGCCCGCATGGACGGCGGGCGGGTCGTCTTCACGCTCGGGGCGGCCGACGCCGCGCGGCTCGCCGCGAACACGGCGCTCGCCCGCTACCGCTACGAGGGACTGTCGTGAGCCCGGGGCCCGCCGCGCTGCTTCTGGCCGCGCTCGCCGCCGCGGCGCTGCTCGCACACCACCCGGCCACCGTCGCGGTGATCGCCGTCGGCCTGCTCATCGTCGCGTTTCGCGCGCCGCGCGCGCGGCGGCGGCTGTACCTCCTCAGCATCCTCGTGTCGTGCCTGTCGCTGCTCGTGATCTCGCCGTTCGTCGAGTCGATCGGCGTCCACGTGCTGTGGAGCGGGCCGACGATTCCGGTGATCGGCACGCTCGACATCACGATCGAGGAGCTGCGCGGCGCGGTGGTGCAGGCGCTGCGGCTCGGCGCGGTGATGCTCGCGTTCGCCGTCTACGCGCTGATGCTCGACCACGACCGGCTCGTGCAGAGCGCGGGGTTCGCGCGCCGCTCCGTGCTCGCCGTCGCGCTCGCGACTCGGCTGATTCCCACGCTGGAGCGCGACGGACGCGGGCTGATCGAGGCGCTGCGCGGGCGCGGGATCGCGCCGCAGGGAGCGCGCGGGCACGCGGCGCTGCTCTCGCCGCTCCTCGCCGGCTCGCTCGAGCGTGGGCTCGGGCTCGCGGAGGCGATGGAGGCGCGCGGCTTCGGGCGCCCGGGCCGCACGCGAGTGCCGCGGCCTCCGTGGGGCGCGCTCGACTACGCAGCGATCGTCGCGTCTGCCGCGGTCGTGCTGGCGGGGATCCTGTGGCTCTAGCGCGCGCCGAAGCCCTGACGTTCACGTATCCGCGCGCGGCGCGGCCGGTGCTCGACGGCATCGACCTCGAGCTCGAGCCCGGCGAGGTCGTGCTGTTGCTCGGGCCGCTCGGGCGCGGGGAAGTCGACGCTCATCCGCGCATTCGCCGGGCTCGTGCCGCACTTCCACGGCGGCCGTTTCGCGGGCCGGGTCGTCGTCGCCGGCCTCGACACGCGGCGCACGCACCCGTCGGAGCTGGCCGGAACGGTCGCAACGGTCTTCCAGGATCCCGGAGGACCAGGTCGTGCTGACCCGCGTCGCCGACGGAGGTGGCCTTCGGGCTCGAGAACCTCGGCGACGCCTTCCGGGCAGATCATGCCGCGGGCCCACGCCGCGCTGGCAGCGGTCGGAGCAGCGCACCTCGCCGAGCGCTACGTCGCCGAGCTCTCCGGCGGCGAGCTGCAGCGGATCTGCCTCGCCTCCGCGCTCGCGCTCGAGCCCGAGCTGCTCCTGCTCGACGAGCCGACCTCGCAGCTCGACCCCGACGCGGCCGAGGCGTTCCTCGACCTCGCCCAGAATCTCGCACGGGAGCGCGGCACGGCGGTGCTCGTCTCCGAGCAGCGTCCCGCAGCGGCGCTCGAGCGCTGCGACCGCGTCGTCACGCTCGGCGCCTTCGACGCGGACGGGCCGGCGCCGGTGAGCGATCCGCGTGCGGGCGGCGAGCAGGTCTGTCCGCGTCGAGGACGTCTCCTTCTCCTATGGCGACCGGCCCGCGGTGGCCGGAGCGTCGCTCGAGCTGCGCCGCGGCGAGATCGTTGCGCTGACCGGGCCGAACGGCTCCGGCAAGACGACCCTGGCCAAGCTCGCGGCCGGCTTGCTCGAGCCCTGCTTCGGGGAGCGTCGAGCGCATCGGCCGCGCCGCGTTCCTCGTCGCAGGATCCGGGCCGCTACCTCGTGCGCGAGCGCGCCGACGAGGAGGTCGCGCTCGGCGCCGATCCCGAGCGCGCGAAGGCTGCTCTGGCCCAGGTCGGGCTCGCCGGGTTCGAGGCGCGCCACCCGCGCGACCTCTCGAGCGGCGAGCGGGAGCGGCTCGCGCTCGCGACGGTGCTCGTCGCCGAGCCCGACCTGCTCGTTCTCGACGAGCCGACCCGCGGGATCGACCCGGAGCGGAAGACCGAGCTCGCCGCGCTGCTGCGCGAGCAGGCTGCGGATAGGGCCACTCTCGTGGTCACCCACGACCGCTCGTTCGCCGCTGCGGTCGCCGACCGCGAGGTTTCGCTGGGTGCCGCGAGGGAGGCCGTCCTTGCCTAGGCTCGTCGTCCTCGGGGCCGCCGCGGTCGCATTCCTCGCCGCGATCCTCACCGCGCTCGAACCGCGCGACGCGGGGCTGACGCTCCTGCTCGCCGCCGGCGCCGTCGTCGTCGGCGGCGCGGCCTGGCTCGAGAGCGGGCCGAGCTCGGCGAAGGAGATCGCGATCATCGGCACGCTCGGCGGCGTCGCAGCCGCGGGCCGCGTCCTGTTCTCGGCGGTGCCCGGAGTCCAGCCCGTGACCGTGATCGTGATCGCCGCCGGAGTCGCGCTCGGCGCGCGCGCGGGCTTCGCGGTCGGCGCCGTCGCCGCGCTGGCCTCGAACTTCTTCCTCGGCCAGGGCCCGTGGACGCCGTGGCAGATGCTCGCGTGGGGCGGCTGCGGGGTGATCGGCTCGCTGGCCGCGCCGCTCGTCCGCCGCCGGATCCCGTTCGCGGTGCTGTGCTTCGTGCTCGGCTTCGCGTTCAGCGTGCTGATGGATCTCTGGGAGTGGTACTCGTTCTACCCGCACACCTGGGCCGCGCTCACCGTGCAGCTCGGGCGCGGGTTCGCCTTCGACCTCGCCCACGCGGGCGGCAACTTCGTGCTCGCGCTCGTCGCCGGGCCCGAGCTGAGACGCCTGCTCGAGCGCACCGGCCGTCACCTGCGCACCGAGGTGGTCTGGACGTGAAGCTGCTCGCCGTCGCATTCGCAGCGGTCGCGCTCGTCTCGCCGGCCGCGTTCCTCCAGGGCCGCCAGGGCGCCGACGGCGGCTTTGCCGAAGCGGGAAGCGCGGCGACGCCGGGGCTGACGGCCTGGGCGGCGATCGGGCTCGCGGCGACCGGCGCTCCGACGGGCAAGGCCCACGACTACCTCGTGGCGCACGAGTCGCAGCTCGCGAGCGCGACCGACATCGAGCTCGCGCTGGTGGCCGAGGCGGTCAGCGGCGGAGCCTCACCCGCGTTGCTCGCCCGGCTCCGCGCGCTCGTCCAGCCGACCGGACGGATCGGGCCTGCGCTCAACTCGACGATCTGGGGAATCCTCGCGCTCCGCCAGGCGGGCCGCGACGTCCCGTCCGCGAGCATTCGCTACCTCACCGCACACCAGGCGCGCTCCGGCGGGTTCTCGTGGATCGAGGGCGGCTCGCCCGACTCGAACACGACCGCGGCGGCGGTCGAGGCGCTCGGCCGGGGCGCGGCGACGACCCGCGCGCTCACCTACCTGCGCCGTCTCCAGGGCCGCGACGGCGGTTTCGCACTCTCGCCGGGACACTACTCCGACTCGCAGTCGACGGCGTGGGCGATCCAGGCCTTCCTGGCCGCGGGCAAGCCGGCTCCCGCGACCGCGCTCGCCTACCTCGCGCGCATGCGGCGGCCCGACGGCAGCATCCGCTACTCGTCGCGCTACGCGACGACGCCGGTGTGGGTGACCGCGCAGGTGCTGCCCGCGCTCGCGCGGAAGCCGCTGCCGCTGCGCATGGGCTGAGCGATACTCCGCGGGTGGGCGCCGCGGTGATCCTGACGATCGGGAACGAGATCGTGTCCGGCGACGTCCCGAACACGAACGCCTCGTGGCTCGCCAAGCGGCTCGAGCAGCTCGGCTTTCCGGTGCGGATGCTGATTGCGATCCCCGACGAGATCGAGCTCGTGGCCGGAGTCGTCCGCCGCCACGCGGCCGAGGCGGAGCTGATGGTCGTCACCGGCGGGCTCGGCGGCACCCCGGACGACCTCACGCGCGAGGCGCTCGCCGCTGCGTTCGGCGTCGGCCAGGCCGAGGTGCCCGAGCTCGCGGCCGAGCTGCGCGCCCGCTTCGCCCGCAATCCCGACTACGCCGCGCGCTGGGCCGAGCTCCCCGTCGGCTCGACGCCGCTCGTCAATCCGCTCGGCGGCGCGCCCGGCTTCCGCCTCGAGAACGTCTACGTCCTCCCGGGCCTGCCCGCGGAGATGGAAGCGATGTGGCTCGCGCTCGAGGACGGCCTCGACGCGCGCGCACCGATCGGCGCCTGGCGGCGAACTGTCGAGACGGGGGAGAGCCAGATCGTCCACCTGCTCGTCGAGGTCGGCGATCGCTATCCGGCCGTGCTCGTCGGCTCCTACCCGAGCTTCCACCCGGCCGGCCCGCAGGTCGAGATCGTGCTGAAGTCCGCCGACGCCGAAGCGCTCGCCGGCGCCGCCGCGTTCCTCAGCGCCGAACTCGGGTGACCGAGGGCGGCAGCGCGTAGAAGACCGCGACCGCGAGGCAGAGCAACGCACTCGCGATCGGGCTCAGGAAGGCGACCGCGGTCGCGGCGACGTAGATCGGCAGGCCTGCGGAGTTGTTGCGCGTGATGTCGTCGACCACCTCCTGGGGCACGTCGTCCCGGATCAGGCGGCGCCCGGCCGAGATCGTGCGCCACGCCACTCGGAAGACGATCGAGAGCAGGATGAACGTGAAGCCGTAGAGCAGCGCAGCCGTCCGTGCGCCGCTCGGGTTGCGGATGTACTCCGCCAGCACGCGCGTCGGGAACGGGATGAACGCGACGACGAGCAGGAACACCAAGTTCGCGAACACGAGCGAGCGGTCGACGTATGCCACCTTCGCGAACATCGCGTGGTGGTTGACCCAGATCACGGCGATCGTCATGAAGCTCGTCACGTATGCGAGGTACGAAGGCCACTGCTGCACGAGCGCGTGGGCGAGATGCGCGCCGGAGCCGGCAGGAACGGTCACGTCGAGGATGAGCAGCGTGATCGCGATCGCGAAGACGCCGTCGCTGAACGCTTCGAGCCGGCCAATCGACATCGCCTCGTCCATCGCGGCCATCTTGACCGTCGTTGCGGCTAGCATCGACGGAGTGCCAGTCGCCTCGCCCGAGACCTATCTCGCCGACCTGAACCCGGCCCAGCGCGAGGCCGTTCTCACCACCGAGGGCCCGCTCCTCGTGATCGCCGGCGCGGGCTCCGGCAAGACCCGCGTGCTCACCTACCGCATCGCGCACCTGATCGGCGCGTGCGGCGTGAAGCCGAACGAGATCCTCGCGATCACGTTCACCAACAAGGCCGCGAACGAGATGCGCGAGCGGCTCGAGAAGCTGATCGGCGGCCAGGCGCGCGCGGTGTGGGCGCTCACGTTCCACTCCGCCTGCGGCCGGATCCTGCGCCGCGAGGCCGAGCGGCTCGGCTACCGCTCGAACTTCACGATCTACGACTCGGCCGACCAGGTGCGGCTGACGAAGCTCTGCCTCGAGGAGCTGGAGAAGGACCCGAAGCGCTTCGTCCCGCGCGGGATCCACTCCCAGATCTCGACGCTGAAGAACCAGCTCGTCACGCCGAAGGAAGCGATGGATCGCGTCGCCTCGTTCTACGACCAGACCGTCGCCGAGACCTATGACCTCTACCAGCGTCGGATGCACGCCTCGAACGCGATGGACTTCGACGACATGCTGATGCTCACCGTCCAGGTGCTCGAGCGCTTCCCCGACGCGCTCAAGAAGTGGCAGACCGCGTTCCGCTACGTGCTCGTCGACGAGTACCAGGACACGAATCGCGCCCAGTACCGGCTGCTCCAGCTGCTCGCCGCCGAGCATCGCAACGTGTGCGCTGTCGGCGATCCCGATCAGTCGATCTACGCGTTCCGCGGCGCCGATATCCGCAACATCCTCGAGTTCGAGCGCGACTTCGGCGAGACGCGCACCGTTGCGCTCGAGCAGAACTACCGCTCGACGAACTCGATCCTCGAGGCGGCGAACACCGTGATCGCGAACAACCGCGAGCGGAAGCCGAAGGATCTCTGGTCCGAGCTCGGCGACGGCGATCCGGTGCGCGTGCTCGAGGTCGAGGACGAGCAGGCCGAGTCGCGCTTTGTCGCCACCGAGATCGCGCGGTTCGTCGAGGACGGCTTCTCCGGCCGCGAGATCGCGATCTTCTACCGGATGAACGCGCAGTCGCGGGTGCTCGAGCAGACGCTCAGGCTCGCGCAGATCGCCTACCAGGTGATCGGCGGGCCGCGCTTCTACGAGCGGGCCGAGGTCAAGGACGCGATCGCCTACCTCCAGGTGATCGACAATCCGGCCGACACGATCTCGCTGCTGCGGATCGCGAACCGGCCGCGGCGCGGGATCGGCGACGCCTCGCTGGCGCGCCTCCAGGCGCACGCCGACGCGATGGGCATCTCGCTGTTCGCGGCTCTGGCGCGGCCCGAGGACGCGGGAATCGGCGGCGCGCCGCTGCGCGCGCTCCAGCATCTCCACACGCTGCTGCTCTCGTTCCAGGCCTCGGCGCAGGAGCTCGAGGTGTCCGAGCTGCTCGCCTCGGTGATCGAGCGCAGCGGGATGGTCGAGGCCTTCGAGGTGGAGCGGACGGTCGAGGCGCGCGGGCGGATCGAGAACCTCGAGGCATTCGTCGACGGCGCGAGCGAGTACGAGACGACTGCGGCCGACGCGTCGCTCTCCGGCTTCCTGCAGGAGATCTCGCTGTTCTCCGACCAGGACGCGATCGCCGAGGAGACTAGCGCCGTGACGCTGATGACCCTGCACAACGCGAAGGGTCTCGAGTTCCGCGGCGTGTTCCTCGTCGGCTGCGAGGAGGAGATCTTCCCGTCGGCGCGCTCGGTCGAGGAGCAGGGGATCGAGGAGGAGCGGCGCCTGTTCTACGTCGGCATGACGCGGGCGCGCGAGCGGCTGACGCTGACCCACGCTTCCTCGCGAATGCTCTGGGGCCGCCAGACGCACAACCTGCCGTCGCGCTTCCTGGACGAGCTGCCCGAAGGCAGGATCGAGCGCGAGCGGCTGCGGCCGGCGTCGTGGTCGAGCTACAACGCGCCCGGCGCCGCCGCCGTGACGCCGCGCACCGACGTGCCGCAGCTCTCGACGGGCGACTCGGTGCGCCACGGAACGCTGGGCGAGGGCGTCGTGACGAGGATCGAGCCCGGCGGCGTGGTGACCGTCCGCTTCGCCGGAGACCAGACCGAACGGCGCCTGATGCTCGAATACGCCCCGCTCGAACGCATCTGAGTAGCTAGACTCCCCGCTCCGGGGCGGTTAGCTCAGTTGGGAGAGCACCAGCTCGACAAGCTGGGGGTCACTGGTTCGAGCCCAGTACCGCCCACTCACAGAAGCCCCGCTAACGCGGGGTTTTTGTTTGCTCAGAGGACATCGGGCTCCGAACGACGTCTGGTCGTGAGTGAGGAGATGTGCTCGAGAATGGTGTCCAGTGCCGCCTCGAGTGGCTCGACCTCACGGCGGACCTGTGAAAGGACTAACCCGCCTTGGACGGCAGCCAACAGAGCCGTGGCCAAGCGGTCGGGATCGGCGCTCCGACGCAGGTCACCCCGCTTGGACATGGCCTGCAACCCATCTCGGATCGCGCCCTCCCACCGGTCAAATCCGGCCACGAGATCCTCGCGACACTCCGGGTGCGCTTCGAACAGCTCTCCGGCGAGGCTTCCCAAGGGGCAGCCACCTTGGCATTGGATCTGACGTCGGCCCTCAACCAGGAGATCTCGCCATGCTCGCAGGGCCTCCAGGCTGTCCAGGCTTGCGAGAGGAGGTTGTTGGCTCTCGAGGATCGCCCGGGTCTGATGTGCGATCACGGCCCGGACCAGCCCCTGCTTGTCACCGAAGTAGTGGTAGAGCTGCGAGGCACTTACTCCAGCCGCATTCTGCACGTCCTCCCAGCTGGTGCCCGCCACGCCGCCCGAGTACATCAGCGCCGCCGCGGCCTCGACGATCCGTTCGCGGGTGGCTAGTCCCTTGGCTGTGAACGTCCGCTCATCGGAGCTCGCTGCATCGCTACCAGTCACGGACCTGTCCTCATACAAAGATTGGAGTTGACACTTCATTACAGTATGACATACTGGAGTGGACACTTCAAAAATCAGGACCCGAACTGCCAATGAACACACCCCCAGGAAAGACGGTACTCATCACGGGCGCCAACGCCGGGATCGGCAAGGACGTTGCCCGCCAACTCGCCCTACGTCCCGAGATGGTGCGGATCTACCTGGCGTGCCGGAACCAAGATCGGGCGATAAAGGCAAAGGCCGAGCTCGAAGCGGAGACGGGTCGGCACATCTTCGACATCATTCTCATGGACGTCGCCGATCTGGGTTCGGTGCGCGCCGGCCTGGCGGCCATCAACGGATCCCTCGACGCGCTGGTCATGAACGCTGGTGTCATCGGCCCGCAGTCGATGAGCTTGACCGCTGACGGGGTTACCACCGTGTTCGCGACGAACGTACTTGGCCATGTCGTCCTCCTCGAAGGGCTCCTGGCCGAGGATCGACTTGGCGAGGTGGCGGTCCTCGCCGGAAGCGAAGCAGCCAGGGGAGTCCCGAAGCTGAGGATGAAACGGCCATCCTTCATCTCGACCTCCGCCGATGAACTCGCCACCGTCATCGACGGCAGCTACTTCGCCGGCAGAAAAGCTGACTTCAACCTGGCCTTCGGGCAGGCCAAGTACATCGGGGCCCTCTGGATGGCCTATCTGGCCCGCCAACACCCCGACCGCCGCTTCATCACTGTGAGCCCCGGCAACACCACCGGCACCCAAGCACCCAATGACCTCAAATTGCCGCTGCGCATTGCGGCCAAATACGTCATGCCCGCGCTGGGGCTCTCCCACAAACTCGAGGTTGGCGCGAAGCGACTCGTCGACGGTGTCACCGACCCGACCCTTTCCAGCGGCGCGTTCTACGCCAGCGAGGCCAACACGCTCAAGGGGCCGTTGGTGAACCAGGCGGACATCTTTCCCGACCTGGCCAACCCGTCGTTTCAGGACAACGCCAACGAGGCCATCCACCGCTTCATCAGCTAACAACAGTGTGGCTTTGAAAGGCATGCTGGCGAGGGCTCATCGAACGTCGACGTAGATGACTTCAATCGCGTTGTTGCCGTAGCCGAGCCTGTTCCAGATGGGGACTTCAGGTTGGACGTTCCCTGCTGCATCGGTGGCACGGACGCGGAGGCTCTTTCGCCCGGGCTCCGTCGGCTCCCATTCGAACGACCAGTTCTGCCACTGGTATGGGCCTTTGGGCGTTTCGAGGTGCGCCGGGAGCCACTCTGACTCGCCGGTGAGGCTGATGTCGACGTTCGTCACCGGGCCGGTTCCCGACCATGCCTTGCCGCGGACGACATGCTTCTCGTTGACGTTGATCGTGGTCCCGCGGCGTGGGTCCGTGATGCGCGCGCGTGGCCGCATCACCGTCACGCGCTCAGGCGGCCGATCGGCCCACTGATACATGTAGTGCCCGGTTTCGAACTCCCCGATGAACGGCTGCTCGAGCACTTCGATGCGCGCCAGCCATTTGACGGAGGCGACGCCGTACCAGTGCGGCACGATCAGCCGGACCGGCGCACCGTGATCGGGGTTGAGCGGCTCGCCGTTCATCTCGTAGGCGATCAGGATCTCGGCCGACGGATCGGCCGCGTGCACGAGCGTCAGTGACCGCTCGAAGGAGAGGTCGGAGGCATCGATGTCTTTCAGCACGGGGTTCAGGATGTAGGACCCGTGGTCTACGCCGGCGAAGAGCACTTCGACTCCGGTGTCGAGTGGCTTCGCCTGCTCGAGCACCTCGTGCAGCAGAGCTCCCTTCCAACGGGCTGTCGAGACGGCGTAGTCGCCCCATGGCTCGCCGGCCGGCAGTGGCCGCATCGCGAGCCGCCCGTTTCCGGCGCACTCGAGGGTGACAACTCGCTCGATTGATCGCATCGCCTTCAGGTCATCGAGGCTGAGTGTGACTGGGTGCTCGACCGCTCCGCCGATCTCGATCCGGCCGTCGTGTGCGGGGACCGGGAAGTTGCTGCGGACGTAGTGCAGCTCGGTCGGCGTGATGTCGGTCTCGAGTGCTTCGGGGGGTGCTTCTGCGTTGAACGGATCACCGTGGATCATCGTCAGTGCCGCGCGTTCGCGTGCCAGATCGTCTGCCAGAGCCACTTCGGGCCTCCTCGGATGGGCGAGTTACTAGTAGTCGGGATCTTGAAAGGTGGGGTCTCGGTCTTCGTTGAACGCGCCGATGCCCTCGATCCGGTCGGGGTGAACGGCCGAGCGCCAGTGGGCCTCCATCATGATCGCGATGGCCTGCTCGGTGGGTTGCCCCTGGCCCAGGCGCACAGCGCGTTTCACCGCCCGCACCGCGGTCGGTGAGTTGCTCGCGATCTTCTCGGCGATCCGAAGAGCTGCATCCATCAGCTCCGCTTCCGGGTGCACCTCGTTGACCATGCCGAGGCGGTGCGCCTCGAGGGCCGTGATCGGATCACCGGTCATCAGCATCTGCATCGCCTTGCCGGGCGGTAGCACGCGTGGCAGGAACACCGGTGAGCCTCCGCCCGCCGAGAGGCCGATCATCGCCTCGGGTTGGCCGAACGTCGCGGTATCGGAGGCGATGATGAAATCCGTGCTCTGCGCGATCTCGGACCCGCCGCCGTAGGCGATTCCGTTGACGGCGGCGAAGATCGGCGTTCGCAGCTCTCGCAGCGTGTACAGGGTGCGGTCGAAGTCCTGACGCTGTCGAAGCCAGTCCTCCTTCGTCATGCTCTTGCGCTGGCGAAGGTCGCTGCCGACGGAGAAGGCGCGGTCGCCGGAACCGGTGATGATCGCGACGCGCACGGACGGCCGCACCGCGATCGTTTCCAGGACGTCGGTCAGGCGAGCGCCCATCTCGGTCGTGATGGCGTTGTCGGCGTGAGGCCGGTTCAGCGTGATCACGGCGATCGCGCCGTCGCCGACGTAGTCGACCAGAACGGGCTCAGCGTCGTCGCCACCGTCCGACGGCGGCCCGAAGTCCAGTGCCTTCCAGCGATCGGTAGGTGTCGATCCGGATGCCATGGCGCCTCCTAGGTGTCGAGCTCGGCGAGCCAGCGCAGGGCGCGCAGGCCCGGGGCGAAGCAGTATTCGCCGCCTCGGGTGACGACGAACGGCGGCACGTCCTGAAGTCGGCGCCTGATCGGCCGCTTCGGGATCGTGAACGCACTCGAGCCGGTGGGACGGCCTACCAGCGGGTCCGCCTCCTGCGGCGCGCCGATGAAGATCCCATCGTTCAGCCACTGGGTCTTGACGAACTCGAACTGGCGCTTCAGGTGCGAGCCGGCGAACACGAAGATGATGCCCCGCTCCTCGCCGTCGTCTTCCAGGACGCCCTCGGGCAACGGCGCTCCGTAGCTCGTGCCCCGCCGGATCATGCGATGCAGGCGCACGTCGACGCCGCCGTCGCCGTCAAACGCGTCGCGCGGGTTCGCGCGGCGTGCGTGCGCTCCGGCCGGACACTTGAACCCGCGCAGATCATCGCCGTACAGGAAGGCGTTGTTCCGGGCGTCGTCCGCGCCGAGGTCGGGCTCGTCCTCGTCGGGCGCGACCGCGAGCGGCGCACCGCTCTGCCAGCGTCCCACCATCTTCGCTCCGAGCAGCGCCTCCTCCTCACGCGATGCGGCCTGGTCGCGGAGGTACCTGCGGTACGCAGCGACTCGGGTATGAAGCTTGCGAAAGACGACGTAGGTGCCGTTCTGTCCGAGCACGGAGGGCGTCGGCATCGGCGGTAGCGATCCGCTCTCGTCCGGGTAGCCGAGGATGAACTCACCAGGCTCGATGGGCCGCTCCAGGGGATTGGTGGGCGGGATGCCGCTACCCGCGATCGCCGGCTGGCCGATTCCGTCCTTGAAGCCGAACGACGTCCGTCCGGTCGACAGCTGGTAGCAGTCCTGCCGCCAGACCAGCTCGACACCCGGGAGCTGCTCCTGTGCCTTGCGAGCGCGCTGGCGCAGCGCGTCGAGGCGCTCGGAATCCGGCGAGAGCACCGCCAGCGCCACATGCACGTCCGGCGTCCCCAGCGGCGACTCCCACCGTTCGGGCGCGCTGTCGCCGATGTCCCCGAGCTCGAGGGCGCGTGCGGCCATGCCCTGGCGAAACTCGGGCGCGAAGCTGTCGAGCGAATCCTGCGGCACGCCCAGCGCCTTCAACCCGCTGTAGGTGAAGGCAACCGTGACCCAAGCGTGCGCGGACGGATCAGGGGCGACCCGGCCAGACCCGACCAGCGGCAGCAGCCGCCTGATCAACTCGCGGCCCGCTTCGCGATCATCGATCCGAAGCAGCAGATACGTTCCGACGTAGGGAGACGGTCGCGGGTGGAGCGCACCGCCCTGGATGTCGTCCAGCTCCAGCTGGATCCCGCCTGCGGCGCTCACCCCGACGCCCGCACGTCAGTGGTGTTCCGGCTGTTCGGGCGGGTCCGGATTTGGCACGGCCACGTAGGGGAACGTCTCCGTGGCCGGCCGCGATGCCCCGTCGACGCCGTCTCGGATCACAGGCCCTTTGCCGGCGTTGATGAGCATCGTGAAGATCGTGTCCATCACGTCATCGTTCAGCGCGCGCCCGCCACACGTCGAATGCGGTCGGCTCTCCATCAGCGCCTGCTCGATCTCGAGATACGACCCCTGCGCGGCGTACGGCTTGGTCACATCGACGACCAGGTAGTCGGCGAGAACGATCTCGGTCAGTGGGTGCGTGCCGTCCTGAGACTCCCAGTCCAACTTGCCGTCGAGGCCGTCCCAGAAGCGGAGATTCGCATTCAGGCGTGCGCGGTACGCGCCTACGTAGCCGTCAGCGAGATGGAAGCCGTCCTCCATGTTGTAGATGTCACGGATCTCGAGATCGCGATTGACCTGGTCGAACTGCTTGGGCGCGAGCAGCAGGTTCTTGACCTCCGGTCGGCCGACGCGCTCGATGCGCACGGTGACCTTGCCGCGCGTCAGCGTCTCCGACACGTGGCCAACCAGCTCTGCGCCGGGCAGGTACTTCGCGCAGTCGATCTCCAGCACGATGCTCAAGACGTTCTTACCGTCCATGTAGATCGAGCCTGGATCGGTGAACGCGAGCTGCTCGGTGGCGATCGTCTTGAGCGCCGCCGGCGCGTCCATGATGAACGGATCCCACCGCACCCCCGCGAAGGCCCGCACCCCGTGCGCGGAGCCGCCCAGCTCGTCGTCCACGGCGAAGGCGATGGTGTCTCCGCCCGGTGTGAGACACGTGCCCTCCTGCCGACCGTCGCCCGTCGCCTCCGAGAACACGCAATCGAACACGACCTCCTCGGCGTCGTGAACGTCGAACGGGGACTGGCCGACCTCCGCATCCACCACGGCTACGCGCCGCAGCCTGAAGCGGTACAAGAGCCCGTCCGAGAACCGCGCGGTCGCCGGGGCGAACGGCAGCGTGTTCTGCACGAGCACGAGGTGCCCCGGCCGCTCCGGGCTGGGAAACGCATAGACATCCGTGATGTCCGCGATCGGATCGGCCAACGCGCGCGGCCCGGAGATGTGGTCAGACATTCGCTCCTCCGCTGCGGTTAGTCTGCAGCCTCATCGAGCAGCGGCTGCAACGCCGTCTGCTGCAGGGCGCCGGCGGCGGCGGGATCATCGAGCACCTGCTGGAACGCTGCGTTCACGCGCTCAGCCTTCCGGATCTCCTTCACCGTGCCACCGTAGTTCCGCGCATAGGCCGCCGCGGTGACCTGGGCACCCAGGACGAAGGCCTTGACCGCCTCGACGTCGGGGAGCCCGTCGTACCCCTCGACATGCTGGAACACCTCATCGAACAGCTGCAGCGTCGGGCCTGACGTGAAGAAATCGTCCATGTAGGCGTCCCACGTCCCGTCAAAACTCGTCGCGAACAACAGCCGCGTGTCGTCGTCGAACAGCACGAACCGGGCTTCGTGGATCGACGCGACGGCCATGTTGTACTCCCCGGGTCGGTAGCCCGGGTGATTCTGGAGCGCCTGCAGCGCATCGCGCAGCGCACCCCCATGGCCCTGCTTGACGACGAAGAACAAGCTGAACTCGCTCGTCGGGCCTGCGCTCACACCCGGCCGAACGGCCCCTTCCGAAGCTCCCGACATGCCGTCCTCCGCGCCTCGTGATTGACCGATGCCAATCGACCACCCTACCGGAGCGGTGTCCTCCTGCCGGTGAGACAGAATCTGTGGGGATGAACGACCACGACCATGACCACGAGCTCGACGCCGGGACGGCGGCCTGGCACGTGATGCTGCATCACACGCGCGCACGACGAGCTCAGCGAGGACACCGCGCAGACGCCGGGGATGCGCCGCTACGAGGCGATCTCGGGCAAGCGCAACGGGTCGCGGAAGATCTGGATGGGCAAGAACCACGTCGGGCCGGGCCTCGTCTCCGCCGACCACCACCACGGCGAGGCCGAGACCGGGATCTACGTGGTCGCGGGCACCCCGTCTTCGTGTTTCTCGAGAACGACGAGGAGCGGCGGATCGAGACTGAGCCGGGCGACTACGTCTACGTGCCGCCGTACGTCCCCCATCGTGAGGAGAACCCCTCGCGCGGACGAGGAGGCGGTCGTCGTCCTCGCCCGCAGCACGCAGGAGGGCATCGTCGTCAACCTGCCCGAGCCTGCGCGAGCACGTGCCGGAGCTCGACGAGTTGATCGCCGAGGCGGAAGGAGACACTCGCAATGGCTGAGAAGAGATTCACGGCCGAGGAACGGGCCGCGATGAAAGAGCGCGCCCAGGAGCTCAAGGGGCAGAAGAAGAGAGCGGACGGGGAAGCCGATGTGCTCGCGAAGATCGCCGAGATGCCGAAGGCGGATCGCGTTATCGCCAAGCGGCTCCACGCGATCGTCAAGGCCAGCGCGCCGGAGCTCGAGCCGAGAACCTGGTACGGGATGCCTGCGTACGCCCGCGACGGCAAGGTCGTCTGCTTCTTCCAGAGCTCACACAAGTTCAAGACGCGGTACGCGACGCTCGGCTTCAGCGACAGGGCAAACCTCGACGACGGCCCCATGTGGCCGACCGCCTTCGCGTTGAAGAAGCTGACCGCAGCAGAAGAGGCGAAGATCGCGGCGCTCGTGAGGAACGCGGCCAGCTGAAGTCTTGACACCCGCTCGGAGGCGGCTTAGGCTCAACCGGTAATGCAACCGGAAAAAAACCGGAAGCGATGCGGCGGCTGAGTCAAACCCACGCGAGAGGGAGAATCAGATGCATGCAAAGAGGGCACGGCGTCTCCGGATGTTTGCGCTCGCGCTCGGTGTCGGCCTGGCCGGCGTCGCGCTTCTGACCGGCTCGGCGAGCGCCGCAGTCCCGGCACCGCCGTCCGGTTTCACGCTCACCTGGAGCGACGACTTCACCGGCGCGTCCGGCACCGGCGTCAATGGTGCCAACTGGCTCTACGACACCGGCACCGGCATCTTCGGCACCGGTGAGATCGAGACGATGTCGAGCAGCACGGCGAACGTCTTCCAGGACGGCTCGGGGCATCTCGTGCTCCGCGCGCTCCACAGCGGCACGAACCCGGCGACCGGCTGGACGTCGGGCCGGATCGAGACGCAGTCCTCGAGCTTCGGCGCACCCGCGGGCGGCGTGGTGCTGATGCAGTCGTCGATCCAGCAGCCGAACGTGAATACGTCGAACGGGCTCGGCTACTGGCCGGCCTTCTGGATGCTCGGCGCACCGCTGCGCAGCGGCGTCGCCTGGCCCGCGTCAGGCGAGGTCGACATCCTCGAGGACATCAACGGGCGCAGCTCGGTCTTCGGGACGCTCCACTGTGGCGTCGACCCGGGCGGCCCGTGCAACGAGACGACGGGGCTCGGCAGCGGCGAGCGCGCGTGCTTGGGCTGCCAGACCGCGTACCACACCTACGGCGTCCAGATCGACCGCTCGGTGTCGCCGGAGCAGATCCGCTGGTACCTCGACGGCGTCAACTACTTCACGCTCAACTCGACGGCCGTCGACGCCACGACCTGGGCGAACGCGGTCGACCACCCGTTCTTCATCATCTACGACCTCGCGATGGGCGGCGGCTTCCCCGGCGCGTTCGGCGGTGGCCCCACGGCCGCGACCGTCTCGGGCGGGCAGATGAACGTCGACTACGTCGCCGTCTACAACAAGGCGCCGGCAAGCGGCGGCGGGGGCGGCACCACCGGCGGGCGGACGGGCCAGATCACGGGGAACGGCAGCAAGTGTGTCGACGTTAGCGGTTCGAACACTGTCGATGGCACGCATATCCAGCTGTGGACGTGCAATGGCACGAATGCGCAGAAGTGGACGTGGAACTCGGGTGACAGCACGATCCGGGCGCTCGGCAAGTGCATGGACATCGCGAGTGGTGGTACCGCGAACGCGACGAAGGTGCAGCTCTGGACGTGTAACGGGACGGGTGCGCAGGTGTGGCAGTCGCGCTCCGATGGCTCGCTGTTCAATCCGCAGTCGGGGCGGTGCCTCGACGATCCGGCGCAGAACACGACCGACGGGACGCAGCTCCAGATCTGGGACTGCAACGGCACCGTCGCGCAGGTCTGGCACCTGCCCTAGCCCGAACGGGTCAGCGGGGCGGGCCTCTCAGGACGCCCGCTCCGCTGGTCAACCCGGAGCTGCGGTCGAGGCGCCCGAGACGAGCGCGGTCGTGAGCTTGACCCGCACGCCCTCGCTGCGCTCGCCTTCGATCACGCTGAGGAGCAGACGCACGGCGAGGCGGCCCATCTCCTCGAGCGGCTGGCGCACCGTCGTCAGCGCGGGCGTCACGATCCGCGAGGCATCGAGCGCGTCGAAGCCGACGACGGACAGGTCGCGCGGCACCTCGAGCCCGAGCTCGCGCGCCGCTTCGATCGCGCCCACGGCCATGTTGTCGTTGAACGCGAAGATCGCGGTGGGCGGATCGGCGACGGCGAGCAGCGCGCTCGCAGCGGCGCGCCCGCTCGGGACGTCGAGGTTGCCGCGATGCGTCAGCTCCGGGTCGGGGAGCACTCCCGCCGCCGCGAGCGCCGCGCAGTACCCGGCGAAGCGGTCCTCCATCGAGGCGAGCTCGCGCGGCCCGGTGATCACGCCGATGCGCCGGTGGCCGAGCGCGACCAGGTGGTCGACCGCCTCCTTCGCGCCGGAGACGTTCGCCGCCGAGACGGTCGGGATCCCCGCCGACAGCTCCTCGCGCGGGTCGATCACGACGAAGGGATAGCCCTGCTGGTGGAGCGCGAGCAGCTCGTCGGGCGACTCGGTCGGCATGATCAGGACGCCGCCGTCGCTGTGGTCGTGGACGAGCAGCTCGACGAGCGTGCGCTCGCGGATGTGCTCGTAGCGCGTGGCGCAGAGGACGAGGCGCAGGCCCTGCTCGTACAGCGCCTCGCTGATGCCGCCCAGGATCAGCGCGTAGTACTCGTACTGGACGACCGGCACCGTGACCCCGACGAGGCCGGTGCGCGTGCCGCTGATCCCGCGGGCGCCGCCGGGGACAGGTCCGCGCTCGCGCACCGCCTGGAGCACGAGCGCGCGGGTCTTCTTCGAGACGTCCGGACGCCCGTTGAGGACGCGCGACACCGTCGCCACCGAGACGCCGACCTGCTCGGCGATGTCCTTCATCGTCGCGCGCTGCGCGTTCTCGTTCGTCCCCATCGCGACCGGGATGCTACCGGTGACACAACCGGAAAAGCGCGTCGCGCCGACCTGGCTATCGTGCGGGGATGAGTCTCGTCTCCCGCCTTGCCGTCGCCGCGGTGTGCGCGGCGGTGCTCTGCCCCGCCGCGGCGGCGGTCGATCCGAGCCGGCTGGCGCTGATGCCGCTGCCGAAGGACGCTCTGGGCCTCGACACGACGGGCATGTCTCTCGTCGACGACTCGGGTGTCGACTCGAACGCGGACGCGGCCGAGGTCGCGGGCGGCGGCGTGACTGCCGCCGAGCTCGCGAGGTCGGGCCGGATCACGGGCTACACCCTCGACTACTCGCGCCCGCTCGTGGGCTCGCACCGCGGCGCGCAGTCGCTGGCCCGGGTGCAGACCGTCGCCGAGCTCTACCGGAACGCGGCCACGGCGACGAAGGGCCTCGTGTTCTGGCGCGGCGTCACACGGGCGCGCGAGGCGAGCACGGGCAGCGGCGTCAAGGTCGGCCTGACGCCGTTCGACGCGCGTGTCGGCGACGGCGCCTTCGCATACCTGCTCACGTACCGGGATGCCGGCAAGCCGATCCTCTACGTCGGCGACGTGGTGTTTCGGAGGGGAGACCTGCTCGGAGCGGTGTTCGTCACCGCGACCGACGTGACCGGCCTTCGCGCGCGGACGGTCGTGCTCGCGCAGCGGCTCCGGGCCAGGATCGACAAGGTGGTCGCAGGCACGAAGTGACGCGCTACGATTTCGTGGCGATGGAGTTGCGCGGAACTCCCGGAGTGGGGCGGATACTCGCGCTGCCGGTCGGCTGTCTCGCCGCGGCAGCGCTGGCCGGCGTCCTGGCCTTGACCGGCTTCGAGCCGGCACGCTTGCTCGGGATCGCCGCCGTCACGGCCGCGATCTTCGGGATCTACGCGCTCGTCCAGGCGCAGGTGCGCCTGTACCGGCAGCGCCGAGCCGCCGACGCGTGGCTGCGAACCGCCACCGGCCGCTTCATCGCGCCGACGTACGCGTGGCGGGCCGAGCAGCTCTGCTCGTCACGGCAGCGGCGGATGCTCGCCCGGACGCTGAGGCTGATCGAGGAGATGGCGTACGAGCGGCCGTTCGGCCGGCGCCGCCCGTTGTACCTGCCCGCAGTGCGGGAGCACCGCGAGTCGGTCGAGACCCTCGTGCGGGCGCTCGAGCGGGTCGAGGAGCCGGTGACGCCGGCAGGGATGCTGCGCGTCGTCGAGCTCGTTACCGACGGCTGCGGACCGCTCTGGGGGACGACGAAGGACGCTGCGCTCGGCGAGGCGATCTCGAAGACGCTCGCGATCCTGACGCCTCGCTCGGTCGCCAGGTTTTAACCGCTCCGTAACCGATCGGAGTCCCATGCAAGTCGAGTCGCCCGGGAGACTCGGCCTCGTCATGGGCCGCCCTTCGGGCGTGCCCCGTCTTTCGTGATCCTGAGGGGGAGCGCATGTCACGCAAGGGTGGAATGGCCGGTCTGATCGCAGTCCTCGCGATCGTGCTGGCCGCGATCGTCGCGACCACGGCCGCGGGCGGAGCCAAGACGGCCGCCGGTCACAAGGCCACCGCGACGCCGATCCAGCACATCGTCGTCATCTTCCAAGAGAACGTCTCGTTCGATCACTATTTCGGCACGTACCCGACCGCGGCGAACACCGACGGCTCGAAGTTCGCCGCCGCTCCGGACACGCCCGCCGTGGACGGGCTGCCGCCGGCGACCGATCCGTCGCTGCCGGCGAGCCTCCAGCACGCAGCCGACCTCACCGCCACGAACCCGAACTCCTCGCTGCCGGTGCGACTCGACAGCACGGCCACGGGGGTCGCGGGCGGAGCGGGCGGCCAGCTCACGTGCGACCAGGATCACAACTACAGCGACGAGCAGCAGTCGTTCGACGGCGCGCTCATGGATCAGTTCGTGCAGTCGGTCGGCACCGCGTCCGGCAATACGCCGTACGGCGTCCCGTGCCAGGCCAAGACAGTCATGGACTACTACGACGGCAACGCAGTCACCGCGCTCTGGGGCTACGCGCAGCGGAACGCGATGAGCGACAACTCGTACGGCACGACCTTCGGCCCGTCCGCACCGGGCGCGGTCAACGTCGTCTCCGGCGACACGGGCAACGTCGACACCGGGCACGAGGCGAACGCGCCGACCGTCGCCACCTCGACGGCGCCGGATGCGGACATCACCGCGGACGGCCTCGGCGGCTTCTCGCTGACGAGTGACGCCCAGCCGTACTGGGACGACTGCTCGACCCGCGACGCGGTCGGCCTGACGGGCGCCAACATCGGCGACGAGCTGAACGCCGCTGGACTCTCGTGGGGCTGGTTCCAGGGTGGCTTCCGTCCGACCGAGAGCTTCTCGGCGGCACTGGCCGCGACCGGTCACACCGGTCAGCCGACCAACCAGTTCATCGCGGACGAGTTCAAGAGCTCCGGCTTCCAGAACAACGTCCCGCACTCCTCGAACCAGGGGCTCTGCGACGCCGTCACGCCGGTCGGAACGGCTCTCGGCGGCACGGGCCAGTGGGGGTACAAGGACGACTACATCCCACACCACGAGCCGTTCGAGTACTACGCGTCGACCGCGAACCCTCACCACCTGACGGTCGCCACGGACGGCTCCGGGCACGATCTCCTGACCGGCCCGGGCAGCCTCTCGACCGTGGGCACCGACACGCAGACGTTCGCAGGCGTGTACGGCACCGGGCCGCAGTTCGACACGCCGAACCACAACTACGACACGAGCGACTTCGACCAGCTCGTCGCGGCGATCGCCGCCGGCCAGCTGCCGGCGTCCGCGCTGCCGGCCGTGACGTTCCTCAAGGCTCCGGGCTACGAGGACGGCCACGCCGCGTACTCCGATCCGGCTGACGAGCAGGCCTTCGTCGTGAAGGAGATCAACGCGCTCGAGCAGACGCCCGACTGGGCCAGCACCGCGGTCTTCATCAACTACGACGACTCGGACGGCTGGTACGACCACGCGCAGTCCGGGGTCTCGAACCCGTCGCTCTCGGGCGCGGACAACCTCACGGGCACGGTGCTCGGCAAGATCAGCGCGACGAATCCGACCTCCGGGCAGTGCGGCGCGAAGCCGCAGACCACGGCTCCGCTCGGCAATCAGCAGGGCCGCTGCGGGCTCGGGCCGCGGCTGCCGCTGATCGTCGTCTCGCCGTGGGCGAAGTCGAACTTCGTCGACCACAACCTGAGCAACCAGGCCTCGTTCATCAACTTCATCGAGTACAACTGGGGCCTTCCGGGGATCCACGGCTCGTTCGACCAGGCCTTCGCCGGAACGGACAGCTCGGAGGGCGTGCCGTACGACCTGGCCAACCTGTTCGACTTCAGCGGCAAGAAGGGCAAGAACCCGCCGCTCCAGCTCGATCCGGTCACCGGCCAGGTGGACCTCCGGAACGCCGACCTCTCGGGCCAGAACCTGAGCGGCGACAACCTCTCGGGCGCCGAGCTCGCGGGCGCGTCGCTCCTCGGCACCAACCTCAAGAGCGGCTTCCTCGTCAACGCCGGCCTGCACGGCGCCGACGCGTCCGGGGCGAAGCTGAACGACTCGAACCTCTCGGGCACCGTGCTCACAGGCGCGGATCTCGGCGGGGCGAACCTCACGGGCGCAACGCTCACGGGCGCATCGCTCGCGGGTGCGGAGCTGTCGGGTGCGAACCTGAACGGCGCCGACCTGTCGAATGCCGACCTCACGGGGGCCGATCTCGGCGGGGCGAACGTGAAGCACGTGATCTGGTCGAACACGACCTGCCCCGACGGCACGAACAGCAATGCCCATGCGGGCACCTGCGTCGGGCATCTCTGATCGGAATGTGACGACGTACGTTGTGGGCGGCGGGGGCTTCGGCCTCCGCCGCTCACTCGTGCGGCGACTCGCGGCCGGCTTCGGCGCTGAGGATTCGGAGGCCGTCGACGAAGTGCTTTCGCGCCGCGGGGCTCATCTGCTCGAGCGTGCGGCGCAGGGGCTCGCGCCTGGCGCGGGCGAACTGCTCCATCGCGCCGCGGATCGACTCGGGCAGCGAGACGATCGTGCGGCGCCGGTCGACGTCGTCCTCATGACGCTCGAGGAAGCCGGCGCGGTCGAGCTCGCCGACGAGGAGGCTGGTCGTCGCCGGCGTCAGTGCGATTGTGCTCGCGAGCTCGCCGACGGTGAGCGGGCCGGTCGAGGCGAGCGTGAGGAGGACGCGGCCGTGCCGCTCCCGCAGGCCCGCGTCGTAGAACGCGCGCTTGTGCTGCTCCAGCTCCCGCAGGTCGGGCCCGCCGTGGCGGAGGGCGCGGAAAAGTGTGGGCAGAAGCTGCTCGAGCTCGAGGAGATCGTCGTCGATTCCGCGTGTCTGCGTCGCCACGGTTTTTAGTGTAACATCGATTAGGTTGATGTTCAAGACGATTGAAGGAGCAGCATGCTGAGTCTTGCCCGCTGGTCGAGTGAGCACCGCCGCTGGGTGGTCGCGCTCTGGTTCGTCGCGCTGATCGCCGCCATGGGAATCTCGGGCGCGGTCGGCAGCCACTACGCCAACAACTTCTCGCTGCCGGGCACCGACGCCCAGCGCGCCGCCGACCTGCTCTCGAGCCGCTTCCCCGCCCAGTCGGGCGACTCCGACCAGATCGTGCTCCACACCCCGAACGGCACGCTCGCCCAGCCCGCGGTTCGCGCCGAGGTCGAGCAGATGCTCGCGCGCGTCGCGAAGCTGCCGCACGTCACCTCCGTGACGAGCCCGTTCACGCCCGGCAGCCGCGCGATCTCGCGCGACGGCTCGATCGGCTTCGCGACCGTCGCCTTCGACCAGCGCGCGAACGTCCTCCCGAAAGCCGCGACCGACCGGGTCATCGCCACCGCGGCCGCAGCGCGCTCGTCGGCCCTCCAGGTCGAGCTGAGCGGCCAGGCGATCGAGCAGGCGCAGCAGTCGTCGATCGGCTACACCGCGCTCGTCGGGATCGGCGCCGCGATCATCGTGCTGCTGATCAGCTTCGGCTCGATGCTCGCGATGGGGCTGCCGATCGTCACGGCGCTCTTCGGGCTCGGGACCGGGCTCGGGATCATCGCGCTCCTGAGCCGCGTCCTCGAGCATGCCCGACTTCTCCTCCGAGCTGGCGCTGATGATCGGCCTCGGCGTCGGCATCGACTACGCGCTGTTCATCGTCACGCGCTATCGCGAGGCGTACAACCGCAACGGCAACGACGTCACGGCGGCGGTCGCAGAGTCGATGAACACCGCCGGCCGCGCGGTCATCTTCGCCGGCACGACCGTCGTGATCGCGCTGATGGGCATGTTCACACTCGGCGTCAGCTTCCTCTACGGGCTCGCGGTCTCGTCGTCGATCGCGGTCCTGCTCGTGATGGCCGCGTCGCTGACGCTGCTGCCCGCCCTGCTCACGTTCTTCGGCCGGCGGATCGGCAAGCCCGGTGCGCTCGCGCGCCGGCGCAAGGAGCCGCAGGACGACCGCAGCGGCTTCTGGACGCGCTGGATCGGCGCGATCCAGCGGCGCCCGTGGGTCGCGTTCATCGCCTCCGGCGCCGTGATGCTGATGCCTCGCTGCGCCCGCGCTCAGCCTCCGTCTCGGCAACACCGATGCGGGCAACGACCCGAGCAGCCAGACGACGCGCAAGGCCTACGACCTGCTCGCGACGGGCTTCGGCAAGGGCTTCAGCGGCCCGCTCCTGCTCGCGATCGAGCTGCCCCAGACCGGCAAGTCGGTCACGATCGCGCAGTTCCAGGCGGCGCTCCGCTCGACTCCGGGCATCGCGGCCGTCTCGGCCCCGCGGCTGAGCCCGACGATCGACGTCGCGACGATCTCGGCATTCCCCGAGACCTCGCCGCAGAGCACGCAGACCGAGGCCCTCGTCCGCCACCTGCGCAACGACGTGATCCCGCCGCTCGAGCAGGCCACCGGCGCGACCGCGTACATCGGCGGCGCCACCGCCGCGCAGATCGACTTCTCGAGCGTGCTCTCGAGCAAGCTCTGGTACTTCATCGGCATCGTCGTGCTGCTCTCGGCGCTCCTGCTGATGGTCGTGTTCCGCTCGCTGCTGATCCCGGTGCAGGCCGCGGTGATGAACCTGCTCTCGATCGGCGCGTCGATGGGAATCGTCGTCGCGGTCTTCCAGTGGGGCTGGCTCGGCTCGTACTTCGGCATCTCAGGCGGCCCGATCGCCGCGTTCCTACCGGTGATGGTGTTCGCGATCGTGTTCGGCCTCTCGATGGACTACGAGGTCTTCCTCGTGAGCCGGATCCACGAGGAGTGGACGCACGGGGCCGACGCCTCCGAGGCAGTCCGCGAGGGACTGATCCGCACCGGACGCGTGATCACCGCCGCAGCGGCCGTGATGGTCGCCGTCTTCGCGAGCTTCATCCTCGGCGGCGAGCGCGTGATCGAGCTGTTCGGGCTCGCGCTGGCGAGCGCCGTGCTGCTCGACGCGCTCGTGATCCGCTGCATCCTGCTCCCGGCCACGCTCCAGCTGCTCGGCGACCGCACGTGGTGGTTCCCGACCTGGGCCGACCGGCGCCTGCCGAAGCTGGCGATCGAGCCGGAAGCGGAGCCGAGCTCTTCGTAGAGGCGCGCGCGGTCGGCCGCGCGCGGACAGTCCGCGATCCCTCGTTCGAGGGGAACTTTCGCAACACGACACTCGTCAGGGGCTTACGTCCGAGCCGTAAATGGCCGAAAGAGAGAAAGCACGCTGCGGTGCGTGCGAAGACGATGGATCTCGGACACGGTTATCTGCGGAAAGGACCTCCGATCGGACGAGCGAGACATCTCGGCCTGCTCGTCGGAGGGCTCCTGCTTGTCGTCGCAGCGGCTGCCGGGATCCTGGTCGGCGGGCCTGGCTCCGGCTCCCAGCCGGTTGTAGCGCTCGTCTCGCAGCCCGCTGGCCGGCCGGTAGTGAAGACGCCGGCCTTCGTCGCGACCCAGCTCGGGGCACGGCGCGCGACTCTCCCGGTCGCAGCGCTGCAGCAATACGGCGCCGAGAGCACGGTCACTGCCGGAGGCTTCCAGGTGCGCATCGGTGCCTTGACAATGTCGCTCGCCTCTATGGACGGTGGCGCCGGCAACTGGACGGCATACGCGGGGGGCGCATCCCGCACGACAACCTTCGGGCGCGAGTTCGTGACCATCACCGGCTCCGGCGCGGAGCAGCTGCTCCAGGTCGATAGCCATCAGGGAGCGCATACCTGGCGCTGGCGGATCGGCGGTACGGATCTCGTGCCGCGGCTGACGGATGCAGATGCGGTGAGCTTCGTCGGCCGGGACGGCCGGCCGACTGGCATCAGCATTGCACCGGTTGCCCTGCTCGACACGGCGGGGAACTCGTTGACGCCGAAGGGCCTTCGCTGGACGCTCGCGCGGCACGGCGGCGACCGCTTCCTCGAGCTCCGGCTCGATGACTCGTTACTGCCGGTGCCCTACGTGATCGATCCGAGTGGCGTCACCCTGGTTAGCTTCACGAGTCCGACGCTCACCGTGGGTTCCCCGGCGACGTGGACGGTGAACTTCATGGCGACCGGCGCGCTCGGCAATGGCAGCACGATCACGGCGACGTTCCCGACCGCAACGCCCACGACCACGTTCACCACGCCGGCGTCGCCTGTGATCGGTCTCGTCAGCGGCTTCAACGGCGGCTGCTCGGTGGCGGCCGCGAGCGGCGGGGCGAACGTCGTCACGATCACGCTCGCGACTGCGTCCGCGCCCTGTGTGACCGCCGGCGCGAGCGCGTCGCTGACGATCGCGGGGGTGACCAACGCAACCCAGGCGGTCGCGATCGCGGCCGCAAATTGGAAGGTCAGCACGAGCGCCGACACGAACCTGGTCTCCGCGGGCGCTGGGAACACACTCACGGCGGGAGCACCGGTCAAGCTTCAGATGCTCGTTCCGGGCGAGACGAACATCAACCCCACCGGGGTGGTCAGCCCGGCCTCGTGCAAGAACGCAACGCCCTCGAAGCAGGCGCAGGGCACCTCATTCGGAATCAGCTCGGTCAAGGCGGAGGACGCCTACTGCAACTACGTGACGACCGGGGGCCTGAACGACGCGCTCTCGCTCACGTCGACCGACGGGCTGGCGGCCTTCGTGCCGACCGCGACGCCCACGCTCACGAACGGGAGCTGGAGCGGCGCGGTGACCCTCAATACCGTCGGTTCGCAGACGATCACTGCAAGCGATACGACCGACCCCACGAAGACGGCTGCCTCGAGCACAGTCCAGGTCTATGCCAAGAACGGCTCCGGGACGATGACGGTGAACCGGTCGAACGTCTCCACTGGCGCCACGCAGAGTCTCGTCTTCACCTACACCGCCGCGGCGGGCGGCACGCTGGGCGGCGTGCTCCGGTTGACCGCTCCCGCAGCGTGGACTGCTCCGACCGCGCTCAACACGGCCGTAGTCTTCTCCGGAACCGCGTCGGGGACGGTCGCATTCGTCGGCCAGCAGATCAACTTCAGCGCTCTCACGATGTCCGCAGGCGACACGGTGACGATCACGTACGGCCCGATCACGGTGCCTGCGATCGGCACGCCGGCTGCCTGGTCGTCGTTCGAAGGCTCGATCGGCCCGACCTTCACCGCGCTGACCGCCGGCTCGCCGAGCGTCACCGTGATGGCTGCTGACGGCACCGGCACGATGACCGTCTCGCCGACGCTCGTCACTGCCGGCTCGACGTCCAACACGCATACATTCTCGTTCACCGCCCCGGTCGGCGGCCTGAACAACGGCACGGTCTCGATCGCGATCCCTGCGACCTGGGGCGACCCGCAGCCCGTGTCGAACACGAGTCCGAACTACACGACGTCCAGCACGGGCGCGATCGCCTGGAGTTCCGGTACACGGACGCTGTCGGTCAGCGGCGTCACGCTCGCAGCCGCAGGGACGCTCACGGTTGTCTACGGTAACACCAGCGGAGGCGCCCACAACGGCGCGGCGGCCGTGGCCGGGACGACGGCCGGGGCGAGCGCGTTCACGACTACGGAGAACTCGTCCAGTTCCTCGCCGATGGTCGCGCTCGCCGCGTCGCCGACCGTCACCGTCGACGCCGGCGCCGCATCGGATTTCTCGCTCACCGCGACTCCCGCTTCGATCGTCGCCGGGACGCCCGGCTCGGTGACGGTCACCGCGATCGATGGTTACGGCAACATCGCGACGACCTTCATCGGTACCGTCGCCTTCACCTCTAACGACGGACAGGCCGTGCTCCCGGGGCCATACAACTTCACCGGCTCCGATGCGGGCGTGCACACCTTCACGAACGCGTACACGCTGAAGACCGCCGGCTCGCGCACGATCACCGGTACGTCCGGCGCAGTCACGGGCACCAGCGCGGGCGTCACCGTCAACTCGGCGCTGCCCGCAGCGACACTCATCGCGACCGCGCCGACCCCGACAACGGCAGGCACCGGGTTCTCGGTCACCGTGACCGCGAAGGACGCATACGGGAACATCGCGACGAGCTACGTCGGCACCGTCAGCCTCACGAGCACCGATCCGGGCGCCGTCCTCTCCGACCCGTATACGTTCGTCGCCGGCGACAACGGCTCGCACTCCCTGCCGGTCACGTTGAAGACCTCGGGCTCCCGGACCGTGTCGGCGACCGACGGGACGCTCAACGCGACGACCGGTTCGATCACGGTGAATCCGGCCGCGACCTCGACGCTCGTGCTCACAGGCGCACCCGCATCGGTGACGGCCGGGTCGACCGGCTCCGTGACCGCGACCGCGACCGACGCTTACGGCAACACGACGACGGGCTACCTCGGCGCCTTGGCCTTCACGAGTAGCGACGGCGCCTGGCTCGCACCTTCGAACTACGCCTTCACGGGCGCTGACGCCGGAGTCCATACGTTCACGAACGCGTACACGCTCAAGACCTCTGGCTCACAGACGGTCACCGCGACCGACACGGGTACGCCCGCGATCACCGGCACGAGCGCTCCGATCACCGTCAACGCGGCGCCGCCCTCGACCGCGCTCTCGACGATCGTCGCGGCGCCGGGCTCGATCGTCGCGAACGGCACCTCCACCTCGACGGTCACGGTGCAGCTCGAGGACGCCTTCGGCAACCACGTCACGAGCTCGGGCGGAACGGTCGCGCTCGCGACGACGAGCGGCTCGCTCTCCGCAGTCACCGACCACGCCAACGGCACCTACACCGCAACGCTGACCTCGCCCACGACGACCGGCACCGCGTCGATCACCGGCACGCTCAACGCGGCGGCGCTCGCCTCGTCGGCCTCCGTCACCTTCACGCCCGGCCCGACCACGAACCTCGTCGTCAGCGCGCCCGCGACGGAGACCGCCGGCAGCGGGATCAGCGTGAGCGTCACGGCGAAGGACGCGTTCGGAAACACCACGCCGTCCTACACGGGCACGGTCAACCTGACGAGCGCCGATCCGCAGGTGCCCTCGCCCGGCTCGCACGTCTTCACCGGCGGTGACGCAGGCACCCACGCCTTCCCCGTGACCCTGAAGACGGCCGGCTCGTGGACGATCGCGGCCTCCGACGGCTCGAGCAGCGGGACGAGCGGCGCCGTCGTCGTCTCGCCCGGCGCGACCTCGACGCTCACCGTGAGCGCGCCCGCGATTGCCACCGCCGGCACGCCGGCCAGCGTGACCGTGACGGCGAAGGACGCCTACGGCAACACGACCACGGGCTACACCGGCACGGTCAGCCTCACGAGCACCGATCCGCTCGCCCCGGCCCTCGGCTCGCACACCTTCAGCGGCGGCGACGCGGGCGTCTACGCCTTCTCGGCGACGCTCAAGACCGCCGGCTCGCAGACGATCTCCGCCGGTGACGGCTCGCTCACGGCGTCGAGCGGCGCCGTCACGGTGAGCCCCGCCTCGGTCAGCACCTCGACCTCCACCGTGACCGGAGCCCCCGCCTCTGTCGTCGCCGACGGCTCGACCCCGGTGACCGTGACCGTCACGCTGAAGGACGCCTTCGGCAACGCGGAGCCCGGCAAGACCGTGGCCGTCGCGGCGACCGGCTCTGCGTCCGTCTCCGCGGCCACGGCGACCGACTCGTCAGGCGTCGCCGCGTTCTCGGCCACCGACACCGCCGTCGAGACCTCGACCTTCACCGCGACCGACACGACCGACTCGGTCAGCCTGCCGACGACGCCTTCGGCCTCGTTCGTCGCCGGCCCGCTCGCAACGATCCAGATCAGCCCCGCCTCCTCGACGGTCGCCGCGGGCGTCAGCCAGGTCTACGGCGTCACCGGCTCCGATGCGTACGGGCACAGCCTCGGCGCGCAGACTGCGACCTTCGGGATCGTCCCCGACGGCTCGTGCGTCAACGCGACCGCCTCGTGCTCGGCGACGGTCTCCGGCCTCCACGCGGTCACGGCGACGGTGAGCGGGCACACCTCGGTCGCCTCGCTCACGGTCAGCGTCGGCGCCGGCTCGGGCACCACCTCGACCCTCGCCGCCTCGCCGACGACGATCGTCGCCGACGGCGCGACCGCCTCGACGATCACGGTCACCCTCAAGGACTCCTACGGCAACAGCCTCACCTCCGGCGGCGCCACCGTGGCCCTGTCGACGACCGCCGGGACGCTCTCGGCCGTCACCGACAACGGCAACGGCACGTACTCCGCGAACCTGACCGCGACCTCGGCCGGCACCGGGACGGTCAGCGGCACCGTCAACGGCGTCCCGCTCACGGCCACCGTGGCCGTCGTCTTCACGAATAGCGACACGACTCCGCCGTCGCTGCTCACGGCGAGCGCCACCGCGGGCACGCTCACGCTCTCCTACAGCGAGGCGCTCGACGCGAACTCGACGCCGGCGACCGGAGACTTCGCCGTGCTCGTCAACCTCTCCACCGACGCGGTGACCAGCGTGACCGTGACCGGCTCCTCCGTCGTGCTTTCGCTCGCGGGCTCGATCTCGCCCGGCGACCTCGCCACCGTCAGCTACACCGGCACCGCGACCAAGGATCTCGCGGGCAATGCGGCGGCCACCTTCGTGAACCAGTCCGTCCTCACCGGCGCCGGCCCCGCCGCGCCCGCCTCGTGCAAGGCGCCGCTGCGCCTCGCCAACGACGGCCACACCTGCATCGCTCCGCCGCCTCCGCCGCCGCCGATCCACTTCGTCGGGTCGAGCCCGGCCGACGGCGCAAATCTCACGGCACTCGACACGATCACGCTGACTGCGAACCACATGGCGAGCTGGTATGCGATCTCGGTCGCGGGCCCGGGCGGGACGACGTCGCTCGCCTCCGGCTTCGGCGTCTCGTATTCGCTGCCGTTCACCCCGTCGCAGCCGGGCTCGTACACGCTGATCGCGACGATGGACGACGGCTTCAACCCGTCGCAGCACATCACGAGCCACTTCACGATCGTGCCGGCGCTGCCCGATCTCGGCGTGCCCGGAACGGCGGGCTCGGTCGAGTCCAGCTCGGGCGACACCACCGTGAACTGGACGGCGAGCACCTTCGCCGAGGCCGTGCGCGTCAACATCGCCGATGAGCCGTCGATCGGCGGCACGTTCGGGATCGGCAGCCGCGTCGTCCGCGTCACCGTGTCTCGCCTCGCCGACGGCACCGCGCTCGACACCTTCCCGCAGCCGCTCGAGCTCGTCTTCGCCGCAGGCCCGGCCGGCGTGCCCTCGTTCTCGGAGGACGGCGCGACGTGGTCGCCCGTGCCGAAGCTCACCTCGGACACGCTTCCGGCGGGACAGGCCGACGGGTACTTCATCGATCCGACCGGGGCGGTTCACGTGCTCACGCGTCACCTCACCTTCTTCGGCGTCCTCGCGCCCAGGTCGACGAAGCTCGCCCTGACCGTCAGCGGCAGCGTCGTGCGCCTCCAGGGCGGCGCTCGCCGGATCTCGGTGAGCATCCAGATGAGCCAGAGCGCACACGTCGTCGCGACGCTCTATTCGCCGCACGGCGAGCGGATCCAGTCCTGGGCGCGCAGGACGGCGGCGGGCGCCTCGACGCTCACGCTGATGCTTCCTGCCGCGAAGGTTCAGCGCGGCATCTGCACGATCGTCCTCCAGGCGACGACCGCCGCGCAGACGACCGAGAGCGCGATTCCCGTCACGCTGCGCTAGCGCTTGACGACCAGCGTCGCGACCATCCCGAGCGCGCGGTGGTTGCCGAGCGAGCACCAGAGCCGGTAGCGGCCGGGGAGGAGGCGCAGCGAGAGGTCGTACACGGCGCCGGGCTGCACGACGCGCGTCCCGTAGACCCTGGTGCCGCCGACGCGCTCCAGCCGCAGGTCATGGGCGTCCTGGCCGAAGTTCGCGAGCTCGACGATCGCCGGCCCAGCCTTGACCGACGGGCGCGAGAGCGAGAGCGAGAACTCCCTGGCCACGACCTGCACCCGCGAGATCGGGGCAGCCGCCGAGGCGGGCAGGGCGAGTGCGAGAGCCGCCACGAAGACGGCTGAGCAGACCGGGAACGGCGCCATCTTCTCGTTGTACGGGAGCTATGTATTGCTGAGGTAAAAGATCGGGCTCGACTAACACCTACCGGCGTGGGCCGTCTACACGGGTCGGTAGGCTTGTCGGCTCGTGCCAGACTACGAAGGGAGCTCGATCCTGTGATTCGCTTCGCGCGCCTCGCGCTTGCCGTCGCGATATTCGTCCTGCTCGCCGCCACGGCAGCCAACGCCGCGCCGAGGATGTGGATCGGTTTCCACGACGACCCGAGCTTCCGCTGGCGCACCGACCGCGCCGACAATCTCGACGGCGCCGCCGCTGCCGGATCGACGATCGTCCGCGCCTGGGTCTACTGGCCGCAGATCGCGCCGACGAGGCCCGCGAACCCCTCGAACCCGTTCGATCCGGCCTACCGGATGGACGACCTCGACGAGCTCGTCCGCGGCGCCCAGGCGCGCGGTGAAGAGGTGTTGTTCACGATCTGGGGCGTCCCGAAGTGGGCGAACGGCGGCAAGGGCGCCAACTACGCGCCGAAGAACTACGCCGACTGGCAGACCTTCGTCCACGCCGTCGCCGAGCGCTACAGCGGCCGCAATCCCGGCTATCCGTTCGTCCGCTTCTACTCGGTCTGGAACGAGCCGAACCTGAACCAGTTCCTGGCGCCGCAGTTCACGAACGGCAAGCCGTCGAGCCCGGCGATCTACGCGAAGCTATACCGCGCCGCCTACGCGGGGATCAAGTCCGCGAGCCCGACGGCGCTCGTCGCGGCCGGCGACACCTCGCCGCGAGGCCGTGACAAGCCGCTCGGCTCGAACTCGACCCAGGACACGCTCTCGCCGGGCAACTTCGCCCAGCTCGTCTCGCAGCAAAAGCCGCAGATCAAGTTCGACGCGTGGTCGCACCACCCGTATCCGACCGTCCTGACCGCGCCCGTGACGGAGAAGGTGAAGTGGCCGAACGTCTCGGTGACGTCGCTGCCGCAGTTCGAGAAGAGCCTGAACACGTGGTTCCATCGCTCGAGCACGCCGATCTGGATCGACGAGTACGGCTACCAGACCAAGCCGGCGAATCCGAAGGGCGTCACGCTCGCGAAGCAGGCGGCCAACATCAAGCAGGTGCTCGGGATCCTGAAGGGCTACTCGTACGTGAACATGTTCATCTGGTTCACGTACCGCGACGACAGCGGCAACGCGTGGAAGAGCGGCATCGTCGACAACGCGAACACGCACAAGCCCGGCTGGAACGCGTTCGCCTCGGCCTCGCCGTCGTTCGACGCGCGCAACGCGATCCTCACGATCCCGTCGGGCAAGAGCCCGACCGTCTCCGTCTCGGCCGTGCAGCTCGCGGCGAAGAACCCGGTCGGCACGCCGATCGGCGTCACGTGGCGCGTCTACACCGGCGGCAAGCTCGTCGCTGTCGACCAGCCGAACCCGCCGCTCCGCTTCGACGGCTGGATCTCGATCCCGCTCAAGTTCACGCCGGTGAAGGGCAAGAGCTACACCGTCTCCGTGGAGATGAACGCGCCGAGCGGCGACGACCTCACGCACACGCTGACGCTCAACGCAACCTGAGTATTCTCCTGGGACGATGAAGGTCGTCCTCCCAGACAGCACCGAGCTCGAGCTCCCCGACGGAGCGACGGGGCTCGATGCTGCGCGCGCGATCGGGCCCAAGCTGGCCGAGCAGGCCGTGCTCGTGCGCGCGAACGGCGCCGTCCAGGACCTGCGCGCGCCGCTCCGGGACGGCGAGCCGATCCAGATCCTCACGACGCGCGACACGGCCGATCCGGACGCGCTCTACGTCCTGCGCCACTCGACCGCCCACCTGCTCGCGGAGGCCGTCCGCCGCCTGTATCCCGGCGTGAAGGTCGCGATCGGCCCGCCGATCGAGAACGGCTTCTACTACGACTTCGACTTCCCGGAGCCGATCCGCGAGGAGGATCTCCAGCGGATCGAGGACGAGATCAACCGCGAGCTCGCCGAGGGCCGCGAGTGGACGCGCACCGAGATCACTGCCGACGAGGCGCGCGAGCGCTTCGCCGCGGAGGGCGAGCCGTACAAGGTCGAGCTCGTCGACACCGCGGAAGGACCGATCACGCTCTACACCCAGGGCGACTTCACCGACCTCTGCCGCGGGCCGCACCTCCAGAACTCCGGCCCGATCAAGGCCGTCAAGCTCCAGTCGCTCGCCGGTGCTTACTGGCGGGGAGACGAGCACAATCCGCAGCTGACCCGGATCTACGGCACCGCGTTCTACTCGCAGAAGGATCTCGACTCCTACCTCGAGCGGCTCGAGGAGGCGAAGAAGCGCGATCACCGCCGGCTCGGAACCCAGCTCGACCTCTTCCACCTCTCCGACGACTCGCCGGGCTCGCCCTTCTGGCATCCGAAGGGCATGGTGCTGTGGAACGCGCTCGAGGACCTCCGCCGCAGCGAGAACCTGAAGCGCGGCTACTCCGAGGTGAAGACGCCGCTCCTGTACGACGTCGAGGTCTACAAGACCTCCGGCCACTACGACAACTACGCCGACAACATGTTCTTCGTCCCCGACGGCGAGCGCACGTTCGCGCTGAAGCCGATGAACTGCCCGGGCCACATGCTCCTGTTCGGCAGCCGGATGCGGAGCTACCGCGAGCTGCCGATCCGCTACGCCGAGTCCTCGACCCTCCACCGCAACGAGCTCGCGGGAACGCTGCACGGGCTGCTGCGCGTCCGCCACATCACCCAGGACGACGCCCACATCTTCTGCACCGAGGAGCAGATCCAGCCCGAGATCCACGCGATGATCGAGTTCGTGCGCGACCTCTACGGCCTCTTCGGTGTGACGCCGCACGCGGAGCTCTCGACCCGGCCGGAGAAGCGCCTCGGCACCGACGAGCAGTGGGACGCGGCCGAGGGCGCGCTGCAGCTCGCGCTCGAGCAGCACGAGATCCCCTTCGTGATCTCTCCGGGCGAAGGCACCTTCTACGGGCCGAAGATCGACCTGCACATGGACGACGTGCTCGGCCGCAGCTGGCAGATGGGGACGATCCAGCTCGACTACCAGATGCCCGTGCGCTTCGGCCTCACCTACGTCGGCGCCGACAACACCGAGCACCACCCGGTCGTGATCCACCGCGCGCTGCTCGGCTCGCTCGAGCGCTTCCTCGGGATCCTGATCGAGCACTACGGCGGCGCGTTCCCGTTCTGGCTCGCGCCCGTGCAGGTGCGCGTCGTCCCGGTCAGCGACTCGCATCGTGACTCGGCGGCGGCTCGTCGCCGACCGCCTGCGCGAGGCCGGCCACCGCGTCGAGCTGGACGATCGCGACGACACCGTCGGCAAGCGGATCCGCGACGCGGAGCTCGACAAGGTGCCCTACACCGTCGTCTTCGGCGAGCGCGAATCGGACGAGTCGCTGGCGATCCGGGAGCGCGGCGGCGAGCAGAAGACCGCGAGCCTCGCAGCATTTCTGGCAGAGCTTGCTAGTCTGTGATCCAGCAAAGCAGGGGCGGACCCGCTTCCTCACCTCCGGAGCCACGCTTCGCGGGGTTCAACCGAGTCGTCAGACGAGGAATCAGGGCCGCTGCTTGCAGCGGTTTTGTTGTCAGACGAGAGGATTGAACTGAACTTGGTGAAGAGCATTTGAGACCACGGCGTAGGGTCGAGCCCGTTCGGCCGCAGCCGCAGGACCGGATCAACGAAGCGATCCGGGCCTCGCAGGTGAGGCTGATCGACGAGGACGGAAGCCAGCTCGGGATCAAACCCGTCGAGGAGGCGCTCAAGTACGCGTTCTCGAAGAACCTCGACCTGGTCGAGGTGGCGAAGGAAGCCGATCCGCCGGTAGCCCGGGTGATGGACTACGGGAAGTACCGGTACGAGCAGGAGCAGAAGGCAAAGCTCGCCCGCAAGCACCAGGTCTCGATCAACGTCAAGGAGATCAAGTTCAGGCCGAAGATCGGAATTCACGACTACGAGACGAAGAAAGGCCATGTCGCGCGCTTTCTCAACCAGCGCGCGAAGGTCAAGGTCACGATCATGTTCCGGGGGCGCGAGAACCTGCACCCGGAGCGGGGCCGTGACCTGCTGATGCGGCTCGCCGAGGACGTCAAGGAGATCGGCCAGGTCGAATCTCCGCCGTTGCTCGACGGTCGCAACATGGTGATGGTGCTGGGCCCAACCAAAAATGCAGGAGTGCTGAAGAGCGATGCCAAAGCAGAAGACACACAGATCGACGGCGAAGAGGTTCAAGGTGACGGCGACCGGGAAGCTGCTCCGGCGCTCGGCGAACAAAAGCCATAACCTCGAGCACAAGCCGCAGAAGCAGAAGCGCAGCTTCGGCAAGGACCAGCCGGTCGCGAAGGCCGATCGGAAGGTCATCAACCGCCTCCTGGGGCGCCGTTAAGTGACTCTCCCGACCACACACGTCGGCGCCCGGCGCGCGATCACACTGCGCCATGCGGCGTCCTCAGTCGCGCCCGGGCTTAGTAGCCCGAGCGCTCCCTGCGTCCTTGCCTGGCTTGGTGCTCGCACCCCGGGCATCCAACTGCGTCATCGGGAGAATCACTAATGCCCCGCGTCAAGCGATCCGTCCACGCCCGCAAGAAGCGGCGCAAGGTACTCGAGCAGGCCAAGGGCTACTGGGGCCTCAAGAGCCGCAGCTACCGCTATGCGAAGGAGCAGGTCGAGCACTCGCTCGTCTACGCCTACCGCGACCGCAAGAACAAGAAGCGGACGTTCCGGCGGCTCTGGATCACCCGCATCAACGCGGCGGCCCGCGCCGAGGGGCTCTCGTACAACCAGTTCGTCTACGGCTGCAACAAGGCGGGGATCGAGCTCGACCGCAAGGTGCTGGCCGACCTCGCCGTCAGCGATCCCGCTGCGTTCGGCAAGATCGCCGAGCGGGCGAAGGCCGCACTCCAGAGCTGAGCGGGCGCCGCCAGGTCTTCCTCGACCAGGTCGAGTCGGCCGTCGGTCGCTCGGCGCTGTACGAGGAGCTCTGGCGCGCGCTTGCGGACGAGCCGCTCGTCGACTCGATCGTCGACGCCTATACGTGGGACACGCCACTTCGGCTCGCCGGCGGACTTCACTACCTCGTGCTCGACGGCGACGCCTCGTGGGACGCGGTGCCCGAGGCGCTCGTCGAGCACCGTGACTTCCTGCGCCGGTTCGTGGCCGAGCAGCCGGTGCAGACGAACGAGGTGCAGCGTTGCTGGACGCTGCTGCCGTGCTTCCTCGAGGTGGCGCGGCGGGCGGGCGCCGAGACGCTCGATCTGATCGAGCTCGGGCCGAGCGCCGGGCTGAACCTCGTCTGGGACCGCTACGGCTACGTCTACGAGGGGGGCGAGTGGGGCGAGGGCTCGCTCGTGCTGCGTGGCGAGGAGCGCCGGCCCGTTCCCGCCGAGCTGCTCCGGCTCGCTCTGCGCGTGCGCGGGACGCGTCGGGATCGACCGCTCGCCGGTCGACGTCACGCAGGAGGAGAGCGCACGGCTCCTGCGGTCGTTCGTCTGGGCCGACCAGGCGGCGCGGCTGGAGCGACTCGACGCCGCGCTCGCGTCGCTGCGCGAGGATCCGCCGGAGCTCGTCCACGCCGATTTCGTCGAGGCGCTGCCGGGGCTCCTCGCCGAGCGTCCGCAGGACGGCATCACCGTCGTGTTCGAGACGGCTGTGCTCGGCTACCTCGACTCGGCGGGTCGTGCGCGGGTCTACGACGCGCTTGCGGCGGCGGGGGCGGAGGGCCCGCTCGCGTTCGTCTCGAATCCGCACCACACGCTGAAGCTCCAGCTCTGGCCGGGCGGCGAGACCGTGCCGGTCGCGCGGGTCGACTTCCACGGCGCCTGGCTGGAGTGGCTCCTGTGACGATCACGTCGCGCGACAACGACCGGCTCAAGCTCGTGCGGAAGCTCCACGAGCGTCGCTGGCGGGACAAGCTCGGGCTCTTCGTCTGCGAGGGCGAGGATCTGGTCGCGGCGGCGCTCGACGCAGGGCTCGAGCCGGTCGAGGCGCTCGTCGACGCCGAGCGGCCCGCGCTCGCGCACCGGCTTCGCAGTCACGATCTCGTCGAGCCCGCGCTGCTCGCGGAGGTCACGACGCTCGGCCATCCGCCGCGCGTGCTCGCCGTCTTTCGCCAGGACGTCCTGCCGCGGCTGGATCAGACGGCCCCGCCGGCGGTCGGCCTCGCTCTCTGGCGCGTCGGCGACCCGGGCAACGTCGGGACGCTGCTGCGCGCGCTCGATGCGCTCGGGCCCGGGTTCCTCGCGCTCTCGCCCGGCTGCGCCGACCAGACCGGGCCGAAGGCGCTGCGTGCCGGCGCGGGCGCGACCTTCCGCGTGCCGACGTGCGGCTTCGACGAGGCGCCGGGACGTCGCGTCGGCCTGGTCGCGCGCGGCGCAACGCCGCTCGCCGAGCTCGAGCCCAGCGAGATCACGACCTACGTGCTCGGGGCGGAGCGCGAAGGCCTGCCCGAGGACGTGCTCGCCGGCTGCGACGTCCTGGCGACGATCCCGCAGACCGGCCCCGCCGAGTCGCTCAACGTCGCGATGGCCGGGACGATCGCGCTCTACGAGGCGGGACGACGCGCGAGCCAGACCGAGTCCTCGCCGCCGTCGTAGGGGCGCCGGTCGAACCAGCTGTAGAGCGCCTCGACCTCGAAACCCGTCTCCTCGATCAGCACTCGCCACTCCGGCGGTGAGATCCACGAGAGCATCAGCACCGACTCGGCATCGGGGCCGCGGACGCTCAGTGTCAGCGTGCGCGCCTCGCGGTTCCAGTCGGCGCGCTCCCAGATCCCCGGCTCGCGCTCGAGCCAGCGGCCGTGCGTCTCCTCGATTCCGTCGTCGAGCGGCTCGAACACGTCGAAGATGAGCAACCCGCCGGGGACGAGCAGCTCGAACGCGCTATGCAGCGCCCGGCGCCGGTCGTCCTCGGTCTCCATGTGCAGGAACGCGCGGAACGGGCAGAGCACGAGCGGGACGCGCTCGGTGACGGGCGGCTCGCGGAGGTCGCCGAGACGCAGGTCGACCAGCTCCGAGACCCCTGCGGCCTCGGCGCGCTCGCGACACACTGCGAGCATCCCCTCCGAGGTGTCGACGCCGATCACGCGCACGCCCGCCTCCGCGATGGGGATCCCGAGCCGGCCCGTGCCGATCCCGAGCTCCACGACGGGCCCGCCCGAGGCAAGCGCCTCCTCGACGTAGAACGAGACGTCCTCGACGACGCTGCGGCTCCACGGGTCGTACAGCCGCGCGATCGGGTCGTAGACATTCACGCGCCGTAGTCTGCCCGCTCCGATACAGTCGCGCTCCGATGGACGCAAACACCCTGCAAACCGAGGCGCTGGGCGCGATCGAGGCAGCCGCAACGACCGCGGAGCTCGACGACGCGCGCATCCGCTACCTGGGCCGCAAGAGCGAGCTGAAGCAGGCGCTGCGCGAGGTGCGCGACCGCGAGTCCGGGATGGCGCTGAACGCCGTACGCGAGCGGCTCGAGGCCGCCTTCGACGCGCGCGAGACCACGCTGCGGACGGCCGAGCTCGACCGCTCGCTGGCCGAGGACCGCGTCGACGTCACGCTCCCCGGCGAGCCGTACGCCGAGGGCCACCTGCACCTGATCACGCAGCTCCGCCGCGAGGTCGAGGACATCTTCCTCGGGCTCGGCTACGAGATCTTCGACGACCGCGAGGTCGAGACTGTCCAGGACAACTTCACGGCGCTCAACTTCCCGCCGTGGCATCCTGCGCGCTCGCCGCGCGACTCGTTCTACCTCGACGACGGGACGCTGTTGCGCACGGAGACCTCGCCGTCGCAGATCCACGTGATGCAGACGCGGAAGCCGCCGATCTTCATGGTCTCGATCGGACGTGTTTATAGGCGCGATGCGATCGACGCGACGCACTATCCGACCTTCCACCAGTTCGAGGGGCTCGCCGTCGACCGCGGGATCACGATGGCCGATCTCAAGGGCACGCTGCGCGAGGTGATGCGCGCGCTGTACGGCGCCGAGCGCCAGGTTCGCTTCCGCACGCACTACTTCCCGTTCACCGAGCCCTCGATGGAGCCGGACGTGTCCTGCATGACGTGCGGCGGCTCGGGCTGCCGCACCTGCAAGTGGTCGGGCTGGCTCGAGATGGGCGGCTCGGGCGTCGTCGACCCGGCGGTGCTCGAGTACTGCGGGATCGACCCCGAGGAGTTCTCCGGCTTCGCATTCGGGATGGGGCTCGAGCGCACCGCGCAGCTCCGCCACGGCGTGCACGACATCCGCTACCTCTGGGACAACGACCTCCGCTTCACGAGGCAGTTTTGAAGGTTCCCCTCTCCTGGCTGCGCGACTACGTCGCGATCGAGATGCCGCTGCAGGAGCTGGCCGACCGGCTCGCGGTGTCGACCTGCGAGGTCGACCGGATCGCGCACGTCGGCGTCACCGGCGACCCCGGCTTCTTCCGCGTCGGCCGCGTGCTCGCGGCCGCGAAGCATCCGAACGCCGACAAGCTCCAGCTCTGCTCGGTCGACGTGGGGGAGGGCGAGCCGCGCTCGATCGTCTGCGGCGCCTGGAACTTCGGCGCGGGCGCGACGGTGGCGGTCGCGCTGCCCGGTGCGGTGATCCCCGGCGGACTGAAGATCGAGTCGCGGAAGCTCCGCGGCGAGCTCTCCGACGGGATGATCCTCTCCGAGCGCGAGCTCGAGCTCGGCCAGGATCACAGCGGGATCATGGTGCTCGACGGGAGCCTCGAGCCGGGCACGCCGCTCGCCGACGTCGTGCCGATCTCGGACGACGTGCTCGAGGTCGAGGTGACCGGGAACCGGCCCGATCTGCTCTCCATCTACGGCATTGCGCGCGAGATCGCCGCGCTGTACGGGCTCGAGCTCGCTCCGCCGCCCGGCCGCGAGCCGGAGCTCGGCGGCAAGGAAGCGGTCGACATCGCGATCGACGACCTCGAGGGCTGCCCGCGCTTCATCGGCCGGCTGCTGCGCGGCGTCACGATCGGGCCTTCGCCGGTATGGCTCAAGGCGCGCCTCACCGCCGCCGGGATGCGGCCGATCTCGAACGTCGTCGATGCGACGAACTACGCGATGCTCGGGCTCGGCTCGCCGCTGCATGCCTACGACCTCGGCAAGCTCCGAAACGGCGCCCGAATCCTGGTCCGCCGCGCCCGCGCGGGTGAGGAGATCCGTACGCTCGACGACACGCTGCGCCGCCTCGATCCACGCGATCTCGTGATCACCGACGGCGACAGTCCGGTCGCGCTCGCGGGGATCATGGGTGGCCTCGAGACCGAGGTCGACGACACGACCACCGACGTCCTGCTCGAGGCCGCGAACTTCGAGCCGACCGGGATCCAGGCGAGCTCGGAGCGCCTCGCGCTTCGCACCGAGGGCTCGAACCGCTGGGAGAAGGGCGTCGACCCGTACCTGGCCGAGCAGGCCGCGGTGCTCGCGACGCAGCTGATCGTCGACTACGCGGGCGCGCGCTGGGTCGGAGAGGCCGACGTTCACGGCGAGCTGCCCGTGCGGCCGGTGATCACGCTTCGGCCCGAGCGGAGCGACGCGCTGATCGGGCTCGCGGTCGCGCCCGAGGAGCAGCGGCGGATCCTCACCGCCCTCGGCTTCGAGGTCACCGGCGACTGGCAGGTGACCGTCCCGACGTGGCGCGCGCGCGATGTCCAGCGCGAGGTCGACCTCGTCGAGGAGATCGCGCGCTTCGAGCTCGACGAGGTGCCGTTCATGCTGCCCGTCCGGCGCGAGCTCTTCGGCCGGCTGACCCCGGCACAGCGCCTGCGGCGGCGGCTCGAGGACGCGCTCGTCGGCGCCGGCTTCGCCGAGGTCTACACGCCGACTCTCGTTCCGGCGGCGTCCGATCCGGACGCGCTCGCCCTGCCCGAACCGCTCTCGGTCGAGCAGGCCGTGCTGCGGACGAATCTCGTCCACGGGCTCGTCGAGGCGGTGAAGCGGAACCTCGACGCGGGCAACGAGCAGATTGCGCTGTTCGAGCTCGCGCGCGTGTACCTGCCGTCCGGCGGAGAGCTTCCGGACGAGCGCTGGCACCTCGCGGGCGTCGTCGAGGGCGGCTTCCCGCGCGCCAAGGGCGCCGTCGAGCTGCTGCACGACGTGCTCGGGATCGAGCTCACCGTCGAGCCGGCGCAGCGGCCGTTCCTGCATCCGGGCAAGGCCGCGGCGCTCGGCGCGGGGGTCGTCGGCGAGCTGCACCCGCTGCTGCTCGAGGGCGGCTGGGGCTTCTTCGAGCTGGACGCGACCGTGCTCGCCGAGCAGGCGCCCGCCGCGCGCCAGTACGTCGACGTGATCACGTACCCGGCCGTGAAGCAGGATCTCGCCTTCGTCGTCGCCGAGGACGTCCCGGCGGGAGACCTCGTCGCCGCCGCCCGCGAGGCGGCAGGGCCCGAGCTGCGCGAGATGCGCGTCTTCGACGTCTACCGCGGCGAGCAGGCTGGAGAGGGTCGCAAGTCGATCGCGTTTCGCGTCGAGTTCCAGTCGCCCGAGCGGACGCTGACCGACGAGGATGCGGCCGCGCCCCGGGACAGGATCGTGGCCGTCCTCGCCGAGCGGTTCGGCGCAACCCTGCGCGCATGAATCCGATTCCGCCCGGGCTGCGTAGTAGCAAGACGATGCGTCTTCTCGTCCTGTTCGCCGCTCTCGCGACCCTTGCCGTCGTGCTGCTCCCGGGCTCCGGCTCGGCCGACGCGACGCAGCTCGTCGGGACGGTCGGGCCCGGCTTCTCGATCACGCTCAAGAACGCGGACGGATCGCTGGTCACCCACCTCGAGCCGGGCACCTACCAGCTGCTCGTGCACGACCTCTCGACCGAGCACGACTTCCACATCTTCGGGCCGGCCGGGTCGGGGATCGACGCGACGACGGGTCCCGACCTCACCTTTGTCGGCGACAAGACCTTCACGCTCACCCTGCCGGACGGCGTCACCGTCGACTACGTCTGCGACGCGCACGCGATCATGCACGGCAAGTTCACCGTCGGGACGGTCGCGACGACGCCGCCTGCCGCTGCGCCGATCCACCTCCGTGCCGTGCTCAACGCCGCGCAGGAGGTGCCGAAGCAGGTCGTGAAGGCGCCCGCCGCGGCCGGGACGTTCACCGGCACGCTCACCGGCAAGAAACTGTCCTGGAGCCTCGCGTTCCGGAAGCTGACCGGCAAGGCGACCGCAGCGCATATCCATCTCGGCAAGCCCGGCAAGGCAGGCCCCGTCGCGGTTCCGCTCTGCGGGCCGTGCAGCTCGGGCGCGAAGGGAACCGCGACGCTCACGGCGGCGCAGGTGAAGGCGATTCTCGGCGGCGGCACGTATGTGAACGTCCACACCGCCAAGAATCCGGCCGGCGAGATCCGCGGGCCGCTCCGGAAGACCTAGCGCTCGTCTAGGCGCCCACCCGGAAGCGGAGCGACTTTCCGTGCGGGAGCACGAGCACGGGGCACAGGATCAGGTCGATCAGGTACTGCGCCGCGGCGCTGAGCGTGACTCGGCCCGAAGCCGTGCCCGGCTTCGAGCCGATCACCACGAGGCCCGCCTCGTCCTCGGCGCGCGGGACGACCGTCGCCCCGAGCCCCGCGGCGAGCGCGGTCGCCGTCTCGATCGCGGCCGGGTCGCCGTTCTCGCTCACCGCGGCGATCGTGCCGATCGTGATGTCCGCGCGGTCGCGCAGGCCGGCGGGGGCGACGGCCAGCGCGATTGGCCCTCCTTCGATGAGGAGTTGCGCGGAGGTTCCGAGTTGAACATGACCTGGTGCAGTGCGGTATTCCGAGCCGAAGACGATCAGCTCGGCACCCTCGCGCTCGGCGAGGTCGCGGAGCCCTTCGGGCGTCGAGGCGTTCGTGACGACGTAGCGCGGCACGTTCGGGTCGCCGAGCCAGGTCGCGCCGTTCTCGAGCAGGCCCTCCGCCTCGGACTGGGCACGCTTCTCGAGCTCGGCGTCCGGCTCCGCGGCGTGACGGACGTACGCGAGCGCCAGCGTGCCGCCCGCACCGGCCAGAAGCTGGCCGAGCGCGAGCGCATCGGTGTCGTTCTCGGTGCCGTCGTACGAAACGATGATCTTGATTGACATGCTTCCTCCGGGAATCGCAGTCGCGTGCTCGGATGGGGCGCGGGGTCACCGCCGCGGCTGGGCGCGGCGGCAGTGACCCCACACTTAGGCCTCGTTCAGCCCGCGGGCTCCGGGGCAGGCGTGGCGACGCTCGCCGCGCTGCCTGCGTACCCGAGCGACGGGACATCCGAGGGATAGACCTCGTGGCCGTGCACTGCGAGGTCGCCCATCTCCATGTCTTTCTCGCTCATCCGGAGCGGGATCACGAGACCGATCACCTTCAGGATGATGAAGGTCGCGCACGCCGAGAAGACGATCACCCAGAGGCCCGCTTCGGCTTGCAGCTTCAAGAGATGAAGGCTACCGCCCGCTGCGAAGCTCGGCGTCTTCCCGAGTCCGATGTACACGATCATGTGCGAGTCCGCGAGGACGCCGACGAGGAGCCCGCCGACGAGCCCGGCGATGCCGTGCGTGTAGATGACGCCGAGGGTGTCGTCCACGACGCGGAACGGCCAGACGCGGCTCAGGTAGTTGTAGGCGAGGTACACGACCGAGGCGCCGATCGCGCCGATCGCCATCGCGCCGTAGCCGTTGACGAAACCGGCGGCGGGCGTGATCGCGACGAGGCCGACGATCATCCCGTTGACGCTGCCGATCAGCGACGGCTTGCGGCCCGTCGAGTAGTCCCAGATCACCCAGACGAGGAACGCGACGGCCGTGGCGAGGTTCGTGTTCAGCACGGCGGCCGCGGCGTCCGCGCCCGCATAGTACGGGTCGCCGCCGTTGAAGCCGTTCCAGCCGAGCCACAGGAGCCCGGCGCCGGCCGCGACCATCAGCAGGTTGTTCGGTGCGTCGATCTCACGGTCACGCGCCAGGCGCGGCCCGATCACCGCCGCGGCGACGAAGCCCGAGACGCCGGCGGCGAGATGGATCACATAGCCGCCGCTGAAGTCGATCGCGCCCTGCTGGGCGAACCAGCCGCCGCCCCAGATCAGGAACGCGTTCACGACGTACACGCAGCTGATCCACACCGGCACGATCACGAGCCAGGCCTTGAAGTTGATCCGGCCGAGCACCGCGCCGAGCATCAGGATCGGCGTGATCGCCGCGAACACGAACTGGAAGTAGACGAGCGTCGACTGCGGGAAGTGGAACGGTGGCCCGGTCGTGACGAGCGGGATCACCGCCTGGCCCTGGAGCGCCGTGTGATTGAGCACGGGCCCGGGCTGACCGATGAAGTTCCCGAAGAATCCGCTGTCCGAAAGGCCGTGCCACGGGTTTCCGAACGCCATGTCGAAGCCGTAGAGAACCCATACGACGAGGACGAGCGCGAAGGCGACGAACGCGAGCATCATGCTGTTCACCGACCAGCGCTTCTGCATCACACCGCCGTAGAGCACAACGAGTCCGGGCACGCTCATCAGGCCGACCAGCGTTGCCGCAGTCAGCTGCCAGGCGTTGTCGCCCGGGTTCAGCCAAGTCGGGTAAGCAGCCCACGCATCCGCTAGCAAAGACATTCCTCTCCCTTCGGGAACCACAGAGGTTGAGGCAGCGTCACCTCGGCGCCACCGGCATCGGCGGCAAGCCCACATAGGCCAGGCAAACAAAAACGCCCCAGGACAAAAGTCCCGAGGCGCCGTCGCCTTCGTCTCCGTCTACGTCGCCGGAGGCCGCGAATATAGACGACGCGCAGGACAGTCGTCAATCGCTCTACAGTTACGACGTGCCAGTCGAAGGCCAGTGGGAGCGTTCGCACACGCCGTTCAGCCGGAGCGACAAGCGTCTGCTCGGCGCGGTCTGCCTGCTTGCCGTCGTCGTGATCGCGGCGGTCTCGGCGTTCTACCTCACGCGGTCATCGTCGACGCCTGCCGCCGGGAACTGCCTCGTGGCGGACGTCGCCTCGACGATGGGCGGCGCGCGCCTCACGGTCTGCGGAGCCGCGGCGCACTCGTTCTGCGCGGCCCACGGCGGCAAGGATGCACGGATCGCCTCCGCCTGCCGGCGCGAGGGCTTCGCCGCGGACTTGCCCTAGACGTTCTTGCCGGCGACGAACCAGACGGGGCCCTGGGTCCCGACCGGGTTCGTGTCCGAGAAGACGTGGAGGATCTGCACGGTGCCGGGGATCCCGGCCTCGTCGACGCGCTCGAGGCAGCGGCGGACGACCGGCTCGGCGGCGCCGTAGCCGAACCTCCGCGCGCTGCGGAAGCGGAACGCGAGCCGCTCGCCGTCGCGCAGCGGGTTGACCGGCGCCAGGCAGAGCGCCGCGGGTGCGAGATCGTCGCTCGAGCTGAACTCGATCTCGGCGAAGAGGTCGCTCCAGTCGGCGGGAAGCGCGGCGAGCTCGGCGGCCCAGGCTGCAGCGAGCGGCGCCTCCTCGAGCTCCGCCGGCGGCGCCGGGACGGCGGTCGCCTCGAGCTCGAGCGTGCCGTCGATCCGCTCGCGGTCGAGGCGGGCGAGCAGGCTCGCGACGTTGTCCGTGCCCGTGCGCGAGCAGCCGAAACGCACGACGGCTCCGCTACGGCCGGGGCCGAGCGGGCCGAGCAAAGCGGCTGCCCGAGCCGCGTTCGCCGGGTCGGAGACGGTCAGCGCAAGCTCCGCGCTCGGCCAGTCCGAAGGCATCTGGGAGAGGATTGTGCGGAACTGCTCTGCAAGCGCCATGGCCGTCAGCATAAACTTCGCGCGCGGTGTCCCGAGTAGAAAAGAAATCCACGACGCTCTCCAGGGAGCGGCTGCGCGAACTACTTCGCGAGATGCTGCTGATCCGCCGCTTCGAGGAGATGGTCGAGGAGCGATTCCGCGCCGGCGAGCTGCCCGGCTTCCTGCATGTCGCGATCGGCGAGGAGGCCTGCGCCGTTGGTGTGTGCGCGGCGCTCGAGGACGGCGACGTGATCGCGTCGACCCACCGCGCGCATGGTCACACGCTCGCCAAGGGCACGCCGCCGAACGAGGTGATGGCCGAGCTCTACGGAAAGCTCGAGGGCTGCTCGCACGGCTACGGCGGCTCGATGCACCTCTACGACGTCGAGCGCGGGAACCTCGGCGCAAACGCCGTGATCGGCGGCGGCCTGCCGGGGATCGTCGGCGCCGCGCTCGCTTTCCAGCTCCGCAGCGAGCCGCGCGTCGCGCTCGCGTTCTTCGGCGACGGCGCGACGAACATCGGCACCTTCCACGAGTCGCTCAACCTGGCGCAGCTCTGGCGCGTCCCGGCCGTGTTCGTGCTCGAGAACAACCACTGGGCCGAGTCCACGCCCGCGAGCCAGCAGCTGCCGATCGAGGACCTCACGCAGCGCGCGGTCGCCTACGGGATGAAGTCCCTCAAGGCCGACGGCCAGGATCTCCAGGCCGTCTACGCAGCCGCATCCGAGGCGCTCGACTTCGCACGCGAGGGCAACGGGCCTGTGCTGCTCGTCCTCGAGACCTTCCGCTTCTCCGGACACTTCGTCGGCGACGCGCAGCTCTACCGGCCGAAGGGCGAGGTGCAGCTTTTGCGCGAGACGCAGGATCCGATCGAGCACCTCCGCGCCAAGCTCGAGCTCGGTGACGAGGAGTTCGCCGCGATGGACGCCGAGGTTCATGCCGTCGTCGACGCGTCGGTCGAGTTCGCGAAGAACGGCACCGATCCGCGCCCCGAGGACGCGCTGAAGAACGTCTATGCCTGAGCTCTCCTATCGCGAGGCCGTGCGCGATGCGCTCGTGCAGGCGATGCGCCGGGACGACGACGTGTTCGTCATGGGCGAGGACATCGCCGAGATGGGCGGCTCGATGGGCGTCACGGTGGGAATGCTCGACGAGTTCGGCCCCGAGCGCGTCCGCAACACGCCGATCTCGGAGATGGCGCTCGTCGGCACTGCGATCGGCGCCGCCGTGCAGGGGATGCGGCCGGTCGCCGAGGTGATGTACGAGGACTTCCTCACGCTCGCCGCCGAGCAGATCGTCAACCAGGCCGCCAAGCACCGCTACATGTCCGGCGGGCAGATCACCGTTCCCGTCACGATCCGCACGCAGGGCGGCGCCGGCTGGTCGCCTGGAGCGCAGCACGCGCAGCAGCTCGAGGCGTGGTTCTGCCACATCCCGGGCCTGAAGGTCGTCTTCGCCGCGACGCCCGAGGACGTGCGCGGCCTGCTGTGGTCGTCGATCTACGACGACAACCCGGTCGTCTTCTTCGAGCACCGCACGCTGTACCCGATCAAGGGCCATGTCCCTGACGAGTTGGAGCCGATCCCTCTGGGCAAGGCGCGCGTCCACCGCGAGGGCGAGGACGTGACCGTGGTCGCGATCGGGCGCCTCGTGCACGACGCGCTCGCCGCCGCCGAGCTGGCCGAGGCGGAGGGGATCTCGGTCGAGGTGCTCGACCCGCGGACGCTCCAGCCGCTCGACGAGCCCGCAATCGTCGCGTCGGTGCAGAAGACGAACCGCGCCGTCGTGGCCCATGAGGCCGTGACGCGGATGGGGTTCGGGGCGGAGGTCGCTGCGGTGATCCAGTACCAGGCCTTCGACTACCTCGACGCGCCGGTCGAGCGCGTCGGCTCGAAGTTCACGCCGCTGCCGTTCTCGCCGCTGATGGAGGAGTACGTCGTCCCGCACGCGGAGGACGTCCTCGCAGCGATCAGGAGAACTGTTGGCCGTTGAGGTCAAGCTCCCTCGGCTCGGGCAGGGGATGGAGTCGGGCACGATCGTCAAGTGGCTGAAGGCCGAGGGCGAGGCTGTGAAGAAGGGCGAGCCGCTCTACGAGCTCGACACGGACAAGGTGACGCAGGAGGTCGAGGCCGAGGCCGACGGCGTCCTGCTAGCGATCGAGGTGCAGGAGGGTGAGGTGCTCGTCGGCCGCACGATCGCGGTGATCGGCAAGCCGGGGGAGACCTACGAGGTCGCGGCGCCCGTCGCGGCTGCGCCCGCTGCGGCGCCCATCGCGACTGCTCCCGTCGAGGTCGTCGCGCCCGTCGCTCCCGCGGCGAACGGCGACCGGATCAAGGCCTCGCCGCTCGCGCGCCGGATCGCGCGTGAGCGCGGGATCGAGCTCCGTGGGCTGATCGGCACCGGCCCCGAGGGCCGCATCGTCGCCGAAGACGTCGAGCGCGCCGCCGCAGGCGCTCCGGCTCCGGCCGCCGCGCCCGCCGCCGCGCCGGTCGAGGGCGTCGAGCTAGTGCCGCTCACCTCGCTCCGCAAGACGATCGCGCGCCGGATGACCGAGGCGTGGCAGGCGCCCGCGTTCCAGATCACGATGTCGGCCGATATGAGCCGCGCCCTCGAGCTGCGCGCCCGGCTCGTCGAGCTCCACGACGAGGGCGCGAAGCCGACGATCAACGACGTGCTCACGAAGGTCTGCGCCGCGGCGCTGATGCGCCACCGCGCCGTCAACGCGCGCTTCGCAGGCGATGCAATCGAGCTGCATCCGACGGCGAACGTCGGCATCGCAGTCGCGCTGCCAGGCGGGCTCGTCGTGCCGGTGATCCCGTCCTGCGAGCGGAAGACGATCGCCGAGCTCGCGAACGCGCGGGCCGACGTCGTCGGTCGCGCCCGCGACGGCAAGCTCACGCAGGCCGACCTCGACGGCGGCACGTTCACGATCTCGAACCTCGGCATGTTCGGCGTCGAGCAGTTCGTCGCCGTGCTCAATCCGCCCGAGGCCGCGATCCTGGCGGTAGGCGCGATCGAGGAGAAGCCGGTCGTCCGCGACGGCGAGCTCGAGATCGTGCCGCTGATGACCATGACGCTGACGTGCGACCACCGCTCGCTCGACGGCGCGACCGCGGCCGAGTTCCTGGGAACGGTCAAGGCGTTCCTCGAGGAGCCCGGCCTGGCGCTCTAGCGCCGTGATCCGCCCCGCGGGACCGAACGACGTCCGTTTCCTCTCCGACATGCTCCGCCACGCCTACTACTGGCACGTCGGCGAGAATCCCGACCTGCCCGTGGCGCGCTACGTGACCGGCTGGGGCCGCCCCGGCGACGCGGGCCTGATCGCCGCCGAGACCGCAGGACCGGTCGGCGCGGCCTGGTATCGCCTCTTCCCCGACGAGGAGGCCGGCTTCGGCTTCGTCGACGAGGAGACGCCAGAGCTGACAGTCGCCGTCGTCCCGAGCCGCCGCGGCGAGGGTCTCGGCCACGAGCTGCTCGCAGGCCTGCTCGACACGGCGCGCGACGCAGGATTCGAGCGAATCAGCCTCGGCGTGGAGCCGGACTCGCCGCAGGAGGCGTTCTACGCGCTGTTCGGCTTCGCTCCGATCCGGCCGGGCGTCATGGTCGCTGCACTTGGCTAGCCTTACCTCACCTCGACTTAGGGAGATTTCATGGATGTTGACGTAGCCGTACTCGGCGGCGGGCCGGGCGGATACACCGCTGCGATCCGCGCCGCGCAGCTCGGTGGCACGGTGGCCTGCATCGAGCGCGAGCCCGAGCTCGGCGGCACCTGCCTGCGCGTCGGGTGCATCCCGACCAAGGCGTGGGTGCAGACCGCGTTCTCGATCAAGGAGGCGGAGCACACGTTCCCGCTACTCGGCGTGAAAGTCGGCGCCCCGCAGCTCGACTTCGCCGTCGCGAACGAGTGGAAGGACAAGGTCGTCAAGCAGATGACCGGCGGCGTCGCAGGCCTGCTCAAGGCGAACGGCGTCGAGTGGGTGAAGGGCGTCGGCACGTTCAAGGACGCAAACACGATCGCCGTCGACGGGGCCGAGGACGTCACCTTCAAGAGCGCGATCGTCGCGACCGGCTCCTTCCCGATCGTCCCGCCGATCGACGGGCTCGACTCGCCTCGCTGTGTCGACTCGACCGGGCTGCTCGCCCAGACCGAGGTGCCGCGCCGGCTCGTGGTGCTGGGCGGGGGGATCATCGGCAGCGAGTTCGCCTCGATCCTCAACCGCTTCGGCAGCGAGGTCACCGTGATCGAGATGCTCGACACGCTGATCCCGCAGGAGGACGCAGACGCGGCGAAGGAGCTCGCGAAGCAGTTCGGCAAGCGCGGGATCGCGCTCAACCTCGGCAAGCAGTGCACGAAGGTCGAGGACGACGGCTCGAAGCTCACCGTCCACTTCGGCGACGGCGAGACGGTCGAGGCCGATCTGATGCTCGTCGCAGTCGGCCGCGCGCCGCTAGTCGAGGGGCTCGGGCTCGAGGCGATCGGCGTCGCGCTCGACCGGCGCACCGGGATCGCCACCGACGACCACCGCCGCACTAGCGTCGACCACATCTACGCGGTCGGCGACTGCGCCGGCTACTGGCAGCTCGCGCACACCGCGTTTCGCGAGGGCGAGGTGGCCGCGGAGAATGCGATGGGACACGAGGCCATCGTCGACGCGCGCGCGGTGCCGCGGCCGATCTACACCGACCCCGAGATCGCCGGCGTCGGCCTGACCGAGGCGCAGGCCCGTGAGCAGTACGGCGACGAGGTCGCGGTCGGCGTCTTCCCGTGGGTCGCCAACGCGCGAGCCGTGATGCAGAACGAGACGGTCGGCTGGGTCAAGTCGATCCACGAGACGCGCTACGGCGAGCTGCTCGGGCTCGTGATGGTCGGCCCGCACGTGACCGACCTGATCGAGGCCGGTGTGGTCGCGATCGACGCGGAGGCGACGGTCGAGACCGTGGCCGATGGGATCGCCGCGCACCCGACGCTCTCCGAAGCGGTCAAGGAGGCGGGGCTCGTCGCGCTCGGCCGCGCGATCCATCTGCCGCCGAAGAAGAAGGCCGCCGCGCAGGCCTGAAAACTTTGCGCAAGTTTTGTCCAGGGACGGCGTCTCAGCTTGCAGGACGTGCCCTCGTCCCACGCCGGGGTCATGCCGCCCGCAGGCCCCGGCGGATCTTTCTCCCAAAGGAAACGCCGCCTTGCCGCAGAGGTGGCGTTTCCGCGGTCCCGTGCGCTCCCGCCGCCTGACGTCGCCACGGGGACGGTGCTCTCCGGGCCCGCATTTTCCATACTGTGCCCTCCGGCCCCGCACCCGTGGCGGCGCCCCAGAGCACACGGGGACCGTGCTAGCCTCGCCGAGAGGAAAGGAGCACGAATGGGAGTCTTCAACAAGAAGAACGCCGTGATCGGCTGGGCAGTGATCGAGGCCGCGCGGCTCGCCGCCGGTCGGCGGGAGAAGGAGAAGCAGAAGGCCGCAGCCGCGGAGGAGCAGAAGCCGCACCGCATGCGGAAGGTCGGCGCCGCCGCAGCCGCTGCGCTCGTCACGGTCGGCGGGATCGCCGCGCTTCGCCGTCGCAACGGGTCGGGCCCACCGGAGTGAGCCCGGCCTTCTCGTTCCGCCCTCCGATCGAGGCGCTCGTCCCGTACGAGCCAGGCAAGCCGATCGAGGAGGTGCAGCGCGAGCTCGGCCTCGAGCGCGTCGTCAAGCTGGCCTCGAACGAGGGGCCGTTCGGGCCGTTCCCACAGGCGCTCGAGGCGCTCGCGCGCTGCGCGGGCGAGCTGAACCGGTATCCCGATGGCGGCGCCTACCGGCTGCGAGCCGCGGTCGCCGAGCGTCACGGGCTGCCGACCGAGCAGATTGCGATGGGCGCCGGCGCCGACGGCGTGATCGACTCGCTGATCCAGGCCGCGCTCGGACCCGGCGACGAGCTCGTGATCGGCTGGCCGTCGTTCCCGAGCTACGTGATCGACGCAATCAAGATGGGAGCGACGCCCGTGCGCGTGCCGCTCGCGGGAATGCGGTTCGACCTGGCCGCGCTGCTCGAGGCCGTCACGGCCCGGACAAAGATCATCGTGATCTGCAACCCGAACAACCCGACCGGGACGATGGTCGGCCGCGACGAGCTCGACGACTACTTCGCCGCTGTGCCCGAGCACGTGCTGACGGTCCTCGACGAGGCCTACTTCGAGTACATCGTCGAGCCCGACTATCCGGACGGGATCGAGGAGCACGTCAAGGCCGGCCGCCGTGTCCTCGTCCTGCGCACCTTCTCGAAGATCTACGGGCTCGCCGGGCTGCGCGTGGGGTACGGCGTCGGCCCGGCCGATGTCGTCACTGCGGTGAACAAGCTCAAGCGTGCCTTCGACATCACGACACCCGCGCAGGAGGCCGCCCTCGCGAGCATCGGCGACGCGGCCGAAGTCGAGCGCCGGCGCGCCGTCAACGCCGAGCAGCGCGCCGTCGTCGACCACACGCTCCGCGGGCACGGCTTCGAGCCCGCCGCGGGGGCCGTCGCGAACTTCCTGTACGTCGACACCGGCCGCGACGCGGGGGAGGTATTTCAGGAGCTGTTGCGGCTCGGCGTGATCGTTCGCCCGCTCGGCGGATTTGGCGCGCCGGAGGCGATTCGCGTCACCGTCGGCTCTCCCGACGAGAACGCGTTTCTCGTCGACGCACTGGGCCGGCTCGTGCCCGCGTCCTAGTTTTGGCCCGGTTTACGCCCGTGGCCTAGGGACAACTGTTAGCGTCTCCGCGGCCCGTGGCAGCCTCCTCTTCCAGGCGGCAGCTCGACCTGCTGCGCTCCGCAGCCAGCTTCCGCCTGCTCTTCTTCGCGACGCTCGCGTCGGGGATCGGCACCTGGCTCGCCGCGATCGCGCTGACGATCAACATCTACGACCTGACGGGATCGGCGTCGTGGGTGAGCGGGCTCCTCATCGCGGACTTCCTCCCGACCGTGGCGATCGGGCTGTTCCTCGGCTCGCTCGTCGACCGGCTGCAGCGGAAGCGCCTGATGATCGGCGCAGACATCCTGCGCCTGGGCGTCTTCGCCGTGCTCCCGTTCACATCGAGCGCGACTGCGATCGTGGTGCTCGCGGGCGTGACGGGAGTCGCCAACGGCTTCTTCCGCCCAGCCGTCTACGCGGGGCTGCCGAACCTCGTCGAGGACGAGGATCTCCCGTACGCGAGCTCGCTCTTCCAGAGCGCCGACAACGTGACTTGGGGGCTCGGGCCGCTGATCGGCGGCGCGCTCGTGGGGATCTCGGGGCCGCATCTCGCGTACTGGGTGAACGCGGTCACGTTCGGGATCTCGGCGCTCCTGCTCTCGCGGATCCCGCAGCGCGCGCTCCAGTCGGCGCAGGCGCTCTCGCGTGGCCACTTCAACGATCTGGCCGACGGGCTGCGTGTGGTCCTACGCTCGCCGGCGCTGCTCGCGGTGCTGATCGCCTGGAGCATCGCGATGTTCGGGAACGCTGCGATCAACGTCTCGGAGGTGGTGCTCGCGACCGTCACGTTCAACGCCGGCGCGTTCGGCTTCGGCGTGCTCGCGGCGGCCGCGGGGATCGCGCTCACGATCGGGAGCTTCGCCGCCCCGGGCCGCGTCGAGCGCTTCGGGATCGCGCGGGTCTACGGATTCGGGATCGGACTGATGGCGGTCGGCGTGCTCGGCGCGGCGCTCTCGCCGAACGTCTGGATCGCGTCGCTCTTCGTGCTCCTGACGGGCACGGGCAACGGCGCCGGCGGCGTCTGCAACGCACTGCTCGTGCAGCGCGGCGCTCCGGACGTCTTCCGCGGCCGCGTCTTCACCCTGATCATGAGCGTCAACTACGTGTTCCTCGGCCTCGGCATGATCTTCACCGGGCCGCTGACGAACTCCGTGGGCGCGCGCCGGGTCTGGGTCGCGGCCGCCGCGGTGTACGGCGTCGCGGCGGTGATCGGCTACGTCCTCGTGCGCCGCGCGAAGGGAGTCGACGACGCGTGAGCACGCGCAAGTCGTGGACCCGTGAAGACCTCGTCGCCGGGGTCCGCAGCGGCGACACGCGCGCCCTCGCCCGCGCGATCAGCCTCGTCGAGAACCGCGACCCGCTCTCGTACGACGTCGTCCGCGAGGTGTACCCGGACACGGGCAATGCCTATGCAGTCGGCGTCACCGGGCCGCCCGGCGTCGGCAAGTCGACGCTGATCAGCGAGCTCGTGCGCCACGTGCGCGCGCAGGAGCTGACGGTCGGCGTGATCTCGGTCGACCCGTCGAGCCCGTTCACGGAGGGCGCGCTGCTCGGCGACCGGATCCGCCTGGCCGACCACTTCCTCGATCCGGGCGTCTTCATCCGCTCGATGGGGACGCGCGGCCATCTCGGCGGGCTTGCCGAGGCCACGCTGCAGGCGCTGCTGCTGCTGGACGCGTCCGGCAAGGACATCGTGTTCCTGGAGACCGTCGGCGCCGGCCAGAGCGAGGTCGAGGTGATCGGGATCGCCGACACCGTCGTGCTCGTGCTGATGCCCGGCTCCGGCGACTCGGTGCAGGCGCTGAAGGCCGGAATCATGGAGATTCCCGACGTGATCGCGATCAACCGGATGGACGAGCCGACCGCGAAGACCATGCTGAACGAGGTGCGCTCGATCCTCGCGCTCGACCCGGAGCGCGCGTGGAAGCCGCCGATCGTCCTCGTCGAGGCGCAGCGCGGCGAGCACGTCGCCGAGCTCTGGGAGCAGATCGCTGCGCACCGCGCTCACCTCGAGTCGGAAGGGCTGCTCGAGGAGCGTCGCGGCAGGAATCTCGCCGGCGAGGTGTTCGCCGTCGCCTCGCTGCGCGCGAAGGCTGTGCTCGAGCGGGCCGTGGCCGACGATCCGGAGCTGCGGCGGCTGCTCGACGAGGTGCGGCGCCGCGAGCTCGACCCGCTCACCGCCGTTCGCGAGATCATGGAGAAGGTGTTCAAGGTTGGCGACGAGAACAGCACCCACGCTCGCTGACATCGAGGCGGCGCGCGCCCGGATCGACGGGATCGCGCGCGTCACGCCGGTGTTCGGCTCGGAGACCCTCTCGCGGATGACGGGGCGCGCCGTGCTGCTCAAGGCCGAGAACCTCCAGCGGACCGGCTCATTCAAGGTGCGCGGCGCGGTCAACAAGGTGCACTCGCTCTCCGAGGCCGAGCGCGCGGCAGGCGTCGTCGCGGCGACGGCGGGGAACCACGGCCAGGCGGTCGCGTGGGCCGCGCGCGAGGCGCGGATCGCGGCGACGATCTTCATGCCGCGCGACACGCCGATGGCCAAGGTCGAGGCGACGCGGACGTACGGTGCGCGGATCGAATCCGATCTCGAGAGCCTCGACGCGGCGTTCGAGGCGGCGATCGAGTTCGCTCGCTCGACGGGCGCGACGTTCCTGCACGGCTTCGAGGACGAGCATGTGATCGCCGGCCAGGGCACGATCGGCCTCGAGCTGGTCGAGCAGGTGCCCGAGGCCGGAACCGTCGTGATCCCGCTCGGCGGCGGCGGGCTCGCTGCGGGCATCTCGATCGCGCTGCGTGCGCTGCGGCCGGAGCTGCGCCTCGTCGGCGTCCAGGCAGAGGCGTGCGCGCCGCTCGCAGGCGGCACGGCGCACGGCTACACGATCGCCGAGGGAATCGCGGTCAAGAATCCGGGCGAGCTGACCTCCGCGATCGTCCGCGAGGGGTTGGACGACATCGTCACGGTCTCCGACGAGCAGATCTCCGCTGCGATCGTGCTCCTCGTCGAGCGGACGAAGCTGCTGGTCGAGGGCGCGGGCGCTGCAGGGGCCGCAGCGCTGCTCGCGGGCAAGGTCGGCGGCGGTGAGGGCCCGGTGACGGTGATCCTCTCCGGCGGCAACATCGACGCGACGCTGCTGATCAGCGTGATGCGCCACGGTCTGACCGTCGCGGGGCGTTATCTCGTCGTGCGCACGCGCATCTCGGATCGCCCGGGCGCGCTCGCGAAGCTGCTGAATCTCGTCGCCGGAGAGCGCGTCAGCGTCGTCTCGGTCGAGCACCACCGCGAGGGAATGTCGCTCTCGATCGCCGAGACCGAGGTGGAGCTGACGCTCGTCACGCGTGACGAGGACCACTGCGCGTCGCTTCTCGAGGCGATGCGTGTCGGTGGCTACAGCCCCGAGCGCCTGCGCTAGCCGCCGCAGCGGCGGAACTCGATCGTGCGGCCTTCCCAGGTCTCGATGCCGCCCGTGACCGGATGGGCATCGAGGCCCGCGGCCTGCAGCACGCTCGCCGCGATCGCCGCGCGCGGGCCGCTCTCGCAGATCGTCACGAGCGGCCGGTCGGACGGGAGATCCTCGGCGAATGCCCGCAGGAGCCGGTACGGGATGTGGCGGCTGCCTGCGATGTAGCCGGCGTCGCGCTCGTCCTTCTCGCGCACGTCGATCACCTCGACCTCGCCCGCGGCGAGGAGCGCGTCGAGCTCGGCGATCGAGACCGGCGTCATCTGCTCGGAAGTCTCGGCATGCTCGAGGAAGCCGCCGAGCTCGAGGAAGCCCACCGCGCGGAGCCGCTGCGCCGCGAGCTCGACCTCCTCCGCGGAGCCGTGGAGGACGATCCGCTCCTCCGGCGAGAGGAGAAACGCGGCGCGCGTCCCGAAGCTCGAGCCAGACACCGGCACGTTGATCGCACCGTGGACGTGGCCCACGGCGTAGGCCGCGGCGGGGCGGACGTCGAGCACGGTCGCGCCGTCGGCCGAGGTCGCCGCGAGCGGGGCGGGCGCGCCGAGGAACGGGCCGCTGTTCAGCGCGACGATCCGCTCGAGGTTCGGCGGGCGCGGCGACGAGATCGAGGCGGAGGCGTTCACGAAGCCCTCGATATCGGGGATGGCAAGCGCGTGGTTCGCGACGAGCTCGGCGCCGATCGTCGAGCTCGGATCGGAGCTCATGTGCCCGCCGCAGAGCGAGCCGGCGACGTGGCCCGGATAGACGGCGACTCCCGCGGGCAGCTCCGTGAGCCGGTGCAGGCTGTGGAAGAGGTCGCGAGCGCCCTCGCGGGCCCCGACGGCGAGATCGGGGCGCGCCGCGTCGCCGACGAAGAGCGAGTCGCCGGTGAGCAGCAGCTGCTCGTCGACGATGAAGGCGCAGTGCTCCGGCCGGTGCCCGGGCGTGTGGAGCACGCGGATCCGCACCGAGCCGACGTCGATCTCCTGGCCATCCGCGAGCGCCTCGTGCGGATACGCGATCCCGGCGATCGGGTGGATGCGGACGGGCAGGCCGAGCTCGAGTGCGAGCCGCCCGTGACCGGAGACGTGGTCGGCGTGCGTGTGCGTCTCGAGCACCGCCTTGAGCCGGACGCCGGCGCGCTCGGCCTCCTCGAGGTACTGGTCGATCGCGTAGGCCGGGTCGACCAGGACGGCGACGCCGGCCTCCTCGTCTCCGATGAAGTAGGAGGCGCAGCCGAGATCCGCATCGACGAACTGCCTGAACAGCACTGCGGTCGAGCGTACCAGCCGGTGTCGCTTGCTTTCTTGAAGCTACGGTCTCCTCGATGAGGCGCGCTCTCCTTCTCGCCTGCGTCGTCGCGATGGTCTTCCCGTCGCTCGCTCAGGCGCACGCGCGCCTGGTTCACAGTGAGCCGGCCTCGGGTGCCGTCGTGGCGCGCCCGCCGGCCTCGGTGCGGTTGTTCTACGACGACGACGTCTCGGTCGGGCCCGGCAACGAGGTGGTGCGAAACGGCGGCGGCTCGGCGCTCGCGGGCTTGCCGCGCGCCCACGGCCGCGAGCTCCTGCTGCCGCTGCGCGCCGGCCTTGCGGACGGCGACTACAGCGTGCGCTGGAGCGTGATCTCGAACGACGGGCACATCGTCCAGGGGGTGCTCGCCTTTGCGATCGGACACGGCCAGGCGGCGCCCGAGTCGTCGCTCAGGCCGGTCTCGCGGAGCCGGACGACCGACACGATCGAGCGCTGGCTGTTTCTCTTCGGCGTCCTGCTCGCGGGAGGTGCGGCGATGTTTCGCTACGCGGCGCTCCGGTCCGGCTCGCGCGTGATTCCCGCGCTGCTCGTCGTCGGCTTCGCGCTCTGCATCGCAGGCGCGGTGCCGTTGAGCCGAGCTGCGAACGGGTCTGCGACGCGCTTCGGCCTCGTGCTCGAGATCGCGGCGGGAATCGCCCTGCTCGGTGTCGTCCTCGCGGCGATCGCCGTGCGGGTTCCCGCGCTGCTCCCGGCCGCCGCGGTCGCAGCGGTCGCGCTGCTGCCGCTGCCGACCCTTTCGGGTCACGCGCTCGATCCCGGGCAGCCGTTCTACGCGCCGGTCGCCGACGTGCTCCACGTCGTCGCCGCTGCGGTCTGGCTCGGCGGGCTCGTCGCGTTAGCGGCGGTGCTGACCTTCGAGGGCGGCTCCGCCGCGGAGCGGGCCGACCGCAGGTTCTCGACGATCGCGCTCGCCGCGGTGCTCGTCGTCGCCGCGACCGGGCTCGTGCGGGCGCTCACCGAGCTCGCGTCCGTCCACCAGCTCTGGACGACGACCTACGGTCGCGCGCTGCTCGTCAAGAGCGGCCTCTTCGCGGTGCTCATCGTGCTCGGCTACTTCAATCGGCAGCGCCTGCGCAGGCCGATCGTGCTGGCGGAGATCGGCGTCCTCGTCGTGCTCCTGCTCGCAGTCGGCGTGCTCACGGGCTCGCGTCCCGGGGTGCGGCAGCCGGCAGCCCTGGCCGCTGCTCCCGTCGCCGGCCCGATCGTGCTGCCGCCGCCCGGGACGCTCGCCCTCGCCGCCCAGAACGTCCGCAAGGCGATCACGATCTCCGTTCAGCCGGCCGGTGCCCAGACCGAGATCACCGTCAGCGTGATCGGCCCAGACGGGCTCGCGGCGAACGGGCTCCCGGTGCGCGTCAACCGGGTGAGCACGGTCGACTGTGGCCAGGGCTGCTACCGGGCGCTCGTCCCGGGCCACCCGCTCGCGGCGCGCGTCGACGCGGGCACGGGAACGGTCGTCTTCCCGCTGCACACGGTGCCCGGGCCTGCAGTAGCTCTCATCGCCAGAGCCGCGCAGGAGCTCCGCACAGCGACGAGCACCGTCTACAGCGACCGCCTCTCGTCGGGCCCCGGCCAGACGATCAACACGATCTGGCGGGAGCAGGCGCCCGACCGGGTCAGCTATGTGATCGACAACGGCGCCGCGGGCCTCGTGATCGGCCCGCGCCGCTGGGACCGCGCCGCGCGAGGCGCGCCGTGGGTCGCCTCGCCGCAGGAGCCGCTCCACATCCCGGCGCTGCCCTGGTCGGGGCCGATCACGAACGCGCACATCCTCTCGGAGGACAGCACGGGGTGGACGGTGGCGTTCATCGATCGCTCCACACCCGCCTGGTTCCGCGTGCGGATCGACCGGTCGACCGGCCGGCTCGGGTCGTTCGGGATGACGGCAGCCTCGCACTTCATGCGCGATGCGTACCTCGCATACGACGGGAAAGTGAACATCCAGCCGCCTCACTGACGGGCGCAGAATCCCCCGGACGGAGGATACGCGGCCCGCTCCGACCGACAATTGTCAGAAGCGGTGGAGAAGGCGCTCCAACTGCGGCGCGTCGTCACGGCCTCGGCCGTCGGCGTGGCCTGGCTTGCCTGCTATGCGGCGGTACTCGCGCTGCGTCCGGGCGGGGCCCACGGCGTGCTCGTCTTCTCGGACACCGTCTATCTCGTGCCGATCGCGCTCGCGACGATCCTCGCGGCCGTCGCGGCGACGCGGGGCGCACGCGGCCTGCGGCTGTTCTGGGCGCTCGTGTCGGTCAGCGTCGCGATCTGGCTCGCCGCCGAGACGCTCTGGTCGGTGCAGGAGCTGGCGACCGGCTCGGTTCCGTTCCCGTGGTGGACCGACGCGCTCTACCTCGCCGCCTACGCGGTGATGCCGGTTGCGCTCGTGCTCGCATTCCGGCCCTCGCTGCGCCTGGTCGGCGCCGCGACCCTGCTCGATGCGCTCCTGCTCACGGGCGGAATGGCGCTGCTCTGGTGGTGGGCCGTGCTGCGGCCGCTACCCGTCACCGGCGAGCTCGCCGCGCTCGCCGCGATCGCCCCGCCGGCGGTCGGCCTCGTGGCGCTCGGGATCCTCGTCTCGACGCGGCTCCTGCCGGCGCGGCAGGGGACGATCGCGATGAAGGTGTTCGGAGCCGGGCTCGCCGTCGCGACGATCACCGACGGTCTCTACGCCCACACGATCGTGGCCGGCAGCTACATCTCCGGCGACTGGCTCGATCTCGGCTGGCAGACGCAGGCCGTCCTCTGCGCGCTCGCGGCGTACATCGCGGCACGCGGCCTCGACAAGCGCTCCGACTGGGCCCGCTCCCGCACGCCGGCCCGTGTCGGCGCCGGAGCGCTCATTGCCGGCGTCTTCTCGATCCTGGCCGCAGTCCTCATCGCCGCTCGCTCGACAGGGCGCATCACGACAGGGCTGATCGTCGTCGCGGTGGCGCTCACGGTTCTGGTCGGGCTCCGGATCTGGGTCGCTCTCGCGCCCGGCCGTCGCGCCTCCCTCACCGATCCCGAGACCGGCGCCTTCCGCCCCGAGTGGTTCCAGCAGCGCCTCCGCCAGCTCGCGGGCGGCGCACGCTCGTACGGCGACCCGTTCGCGGTCGCGCTCGTCGAGCTCGACGGCGACCGGCGCGCGGGGATCGAGGTCGCACGTCGCCTCGTCGACGAGGCGGCCGAGGGCGGCGCGGTCGCGAAGCTGAGCGACGATCGGCTCGCCGTGCTGCTGCCGAGCGCGGAGGCCGCCGAAGCACTGGCGCAGGCCGAGGCGATCCGCGGCCAGGTCGCGAACCGTCCCGTCGGCTCGCGGCCGGTCACCGTGAGCGTCGGCGTTGCGACCTGGGAGCGGACGCACGGGATCGAGGCCCTGCTCGATGCCGCAGAGGACGCGCTCGAGAAGGCGCACCGGCTCGGCGGCAACCAGGTCTGGGCCGCGCGCCCGGGCGCGGATGCCGTCTTCGACCAGCTCGTCGCGCTCGTCGGCGAGGTCGACGCGCGCGAGGGCGACGGCCCCGACCATTCGCAGACGATCGCCGCGCTGTCGCGCGATCTCGCCGTCGCGCTGGATCTCGACCAGCACGCGGTCGGCCGCACGTACTTCGCCGGGCTGCTCCACGACGTCGGCAAGGTCTCGGTGCCGGAATGGGTGCTGCGCAAGCCGAGTGGGCTCACGACCGACGAGTGGGCCACGGTCGCGCGTCATCCGCTCAAGGGCGCGGCGCTGCTCGCGCGCGTCGACGAGTTGCGCGACGCTGCCTCGGTCGTCGCCAACCACCACGAGCGCTGGGACGGGCGCGGCTATCCGGGCGGCCTGGCCGGCCGGAGGATTCCGCTCGAGGCGCGGATCATCGCCGTCGCCGACAGCCTCGTCTCGATGACCGCCGAGCGTCCATATCGGCCCGCGATGTCGGTCACCGGCGCGCTGACCGACATCTGGCGCCGTTCGGGCCGAAGCTACGACCCCGCCGTGGTGAGTGCCCTCTTCGGCTTCGCCCGCGAGGGCCGGCTGCCGGCGCCGCCGATGACCGTTCCGGCCACGCCGCAGCTGTACCCCGCGCCGGTCTAGAACCCGAGCAGCTTCGCGATCACGATCCGCTGCACTTCGTTGGTGCCCTCGCCGATCTCGATGATCTTCTGGTCGCGGTACATGCGCGAGATCGGGTACTCGTCCATGAAGCCGTAGCCGCCGTGGATCTGGAGCGCCTCGTTGACGGCGCGGTTCGACAGCTCGCCGGTGTAGAGCTTCGCCATCGCCGCCGCGAGCGCGAAGTCGCGGCCCTGGTCCTTCAGCCACGCAGCCCGGTAGACGAGGCCTCGCGCCGCCTCGATCTCGACGGCATGTCGGCGAGCTTGAACTGGATCGCCTGGAACGCCGAGATCGGCCGGTTGAACTGGCGCCGCTCTTTGGCGTACGCGGAGGCGACGTCGTAGGCGCCCTGCGCGAGCCCGACGCACAGCGCCGCGACCGAGATGCGGCCGCCGTCGAGGATCTCGAGGAACTGCTGGAAGCCCTGCCCGCGCGCGCCGAGCAGGTTCTCCTCCGGGACGGCGCAGTCGGCGAAGGAGAGCTCGCGCGTGTCGGAGGAGCGCCAGCCGATCTTGTGCAGCGGCGCCGAGAGCTCGTAGCCGGGCGTGCCGTTCTCGACGACGATGTTCGAGATCTCGTTCTCGCCGGTGACCGCCGTGATCGTCACGCCGGCGGTGATGTCGGTGCCCGCATTGGTGATGAACTGCTTCGAGCCGTTGATCACCCACTGTCCGTCGCGCAGCTCGGCCCGCGTCCGCGTCGCGCCGGCGTCGGAGCCGGCCTCGGGCTCGGTCAGCCCGAACGCGACGAGCCGTCGGCCGGATGCGAGGTCGGGCAGCCAGCGCTGCTTCTGCGCGTCGGTGCCGTAGAGATAGATCGGCATCGAGCCGAGCGAGATGTGCGCCGCGAGGGTGATCGCGAGCGACGAGTCGATGCGGGTCAGCTCCTCGACGGTGATCGCGTAGGAGACGGTGTCGCTGCCCGCGCCGCCGAGCTCCTCCGGAAACGGCATCCCCATCAGCCCGAGCTCGGCGAGCTCGGCGACGAGCTCGTACGGGAAGCGCGACTCGCGGTCGAGCTCCTCGGCCACGGGCGCGACGCGCTCGAGCGCGAACGCCCGCACAGTCTCGCGGACGAGCTCCTGCTCCGCAGTGAGGTCGAAGTCCACGGGCGGAGGATAGTCTGAGCGGATGCGGGAAGGAGTGGACCGGCGCGGGATCACCGCTCTCTCGGGCAGTCATCTCGCCACGGACTTCGCGAGCGGCTCGCTGCCGGCGCTGCTGCCGTTCCTGCGCGACAAGTTCTCACTCTCCTACACCCTCGTCGCGCTGCTCGTGCTCGCGTCGACGTTCGCCTCGTCGATCATCCAGCCGCTGTTCGGGCTCTGGTCCGACCGGCGGGGCGCGATGTGGCTCCTGCCGACGGGCGTGGCCCTGGCCGGAGTCGGGATCGGGCTCGCCGCCAACGCGCCCACCTATCCCCTCGTCGTCCTGCTCGTGGTGGTCTCGGGGATCGGGATCGCCGCTTTTCATCCGGAGGGCTCGAAGTTCGCGGCGTACGTGAGCGGACGGCGGCGCGCGAGCGGGATGTCCTACTTCAACGTCGGCGGCAACGTCGGCTACGCGCTCGGGCCGCTGATCGCGACGCCGCTCGTGCTCGCGTTCGGGCTTCGGGGCGCGTACCTGCTGATCGTGCCCGGGATCGCCGTCGCGGTGCTGCTCTGCACCAGGCTTGCGTATCTGCGGACGTTCGAGCCGCAAGACGCGTCCGGGCGGCACGCCGAGGGCCGCGACCGGCCGTGGGCGATGGTCAATCTGCTCGGCGTGGTCATCTTCCGGACCTCCGCGTGGTTCGGGCTGCTCGTGTTCGTGCCGCTCTGGGAGGTCTCGATCGGCAACTCGAAGGCTTCGGGCGGGCGCCTGCTGGCCCTGATGCTCGTCGCCGGCGCCGCAGGCACCCTGATCCTCGGCCCGCTCGCCGACCGGTTCGGACGGCGCACGGTGCTGCGCGCGAGCATCGCGGTGACACCGCCGCTGATCGTTGTGTTCATCGTCGTCGGTGGCATCCCCGGTGCGATCGCGCTTGCGCTCGTCGGCGCCTGCACGATCGGCACGTACGGCGTCACGATGGTGCTCTCCCAGGATTACCTGCCGCGGCACATCGGGATGGCGTCAGGGCTGTCGGTCGGCTTCGCGATGGGGATGGGCGGTGTCGCGGCGGTGGCGATCGGGGCGATCGCCGACTCGGTGGGCCTCGAGACGGCACTCTGGGTGTGCGCGCTCCTGCCGTTGCCGGGCATCGTGCTTGCGCTGATCCTCCCGCCCGGGCGTGAGGTAGTCTCGATCAAACCAGCGACCGGGGAGGCGACATGGCAGAGAGCGTGAGCGAATTCTTCGACGGCCTCGAGGCTGCGGCGGACGCCGACAAGCTGGAGGGCGTCGACACGACCTACCTGTTCGAGGTCGCCGGCGCGGGCGAGTGGCTCGTCGAGATCCACGACGGGCACGTGCATGTGAGCGAAGGCGCCGGCGACGCGGACTGCACGATCCAGACTTCCGAGGAGACGTTCCTCAAGATCGCGAACGGCGAGCAGAACCCCACCAGCGCGTACATGACCGGCAAGATCAAGATCAAAGGGGACATGAACGCCGCGATGAAGCTCCAGAAGATCTTCTAGCTACTCCTCGAGCTCGACGAGCAGCGTCCCGCCCGTGACGCGGTCGCCCTCGGCGACGTGCACCGCGTGGACGGTCGCCGCGTACGGCGAGACGATCGGCGTCTCCATCTTCATCGCCTCGAGCACGAGCAGCGGCTGGCGCGGCTCGACGCGGTCGCCCGGGGCCACGTCGACCCGGATCACGGTTCCCGGCATCGGCGCGGTGAGCGCGCTCGACTCGGCCACAGCGCTGGGAGCGCGCGAGGCCGCTGCTGCTGCGTCGGGCGGCGGCGCGGGCGGCGGACCGGGGAGGTTCAACCGCCAGGCACCGAGCCAGGGCCGCGTCGGGCGCACGTGGCGGCGGCGTCGAGAGCGGACGGTGCTCGGTCAGGAACGCGGTCGTGGTGTGGCCCGCGCGGAGGACGGGGTGCGCGACGAGCCAGCGCAGGAAGGGCAGGTTCGTGGTGACGCCCTCGACCTCGGTCTCCTCGAGCGCCGCAGCGAGGCGATCGAGCGCCTCGTCGCGCGTCGAGCCGTGGGCGACGAGCTTCGCGAGCAGCGGATCGTAGGACACGGGCACCTCGTCGCCCTCCTCGACGCCTGCATCCACGCGAATCGCGGTGGGCAGGCGCAGGCGCTCGAGGCGACCCGCCTGCGGCAGGAAGCTGCGCGGATCCTCGGCGTACAGGCGAACCTCGACCGCGTGACCCCGTGTTACCATGGTAACATGCTGGGACAAGAGCGAGTCGCCCGCAGCGATTCGCATCTGCTCATCGACCAGGTCGACGCCGGTGACGAGCTCGGTGACCGGATGCTCGACCTGGATCCGGCCGTTCAGCTCGAGGAGCCAGAAGTCGCGCCCGTCCAGCATGAACTCGACCGTGCCGGCGCTCGTATAGCCGATCGCACGGGCAAACGCGACGGCCGCCTCGCTCATCGCCGCCCGCAGCGCCGGATCGAGCGCGGGGGAGGGCGACTCCTCGAGCACCTTCTGGTGACGGCGCTGCACCGAGCACTCGCGCTCGCCCAGGGCGACGACCGTACCGTGCGAATCGCCGAGGATCTGAATCTCGACGTGGCGCGGGCGTTCGACGTAGCGCTCGCAGAACACGGTGTCGTCGCCGAACGCGGCGAGCGCCTCCCGGCGCGCAGCGGCGAGCGCGTCGTCGAGCTCGCCCGGCGCGCGCACGACCCGCATCCCACGTCCGCCGCCGCCCGCTGCAGCCTTTACGACGAGCGGAAACCCGAGCGCAGCGGGCTCGCCCTGCTCGAGCACCGGCACACCGCTGTCGCGCGCGATCCGCTTGGCTGCGAGCTTGTCGCCGCCGGCGGCGAGCGCCTCCGCGCTCGGGCCGACGAAGACGAGGCCGGCCTCGGTCACGGCGCGGGCGAAGTCGGGGCTCTCGGCGAGGAACCCGTAGCCAGGATGGACTGCCTCGGCGCCCGTCTCCGCCGCGGCGCGCAGGTGCTCGTCGGCACGGAGGTAGCTCGCGATCTCGACCACCTCGTCGGCCGACCGGGCATGCAGCGAGCCGAGGTCGTCGGGCGCGACGACCGCCACCGTCGCGACGCCGAGCGAGCGGCACGCGCGGAAGACCCGCAGGGCGATCTCGCCGCGGTTGGCGACGAGCAGCTTGGAAACCATCGGCTCATCATGCACCCGCGGCTCTGTTTGGGCATCCTTTCTGCTTGAAACGATGAGCGCACACGCCGCACCGGCCTCCTCCGGCCCTTCGCTCTCGTTTCGGGGCAGGTCATACCCCGTACTTCTCCCGAAGCTGAGCGACCCGCGCCTGCACCTCGCGGCCGTGATCATCACGCTCCAGGTGCTGGGGCAGGTCGCGTTCGACTTCCAGCTCTCGATCGCCCAGATCCTCATCTCGATCGGGACGTGCGCCGCGCTCGAGGTCGGGATCGCGTTCCGGAGCCGCGCGGTGCTGATGTGGCCCGCGAGCGCGATGCTCACCGGAAACGGCGTCGCATTCGTCCTTCGCGTCCCCGGCACCCAGCACGGCGACTGGTGGAGCCTCAACGGCTGGTACATCTTCGCCGGCACGGCCGCGTTCGCGCTCCTGTCGAAGTACCTGATCAAGGTGCGCGGGCATCACATCTTCAACCCCTCGAACATCGGCCTGGTCGTCTGCTTCCTGCTGCTCGGCCCGACCCGCGCCGAGCCGCTCGCGTTCTGGTGGGGGCCGATGACGCCCTGGCTCGCGGTCGCGCTGATCGTGATTCTCGGCGGCGGGCTCGCAATCCTCACGCGGCTGCACCTGCTCGTGATCGCGGTCGGCTTCTGGGTCTCGTTCGCCCTGGGTATCGCCCTGCTCGCCGTCACCGGCCACGCGATGACCGCGAGCTGGCACCTCGGGCCGGTCACGCGGCCCCTACTTCTGGTGGGTGCTGATCACGTCGCCCGAGATCCTCGTCTTCATGTTCTTCATGATCACCGACCCGAAGACGACGCCGAAGTCGAGGCGGGCGCGCCTGATCTATGCCGTCTCCGTCGGCCTGCTCGCCGCGCTCCTGATCGCGCCCGCGCAGTCGGAGTTCTGGGCCAAGGTCGCGGTGCTCGGGGCGCTCACGATCGTCTGTGGCGTGCGGCCGTTCCTCGAGCGCATGCCGTCGATCCGGTTCGAGCGGCGCCGGCTCGCGGCCGTGGCGGCCGTGCTCGTCGTCGGCTACTCCGGCGCGATCGCGGCGGCTGGGATCCGGGCGCGCCCGGTGGCCGACGTGGCGCCGCTCGCGCAGACCGGACGGCTGCCGCAGCTGACGATCCTGCCTTCTCGCGGCGTGCAGACCGTGCTCGACCGCAAGACCGCACGCCGGATCGCGGGCGACCTCGTCGCCGACCTCGGTCTCCAGACGACCGCGCTGGCCGACCGCAAGCCGGAGGCGCTCGGGCGCGCTGCGATCGGAGACCAGCTGAATGGGCTCCTGGCCCAGCTGAACACGACCGGCGATGTCGACGTGCCCGCCTACCGCCTCGACCGGATGCGCGTCTGGCTCGAGCCCGGCCACGGCCAGGGCGCGGCGATCGCGGTCGCGGCGATCGCCGGGACGCGGCAGCTCAGCGCGTATCGCGATGTCGCTGCAGTCGTCAGGCGCTCTGCGCCGGCTCCGTTCCACCAGACGGTCGAGCTCCAGGAGGATCAGGGCCGCTGGCTCGTCGCGTACATCCGGGGCAGCCGGCGGGTCGCGGCTCCGGCCGCGCCGAAGCAGAGCCCGGCGGTGCTCGCGGCCACCGCGAAGGCCTTCGCCGGCGTCGAGCTCACGAACGTCGCCCCGCAGGTCGGGCTCGACTTCACCCAGGACGACTTCCACTTCGGCGTGTCGAACGACGTCCACTCGATGATGGGCGGCGGGCTCTGCTGGCTCGACTACAACAACGACGGCTGGCTCGACCTCTTCGCAGTCAACTCGTATTCGGACGCCGATGTCGCGACGTGGAACACGAAGGGCGGCCTGCCGCAGAGCGCGCTCTTCGAGAACGACCACGGCCGCTTTGTGAACGTCAGCAAGCACTCGCACGCGAATGTCGCCGTGCAGGGGAACGGCTGCGTCGCCGCCGACTTCAACGGCGACGGCTACACGGATCTCCTGATCACGACGAACACCTACAACGTGCTGCTCTGGAACAACGGCAACGGGACGTTCACCGACGGGACGCACGCGGCCGGGATCGACGCCTTCGGCACGTTCGGCTGGCACACGGGCGCGGCGGTCGCGGACGTGAACGGCGACGGCCGGCCCGACATCTTCGTCTCCGGCTACGCCGACGTGAACGCGCCGTCCACGAACTCCTCGGGCGGCTTCCCGCTCAACTTCCAGGCATTCCGCGACCTGCTCTACCTGAACGAAGGCCCCGACGCGCAAGGCCACTCGCGCTTCAAGGAGGTGTCGCTGAAGGCCGGGATCGAGAAGACGCACGTCGACCATTCGCTCGGCGCCGTGTTCACCGACGTGAACGGCGACGGCCGCCCCGACCTCTACGTCGCCAACGATCTCGATCCGAACCGCCTCTACATCAACGAGCCCGGCGGGCCGCTCGGCTTCCACTTCGTCGAGGAGGGGCGGCGCTACGGCGTCAACGACCCGAACGCAGGCATGGGCGTCGCGGCGCAGGACTACTCGGGCGACGGCCGGCCCGACCTGTTCGTGACGAACTCCCGCGGCCAGGGCCATGCCGCCTTCCGCGCAACCGCGGCGGCGCGGTTCGCCAACGCGAAGGCGACGTTCGCGCCCGCGGTCGGCCCGGACGCGACCGGCTGGGGCGACTCGTGGGTCGACCTGACGAACAGCGGCCGCAACGACCTCGTGCTGGCGAACGGCGCGATTCCGATCACGAACCTGAAGCGTGATGCGGGCCCGCTCCAGATCCTCGGGAACCTCGGCAGCCGCTTCTCGGACGCGAGCGGCACGGTCGGGCTCGAGCCCGGGCCGCTCGTCAACGGGCGCGGGATCGCGGCCGCGGACTACGACAACGACGGGCGCATGGATGTTGCGGTCAACTCGATCGGCGGCAACCTGATCCTGCTCCACAACACCGGCGGCTCGGGGCACTGGCTCGAGGTCTCACTCGCGCCGCTCTCGCCCGGCGCGGTCGTGACGGCCGTGCTCCCGAACGGCCGCCGGCTCGTCCGCGAGGTTCAGCTCGGCAGCAGCTACCTGTCGTCAGAGGATCCGCGCGCACACTTCGGCCTCGGCGACGCGGCGACGGTGAAGGAGCTGATCGTGCGCTGGCCGGACGGCAGGACTGCGACGCAGCGAAACGTCGCGGCCGACCGCATCGTGACGGTGAGGAGCTAGCGGCCCGAGCGGACTTGCAGCCGGCGCGCGATCGTGTCGAGCGTGACCGCGAGCAGCAGGATCACGCCGGTGACCATGTAGATGATCCCGGTCGCGTACCCGGCGGTGTTGAGGCCGTTCGAGACGGTGGCGATCACCAGCGCGCCGAGGAACGCGGCTCGAACCTCGCCGCGGCCGCCGAAGAGGCTGACGCCGCCGATCACGGCCGCCGCGATCGAGTTCAGCAGCAGTGTGCCGCCGCCGAAGTTGAGGTCGACCGAGTTCACGTTGGCGGCGAGGATGATCCCGCCGACAGCGGCCATCGAGCTCGAGATGATGAACACGATGATGCGGATCCGCGAGACGTTGATGCCCGCGCGCCGCGCTGCCTCGGCGTTGCCGCCGACGGCGTAGACGTGACGGCCGAACGTCGTGCGCTTCGCGAGGAACGTCAGCAGCACGAGGGCGATCACGACGAGCACACCGGGGAGCGGCAGCCCGTGCGGCACCGTGGCGTGGTTGCAGACGGCGACCGTGCCGAACGCGGCGACGCCGACGCCGAGGAGCTTGGCGACGATCAGCGCAGGTCGACGGACGGCGACCCCGGCCCGCCGCTTGCCGACCACGCCCCCGATCACCGCGAGCGCGTAGATGCCCGTGATGATCGCGGCGATGAGCCAGCCGGCGATGTCCGAGAAGAAGTAGCTGGCCGTGTAGTTGATCCAGCGGTCCTGGATGATGATCGAGCCCGGCTGCTCGAGCTTCTGCAGGATCACGCCCTGCCAGATCAGGAAGCCCGCGAGCGTCACCACGAACGATGGAACGCCCACCTTCGCGACGATGGAGCCCTGTGCGAGGCCGATCACTGCGCAGACTGCGACGGCGCAGAGCATTGCGAGCAGGCCGTTGATCTGGTGCCCGCTGCCGGCCAGCTGGAGCTCGGCCACGACGAGGGCACCGATTCCGGCCACGTAGCTGATCGAGAGGTCGATCTCGCCGAGCAGGAGCACGAAGACGACGCCGTAGGCCAGCATCGCCGTACCGGCCATCTGGATGATGATGTTGACGAAGTTGTCGGCGGTGAAGAAGTTCGTCGCCTTGAAGCTGAAGAAGACGACGATGAAGATGATCCCGAGCACGATCGGCAGAACGCCGAGGTTGCCGGACTTCAGGTTGTCGAGCGCCTTCTGGTAGAGCGCGGCGAGACCCTTCGGCTCCTGCTCCTCCTGCGTCTGCGTCGGCTCGACTGCGGCGGCGCTCATGGGGTCGCTCCGGCGGCGGTCGACGGGATGCCCGAAACCTTGGTCGGGACACCGGCGGTGATCGCCTCGACGACCTCCTGCTGGGTCGTCTTGTCGCGCTCGAAGACGCCGACGTTCCGTCCGAGCCGCAGCACCGTGATCCGGTCCGCGGTCTCGAAGATGTCGTGGAGGTTGTGGGAGATGATCACGACCGACAGCCCCTGCTCGCCGAGGCGCCGCACGAGCGCGAGCACCTGCTCGGTCTGGGCGACGCCGAGCGCGGCGGTGGGCTCGTCGAGGATCACGAGCTTCGAGTTCCATTGCACGGCCTTCGCGACCGCGACCGACTGGCGCTGGCCGCCGGAGAGCGTGGCGACCGGCTGCCGGATCGAGTTGATCGTCGTGACGGCGAGCGACTTCGAGCGTCTCGGCCGTCCGCTGCTCCATGATCGGCTCCTTGAGCCGCTGCAGCTTGTCGTGCACCTCGCGGCCGAGGTACATGTTCTGCACGACGTCGAGGTTGTCGCAGAGCGCGAGATCCTGGTAGACGACCTCGATCCCGAGGCGGGCGGAGTCCTTCGGGCCGTGGATCGCGACCTCCTCGCCCTCGAACAGGATCTCGCCCGTGTCGAAGCCGTGGATGCCCGCGATGCACTTGATCAGTGTCGACTTGCCGGCGCCGTTGTCGCCGACGAGCGCCATGATCTCGCCGTTGCGGACTTCGAAGTCGACCTCGGAGAGAGCCTGCACCGAGCCGAACGACTTCGTGATGCCGCGGAGCTCCAGAAGCGGTGTGGTCGCGTTCACAGTGAGGGTGTTCCTACCAGAAAAGAGGTGAGGGCGCCCAGTTGGGCGCCCTCACCATCGATCGGTCTTCGACTAGCAGTACTGCTTGTACACGCCGACGCAGACGTCGCTGCGCTTCAAGAAGCCCTGCGTGAAGAGCTGCTTGTAGTTCGCCTTCGTGATCCAGATGACGGGAAGCGCGAGCGTCGGCTCGTTCTTCGCGCCGTTCTTCCGGAACCCGTTCGACTTCGGCTTCGCACCCTTGAGGAGCGCGATCGCAGCCGCGGCGGTGGCGTTCGCCTCATCGGGCACGTACTTGTAGACCGTGCCGGTCTGCCAGCCGGCCAGGATGTACTGGACACCCTGCGCCGTCGCGTCCTGCCCGCTCAGCGGGACCGGAGGCAGATGGCGAGCCTTCAGCGTCGCAACCACTGCGCCGGCGATGCCGTCGTTGGCCGCGATGACCGCGTCGATCTTGTTGTTCGTCTTGATCAGCATCTGCGCGAAGATCGGCGCCGCGTTGGTCGCGAGCCAGTCCGGCACGAACTGCTGCGGACCCTTCGTGATGTGATGGTTGGCGAACAGCGGGTTCAGAACGGCGTCGTTACCGCTCTTGAACCAGAACGCGTTCTGGTCGGTCGGGCCGCCCCAGAGCTCGGCAACCACGGGCTTCGACGACTCTTGCCCTTCGCCGCCAGAGCCTTGAGGACGCCGTTGGCCTGCGCTGCGCCGACTGCCTTGCCGTCGAAGGTGACGTAGATCGACGCGACTGCCACCGATGACCTGGCGGTCATAGTCGATCGCCTTCCCGCCCGACGAGGTGAACAGCTTCTCGATCGACGCGGCCGAGCCGTTGTCCAGCGCGGTCTCGACGACGACCTTGGCACCGGCTGCCAGACAAGCCTGGGCCTGCGCCTTCTGCTTCTGCGGGTCGTTGAGCGCGTTGTTGATCGACGCGGTGACGCCGGCCTTCTTGAATGCCTTGGAGAAGGCGGGAGCATCGAACTGCACCCAGCGGACGGACGACTTCGTGTCCGGCAGCAGGACGCAGACCTGAACGCTGGCCTTCTTCGTGGCGCTGTGGTTCGTGGAAGCCGCAGCCACAGCCACAGCCGCTCCGGCAACCGCGACGGCTACGCCGATCGCGATCACCTTCCGAGAAACGTGCTTCACGTGCTCCTCCTTCGTAGCATTTCTGACGACATCGTCATGTACCCGCCTTGGGTCCGTGCGCATCGTTTCCCGACCGCGTGGAGGCTCGGAGCGCGCGGCGCGGGACAAAGACTGGTGTAAAGACGGCCCGCAGTCAAGCCAAACCGAGAACGTAGATCGTTATAGGATCGACCGCATGAAGACAAGCCTCGGAATCTGGGCCTTCGGCGGCATGGCCACCCGCTTCAATCCGGGCGGTTACAAGCCCGAGCTCAACCACGCCTCGACGGCGGAGAAGGTGCGTACTGCGGTCGCCGGGCTCGGCGATCTGATGGACGACTACGAGTTCCACTATCCGCAGGAGTTGCGCCCCGAGAACCTCGCCGAGGTGCAGGACGCGCTTGCGGGTCACGGCATCTACTGCATCGCGAGCGGCCTCCATCTCGACCCGCGCTTCGCCAAGGGTGGTTTCTCGCTCACCCGACGACGGGACACGCGCGGAGGCGCTGCGGCTGACGCGCGAGGCGATCGACCTCGCGGCCGAGGTCGGGGCGCAGATGATCATCTGGCCCGGGATCGAGGGGTACAACTATCCGTTCCAGACGCCGTATCGCGAGTCGTGGGCGCGGTTCGTCGACGGCGTCGGCGAGTCGGCCCAGTACGCGGCCGGCAAGGGCGTGACCGTCTTCCTCGAGCACAAGAACTCCGAGCCGGCGATGAAGATCTTCATGCGCAACATCGGGATGACGCTGCACGTGATCCACAAGCTGCGCACCCAGGGGATCGACAACATCTCGGTCAACATGGACTGGCAGCACCTGATCATGAACGGCGAGAACCTGGCCGAGTACGCGGCGATGCTCGATGCCGAGGGTCTGCTCGGCCACCAGCACGCGAACAGCGGCTGGGGTACCTTCGACGACGACAACATGGTCGGCGCGACGGCGTTCATGGAGACGCTCGAGCTCGCGATCGAGCTCCGCCGCGCGGGGTACGGCGACAACGGCGAGCGGCTCGGCTTCGATCTCTATCCGTACACCGAGGACGCGGTGGGAGCGGTCAAGCGCTCGGTGCTCCAGTGGAACTTCATCGACGGTGTCGCCGGCAAGATCGACGACACCGCCCTGCGCGCTGCCCAGGCCGACAAAGACGCCGTCCGTGCGTACGAGCTCGTGTACGCCGCGCTCGGCGCATGAGGATCGGCGACCTCGAGGTCGGCCGCCTCGGCTTCGGGGCGATGCAGCTGCTCGGGCCGGGCGTCTGGGGCGAGCCGGACGATCCCGAGAACGCGCTGCGCGTATTGCGCCGCGTCGTCGAGCTCGGGATCGCGCTGATCGACACGTCCAACGCCTACGGGCCCGACGTGAACGAGCGGCAGATCGCGGAGGCGCTGTATCCATACCCGGAGGGGCTCGTGATCGCCACGAAGGGCGGCTACACGAGGCCCGGGCCGGGACAGTGGGTGCCGGACGGCCGCCCTGAGCACCTGCGCGAGTCGTGCGAGGGGAGCCTACGGCGCCTGCGGCTCGAGCGGATCGACGTCTACCAGCTGCATACGCCCGATTCGAAGGTGCCGTTGGCGGAGTCGGTCGGCGCGCTGAAGGAGCTGCGCGACGAGGGGAAGATCCGCCACGTCGGCCTCTCCAACGTGAGCCTCGCCGAGCTCGAGGAGGCGGAGCAGATCGTGCCGATCGTCTCGGTGCAGAACCGCTACAACGCGGCCGAGGCGCACGGCGAAGACGTGCTGGAGGCGTGCGAGGAGCGCGGGATCCCGTTCCTGCCCTGGTTCCCGCTCGGCTCGGGGAGCCTCGATCCGGGCGAGGCGCTGCGGTTCCTGCTCGCGCGCTCGCCCGTGATCCTGCCGATTCCGGGGACGTCGTCGGTGGCGCATCTCGAAGAGAACGTCCGGGCCGTGATGTGACCGTTCTCGTCGGCCTCGATGTCGGCACGACCGGCGTCAAGGCGCTCGCGCTGTCACCGGACGGAGAGGTGCTCGCCCGCGCCGAGCACGGCTACGCGCTCTCGACGCCGCGGCCCGGCTGGTCGGAGCAGGATCCCGAGGACTGGTGGCGCGCGAGCGAAGCGGCGCTGGCCGACCTCGGCGTCGAGCCGACGGGGATCGGCCTCTCGGGCCAGATGCACGGGCTCGTCTGCCTCGACTCGGAGGAGCAGGTGCTGCGCCCGGCGATCCTCTGGAACGACCAGCGCACGGGCGCGGAGTGCGCCGAGATCGAGGAGCGGGTCGGGCTCGACCGGCTGATCTCGTTGACCGGGAACCGCGCGCTGACAGGCTTCACGGCGCCGAAGCTCCTCTGGCTGCGACGGCACGAGCCCGAGACCTACGCGCAGATCGCCCACATCCTGCTGCCGAAGGACTACGTGCGGCTGCGCCTCACAGGCGTGCGCGCGATCGACGTCGCCGACGCGTCGGGGACGCTCCTCTTCGACGTTGCCCGGCGCCGCTGGAGCCAGGAGGTGCTCGACGCGCTCGAGCTGCCGGCGGCGTGGCTGCCCGAGGCGCTCGAGTCGCCGGAGGTCTCGGCGCACTTCGGCTCGATCCCCGTCGCGGCCGGCGCCGGCGACCAGCCCGCGGCGGCGCTCGGCGTCGGGATCGACCGGCCGGGCCCGGTCTCGGTCGTGCTCGGCACCTCGGGCGTCGTGCTCGCAGCGCTGCCCGCCTACCAGGCCGATCCGAAGGCGCGCGTGCAGGCGTTCTGCCACGCCGTTCCGGGCGGCTGGCAGGCGATGGGCGTGATGAACTCCGCGGCAGGCTCGCTCGCCTGGCTGCGCGATGTCGTCGGCGGCACCTGGGACGAGCTGACCGAGGAGGCGCAGAGATGGGAGCCCGGAGTGGAGGGGCTGACGTTCCTGCCGTACCTCCAGGGCGAGCGCACGCCGCACGACGACCCGAATGCGCGCGGCTCGTTCACCGGGCTCACCCTGCGCCACGACCGCGGCGCGCTGACCCGCGCGGTGCTCGAGGGCGTCGCCTACGGCCTGCGCGACTCGCTCGACCTGCTGCGCGAGCTCGGAGTGAAGGCCGAGGTCGGCCGCGTCTCGGGCGGCGGCGCGCGCAGCGAGCTCTGGCTGAAGATCGTGGCCTCGACCCTCGGGATTCCACTCGAGCGGACGGAGTCGGAGGAGGGCTCGGCGTTCGGCGCGGCGCTCCTCGGCGGCGTCGCCGCGGGCGTCTTCGCGGACGTGCACGAGGCCGTCGCCGCGTGCGTCCGCGTTCGCGATACGGTTGAGCCAGAGTCCGGCTGGCGCGATGCGTACGAGGACGGGCATCGCCGCTTTCAGGCTCTCTATCCGGCTATTCGACCCCTGGAGGCATCCGCATGATCTCGTTGGAGGGCAAGGTCGCGCTCGTCACGGGCGCGAGCGGCGGGATCGGCGCAGCGGTCGCGCGCCAGCTCGCCGAGGCAGGCGTGAAGCTCGGGCTCGCCTCACGCAGCGGGGCCGACCTCGGGCTCGTCGACGCGGTTGCGATGCCGTGCGACGTGCGCGATCCGGCGCAGCTCGAGGCGCTCACCGAGGCGACGGTCGACCGCTTCGGCCGGCTCGACATCCTCGTCGCGAACGCGGGCGTCGGCGCCTACGGGCCGTTTCTCGACCTCTCGCCAGAGTTCCTCGACGAGATGATCGACGTGAACCTGAAGGGGACGATCTACGCGGTGCGCGCCGCGCTGCCGCACCTGATCTCGAGCGGCGAGGCGGACGTCGTGACGCTCGCGTCCGAGGCGGGGCGCCGCGGGCTGCCGTACGAGGCGGTCTACTGCGCGTCCAAGTTCGGCCAGGTCGGCTTCACGCGGGCGCTCGACCACGAGCTGCGCGAGAAGGGCGTCCGCTGCACGAACGTGTGCCCGGGCGGCGTCGCGACGGAGTTCGCGCTCGAGCCGGGCCGCGGGCGCACGCCCGATGCGCTCGCGGGGATGATGTCCGCGGACGACGTGGCCGAAGTGGTCATGTTCGTGCTGACGCGCTCCCGGAACCACCGCATTCTCGAGACGGCCTTGAGGCCGATGAAGGAGGAATCGTGGGGGTAGCCTGGGGACTCCTCTCGACCGCCGAGATCAACCGCAAGGTGATCGCCGGTGCGGCCAAGTCGGACAAGGTCGACATCGTCGCGGTCGGCAGCCGCGACCAGGCGAAGGCCGAGGCGTACGCGGCCGACCATGGGATCGAGCGCGCGCACGGAAGCTACGAGGCGCTGCTCGAGGATCCGGGCGTCGAGGCGATCTACATCGGCCTGCCCAACTCGATGCACGTCGAGTGGTCGATCAAGGCACTCGAGGCGGGCAAGCACGTGCTGGTCGAGAAGCCGTTCGACCGCAGCCCGGCCGAGGTCGAGCGGGCCTTCGACGCGGCCGAGGCGGCGGATCGGTTCCTGATGGAGGCGTTCATGTATCGCCACAACCCGCAGACGCTGAAGGTGCAGGAGCTCGTCGAGGACGGCGCGATCGGCGAGCTGCGGCTGATCCGAACCCACTTCTCGTTCACGCTCACCGAGCTCGGCAACGTGCGGATGCTGCCGGAGCTCGCCGGCGGCGCGCTGATGGACGTCGGCTGCTACTGCGTCAGCGGCCAGCGGATGCTCGCGGGCGAGCCGGAGACGGTCGTCGCGCAGCAGATCCCGTCCTCGACCGGGGTCGACGTCCGCTTCGCCGCGGCGCTCACCTTCCCGGGCAACGTGCTCGGGCACTTCGACTGCGGCTTCGACTCCAGCAATCGGAGCGGGCTCGAGGCGGCCGGGCCGGACGGCTCACTGGTCGTGCGCGATCCGTGGCATTGCAACGAGACGGGCATCGAGCTGCGGCGCGACGGGAAGCCGACCGAGGTGATCGCGGTCGATCCGGCCGACGGCTACCAGCTCGAGCTCGAGAACCTGAGCGACGCGATCCGGGGCGATGCCTCGCCGCTCCTCGGCCGCGCCGACGCGCTCGGCCAGGCGCGGGCGATCGACGCGCTGTACCGCTCCGCCGAGACGGGCGAGCGGGTCGAGCTCTAGTCGCGCCAGGCGGGCGGGCGCTTCTCGAGGAACGCGCGCAGGCCCGCCTGGCCCTCCGCACTCGTGCGCTGCTCGGCGATCCGGCGTGCCGTGTCGGGGCCGTCCGGGCGCTCGAGGACGAGCTTCTTCGCGGCGCGTGCAGCTTTGGGTCCGGCGCTGAGCAGCTCCGCGACGATGGCGTCGACCGCCGCGTCGAGCTCCGCGGCGACTTCGTGGACGAGTCCGATCCGCATGGCGGTCGCGGCGTCGAACCGCTCGCCCGTGACGAAGTAGCGGCGCGCCGCGCTTGGTCCGATCTTCGCGAGCACGAACGGCGAGACGACGGCCGGGATGATCCCGAGCTTCACCTCGGAGAACGCGAACACCGCGTCACTCGCCGCGACCGCGACATCCGAGCAGGCGACGAGCCCCGCGCCGCCGCCGAACGCGTGACCTTGCACGCGGCAGACGACGGGCGCGGGGCACCGGTCGACCGCTTCGAACAGGTGCCGCGTTGCGTTCGCGTCGCGGAGGTTCGCGTCGTAGTCGAGGTCGGCGGCGGCGCGCATCCACTCGAGGTCGGCGCCGGCGCTGAAGCTCGGGCCCTCGCCCGCGAGCACGACTGCGCGCACCCGTCCGACGTCGACGAAGACCTCGGCCAGCTCCGCGATCAGCGCGGCGTCGAGCGCGTTTCGCTGCTCGGGTCGTGCCAGCGTGACCCGGAGGATCTCGCCGTCTCGCTCGACCCGCAGGGCGGCCATCTTGCGGAGCTTACCTTCGCCGTTCCCGCGTTTTACAACGGCGTGACGCGGCGGAGGAACCATGGCTGCCATGGGTCTTCTGGTCGCCGCCTTCACATTCCTCGCCCTTGCCGCCGGGACGCCGCCGGCCGCCACCAGCCAGCCGACTATCTCCGGCACGGCGCTCCGCGGCCAGACCCTGACCGCGCAGAGCGGCAGCTGGAGCGGGACGACGCCGATCTCGTTCGCCTTCCAGTGGCGCCGCTGCTCGACGTCGGGTGGCAACTGCGGCTCGATCGGCGGCGCGACCTCGCAGACCTACACGCTCGGCTCCTCGGACGTCGGCCGCACGCTGCGCGTCCAGGTGACCGCGACCAACTCCGCCGGCTCGTCGCAGGTCGTCTCGGCGCAGACGTCGGTCGTCGCAGCGCCGGCCGCGCCCGCCAACACCGCGGCGCCCACACTCTCTGGGACGGCTCAGGACGGCCACACGATGACCGTCTCGAACGGGAGCTGGAAGAGCGACTCGTCGTTGAGCTACTCCTACCGCTGGAACCGCTGCGATTCGTCGGGCACCAACTGCGGGGCGATCTCGGGCGCGACCCACTCGAGCTACAAGGCCACCGCGTCCGACGTCGGCCATCGCCTGCGGGCGGCCGTCACCGCGAAGAACAGCGCCGGCTCGACGTCGGCGAGCTCGTCTGCGAGCGACGTCGTCCAGCCGGCGGGGATCGCGCCGCTGAACACGGTCCGGCCGTCGCTCTCCGGGATCTCGAAGGTGGGCCAGGCGCTGGCGGTGTGCTGCGGCTCATGGAGCGGCACGCAGCCCATCGCGCTCGCGTTTCGCTGGGTCCGCTGCGGCCCGAACGGCGCCGCGCCGTGCGATCCGATCGCCGGTGCGACCCAGCAGTCCTACACGTTGACGACCACGGAGATCGGCCACACGGTCGAGGCCTTCGTGGACGCGTCGAATCCCTACGGCATGGTCGAGACGGCCACGTCGCAGAGCGGCACGGTCGTCCGAGCCGAGCCGCTCGGAGCCGTGCGGCTCCCGGACGGCCGGTTCTCGATCCCGGTCACGAGCGTTGCGCTGCCGGCGCGCCTCTTGATCGCCGGCATCTCGCTCAACCCGGCGAGGATCCGATCGCGCTTGCGAGGAACCGTGATCACGGTGCGGGTCGTCGACAGCAGGCACTTCGCCGTCCGCGGCGCCCTCGTCACGGTCACCGGCTTCCCGGCCGCGTGGCTCACGCGGATCGGCCCGCAGCGCACCGGGCTCAACGGGACGCTGAAGCTCCGCCTGCGTCCAACGGCCAAGCTGCCGCTCACGAAGGACGGATCGCTGGCGCTCTCCGTCCGGGCGAGCAAGCCCAACGCGAATCCGTTCACGGGAATCTCGACGAGCCGTGTCTTCCGCATCCCGCTCGGCCCGCGCTAGCGCGGTTCTTCGACGTCGAACTCCTCGCCGGCCTCGGGCTGCTTGCCGATCAGGACCGCGGCGAGCTCGAGCGTGTCCTCGTCGATCTCGCCGTAGGCGACGAGGCCGAAGCGCTCGGTCGCCTCGTTCGAGATCCAGACGCTCGGCGGCTCGAGCTCGGGCAGGCGCGCGCGCAGCTCGTCGAGGGTCGTCTGCGAGTCGGCGAGGCTCCAGAGCAGCAGGCGCACGATCATCAGAACGGCCCCTGCGGCTCGTAGCCGCCGCCCGGGACGGCGCCGACGCACACCCATGAAAGACCCTCCGGGCCGGCGACGGGCTGGCGCACCGCATCCGCGCTGACGGTGAGGTACACGCCCTGCCGCAGGGGCACCTCGTCGCCGTCGATCCGCATCACGCCGCCGCCGCCGAGGATCACGTAGACCTCCTCCTGGCCCGAGTCGGCGTGGCTGTGCTCGAAGCCCTCGATGCCGGGCGGCAGGTCGAACTGGTTGATCCCGAACGCCTGCGTGCCGAGCTCGCGCCGCATGAATCTGATCACGCCGCGCCGGGGCTCGACATCGTCGTCGTGGACCGCCTTGTACGCCATCTCACTCCTTTCACATCCGGAAGACGCCGAAGGTCGACTCGGGGATCGGCGCGTTGAGCGCCGCCGAGAGCCCGAGCGCGAGCACGCGCCTGGTGTCGAGCGGGTCGATGATCCCGTCGTCCCAGAGCCGGGCGGTGGAGTGATACGGGTTGCCCTCCGCTTCGTACTGGGCGCGGATCTGGTCGGGATCGGCATCGCCGACCATCTCGAGCACGATCGCCGCCTGCTCTCCGCCCATCACCGAGATGCGCGCATTCGGCCACATCCAGAGCTGACGCGGCCCGAACGCGCGCCCGCACATCGCGTAGTTTCCGGCGCCGAACGAGCCGCCGGTGATCACCGTGAGCTTCGGCACGTCCGCGCAGGCGACGGCCATCACGAGCTTGGCCCCGTCGCGCGCGATCCCGCCGGCCTCGTACTCCTTGCCGACCATGAAGCCCGTGATGTTCTGGAGGAAGACGAGCGGCACGCGGCGCTTGCAGGCGAGCTCGATGAAGTGCGCGCCCTTCTGCGCCGATTCGGCGAAGAGGATGCCGTGGTTCGCGAGGATCGCCACCGGGTAGCCCTCGATGTGGGCGAAGCCGCAGACGAGCGTCTCGCCGTAGAGCTGCTTGAACTCGTGGAACCGGCTGCCGTCGACGAGGCGCGAGATCAGCTCGCGCGGGTCGACCTGGTGGCGGAAGTCCTCGGGGATCAGGTCGTAGAGGTCACTCGGGTCGACGGCGGGCGGCTCGGCGGGGAGGAGGTCCCACGGCGCCTTCTTCCGGCCCTGGAGGTTCCGCACGATCTCGCGGGCGATGGCGAGCGCGTGCTCGTCGGAGGACGCGTAGTGGTCGGCGACGCCGGAGAGGCGCGCGTGGACGTCTGCGCCGCCCAGTTCTTCCGCGGTCACGTCCTGGCCGGTCGCCGCCTTCACGAGCGGCGGGCCGCCGATGAAGATCGTCCCGGTGCCCTTCACGATCACCGTCTCGTCGCTCATCGCGGGCACGTACGCGCCGCCGGCGGTGCACGAGCCCATCACGACGGCGATCTGCGGGATCCCGGCGGCCGACATGCGCGCCTGGTTGTAGAAGATCCGGCCGAAGTGCTCACGGTCAGGGAAGACCTCGTCCTGGAGCGGGAGATAGGCGCCGCCCGAATCGACGAGGTAGATGCACGGCAGCCGGTTCTGCGCCGCGACCTCCTGGGCGCGCAGGTGCTTCTTGACCGTGAGCGGGAAATACGAGCCGCCCTTCACCGTCGCGTCGTTCGCGACGATCATGCATTCGCGGCCCTGGACGACGCCGATCCCGGTCACGATCCCCGCGCCGGGTGCCTGGCCGTCGTACAGGTCCCAGGCGGCCAGCGCCCCGAGCTCGAGGAACGCGCTGTCCGGGTCGCAGAGGAGGTCGATCCGCTCGCGCGCAGGCAGTTTCCCGCGGCCGCGATGACGCTCCATCGCGGTCTCGCCGCCGCCTCTCGCGACGAGCGCCGTCCTCTCGCGCAGCTCCGCGACCAGGGTCTCCATCCGTTCCCCCGCCATCGGCCGAGCGTACTACCTTAGGGGGAATGCGCGTCCCCTGGGCCATGGCCCTGGCCGTCCTGATCGCACTGCTCGTGCCGGGCCTGATCATCGTCTCGGGGATCCGTGTGCTCGCGCATCCCCGTCTCGTGCGCGCGGAGTACCGCCGCTCCGGCTTTCCCGTCGACCCGTACGGCTTCACAACGGCGCAGCGGATCCGGCTCGGCGTCGTCGGTCTCCACTCCGTGCTGCCCGGGGGCCAGGGGATCGCGCTCCTCCGAGCCGCGCGGCTCCCCGACGGGAAGCCGGCGTTCGGGGCGCGCGAGATCCGCCATATGACCGACGTGCGTGCCTGGATCAACCGGTTCTGGTGGTTCCAGTACGTCGCGCTCGGCGTGATCGCGCTGGCCGGCGTCCTGCTCCTGCCACGCTGGCGCACCCGTCGCTACTTCCCGCGCGGGCTGCGCTGGGGCGGCGTGCTGACGCTCGTCGTCGCGGCGGCGGTCGGCGGCGTGATGGCCGTCAGCTGGAACACGTTCTTCGTCGACTTCCACCGCCTTTTCTTCGCGGACGACACCTGGCGCTTCGACGACAACACCACCCTGCGGCGGCTGTATCCCGATCGTCTCTGGGTCGACGTCGGGATCGGCGCAGCGACGTTCACCGTCGTGACGGCGCTCGTCCTCATCGGCGCAATGACGCTCTGGCTACGCCGCCTCCGCTACTAGCGGAACAGGAAGCCGGCCTGGCGCCGCAGGACGCGCACCGTCGCGAGGCCGGCGCGGCTCGAGAAGAAGCGGTGCCGCGCCGATGCGACGACCCGCTGCCCGGGCGGCAGGTACGAGAAGCTGAGCCCGCCGCCGAGCCTCTCGCCCTCCCAGTCGAACGGCGGCAGCGCCTCGGCGAGCTTGCGCACGGGCACTGTGCGGTAGCCCACGGCGGGCAGCACCTCCCACGCGGGCGAGCGGCCCAGGAAGTCGACGAGCATCCCGACCGGCGCCATGTAGGCGTCGTCGAGCACGACGAGGCCGCCGACCTTGATCTGATCCGCGAGGTACCACCAGTCGAGCACGGGATACGGAAAGCCGTGGGCGCCGTCGACGAGTGCGAGGTCGAGCGGGCGCGGCTCGCGGGTCGCGAGCACGTCGTGCGAGAGGCCGACGTGGAAACGCAGGCGCTCGCTCGAGATCCCGAGCTTCGCGCACTCGGCCCGGATCGCCTCGTGCTCGGCCGCGCTCGGGCTGACCGCCTCGTGCTCTGCGCCGCCTGCGGCGAAGACGATCGTGCTCGAGCCTGCGCCAGTCTCGAGCGTCGCCATCCCCGGCTTTACGGTCTCCTCGAGCCACTCGAGCGCGTGCCACTCGAGCCCCCAGAACTCGCTGCCCTCGCCGTGGAGCGCGGGCGGGTCGGCGCGGAGCCTCGATGTCAGCGTCGCGGCGATGCCGCACCGTAACGGATTACACTCGGCTCATGAGCGAACCCGAGGCTGTCGCGCGGGAGCTGGAGGAGGTCATTCCGGGCGTCTTCTCGTGGCGCGTCTCGGACAACAGGATCGGTGGCATGACGAGCGCGTCGCACGCCGTCCGCACCGAGAGCGGAGGCTTCGTGCTGATCGACCCGCTCCCACTGGTCGACTCCGAGCTCGCCCGGCTCGAGCCCGTCGAGGCGATCGTCCTCACCGCCGCGACCCACCAGCGCTCGTCGTGGCGCTACCGCGCGCGGTTCGGCGTGCCCGTGTCGCTGCCCGAGGGCTCGCGGGAGACCGACGAGGAGCCCGACTCGCACTACGGGCCGGGCGATCGGCTTCCCGGCGGGCTCGAGGCCGTCCACGCGCCCGGGCCGGAGCAGCCGCACTACGCGCTCCTGCTCGAGCGCGACGGCGGCGTCCTCTTCTGCCCCGACCAGCTGATGCGCGTCCGCGACGGGTCGCTCGTCTTCGTGCCCGCCGAGTATCACGAGGACGGCGCCGAGACGAGACGCACCGTCGAGCGGTTGGTCGAGCTGCCGTTCTCGACGCTGTGCCTCGACCACGGCCCGCCGCTCCTAGACGATCCGAAGCAGAAGATCCGCGACATGCTCGCGGCGACCGCCTGAGCTACTTCCCGTCGGAACACCTGGTTCAGGTCGGCTCCGGCGTCGCTCGCCTGCTTGCTTGCTGCCGATTAGATCGCGGCGAGCGCGGTCGTCAGCGCGAACACGATGTTGCCGACGATCGTCGCGTTGTTCTTGAACGGCTGCGCGACGAGACTCTAGGACGCGGGCTGAGCGGGTACCAACAGCGCGCAGTGGATCGGCACGCCGAGGAACGTCGAGACGCCGGCCACGCGGACCGTGAAGAAGGCGGCATTGTGCTCGACGACATCTCCGACGACGGGCGGCGCGCCTGCCTTGTCGATCATCAGGTAGCCCTCCGGGCCCGGCACGAACACGACGTGGCGGTCGGACGGCGGCTCCGCGACTGGCGCGGGAGCGGCTCGGCCGGCCTCAGCGAGCTCTGCGGACACGCGCTCCAGCTCTTGGGTTTTCTCGTCGAGCGCGGCCTTGAGGCGCATGATCGCCATGTCCTGCTCGGGTGTTGCCGAACGCTCGGGGACCACCTTGGGTACGACGTGCGTCGGGCCCATCGAGAGGCCGTACTCCGTGCGGAGCGGCCCGCCGTGCTGCTCGGCGAGGGCGTTCGCGATCGTCGGCGCCTGGGCGAATCCGAGTCGGACCAGGATCTCTCCCAACGGCGCGCCGCTTTGAAGTTGCTCGGCGAGTGCGATCTCGAGCTGGGTGTCGGTCAGGACACCCTTGTGGACAAGCAGCTCGCCTAGCTGAGGCCGAGCAGATTCCGCAGACATGCACTCCACTCATCGGCCGGCGGCGCCGCGAACTGAAGCCTCGAACGGAGGCCTCTAACGCAATCTCGATAATCGGCGCGGCCGAACGCCCTGGTGAGCCGTGTCAGCTCGCCGGGTCGAACGCGATCACCGTGCTGCCGACCAGGCCCGTGGTTCTGATTCCGAAGTCGCACGGGCCCTGCGCGCCCGGCGCCGAAGGAACGGTCGGATGCAGCACCTTCAGCGCCTGGCCGTGGAGTTTTACGGGGATCGTCCGGTAAAGGACGCCTTGCCGGTAGAGGCCGATCTGCTCGTCCTGCTTCGCGAGGAGCGTAAGCCGGAGCGTCCCGGGGCAGCTGAAGGCATGCACGCTCGCGTCCTGGTAGATGTCGCCGTTCGGCTGGACGCCGCCGGTCCTCGCCGCCAGGCGCAGCGGCCCGTCGAGTTGCCAGAGCCGCCAGGGAGCCACCGTGCCGCCGCCGACACTGCCTGCGTCCGCGACGGGAGTGCCGTTGACGATCAGCCCCAGCTCGGAGACCGTGTAGCCCTGCGACAGCGGACGGCTGGCGATGAGCACTGTCCCGTCGTTGGCGAGCCCCGCGTAACCGCCGGGCGCCGGCCCGATCAGCTTCGCGCCGGGCAGTGCGTAGACGGCGACGAGCTTGCGGTTCCAGAACAGCGACTGCCACACCGCCGGCCACTGGTTCTTGTCGCCGTAGAGCAGGACGGCCTGCGACTTCGCCGTGCCGTCGATCCAGGTCTGCTGCGGCCCGAGCATCGTCGCTTGCGAGAGGCGCGACTGCGAGGCGGCGTACTGCTCGGCCATGACCGAGCCGATCCCGAGCAGCGCGATCAGCACGTAGGGCACTGCGCCGAGCACGCGCCGCGGCGCGAAGATCAGGACGAGCGAGGCGACGAGGAGCCCGCCGTCGAGCAGCAGCCGCTGATGGCCGAGGCGGTGGAACGGGATCAGGCTCGCGCCATCCGGGAGCGCGTCCGGGGCCAGCAGCGTGTGCAGCGGCCAGGCGAGGACGAGCACGAGCGCGACGCCCGCAACGACGAGCGCGCGGCGGACCGTGCGCGGCGCGCCGAGGCCGAGCCAGATCGCGAGGCAGAGGAAGAGCGGCGGCGCCGTGGCGATCAGGTCGCGCTCGGCGAGATGGCCGACGTAGTGCGAGGCGAAGACGCCGACCTGGAGCACAAGCCACAGCGACAGGGCGGTCGCCACGGAGAGCGCAGCGCGCGCCTCGGGCGCGAGGCCCCGCCGCTCGAACCAGAGCAGCGCCGCCGCGCAGGCCGGGAAGAAGCCGCTCAGGAGGATGAGATCGCCCGCGTGGTAGATGACGAACTTGACGGCCGTGACCACGTGGTAGCTCCCCGATGCGGCGTCGGTGTAGGCGCCGAGCGCGCCGCCGCTCTCCGCGAGCCGCCAGATCAGCCAGAGGCCGATGATCGCGGCAAAGCCGGCGAAGACGAGCGCGAATCGCCGCGGCACGGTGCGCCAGCCGACACCCGCGAGCAGCGCCGCCGTCGGAAAGACGACGATGAGAACGCCGGCCTGGAGGCGCGTCAGCACCGCTGCCGCGACGAGCGCGACGAGCATCAGCTGGTTCCGCCGCGTCGGCGCGACGAGCGTCCGCGCGGCGACCCAGCACACGAGCACGAGCACCGGATAGAAGACCGTCTCGGTCATCAGCAGGCCGCTGTAGGCGAGCGCGGGCAGCGCCAGCGTCAGCGCAGCGACGAGCACAGAGGCACGCGTCGAGACGACCGAGCGCGCCCAGAAGTAGGCGGGGACGGCGGCCAGCGACATGCTCACCGCGCCGAGCGCCTTCGCCACCTCGTAGCCCCGGTGCGGCGAGAGCCACGCGAGCGGCCCGCCGATCAGCGCCGGATAGAGGAGGCTGTAGAAGTCGCTGTGCGCACCCTCGATCGCGAGGCGGCCGCTGCCGTAGAGCGTCCGCCCGATGATCCCGTAGATCATCTCGTCGGGCGCGATCCACGGCGTCGGGATGTCGCGCCCGAGCAGGATGCGGCCGAGCATCGACACCGCCACGAGTCCGGCCACGACGAGCCCGGCCGTCACACGGCGCCGGGGACGGCCGGCGCTCAGTTCCCCTTCCACACCCGGCAACGTACTACGCGCGCGCTATGCGGTCGTCGCTGCCTCGATCTCGGCGTCGATCGCGGCCTCGGTCTCCGGCTTGCGGCGCTCGTACAGCACCTCGATCGTGATGTAGGCGACGACGACGGCGACGATGATCAGCGGCGCGACCCCGAGCCCGGCGCTCGAGGTCAGCAGGAGTGCGAGAACGACGGACGAGAGCGGGAGCCGCAGCACCGACACGGCGGTGATCGCCATCAGCACGGCGACGGCCTGCGTCTTCGCGAAGCCGGGGAGATGCGCGGCGAGGAGGCCGGCGGCCGCGCCGAGAACAGCGCGGGGAACGTCGGCCCGCCGCGGAAGCTGCCGAGCGAGACGCTCCAGGCGAGCCCTTTGAACAGCAGCAGGAGGCACAGCGTCGAGAGCGCGATCGTCGGGGCGTCCGCGAAGAGCGTGCCGAACGCCTCCTGGCCGGAGAACAGCACGGCCTCCGGCGACATGCCGGTCCAGTGGTGGAACGCGATCGCCAGGACTGCGACCACGAGTCCGGCGGCGGTCGTGAGCGCGAACGGGCGCAGCATAAGGGCAGCCTGGACACACCCTCGACAGTTCACCAAAGACAGCGCGAACTTCGGCTAGAATAGTGCGTTGCCGTGCGCCGGCGGCGGCGGCTTTTGGTCTATCGATCGCGGGACGTGTTCGTCTCAAGGTGGTAGGCGCCTCCGCCGATGCACGATGAAGCGGCGGCGGGTGCGCTCAGCCCGCTCGTATGCATGGACCGCGCCACATGGCGCCCAAACAGGGAGAAACACACATGACCAGAGGGAAGAAACGCGCGCTGATCGTGGCCGTCGTGGCCATTGTCGCGCTCATCTCGGCGATTGCCGGGTACGCGTACTGGAGCACCACCGGCTCCGGCACGGGTACGGGTACGGCCGGAACTACCACCGCTCTCACGCTCCACGGCACCGTCGCGGCTGGCATTTTCCCGGGCGGGTCGAGGACCGTGACCTTCACGGCCGACAATACGAATCCCGGCAGCGTCCGGGTAGGCACCATTACGCTCGGTAGCGTCAGCGTCGACGCAGGCCATACCGGCTGCGTGACGGCTGACTTCACGATGCCCGCCGTCGTTGAGAACATCCAAATCGCGACTGGATCCGCACAGGCCTTGCCGAGTAACGGCACTCTGTCGATGGCCAACACCGCTGTGTCGCAGGACCTGTGCCAGGGCGCGACGCTGACCCTGAACCTGACGAGCAACTAGCTCGGAGAGGGCGCGAGTAAGAACGGTTCGCAATGCATGCGAGTAAGCATCGGCCTGCGGTGATCGCCATCGTGGCGATCACCGCAGCGGTCGTTACCAGCGCTGCAGCCGCCTACTGGATCGCGCTCGGAAACGGCTCGAATGCAAGTCAGGTCGGCACTGTGGCCGCGTTGACGATCAATCCCGGGACGACCAACACTCCGCTGTATCCCGGCGGCACGGCCGACGTCGCTCTTTCGATCCTGAACAGCAACCCAGGCGCCATCTTCGTCGGTTCCCTGCTGCTCGACGCGAGCCAGGGCACGAGCGGCTTCGCGGTCGACGGCAGCCACTCCGGCTGCAACCTCGCGGCGCTCTCGTACACGACCCAGAACAACGGCGGCGCCGGCTGGTCCGCCACCGGGAGCGCCACCACGCCGATCGATCTGCCCGGTGCGGTGGCACTGTCGACGGCCGCGGTCTCCGCGTGCCAGGGAGCGCAGCTGACGGTCTATCTCAAGGTCGGCCCATGAGGGGTCGAACGGTGGTCGTAGCAGCATGTTTCGGTATCGCCTGTGTTGCCACGGCGCAGGGTCTCGGCGCATTCCAGCGAGCGTCCGGGCCTCCCAAGCCGTTGATCACCGATGCACCGATCCGGCCGACGATCGCCACGTCGGCGACCTTCGGCTTCGCGGGACTGGCCAACGTCTTCGAGTGCAGTCTCGACGGCGCGGCCTTCAAGACGTGCTCGAGCCCGACGACGTATCGCGGGCTCGAGCTCGGGAACCACACCTTCAAGGTGCGTGGACGAGACGGGGCGGGAGACACCGGCGACGCCGCGCAGTACACGTGGCAGATCGTCGCTCCTGCGGACACGTCCGTTCCGGCCGGGACGGTGCCGCGGCCGGTGATGATCACCGTGCCGGTCAAGCCCTGGGTCTCCCGGGAGGCGACCTTCTCGTGGGGAAGCAGGGGCGCGCCGTCGTCCCAGTGCGCGCTCGACCAGGCGAAATGGTCGACATGCCGCTCGCCCAAGACCTATCGCGGCCTCGCGCTCGGGAAACACGTCTTCAACGTGCGCGGCGTGAACGGCTCCAAGCACAGCACGCGGAACCAGTTCACGTGGACGATCAGCTCGGGCGAGCCGCCCGCGCCGCCGACGATCACCGGTGGGCCCGATCAGGACACGACCTCGACGCAGGCGGTCTTCGAATTCGACGTCCCGGAGGGGATGCAGTTCCAGTGCATGCTCGACGGCGGCGGCTGGCAGTCGTGCACGAACCCGGCGATCTACGTCGGCCTCGCGCCAGGGAGCCACACCTTCTGCACGCGTTCGATCGGGCCGAACGGCGTGCCGAGCCTGCCGTCGTGCACGACGTGGGTGATCCACGGCGCCGCCAACGGGCCCACCGCTCAGCCTCCGGCGCCGACTCCGCCCCCGCCCACGGGCACGTTCACGATCACGGGTGACCTGCCGGGCCTGCTCGCACCGGGCATCGGCGGATCCGTGCCCGTCACGATCACGAACCCCCTCACCTTTCCGATCACCGTCACCGACCTCGTGACGACGGTCGGCTCGGGGAGCAGCAACGCCGGCTGCGACGGCGCCTCGAATCTCGACGTCACGCAGTCGAACATGGCGGGCGGCGCGGTCTCGGTCGTCGTCCCGGCTTCGGGCTCGGTCGTCCTGCCCGCTCAGGGCGCGACCGCGCCGGTCGTGACGATGCTCGACCTCGCGACGAGCCAGGACGACTGCAAGGGCGCCAACTTCACGCTTTCCTACGCCGCGATGGGGACCGGATGAGGCGCCGCGTCGTCCTCTTCGGCATCGCACTCGCCGCCGCCGGCGGTTACGCGGCGCGGCGCGAGGCGCAGCGGAGCGCCGCCGCCAAGCTACCGCCTGCGCCGACTGTCGAGGCGAAGGCCGATGTTCCCGTCGTCCCGCCCGTCGAGCCGCGTGTCCGCCGGCCCCGCAAGGGCCGCCGCTTCGTCGTGCTCGTCGGCGCCGTGCTCGCGCTCGGTCTCGGCGCCGCAGGCGCCTACGCGTACTGGACGTCGACCTCGGCCTCCGGCAGCAACGGACGTGGCGACATCGGCTCGCTCGGCCAGGGCGCGACGCCGACGGTGTCGGTCGCCGGCCGCAGCGTGACCGTGAGCTGGGCCCAGACGCTCGTCGGCGGCTCGCCGCTCGGCTCGCTCGCCTCCGGCGGCTACACGGTGCGCCGGTACGCCCAGAGCGCGCCCGGGACGCCGATCACGCCCGGCACCGCGTGCTCCGGCTCGATCACCGGTGCCGCCAATCCGCTCACCTGCACGGAGACCGCGCTCACGACCGGACGCTGGCTCTACACGGAAACGCCGACGTACTTCCTCTGGACCGGCACGGCGAGCTCGCAGAGCGCCGCGGCGACCGTCGTGCCCGACGCGCCGACCTCCGTCACGCTGACGAACGGCGGTGGCACCGGCAGCGCCTTCGTCAACGCCGCGAATGCCGCATCGCTCTCCTTCAGCGTCGTGCTGCCCGCGACCTCGCTCGCAAGCGACACCGTGCACCTGTCCGTCAGCGACGGCACGACGACGATCAACGCCACGACCCAGGCCGGGATCGCCGGCGGCGGCACCCGGAACTTCACCGGCGTCAACGCCTCGACGCTCGCCGACGGCACGCTCACGATCACCGCCTGGTCGACGAGCACGTATGGCGACGCGGGCGCGACCACCTCGATCACGCGCACCAAGGACGTGGTCGCGCCGGCGCTGACGACGATGGTCACCGGCGACAACGGCGGCGTCGCGGGCAAGCTCGACACGGTCACCGTCAACTTCTCCGAGCCGCTCGCCGCGTACACGGCCGGGAACACGCCGTGGACGCTCGCAAACGTGCCGAGCGCGGGCACGCTGGCGAGCGTGGCCGTCACGGGCTCGACGGCGACACTCACGGTCACCGAGGGCGCCGGCGCTGTGAGCACCGTCGTCGGCTCGTTCACCGTCGCGCTCGCGACCAATGCGGCCGGGATCCGCGACCCGGCGGGCAACCTCGCGACCTTCGCCGCGACGGCGCCGTCGGACGGCATCGCTCCGGTCGAGACGGCTATGACGATGCAGGACACCAATGCCAACGGCAAGGTCGATCAGGTGACGGTCACGTTCAGCGAGGCGCTGGCCGCGTCGACCAACACCGCGCAGTGGACGCTCGCGAACGTGCCGAGCGGCGGCACCCTGTCGAGCGTCTCGACCTCGGGCTCGGTTGCGACGCTGACGATCAGCGAGGGGGCGGGCGCACAGGACACGTCGGTCGGCAGCTTCACGGTCGCGCTTGCGAAGAACTCGGCCGGGATCCGCGACTCGAGCAACAACCAGTCGTCGTTCGCGGCGACGGCGCCGGCTGACGGCGCGAAGCCCGTGCTCGTCTCGATGACGATGCAGGACACGAACGCGAACGGCAAGGTCGATCACGTCGTTGCGGTGTTCTCGGAGACGCTGGCGTCGTACACGGCCGCGAACACGCCGTGGACGCTGGCGAACGTGCCGAGCGCGGGCACGATCGCGAGCGTTGCCGTGACGGGGACGACGGCGACCGTGACGATCACCGAGGGCGCCGGCGCGGCGAACACCGCGGTCGGCAGCTTCACGGTCGCGCTGGCCACGAATGCGAACGGGATCCGCGATGCAGCCAATAACCTCTCGAGCTTCGCCGCCACGGCGCCTGCCGACGGCGCGGCGCCGGTGCGCACGGCGATGGTGATGCAGGACACGAATGCGAACGGCCGGGTCGATCACGTCGCGGTGACGTTCAGCGAGCCGCTCGCGGCGTCGACCGACACGACGTCGTGGACGCTTGCGAACGTGCCGAGCGGCGGCTCGCTGGCGAGCGTTGCGGTCTTGGGCGCCGTCGCGACGCTCACGCTCAACGAAGGCGCGGGTGCGCAGGACACGTCCGTCGGCAGCTTCACCGTCGCGCTGGCGACGAACGCCGCGGGAATCCGTGACGCCGCCGGGAATCTCTCGTCGTTCGCGGCGGCCGCGCCGACCGACGGTGCGGCTCCGGTGCTCGTCTCGATGACGATGCAGGACATCAATGGCAACGGGAAGGTCGACCGCGTCGCCGCAGTGTTCTCCGAGGCGATCGTCTCGGAGACGCTGGCGTCGCAGTGGACGCTGGCAAACACGCCGAGTGGCGGCACGCTCGCGAGCGTCTCGACCGCCACGAACACCGCGACGCTGGTGATCACCGAGGGCGGAGGCGCTGCGGACACGGCCGTCAACATCTTCACGCTCGCGCTCACGGCAGCCGGCACCGGGGTCCGCGACACGGCGGGCAACCTCTCGAGCTTCGCAGCGACCGCGCCCGCGGACGGCGCGGCGCCGGTGCGCACAGCGATGGTGATGCAGGACATCAATGCAAACGGCAAGGCCGACCAGGTCCAGGTGACGTTCAGCGAAGCCCTGGCCGCCTCGAGCAATACCGCGCAGTGGACGCTCGCGAACGTGCCGAGCGGCGGCACGCTGGCGAGCGTGTCGACCTCGGGTGCGGTCGCAACGCTGGTGATCAGCGAAGGCGCCGGCGCGGCGAACACGGCGGTCGGCACGATGACCGTGGCGATGACGACGAGCGCGACAGGCATCCGCGACGCCGCCGGGAACCAGGCCGCGACGGTCGCCGCGACTGCACCGACCGACGGCGCCAAGCCGATCCTCACCGCGCTCACGATGCTCGACACCAACACGGATGGTCGCGTCAACAGCGTCACGGCGGTCTTCTCGGAGACGCTCGCCAACTACACCGCCGGCACGACGCCGTGGACGCTGACCAACATCCCGAGCGCCGGCACGTTCGCCAGCGTTGCCGTCGCGACGAACACGGCGACGCTGACGATCACGCCGGGCGCGGGCGCCCAGAACACGGCCGTCGGCAGCTTCACGATCGCGCTCGGGCTGAGCGGAACCGGAATCCGCGATGCGGCGGGCAACCAGTCCAGCTTCGGCGCCACCTCTCCGATCGACGGCGCCAAGCCCGTGCCCATCGCGGTGACCGACACCACTCCCGGCACGACGGCCGGCCTGATCCAGGCGGGTGACGCCATCACGGTCACCTTCAGCGAGGCGATCCTGGCCTCGAGCGTCCCGGCCTCGACGACGATCACCGAGACGGATCCGGCCGGCGGCGGGCGCGACACGCTGACGATCACCGACCTGACGAGCGCTGCGCTCTCGCTCGGCTCCAACGGCTACGTGGGGACGAACAACTCGAGCGCGGCGTTCGCGTCGAGTACCCTCGGTGTCTCCGGCGCGACGATCGTCGCCACGGTCGGCGGAACCTGCGCGGGCACGGGCTGCGCCAGCATCGCCGCGGGCGGCCCGGCGGCGTTCACGTTCACTCCCGCCACGACGATCACCGATGCGGCGGGCAACACCGCCGCGGGCACGGTCACGACCGCGGCGACCTTCCGCGCCTTCTAGCCGATCAGCTCCTTGAAGCCGGGCTCGTCGCGGATCGGATCGAAGTCCGAGTCGTGCCTTGCGTATTCGCGGGACGTCTCGGACGCGTCGATCGCGCGCCGGAGGTGGTCGATCGCGTCGGCCGGCCGTCCGGCGAGGCTCTCGCAGCAGGCGACGTTGTAGAACAGCTCGGGGTACTCCGGGTGCGCCTCGGCCAGGACGCGCCCGCGGTCGGCCGCCTCGGCGTACTCGCCCGCCTGGTACAGCGGGCGGAGCGGGGCCCAGAGCTCCCAGCCGGTGGCCACGTACGCGTGTCCGGGAGTGCCGCCGAGCGCGAGGATCGTCGTCTCGGGCTCCTCGGCGAACGCCGTGCGCTTCACACCGGGGCGGACGAAGACGAGGGTGCCTGTGGGAGCGTCCACCCGCTCGCCGTCGAGCTCGAACACGGCGCGCCCGCCCAGCACGAGGTAGAGCTCCTCGTTCCCACCAGGCTCGTCCTCGTCGTGCTCGTTGAGGATCCGGTCGCCCGCGGCCCGCGCGGTCCACGCGTTGACGCCGAACGACGTGATGCCGAAGTGGTGCCGAACGGGCCGCCAGGGCTGGCGCCCGTCGGTCACCTCGTCGATGGCGTCGAGGTGCGTGACCAGGTAATCGCCCATGGCGTCGAGTCTTACCGTGCAACGGCAGTTTGTCTACCGCGCAGGAGAGTTGAAGGACGAGAGAGTCGCCGACGCTGGAACGTCGTCATGGCGCCGAAGGCGCCGGACTTTCCGGCGAGTCGAAGGCGCCGGACTTCCAGCGAGTCCGAGCAGGGGCGGCAGGACTTGAACCTGCAACCCCCGGTTTTGGAGACCGGTGCTCTGCCAATTGAGCTACGCCCCTCGGTTCGGGGCGTGATTGTACAGCGCGGTCTAGCATCCCTCCGATGCGGGCCGGCCTGCAACGCCGCGCGCTCGGCGTGCTCTTCCTCCTGATCGCGCTCGCGATGGCGGGGATCGCCGTCGCGTCGGCGCTCCACGGGCGCTGGGTGATCGTCTTCGCGGCTGGAGTCCTCGCAGGCTGGCTCGGCTCGCTCGCGCTACGCGGCCTCCGCCTTCGCTAAGGACTTCGCGTGTCCGCAGCGTATTCTCTACCCGGTGAGCGTCGAGGACACCAAGAGTCTCTGGCACGAATACCGTCGCAACCGCGACGAGAAGCTCCGCGACCGCCTGATTCTCACCTACGCGCCGCTCGTGAAATACGTCGCCGGGCGGCTCGGGAGCGGCCTGCCCGCACACGTCGAGGAAGGCGACCTCGTCTCGTACGGGCTGCTCGGCCTGATCGGCGCGATCGAGCGCTACGACCCGGATCGCGACGTCAAGTTCGAGACCTACGCGATCGCCAGGATCAAGGGCTCGATCATCGACGAGCTGCGCGCGCTTGACTGGGTGCCGCGCTCCGTCCGGGCACGCGCGCGCGACATCGAGCGCGCCGTCGCCGAGCTCGAGTCGAAGCTCGGCCGCGCGCCGAACGACGACGAGATCGCCGGCAAGCTCGGGCTGACCGAGGACGAGCTCGAGGACAGCCTCACCGAGATCTCCCGCTCCTCGATCGCCGCGCTCGACGAGCTCTGGACCGTGTCGGCCGGCGGCGACCAGATCGCCCTGATCGACACGATCGAGGACACCCAGGGCCCGGAGCCGCAGACCGCGCTCCAGGCGACCGAGCTCCGCGAGGCGATGGCCGACGCGATCGCGCGGCTACCCGAGCGCGAGAAGCTCGTCGTCACCCTCTACTACTACGAGGAGCTGACGCTGCGGGAGATCGGCGAGGTGCTCGGCGTGACCGAGTCGCGCGTCTCGCAGCTCCACACGAAGGCGATCCTCCGCCTCAAGGCGCGCCTCGGCGGCTCGCCCGCCGTCGTCCGCGAGCCGTAGCGCGGGCATGTCCAGCGCGTACGTGCACGGGTACGGCGCGGCCGAGAGCCGCCGGCTCCAGGATCAGGCCTCGACCCTCGTCGAGCTCCTGCACTCGGACACGAGCTATCCGGACGGGAGCACCGTCCTCGAGGCCGGCTGCGGTGTCGGCGCGCAGACGGTGACTCTCGCCGCGAACAGCCCGAACGCGCTGATCACCTCGGTGGACGTGTCTGAAACAGCAGTTGCCGAGGCGACCAGAGCTGTTTCCGCCGCCAACGTGACGTTCCGGCAGGCCGACATCTTCGACCTGCCGTTTCCGCCCGCGTCGTTCGATCACGTCTTCATCTGCTTCGTGCTCGAGCATCTGGCCGAGCCGGTCGAGGCGCTGCGGACGCTGAAGCGGATCGTCAAGCCCGGCGGCACGATGACCGTGATCGAGGGCGACCACGGCTCCACGTACTTCTACCCGGAGAGCGAGTACGCCCAGCGCACCGTCGGGTGCCAGGTCGAGCTGCAGGCCCGCGCAGGGGGAAATGCGTTGATCGGTCGCGCGCTCTACCCTCTGCTGATCGAGGCCGGGCTCAGCGAGGTTCAGGTCTCGCCGCGGATGGTCTACGTCGACTCCGGCAAGCCCGAGCTCGTCGACGGGTTCACGAAGAAGACGTTCACCGCGATGATCGAAGGGATCAGGGCGCCGTCACTCGAAGCAGGGCTGATGAGCGAAGCTGACTTCGACCAGGGCGTCGCCGACCTGTATCGAACGGCCGAGGCGGACGGGGTCTTCTGTTACACGTTCTTCAAGGCGCGCGCCGTCGTCCGCGAGACCTAGGCAGCTACTGCGAACAGGCGCGGCCGACTGCTCCCCACGAGCGCCACGTGCCGCCGTCGTGCTTCCAGAGGCGCCACGCCATGTAGAGCTGCTGCTGCTTCGAGGCGGCGAACGGCGCGCCCGGATGCGTGAAGGCCGGATCGGGCGCACCGCCGAGGTTGAGCCACGTCGTGCGCATGAACTGGAAGCCGCCGTAGAAGCCGTTGCCCGTGTTCGCGTGCCACGGGGCCTCCTTCGCATGGACGCACATCGCCTGGGCGAGCCACGCCTGCGGCGGCTGCCACGTATTCGCCGATGCTGCCGCCGCTCCGAGAAGCGCGGCCGAGAAGACGATCGCCAGCGTCCGCATCGCACGGTATTCGTAGCAGCCCCAGCGGGTTAAGATCGCCACGACATGGCTGCTATCGAGCCCGGCAAGATCCGCAACGTCGTCGTCGTCGGTCACCGCGGTACCGGCAAGACCTCGCTCGTCGAGGCGATGCTGTTCCAGGGCGGCGCGACGAACCGGCTCGGCTCGGTGGACGCGGGCACGACCGTCTCGGACTGGGACGACGACGAGAAGAAGCGGCAGATGTCGCTCCAGGTCTCGCTCTCGACCGTGGAGTGGCAGGGGCGCAAGATCAACCTCGTCGACACGCCTGGCGACGCGGGCTTCCAGGGCGACGCCGTCGCGGCGCTGCGGGTGGTGGAGGGCGCGCTGTTCACGGTCAGCGGCGTGATGGGCGTCGAGGTCGGGACGCAGCGCCTGTGGAAGCGCGCCGACGAGCTCGGTCTCGCGCGCGTGGTCTTCGTCAACATGCTCGACCGCGAGCGCGCCGACTTCTTCCAGGATCTCGACGCGATGCGCGAGCAGCTCTCCGAGCGCTGCGTCGTCGTCGAGCTGCCGATCGGCCACGAACAGGAGCTGACGGGCGTCGTCGACATCCTCCACATGTGCGCGTACACGAGCCCGGAGGGCGGGCGCGAGGGCGATCCGCAGCCGATCCCCGAGGAGATGGCGGGGCTCGTCGCGGAGTACCGTGAGAAGTTGCTCGACGAGGTCGTCCAGAGCGACGAGGGGCTGATGGAGCGCTACCTCGAGGGCGAGGAGCTCCCGGTCGAGGAGGTCGCCGGGGCGCTCAAGACCGCGGTCACGCGCGCGGAGATCTTCCCGGTCGCCTGCGGCGTCGCCACGAAGAACCTGGGCACCCGCGCGCTGCTCGACCTGCTCGTCGAGGGCGTGCCCTCGCCGGCGAAGAAGGGCGCGCCGATCGAGGTCGACGGCGCATCGACGGCCGCCTTCGTCTTCAAGACGATCGCCGACCCGTTTGCCGGCCGGATCAACCTCTTCCGCGTCCTCCAGGGTGAGATCTCGACCGAGTCGACGCTCACCGACGCGCGCACGCACGCGAAGGAGCGGATGGGCACGCTGCTCCAGCTCCAGGGCAAGGAGCACACGAACGCGGCGGCGTTCGGCCCGGGCGACCTCGGCGCCGCCTCGAAGCTGAAGGACGTCGCTACGGGCGACCTCCTGCTCGATCACGACCAGCCGGTCGAGCTGCCGAAGCTCGGCTTCCCGGAGCCGGTGATGAGCTTCGCGATCACGCCGAAGGCGAAGGGCGACGAGGAGAAGATGGGCACCGGCCTGCGCCGCCTGCGCGAGGAGGATCCGACGCTGTCGCTCCGGCGCGACTCGCAAACCGGCGAGCAGCTCCTCTCGGGCCTCAGTCAGATGCATGTCGAGGTCGCGGTCGACCGACTTCACAGCCGGTTCGGCGTCGACGTCGAGCTGCATCCGCCGCGCGTGCCGTACCTCGAGACGATCCGCAAAGAATCACGCGCGCAAGGGCGCTACAAGAAGCAGACCGGCGGCCGCGGCCAGTTCGGCGACTGCCACGTCGTGCTCGAGCCGCTCGACGGCCACACGGGCTACGAGTTCGTCGACAAGATCGTCGGCGGCGTGATCCCGCAGAGCTTCAGGCCCGCGGTGGACAAGGGGATCCAGGAGGCGATGCTGCACGGTGAGCTCGCGGGCGCGCCGGTGCAGGGCGTGCGCGTGCGGCTCGTGGACGGCAGTTACCACAACGTCGATTCGTCGGAGATGGCGTTCAAGATCGCCGGCTCGATGGCGTTCAAGCAGGCCTACGAGAAGGCCGATCCGGTCTTGCTCGAGCCGATCATGGAAGTCGAGGTCACAGTCCCCGACGACACCGTGGGCGTCGTCAACGGCGATCTCAACTCGCGGCGCGGACGGCTGCTCGGGATGGAGCCGCGTGGCGGGATGACCACGATCAAGGCCGAGGCGCCGATGGCCGAGATCCTCACCTACGCCCAGTCGCTGACGTCGATGACCGGCGGGCGCGGCGACTACTCGATGCACTTCCTCCGCTACGAAGAGGTGCCGTCGCACATCGCCCAGAAGCTGATCACCGACTTCAAGAAGGAACGGGAGGAAGCGAAGGCGTAACCGCCTCCGCTTCCACGTTCCGAATTAGACCTGCGGCTGCGGCTGCGGGGTCTTGTCCCGCAGGTGCTCGATCAGGTCGGCGATGTCTGCGACCTCCTGTTCGAGGTCGCGCTGGTAGGCCTCGAGGCGCTCGAGCAGCTCCTGCCTGTTGGGGAAGGGGCGCTGGAAGCCGAGGCGTCCACGGCGGTGCTCGCCGCGTTGTCCATGTCTATGTCCGTGCATCTGTTGTCACCTCCTTTCCTGCGTCGTAACGGGTGAGGAAGCGGGCGATTACGTCCTGCGTCTCGAGGAGGGAGGCGGCCCACTGGTCGAGCAGGGCGCCGCCGGACTCGGTGAGCTCGTAGGTGCGCTTGCCGTCGCTCCAGGTGGAGGTGACGATGCCTTCGAGTTCGAGGGCGCGCAGCACGCGGTAGAGGTTGCCCATGTCCACGCGGGTCTCGCCGGTCAGCTCGCCGAGCCGTTCGAGCAGCTCGTAGCCGTGGGCGGGACGCTCGCGCAGGAGCAGGAGCACGGCCGGCTCGCTGAACCGCTCGACCCGCGCGGTGACGCCCCAGCGTCCCGAGTGCAGGCGGCGGCGGGAGCGGGGCCCGCCTCTCATGACTTCCTCTTACAGTGTAAAACACACATGTAGCGAGACAGTAGCAGATCGGGGCGTGGGACTGCCCTGGGCTATAGTCGGGCCGCCATGCGGATCACGCGAGCCTCGGTCACTCGAACCTGCGCGATCTGTGAGCGCTCGTTGCTGATGGGCGAGCGCGCGACGCGCTTTTCGCCCGACGGCGACGACCGCTGGGTCGACGTCTGCCCGCTCTGCCAGGAGGTCGCCCTCGAGTACGGGTGGCTGAAGGAGGGGAGTCCGACCACGCCGACGGTGCCCGCCGCCGCGCGCCGGAAGGGGCGGTTCAGCTTCGCCGGACTGCTCTCGCCGCGCTCCCAGGTCGAGGAGACGATCGCGACCGAGCCGATCCTGCGCCGCCTCTCGGAGCCCGAGCTGGCGATGGTCGAGGCATCGGATCTCTTCAACGCGAGTGACTATCGCCGCACGATCGGCGGGATCGCGAAGAGCCTTGGCCCGCCGACCGCGAGCATCGTGCCGCTCTCGGGCGTCACCGGCGAGCTCGTCGTCACGATCGCCTGGGACATCTCCTGGTACCAGTACCGCGTGCTGCCCGAGTCGGCCCAGCCGATCCGCCTCGCGGAGCGCGGCCACGACCTCGACGACCTCGAGGACACGTTCAAGGGGTGGAATGCGCAGATCGAGGAGGACGGCCGGATCGTCCCCGAGATCGCGCGCCTCTGATGACCGAGGACGAGAAGTCCCGGCTCGACTACGACACGACGGTGCGCGTGATCCTCGGGCTGGCGGACGTCCGCTTCAAGCTGCTCGCACTCGTGCCGACGATCGCAGCCGCTGCGATCGCGATCGTCTCGAAGGCCGGCGCCACTCCCGCCGAGCTGATGGCGCTCGGCGCGGTCGGGCTCGTCGCGACGCTCGGGATCCTCGTCTACGAGCTCCGGAACACGCAGCTCCACGACGCCGCGGTGGCCCGTGCCGCGACGCTCGAGGGCGCGCTCGGGCTCGAGGGCGGCGGGCTCTTCGGCAGCCGTCCGAAAGAGGGTTTCCGCCTGCTCGGCGTCTTCGAGATCTCCCACGACCGCGGCCTGGGGCTCGTCTACGCGGCCGCGCTCGGCGGCTGGACGTATCTCGTCGTGTGGGGCTTCGCCGCTGCCGTGCATCTCGTCCATCCGAAGGCCTGGGGCGGCGGCGCGGCGATCCTCGTGGCTCTCATCGTCCTGGCGGACGTCACCCGTCTGAGGGCTCCGGCCTAGCGCCCGCCGGATTCGTCCTTACAATCCGAGACAGGATGATCTACTGCGTGATCCCCCGCGAGCTCGAGTCGGAGCTCTACGACAAGATGGTCGCGTACTACGAGGACAATCCGAACGTGACCGTGATCGTCGACCGCCGCGAGGGGCCTGACCGGCGCCGCGGCAAGGCGCCCGGCGGGAAGCGCCTGATCCGCGACCGCCGCCGCGCGCGCGTGCCGGGGACGTTCCCCGACATCGACGGCGACAGCGCCTAGCGCGATACAGTCGAGCCCGTGGCGCGGGCGTTCCAGAACTACATCGGCGGGGAGTGGGTCGACGCCGCGAGCGGCGAGACCTTCGAGTCGCTGAGCCCCGCGACGGGCGAGGTGCTCGGCAGCTTCCCGAAGTCCGGTCCCGCCGACGTCGATCGCGCCGTCGCCGCCGCGAAGGCGGCCTTCGAGGACTGGCGCCTCGTGCCGGCGCCGCGGCGCGCCGAGGTGCTCTACCGCTTCGCTGCGCTGCTCGCCGCCGAGAAGGACTCGCTCGCCGACCTGATGAGCCGCGAGATGGGCAAGGTGCTGGCCGAGGCCGGCGGCGACGTGCAGGAGGCGATCGACATGAGCCTCTACATGGCCGGCGAGGGCAGGCGCATGTTCGGCCAGACGACGCCGTCCGAGCTGCGCGACAAGTTCATGATGAGCGTGCGGATGCCGATCGGCGTCGTCGGCGCGATCACGCCGTGGAACTTCCCGATCGCGATTCCCGCGTGGAAGCTCACGCCCGCGCTCGTCTGCGGCAACACCGTCGTCTTCAAGCCGGCCGAGGACACGCCGCTCCTGGCCGAGCGCTTCGTCGAGCTGTTCGACGCAGCCGGGCTGCCGAAGGGCGTGCTCAACATCGTGCACGGCTTCGGCGAGACCGCCGGCGACGCGCTCGTGCGCCACCCCGACGTGCCCGTGCTCACGTTCACCGGCTCCCGCGAGACGGGAATCCTCGTCACGAAGAACGCGGCCGATCACCTCAAGCACGTGCATCTCGAGCTCGGCGGCAAGAACGCGATCATCGTGATGGACGACGCCGACGTCGACCTCGCCGTCGACGGCATCCTCTGGTCGGCGTTCGGCACGACGGGCCAGCGCTGCACCGCCGCGAGCCGCGTGATCGTGCACGAGGCGGTCTATGACGCGCTCCAGGGCAAGCTCGTCGCCCGCGCGGAGGCGATGCGGCTCGGCCCCGGCTGGGAGCCGACGACCGACGTCGGCCCGGTGATCAACCGCGAGGCGCTCGACAAGATCCATTCGTACACCGGCGTCGGTCAGGCCGAGGGCGCGCGCCTGCTCACGGGCGGCGAGGTCGCGACGGGCGACGGGCTCGAGCGCGGCTTCTTCTATCGCCCGACGGTGTTCGGCGACGTCGAGCCGGGGATGCGGATCGCGCAGGAGGAGATCTTCGGCCCGACGACCGCGCTGATCCGGATCAAGTCCTTCGAGGAGGCTGTCGAGGTCGCGAACGGGATCCGCTACGGGCTCTCCTCGTCCATCTTCACGCGCGACGTCAACAAGGCGTTCCGCGCGATGCGCGATCTCCAGGCCGGGATCACGTACATCAACGCGGGCACGACCGGAGCCGAGGTTCACCTCCCGTTCGGCGGCACGAAGGACACGGGCAACGGCCACCGCGAGGCGGGCCAGGCCGCGCTCGACGTCTTCACCGAGTGGAAGGCGATCTACGTCGACTACTCGGGCAAGCTCCAGCGCGCGCAGATCGACGTCTAGGGTCTGTCCGGGAAGGGGGACACGGTGGATGACGGGCGGAACGTGGGGCGAGGCAAGGACGCAGGTCGCCTCGATATGCGGGAATATCGGGGCGACCGAGGACGCTGCATCGCGCCGCGTGAGGCTCGTCAGGCGCCCTGTCTCGCTTCCCGGGCAGGCCCTTCGTGAGCGTGAAGCTCGTGTGGTTCGTCCCGGCCGAGGCGCTCGACGCCACCCGGGACGCGGTCTTCGCCGCGGGTGCGGGGCGGATCGGCAACTACGAGCGCTGCTCGTGGTTCACGGAGGGGACGGGCACCTTCGTCGCGGGCGAGGGCGCACAGCCGGTGGTCGGCGAGGGCGAGAGTGGGCGCGAGGAGCGGATCCCGGAGCTGCGCGTCGAGACCGTCGTCCCGGACGACCGGGTCGAGGCGGTCGTCGCCGCGTTGCGCGCAGCGCATCCCTACGAGGAACCGGCCATCGATCTCTACCGGTGGCTGTGAAGGCGCGCCTCTACACCGACGGCGGCGCGCGCGGCAACCCCGGCCCCGCGGCGTACGGCTTCGTGATCGAGGCTCCGGACGGCACCGTGCTCGCGGCCGAGGGCGAGGCGATCGGCGTCGCGACGAACAACGTCGCCGAGTACAGCGCGCTGATCGCCGGGCTCGAGCGAGCGGTCGAGCTGGCCGTGACCGAACTCGAGGTCGTCTCCGACTCCGAACTGCTGGTCAAGCAGATGACCGGCGAGTACCGGGTCAAGAACGAGACGCTGCAGGATCTGCACACCGATGCGCGGCGCGAAGCGCGCAAGATCCCGCGCGTGACGTACACCGCGGTGCGGCGCGAGCACAACAAGCTCGCCGACCAGCTCGTCAACGACGCACTCGACGCCGCGAAGTAGGCCCGCTATCGTTCTCCGCAGATGACCCGCGTGCTGCACTCCGCGCTCGCCCTTCTCCTGCTCCCCCGCTAGGGGGATCGGTCGTCGACATACCCGTGCCCGTGCGCCCCGCACCTCGAGGGAGCGGTGCGCTCTCCGTGCCGAGTCGAAGGGAAGCGCCATGCCGATGCCGTTCCGGAAATACCGACAGTTCGAGACCGTAGACCTGCCCGACCGCACCTGGCCGAACCAGGTGATCACGCGCGCGCCGATCTGGTGCTCGACCGACCTGCGCGATGGGAACCAGGCGCTCGTCAGCCCGATGGACGCCGAGCGGAAGTGGAAGATGTTCGACCTCCTGCTCCGGCTCGGCTACAAGGAGATCGAGGTCGGCTTCCCGTCCGCATCGGCCACGGACTTCGACTTCTGCCGGCGGCTCGTCGAGGAGTCGCTGATCCCCGACGACGTGACGATCGCCGTGCTCACGCAGGCCCGCCCGGAGCTGATCGAGCGCACCTTCGAGTCAATCGAGGGCACCCGCCGTGCGATCGTTCATCTCTACAACTCGACCTCGGCGATCCAGCGCCGCGTCGTGTTCCGGCTCGACAAGGCGGGGATCACCGATCTCGCAGTGCGCGGCACGGCGCTTTGCCGGGAGCTCGCCGAGCGGACCGACACCGAGCTCGTCTATCAGTACTCGCCCGAGAGTTTCAACGGCACGGAGCTCGACTACGCGCTCGAGATCTGCGAGGCGGTGATCGCGGAGTGGGGGCCGACACCCGAGGCGAAGCTGATCGTGAACCTGCCGACGACGGTGGAGGAGTTCACGCCGAACGTCTACGCCGACCGCATCGAGTGGTTCTGTCGCAACGTCTCCGCGCGCGACTCGATCATCGTCAGCGTCCATCCGCACAACGACCGCGGCACGGCGGTCGCGACGGCGGAGCTCGGGCTGATGGCCGGCGCGGAGCGCGTCGAGGGGACGCTGTTCGGCAACGGCGAGCGCACCGGCAACGTCGATCTCGTCACGCTGGCGCTGAACCTGCTCTCGCAGGGCGTCGACCCGGGCGTCGACCTCTCGCAGATCGACGACGCGAAGCGGATCGTCGAGGAGTGCAACGAGCTGCCGATCCATCCGCGCCACCCGTACGTCGGCGAGCTCGTCTACACCGCGTTCTCCGGCTCGCATCAGGACGCGATCAAGAAGGGCATCGACGCGCACGAGCGCGACCAGGCGGAGATCTGGGACGTGCCCTACCTGCCGATCGACCCGAAGGACGTGGGCCGGAACTACGAGGCGATCATCAGGGTCAACTCGCAGTCCGGCAAGGGTGGGGTCGCCTACCTGATGGAGACCGAGCACCACTTCGCCCTCCCGCGCGGGCTCCAGGTCGACTTCGCCCAGAAGGTGCAGCAGGTGACCGACTCGCGCGGCGGCGAGCTGACCGGCGACGAGATCTTCGAGACCTTCCGGGTGAACTACCTCGACTGGACGCAGCCGTACGAGCTGCTCTCGTACACGCACTCGAGCGCGGACGAGGACCGGATCACGGCGAAGGTGCTCGCGGACGGCGAGGAAGTCGAGATCGAGGGCGTCGGCAACGGCCCGATCGCCGCGCTCGTCGACGCGCTTGCCCGCAGCTTCGGCGTCTCGGTGCGGATCCGCGACTACCACGAGCACGCGATGGCGGCCAGCGCGGACGCCTCCGCGGCGGCCTACGTCGAGGCGGACGTGGACGAGGAGGCGATCTGGGGAGTCGGCATCCATCCGAGCATCGTCACCGCCTCGCTGCGTGCGATCCTGAACGCCGTCAACCGCGCGGCGGCGGCGAAGCGGGCGGCCCTGGCGGCCGCGGCGGCCTTCGAGCGAGGGGAGTCCTGAGATGAACGTCCAGCGCTGGAACGAGGAGCCGGTCGACCAGCTCAATCCGTCGATCGGCCGGCAGATGATCCACACCGAGACGATGACGCTGGCGCGGATCATCCTCGCCGAGGGCGCCGTCGTCCCGAGTCATCAGCATCCGAACGAGCAGATCGCGACCGTGCTCTCGGGTCGGCTGCGGTTCGTCGTCGGGGACGAGGAGCAGATCGTCGTCCCGGGCGAGAGCGTGGCGATTCCGGCGAACGTCCCGCACGAGGTGACGGCGCTCGAAGAGTCGATCGTGATGGACGCGTTCTCACCTGTGCGCGAGGACTGGCTGCGCGGCGACGACGCGTATCTTCGAGGCTAGAGAGGCGTCGCTATAATCCGCCCCACGCGGATGTAGCTCAGTTGGCTAGAGCGTCTGCTTGCCATCTAGCCCCGCCAGTCCTCTTGAGTCCCCGCCAGCCCCGGATTTGGCTTGTAACAGTCGGTTCGGGGTTGCGACCTGTTCGCTGGTGTCCCAGCGGCTTCCAGGGGTTTCCGCCTGTCCCGGTAGCAAAATGGTGGACGAGTGGCTAGAACTCAGCGGGTGAGCGAAGAAGAAGATTCGATTGAACGAGGCAGGCTGGAGGCCGAGCGCGATACCAGCAACCTGCTGGACTCAAAGGCCGAAAGGATCACGGAAATCTCCGTCGACGAGGAATGGGACGCCCAAGCCCTCGCGAGCTGGCGGCTCTTGCGAGCGAGGTTTCTTCAGCATTTTCAGCTCATCAGCATTCATGTCGAGACGTATCCGGGCAACGACGGTCGTAGATGGCTTATGGCGCACGCCAAATCGCCGAGGGTTCCTTTCGCGTGGGTTGACCTTCCAACATGTCCGCGGCCGATTCACGAGGGCCTCGTCAATCTCGGCAAGCGGCTGCAGGAGGCCCGTGACGCAGCAGGCCCAGATCGGCAGTGAGGGGGGCGGGTCGCCGGCCCGGATTGTTAAGCCAAACCGCCTAGATTCCTGATCCGGTGTCGCGCGATCCCAGGCCCAGCCCCAAGAGGTACCTGGGACCTGTGGCTGCCCACAAGAAAGTTCTATTGACACCTTCTGGACCGAGGTCTACCTTCGATCGCATGAGTGCTACAGACGCTCATAACCTCCCTGGTGTTCATAAACTGCGCAGGCCCTCCGGGTCGGCGTCTGTAGCGCTGCGCCCGGGGGGTTTGACGCTTAGGAGGGCCAGTCATGGCCGCTTTCACTGAGGTGCCGCGGATGCCGACGCGAACGGAGCTCGACAAGATCGACGCGACCACGACCGATCTGCGCGTCGAACTCAACGAGCTCAACAACCAACTACGTGGCGTCACCAAGTGGCGTCCCACAGACACTGAGACTCTTGAGGAGCGCGTCGAGAACCTCCGCGGCATCGCCGTCAGCCGCGACGAGTGCGAAACGCTGGCCATGTTCGTTCTCAACATGAAAGCTCTCTTGGAATTCCTCACCCAGGAGATTGACGAGCTCGAACAGACCGCGTCGCCCCTGTTCTATGAGCACTACTACGACTTCATGCCAAAGCCGAAGTCGTGAGCCGCTTGATGGATCGCTTGCGCTGATCGCCGTTCGCGACTAACGATGAGTGAGGCCGGGGCGAACAGGGCAGTACCCATGATCTCGAGGGGGGTGCGCGCCTCGGCCGCCTCAGCCTTCCTTTCCAACTCGTCGTAGGTGGCCGCCCTCGTCGGATTTCAGCGATACCTCAGCGGTCGCTGAAATCATCGTCGAATGGGCGGCAACGCGCGCCGGCGTCGGGTCCTCAAGTTCAACGGCTGCAGGGACCGACGCCTGGCGCGCTTTTCACTTTAAGGAGCAGTGGTTGTAAGGCAGTGGCCCAGGCGTTGGGCGGCGGGCGAGGGCTCGTCTCAAGCCGTCTCCGGCCCGGGCCACCATAGGAGCGGCAAGAAGGCTGCGGCACCCCCTGCCGTCTTTAGCCAAAACCGACGATAACACCCGCCGGATGATGTGCCAAGACGCGGTCCTGACGGTTGGTGCGGGCCAAAGATAGGGTTGGCCCGCAGGCCCTGTAAGCCGAGGGGCGGCGTGTGAGGGGACACCTCGCCGCCCGTCGCCGGGGCCTGCCGTGACCTTGGCAGTTCCCTGGTCTGCGCGTAGCCGCCCAGACATAGTTGATCGCGATCCGTTGTAACCTATCCGGAACGTAGACGCGCATGGTCTCCACTGCGGCGCGGCCTGGAGGGGACGCTTCAAGCTGCCCCTCGCGTCCTCTCCGGGCCGCTTCCTACTAATCGGGAAACGTTCGGCCTCCCGCTCGGAACAGCCTGGTGACGAACACGGCTGCGTCCGCCGGGCGGGATACGCTGAACCTCGCAGGCCCCGTTTCGCCGAGGCGGGGGTGTTCTGGAGGGGATGCCGGCCTCGGTGGGGCCTGCGTTTGCTTGTCATGTTTCCGAGCCCATCCCCGAACGCCCGCAAGGCATAGGAAATAATCATCAGGGTCACGCCGGGGGACGACCCGCCCTCGATTCACTCCTATCGGTCGATTGGTGCTCGGATGCACGGCCGAGGCCGCAGAGCGAGCATCGCTCAACGTCGAATCCGGCGATGAACGCTACGGGGCCGAACCTGTGGCCCAGTAAGAAGCAGACGAATCGACGCACGGGGATCGCTCAGGCCAAGATCCGGACGGCTGTGTCCGGTGTGCAGCCTCGAGTTCGCAGCTCGACCGCGCGATGGAGGTCAACGTCAGGATGTGCCGCGAGGAGGTTCGCGGCCTCAGTGCCATAACCCGCCCGGAGGAGCTCTTCAAGGCGCCAGGCAAGGATCCGCTCCTGCTCGGTCTGCGTCGCGTCGTAGGAATCGGTTGGGACGGTCGGCGATCCGCTCAAAGCGTCCTCCTTGGCCGGAAGGAGTTGGGCCAGGCCCCGCCGCCAGGGCCCGACCCGTCGTGCCTGTTCGCCCTCGCGCCACATCGGGAGGGAGGGACACATCGAGTTCTACGCCCGCACCCCAAGTACACGGATCACCCATCGGGTGGTTCACGACGCAGCTTCACTTTCACCCAGCTGAGGGATACAGGCCGACCCAATGAAGAGCATGTTTAGACCGACGGGGGATCAGAGGCGACTGCGAGCGGGGCAAGCGACAGTCCCGCCTGCCGGTCGCCGTCACCGGGCGCCTCGCAAAAGGGTTCGAGGTTTGAAAGGAGCGCTATGAGTTCTGGTCTGCGGCACCTCCGCGCGTGGGATGACCAAGCACCCCAGCGCACCTAAACGAAGTCGACTGTGGCATCGATACGCATGACGCCGATTCACCGGCTCACAACGGTCGAGGCGCCGCGCGCTTGGTCGGAGCGATCGGGTCGCATCGTCACGTTCCTCGGAACCATCGCCCAGAGATATCGGCGGTAGTTCAGCGGTCGAATGAAGCGCGGAACCGGCCGATGCCCTAGAAGGAGGTATGCATCGACCGGTTCCTTTACCGGGGGAAGCCGCCCCACCCCGGCTACGCCAATCTCAAAAGGGTACTCCTTTGCGGACGGTCGGTTTGCGCCGTCGTTTCTTACGAGGCGAACAGGAGACGAACCCGGAACGAGCTGTCCAGCCAACGGATCACGGCCGTCGCGACGTAACCATATGAGCGTCAATGGACGGATGTGCCGGAGGACGCACGTCTACCGCAACGCTCCGATCCGTGCAGGACAGTTGAGGTGTACGGAACCACGCGTTACGTCGTTGAGTCCGTTCTCGAGACCGTCGATCCTCCCGTCGCGGTTTACGGAAGGTGCTGGCCTAGTTGGCCTTCCTGGCGGCCTTGCGGATCTCACAAAGAGTGTTGTGCGACCAGCGATGAACGATCGCGCCGTGCACGGCCCCCCAGTCGACAGTGTGCCGTGACAGCCCCGCCCGATAAGCGGGAACCACGTCCTTGACTCTCACGCCGGGAGTACGGATCAGAAATACCAAGTCCTGAGTCTGGTTGTTCACCCTTTGCCCTCACTTACCGCCAAGCGCACCAGAAGCACAAGGCTTTCGACGTAACTTGTGCCGTTTCCTGCTCGGTAGAGCGCCACGAGACCGCGAGTTCCGCGACCTGAGCGCTAGGCATGAACGATGCGTGCCGGCCGCAAATGGTGGCGGCTGAGCAGCACGCTTAGCGCCTCGCTGGCTGGCCCATCACCAGGCAACCGCCGAAGGGCGAGCGGCGCACTAAGGGCTAGTGATGCCTCCTCGAGTGTTAAGCCCGGCACTTCTTGCACCAGCCGAGAGTGCCAACGCAAAGCGGCCCTCTCGTAGAGGTCGTCTCGCTGCGCGGCCATGAGCTCGATGAGCGAGAGTGCGTCACCGAGGTCGAGGCGACCACACTCCTTCGCGGAGACAATCGCGAGAAGTAGCGATCCTTGTTGGATCGCGCGGCGGAAACGGGTGAGTGGGGAGCCTTGCGCGGTCACGAACGTATGTTCGCACTCGCAGGCGCGGAGTGCCCGGCCGAGCGGAAGGGTTAGAGACGCTTGACCGGGCAAGGACAGGCCGCCCGTGGAACGCTTCACGGACGGACGTGTAGCGCCAGATGGTCACTGCGTCGCCAGGGAAGAAGTCGGTCACCCGACGCGTCTCGTTGGCATCTTCGGCGCTTGGACCTAGGGCATCTGTTCCTTGAGGCGTCAACTTGCATCGTGATGGTGATCGAGAGGGGGAACCACAATGGTCGATCGGTGGGTACCGATCCTGGCTGCGGTTCTAGGTCTCGTTGGCGGAATGGCGGGCGCCTACGTTGGCGGTTCGGTAGCGAACGCGGGGCAACAGCAGCGCTTCGACAACGAACGTCAGGCCCGCATCGAAAACCTGCGGATCGCCACATACACCTCCTACCTACGCGAACTCGCGAGTTGGAACGACGTCGGCGGAGTCCCCAGCAAAGTCAGCGCCGCTCAAGCGCAAGTTCTCCTTGTCTCCTCCTCACCGGCGGTACGCAACGCCGCCATCCAGCTTTTCGTTGCCGCAGAGCGAAACTCGGAATCGGCCGCGTTCAGAAGCGCCCGCGGGAAGTTCATCGTGCTGGCACAACGGGAGGTCAACGTCGGCTAACCGCGGCACGGACAGTGGTCAGGCAAGGGAAGCTCGCCAGGCCCGACGAGCTCAAGGCGATAGCGAATCATGGCCTCGAGCCTAGCCCCTGACTGGCCGGGGCGACCCGTTCGGGCATGTGAACGGCGCGAGACGATGACGGGAGCCGGGGCGGGTGGCGCCGGTTCGCTGTTCGTTTCAACCCCGTCCGCGGCACGCGCAGCCAAGACGCCAAGTCGTAGCGTCGGGAAGCGCTGGAGGGAAGGATTCCGGCTGATTTGGACGCCACGTCCCAGCAGGAAGGGCAGCCAGACCCAGAGGCCCGACTCGCTCGCCAGCCTCGACATCGGCAGCCCCGAGCAGGAGCTTTAGGGAGGTCGTCCCGCAACGGGGGATCTCCCGTCAAGTCCGCGAACGCTCAGCGCGCGACATGGGCAGCCGCAGAAACAAAGACGAAGGCGCTCGGGCGGGCCGCGTCGCCGTGCTACTTCGGTGCCGAGCCGAGAGGCTCAATGTGCAACCGGTGCCCCCGAACGGTGGCCTGCACGCCCGCAACGCTCTCCTCACGCATCAGGTTCGCGGCAAAGCCACGAGCTGTGTGTACGGACATCTTTGTTGTGCCCAGAAGCTGACTGTCCTCGCCGTCATCGCGAGCTGCGTAGACCGCTTCGCGGACAGTAAGAAGGCTTGCCTCAGCCTTCAAGGGTTTGTCGTCGCCACAGTTTGTGTGTTGACCACCGTGTTGGGCGCGTCAGAGACCCCAGGCTTGCGACGGCCGAATGTACCGCAGTTCGACATCCGGTTTCGTAACAGAAGCTAAAGGGGGGCGACGGTCCCCACTGTCGTCCCCCCGTGTACGCGAGGGCACGGGCCGTCACCGTTCCGCAGCCCTCGCGAGCAAGGTGTACCCAGTTTGTAACCCGTCAAACACGGCCGCGGCCTTAGGCACGGCGGCCGAAGTAGACGATCAGCACCACGAGCAGGATGATGACCAGGATCCCGATCAGGCCGTAACCAGTTCCTGCGATTGCGAGCATGCAGCCTCTCCGTCGTTTGATGGACGTTGCGCAAGTACCCGTTCGACCTCGCTCTCAAACCCCGTTTGCCGGCAGGATCTCGAACCGATCCCCGTAGACCAGCGAACAAGTGTCGCGACCTGAACCAGCGCAAGGGGACACGCTGGGCCGGATCGCATATGCGGCCGCAGGAGCGCTCGAGAGGGCGCTCCTGCGCGTTTGAGGGCAAAGGCAGCTCGCAGGCCCGACGCACTTGGCGTTGACGGCGGCTAGGGCGTTACGTGGCGCAAAAGATCCCTAGGCACTGAGGGGAAAGAGCGTTGTTGCTCGCGGTGTTACCGCCTCCGTCTGCCGCGGGAAGTGCTTCGTCGGGTATGCCGACGACCATGCCGTAGCCACCGTTGTGCTCGGCGTGGTTGCTGGTAAGGATGTCCACGCCGGGGACAGGGAGATAGTCGGTGATGTAGATCCCGTCCAGCGCGTTCCATGAGATGAAGTTGCCGGTTAGACGAGAGTACGAGTCCCAGAGGTAGATGCCCTGGGCGCCGTTGTACAGGATCGTGTTGCCGGTGAGGAAGGACCCGTCGGACGTATTGGCGTAGTAGCCGTGGCCGGCGTTCCTGGTGATTGTGCTCCCTGTAATCGTGATCGAGTACGAGTAAAGGGACACGTTGACGCCGTCGCCGCTGTTCTCGGTGATGATGCTGTTTTGGATCACCGTGTAGTAGGCCCGGTCGAACACGTCGATGCCGTCACCGTCCTTCGAGGCCCGAATGTTCCCGATCTTCACGTTGTTGGATCCTTCGGCGTCGATGCCGCTGCCGAATCCCGAGATCGTTCCGTTCTCGATCGTCACGTTGCTGCCGCCTGACACCCATATCCCGAATGTCGATCCCCCACTTCCCTTCAACGTGTGGCCGTTGAGGTTGATGACGAGCGGAGGGTTGCCGCCGTCGATCTCTATGCCGTCACCAGGACAAGTAACGTCATGGGTGAGGGCAACGCTGCTCGTGATCGTCGTGCCGCAAATCAGATCGGTAGTCGCGGCTCCCCCTGAGCCAGTCAAGGCAAGACCGACCGTGACCAGAACCGCAACGAGAACGATGAGCCGCAAGACCGCCTCCCTACCGCCGAGAGTCCGGCGCGATCCTTACACCTTCGCGTCGCGATGTAAATAGGTCCGATTCACTGCGAAAGGCCCGTACAGGCGCGGCTCAGGAACCGTTGCCCCTTTGGGATGGCGGTAAAGCCAACGTCAACCCCCGGACAATGCGGCTGCCTGACCGCTCGTCCGGCTTCCAGTTAGTGCGAATGGGAAGATCGGCGACGGACGATCGGAACTCTAAGCGCAGGCAGCTCCTTGGCGGGTTTCTCAGGCTCCGGGAACAGCTCCCGCATCAGCCTGTCGCGTGAGCCTTCAAGTATCGCGTTAAGCCTTGCCTGATCGTTCCCCAACACCTCCATGACGACGGCGGCACGCTGAACCGCCGTCATGGCCATCGGATCGGCGGAGAGATCAGGGGCCTTTTCGGGCTCATGGTCTGGCTTCCCTAAACCCTGCGATATGAAGAGATCCACTGCCTTCAGCTGGGTCGCGATGTCTGGGAAGGGCACGTCGAACCGTCGGCGTTGCTGACAACACGGATGCGGGCACTTGACCGGATACGCCTTGGTCGAGCTGATCGCGGCATCAAGTAGGCCGATCACTTCTGAGTACCGAGCTCCAAGGTCGTCTTTGAGCTCGCCTCTAACCTGGTCGCCGCGGACCTTCCTTGGGGACGAGGGTTCCAGGCGAGCCGGCTGTGCGTCCGTGCCTTCTAGATGGTGCTGGCAGTACTCATCACCTTGGAGTGCGTGGGTGTTGCAAGGTACGGCTCTGCCATCTTTGGTGGTCCATTTCGTGGCCTTGCAGTAAGGGCGCTCGACCATCACGAGTACTTCTTGAACCAGGCGGGGCGCTGGCCAGGATCGTTCCAAGCGTGGAGTGAAGGGCGCCGCCGGAGGTATTCGCTCACTAGCCTTTGGCGCTGCTCGGCCAGCTGGCTTCCTTCCTTCTCGGCCGCTGCCCGCCTCCGGGAGGCGTGAAGATCATCAAACGCCCGAGACGTCGGACTCCTGCTGGTCAGGCTCGCATGGAGATCCCCGACGGTCGTCTGCTCCTCGAGGATCTTGTCGTAGTTCGGCACACCTGAGGGGACCGTTGGGGTGGGACGGGCGTCGAGGCGGTAGTGATTGTCGTGGCTGAGAATGCTCTGCCGTAGGGCGTTCTCCTCTTCCACGCGCTTATGCTCAGCGGCCAGTTCGTAGTGGGCTTCAAGCTGGTTCCGAACGGGGATCGTCTCGTTGAATGGCACCTGAGCGGCGAACGCCTGGACCCGCCGCAACATGTCGCGACCCAGGGCATCGGGGTGGCGTCGGGCAAATTCGCGCGCTGCCTCGGCTAGCTCCTCGTCCCTCCTTGCGGCGAGTTCCTCAGCGTCCTGCCGATACTCCTCGATGGTCTCGGCTAGCTCGGCTTCCTTATAAGCGGATTGCTCGAGCGTCCAGGCGGCGGCAGCGTGGGGATCAATCGCGGTCCATGTCTCTAGCGCAGCGGCCCGCAGCTCTGGATCGTCCGCCACCATGTCCACGGCTGCAGCGGCTTGCCAGGGATCGTTGGAGTAAATTTCGCCGATGGCATAGCCGAACAGGTCCCTTCGGTTGAGCTCCTCTATCGCCTCGTCGCGCTCCTGGGCGAGTTCTGGATTTAGTCGCGCGGCGGACTCTGCGAGATCCGCTCGAAGAGAACCCAGATCAACTCCAGGTTCCGGCTCGGCCGAGCCCTTCTCAGTTGCACTGTTCGCCGCGAGGATCCCGGCGCGGATTTTGTCGTGCTCCTGGTCGACGTAGCTTCTGAAATCATCAGTCATGAGAAACGTTCGCTCCTATGGTCGGAAAGTGGTGCAAGGTTGCTGAGAACTTATCGGCTCAGATTCCTAAACATTTGCGCACCTGAGTGCGAACAACCATCTCTGATAAAAGCTGGTGGTGTTTGCTGTGGTCATGTATTGCATCGTCACCGTGTTGTTTCCACCATTGGCGAGGGTCTTGACGAGAGGGGCTGTTGGCCAGCTTTGGAAGGTGCTTCCGATTGCCGCATACGCCGACTCGGCACTCAGAGCTCCGGTGCTGTTTATGTTTGGTCCCATGAAAGCAGTCGGGAACCCCGTGTTGCTAGACATGCCACATCCAAACATGAGCAAATACTGTCCGTCCGGGAGGCCTGTTAGCTGCGGGCCAACCGTCGCTAGATCCGTAAACGAGAGAGACGTTGTACTTTCGATAGTCGGGACCCGTGTGGCCACCTGTGGGGTGGTTTGTGAGTATCCGATGATCTGGCTGATAGGGATGGTTGGCTGATTCACACCCACATAGTCCACTAGATATCCCAGAATCGACTGCGGGATACCCTGTGGGTTTTGTCCAAGAGCGGTCAGCAGGCGAACCGCTGTTTGGTAATCACTGTTGGAGGTTGGGTCAGAAGAGGGCAGCGATGGGTAAGTGTCTGCAAGCGTCTGGGGTGACGTTTGCGGCCCGTAATTGTCTGGCACAAAATTGGACATAGGTGCTCCAGTAGGTCTTCGTCGGCTTTGGTTGAAGAACGGGCCTAAGCCCTACAGCGTTTCGACCTAGCCCAGACACGCGCGCGCGCCTGCGAGGCGCTTCACGGGCTTAAGCAGGTCATCAGAATCGATCTAGGCGGTTGGCCGGAGTCGCGCGGCGAGCGCTTCACGGGCTGCTAGGTCGACCCAGCGGCCTTTCTCGTCAACAGTCCATCCACGGCTAAGCATCTCGAGCCGAGTCAGGCAGCGGCGCCCTGTCGGCCAGCGCGGAGCTAGCCGGCGATGATCGCCAACCCTATGAGCGTCAAAGAGCGCGAGGCTACTGAAGTCCTGGTGACAGGCTCCGCACCCGTTCCTTGGTATCTGCCTAAACCGCGGATCCGTCAAGCGGGCGTACTCGACACCCAGCCGGCCGGGACGGGCACATAGCCGTTCAGGTCGTTCCGCCACACAAGCCGCCGCGACAGATCGGGGTCTCCGGATACCCCGACGGGGTAAAAGAAACCGTCGATCCACTCAACCGGCCCAGTCTCAATCTCGGTCATGCGATTTCTCATTCTGAGGGACGGCCGCCGTAACTGTCGAACAGACGGGACCAGCCAACCGCGCCGGCAGATCCGCGTACTCGCAAACGGCTATCCGGATCCGCTGCACCCGCGTCAACCCAGGATGCAACCGACCGGTCACCGAATCGAACGCCTCAAGCAGCTCCCGGGTCATCGGCAAGCGCACCACCGTGAGTTCATCGAGCTCATGCAGCATGGCTGCTCGCTTCGTTGGTGGGCGTCAAGGGAATATGCACCCCTACGAGGTAGGTGTGAATTGCCCGCCTTGCGACATATGAAACGGATCGGTCCTCATAGCGGGCGATCTGGCTCAGCAGCTCCTTGCTTGGCGAATCGAGCCTCAGGCCAACATGCTCTGTGGCGCTTAGCAAACTCAAATGGACCTCCGGCGGTTACTAGGAATAACAAGGTGAACGTCCAGGGCATAGAGAAGGGCTGCGCCAGGCCGGAGTCGGTGATGGGGCCGTCTCTTAGACCTAGCGCAGCGTCGCTCGCCCCCAGGGAACCTATTGGGCTTGCGCTGTGCAAAGCCCGGGGCCGAGCCTCGGAACAGATCGAGGGATGGGGACCCCAACCGTTCCGAAGCCGAAATGCGCTTCCCATCTCTAAACGACGGCTAATAGCCCACTTCTAATGTAAAACCGTTCCTAGGCTGCCTTTCGGAGCTCGCGGTCCACAGCGTCACGAGCCTCAGCAACCGGGCGCCCAAGCTCCTTGGCGATCCTGCGGCCAACACTCCGGCGCTGGTTCACCGTATCCGCCGACGGCAGCCCCATGTGGCTCGCGATCTCCGCAGCAGAGAACCCCGCCACACCACCCACCAGCGCCAAGACCGTCCCCGCTGGCAGCGCCGCAAGCCGCCGGGCAGCATCAAGCTTTGCGACCGCAGCCGCCTCAGTGGGCCGCCGAACATTGAAAACCGTCGCCCTTACCCGAGCCGGCGACTCATCCTCATCACTCCTCCGATCCGGCTCCGGATCAATAACCGCCTTCGTACGACCAAGCACTTCAAGATCGTTGCTCACGTCGTCGTCCAGAACCCCAACCGTGAACCCTGATCCGCGTCGAATCACGTTCGGATCAATAGGACTGATCGAATCCTCATATTCGGCCCGATAAGCCCGCATGGCATCAGCGAAGGACCCGCCCTCACGAAACACACCGCAAGCCACGAACAACCCAACTCGCTTCGCATGCTTCTCCGCATCCCGGGCACCGCGCACACTCGAACCAGCACCCGCCCCAAAACCATTCACATTCCGAGCAACCACTGTAAACGAAGCGCCCATCTCCCACAAAAGGTCATCATGGCGAATCCGCTCACGATGCAACCTCACCAACGGAAACCGAAACAACGCCAACCCAGCAACCTCATCAGCCACCCGCTCCCACCGACCAGGACCCGCACCCGCTAAACGCCTCAACCCATCAACAGCCAACAAAGAAGCAGAAACCGATTTCCCCATCACAGTCATCTCGCGAAACTCCCATCACTATTAACGTTTCACTACGGAACCGCTGTTGCTAATCCACTATCAACACCATTCACCTTAATTATCGCCTGCCGACCAGACAGCCAATCCCGATACGGCCGACCGCTTCCTCACTTTGTTTGACAACACCATCGTAATGCGACATTAATCACCTCAGGTGCGGGGCACTCTGCGGCAACACCCTCCTCCCCCCAAGGGCAAGCACGCCAGTGCATGGATGGCGAACCGGGGTCCCGCACCAAACCTCCCCCGATAAACACGCCTAGGCGCCGACGAGTCAAGCAAGGCAGGATCCGGTCTTGCATTGCGTGCGGAGGGGGTGGGTTTATGGCCGGCCTTCCCTGGGCATGCTCGATTGGGTACTCGACCATCCTCGGCACGCGTAATTGGACGGCGTTGTTTGACTGTGTGTGAACGGATGGTCGGCTAAACCAGTCGGCGAGGGTGACCTAGCCTTCTGTAACGAGAGCGCGCGGCGATGCGGGCCTACCGTTTAGAGCATGGCGGGGCCGGTCCAGTCGGTCGATCCGCTGGCCCAAGTGTGTGGCCCGGGTGTTTATCGGCTCCCACCCGGGCCACGCGCTGCCTCCTGTTGTGTCATCACGGTCACGGTGACCATGGGCACCCCGCTGCGGTGCAACGGCCGGAGGAAACCGGGCGCCAAGAACGAAGGATATGTGCCTGCGGGTGCCGGTGTAAGCCCCATTTTCTAACGGCTGCGGGAGTACACCGGTACCTGCCCAACCCTTTGGCGGCACCGCGAAATGGTGTACTCGGTGAGCGCTTCTGTGAAGGTCACAGCAGCGCGTTGTGTATCCAGGCGGGATCTCGGCTAGACGGACGGAAGGTCCACCATCTCGTCCACCGCGACGCTCCTAGCCGGCGAAGAACGGCCGTCATACCCGGGCAAAAGCCGTAGAGCTCGCCGCGGGCTGAAACGACGTTCATAGCCGCCGACTGGAATCTTCGTTGTTTCTAGAGGGCCATACCGCTGGTAGTACGGTGCCTCGCGCGCCTACGCGCGGGCGGATAGCTACACGCGTGCCCGTACGCGAGGCCAAACGCATCACCGTTATGCCCGTAACTCGGGTCTTCGATGGGGACTGGTTTGGCGGCCCGGGGATCGGGAGGTGGGAGGTAAACGGCGTTTTTAGAAAAGTCTCTATACGAGGGGTTCTTGAGGGGGAGTTACTGGAAGTGCCTCCCGATCTTCCCGATCCCTTTGTTTAAGCCAAAGTTACCTCCCGGTTCCTTCCGGTTTTATTGGAGTGAGAGGCCTATGTAGGGGCCGTGGTTGCCGCTTGAGCGTTTGATGCCACGGGTGCCGAGTCGCCTTCCGAGGACGCTTGCGCTCGGTGGTCTTTCGCCCATTTCTTGGCAGTAGTGGTCGAGGGCTGAGCGGAGGTCGGCGGGTTCGATTTCGCCGGTGAGGTTGCAGCGCTGGTCGATGAATGATCCGAGTAGGTCTTCCTCGGCGCGGTAGGCGGTCGTTGCGGTCTTGACTGCATCCGGCTCGGGCTCAAGGCCGTGGATCTGCCAGCTGAGGCAGCCGTCGAGTGCCCAGTTGAGGATCCCGGGTAGTTCACGGTCGAGCTGGTCGCTGAGGGTTCGGTCTTCGCGTCCTTCGAAGCTGACTTCGAATGGCACTTTGCGGATCCGCCGCCACATCGCTTCATCCCCGCCATCGACGCGGGGCAGGTAGTTCGTGACCAGCCATAGTTTGAACTGTGGTTTGAACTCGAAGTGTTCGCCGTAGAGGAACCGTGTGGCGATCGTGTCACCACCGGTGAGGGTCTTGACGATTGCTTCATCGAGCCGGCGGCCTTCCCCGGACTCCGATGCGACAACGAGTCTCGAGCGATGGAGTCTCGCTAGGTCGTTTCGGACTGGTCGGTCGTTTCGGACCCGGGCGAAGCTGTCGAACGCCGAGGTTGTCGCCTGATCCCCGATTAGCCGTTGGACGATCTCAACGAAGGTGCTTTTCCCGTTGCAGCCCGATCCGTGAAGCAGCAACAGTTTGTGTTCCCGGGTGTCACCCGTGAGGCAGTAGCCGACGAACCTTTGGACATATCTGACTAGCTCGGCGTTGCCGTCGAACACTTGGTCAAGGAACTGTTCCCATCTTGGGCAGAGGGCGTCGGGGTCGTATGGCACATCGCTGCCGAGCGAGATGAGGTCTTGGGGCTGGGCTTTCCGGAGGACCGCTGTCCGGAGGTCGATGACACCGTTTCGACAAGCCAGCAGGTATGGGTCCGTGTCGAGGTCCGCTGCCCGTAGAACGATTCCGGGTTCGGTCGTTGCGAGACTCAGCATGGCCCGTATCTTGGAGTCGGACTGACTCTGCATCGCCCAACGGATCTCGGCTTTCTGTTCGTCGCCGTCGACGAGCTCGGCCGCGGCGCGGAGCCGGCCGCGCGCAACGTCCTTGGCTGCCCGCTCCGCTGCCCCGGTAGCGTCTCGACTCCATAGCCCTGTGGTCTGATTTTCCAGCCACATCTTCTGTTCCTTGATGTACCGAAGGCCACTGGAGTAGAGCGCCGCGAAGAGCTCGGCGTTACCGAGGTCGGTGCGCTCGAACGCGACTTTGGTCGGTGGGGTCACTACCGGGACTAGGTGGGGTCGGCCACCGTTTGCGGCGAGTATCGTTGAGGTTTCCTGATAGGCGCGGCCGGTCATGCCGCCACCCTTGCGATCGGCTCGGCGTCCTTCGCCATGAGAAGCCATGCGTCGGCGCTTTGGGTGGCACGTAGCCCAACAGCCTTGCTGCGTAGGCGCTGGAGGTCCCGCCATTGAAACACCGCGTCGAGCGCGTCACGGAGATGCTGGCACCAAGGCCCGTTCGCCTTGCAGACCCGGCAGTGGTTCCGGTGCGAGTTAACGACACGCAAGAATTCGCCCGCGAGTAGGTCGAGCTCGGCCCGGTCTGCGTCGGTCCACCAAGTCTGGTCGCGTAGCGTGGTCATGCCGCCTCCCGCGTGATGAGCTCAACCACGCGCTGGGCGAGGTCATCCGAGACAAGAGAAAGGCGTACGCGCTGTTCGTCCTGCTCGGTAGCGGCGACGATGTAGGCGATCGGGCCATTCTCGGGACTCAGTTCGATTACCAGTTTTGGGCGGTAATCGACGGGCTTGAAGGTGCCGTGATCGGTCGTGCTCGGAACGTGCAGCAAATGTTCGTACTCCTGCTTGGGTGATGGTCTTCTCCTGCTGATAGGTGCGGCCCAACCGGTGGCGCGCTTGACCGGAGGACACCACCGGCCAGGCCGCGTACCCCGAACGCGAGCAGGAGGGAACGCGTTGGGGATCTTGGTTAGCGCCAGAGGCGCTGAAAGACAAAAGCGAGTGGTCACGGCGGCTCAGCCGTTAACCCAGACCCGAATACCGCGGAGCTCGTCTACGGCCTCGCGGGGGATCACGCGGCCAAGCGATGTTTCGATCGACGGCAGCTTCCCGGACTTGGCCCAACGGACGATCGTGGAAGCCGAGACGCCTAGTAGCCGCCCCGCTTCACTCGGTCCCAAGAGCGCCGGTGCGCTGCTGGTGCTTGCTGTCATGCGATTTCCTTCCTGGGTTTGGTGGATGCTGACTACGCGCACGTCGAACGCGCAACGTCCTCCATTGAGGACCAAAAAAGGGGAGCGAATCAGTCGCCGCGGCGGTGGTTCTCTAGCCAGCTGGCGAAGTCGGAAGCGTCGATGTAAACAGCCCTACCGACTTTGAAGTGAGGCGCCCCGTGCCTTTCCATCAGCCGGTATAGCTCCTTCCGTCCTATCCCGATCTGATCTGCGAACTCAACGGGCCTAACAAGGTTTGGTATCGGTGCCATTACTCTCGTCCTCCTGAATCCCGGAAACACGACCTACGCAGGGAGTTTGGACTAGCAGGCGGACGGAGGACACCCGTGGCGACTCACCCTATTTGGAAGCACCGATGGGTACCTGGTTTACGGCCAGGTATCATCTTGCGATTTCATTGGTCTTGCGGAAGAGGTAGCCCGTTTCTGGCCCCAGGTTGTTTCGCCAATCGCCCGGAGCGGATCGAACAAGAGGGCTGCTTCGCTAATCCGGGCGGTCATGAGATGGCTGTATGTGTCGAGCGTGATACTCGCCTTTGCGTGCCCTGCGATCGCCTGAAGTAGCCGAATGTCCGCGCCCTCAGCAATCAGGGAGGACACGGCGTAGTGGCGCAAATCATGGAAGCGAAACGAGGGCAGCTTGGCTGTCACAAGAGCCGTCTTGAACTCACGTCGCACAAAGTTCCCAGGATCGAGGGGTGTGCCGATCGTGGAGGCGAACACGTAGTCGTCTGGAGCGCTGAACCGTGTCTTGATCTTGCGGGCTAGCAGCACCTTCCGGACAGACTCGAACAGCGGGACGGTTCTTTCACCAGCCGATGTCTTCGTGGTTGAGATTTCGGCCCCATAGTTCGACTGCCTCACGGTGATGATGCGCTGGTCGAAATCAACGTCTGTCCAAGTCAGCCCAAAGAGCTCGCCGCGCCGTAGCCCGGTCGCGCTGGCTACCAGGATCGCGTCGTGAGCGTCGGCCTTAGCTGCCTTGATGACAGCTTCGACCTGCTCGCGAGTGGGCGGGACGATCTTGCGCGTCCGCTCCCGGGCCTCGTTCGGAATCCGGATACGCGCTGCCGGGTTCTGATGGCCGGCTGGAAGGACGCCGTCCTCGATCGCGTCGTTGAACATTCCTGACAGCGGAGTGAGGGCCGCGCGGATCGAGGAAACGCTCATGCCTTTCTTGCCGGCTTCCTCATCGTCCTTGCTCAACGAGCGAACGACATCGGTGACTTGGCGGCGGGTGACGGCGGCGAGCTCAACGTCTCCGAGCCCATCGGCCCACACGACCGTCAGTGAGCGGCGGTAGTCCACAAGGACGCGAGGCTTCACGCGGCCGGCGGCGATGTTGTCGAGCCAGTCGGCCGCATAGTCATTGAACCTGACGGCCTCAGCCCGGGCCTTCGCCTCCGCCTCGGTTGCTTCGGCGTGACGCAATCGCGGCGACTTCCAGTCGAGTAGACCGGCCTTCTTGAGTTCCAGGAGCTCGGCTTCAATCTCGGTGCGGCGTTGCGTTGCCGCCTTGGAGGTCTTGCTCACGGCACCGTGGACGGCCTGCATGTGCTGCTTGCCGCTTCGGTCCCTGAACTTGATGTAGACCTTGCCGCGCTTCTCTATGATGGCTGCCATGTTCTCGTCCTCCATCCCGTGCTTGGCCCCGAACCAACACAGAGAGCGTACTCCTAATGGTGGACGGATGGTGGACTTTGCAAGTCGGGCCGAGTATGGAAAGGGGGTGGGATTCACAAGAAGTCCGATGTTTGCAGCGTGTTTTAAGACTCGCGGATGTAGCTCAGTTGGCTAGAGCGTCTGCTTGCCATGCAGAAGGTCGTGGGTTCGAGTCCCATCATCCGCTTCACGAAGCCCCGCTCAGGCGGGTGTTATCTGTCTCGGCTCCGATATCGCGGCGGCGTCCGGAAGCCGAACTGGGAGAAGCTAAAGAGCGGACAGCGCGACCCACGTACGCAGCCACGAATGAACCCGCGGACAGCGAATCTCTGCGGAAAGGCCACTGGCATCATCTCGGCCCGCCGTCTGAGGAGAGGCTAGTTCTACATGCTTAGGCCGCGCTTCGGTGGCCGCGTTACGACTCAGACTTGACGCGGCTCAAGAGACCGTCTCTCCTCACGAGCGCCGCCAGCCAGACGGCATAGCCCGCCCCTCGGGCGGCGTCTCTACCGTCTTGATCGCGGACGCCCCGGTTGCGAGAAGGCCGCGGGCATGAAATAACCGGCCAGACAACCTGCGGGAAGGAGCGCTCATATGGCTGGACTCGACATCAGGCCTCTCGACGATCCCGATGAGGTGCGGCCGTTCGCAGACGAGAAGGGCGCCGCGTACCTCGTCAATCTCGCCTCGGGGCCGGTTGCGCGGGGCGTCTTCGAGCCAGGGTGGCGCTGGTCACAGCATGTAAAGCCGATTGCCGGCACGGACAGCTGTCAGACAGCGCACCTCGGCTACGTCGTTTCGGGGCGGATGCACATCGTCATGGACGACGGCAGCGAGGGCGAATGCGGGCCAGGGGACGCCGTGCACATCGCGCCGGGACACGACGCGTGGATCGTCGGTGACGAACCATGCATCTTCATCGATTTCGGCCAGATCAAGAACTATGCCAAGCCGCACTAGCCGCACGTCGCGTCGTCGACACCCGGGGTCGGATACTCGGATTCGTGCGGTCACCCGCCGCTCCACGTTTTGGAAGCGGTCATGACAGACAGATGAGCTCGTCCTCTTTGCGATGTTGCTGGATTGTGACGCGGCCCTCCCTCGTCAAGCGTGTCGCGGCCAAGGTGACGAGGCGGGGGTCGAGCCGGCTTGTTCCTGTTAGTTGGGCGTAACTCTGGGGGTTGATGCCAGCGCGCAAAGCGAGAACCACGGCGTCGCATGCGCCCGCGAGCTGTTCTTCGGTATAAGGGCTCGGGAGGTTCTCTCTCCTATGGGCGCGGAGTTTACGCTCGGTGTCTCGAATGTCAGCCTCGAGCCTTTGGAGTTCGTCGTGGCTGCGTTGGTGGTCTTGTATACCTTGCTCGAGCCGTGACTTGACGCTCTCGAGTTCGGCTGCGAGTTGCGACTCAACCTCAACAATCGGTGCCGTATCCATTGTTAGAGCGCGACCTTTCTGTTGGAGCTCGAGCGTGGTGCACAGAGCGACGCGCGTAGTCCGCTCGGCTCGGCCATGGCTCCTCCACTCGGCCTCTCGGAAGAGGTGGAAAGGCTGCCCCGCATCGAACTCCGTTCGCACAAGGCCGAAACCTCGACACGGGGCCAGTGTAAGAACACGTGCGGCCGTGCCCCACGATCAATCGGGCACGACTTCGGTCCTAGCGCCTGATGGTGCTGTGTACCTCGACGAGCTCTGGCTTGCCGGGGTTGATCCCCATCTCGTTCAGGATCGGAGTCAGGCTCTCACCGAACGCGTCTAGCTGCTCCTGTGAATCCCAGACCTGGCTGACTTTGTGGTTGCTGCCCGAGCCGAAGCAGATCTCGTATTCGAGACCCTCCGCCGGGAAGATGCCGTCCGCGTACAGTCGACTCACAACCTGGTCGTACTGGGCGGCCGTCAACGACGGTGGGGCAAAACGGATAAGCACACTCATGAATCCTCCGTTGCTCGGGGTCGCTGTCGATCCTAGACCTCTAAGGTCACGCGTGGGTGAAACGCGAGGAACGGGCCGGCTAGCTCGTGTGGGTACGCCGGTCGGAGCCTGAGCGCCGATCCTCGCCCGAGCGGCGCTCGCCGTCCGGTGGCGGGGATCCGTCGGCGGAGCGGCGGTCGAGGCCCGAGCGTCGGTCCTGCCGCATGCGCCGGTCGACGGCGGCCTGCTCGGCCTTGCTCCGGCGCAGGCCGCGGTGCCGCGTCGCGATCGCGACGCCGACGCCGGCCGCGATCAGCCACGTCACGGGGCGGGCATGGAAGCGGATCCGCCGCATCAGCTGACTGTCTTCCCGGCACGGACCTTTGTCAAGCGAGCTCCTCGGCGAGCAGCCCGCACGCGTACGCGCGCCACGCGAGCTCGGGCTCCGCGAGGAGAAGCTCGGCCTCGGGTGCCTCGAGCGCGCGGAGCCCGGCCGCGAGCGCCTCGCGCCGCTCGGGCGTGTCGAGCTCCTCGGCGAGCGCGGTCACGGCACGGTCGTCGAGATCGAGCTCACGGTGTGGATCGCCGCCGGAGGCGAGCAGCAGCATGGAGCGCCGCAGCGCGCCGCGCAGCTCGTCCTCGTCGACCGGCACCTCGCGCCCGGCGACCCATGCGAGCGTGACGAGGGTCTCAGCGCTCGCCACAGTGCTCGGCGGTCGCGCCCTCGCAGCAGCCGATCTTGAAATGGCACCGCGGGCACTGCCAGGTCTGATGGCGCCACTCCATCGGCGCGCTGCAGCGGAGGCAGCGCTCGACGTACGGCTCGGCCTTCTTCGCGGTCACGAGAGGATGTTCACCGCCCTCGCGGCCGCGAGCAGCAGGGTCACGGCCGAGACCGACGACTCGATCAGCATCAGCAGCTTCGCGCGCCGCGTGAGCGGCATCGCGTCGGTGGGGCTGAACGCGATCGAGTTCGTGAACGAGACGTAGACGTAGTCGACGAGGTGCGTGCGCCAGTCCGGCTCCGCGAGCTGCGGGTTCTCCAGCTGCGGGAACTGGAAGTCGTGCGGCGGCGGATTCGCCTGGACGCGCCGGACGGGGCCGCCCTGGTCGAGACCCCAGTACCAGAGGCCGAAGATCATCACGTTGGTGCCCCAGATCGTGACCGCCTTGAGCAGGAGCTGGCCGCCGCTCTTCTCGTCGCCGCTCACGAGCGAGCCGATCAGGGCGACGAGGGCGAGCGCGTTCGCGACGCTGATGATCCCGAACAGGATCAGCGCGACCGTTCTCCGGTTGCCGCTCTCAACGAGGGCGTGGTGCGGGCGGCTCCAGGACAGCGAGACCAGGAGGACGAGCTCGGGGATGATCGCCACGAGCCAGATCCACCAGGGCAGGCTCCACAGCGTCCAGCCCTTCATGTAGCTCACGACGGCGAGCACGAGCTGGAGCACGATCACGATCGCGACCGCCGGCGCGGCCTCCCAGCGGGACTCGACCTCTTCCTCGTGGAGGCTGCTCACACCCCCGATTTACGCAGGCGCGGCGGACGTGAAGTCGTCCAGGAGGATCCAGATCCGCGCCACTTCGACGAAGCCGACGCGTTCGAGGATCGGCCGCGACATCGCGCCGGCCTGTGTGACCACGGCCGGGAACCCGCGCGCGACGGCGTCGTCCCAGCGCGCGGAGACCAGCGCTCGGTAGGCGCCACGGCCTCGCGCATCGGGGGCTGTCGAGCCGCCGTTCAGCGTCACGCCGAGCTCGCTGTAGGTCGAGCTGCCGTGCGCGACGATGCGGCCGTCGACGAGCGCGACGAATGTGCGCGACCGGTCGTGCTGGTCGTCCCACGCCTCCCGCCACTCGCGCTCGTCGTCCGGGGTCGCCGGCATTCCGAACGCGGCGTGCGCGACGCGCCTGGCCTCGATGAACTCCTCGACGTCGCGAACCTCGCGCGCCTCGACGCCGGGCGGAGGCGGGGGTGGGGGAGTCGCGAGCACCATCGCGGCCACGTCCGGGTCGTCGTTGTCGACGAGCCCGAGCGCGTAGAGACGCTCGCGCAGGTCGGACGGCGTCGCGGAGCTGCCGATCTCCCAGGTGCAGGCGCCCCGGCCGCGCTCGCGCAGGATCGCGTGCACCTCCGCGACCGTCGCGTCGACGGTCGCGGGCGTCAGCCGCAGCCGCTGAGCGACGTTGTGAGCCGGATGGTCGCTCGACCCCATGAAGAGGACGAAGCGGTCGTTCTCGATCCGCTCGTGCCGCGGGCCGAGCGGGCCGTGCGTGTTGGCGTTCTCGGCGAGCGAGAGCGTCATGCGCGGTCCTGGAACCGGCGAACGACGCAGACGTCCTCGAAACCGAGCCGACGGAGGATCGGCCCGGACATCGTGCCGCCCTGCGTGACGATCGCCGGCGTGCCGCGGCGCACGGCCTCGTCCCAGCGGGCGCGCACGAGCGCGCGATAGGCGCCGCGGCCACGCGCCCATTCGGCCGTCACGGCGCCGAAGCCGGCGCCGCCGAGCGGGCAGTAGGCCGCCGATACGGTGCCGGCGACGCGGCCGTCCAGGCGCGCGACGAAGGTCACGACGACCCCGGCCTCCCGCTCGGCGGCGAACTCCTCCGCGAGGGCCGCGGCGTCTGAGAGCGGATCGCCGAACGCCTCGTGCCGGAGCTCGGCGGCCAGCCGGTACTCCTCGGCGGTCTCGGCCGGGCCGGCGGCCACGTCGTCGGGCCCCGGCGCAGGCGTCTCCGCGAGCGCCATCGCCATCAGCTCCGGCTCGCCTTCGAGTGGCTCTGTCAACTTGAGCTGCAGCAGGCCGGGCCATAGCCGCTCGTCGGCGACCCACCAGCCGCCGCCGACGTGGTCGTGCGCGGCAATGAGGCCTCGCACCTCGGCGAGTGTCGCCTCGAGCGCGTCCGGCTCGACCCGGACTCGCTGGATCGTCGTGAACTTCGGCGTCGGCCCGAGTAGCAGCGAGAACCGCTCGTTCTGGACCCGCTGGAAGCCCGGCGGCAGCGTCATGTACGCCGTCGGGCTCTCGGCGAACTCCCGGAGCTCAGGCTTCGTAGTACTCGTCCGCGATCGACAGCACGTCGTCGAGGACGGCGAGGCCCTCGGCGAGCTCTTCCCTCGTGATCGTGAGCGGCGGGCAGACCATGATCACGTTCCAGTGCGTCATCAGGTAGAGCCCGCGCTCGAGCGCGGCCTTCGCGAGGCGCCCGACCGGCGCAGCGGCCTCGCCCGAGCCGTTGAACGGCACGAGCGGCTCGCGGGTCTCGCGGTTCTTGACGAGCTCGAGGCCCCAGAAGCAGCCGATCCCGCGCACCTCGCCGATCGACGGGTGCTTGTCGGCCAGCGCGTTCAGACCCGCCCGAAACTCGGGCTCCAGCGCCGCCGCGTGCTCGACGATCCCCTCCTCGCGGAACGCCTCGATCGACGCGACGCCCGCCGCGCAGGCCAGCGGATGGCCGGAGTAGGTGAGCCCGCCGGCGAACATCTTGTCCTGCACCCATTCGCTGAGCGCCTGCGAGATCACCATCGCGCCGAGCGGCACGTAGCCCGAGTTGATCCCCTTCGCGAGCGTGATGATGTCCGGCACGACGTCCCAGTGCTCGACCGCGAACCACTTGCCGGTGCGACCGAAGCCGGCCATCACCTCGTCGGCGATCAGCAGGATCCCGTGGCGGTCGCAGACCTCGCGGATCGACTGGAGGTAGCCGTCGGGCGGCACGATGATCCCGTTCGTGCCGGTGACCGTCTCGAGGATCACCGCGGCGACCGTGTGCGCGCCCTCGTACTGCAGGATCTCCTCGAGGTGCGGCGCGCCGGTGCAGACCGGGCACGGATCCGGATGGCCCGCGGGACAGCGATAGGTGTACGGGTCGAACATCCGCACGACGCCGGGGATGCCCGGCTCGGCGCCCCAGCGGCGCGGGTCGCCGGTGAGCGTGATCGCGCCGCCCGTCGCGCCGTGGTAGCTGCGGTAGCGGGCGATGATCTTCTGGCGGCCGGTCGACCAGCGCGCGAGCTTGATCGCGTTCTCGTTGGCCTCGGCGCCGCCGTTCGTGAAGAACGCCATCGAGAGGTCGCCCGGTGTCACCTCGGCGAGCATCCGCGCGAGCGTCGAGCGCGGCTCGGTCGCCATCGGAGGGCCGATCGTGCAGAGCTTGTCGGCCTGCTCCTTGATCGCGGCGACGATCTTCGGATGCTGGTGGCCGATCGAGACGTTGACGAGCTGCGAGGCGAAGTCGAGGTAGCGCTTCCCCTCGTAATCCCAGAAGTAGCGCCCCTCGGCGCCGGCCACGGGGAGCGGGTTGAGCTGGCTCTGGACGCTCCACGAATGGAGCACGTACTCCTTCGCCTCGCGCTGGATCCTCTGGCCTTCTGCTGCGGTGTTCTCGGTGGTCGCCATGCCCGGATCCTACCCGTCCGCGGTACGCTCTCCCGGACACTTTGAGGAGGACGAGATGACCGAGACGATCCAGGCTCCTGCAACCGTGAAGCTGATCCACCACTGGATCGGCGGGCGCACCATCGAGGGACAGTCGGGCCGCAGCGGCCCGGTCTTCAATCCGGCGACCGGCGCGCAGACGGGCTCCGTCGACCTCGCGTCGGTGGAGGAGGTCGACCTCGCGGTTGCGGCGGCGCGTGAGGCGTTCCCGGCCTGGCGCTCGATGTCGCTCGGGCGCCGCGCGGAGCTCTTCTTCTCGATCCGCGAGCTCCTGAACGCGCACCGCGAGGACATCGCGCGGCTGCTCGTCGCCGAGCACGGCAAGGTCTTCACCGACGCGATGGGCGAGGTCGCGCGCGGGCTCGAGGTGATCGAGTACGCGTGCGGGATCCCGACGCTTCTGAAGGGCGGCTTCTCGGAGCAGGCCTCGACCGGGATCGACGTGTACTCGATCCGCCAGCCGGTCGGCCCGGTCGCCGGGATCACGCCGTTCAACTTCCCCGCGATGGTGCCGATGTGGATGTGGGCGCCCGCGCTGGCCTGCGGGAACACGTTCGTCCTGAAGCCGTCCGAGAACGACCCGTCTGCATCGCTGCTCGTGGCCGAGCTGCTCCAGCAGGCCGGTGTCCCCGACGGCGTCTTCAACGTCCTCCACGGCGACAAGGTCGCGGTCGACGCGCTGCTCGAGCATCCCGACCTCAAGGCGGTCAGCTTCGTCGGCTCGACGCCGATCGCTCGCTACGTCTACGAGACCGGCACGAAGGCGGGCAAGCGCGTCCAGGCGCTCGGCGGGGCGAAGAACCACATGATCGTGCTGCCCGACGCCGACCTCGACATGGCCGCCGACGCGGCCGTGAGCGCAGCGTACGGCTCGGCGGGCGAGCGCTGCATGGCCGTCTCGATGGTGGTCGCGGTCGGCGGAGTGGGGGACGATCTCGTCGCGGCGATCAAGGCCCGGATTCCGGCCGTGAAGGTCGGCGACGGCAGCGACCCGACCTCCGAGATGGGCCCGCTCGTCACGCGCGAGCACCGCGACAAGGTCGCCGCGGCGATCGCGACGGGCGCCGAGCAGGGCGCGACGGTCGTCGCGGACGGCCGCGAGACGGCGCCCGAAGGCGACGGCTTCTTCCTCGGCGTCACACTCCTCGACGACGTCACGACCGACATGGACTGCTACAAGGACGAGATCTTCGGCCCGGTGCTCGGCGTCACGCGCGTCGGCACCTACGACGAGGCGCTCGCGCTCGTGAACGACAACCCGTACGGCAACGGCACTGCGATCTTCACGCGCGACGGCGGGGTCGCCCGTCAGTTCCAGTTCGACGTGCAGGCGGGGATGGTCGGCATCAACGTGCCGATTCCGGTGCCGGTCGCGTACTACTCGTTCGGCGGCTGGAAGGCCTCGCTGTTCGGCGACGCGCACGCGTACGGCCCCGAGAGCATCGACTTCTACACGCGCGGGAAGGTCGTCACGAGCCGCTGGCCCGACCCGGCCACGAGCAAGGTCGACCTCGGCTTCCCGCAGACCCGCTAGGGCGTAAAGGTCACAGGCTCGCCGAGCAGCGTCGTCCGCGACGGCTCCGTCTCGGCGATCACGCGGCCGCGGCGGACGACCCAGCGGCGCGGCGGATGGAGCCGCAGCACCTCGATCGCGCTCGGCGCGTCGAAGACGACGCAGTCGGCCGGCTTGCCCTCCTCGAGGCCGTACTCGTCCTCGATCCCGAGCGTGCGGGCGCCGCGCGTCGGTCGCGCAGCGCGAGCATCTCGGGGATCTCGTCCAGGCCGCTCATGTAGGTGAAGTGGAGCGCGAGCGAGGCCGCTTCGACCATGTCGGCGCGGCCCAGCAGGTACCACGGGTCCATGATCACGTCGTTGCCGAGCGAGACGTTGACGCCGGCGGCGAGCAGCTCCTTCAGCTGCGCGAAGCCGCGCCGCTTCGGGTAGACGTCGAGCCGGCCCTGGATCAGCGAGTTCGCGTACGGGTTGACGACGATGTTGATCCCCGCGCGCTTGCAGGAAGCCGTGCAGCTTCGAGGAGTAGTACGGCTCGTACGAGCCCATCGCGGTGCAGTGGCTCGCGGTGACGCGCCCGGAGAGGCCGTGCTGGACCGTGTTGTCGGCCATCACCTCGAGGAAGCGCGAGTTCGGGTCGTCGGTCTCGTCGCAGTGGACGTCGATCCGGCGGCCGTACTGTTTCGCGAGCTCGAACACGCGGTGCACCTCGCGCAGGCCGAGTTCGGCGGTCGGCTCGTAGTGCGGGATGCCGCCGACGCAGTCCGCGCCGAGCTGGAGCGCGCGCTCGAACAGGTCCTCGTTGTCCGGGTGCGAATAGATCCCGTCCTGCGGGAACGCCGTCACCTGGATCGTGACGAGGTCGGCCATCTCGTCCCGCAGCCGCAGCAGCCCCTTCAGCGGCGCCTCGTTCTTCGCGGACACGTCTGCATGGGCGCGGATGAAGAGCGTGCCCTGCGCCGCCGACCAGCGGACGATCTCGCGCGCGCGCGTCGAAGACGTCCTCAGGGGTAAGGCTTTCCTTCAGCTCGCCCCACACGTGGATCCCCTCGATCAGCGTCCCCGACTCGTTGAAGCGCGGCCGGCCCGCGGTGAGCGATGCGTCGAGGTGGAGGTGGCAGTCGACGAGAGGAGGCGTGACGAGGCGGCCGTCTGCGTCGAGCTCGGTCACGGCGTCGACCGCGAGGGCCGGGCCGATCGCCGTCCAGCGCCCGCCCTGGGCCGCGAGGTCGACCACGTCGTCGCGGCCGGTGAGGCGCGCGTTGCGGATCACGAGGTCTGCCATCGGGTTACTGTAAACCGGTGCCGGAGCCGCCGTACCGTCCGCTCGACGCGCAGGTGATCCCACGCTTTGCCGGGATCCGCACCTTCATGCGCGCGCCGCACGTCACCGATCTCGCGGGCGTCGACGCAGCGGTGTTCGGGATCCCGTTCGACACGGCCACGAGCTTCCGCACGGGGGCGCGCTTCGGGCCCGAGGCGATCCGGTCGGCCTCGGCGCTGATCCGGCCCTACCACGCCGCGCTCGAGGTGAACGTCGTCGACGCGCTCTCGATCGTCGACTACGGCGACCTGCCGGTCTCGCCGGGCGACACCGAGCGCACGTACGGCCAGGTCGAGGAGGCGATGCTGCCGCTTCTCACGGCCGATGCCTTCCCGCTCGCGCTCGGCGGCGACCATTCGATCACGCTCGCCGAGCTGCGCGTGCTCGCGCGTAAGCACGGGCCGCTGTGCCTCGTCCAGCTCGACGCGCACGGCGACACCTGGGACGAGTATTACGGCCAGCGCTACTTCCACGGCACCACGTTCCGGCGCGCCGTGGAGGAGGGGCTCGTCGACGCGCGGGGCTCGGTGCAGGCGGGGATGCGCGGCTCGCTGTACGGCGCGGACGACATCGGCGCCGCCGAGGAACTCGGCTTCACGGTGATCCAGAGCGAGGAGCTGCGCGCGCTCGGGCCCGACGCGTACGGGCGGCTCGTCCGCTCGACCGCCGGCGACCGGCCGGTCTTTCTCTCGTTCGACGTCGATTTCCTCGACCCGGCCTACGCGCCCGGGACCGGAACGCCGGAGATCGCCGGCTTCTCGACGGCCGAGGCGGTCGCGTTCCTGCGCTCGCTGCGCGGGATCAAGCTCGCGGGCGCCGACATCGTCGAGGTCGCGCCGGCCTACGACGGGCCGGGACAGCAGACCGCCGTGGCCGCGGCGAACGTCGGCTTCGAGCTCCTCGCCCTGCGCGCGGTGGGCGGCGCGCCGTGATCCAGGCCTGCCTGACCTTCGACGTCGATGCCGAGGCGCCGGTCCTGGTCGAGGGCCGCCGCCACGCCGACAACGCGGGCGCGATGAGCCACCAGGCCTACGGGCCGAACGTCGGCGGGCCGCGGCTGATCGCGATGCTCGCCGACTACGGGATCAAGTCGACCTTCTTCGTTCCCGGCCTGACCGCCGACCGCTACCCGGCCACCGTCGAGGCGATCCTCGAGGCGGGGCACGAAGTCGGCCACCACTCCTACGCGCACTTCAGCCCGGTCGACCAGACCGACGACGAGCAGCGGCACGACTTCGAGCGCGCACTCGCCGCGCTCGAGCGCCGCGGCGTCCGGCCCGAGGGCTTCCGCTGCCCGAGCTGGGAGCCGACCTGGCGCACGCCACAGCTCGTCGCCGAGCACGGCCTCGCCTACGACTCGAGCCTGTTCGACGACGACCGTGCGTACATCCTCGAGACGGGCAAGGGCGAGCTCGTCGAGCTGCCGGTGCAGTGGGCGCTCGACGACTGGGAGCAGTACGCCTACCTGCCGCGGCCAGCCTTTCGCAGCTCGATCGAGTCGCCGGCGAAGGTGCTCGACCTGTGGCGCAGCGAGCTCGACGCGGCCGTCCGCTACGGCTGCCTGTTCGTGCTCACGTGCCATCCGTTCCTCTCGGGCCGGCCGAGCCGGGTCGAGACGCTGCGCGCGCTGATCGAGCACGGCCTCGCACGCGGCGACGTCGAATTCCTCACCTGCGGCGAGGTCGCCCGGCGCGCCGCGCCGACGACGGGATCCAGCGCAGGACGCTGAAGCCCGTCGTCGTCGACGAGGAGATCTACCCGGAGCTCTAGCTCGACTCGGCCGCTGCGGCCATGTTCACGACCGCGTCGCTCGCGATCGCGTCGTCCGGGATCGTCGAGGCGATGCCAAGCTGTCCGCGGAGCGAGCCGAACAGCTTCGCGACTCCGACGAGCACGATGTAGAGCCCGCCCGCGATCAGCCACGACTCGAGCGGAACGGTCCCCAGTTGTTGGACGGCGCCGCGTTGAGCCAGCCGTCAGGCCAGCTCGCCGAGCCGGTGACGCCGTAGAAAACGGCCACGAGCAGGGCAATCACCGCCGGCCAGTTGAAGAGCCCGGCCTCGCTCCAGGTCGGCACCTTCGTCAGCGGCCGCGAGATCTTGTAGATCCGCGGCAGCAGGAAGTGGTCGACGGCCATGATCACGCTCGCCGACGGCACCGAGATCGCGAGGAACGTGGCGACCTTGAACCAGCCATTCAGGAAATGGAAATTCACGAGGTCGGCCGCGATCACGCCGCCGACGGCGACGAGCAGCACGGTGTACGGCCGGCGCCAGTGCTTCCAGCCGCCGGCGAGGTTCTGCCCGGCGTTGACCGACTCGTAGTAGTTGCCGTCGTTGATCGCGACCTGGCTGACCGTGGCGATGATCCAGGCGAGCCAGAACGCGCCGAACAGCGAGTAGTGGACGGTGAAGTTGAAGATCGTCGCCGAGTCGTCGGACTTGGCCAGCGCGGCCATCATCCAACCGCCCATCGTGAACAGCGTGAACCAGACCGCGGCGAAGGCGTAGGTCGGCAGCGGCCACCAGAACTTCGGCTTGCCGTAGCGCCAGAAGTCAGGCTCGTTGCCCCACATCGAGAAGCCGATCACCGCCGCGACCGCGACCCAGAGCGGCAGCCCGCTGCCCTTCGGCGTCCCCGAGAACGAGCCGTGGTCGACGGCGAAGCCCTTGATCACCATGTAGAGCGCCCACAGGATCAGGAGCGGCGTCACGAGGTAGCGCGCGAAGACGCTGATCCCGGTGAAGCCGAGCAGGTTGTTGAAGATCATCAGCCCGGCCACGATCAGCGTCAGCCAGAAGATGTGGCCCCAGCCGTAGAAGCCATCCCAGATCGTGACGAGCAGGTTCGCCTGGAACGCAACCCAGCCGAGCGGGGCGAGGAGGACGAACAGCGACACGATCACCGAGCCGCCGCTGCCGAAGACCGAGCGGCTCAAGAGACCGAACGTCTGGCCGGTGCGCGCGCCGAGGTACGAGCTGAACATCGCGTAGCAGACGTAGAGCCCGTAGCCGAGCAGCGTGATCCCGACGGTGGAGGCGAGGCTGTGGCCGCCGTCGCGGATCTCGAAGCCGAGGAACATGTACGAGAAGCCGGCCACGAACGTCGTCCAGAGGCCCATGAAGTGCCACATCGGGCGTCGGTGCTCGAGCGGCACGATCCCGGTCTCGGTGGTCGAGTAGTCGTGCTTGATCGAGGCGTCGAGCTCCTGCCGCTCGAAGTCGATGTCGGACTTGAGATCGCCCAGGTCGTGCGCGATCTCCTCGCGGTGCTGCGGCGGCTCGGTCATGGTGCCTCCCTCCCGTGGGACTGCCGGATGGGCGAGTCTAGAAGTGTTGCCGCCGGGAAAACAAGCTACGGCGCGGGGTCGATCCCGAACACGGCCGACAGGAGCCCGGGTACCTCTGTTTCGTCGACCTCGCGCTCGCTGCGCTCGCCGCCCGCATTGGTGATCAGCTTGTCGTCGAGCAGCGTGATCCGGCCGTCCGGCGTGGCGATGGTGCACATGCGGTGGCCCGTGAACCACGGCGACTCCGTCTGCTGCCAGCGGCACATCGGCTCGAACTCGGCGTATGCGCGCGGTGTGAGCGTGAAGCGGTATTGCGGCTCGTCGTCGCTGAGCTCCCAGATGTCGCCGTCGACGGCGAGCCGGTAGCTGCGCCCGAGCGAGTCGACGAACTCCGAGTCCGGGCGCAGCGGCATCGGCTCGCGGAAGCAGTCGCCGTAGCCGACATCGACGAGCCACGGCTCCTCGAGGTCGACCCGCAGCGCGAGGTGGTCGTACTCGTGGCTCTCGCGCCCGTCGGAGTGCAGCACCTGCGCGGAGAGCAGCGTCACCTGGTATCCGAGCGCCTCGAGCAGCCGGGCGAAGAGCCCGTTCAGCTCGTAACAGAAGCCGCCGCGCCGCCGGCGCACGATCTTGTCCCAAACGGCGTCCGGCTCCATCGAGACACCGAGGCCCGCGTCGATGTCGAGGTTCTCGAACGGCACGGCGAGCAGGTGGGCGACCTGCAGCTCGGCGAGCGTCGCCGGCGGCTCGGCGAGCCCGAGCCGCGCGAGGTAGGCCTCAGAGTTGATCGCCGAAGCGCGCACGCTTGACGAACTGGCCGACACCGGGCTTCGCGACGAGCTCGCCGCCCTCGACGAGCGTCTGCCCGCGCAGGAAGACCGTCTCGACCGCACCCGTCACCTCTGTGCCCTCGTAGAGGTTGTAGTCGGAGCGCGAGTGCTGCGTCGCGGCCGAGATCACATGCCGTTTCGCCGGGTCGAAGATCACGAGATCCGCGTCGGAGCCGACCGCGACGGTGCCCTTGTGCGGATAGAGCCCGAACAGCTTCGCGGGATTCGTCGCCAGCAGCTCGACCATCCGATTCAAAGAGATCCGCCCCTGGCGGACGCCGAACTCGTGGATCATGTGCAGGCGGTCCTCGAGCCCCGGCCCGCCGTTCGGGATCTTCGAGAAGTCGTCGGCGCCCATCGTCTTCTGCCCCTGCCACGTGAACGCGCAGTGGTCGGTCGAGATCACTGACAGCGCGTCGGTGCGAACGGCGTTCCACAGAACGTCCCAGTTCGCCTTGTCGCGCACGGGCGGCGAGTAGACGTACTTGGCGCCCTCGAAGTTCGGCAAAGCGATGTCGTCCAGCGACTTGAAGAAGTACTGCGTGCACGTCTCGCCCCAGACGTTCCAGCCGTTGTCGCGCGCGACAGCGATCGGATCGACGGCCTGCTTACAGGTCACGTGGACGACGTAGAGCGGGGCGCCGGCGAGGCGCGCGAGCTGGATCGCGCGGTTCGTCGCCTCGCCCTCGGCCTCCGGCGGCCGGGTCAGCGCGTGATAGACCGGCTCGGTGTTGCCGGCGGCGAGCGCCTGCTTCACGAGCACGTCGATCACGTCGCCGTTCTCGGCGTGCACCATCACGAGCGCGCCCGTCTCCGCCGCGACCTCCATCGTCTTGAACAGCGTCTCGTCGTCGACCATCAGTGCGCCCTTGTAGGCCATGAAGAGCTTGTACGAGGTGACGCCCTGGTCGGGCAGCGTCGCCAGCTCCTCGAGCGTGCCGCCGTTCTCGAGGTCGGTGACGGCCATGTGGTAGCCCATGTCGATCACCTGCTTGCCCTCGGCCTTCGCGCGCCAGCCCTCGAGCGCAGCCGCGAAGCTCTGGCCCTGGCCCTGGATCACGAAGTCGACGTGGCATGTCGTGCCGCCGAACGCCGCCGCGGTCTGGCCCGACTCGACGTCGTCGATCGTGACCGTGCCGCCGAAGGGCATGTCGAGGTGGGTGTGCGGGTCGACGCAGCCCGGCAGCACGTACTTGCCCGCCGCGTCGACGACCTTGTCGGCGGGCAGGTCGAGCGAGGCGCCGATGAGGGAGATCCGCTCGCCGTCGACGTAGACGTCGGCGACGTAGTCGTCCGCCGCGGTGACGATGCGGCCGTTCTTGATCAGCAGTGACATGGCTGATCTCTACCACACTCGATTCCGTTTTGTATCGTCCTCCCGTGGCCCTCCAGCCGACCCGCACCGTCGAGGAGCTGCGCGAGCTCCAGCTCCTGACCGGCGACGGCGACGGCGCCCAGCGCGTGGCCTGGACGGACACCTGGGTCGCCGCGCGCGAGTGGCTCTGCGGACTGCTCGAAGGACTGCCGCTCGCCTACGAGGTCGATGCAGCGGGCAACCAGTGGTGGACGCTTCGGGGCGCCTCCGACACCGCGCTCCTGATCGGCGGGCACATCGACTCGGTCCCGAACGGCGGCTGGCTCGACGGCGCGCTGAACGTCGTCGCCGGCGTCGAGGTGATGCGCCGGCTCGCCGAGGCGGGGGAGCCTGGGGTGACCGTGCGCCTCGTGAACTGGGCCGACGAGGAGGGCGCGCGCTTCGGCCGCAGCCTGTTCGGCTCCTCGGCCGCGTCGGGCACGATGGCCGACCAGGACGAGCTGCGTGAGCTCGCCGACAAGGAGGGAATCCCGTTGCCGGCGACGCTCGCTGCCCACGGCGTCGAGCTCGACCGCGCCATCGACGCGCACGCGGAGCTCGCCTCGGCCGGCGCCTACCTCGAGCTGCACATCGAGCAAGGGCCGGTGCTCGAGGATCTCGGCTTGCCGCTCGGCGTCGTGCTCGGCACCTACGGCGTGCAGCGGCACGCGGTCCGCTTCACCGGCCAGTCGGCGCACGCCGGCTCGACGCCGATGGACCGTCGCCGCGATGCGCTCGCCGCAGCCGCGAAGCTCGCGCTCGAGATCCGGCCGATCGCCGTCGCGCACGGCGGTGTCTGCACCGTGGGCCGCGTCGTCACGAAGCCCGGGATCGTGACCGCGGTCGTGGGAGAGTGCGAGATCCTGCTCGACCAGCGCCACCTCGACGCGGCCGAGCTCGCGGCGATGCTGGCCGAGGCCGAGGCGGCGAGCGCACGCTTCGCCCGCGAGGAGAACGTCGAGGTCGAGTGGGAGCGGATCTGGCAGATCGAGCCGATCCTGTTCGACCCGGAGCTGATCGAGCTCGCCGACGCTGCGATCACCGCGGTCGCAGGCACGTCGCACCGGCTCCCGAGCGGCCCGCTGCACGACGCCGCCGAGGTCGCGCGCGTCGGCGTGCCGACAGTGATGGTCTTCGTCCAGAGCCTGCGCGGCCTCTCCCACACGAAGCTGGAGGACACGAAGCCGGAACACCTCGAGCTCGCGGTCGAGGCGCTCGACCGGCTCACGTCCAGGACGATCGACTGGCTGGCCGCGCGCGGCTGATCGCGGCGTTCGCGGTCGGGTTCGCCGCGAGCTGGAGCCTCACCAACGTCGGCGCGGTCGCCGACCGGATGGCCGCTGCCTACGGCGTCCGCCTCGCGGCGATCGGCCTCCTCACCTCGGCGCTCTTCCTCGCGCACGCGGCGGTGCAGCTGCCGGCGGGCCGCGCGATCGACCGCTGGGGCGCGCGCGGAGTCGGGATCGCGTCGCTCCTCGCGCTCGCGGTCGGCAACCTCGTCGCGCTCACGGTCAAGGACTACTGGGCCGCGCTCGGCGCGCGCTTCCTGATGGGCCTCGGCACCGGCGCCGGGTTCATCTCGGGTGCGGACTACATCCGCTCGGCCGGCGGACAAGCGAAATTGCAGGGCTTTTATGGCGGAGCGACGCTCGGCGCGACCGGGCTCGCGGTCGCGATCGTGCCGCAGATCGGCGGCTGGAAGGCGCCGTACTGGACCGCGCTCGTGCTGATCCTGCCGGTGCTGATCGTGCTGCCGTTCGTCCCGTCGACGAAGCGGCCGCCGCAGCGCCGCTCGAAGGTCTCCGTGCTCCGCGACCGGCGGCTGTACCCGCTGTCGTTCCTCCATACGTGCTCGTTCGGGATCAGCATCGTCGCGGGCGAATGGGTCGTCAGCCTGCTCACGCATTCGGGCTACAGCCACCGCACCGCCGCGCTCGCCGGCGCGCTGACGCTGATCGGCGGGCTGGTCACGCGGCCCGGCGGCGGGATCGTGCTCCAGCGGCGGCCGGAGCGGGCGCGCGCGGTGGTGGCCGGAGCGGTGCTCGTGTGTGCGATCGGGATCCTCGTCCTGGCGAGCCGCGCGCCGCTGCCGGTGCTCGCGCTCGCCGCGCTCATGGTCGGGCTCGCGGCCGGAGTGCCCTTCGCGGCGGTCTTCCGCGGCGCACAGATCCTGCGCCCCGACGCGGCCGGCACCTCGGTCGGTCTCGTCAACGCGGTGCCGAACCTCTTCGTGCTGATCGCGACGCCGCTCGTCGGCCTCACGTTCTCGCTCCCGGGCGACGGCAGGCTGGGTTTCGTCGCGCTCGCGGCGGTCGGCCTCGGCGGCCTCGCGTTGCTCCCGCCGAGCTCCTCTCTCGGCCGATAGCGGCGCTATGCTCGCGCGATGCTGAGCTTCGGCGTCACCGTCCTGCCCGACCCTCCGTACCAGCGCCTGATCGAGCTGATGCAGCTCGCCGAGAGCCACGGCTTCGAGTACGGCTGGACGTACGACTCGCACGTCCTATGGCAGGAGTCGGTGCCGCTGCTGACGCTCGCCGCCGCGCAGACGAAGACGATCAAGCTCGGTCACTGCGTGACGAATCCGGGCACGCGCGACCCGACGGTGCTCGCGAGCGCCTACGCGACGATGCAGGACATCTCGAACGGCCGGATGGTGATGGGCATTGGCCGCGGCGACTCGGCGCGGCGCGTGATCGGGCAAAAACCCGTGCTCGTGGCCGAATTCGAGAAGCGGCTCGTGATGATCAAGGACTTCATGAACGGTCGCCCGGTCGACTGGAACGAGAAGGAGCTCGAGCTGAAGTGGGTGCGCAAGGAGCTGCCAGACATCCCGCTCTACGTCGCCGGCTACGGGCCGAAGGCGCTCGCCGTGGCGGGCCGGGTCGGCGACGGCGTGATCATCCAGCTCGCCGACCCGCAGATCATCCAGTGGATCATGGAGGTGGCCCGGGCGGCCGCGGTCGAGGTCGGGCGCGACCCCGACGAGCTCGAGTGCATCGTCTGTGCGCCGAGCCACATCTCTGCCGACCTCGCCGACGCGCGCGAGCAGGTGCGCTGGTTCCCTGCGATGGTCTCGAACCACGTGATGGACCTCATCGAGCGCTACGGCGAGGGCGGCGAGATCCCGACCTCGCTCACCGACTTCGTCAAGGCGCGCAAGTTCTACGACTACAAGGACCACTCGCGCGTCGGCGCGGCGCATGGCGAGTTCGTGACCGATGAGATCTGCGACCGCTTCTGCGTGCTCGGCGACTCGGCGGCGGCGACCGCGAAGCTGCGCGAGCTCGAGTCGGTCGGGGTCAACCAGTTCAACATCTACCTGATGACGCACGGCCAGGAAGAGACGCTGGCCGCGTACGGCGACGACATCATCCCGGGCTTCGCCGCATAGCTTGCTAGCGCTCGGCGACCTGCTCGAAGCGCGCATCGCGCTGCCCGCGGATCTCTCCGCCGACGGCGGCACGGTGCTCGTCTCCTCGAACCTCTCGGGAACGATGCAGCTCTATCGGATGCCGAGCTCGGGCGGCCCGTTCGAGCAGCTCACCGAGGGCGACGAGCCGGTCTTCGGCTGGTTCGTCCCGGGCACTGACCGCGTGCTGCTGCAGATCGACTCGGGCGGGAACGAGCGGCAGCAGCTCTATCTTCTCGACCCGGGCGGCGTGCCCGAGCCGCTCGTCCAGGATCCGCGCTTCAAGCACATGGTGCCGTGCTTCTCGCGCGACGGACTGCTGCTCGCGTACTCGACGAACCGGCGCAACGGCGTCGACTTCGACGTCGTCGTGCGCGAGCTCGAGAGCGGGGAGGAGCGCATCGCATACGGGCTCGGCGGCTGGTGCGAGGCGGCAGGCTTCTCGCCCGACGGGCGCCTGATCGCGTTCACGCGCCACACCGAGCGCTCGGGCGACAACGTGCTCTGCCTCGTCGACCTCGAGACACTGGAGTGGGTCGAGGTCGCGCCGCACGACGACGAGTCCTACGTCGGCCCGCCGGCGTGGCTGCCGGGCGGCGGCTCATTCCTCTTCGCGACGAGCGCCGGCCGCGACACCGCGGCGATCGGCCGCTACGACGTCGCCGCGCGCACGTGGGAGGTCGTGCTCGAGAGCCCGTGGGACCTCGCGGTGGGCATCGACGACGCGGGCGCGAACGCGCTCGTCCATGAGAACGAGGACGGCTACTCGCGCCTTGAGCTGCGCGACCCGGCGACGCTCGAGCTGCGTCACGAGGTGTCGCTGCCGGGGCGCGGGGTCGTCACCGACACCCACTTCTCGGCCGACGGCAGCCTGCTCGCGTTCCACTTCACCTCGGCGGTCGAACCGGGCGACATCTGGCTCCACGACACGGTTTCCGCCACGACGAGGCGGCTGACGACGAGCCCGAGCGAGGTGCCGCGCTCACACCTCGTCGAGCCCACGCTGCACCGGTTCGAGTCGTTCGACGGTGAGTCGGTGCCGGTGTTCCTCTACGAGACGGAGGACAGCTATCCGGCGCCTGTCGTGATCTGGATCCACGGCGGGCCCGAGGGTCAGCTGCGGCCGATCTGGAACGCGCTGCACCAGTACTTCGTCGCGCGCGGGTTCGCCGTCGCGGCCCCGAACGTGCGCGGCTCGACGGGCTACGGGAAGCGCTACGAGCACCTCGACGACGTCGAGAAGCGGCTCGACTCGGTGGCCGACCTCGCCGCGCTGCACGACTGGCTCGAGACGCGGCGCGGGATCGATGCCTCGCGCGCCGTCCTCTACGGCGGCTCCTATGGCGGCTACATGGTGCTGGCCGGGCTCGCGTTCCAGCCCGAGCGCTGGGCCGCCGGCGTCGACATCGTCGGGATCTCGAGCCTCGTCACGTTCCTCGAGAACACCTCGGAGTACAGGCGCGCGTTCCGCGAGCGCGAGTACGGGTCGCTCGCGAACGACCGCGAGCTGCTCGAGTCGATCTCGCCGATCACGCGCGTCGGGGAGATCAGGGCGCCGCTCTTCATCATCCACGGCGCGAACGATCCGCGCGTGCCGGTCTCGGAGGCCGAGCAGGTGCATCGCGAGCTCGTCGCCCGCGGCGTCCCGTGCGAGCTGCTCGTGTACGAGGACGAGGGGCACGGGCTCGGGAAGCTGAAGAACCGCCTCGACGCGTACCCGCGCGTCGCCGCGTTCCTCGAGGACACGGTCATGCGCCGGTTTGACGAGAACGGGCTCACCGCGCCCCGCCCGTAGAATGCGACCGCACTGGCGCCTTGGCCGAGTGGTTAGGCAGAGGCCTGCAAAGCCTCGTACAGCGGTTCGAATCCGCTAGGCGCCTTCCCTTTGGAGGGCATGGCCGATGGGTTCCCGGGACGGCTGTCCCAGGAACCCGTGTTGCTTGAACCCTTGCGCCAGCTTGTTTTCATCGCCGCCCGATGCGTCATTGACCTCAGTCAGCTTTGCACCCACGATGCGCACTCGGGCCGGCGGAACCGACGAGAGGAACTTCGTGAAGACAAGACGTTGGGTTGTGGCTGTCGCGTGCGCGAGCGTGCTTGCCGTGGTCGGCGGCGGAACGAGCGCCTCTGCGAGGACAGGCAGCACCCACGCATGTTCGTCTGCTGTGAGTTGGACCCGAGCAGCGAGCCTCGTCGGACGGGTCGCGACGATCAAGGGGCGCGTCGCGGGAGCGACCTTCGCTTCGACGAGCACCGGCTCGCCGACGTTCTTGAACCTCGGCGTCGACTATCCGAGCCCGCGCAGGTTTGTCGCGCTCATCTGGATCGAGGATCGGAGCAAGTTCGGGGCTCCGGAGAGAACGTATCGAGGCCGGATGATCTGTGTTCGCGGGCTTGTGGAGTCCTATCGCGGCGTACCTCAGATCGTCGTTCGCACCCCTTCACAGATCGCGTTCGGTTAGGGCACCGCCTGGCGATTCGACAATTCGTCGGTCAGGGCCAGAAGTTCTGTGACCCGTGACACCTAGCCGCTAGCGGTCGGTCGCGTACCAGACGATGTCGTAGCCGCGCCAGATCACCTGGCCTCGCAGCGTCAGGCCGAGCCGCTCCATCACGGCGCGCGAGCGGACGTTCTCCGGCGTCGTGAACGAGTAGAGGCGCGGTTCGTCGGGCATCAGCTCGCGCCAGCACTCGAGCGAGGCGCGGCCGGCCTCGGTCGCGAGGCCGCGGTGCCAGAAGTCGCGATGGAGCACCCAGCCGACCTCCGGAACGCTGTGCGGCTCGAGTGTCCAGTCGTGGTGGCGCAGGATTCCGGTGCGCCCGATCAGCCGGCCGCTGTCGAGGTCGACCGTCGCCCACTGGCCGTGACCGGCCTCGTCCCACATCCGCGCGAGGCGCTCGACCTGCGCGCGCGTCCCGTCGAGGTCTAGCGGCGGCATGTGCCAGAGGTACTCCGGCTGGACGTAGATCTCGTGCAGCGCCTCCGCGTCCTCGGGCCGGAACTGGCGCAGAAGGAGGCGCTCGGTGCGCAGTTCGTCCGGCAGGCGGCGCTCGACCACAGGCACACTGTAGGCACCCGTTCAAGGGATGGAACCTCGACGCCGATAGGAGATGGCGATGACCGATCCTGCGGAGCGGAAACGGAGACGGATCAGTCGGCCCAGCCCGGCGCTGGTCGTGGCGCTCCTCGCTCTTTTCGTGGCACTTTCCGGCACGGCCGTCGCGGCCGGTGTCGTCCCGCTCGCCAAGCGCGCCTTGACCGCCAACACGGCCGTCACCGCGCTCACCGCGAAGAATGCGCTGAAGCTCGGCGGGCTTACGGCACAGCAGGTCGGCGCGCTCGCCACCGGCCCGACGATCTACTACAAGACGCAGCCGTGGACGGTCGGGGCAGGCGACGATGCGCAGACGTTCACGACGACCTGCGACCCCGGCGAGAAGGTGATCTCCGGCGGCTACGACAACCCGGACGGTCAGGGCCTTCCCGAGGACACCCATCCGACCGCCGACGGCACGGGGTGGGTGATCGTCCTCGACGATCTCTCCCCGTCGAGCGACACCGGCGGCACTCTCTACGCGGTCTGCCTGCGCTGATGGACGCCCAGATCAGAGGAACCACGATGCCCGTGCTCGAGGTGCGCCTCGACCCGGGTGAGAGCGTCGTCGCCGAGTCGGGCGAGCTCGGCTGGGTGACCGATTCGATCGAGCTCCAGACCTCGACCGCGCTCGCGGGCTCCGACGGCGTGTGGGACGCGGCCAAACGCTCGTTCGGCGGCGGCTCGTTCTTCATGACCGAGTACTCGGCCACGACGGCGCCTGGCGTCGTGGTGTTCCCCGCGCGGCTGCCGGGCTCGATCCTCGAGGTCCCGCTCGGGCCGGAGCACTCGTACACCGTGCAGCGCGGCGGCTTCCTCGCGGGGAGCTACGGCTGCGAGCTCGCGACGGCGTTCCATCCCAAGAAGATCGGCTCGGGGCTCTTCGGCGGCTTCGGCTTCGTGCTCCAGTCGCTCACCGGCGCGGGCCACGCGTGGATCGCGCTCGGCGGTGAGCTGTCCGAGTACGAGCTCTCCGACGGCGAGACGCTCCGCGTCCATCCGGGCCACATCGGCCTGATGGACTCGACCGTGACGTACGAGCTGACGACGGTTCCCGGCCTGAAGAACAAGGTCTTCGGCGGCGACGGACTCTTCCTGATGCGCCTCACCGGGCCGGGGAAGGTGTGGCTCCAGTCGATGAACCTCGCGATCCTCGCCGGCGCGCTCGCGCCGTACCTGCCGGAAGGCGGCGGCGCAGACACGTCCACGACGGTCGAGGCCACCGCGGGCACCGCGGTGATCTCCGCGGTCGGCAAGCTCTTCGGCGGCTAGTCCCGCTCCCAGCGCTCGAGCAGCGGTTCTAGCTGGCGGCGCTGTCCGTCGGAGAAGTCGATCGTGGACAGGATCCGTCGAGCCTCGGCCGGGTCGTCGTTCGCCACCGCGGCCTCGAGCCGCTCACGGAGCGGGCCCGGCTCACGGAGCTGGCGGCGCAGCCAGCGCAACAGGCTCACGGCGGCGGGATCCGTCGTCATCCGACGAGGAGTATGAACCTTAGGATGCGCCTGTGATCGATCCGCTCGAGCGGTGGGAAGGACTCGGCGACAAGCCCGACTACGCAGGGCTGCTCACGTTCATGGCGCTGCCGTACACGCAGTCGCCCGCCGACCTCGTCGGCGTCGACGTCGCGATCGTCGGGGCGCCGACCGACGATCTCGTCTCCGACCGGCCGGGCGCCCGGTTCGGCCCGCGCGCGATTCGCGCCGCGAGCTGCCCGCCGGGCCCGCACCTCGAGGCCAAGGTCGACGCGTCGGTGGTGCTGCGGATCGTCGACTTCGGCGACGCGCCCGTGATCCCGGCCGATCCGGCCAGGACCCGCGGTGCGATCGAGCAGACCGTCGGCCAGGTCGTCGAGGCGGGCGCGATCCCGATCGTGCTCGGCGGCGACCACTCGATCGCCGAGCCGGACATGACCGCCGTCGCCGCCAAGCATGGCCCGATCGGGCTCGTCCATTTCGACACCCACACCGACACGGGCACCGAGGTCTTCGGCGTGGAGGTCTCGCACGGGACGCCGATGTACAGGCTCGTCGAGGCCGGGCTCGTCGACCCGGAGCGCTACGTGCAGATCGGGCTGCGCGGCCACTGGCCCGGCGAGGCGGAGTTCTTCTGGCAGGCCGAGCGCGGGATCACGAGCTTCTTCATGCACGACGTCCGCGACCGTGGGATCCGGGACGTGATCGAGCGCACCGTCGCACTCGTCGGCGCCGGGCCGGTGTTCGTCTCGGTCGACGTCGACGTGCTCGACCCGGCGTTCGCGCCCGGCACGGGAACGCCCGAGCCCGGCGGGATGACCTCCGCCGACCTGCTCTGGGCCTGCCGCGAGCTGGCGCATCGGCTCGAGCTCGTCGGCGCCGACGTGGTCGAGGTGATCCCGACCGCGGTCGGCTCGGCCGACGTGACGGCGCTCGTCGCGGAACGGATCGTGCGAGAGCTCCTGACCGGGATCGCGCTCCGCCGCCTCGGCTAGGGAAGAATGCGGGCGACCGCCCCGTCCTGTTCGCATCAAGGCAACAGGAGGAGGCGGAGATGTACCTCAGGAAGACCATCGTGCTCGTTGCTCTCGCCGCAGTCACAGCGGCACCTTCGGCGCTCGCCCTGCGGCCGCCGATCGACGCGGGCAATCCCGGCACGCACATCCTGACCCACGAGTCGGGCGTCCATCACAAGAAGACGGCTCCCCAGCCGAAGCTCTGCGTGAAGGGCCAGAACGGGCCGACGCCGTGCCTGGCGTTCGGCTTCTAGGACGGAACCCCGCGTCGGGCTCGTCGACTCCCCGGCGAGCCTGACGCCCCCGTCCGGATCGAAGGAGGAGACGGAGATGTACCTCAGGAAGACCATCGTTCTCGTCGCTCTCGCCGCAGCGACCGCGGCCCCCTCGGCGCTTGCCATGCACCCGCCGATCGACGCCGGCGACCCGGGCCCGGTGATCCTGACCTGGCAGGCCGGGATCCACGGCAAGAAGGTCGCGCCCAGGTCGTGCGGCATGCGCGAGCTGCAGACGCACCAGCGCTGCATCGTTCGCGTCGGCTAGCGGAGTCGCGCGTCAGGCCCGTCGCCTCGCGGCGAGCCTGACGCGTCGCCGCGGTAAGGTCGTCCCGATGGCCGCGACGCTCATGGACGGCAAGGCGCTCGCCGCGCGTGTGCGCGCCGAGGTCGCCGACGAGGTGCGCGCATTCGGCTCCGTGGGGCTCGCGACGGTGCTCGTCGGCGAGGATCCCGCGTCGGAGATCTACATCCGGATGAAGCACAAGGCGGCGGGCGAGGTCGGGATCACGCCGCACGACCACCATCTCCCCGCGGACGTCTCCGAAGAGGAGCTGCTGCGGGTCGTCTCCGATCTGAACCGCGAGGACGCGGTCGACGGGATCCTCGTTCAGCTGCCGCTGCCGGCTCATATCGACGAGGAGCGGGTGCTGCGCGCGGTCGACCCGATCAAGGACGTCGACGGCTTCCATCCGTTCAACGCGGGGCAGCTCTACCTCGACCGTCCGACCTTCGTGCCGGCGACGCCGACGGGGGTGATCGCGCTGCTCGACGAGTACGAGGTTCCGCTCGAGGGCAAGCGCGCCGTGGTAGTGGGCCGGAGCTCGATCGTCGGCAAGCCCGCGGCGATACTGCTGCTCGCGCGGAACGCGACCGTCACGATCTGCCACTCGCGCACCGTCGACCTCGGCTCGGTCACGCGCGAGGCGGACGTGCTCGTCGCAGCCGTAGGCCGCGCGGGCGTGATCACCGCCGACATGGTCAAGCCGGGCGCCGCCGTGATCGACGTCGGGATCAATCGCACCGAGGACGGAATGCGCGGCGACGTCGACCCGGGCGTGGCCGAGGTGGCGGCCTTCCTGACGCCGGTTCCGGGCGGCGTCGGGCCGATGACGATAGCCATGCTCCTGCGGAGCACGCTCCGTGCGGCCGAGTTCCGCCGGGACGGCCTTGCGTTCCCTCTGGCATGAGGCTACCGTTAGCGCGCTTCATACCGGTCGGCGGCTCGGTGCCCGGGCCGTCGTTGTTTGCTGTTTTAAGGAGGACCGTTGGCTCAGGGCACCGTCAAGTGGTTTTCGAACGAGAAGGGTTATGGGTTCATCGAGCGTGAGGGTGGCGATGACGTTTTCGTCCACTTCTCCGCGATCGAGATGGACGGCTACAAGTCGCTGACCGAAGGCCAGCGCGTCGAGTTCGAGGTCGTGCAGGGCCCCAAGGGTGCCCAGGCCGCGAACGTGCGGGCCGCCTAGCTTTCCCTTTCGGAACCGAATGCGCAGAGGCTCCCGAAAGGGAGCCTCTCTTTTTTGGAAGGATCTGAACCGATGGCGATCACCAATGACGATGTGCTCCATGTGGCGCGGCTCGCCCGGCTCGGCCTCGGCGAGGGCGAGGCCGAGCGCCTTCAGGCCGAGCTGAGCGCGATCCTCGAAGCGGTCGGCAAGGTGTCCGAGCTGGACCTGTCCGACGTGCCGCCAACGTCACATCCGCTCGATCTCGTCAACGTGTGGGACGACGACCTGCCGAGCCCGTCGCTAGACGTCGAGGAGGCGCTCGCGAACGCACCGGAGCGGGAGGGGGACGGCTTCCGCGTCCCGCCGAGCGCATGAGCACGAGTTGGCACAGAGTCGCCACAAAGCCGCGCGAAAGCGCCGGCTATCTTGGAAGCCCCCGTGGGTGGGTGGGGGCTAGGGATGGGGAGAGAGAGTCGCTGTGATCGACACGTTGCGCCTGACCGCGGAGGAGGCGATCGGGCTCGTCGAGCGCGGCGAGGTCTCGGCCGCCGAGCTGCACGCGGCCTACGTCGAGGCGATCGCCGCGCGCGATCCCGAGCTCCACTGCTACCTGACCACCCTCGACGAGCCGAACGGCGCCGGAATCCCGATCGCGCTCAAGGACGTGATCTCGACGAAGGGCGTCACGACGACCGCCGGCTCCAAGATCCTCCAGGGCTACGTGCCGCTCTACGACGCGACCGTCGCCGCGCGCTGCAAGGCGGCCGGCATGTCTCTTCTCGGCAAGACCAACACGGACGAGTTCGCAATGGGCTCGTCCACCGAGAACTCGGCCTACGGGCCGTCGCACAACCCGTGGGATCCCGAGCGCGTGCCGGGCGGCTCCGGCGGGGGCTCGGCGGCCGCCGTCACCGCGGGGCTCGCGCCGTGGGCGCTCGGCTCCGACACCGGCGGCTCGATCAAGCAGCCCTCGGCGCTCTGCGGCAACGTCGGCCTGCGCCCGACCTACGGCACGGTGTCCCGCTACGGCGTCGTCGCCTTCGCCTCGAGCCTCGACCAGGTCGGCCCTGTCGCCAAGAACGTGCGGGACTGCGCGCTGCTCTACTCGATCATCGCCGGCCGCGACCCGATGGACTCCACCACCGTCGAGTTGCCCGAGCCGGTCCGCCTGCCGGATGCCGAGGATCTGAAGGGCCTGCGGATCGGCGTCCCGCGCGAGCTGAACGAGGCCGAGGGGATCGAGCCCGGGGTCGCCGCGGCCGTCCGCGCCGCGGTCGAGCTCGCCGCGTCGCTCGGCGCCGAGGTGGGGGAGTGCGAGCTGCCTCACTCGGTCCAGTACGGCCTGCCCTGCTACTACCTGATCGCCCCGGCCGAGGCCTCCTCGAACCTGGCCCGCTACGACGGCGTCCGCTACGGCCCGCGTGGGCCCGGCGACACCTTCCGCGAGATGGTCGAGGCGACGCGCGACGCGGGCTTCGGCCCGGAGGTGAAGCGGCGGATCATGCTCGGCACCTACGCGCTCTCCGCGGGCTACTACGACGCCTACTACGGCCAGGCCCAGAAAGTCCGAACACTGATCCGGCGTGAGCATGACACCGCCTTCGAGCGTTTCGACGTGCTCGCGCTGCCCGACCTCGCCGACCGTCGCGTTCCCGATCGGCGAGAAGGCCGCAGGATCCGCTCGCGATGTACGCGGCCGACCTGCTCACGATCCCGTCCTGCATCGCCGGCCTGCCGGGCCTCAACATCCCGTGCGGCCTCTCGGAGGGCCTGCCCGTCGGCCTCCAGCTCGTCGGGCCGCAGTTCTCCGAGAACACGCTCTTCCGGACGGGCTACGCGCTCGAGCGCGCGCTCGAGTTCGACACCGTCCCGGAGCGGCTGCGATGACCTGGGAACCCGTGATCGGGCTTGAGATCCACGTCCAGCTCAAGACCCGGACGAAGATGTTCTGCCGCTGCGAGGCGGGCTGGGGCGCGGCCGAGAACACGCGGACCTGCCCGATCTGCCTCGCGCATCCGGGCGCGCTCCCGGTCACGAACGGGCGCGCGGTCGAGTGGACGGTGAAGCTCGGGCTCGCGCTCGGCGTGCACGATCGCCGAGCGCGCGGTGTTCGCCCGGAAGAACTACTTCTACCCGGACCTGCCCAAGGGCTATCAGATCTCGCAATACGATCTGCCTCTTTGCATCGACGGCAAGGTGCTAGTGCCGACTGCAGACGGAGAACATGAAGTGCGGATCGTCCGCGCCCACCTCGAGGAGGACGCCGCCAAGACGATTCACCACGGCGGCGCGTCGGGCCGGATCGGTGGCGCGAGCCACTCCGTGGTCGACTTCAACCGCGGCGGCACACCGCTCGTCGAGATCGTCACGCATCCCGACATCCATTCCGCCGAGGAGGCGCGCCGCTTCCTCCAGCTGCTCCGCCAGACGATCGTCGAGCTCGGGATCTCCGACGCCGAGATGGAGAAGGGCACGCTCCGCGTCGACGCCAACGTCTCCGTCCGGCCCGAGGGCGAGGACGGTTTCCGCACGCGCACCGAGATCAAGAACATCAACTCGTTCAGCTTCGTCGCGCGCGGGATCGAGGCCGAGGTCGAGCGCCAGATCGCCGTCTGGGAGTCGGGCGGCGAGGTCGAGCAGGCGACGTTCGATTTCGACGCCGTCGACCGGCGCGCTCACCTCACGGCGCTCGAAGGAGGAGGCCGAGGACTACCGCTACTTCCCCGAGCCCGACCTCGTCCCGGTCGAGCCGTCGGCCGAGCTGATCGAGCGGCTGAGAGGCGAGCTCCCCGAGCTACCCGGCGAGCGGATCCGCCGACTCGAGCCGGCGCTGGGCTTCGCGCTCGCCGGCGACATCGTCACGAGCGGACGCACCGCGCTCTACGAGTCGCTGCTCGACGAGGAGGTCGACCCGCGCGAGGTCGCGAACTTCCTGATGAACGAGGGGCGCGAGCTCGAGGCCGTGCCGAATCCGGCCGAGCTCCAGAGCCTGCTCAGGGCGCGCCGTGAGATTCCCCGTGAGCAGTTCGCCGCCGCGGTCGCCGCCGCCGGCGCGCCGGACTTCTCGGCGACGCCGTACCTCGAGGAGAAGGTCGTGAGCGACGCCTCGGAGCTCGAGCCGCTGATCGACTCGATCCTCGCCGCCAACCCGGGCCAGGTCGAGGCCTACCGCGGCGGCAAGGACGGGCTGCTCGGCTTCTTCGTCGGCCAGGCGATGCGCGAGACGCAGGGCAAGGCCGACGCGAAGGTCGTCAGCGAGCTCGTCCGCGCGAAGCTCGGCTAGAGCAGGCCGCACATCCGGGCGGTGTTCGGCCACGGATAGAAGCCGCTCGCGCGCTCCGCTCGCTCCGCGATCCACATCTGCTCGATCGGCGTCCAGTGGTCGGCGGTGCCCTTCTGCCGCAGCAGCCAGGCCGCGTAGAAGCGCTGAAACTCGAGGTCCATCTGGAGCCCGCCGTAGTAACCGTTGCCCGTGTGCGCGTGCCAGGAGCCCTCGTAGCGGTGGATGCACAGCCACTGCCGCTTGTGGGGAGGCGCGAGTGCCTGCTTGTAGGCGGTCGCGGCGAGCTTCCGCCAGGTCTTCGCCGGTAGCGCCCGGCGGACTGCCGTGAGCGGCTTGCCCATCACCTTCTGCCAGCGCCAGGTCTCGGCGCGGAGCTTGACGATCTCGGCCGCCTCGTTGGGTCGCGCGGCCACTCGCTGGTCAGCCGCTTTCGCACGATCGATTGTTGCGCCGGCTCCTGCCATCGCGAGGACGGCAAGGACCAACGCAAGGGTCCATGCTTGTTTCAAAAGCACCCCTTGCTACGGGAATACGGGCCGACGCACCGGGACGGGAGGTGGAACCGCAGGCGTCCTGGGCAGGCACGACCAGAGGCCGCGCCGCGTCGTAGTTGTCGCTACTTGGCCAAGCTAGCAGAGCCCTCGGACGCTGTGCGCCGGTCGCGCCGGTGGGTCGGCGTGACGAACCCGAGGTACAGGAGCAGCGCCGCGGCGGCGATGAAGAGGGCTGTTTCCGCCTCGCCGAGCCCGGCCAGCGCACTACCGATCGCCGCGACCGCGACGCCCGCGAGGATCAGCGCGTTGCCGAGCGGGCGGCGCCGGATCCCCATCAGCGCGACCACCACGACGGCGATCGTCCCGAGCGAGTTGCCGAGCACCGCGAGCAGCCGCGCGGGCAGGAAGTCGAGGTGCGCCTGCGCAGTCGGGATCCCGGTTCCGGCGAACGTGCCGTGCACCGGGACCGCGATCATCACCCCGATCGCGAGCCCGGACCAGAGCAGCGCGACGGTCGTGGCCCAGCGCTTCCCGGCGAGCAGCAGCGAGCCGGCTCCGAGCAGGGGCGCCGTCAGCAGGCCGCCGAAGAGGTAGTAGGCGCGGAAGGAGCGCGCGTCCGAGCCGTGCGCTGCGCCCCAGGCGAGCGCGGCGGACGCGAGCGCGAACGCGAGCAGCGCGCAGGCCCACGCGGCGAGCTCCGGCGCGCGGCGCTCGCGCCAGCGGCCGGCGAGGTCGCCGGCGAGCCTGAGCGACAGGAGCGCCGCGGCAAAGGAGAGAAGCGCCTCCACGGACGGAGCGTAGTAGGCTCCGGCCCGGTGAAGCGGGTCGTCCTTCTGCTCGGCCTGGCCGCGCTCGTGCTCGGAGGCGTTTCCGCGGCCGCCGCGCCCGGCCGAGACTACGCAGCCGTCGCGCTCGACGTCCTGCCTCCCGGCGAGAACGGCGGCGTGACCTTCAACGCGAACACGACCGACCAGGCGACGCTGTACGACGGGCTGACGCCGCTCGGCAACAAGGTCACGAACGCCGACCTGACGCGCTGGTTCAAGCCGGAGACGCTCGGGCTCGGCGCGCTCAAGGCCGTCCGCACCGAGAAGCTGCCGCGCACCGGCGTCGTGATCAAGCGCGACAACTGGGACGTGCCACATGTGACGGCCTCGACCCAGGCGGGCGTCGAGTACGGCGCCGGTTGGGCGACCGCCGAGGATCGCGGGCTGCTGCTCCAGCTGATCCGTGGCCCCGCGCGCGCCGCCGCGCTCGACATCCCGGGCATCGACCCGATCGGGCTCGCACTCTCGGGCAAGACGTTCGTGCCCAGCGCGCAGACCGAGGCGTTCCTCGCCAAGCAGCTCGATCTCCTGCGCGCGCAGGGCACCCTCGGCCGCCACTTCATCTCGTTGCTCAATGCCTACACGGCCGGGATCAACGGCTACTTCACCTCGGTCAAGACGCCGGTGCAGCCCTACACGCCGAACGACGTGATCGCCGCCGCAGCGCTGATCGCCGCGCGCTTCGGCGCCAACGGCGGCTCGGAGGTCGCACGCTCGGAGCTCCTCTCGGCGCTCCAGAAGAAGCTCGGCGCGGCGACCGGGGCACAGGTCTTCGGCGACCTGCGCTCGGCCAATGACCCGGAGGCGCCCGTCTCGATCCCAGGCACGTTCCCACAGGAGCAGGCCGCGGCGAACGCACTCCGGTAGCGTGACCGTCGACGACGGCAGCTTCCAGCCGGTGCCGCTCGCGGTCCCGCAGGCCGCGTCGCTGCCGACGACGATGTCGAACGCGCTGCTCATCGGGGCGAGCCGCTCGGCGACCGGCCATCCACTCTTCGTCGCGGGTCCGCAGGTCGGCTACTTCTTCCCCGAGTTCTTCATGGAGATCGACATGGCCGGCGGCGGCTTCGACACGCGCGGCGCGCTGTTCCCCGGAGTCCCGTTCGTCGTGATCGGGCGAGGGATCGACGACGCCTGGAGCGCGACGTCGTCGCAGGCCGACAACACCGACATCTTCATCGAGACGCTCTGCGGCGACGACACGCACTACATGTACAAGGGCACCTGCCGCGCGATGACGACGTTCGACGCGGGCGTGCTGAGCCAGTCGGGTGCACCCGACCAGCCGGTGGTGTTCCGCGAGACGGTGCACGGCCCGGTCGAGGGCTATGCGACGGTCGGCGGCACGCGCGTCGCCGTCTCGCTCGAGCGCTCGACGCGCGGGCGCGAGCTCCTGTCCACGAAGTCGTTCTACGAGCTCGACACGAACCAGGTCGACTCGGCGAAGACGTTCGTGAAGACGATGGCCGGGGTCGAGTTCTCGTTCAACTGGTTCTACGCCGACGACAAGGACATCGCGATGTTCTCGAGCGGCCGCCTGCCCGTGCGTGCGCCCGGCACCGATCCGGCGCTGCCGACCGACGGCTCGGGCGCCTACGACTGGCGCGGCTTCCTCACGCCGGCCCAGCACGCGCAGGCGATCGATCCGGGCAGCGGCGAGATCGTGAACTGGAACAACAAGCCCGCCGCGGGCGTCGGCGCCTCCGACGACAACTGGAGCTTCGGGCCGATCCAGCGCGTCCAGCTCCTCGAGAAGCAGCTCGACTCGCACAAGGGCAAGCTCACGCTGGCGGATGTCGTCTCGTCGATGAACGGCGCCGCGACGGAGGACCTGCGCGCGGTGCTCCTGCTGCCGGACATCGCGGCGGTGCTGAAGACCGGCGCAGCGCCCGACCCGCGCGCGGCGCAGCTGCTGTCACTGCTCGAGGCGTGGGCTGCGAACGGCGGGTCCAGGATCGACCTGAACCTCGACGGCAAGGTCGACGATCCGGGCGCCGCGATCATGGACGCGGTGTGGGACCGCTGGGCCGACGCGGTAATGACGCCGGTGCTCGGCCCGACGCTCGTGCAGCGGCTCGCCGACCTCCACACTCGCAGCGACGACGCCAACCCCGGCGGCTCGTCGTACATCGACGGCTGGTACGGCTACGTCGACAAGGACCTCCGCTCGCTGCTCGGACAGCCGGTACAGGGCGCGTTCTCGACGCACTACTGCGGCAACGGCGACCTCGCGGCGTGCCGGGCGTCGCTGTGGGCCGCGCTCGACGCAGCGGGCGCCCAGCTCGCCGCGGCCCAGGGCCCGGATCCGACCGCGTGGCGCGCGGATGCGACCGCGGAGCGGATCAGGTTCACCTCGGGGATCCTGCAGAACACGATGCGCTGGACGAACCGGCCGACCTTCCAGCAGGTCATCACGTTCTCGGGTCACCGCCCGCGCTGAGAGGCCATTGCGCCTTCGCCACGGCTCCCGTCCTCGTGTGGACGTCGAGCTTCTCGAAGACGTGCTCGAGCTGCGTGCGCACGGTGTGGGGCGAGGTGCCCAGGATCGCTGCGACTTCCTTGTTGGTGTGGCCCCGCGCTACCCACCCGAGAACCTCGGTCTCCCGGGGGGTCAGGCGCTGAATCGCGCGCATCGGGGAACAGTACGACGAATGTCCGATTGTGGGAAGGCGGCCGTCGGTCAAATGTAGGCGGGTCCCCTGCGGCGAAACCATGACTCGGAAGGAGTCTTCTGATGAAGATCCCGAGAAAGGCGTGGGTTCTGCTCGCCGTAGCGCTGGCTATAGCAGGCTTCGCCTCGACCGCAACCTCCGCGCCACGGCACACGACCGAGGCAAACACGGCCGCGATCGACTGGAACGTGATCGCGATCAACACCGTCAGGGGCGAGTCGCCCGCGCTGTTCCAGCTCGAGGGACTGATCTACATGTCCTACGTGCAGGCGTCGGTCTACGACGCCGTGATCAAGATCGACGGTGGGTACAGGCCGTACCACAACTTCCGCGCTCCGATCTCGACGGACGGAGCCTCGGCTCCAGCCGCGGTGGCCGCAGCGGCATACACGGCTCTCGTCAACTACTTCCCCGACCAGACGGCGGCGCTGACGGCGACCTACAACTCCTACCTGGGCGGGCTTCCCGTCGCGGGCAGGGCAGCGGGCGTCGCGATCGGGCAGGCCGCAGCGGAGGACATCATCGCGCTACGGGCCAATGACGGCCGCAACGCGGTGATCTCGACGCCGTACGGCCAGGGGCCGCTCACTCCGGGCGTGTGGATCTTCGCTCCGCCGCCGTCGCTCCAATCGGCGCAGATCCCCTGGGCCGCGTTCATGACGCCGTTCATGCTCAAGAGCCCGTCACAGTTCCGGGCGCCTCCGCCGCTCGACATCACGAGCCACAAGTACATGGTGCAGTTCGAGGAGATCCGTGCCTTCGGCCGGGTCGACAGCACGGTGCGGACGCCGGAAGAGACCGCGATCGGGCAGTTCTGGAACGCCAACGTGACCAGTCAGACGGAGCAGGCGCTGCGTGACCTCTCGACCGCACATGGCTTCGATCTCGTCGACACAGTCCGCGCACTCGCGATGGGGAATCTCGTCGACAGCGACGCGGGCATCGCCTGCTGGGACTCGAAGTACTTCTATACGTTCTGGCGCCCGGTCACGGCGATCCAGCACGCCGACATCGACGGGAATCCGGGGACGACGGCCGATCCGACGTGGACGCCGCTGCTCACGACCCCGAACCATCCCGAGTATCCGGCGGCGCACGGCTGCATCACGGCCTCCGACGGCGAGGTCTTCGCGGCGTTGCTCGGTACGACCGACATCAACGTCGACATCATGGGTGCGACGGGCGGCGCGACGACGCTGACCCAGACGCGCCACTACGCGACGGTGGATGACCTGCAGAACCAGATCATCGATGCGCGGGTCTGGGCGGGACTGCACTTCCGCTACTCCGGCGAGCAGGGCGTGAAGCTCGGCGTGAGCGTCGCCGACTGGACGATCAAGCGCAACTTCCAGCCGACGAACTGACGGCCGGCGCATGCGGGAGGGGGCGGAAACGCTCCCTCCCGTGGCCCGCGGACCTCTTCGCTAGGCTAGGCCGCAGTGGCCGGGAAGCGATATCTGATGACGCCCGGGCCGACTCCGGTCCCGCCCGAGGTGCTCGCCGCGCTCGGCGCGCCGGTCGTCCACCATCGCAGCCCGGACTTCAAGCCGATCTACGAGACGTGCCTCGCGCGCCTGAAGCAGGTCGTGCGCACCGAGCACGACGTGCTCCTCTTCACCGCGTCCGGCACGGGCGCGTTCGAGTCGGCCGTGGCCAACCTCACCTCGCCCGGCGATCGCGCGCTCGTCGTCTCGTCGGGCAGCTTCGGCGAGCGCTGGGCGACGATGGTCGCCGGCTACGGCGCCGAGCTGATCCACCTGAAGCTCGAATGGGGCGCGACGCCGGAGCCGGCCGACCTGCGCGACGCGCTCGAGGCCTCCGGCGGCGCGAAAGTCGTCTACCTGGTCCATTCCGAGACGTCGACGGGCGTCGTCGCCGACGTGCAGGCGCTCACCGCGGTTGCGAAGGAGGCCGGCGCGCTGGTCGTCGTCGACGCCGTCTCGAGCCTCGGCGCCGTGCCGCTCGAGGCCGACGCGTGGGGCATCGACGTCGTCGTGTCGGGCTCGCAGAAGGCGCTGATGACGCCGCCCGGGCTCTCGCTCGCTTCCGTCTCGCCCGCCGCGATGGCCGCGGCCGCCGAGTCGACGACGCCGCGGTTCTACTTCGACTGGGAGCGGACGGCAAAGGCGCAGGGCAAGCTCGACGCGCCGTTCACGCCCTCGGTGCCGCTCGTCGCCGGCCTCAACGTCGCGCTCGGGCTGCTGCTCGACGAGGGTCTCGAGGCCGCCTTCGAGCGCCATGTCCGCCTCGGCCGGGCCTGCCGGGAAGGCGCGAAGGCGATGGGCCTCGAGCTCTTCTCGCCCGATGAGGATCGCTCTGCGGTCGTCACGGCGATCCGCGCGCCCGAGGGGATCGACGCGAAGGACGTCGTCCGCACCCTGCGCGACCGCTTCGGGATCACGATCGCGAACGGCCAGGGCGACCTGATGGGCAAGATCTTCCGGCTCGGCCACATCGGCTGGTTCGACGTGTTCGACATCGCCACGCAGCTCGGCGCGGTGGAGCTGGCGCTGGTCGAGCTCGGAGCCGAGATCGAGCGCGGCGTCGCGGTCACCCGCGCGCTCGAGACGTACGCCGACCGCGCCCCGGTGTGAAGGTCCTCGTCCGCGAGACGATCGCCGACGCGGGGGTCGAGCTCCTGCGCTCGAAGTTCGAGGTCGACGTCATCACCGACGGCGATCTCGCAGAGCTGATCGGCGGCTACGACGCGATCGTGATCCGCTCGGCCAGCAAGCTCACCGCCGAGCTGATCGACCGCGCCACGAATCTCAAGGTGATCGGGCGCGCCGGCGTGGGCGTCGACAACGTGGACGTCGAGGCGGCGACGCGGCGCGGGATCGTCGTCGCGAACGCGCCCGAGTCGAACATGATCTCCGCCGCCGAGCACACGATCGGCCTGCTCGTGGCGCTCTCCCGCAACATCCCGCAGGCGCATGCGGCGCTGAAGCAGGGCCGCTGGGAGCGGTCGCGCTTCGGCGGGGTCGAGCTCGCCGACAAGACGCTCGGCGTGCTCGGTTTCGGTCGCATCGGCCAGCAGGTCGCGCGCCGCGCGCTCGGCCTCGGGATGAAGGTCACCGCGTACGACCCGTTCGTCTCGCGCGACCGCTTCCGCGAGCTCGGCGTCGAGTGGGTCGAGACTCCCGCGGAGGTGCTCGCCGTGGCCGACTTCATCACGCTGCACCTGCCGCTCACCGACGAGACGCGCCACAGCATCGACGCCGCCACGATCGCGCAGATGCGCGACGGCGTGCGGATCGTGAACGCGGCGCGCGGCGAGCTGATCGACGAGCAGGCGCTCTACGACGCGCTCGTCTCGGGCAAGGTCGCCGGCGCCGCGCTCGACGTCTTCTCCGCGGAGCCGTACGACGGGCCGCTGCTCGAGCTCGAGCAGGTCGTCGCGACGCCGCACCTCGCGGCCTCCACCGACGAGGCGCAGGACCGCGCAGGCGTGATCGTGGCCGAGCAGGTCGTGGCCGCGCTCGAGGGCGGGCTCGTGACGAACGCGGTGAACATCCCGGTGATCGGCGCCGAGGATCTCGAGGCGCTCGGGCCGTACATCCCGCTCGCAGCGAAGCTCGGCCGCCTCGCGATGGAGCTCGCCGCGGGCCGCGCCGAGCGCCTCTCGCTCACGTACTTCGGAGCCCTGGCCGAGCACGACACCCGTCTCCTCACCGTCGCCGCGCTCAACGGCGCCTTCCAGGGCCGCGTCGACCAGGCCGTGAACTTCGTCAACGCGCCGCTCGTCGCGGCGGAGCGCGGAATCGAGGTGCGGGAGGAACGCCGCGTCGCCTCGCGCGACTTCACGAACCTGATCCGCGTCGGCGTCGTCACGGGCGGCGAGGAGCTGCGCGTCGCGGGGACGACGATCGGCACCGAGAACAGGCTCTGGCTTGTGAGCGCGCTCGGCTTCGAGGTCGACATCGAGCTCGCGCCGCTGATGGTCGTGCTGGCCTACGACGACATTCCCGGTGTGATCGGCAACGTCGGCACGCTCTTCGGCGGCGCCGGGATCAACATCGCGAACATGGCCGTCTCGCGCTCGCGTCAGGGCGGCAAGGCGCTGATGGCGCTCTCGATCGACACGGCAGCGCCGCCCGAGCTCCAGGAGCGCCTGCGCGCCGAGGGGTTCGACGAGGTGCACGTCATTGCGCTCGGCTGACCGCGGCGAAGCCTGGGTCGTTGCGCAGTTCGTCCTGCTCGGCGCCGTCGTCGTGGGAGCGTTCTTCGGCGACAGCTGGGTCTGGCCGGTGCGGCTCTTCGGCGGCGTCCTCCTGGCGATCGGGCTCCTCTTCGCCGTCACCGCTGTCCTGCGGCTCGGCCCAGCCATGACACCGCTGCCGAGACCGCTCGCAGGCGGGGAGCTCGTCGTCTCGGGGCCGTACGCGATCGTCCGCCATCCGGTCTACTCGGGTCTCGTGGTCGCGGCCGCCGGCTTCTCGGTGCTGTTCTCGAGCTGGTGGTCGCTCGGTGTCAGCCTGGTTCTCCTCGTCTTCTTCCATTTCAAGGCGGTGCGCGAGGAGGAATGGCTGGTCGAGCACTACCCGGCGTACCCGGAGTACATGACGCGGGTCCGGCGCCGCCTGATTCCGTGGCTCACCTAGTTGCGTCCGTCTGACGGGACGGCGACACTGACACCGTGCAGCTCGCTGAGCTCCCGACCGCGCGGACCCGGCTGCTGGACAACCTCGGCCGGATCCGGCGCGAGGTGGGCCCGGTCACTCCGGAGCTCTCCGACGCGCTCGCCGACCACATGCGCATCCGTCGCGGCGAGGTGGCTGAGGTCGTCTCGTTCTACTCGTTTCTGCGCCTGCCGCTCGACTCGCTCCGTGTCTGCACGGGCCCGGTCTGCGCGTGCCTCGGCGGGCACGATCTGCTCGCGCTCGCGCAGGAGCTCGCGCCCGAGGGCGTGCCCGTGGTCGAGGTCGCCTGCCTCGGCCACTGCGACCTCGCTCCGGTCGGGACGCGCGGCGACACGATCCTGCCCGCGCTCTCGCGCGCCGCGCTCGAAGGCGCCGCGGCGCCGGTCACGCACTCCACCAACGACGGGCCGTCGCTCGGGCTGAGCCGTCCCGACGAGCCGGTCAGCCCGCCGCACCTCCCGCCCGAGCGCGTGCTCGCCGAGCTCGAGGCCTCGGGCCTCGTCGGCCTGGGCGGCGCCGGCTTCCCGACCTGGCGCAAGTGGGAGGCGGTGCGCCGCGAGCCCGGCCCGCGCGTCGTGATCGTCAACGCCGACGAGGGCGAGCCCGGGACGATCAAGGACCGCTACATCATGGAGCTGCGGCCGAACCTGCTGATCGAGGGGCTGCTCGTGGCGATGGAGTTCGCCGAGGCCGAGCACGGCTACATCTACCTGCGTGAGGAGTACGCGACCGCGCGCGCGCGCCTGCTCGAGGCGATCGACGACCCGCGGATCGAGCTCGTCGTCGGCGCCGGCTCCTACATCTGCGGCGAGGAGACCGCGATGCTCGAGTCGATGGAGGGCCGCCGCGGGATGCCGCGGCTGCGCCCGCCGTTCCCGGCCCAGCGCGGCTACCTCGGGCTGCCGACCCTGATCGACAACGTGGAGACCCTCGCGCACATCCCGGCGATCCTCCGCAACGGCGGCGCGTGGTTCGCCGGGCTCGGCTCGCCCGGAGTGCGGCTGTGGTCGCTCTCGGGCGCGGTCGCGAAGCCCGGCTGCTACGAGGCGCCGAACGGCATCACCCTGCGCGAGCTGATCGACGACTACGGCGGCGGTGCGACCGAGGAGATCGGCGCGATCGTCCCCGGCGGCGCGGCAAGCGGAATCCTGCCGCCGGCCGCGCTCGATGTGCCGATGACGCGAGAGGCGCTCGCCGAGTGGGGAGCCTCGGTAGGCTCGGCCGCTGTGCAGGTCTTTCCGGCCTCGTATTCGCCGCTCGAGCTGCTCGCCGAGACGATGCGGTTCTTCGCCGAGGAGTCGTGCCAGAAATGCACGCCGTGCCGGATCGGCACGCGCGGCCTGCACCACCTCGCCGCGGGCCGCACGTCGTTCGAGCCGGACGAGCTCGAGGCCTGGCTCGAGGCGCTCGAGCAGGCGTCGATCTGCGGGCTCGGCCAGGGCGCGCCGATCCCGGTCCGCTCGATCCGCAGCCACTGGCCGGAGCTCCTGCCGTGACCGAGATCCGTTTCAAGCTCGACGGGCGCGAGGCCGTGGCCGAGAGCGGCCAGCTCCTGCTCCACGCCCTGCGCGAGAACGGCGCGGATCCGCCGACGCTCTGCCACGACGACAAGCTGGAGCCGTACGGCGGCTGCCGCATGTGCCTCGTCGACGTCGAGGGATCGGGCCGGCCGGTGCCGTCGTGCGCGGTCCGCGTCGAGGAGGGCATGGCGGTCTCGACGAACGGCCGACTGCCCAAGCTGCAGCGGACACTCACCGAGATGCTCCTCACCGAGCACGTCTCGACGGCGGGCGGCGGCCGCGCCGACGAGCTGCTCGACCTCGCGCTCGATCTCGGCGTCCACGCGCCGTTCGTCCTGCCCGACGCCGGCCGCGAGCCGTACTCCGACCGCAACGAGCTGATGGGCTACGACCCCGACGCCTGCATCCTCTGCGGCCGCTGCATCCGCTACACGCAGGACGTGATGCAGTGCTCGGCGCTGACCTTCGAGGGCCGCGGCCCCGAGGCGCGCGTCGTCCCGACCCACGGCCACTCCTGGCTCGACACCGAGTGCGAGCTCTGCGGCGGCTGCCTCTCGGTGTGCCCGACCGGCGCGATCTTCGAGAAGAAGTCGACCGGAACCACTGTCCCCGACACGGCGCTCACGAAGGTGAAGACGACGTGCACGTACTGCGGCGTCGGCTGCCAGCTCGACCTCAACGTCGATCCGACGAGCGGCAAGGTCGTGAAGGTCACCTCCGAGCCGGAGTACCTGCCGAACGAGGGTGAGCTCTGCGTGAAGGGGCGCTTCGCCTACGGCTTCATCCACCACCCGGACCGCCTCACCGAGCCGCTCGTGCGCGGGCCCGACGGCGAGCTCCGCCCCGCGAGCTGGGAGGACGCTTTCGCCGCAGCCGCAGCCGGCCTCAACGCGGTGCGCGAGCGCCACGGCGACCAGAGCGTCGGCGTGCTCGCCTCGGCGCGGCTCACGAACGAGGAGAACTACCTGATCCAGAAGCTGGCTCGGACGGGGCTGAAGACGAACTCCGTCCACTCCTGCGAAGCCACCTGACACGCTCCGACCCTTTACGGCCTGGTCAGGTCGTTCGGCAGAGGAGCCAGCACCAACTCGATCGGGGAGATCGACGACGACCGCTTCCTGCTCGTGATCGGCTCGAACACGACCGAGGCGCACCCGGTGCTGGCGCTGCGGATCAAGAAGGCCGTGAAGAACGGCGCGACTCTCGTCGTAGCCGACCCGCGCGCGATCTGGCTGACCAAGATCGCGAAGCGCCACCTCCAGCTCCGCCCGGGCACCGACGTCTGGCTGATCAACGCGATGATGCACGTGATCCTCGAGGAGGGGCTCCAGGACGACGATTACATCCGCGAGCACACCTCGGAGTTCGAGGCCGTGCGCGAGATCGTCGCCCGCTACACGCCGGAGGAGGCCGAGCAGGTCACGGGCATTCCCGCCGAGGCGATCCGGGCCACGGCCCGCGAGTACGCGTCAGAGCCGAAGGCGGGGATCTTCTACACGCTCGGGATCACCGAGCACGTCTGCGGCGTCGACAACGTCTGGTCGCTCGCAAATCTTGTCTTGATGACAGGCCACCTCGGCTACGCGTCGACGGGCCTCAACGCGCTGCGCGGCCAGAACAACGTCCAGGGCCTGAACGACTCCGGCGCGAACCCGGTCTACCTGCCCGGCTACCAGCCGATCGAGGATCCGGAGGTGCGCGCGAAGTTCGCGGCGGCGTGGGGGGCCGAAGTGCCCGAGACGCCCGGCTACCGCCTCGACCAGATGATCCACGGCCTCCACGACGGCAAGGTGCGCGCGCTGTACCTGATCGGGGAGAACCCGGCGCACACCGATCCGGATGCCCATCGCGTCGAGGAGGGCTTCGCCGGGATCGAGTTCCTCGTCTCGCAGGACATCTTCCTGAACGACACGGCGCGCAAGCACGCGGACGTCGTCTTCCCGGCGTCGAGCTTCGCCGAGAAGGACGGCACCTTCACGAACACCGAGCGGCGTGTAAGCCGCGTGCGCGCCGCCACCGCGCTCCCGGGCAACGCGCGCGTCGACCGTGAGATCGTCGTCGACTTCGCCCGCGCGCTCGGCGTCGACTGGCCCGAGTATCCCGACGCGGAGTCGGTCTGGAACGAGCTCGCCGACCTCGCGCCGGCCTGGAACGGGATCCGCTACGACCGGCTCGAGGAGAACGGGATCCAGTGGCCGTGCGTCGACAGCGACGATCCGGGGTCGCCGTTTCTCCATTCGCCCGCGCCCGCCCTCGGCAAGGGGCTGTTCCATGCAGTCGAGTACCTGCCGCCCGCGGAGCCGGCCGACGCCGAGTATCCGTTCGTGCTCTCGACCGGGCGCACGCTCTTCCACTACAACTCGGCCACGATGACGATGCGCGAGAAGGGAATCCGCGACAAGCAGGAGGATCCGTTCTTCGAGATCCATCCGCAGGACGCGGCCGAGCTCGGCCTCGCCGACGGCGACTGGGCCAGGCTCGTCTCGCGGCGTGGCGAGCTCGAGGCGCGCGCGAAGGTCGGCGAGCGCGTCTTCCCGGGACTCGTCTGGATGGCGCTCCACTTCGCCGACGCTGTCGTCAACTACCTGACGATCGACGCCGTCGACCCGCGCACGGGCACGCCCGAGTACAAGGCGTGCGCGGTGCGCGTCGAACGGCTCGCCGGATGAGCGAGGGCTGGCCCGAGCCGGTCGAGCGCGTCTCGGCCTTCCTGCGCGCGGCCGGAGCCGAGGCGCGCCTCGAGGAGTTCGAGGAGGGCACGCCGACCGCGGAGGCGGCGGCCGAGGCGATCGGCTGCGAGCCGGGCCGGATCGTCAAGTCGCTCGTCTTCGACGCCGACGGCAGTCCCGCCGTCGTGCTCGTCCCGGGCGACCGTCGCGCCGACCCGGCGAAAGTCGCCCGTGCGCTCGGCGTCGCCCGCGCGAAGATCGCCGGTCCCGACGAGGTGCGGCGCGCGACAGGCTTCGAGCCGGGCGCCGTCGCGCCGTTCCCGCTGCCGCTCGTCGAGCGCGTGCTGATCGAGCAGACGCTGCTCGGGCTCGACCGCGTCTGGGTCGGCGCCGGCTCCGCCAATCACATGGCCGGGCTCGCGCCTCGCGACCTCGTCCGCCTCGCCAACGCCGAGCCGATCGACGCGGTTCAGGAAGGCTGAGCCCGGCGTCGGTACAGTTAGGCGCAGGCGGAGACGACAAGGAGCAGACCATGCAGGAGACCGAGAAGATCTGGATGAACGGCGAGCTGGTGGACTGGGCAGATGCCCGCATCCACGTCGGCTCTCACGGCCTTCACTACGGCACCGGAGTCTTCGAGGGCATCCGCTGCTACGAGACGCCGGACGGCCCCGCGGTGTTCCGCCTCGCCGACCACATGCAGCGCCTGATCGACTCGGCGCGCCTCCTCTACATGGACATCCCGTATTCGCTCGAGGACCTGCGCGAGGCGACACACCAGGTCGTTGCGTCGAGCGGCCTCCAGGCCTGTTACATCCGCCCGATCTCGTTCTACGGCTACGGCGAGCTCGGCGTCTCGACCGCCGGCAACCCGGTCGAGACCGTGATCATGTGCTGGCCGTGGGGCTCGTACCTCGGCGAGGCGGCCCTCACCGAGGGGATCACCGCGAAGATCTCGTCGTGGAAGCGGATCGGCGCGAACACGATCCCGCACGCGGCCAAGGCAACGGGGGTGTATCTCAACTCGATGCTCGCGACGACCGAGGCCCGGCGCGGCGGCTACGACGAGGCGATCCTGCTCACCGACACCGGCACCGTCGCCGACGGCCCGGGTGAGAACATCTTCGTTGTCCGCAACGGCGTGATCACGACGCCGCCGCTCTCGACCTCGATCCTGCCCGGGATCACCCGCGAGACCGTGATCACGATCGCGCGCGACCTCGGCTACACGGTCGAGGAGGCCGAGCTGATCCGCACCGACCTCTATCTCGCCGACGAGCTATTCATGACGGGCACCGCCGCCGAGGTGACGCCGGTGCGCGCCGTCGACGACCAGGAGCTCGGCGTCGGCGACATCACGCTCGAGCTCCAGTCGACCTACCTCGACGTGGTCAACGGCCGCAGCGAGGAGTACGAGGTGCACGGCTGGCTCGACTACGTGGCGACGCCCGCCGAGGCGTGACGGCAGCCATCAAGCAGATCCCGCTCGCGCAGCCGGTGATCGGCGAGCGCGAGATCGAGCTGGTCACGGAGGTGCTCCGGTCGGGGCGGCTCTCGCTCGGCCCCGTCACGCAGCAGTTCGAGGAGAACTTCGCCCGCTACGTGGGCGCGAGCTACGGCGCGGCCGTGTCGAGCGGCACCGCGGGTCTTCACCTGTGCGTGCGCGCAGCGGGGATCGGGCCCGGCGACGAGGTGATCACCTCGCCGTTCTCGTTCGCGGCATCGGCGAACTGCTTCATCTACGAGGGCGGCGTGCCCGTCTTCGCCGACATCGACCCGGACACGCTCAACTTCGATCCGGCCGCCGTCGAGGCGGCGATCACGGAGCGGACGAAGGCGGTCGTCGCGGTCGACATCTTCGGCTATCCGTGCGAGCTCGACCCGCTGATCGAGCTCTGCGAGCGCCACGGCCTCGCGCTGATCGAGGACTCGTGCGAGGCGCTCGGCGCGGAGTACAGGGGCCGTCGCCTCGGCTCGCACGGCCATCCCGCGGTGTTCGCCTTCTACCCGAACAAGCAGATGACCACGGGCGAGGGCGGGATGATCGTGACCGGCGACGAGGCCGAGTCCGCGCTGTTCAAGAGCCTCGCGAACCAGGGCCGGGCCGACGGCGGCGGCTGGCTCGACCACGCGCGCCTCGGCTTCAACTACCGCCTCGACGAGATCGCCTCGGCGATCGGCGTCGCGCAGCTCGAGCGGCTCGACTCGATGCTGGCCGATCGCAGCGCAGTCGCGGCGCGCTATGCCGAGCTGCTCGCCGGGGTGGACGTCGAGCTGCCGCTGGCCGACGACGCCGATCACGTGCGGTCGTGGTTCGTCTACGTCGTGAAGCTTCCTGAGGGTGCCGACCGTGAAGCGGTGATCGCCGCGCTCGACCGCGACGGGATCGCGACGAGCCGCTACCTCCCGTCGATCCACCTCCAGTCGTACATGCGCGAGCGCTACGGCTTCGGCGAGGGCCTGTGCCCGATCTCGGAAGCCGCGAGCCGCCGCACCCTGGCGCTGCCGTTCTTTCCGCAGCTCGAGCGCGAAGACCAGGAGCGAGTCGCCGACTCGCTCCGCACCGCCCTCGGCTAGCCGGCCTAATGCTCATGAGCACAAGTCCCGTGAGCCGAGGACGGCCGCTGTGGGTGCCGCACCGCGGACCAAGCTACGCCCGCCCGGGGTCAGGCACCGGGCCATGTCTCGAACGGACAGCGCCGAAGATCGGCCTGACGCCGTCGCCTTCAGAGTAGATACTTCGCGCATGGTGGACGGGACGCCTCGCATGGTCTTTCTCGGCTTCGGCAAGTACGCACGCGCCGACCGGATCTACGCGCTCCAGCCGATCACCGGGGACGACCGCGGCGGCGGGCGGCGCACCAACGTCTACGTCGAGGGGATCGCCGAACCGATCGTCGCCTCGCGCACCGAGCGGACGATCCTCCAGGACATGGGCCAGGAGGCCGCGGCCGGAACGGCCCTGCTCGACGAGGCGCTCGCCTTCGCAGAGCGCGTCGCCGAGGATGCCGACAAGGGCCGCGTCGACCTCTCCGACCTCGCCCGCCGTGCCAAGCACCTGCTCGAGGCTAGCGCCGGTCCTGCCGAAGCGGCGAAGCTCTTCTAGGTGACCGAGCCCGGCGACGTCGCACCGGGCACCGATCGCCCGGGAACCCGTGAACGGCTTCGCAGCCTCGCGGTCGACACGAAGCCGCTGCGCAAGTACCCCGCGTTTCGCCGGCTCTTCATCGGCCAGACCGTCTCGACGTTCGGCTCCGAGATCGCGGCCGTCGCGGCGCCGTTCCAGCTCTACTCGATCACGCACTCGACGCTCCAGGTCGGACTGCTCTCGCTGTGCGAGCTCGTGCCGCTGCTGACCCTGACGATCGCCGGCGGCGCGATCGCCGACGCCTTCGACCGGCGCAAGCTCCTGTTCCGCACCGAGAGCCTGCTTGCAGTCGTCGCTGCGCTGTTCGCGATCAACGCCGCGCTCACGCACCCGCAGGTCTGGGCGATCTACGTGCTCGTCACGCTCGCGATGGCGATCTTCTCGCTCGGCGTCGCGGGGATGAGCTCGCTCGTCCCGATCCTCGTCGAGCCCGAGGATCTCGTGCCGACGAACGCGCTCGAGTCCGTCTACTCGAGCACGACCTCGGTCGCCGGCCCCGCGGCCGCAGGCCTGCTGATCGCCGCGGTCGGCCTGCCGTGGGCCTACGCGCTCGACTCGATCACCTTCGCCGCCTCGCTATGGAGCATCTGGCGCCTGCCGCCGCTGCCGCCGGCCGACGACGCGGATCGCCCGAGCCTGCGCTCGATCAAGGAGGGCTTCAGCTACATCAAGACCAAGAAGGTCGTGCTCGGGATGTTCATCGTCGATTCGAGCGCGATGGTCTTCGGGATGCCGCGCGCGCTGTTCCCGGCGATGGCGGTGTCGCGCTTCGACGGCGGCGCGGGCGTGCTCGGACTCCTCTACGCGGCGCCGTACGCGGGTGCCCTCGTCTCCTCGCTGCTCTCGGGGTGGATCGCGCAGGTGCAGCGCCAGGGCCTCTACATCGCGATCGCGGCGTCGGTCTGGGGCCTCTCGATCGCCGCGTTCGGCTTCGCCGACAGCCTGTGGGTCGCCCTGATCCTGCTCGCGGTCGCCGGCGCAGCCGACAACGTCAGCGCCGTGCTCCGCAGCACGATCCTGTGGACGGTCACGCCCGAGGGGCTCCGCGGCCGCGTCGCCGGGATCGAGTTCGCGCAGGTCTCGTCGACGCCCGCGCTCGGCGACGTCGAGGCGGGCGTGCTCGCCTCGCTCACGAGCGTCCGCTTCTCGATCGTCTCGGGCGGACTGCTCTGCATGGTCGCCGCCGCGGTCACCGTCGCCCTCGTTCCGGCGCTCCGCTACTACGACGCGAAGCCGCGTGCAGCTCCCGCCTGAGTTCTTCGCCCGCCCGGTACTCGCGGTCGCTCCCGAGCTGATCGGCGCGACGCTGCTCGTCAACGGCGTGGGCGGGCGGATCGTCGAGCTCGAGGCCTACACCCGCGACGATCCCGCCTCGCACGCCTTCCGCGGCCGGACTCCGCGCAACGGCGCGATTCGGGCCGCCCGGCCACGCGTACGTGTACCGCTCCTACGGCATCCACTGGTGCGTGAACATCGTGTGCGCGGACACGTCGGCCGCGCTCGTGCGCGCGCTCGAGCCGACGGACGGGCTCGACGCGATGCGCGAGCGGCGCGGGCTCGAGGATGTGCGCCTGCTCTGCTCGGGCCCGGGCCGCCTCACGCAGGCGCTCGGAATCACCGCCGCGTACGACGGCCTCTCGCTGACCGCGCCGCCCTTCGCGCTCCTCGCGCGCGACAGCGAGCCGAGGATCGCGCGGGGCCGCCGGATCGGGATCACGAAGGCGGTCGAGCGCGACTGGCGCTACGGCGAGGCCGGCTCGCCGTTCCTCAGCCGGCGCTTCTAGCCGCGGCCGACCTGCACCACGACCGGCAGCCCCGGCGCGGCCGGCCACACCGGGCAGCGGCGCCTGCGCGAGCACGCGTCCCTGCTTCCCGTCGACGAGCCCGCCGATCCTGATCCCGAGCTTCGCCTTCCGCAGCTTCGCCCGTGCCTGCCGCAGGCTCAGCCCGACCACGGAGGGAATCACGCCGTGCAACGGCTTGGCCATCACGAGCGTCACCTTGTCGAACGACGAGAGCCCGCCGCTCGACGGGATCTGGGCGATCACGATGTCGACGCGCTGGCGCGGCGCCGCGGGCCGGTAGACCACCGACGCCTCGAGCGGCTGCAGCGCGAGCCGCGCCTTCGCGTCGGCGAGCGTCATCCCGGTCACGCGCGGCACCTCGACCTCGTTCTTCTTGCAGTTCGCCCTCCGCGCCGGCCCAGCGCTGCCGAAGTAGACGATCTCGCTCGTGAACCGGCAGAGCCCGTTGTCGAGCTCGATCTGCCCGTTCCGATACACGACGCGGCGCGGCGACTGGAACAGCGCCGGCGGCGCCGGGAACGTCTCCGGCTGGTCGTCGAGCAGCTTCAGCGCGGCGGTGTTGAAGCGCTTCCAGATCTCCGCCGGGAACGTGCCGCCCGCGACCGCCTTGCCGTGGTACTCGTGCAGCATCGGGACGTAGCTGTTCGGATAGCCGACCCACACTGCGGTGACGAGCTGCGGCGTGTAGCCGACGAACCACGCGTCGCCGAAGTTCTCCGTCGTCCCGGTCTTGCCGGCGACCGGCCGGTCGAACAGCGCCGCCTTGCGCCCGGTGCCCGAGCTGACGACGCCTTGCAGGATCTGGTTCATGTACTCGTCGTTCGCGGACGAGAGCACCTGCTGCGGCTTCGGCGTGTTCGGCACGCCGTTGACCGAGGCGACCGCGATCGGCCGGTTGCCGGTGAGCCGCCCGTCGATCCGCATCCCGCCGTTCGCGAAGGCGCTGTACGCGCGCGCCATCTCCAGCGGATTGACGGCCTCGACGCCGAGCCCGATCGCGAAGTAGTTCTGGAGCGGGCTCGTGATCCCGAGCCGGTGCGCCGTCTTGACGATGTTCCCCGGCCCGACGATGCGCGTCAGCTGCGCGTAGACCGTGTTGTCGGACTCGATCGTCGCCTCGGTGAGGTTGATCGGGCCGAGGTAGGCGCCCTCGTAGTTGTGGACGTACCAGTCCTTGTCGCCGAGCGAGATCACCTGCGGCTTCGACGTCAGGATCGTCGCCGGCGAGATGCCCTGCTGGAGCGCGGTCGCGAGCACGAACGGCTTGAACGAGGAGCCCGGCTGGCGCTCGCCCTGGACGGCGAGATTGAACTGGCTCTTGTGGTAGTTGTCGCCGCCGATCATCGTCAGGACGGCGCCCGTCCGCGGGTCGATCGCGACGAGCGCAGCGGTCGGGCCGTCGGGATTCGTCAGCGTCTGGTCGATCGCCGTCCGCGCTATCTTCTGCAGCTGGAGGTCGATCGTCGTCTTCACCTTCAGGCCGCCGCCGAACACGCGCCCGGCCCCATAGCGGTCGATCAGCTGCTGCTTCACGTAGTTGACGAAGTACGGAGCGGGCCCCTGCGTCCCGGGTAGGTGCACGTCTTGCGGCTTCGGCATCGGTGCGTGGATCGCCCGCTCGTAGTCCGGCCGTGAGATGTCGCGCTGGTCGAGCATCTCGAACAGGACGAGATCGCGCCGCGCCTTCGCGTCGCGCGGGTTCACGACCGGGTCGTACAGCGACGGGTCCTCGGGGATCCCGGCGAGCAGCGCCGCCTGCGGCAGCGTCAGGTCCTCCGCGCGCTCGCCGAAGTACGTCAGTGCCGCCTGCTGGATCCCGTAGGCGCCGTTGCCGAAGTAGATGGTGTTGAGGTACGCGGTCAGGATCCGGTCCTTCGACCAGCGCTGCTCGAGCTGCCAGGCGAGCGCGGCCTCCTTGAGCTTGCGGCCGATCGTGCGCGTGTCGTTGACGTAGGCGTTCTTCACGAACTGCTGCGTGATCGTCGAGCCGCCCTGCACGATCCCGCGCTGGGTGATGTCGGCCCAGAACGCGCGCGCCATTCCGTGCACGTCGATCCCGCGGTGCTCGTAGAAGCGCTTGTCCTCGATCGCGACGATCGCCTGCTTCATCTCCGGCGAGATCTGATTCGAGGTGACGATCACCCGCGCCTGTGAGCCGCGCAGCACGGAGAGGATCGTGTGCCCGTCGTCGGCGTAGATGTAGCCGTTCGTCTGCTGGTGCTGTTTCGTGGGGTCGAGCGACGGCACCTGCGCCGCGATCGCCGAGATCAGCCCGAGCCCGAGCGCCGTCGTCCCCAGCACGCCGAGGACGACGATCAAGAGGAGGAGGCGGAGCTTGCGGATCCGCCGGCGCCGCGGTTTCCGCGGCGCATCGGTGGTGCGCTTACGTCGCAGCAAAGCGCGGGGAGTGTAGCTCCGGCTAGGCCGTCTTCGCGCTGATGACCGGCGCGCCGGTGGGCTGATCGACGCCGCCCTTCCGCTCCACGGTGACCGCGACGGTGGCTCCGTCCGGGACTCCGCGGGTGAGCCCGACGAGCGAGACGGTGCCGCCGCCCGGGAAGAGACCGGCCGCACGGGCCTTGCCGCTCTCGATCACCCACGTCTCGTAGGTCTTGCCCGCGGGCGCGGGCGAGAGGCCGCGGAGGACGAGCGCGGCCTCGCCTGTCTTCGCGACGACGAGGCTGCCGTTTGCACCCGAGACCGGGATCCGGCGCGCGTCCGGCTGGGCGACTATCTGGAGCGCGCCGGCTGCCTGCGCGTTCCGCGTCCGCTCCCGGTCGAGCTTGCCGTGGAGCGAGGACGCGACCACCGCGAGCACGATCGCCGCGACCGCCGCGACCGCCGCGACCGGGCCAACCCAGCGCCGTCGCAGCGGCACGATGTTCGAGCGCTCCGCCCGCGCCGTCTCGAGGATCCGCTCCCGCAGCTCGGGCGGCGGCGGCGGCGCGTCGACGCCGAGCGCGAGCGACGTCGCCGCCTCGGTCAGCGAGGCGAAGCCCGCCCGGCACCGTTCGCAGTGGGCGAGATGCTCTTCGTACGCGCGGACGTCGCGCTCGTCGAGCGCGTCGAGGGCGTAGGCGGCGGTCAGGTCGTGGAGGGCTTCGGTTCCATTCGTCTCCCTGCGCGCCGGCGTCCAGCAGTTCCCGGAGGCGCGCTAGCCCCGAGAACATCCTGCTCTTGATGGTGCCTATGGGAAGCCCGAGCCGCTC
>CAVTXU010000017.1:0-190072 GCA_963738775.1 uncultured Actinomycetes bacterium
CGTGGACGGCCCCCACGAGCGCGGTTCCGACGAGGTGAACGGAGGTGACGACTCGGAACCGAGCACGACGCCGGTGAACGCGTCCACCGGCATGACGATGAACAGCAGGAACAGCCGCAGCGGGTACGACACCTTCCATCCGATGGGCTCGCGGCCCAGCAGCGGCAGGAAGTACAGGTAGCCCACGACGAGGTACAGCACGTGCTCGGCGTTGTGCACCGCGTCGTTGGTCTCCACGAGGTTCATGAAGCTTGTCAGGTGCGTCCCGACGATCGTTGCCGAGTATGCGACCACGCCGAACACTGGCCAGGTCGCCGGTACCGCCGGCCGGGACCTCAGGACCTTCTTCACCTGCGTGTGCAGCGGGTTCCTGCTGGCGTGCAGCAGCAGGGTGATGGGCTCCCCGACCACAAGGAGCGGCGGGGCGATCATGATCAGCATCACGTGCTGGATCATGTGATCCCAGAACAGCGTGTCGTCGTACGTGCCGATGCCGCTCTGCGTCGCCAGGACCACGACTAGCAGGCCGCTGAGGAACGCGGCGGTGCGCAGCACCGGCCAGGGCCGGGCGGGGTGCGCAGGCGGGCGACGCGCACGACGCCCCACAAGTACAGCGCCGCCACGACCGCCACGACCACGGTGACGACCGGCGCGAACTGCCAGTTGCTGGCCGCTTCGGTCCAGCTGAATGGCGGCGACTCGTCACTCTCCCATGAGGACGAGCGTACCGCTACGCCCTGTCGTAGCCGCGTCCAGCGCCAAGGGACGCCGCGGGCTGGACGCTAGATGGCGCGCACGGTCGAGGACTGCGCCCTACTTCTCGCCGGGATGACCGGAGCCGGGGCGCTCGAGCCGCGCTCGCTCGCCGGGCTCCGGCTCGGCGTCTCCTCGCGGATCGGCGAGCTCGACCCCGATGTCGCCGCGGGATTCGACGCGACGCTCGAGCTCTGCCGTAGTCTCGGCGTGGAGCTCGTCCAGGCGCCGCCCGCACGGGAGACGCTCGGCGACTGGGTGCTCGTCCTCCTCACGGACATGCTCCGCTACCACCACCGCTTCGACGACCGCCGCATGCTCTATCGCCCGTCGATCCGGCAGTTCGTCGTGCAGGCCGAGGGGCTCGGGCCGGTCGACTACGACGCCCTTCAGGCGCAGCGGCTCGTCGACGCCGAGCACTGGGAGCGCTGGTTCGCGGCGGAGCGGATCGCGGCGCTGCTCGAACCGACCGTCCCCGATGTTGCGTGGCTGCGCGGGCCCGGTTACGACGTGGCCGGGAGCGACGTGGCGCTGATCTCGCTCACGCACCACTGGGACTGGACCGGCCAGCCGGCCGCCGCGCTACCGGCCGGGCTCGGCGCGAAGAGCGGACTGCCGGTGAGCGTGTCGCTGATCGGCCCGGCGGGCTCGGACTGGGAGCTGCTCGGCCTCGGCGCCGCGCTCCAGGCCGAGTACTAGGGGGTAAACAGTCTCCAGTGCCCCTCGGAGACGACTTCGACGGCGCCGTCGGCCACCTTGATCGCGGTCTGGTCGTCGATCGCGTACGCCGGACCCGGCGATCCCGGCCGCCCATCGTTCTGCGTCGGCCATGGTGTTCTCCGGCAGGTCCTCGTGATCCAGGTGCGGGAAGATCGAGAAGTCGACGATGCCCAGCGCCTCGTCGCCGCCGGCGGGCGGCTGCCACCCGACGAAGTCCTCGCCGATGCGGGGGGTCATCACCATGCTCCCGGCGCTCAGCCCCACCCAGACCGTCTCGGCAGCGACGGCAAGAGGTCCGCCAGGCCGGACTGCCGCATCCAGTGGCACAGGTACAGGGCGTCGCCGCCGTTCACCAGCAGGACGTCCGTCTCCCGGACCCAGGGGACCCAGCGCTCCTCGTCGATGCTGGGCAGCGCGGTGAGCTCCAGCACTCCCAGGGACTTCCAGCCCAGCTCGCACATGGGTGTGGACGGCCTGACCGGTGATGAAACGCCATGCCCCGCGCAGGACTGCCCTGGGGGTGCCCGTACCCCGCGGTCGGGATGCAGAGGGCGTTGGACTCGGCGATCGGCTTGCCCAGCAGGTCGACCAGCGCGTCGTGGATGCTCGCGTTCTTGATGCCGGCGGAAGTGAGGAGAAGTCTCATTGCGACCGACCCTCTAGGATCCGGCCATCGAGTTCAAGCCCGTCTACACCGCTGAGGACGCACCGCGCCCGCTCGAGCCTCCCGGCGAGTTTCCGTTCACGCGCGGGCCGTATCCGGACATGTATCGCGGCCGGCCCTGGACGATGCGCCAGTACGCCGGCTTCGGCTCGGCGGCAGGAGACGAACGAGCGCTTCCGCTACCTGCTCGAGCGCGGGCCAGACCGGGCTCTCCGTCGCCTTCGACCTGCCGACGCAGCTCGGCTACGACTCCGACGACCCGCGCGCCGCAGGGCGAGGTCGGGCGCACCGGGCGTCGCGATCGACTCGCTCGACGGACATGCAGACGCTGCTCGACGGGATCCCGCTCGACGAGGTCTCGACCTCGATGACGATCAACGCGCCGGCGGCGCTGCTCCTGCTGCTCTACGAACTGGTCGCCGAGGAGCAGGGCGCGTCGGCCGACGAGCCTCCGCGGCACGGTCCAGAACGACATCCTCAAGGAGTACATCGCGCGCGGGACCTACATCTTCCCGCCGCGCCCGTCGATGCGCCTGATCACGGATCTTTTCGCCTACTGCGCCGAGCGGATGTCCGCACTGGAACACGATCTCGATCTCCGGCTACCACATCCGCGAGGCGGGCTCGACGGCGGTGCAGGAGCTCGCGTTCACGCTCGCGAACGGGATCGCCTACTGCGCGGCGGCCGTCGAGGCGGGCTCTCGCTCGACGAGTTCGGCGGCGCGGCTCTCGTTCTTCTTCAACGCGCACAACGACTTCTTCGAGGAGGTCGCGAAGTTCCGCGCGGCGCGGCGGCTGTGGGCGCGGATCATGCGCGAGCGCTTCGGCGCGACCGATCCGAAGGCGCTCGCGCTGCGCTTCCACGCGCAGACCGGCGGCTCGACGCTGACGGCGCAGCAGCCCGAGAACAACGTCGTCCGCGTCGCGGTGCAGGCGCTCGCGGCGGTGCTGCGGCGGCGCGCAGTCGCTGCACACGAACGGCTTCGACGAGGCGCTCGCGCTGCCGACCGAGCGACGCGGCGACGCTCGCGCTGCGCACGCAGCAGATCCTCGCCACCGAGGCGGGCGGCGTCGACACGGCGGATCCGCTCGGCGGCTCCTACTTCATCGAGGCGCTCACCGACGAGCTCGAGGCCGGCGCGTTGGAGCTGATCGAGCGCGTCGACGAGCTCGGCGGCGCGGTCGCGGCGATCGAGCGCGGCTTCATCCAGGCCGAGATCGAGGAGTCGGCGTTCCGCTATCAGCGTGAGGTCGAGTCGGGCGAGCGGCCGATCGTCGGCGTCAACGCGTTCGCCGAGGACGAGGACGCAGGCCGCGTCGAGCTGCACCGGATCGATCCCGAGGCCGAGCGGAGCCAGCTCGAGCGCACCGCGCGGGTCCGCGCCGAGCGGAACGCCGAGACCGCCGCGGCGGCGCTCGCCGAGGTGCGGCTCACCGCCCAGGGCGAGTCGAACCTCCTGCCGCCGATCCGCGAAGCGCTGCGCGCTTACTGCACGGTCGGTGAGATCTGCGGCGAGCTCCGCGAGGAGTTCGGCATGTACGACAAGCGCTAGCCCCTGCGGCGGAACGTACGCTGTGAAGCGTGCCCGGATTCCGCAACGCGATGACCAAGGAGAAGCCCGTGCGGCCCGCCGACCCCGCGGTCCGCAAGGCGAACCTGCGCCGCGTCTCGGCCCTGTTCCGCCCGTACAAGCTCCGACTCTCGGCGGTGCTCGGGCTGATCTTCTTCTCTGCGGCGATCGGCGTGATCTCGCCGTTCCTGCTACGCGCGATCCTCGACACCGCGATTCCGGACAGCGAACACGAAGCAGCTCACTTTGCTCGTCGGCGGGATGATCCTGATCGCGATCGTGACGGGCGCGCTCGGCGTCGTGCAGACGCTGCTCTCGAATCAGGTCGGCCAGAGCGTGATGCACGACCTGCGCACGGCGGTCTACCGCCACCTGCAGCGGCTGTCGCTCGCGTTCTTCACGCGCACGCGCACGGGCGAGGTGCAGTCGCGGATCGCCAACGACATCGGCGGCGTCCAGTCGGTCGTCACCTCGACGGCGACTTCGATCGTCTCCAACGTGACGACGGTGCTGGCGACGATCGTGGCGATGCTGCTGCTCGACTGGCGGCTCGCGCTGTTCTCGCTGGCGCTGCTGCCGCTGTTCGTCTTCCTGACGCGGCGCGTCGGCCGGCAGCGGCGCAAGATCAGCGAAGTCGACGCAGGAGTCGCGATGGCCGACATCTCGAGCGCTCGTGCAGGAGTCGCTCTCGGTCTCGGGCATCCTGCTCGGCAAGACGATGGGCCGCGGCGCCGAGCTGGCCGATCGCTTCGAGACCGAGTCGCGCACCTGGCCGAGCTCGAGGTGCAGCAGCGGATGGCCGGCCGCTGGGTGATGTCGTCGATCCAGATGACCTTCGCGGTCATGCCCGCGCTCGTGTACTGGTTCGGCGGGCTGGCGTCGCGCACGGCTCGACGGCGATCTCGATCGGCACCCTGGTCGCCTTCACGACGCTGCAGACGCGGCTGCTCTTCCCGATCGGCTCGCTGCTCTCGGTCGGCGTCGACGTGCAGACCTCGCTGGCGCTCTTCGACCGGATCTTCGAGTACCTCGATCTGCCGGTCGAGATCGAGGAGAGGAGGGCGCGGTCGAGCTGCGAGGAAGCGGGCGACCTTGCGTTCGAGGACGTCTGGTTCCGCTACGGCGACGACGTGGACGCTCGCAGGACGTCGAGCTTCGCCGTCCCGGCCGGGACGCGGACGGCGATCGTCGGCGAGACCGGCTCCGGCAAGACGACGCTCGGGTACCTCGTCGCGCGGCTCTACGACGTCGATCGCGGACGCGTCGCGATCGACGGGGTCGACGTGCGCGACCTGACGTTCGACGTCGCTCGCGCGGACCGTCGGCGTCGTCTCCCAGGAGACCTATCTCTTCCACGCGACCGTGCGCGAGAACCTGCGCTTCGCCAAGCCCGACGCGACCGACGAGGAGATCGAGGAGGCGGCGCGGGCGGCGCAGATCCATCACGTGATCGCGTCGCTGCCGGACGGCTACGAGACCGTCGTCGGCGAGCGCGGCTACCGCTTCTCGGGCGGCGAGAAGCAGCGGATCGCGATCGCGCGGACGATCCTCCGCAACCCGCCGGTGCTCGTTCTCGACGAGGCGACGAGCGTCGCTCGACACCGAGACCGAGCGGCCGGTGCAGGAGGCGCTCGACCAGCTCGCCGAGGGCCGGACGACGATCGCGATCGCGCACCGGCTCTCGACGATCCGCGACGCCGACCAGATCGTCGTGCTCGACGGCGGCCGGATCGTCGAGCGCGGCACGCACGAGGAGCTGATCGCGCTCGGCGGCCGCTATGCGACGCTCCTCGCGCGCGACACGGAGGTCGCACCGCTCGAGGCCGTTTGAAGCGCTGGCTCAAACGCATCGGGATCGCGCTGCTCGCGCTCTGGGCCTCGGTGACGCTCGCGTCGGTGATCTACAACAGGGTCTCGGTGCCGAAGACGCGGCCGGCGACGGCGCTCTATCCCGGTCCGTTCGTCAAGCTCGACGGCTCGCAGCACGCCTACCGGCGGTGGGGGACGCACGGGTCGCCGATCGTGCTGATCGGCGGCTTCGCCGAGGCGAGCTGGGCCTGGGAGCGCGTGGCGCCGTTGCTCGCCCGCGACCACGTCGTGTACGCCGTCGACCTGCCGCCGTTCGGCTACTCGCAGCGCAACGGGCCGTACACCCTGGCCGCGTGGGCCGATCAGGTGCAGGCGTTCCAGCGTGCGTTGAAGCTGAAGCGGCCGCTGGTGGTCGGGCACTCGCTCGGCGCAGCCGTGGTCGCGGAGGTCGCGCGGCGCGACCCGGCGTCGGTGCGCGGGATCGTGCTGCTCGACGGCGACGCGTTGCGCGGCGGTGGCGGGCCGACGTTCGTGCGGCACCTGCTCGTCGATCCGTACTTCACGTCGCTGTACCGCCTCGTGCTCGGCTCGGACTGGGTCGTGCGGAAGATCCTGCGGATGGCGTACGGCCCCGAGCACCCGCCGCTCACGCAGGCGCTCGTCGACCGCTGGACGCGGCCGTTTTCGGTCAGCGGGACCGAGACTGCGCTCCGGTCGATGGCGGGGAACGGCATCGCCGGGCTCCCGTTCGCGGAGCTCGCGACGATCCACGTTCCCGCCCGCGTCGTGTTCGGATCGAAGGACACGCAGGTGCCCGTCTCGTCCGGAAAGCGCGTGGCCGCCGCGTTGCATGCGCCGTTCTTCCTGATCCCCGGCGCCGGTCACCTGGGCCTGCTCACGGCGCCGGCCGCGGTCGCATCGGCGATCGCCGGCGCCAAATGAAATCGCCCCGGTTTGGGGCCACCCCGTGCCACCACCCGCTATCGAGCGTAGTGGGAAATGTGTGACGGGTGGGTGACGCCTTCGTGCCGGAACCGTCAAAGTCTCTCCCCAGGATGAGGATCCTGCTGGTCTCCCAGATGTACCCAGGCGCGGCCGACCCCGACTTCGGCGTCTTCGTGCAGCGGCTCGAGCTCGAGCTCCGCGAGCGCGGGCACGAGGTCGATCTCGCCGTGATCGACCGGCGCGCGGGAGGCAAGCGCCGCTACCTCGAGCTCCTCCGAGACGCCCGCCGCGCGGCGCACCGGCTCCCGCCGGACGTCGTCTACGCGCACTTTCTCGTCCCGGCCGGGCTGATCGCCTCGCTCGCGTCCCGCGCGCCGCTCGTCGTCACGGCGCACGGCCAGGACGTCCAGAACATCGGCGCGATCCGCGGCGTCGAGCGCGCGACCCGCCGCGTCGTCCGCCGCGCGGCGACCGTCGTCGCGGTCTCCGAGTACCTGCGCCGGGAGCTCGAGGCGAAGCTCCCGGAGGCGCGCGGCAAGACCGAGGTCGTGGACTGTGGCGTCGACCTCGAGCGCTTCCGCCTCGAGCAGAGGGCGGACGGCCAAGGCCCCAGGTTCCTCTGCATCGGCTCGCTGACCGCGCGCAAGAACGTGCTCGGTCTCGCGCGAGCCTTCGAGCGGCTCGGCGAGGGGACGCTGACCTTCGTCGGCGACGGGCCGCTTCGTGCTCAGCTCGAGGGCCGTCGCGGAATCGTCCTCGCAGGCCGTGTCACGCACGACGAGATCCCGGAGTGGATCGCCCGGGCCGACGTGGTCTGCGGCCCGAGCCTCGTCGAGCCGTTCGGCCAGGCTCTGCTCGAGGCGCTCGCGTGCGGGCGACCCGTCGTGGCGACGCGGATCGGCGGTCCCCCCGAGTTCGTGCCGCCGGGCGCCGGCGTGCTCGTCGACCCGACCGACGAGGACGCGCTCACCGACGCGCTCCGAGCCGCCGCAGCCCTGCCCGTCCCGAACGAGGCCGGCCGGGCCGCGGCCGAGGCGCACGACGTCAGGCTGCAGGCGGCACGGGTGGAGGAGATCCTCCTCCGAGCCGTTCGAGGTCGGCCAGCCTGACCTCGACGAGCGGCCGGACCTGCTCGGCGAGCCCCGCCTCCTCGGCCAACGCGAGCGCCTGCTCGTAGCTCGCACGCACCTTCTCGGGCGCGACTCCCTGCTTCAGGCGGTTGTCGCCCGTCACGAGCAGCTTGCGGATCTCCGCGCCGACATCACCTTCCACGCTGGTACCCTTCCGCCACGATGCTCCAGGTTCTCGCAGTTCTCCAGGTGCTCTTCTCGCTCGCGCTGATCGGGCTGATCATGATGCATTCCGGCCGCGACGCGGGCATGGGCGGCATGGGCTTCACGCCGCAGTCGCAGGGTGGCACGCACATCGTGGAGCGGAACCTGACGCGCGTCACCGTGGTCGTCGCCGTGCTGTTCATCGTTAACTGCATCGGGCTCTTCCACTACCTGAAGTAAGAGCTTTGGCGGTCGGCCAGAGACCAGGCCTATCTGTTCGATCAGCGCGCCGCGGCGAGGCGTACTGGCTTGTCGGGCAGTTCGAGTCGCGCACTGACCGATTGAAGCGGTCGGCCACGGAGAAATAGGCGCGACTCGACCGGTTCGCACCCAACGCAAAAGCCCGATCCGAAGACCATCGTCGTGCAACGGCGAGAGGCACAGGGTGTCAGCATCGTCATCTCTTCGTTGTAGGCGGTACGGAAACTCACCACGCCTTCCGAGAGCCCAGTCGGCCCTGGCCAAGGGTCAAGGCCGCGGGGACGACCGCCACCTAGGCCGCCGTTCAGGTCATGCCTACCTATCGAGTGGCGAAGCCCGAACGGTGCCGCTTCAGTGTGTGGGCGTGGCAAGTCTTGCCGAGCCTGACGGTCCCGTCGACCCGCGTCGCAGGCGATCTGATCCCAAAGCGGCCTCGTTGCCCGAGCCCCTACTTGCGGTACTTCCGCGCCGCGGCAGCCCGCTTTGGCGATCAGCGTTCTATAGGCAGAAAGAGGCCGAAGGGGAGCGTTCCCGCTCCTCTTCGTTCACGACGACATAGCCTGCACGGTCGCCCGCCGCGCTTGCAACGTTCGCGTCGTTTGCAAGAGTACGGTAGAGCGCGAGTCGCCCGCGCTGAAGCCACCTGCGGTGGAGGACATCCTGAGCGTTGTGAGTCGGTGATGCGCGAGGCTGCTGATACCAAGACGTGCGCTCGTCCGCCGCGGCGGGCCGATAGGTCGTTGGGATGATCGGAGCCAACGTCGGCAACACCTCGCTGGTCCTGTCGCTTGTCATCGTCGGCGCGCTTCTGCTCGCCGCGGCGACCGGCGAGCGGACAGGCAAGTGGAGGACGGGGCTCGATGCCACTATCTTCCTCGTGCTCACCGCCGGCGGACTTCTCGCCGTCGTCGTGGCAGTCGTCCTGCTCGTGGTCCGCCTGTCCTGATCGGTCATTTTCGATCGCGTTGTCGCTGGACCACTCGATTGCGGCACCGCACTCGCTCAAGTTCGAGGACATTACGGCCGATCGCATTGCTGCTCGATTCGGAAACTAGACATACGCCTTTAGCGCACGCGCGTCATGTACACCGGACTAAGCTCCATGGTGGCAAGGGATTCTGCGGTCAAGTACCTAGCTCACAACCAACGGGGTGTCACCCGTCTCGTGGTGGCGCACCCTCTCCCACTCATGCTGGCCGGGGTGACCGGTACGCTCGCCGAGTTCGACGGAATCGAGGTCGTCGGTCGGACGAATTCGTCGTTAGACGTTCTCGAGTTGGTGAAGCTCGAGAAGCCCGATCTTGCATTACTCGATGTCGGCATGATGGCGCTCGACGATTTCTCGTGCGTTCGGACGCTGCGTGGCGATTTCCCCGGCACTCGGGTCGCGATACTGTCGTCGGGCACTGACGCCACAGAGCTCCGGACGGCGTTTTCGGAAGGTGCGTCAGCAGTCATCCTCACAACTATCGCTACGGCCGATCTGGGCGCTGCAATCGAGCGAGCTGCCAATGAGACTGTGTTTCTGCCGTTTGGCCCCACGTCGCCGCCGCCCGCCGCATTGAGCCAAGCCGCGCTCACGGCCAGGGAGGCCGAGGTGCTTCGCGCGCTCTCGAATGGCGTTAGCAATAGAGAGATCGCGAGAGACTTGACGCTCAGCGAGCGAACCGTGAAATACCATTTGTCGAACGTCTATCGCAAACTGGGTGTTAGAGGACGGACAGACGCTGTGCGGTGGACCTTCGAGCGTCGCGTGTACGGGCGTCAGCTCGGACAGGATAGAAGCGCCGGGGCCGAAGGAAATTCCTGACCTCCATGTGGCTCGGAGGCCCGAGGAAGATCCTGACCCCGGCGTGAGTGGTCTTTCGGCAAGAGTCGGGTCGGTCTTTAGCATTTCCTGGGCCTAAGCGCAGGAGAGCCACTAGCCTTAGGTCCAGAGTCAGCCGGGAATGTAAAGGAATATAGCCGCCGTGTCGATGACCGGAACGTGGGCAACTGGTTCTCACCGCTCTGGCGGCGTCTCCTCCCGCTTCTCGGCGCGATCAGCATCAGCGGTTTGCTGGTGATCACCTCTACCGCGACGGCCGATTCGGGAGCGGTCACACACGCGACCGGGATCCTCGTCAGTGGCCACGGCTTCGGTCATGGCATTGGTCTCTCGCAATGGGGCGCCGAGGAGCGGGCAACCGCGGGACAGAGCTACCAGACGATCCTCGGTTTCTATTACCCCGGAACTACGCTGGTCACGACTCGCGGCCGAACTGTCCGCGTTCTCCTCATGGAGCGACCGACAGTACGAATCGGTTCGAGCGCGCCGTTCAGCGTGAGCGACGCAGCCGGTCACGTCGTTCAGCTGCCCGCGGGTCGCTTCGAGCTCGGGGTCGACGGGCTCCTGAACGGCAGTGCCCTCGTGTTCCCGGCTCTTGTCCGACCAGGTTCTGCGCTCGTCACGCTCGGCTCGACACGCTATCGCGGGACCCTCGACCTCGAAGCCGCGGCGGGCGAGCTCAGCGTCGTCAACGACGTCGGCCTCGAGGACTATGTCGCGGACGTCGTTTCGTCGGAATGCCCGGGCTACTGGCATCAACAGGCACTGCGTGCCCAAGCGGTCGCGTCCCGCACCTATGTGCTAGCGAATCTGCACCCGGAGCGGGCCTTCGACGTCTATCCCGATGATCGATCGCAGAACTACCACGGGCTCAGCAAGGAGTTTCCCACGGCGCGCGCGGCTGCCGCGGCGACCAGGGGGCGGGTGCTTCGGTATCGCGGCCGGCTGGTCGACGCGTTCTTCTCCGCTGCGAACGGAGGCAGAACGAGCGGCGTCGAAGGCATCTTCAGCGACGCGCCACTTCCCTATCTCGTATCGAGGCCGGACGCGTTCGACGCACGGAGCCCCGACCGGAACTGGGGTCCAGTGGAGTTCGACGTCGACAAGCTGCGCGCAGTGTTTCCTGGGCTCCCGAGCCCACTGACCGGCATCGAGGTCGTCCGCCTCGCAAGCGATCGCGTCGCCTCGCTCACGTTCAACGGGCTCGACGGCGCGACTTTCAAGGTCGACGGTTACGCGTTCCAGCAGCGGCTAGGGCTCCGGTCGACATTCTTGACTGTTGGCCTGGCCATCCCCAGTGGCCGACTCGCTTCAACACGCTGAACTTTCGCCTGCCGACAGCGACTGGTTAGCCCCGCGGCGCGAGGTTGGGATCCCGGCGCGACCGGGATTCTTGAACCGAGGGTGACAGCCTTCGCGGCCGCCGGTGGTCGACCGCATCCCTGTGTGGAAGCTTCGCGTGGAGCGGACTGCTATAGCTCATACCAACGAGACGTCCTGCAGTCCGTGGTTCAAAGCCCAGCGGGCCGCCTCGGTCCGGTTCGAGACTCCGAGCTTTCGGTAGATGTTGGTGAGGTGGAATTTCACCGTCTGCTCGGTGATCCAGAGTTCCTTGGCGATCGCCTTGTTGGCGAGACCCTGTGCAACGGCCTTCATGATCTCGAGCTCGCGGCTTGTGAGGCCAGCCGCTCGGGCGACCGTGTTCTCATCGATCGCCGGAAGGCCCAACGCGTGGTAGGCGGTGCCATCGACGGCCTGGCGGATTGCCGAAGCCAGATCTCTCGGGTTGATCGACTTGACGATGTAGCCACAGGCGCCACGCTTGAAAGCGGACTGGATCTGCTCGGGCTCCGCAGACATCGAGCACATGACAACGCGGACCTCCGGATAACGCGAGCGTATTCGGTCTAGGCATACGATCCCATCGAGGCCGGGCATCCGCATGTCGAGAAGTACGACCTCAGGCAACGTCTGACCGACCAACGGCAGGACCTCCGTTCCGTGATGGGCCTCGGCGACGACCTCGAAGCCGTCGTCCAGCTCGAGCACTTGACGAATACCGGCGAGCATCAGCTGATGGTCGTCGGCAATCAGGATTTTCATCTCGTTCACGCCTCTCCTCGACACTCACACCGCATAAAAGCCGCAGGACGCACGCTAAGGCGGCCAGGCATCGCATCCCCAGGACCAACGTCCAGTCGAGACGCCTGCGGCTAGTTAGTCCTTGCCGTTGGGGAGCAAGATCGGGCGACTCGGGACACAACGTAGACGCATCGCCCGTCCGGCGCTCACCAGTCCTTCGGCTAGGGGCGCGGACGCTCCGCTGCGGCAGAGTAGGCGGGAGTCAATTGCTCTTGCAGCGCGGTGGTACGTCTTCTGTCGGGGCGGAGCCTAGGGGGAAAGAGAGGAGGGGAAAGAATGAGTGGAAATCTCGGAGGCCAGAGCAAGGCACTGCCCTTCACCGGACTCGCGAGCCTGCCGCTAGTTCTCGTCGGCATCGCGATCACTGCGGCCGGGGCGCTGATGACCCTGGTTCGACCGAAGAAGGCCCGCGGCTAAGGCCGCCGGTTTCGCGCGCTCTTCTCATGGTGCGCAAGCTGGGATTCGTGCTCGTCGGCCTAGGCGTCCTGATGGTCGCCTGGGTCGGCGTGACGATCTGGTGGGGCGATCCGATCACCTCGCTCTACACCGCGTACGAGCAGCGTGGGCTCTCGCGCAAGCTGGATGCCATGAATCGGCACTGGGCAGAGAGGCCGCCGGCGTTGGCCACGGCCTCGTCCGGCAAGAATGTGGGCGCTGACAAGGCCGCCTCACTCGCGGCGCTCATGCGGAAGCGGGCCGAGGCGTTCGATCGGGGCCTGAAGGACGGCACCCCTATCGGCCGCATCGTGATTCCGCGCCTACATCTGCGCATGGTTGTCCTGGAGGGGACGACCGAGAGTGATTTGCAAGAAGGACCCGGGCACTATGACGCGGCCTCGGGGGAGGCCACCGGCCTGCCGGGCATGGGGAAGGTCATCGGCGTTGCCGGGCATCGGACGACGTTCTTGCACCCCTTCCGGCACATCGACGATCTCAAGTCGGGGGACAACGTCTATCTGGAGATGCCGTACGGCACGTTCCGGTACGTCGTCTACTTTCACAAGGTGGTCAGGTCGGACGATTGGTCGATTCTTCGAGCTCGGCCCTTCGAGAAGCTCATCCTGAGCGCGTGCCACCCCCTCTACTCGGCGTCGCATCGCTGGGTGGTCTTCGGCCGGCTTGCCGGCGAGTCGCTCCAGAGCACCGCTGTCTGAGGTCGAGGCGCGGGCCTAGCCGCCGACGCCGAAGTCCGTCGTGACGAGGGTCGTCGGCCCGCCACCGAACGTCGCGGGTGCCGACGCGAAGTGGACGACGGAGATGCCGATGTCGCGCCAGGCGGGATTCAAGATGTTCGCGCGATGCTCGGGCGAATGCATCCAGAGCCTCAACGCCGTCTGCGGGCCTATGCCGGGCGAGTTCCAGAGGATATTCTCGCCCACGGCCCAGTAGCGGTGCGCCGGGGGATACCAGTGTTCGATCCGGACCCAAAAAGGCGCGCCGCTCTTCGAGTCGTGACTGAAGAATCCGTACCGCCACATCTCCAGGTTGTGCTGAGTGGCGGCTACGGTCAGGGAATGCGTGTCGTCGAGCGGTGCCAACCCGTGCGCCGCCCGGATCTCGTTCAAGCCGCCCAACAACTGTCGTGCGAAGCTCAACTGCTTGGGTGTCGCGCTCGCAGCTGGAACCAGCACGACGGCAAGCAAAGCGATCGCTCCGAAACGCGTGCCGAGTATCAGGACGCGGTCGAAGCCGGGCGGCCGTCTCCGTCGAGTCGAGCCTGCGATGCCCAAAATGCTACTGGCTCGACAGCGATTTTGTCCTGGACTTATTGGCTGCATACGGTTTAGTCGACCACCGATTGGTTCAGCGCGGGAGGAGTCGGTCTCGCCGCGGCGTACCAGCCTCGCATGCTCTCGACGAATGGTCAGGTTAAGACTTCCGTGCTGGGCTTATTCTCCAAGCAGTGGACGTGTCCTCGACGATGACCCGCGCCCTACGGTCTCTGAGATTGCTGCTTCGCGGGCGACCAAAGCCGCGCGCGCCGTTCGAACGGCGTTTGGCTGAAAGGAGATCCGGCCTGGAAAGACGCGTTGCGGCGGCTTCCGAGCGTCGCTGGGCCGCCGACCGGCGTTGGAACATCGAGCGCCGTGGCGGCGACGAACGGCGGGGCGGATCAGACCGGCGAGCTCGGAGCAGTTCGGGTTAGCACGCGTCAGATCACAGGCGCCAGACCTTCTCCGAGGCGGCTCCTGCCTCGCCCGTCGCGTTGCGGAAGTCCACGACGACGTGTGCGCGTTCCACGATGCCCGCGTAGTCGATGCCAGAGTGCGCGGTCACGATTACCACGCAGTCGTAGGCGGCCGGATCGAGCGCGACAGATGCGAGGCCGAGGGCGGGCAGTTCGGACACGAAGGGATCGTGGTACGAAACGTCAGCGCCGCCCTTGCCGAGCAAGTCGATCACCTTCAGCGCCGGTGACTCGCGCATGTCGCCCAGGTCTGCCTTGTAGGCCACGCCTAGAACCAGCACCCTGGAGCCGTTGAGCGATCGCTCCGACCCGTGGTTGAGCGCCTGCGAGACAAGAGATCGGCAGTAGTAGGGCATGTTCTCGTTGATCTTGCCGGCGAGCTCGATGAACTCGGTGTAGAAGCCATACTCGCGTGCTTTCCACGTGAGGTAGAAGGGGTCGATCGGGATGCAGTGGCCACCGAGGCCCGGCCCGGGTTGGAAGCTCATGAACCCGAACGGCTTGGTCGCCGCGGCGTCGATCACCTCCCAGACGTCGATGCCCATCCGGTCGCAGAGCTGGGCGAGTTCGTTGACGAGCGCGATGTTGACGGAGCGGAAGATGTTCTCGAGCAGCTTCGTCAGCTCGGCCGCCTCGGGCGAAGAGACGCGGTGCACGCTGTCGACCGGGCCCTCGTACAGCTTGGCTGCGCGCTCCGTGCATGCGGGCGTGATCCCGCCGACGACCTTCGGCACGTTCTTCGTGGTCCAGTCTGTACGGCCCGGATCGACGCGCTCGGGCGAGAACGCGAGATGGAAGTCTTCGCCGAGCCTGAGACCACTTCGCTCCAGGATTGGGCACACAATCTCACGGGTCGTCCCCGGATACGTCGTCGATTCGAGCACGATGAGGTGACCCTTGCGGAGTCGGGTCGCAATCTGCTCCATGGCGGCCGTCACGATCGTGAGGTCGGGCTCGCGCTGACGCGAGAGCGGTGTCGGCAACGCGACGATGATCGCGTCGGTATCGCGCAGCTCGTCGTAGTCGGTCGTGGCGCGTAGGCCACGTTCCTTAACCAGCACGGCCAGGGCCTCGGAGGACACGTCTTCGATGTAGCTCTCACCCCGGTTGAGTTGGGCGACCCGTTCCTCGCTGACGTCGACCAGAAGCACACTGCGGCCCGCGTTCGCGAACACCTGCGCGAGCGGTACGCCGACGTAACCAGCGCCGACGATCGCGACCTCGGTCGACGTCCGTGCTAGGCCCTGTGGTTCCGCGGTTCTATCGATGACAGCGGTATCGGTCATCCGACCGTCTGGTATTCGCGGTCCTGCAGGCCGTGACTAAATGCCCAGCGAGCTGCTTCGGTCCGATTCGAGAGACCGAGCTTGCGGTAGATGTTGGTCAGGTGAAACTTCACCGTCTGTTCCGTGACCCAAAGCTCCTTGGCGATCGCCTTATTGGCGAGGCCGCGCGCAACCGCCTTCATGATCTCGACCTCGCGCGTTGTGAGCCCGGCGGCGACTCCTGCACTATCTTCGTCGATTCCGGGCAGGCCGAGAGCGTGGAACGCCGTGCCCTCGACGGCCTGGCGGATCGCCGAGCCGAGATCGCGAGGATCGACGCTCTTGACGATGTACCCGCACGCGCCGCGCTTGAAAGCTGACTGGATCTGCTCGGGGTCGGCGCCCATCGAGCACATCACAACGTTCACCTCTGGATAGCGTGCGCGGAGTCGATCGAGGCAGGTCAACCCGTCGAGCCCGGGCATGCGCATGTCCAGCAGCACGACCTCGGGCTGGGTCTGACCGACCAACGGAAGGATCTCCGTTCCGTGGTGCGCTTCACCGACGACCTCGAAGCCGCCGTCGTTGGCGAGCACTTGTCGAACGCCGGCGAGCAACAACGGGTGGTCGTCGGCAATCAGGATTCTCATCTAGGACTCGTCTCCCCACATCCGCAGGACAATTCCGGGCTGTGACGAACGCCTCGGACCCGGGCTACAGGAGGACTGCATCGCACAACGATGCGATCACCAATGCAGTCATCGTGCTGGAGGGTCGAGCCAAACGCCGCATTTTGTGCCAAGAGCCGCAATTAACGCCGTTCGCCGCGCGGTCTGCGAAGTGAACGGTTGACTAGAACGTAGGGCAAAGGAGGCTCGACGTCCTCTGTCCGAAAGTCTAGGTTCGTTCCGTCCGCGGACCTGACTAACAGGTGGCGGCGGCGAGTGCTCGCCCCCCAATTCGAGGCTGGTCCGGGTTGCCGCGTGCAACGAACCACTCGCTGGAATCCATAGTGGGCACATTGGCTGCGTACGATGGCGCGCGTGTTTCGAGGAACCGCGCGTTGCGTAGTTCGTAGCATCGTTGAGTCGTCGCAGTTCGAATCGTGTGCGACGGCGTGCCGCCATGACGCCTCGATGCCGGCCACGTGTGTGGGACGCGGGGTAGGGTTCGTGCGAGGGCGATCATGGACAAGAACTCCGACGCAACAAACGGTGCTCCGGACGGAGCGCTGCCGCGCGAGGATCCGGCCGAAGCCGCGCGGCGGCTTGCTTTCGAGCTCCGGAGTGAGCCCGGCCTCGAGCCGGTTGCACAGTCCCTCGAAGCGCTCAGCTTGCAGCTAGACGCCGCGCGACGACGGTTCGTGCGGTTCGGATTCGACCTCCATGACGGCGTGCTCCAGGATGTCGCGGCTCTCGGCACCGACCTGCACCTCTTCCACGATCAACTCGGGGTCGCGCTTGCGGGCCACGAACACGCGGCGAGGTTGACTGGTCGCGTCGAGGACGTCATCGCGAGGCTGGTCGTGATCGACAAGGGCCTTCGTGAGATAGCGAACTCGGCAGAGTCGTCGTCGCTTCTCCGTGGCCCGGTGACAGCGATGCTCGAGGCCGCCGCTCTTGCATATGAGGGCACGCTCGTGATCGCTCTTGACCTCGATCGCGAGATCGACGATGTTGCGTTGACCGATTCGCAGCGCATCGCTTTGATCCGCATCGTCCAGGGAGCGCTTGCCAATGTCGTGCAACACAGTGGTGCTACGACAGCGACGGTGACGGCCCGGTGCCTCTTGGAAGGCGTCGAGGCTGAGATTCGAGACGACGGAAACGGCTTCGACATCCAGCAGACTCTGCGTCTGGCGGCGGACAATGGTCGCATCGGGCTCGTGGCCATGCGCGAGCGCGCGCGGATGCTCGGCGGAGAGTTCGGAATCGAGAGCAAGCCGGGCGGCCCAACGCGCGTTCGAGTTCTGCTGCCCTACTGGCGCCCGGCGAGCGGCCGGCCGGGCGGCGGCACCGCCTGACGCATTGCGCCCTGCGCCCGCGCGTTTCAGCGGCGCGCGACTGCATCGAGTCTCGAAGCCGACTATCCCCCGAGTGCAGGCAGTTTCCGGTCCGACCTCTACCTTGGTCGCGGTAGTACTGGCCGTGCGCAGGCTGGCCGGAGAAGTGGGCTACGCCTACCGTCTAGCTCATGCGGGGGGAGATCTTCGACGTCGAGAAGCAAGCGCCAGAGTTGTTGGCGGTTCCCTTCGATCGGGACCTCGGATCGGCTCCTCCGGTAGCGCGTCGGCAGCGGACAGCTGTTCTCGTTGCGTGCAAGAACGGAGAGGCGACGATCGGCAATGTCGTGCGATCGGTTGGCAGTCAGGCCGACGTCTATGTGGTCTCAGACGGCTCCGATGATCGAACGGTCGAAGAAGCAAAATCCGCCGGCGCGTGCGTTCTCGATCGCGAGATTAGCGGCGGAAAACCGGATGCTCTTCGAGCGGGGAATCTCGCCTTTGGTCTAGGAGAGTCGTACGACTACGTCGCCGTGCTCGACGACGATACGACGATCGAAGACAATTACGTCGCGAAGGTCATCACAAAGATGGATGCAGAGCCCGAAATTGCGGCGGCTTCGGGGCGTATTGAATCGGTTTGGGACCATCGACGACGTTGGAACGCCCTGATTGCAATGCGCGCGTTTATGTACTGGTCCTACCAGACGACGATCAAGCGCGGCCAAAACGCATTCAAGGTCGTCAACGTCATTTGCGGCGCGAACACGGTTTTCCGAGCTGAGGTCTTTAGCACGCTGATCAAAGAGGATGCTCCGTACGCGATCGACGATATGTTCTGGCTCGCGGAGATCATCAGGCAGCGACTCGGCCGCGTCGCGTACGTGCACGAGGCCCGGTCCTGGACGATCGATCCGCACCGGTTCAACGACTGGTATCGCCAAACGGTCCGCTGGTCGTGGGGCCAGTTCCAGTCGATCCGAGGGCATCACCTCGGCTGGCCGATCTCGTGGGACTCGGAGGCGCGGTTCGGCCTGCGGTTCTCGTGGTTCGACACCGCCTATCTCGCGCTGTTGCTCGACTGGGCGCCGTATATGCTCGAGCCCCTCCTCGTTCCGATCGTCGCACTCCTCCTCAGCGGCTGGGTCGACCCGATCTGGTTCCTCGTCTACTACGTCGGAATGAGTTACCTGTGGATCGGGATTGCGTCGATCGCGCTTAGGAAGCCACGTCTCATCGTGCTTGCGCCCGCGATAATGCTGCTCGACCTCGTGTATCGGGTCACGATGATGCACGCACTCATTAAGACGATTGCCCGCCCCACCATTGCAACGTGCAAGTGGGACTCTCCGACGCGATTCGAGGCGGAGGAGGTGGCGAAGGATTCCAGCCGCGCCGCGTGATCACGGTCGTCCACATGCTCGTGTTCTATGTCTCAAAACCCTCCGAGGACAGAGGAGTCTGACGTGAAAGTACTCATCACCGGCGGAGCGGGCTTCATCGGCTCGCACCTCACGGAATTACTGCTTGCCTCCGGCGAAGAGGTCTACGCTCTCGACGATCTCTCGACTGGCTCGCTCGCGAACATCGCCCGGTTCACCGACGACCAGCGCTACCACCTAGTGATCGACAGCGTGCTCCATCCGGCGGTCGTCAACGAGCTCGTGAACAAGGTCGACGTCGTGTACCACCTTGCTGCCGCCGTGGGCGTAAAGACGATCGTGGAGCAGCCGGTGAGGACACTTCGCGTGAACCTCGAAGGCACCGAGACGGTGCTCGCCGCGTGCTGCACGTTCAACAAGCCCGTGCTCGTCGCATCGACGTCGGAGGTCTACGGCGACCACCGCACGGAGGAGCCGTTGCGCGAGACCGCGCGCCGGATCTACGGTGCGACGACGCAGAAGCGGTGGGCCTACGCCGACTCTAAGGCGATGGACGAGTTCCTGGCGCTCGCTTATCACGAGGAGCACGACCTCAAGGCCGTGATCGTGCGGCTCTTCAACACGGTTGGCCCGCGGCAGACCGGGATGTACGGCATGGTCGTGCCACGGTTCGTCGAGCGCGCCATCGCCGGCGACGAAATCGAGATCTACGGTGACGGTCGCCAGACTCGCTGCTTCTGCCACGTTGAGGACACGATCCGCGCCCTTCGCGATTTGATGACCGACATGGACCGCACTGCGGGCCAGATCTACAACGTCGGCGCCAACAACCAGATTTCGATTCTGGGGCTCGCAGAGCGGATCAAGGAGCTGATCGGATCGAACTCGATGCTGACGCACATTCCGTTCAACGAGGTCTATGGCACTGGAATCGAAGACATGCTCCATCGCGTGCCGTGCACCGACAAGGTGCGCGAGACGATCGGCTGGGTGCCTAAGCACTCGCTCGTCGACATTCTCGAAGACGTCATCGCAGACGTCGCTGTGAGAGAGAGGGTTGCCGCATGAGGAGGTTGCTCTTCCTGCTGGTCGTTGGGCTGGCCGCGTTTGCGGCCGGCCCGGCCGCCGCCGCGATCGCGGTAACGATCACGAGTCCTGCGTCGTCGGCGCACGTCGGCGACATCGGCTCTGTCGTGCCGGTCCAGATAACTGCATCAGCGACGTCGGGCATCTACGGTGTCCAGCTGAACGTTGACGGCCAGCCCTACCCGAACGCGGCGACGTGGGACAGCACGCCGACGGGCCAGTACCTGTACGAGATCGACTGGAACACGACCGGGCTCACAGTCGGCACGCACCTGCTGTCGGTGACGGCCATGGACTGGTCGGTCGCATTCCCCGGGGGAGCGACGCAGGAGTCCGACCCGATCTCGGTCGACGTCGGCCCGGCATATCCGACGGTCTCTCTGTCGTCTCCGGCGTCATTCACTTTCGTCCACGGCTCGAGCGTGCCCGTCGCAGCCTCGTTCACGAGCAGCGCGAATCCGCCGACCGTTCAGCTGTCGGCCGACGGCGCGTTGCTTGCGACGACCGTGGGCTCCGGGACCGCGACGGGAACCTGGAACTCCACCTCGGTGCCTGACGGCTCGCACACGTTGGCCGCCTCGATCGTCGACGCGCGCGGCAAGTCGGCCTCGGCCTCGGCGACCGTCACGGTGGATAACACTCCGCCCTCGACGTTCATCGTCAGCCCGGCGCCGAGCGGCTTCTTCACCGGTTCGTTGGCGGCTACTGCGCACGCGTCGGATGCGCATGGGATTGCGAGCGTCCAGTTCGCGATCGACGGGACTCCTTCAGGGGGCGTGCTCACCTCTCCGGACGGTGGTAGCGGATTCAACTATTCGTCGACGTTGAGTCTTGCTTCGCTTGCTGCGGGTGCGCACCAGCTCACTGCGTTGGCGACGGATATGGCCGGCAATGCCAGTACCACTGCGGCCGTGTCGTTCTCGATTGGTGCCACTCCGCCGTCGGTTTCAATCGCTGCACCACCGACTAATACGTACGCGCACGGCACGGTGACGGTGACCGCCAACGTTACCGGCGGCGCCTTGCCCGACTCGGCGCAGCTCTACGTCGATGGCATGGCTAGCGGTTCCCCCGACACCTCGAGCCCGTACTCGTTCGCCTGGAACACGACCGCGGTTTCGGACGGCTCGCACACGCTGATGGTGAAGGTCACCGACGCCCAGAGCCGGACGGCCTCGTCGACTGTCGTCAACCAGACGGTCGACAACACGGCACCTTCGACGTTCGTGATCGCACCCGTTGCAGGCTCCTTCTTCCAGGGCTCGCTGCCCGCGACGGCGCACGCGTCGGATGCCTTCGGGGTCAAGAGCGTGCAGTTCGCGATCGACGGGACGCTCGTCGGGTCGCCTATCACCGGCCCTGATGGTGGGAGCGGCTTCAATTACTCGGCGACTCTCAGCCTTACCGGTCTCGCGAACGGTGCGCATTCATTGGCGAGCGTCGTCATCGACAACGCCGGCAACACGTCGACGTCTGCAGCCGTGTCGTTCTCGATCGGATCAGGCCCGGCAACGGTTGTCGTGACCGTTCCGCCGGACTGGATGTTCGCGAGCAAGACGATCCCGGTGACCGCAACCGTGACGGGCGGCACCCCGCCGTTCGCTGCGACGCTGTTGGTGGACGGCGTCGCTACTCCCGTTGTCCCGACGGTGATCGGCAACGCGTACACCTTCGCGTGGAACACCACCACGTTGGCCGACGGCACTCACACGATCCAAGTCTCGGCCAAGGATTCGGTGAATCTGACGTCGAGCTCGCCGGTGCTGCACGAGACCGTCGACAACACGTTGCCGACCGCGGTGATGTACCAGCCGACCGCGGCGAACTCGCGCAACAACGGACCGACGACCTTCCAAGTCCATGCGTCCGACGCGTACGGCGTCAAGTCGGTGCAGTTCACGGCTGACGGGCTTCCCGTGGGCCCGCTTCTGACCGCGCCCGACGCGGGCCAGTCGTATCTGTACACGATCACCTTCGACACCTCGACGCTGACCGCCGGCTCGCATGGGATCTCGGCTGCGGTCACCGACAACGCCGGCAACGTCTCAAATGCACCGCCGGTGACGATCACGACGGGGCCGATTAGCTACCTGCCGGTGCTCAACTACCATGAGATCAATCCGCCGGGCGGCTATTCGATCTATGACGAGACGCCGGCCCAAGCGGATGCGGAGCTCTCGTATCTGAAGACGAACGGCTACCAATCGGTCACGCTCGAGCAGTATCAACAGTGGCTCGGAGGCGCGAACATCGGCGTCGCCAAGCCGGTGTTGATCACCGTCGACGATGGGATCAAGGATGAGCAGGCCTGGGATCCGATCCTGCAGAAGTACGGCTTCAAGGCGGTCATGTTCGTGATCACCGGCTTCGCGGACAACACCACCCCCGGTGACGCGGACCCGAACAACATGACCTGGGCCAACATCCAGGCACTCGTGGCGACGGGTCGCTGGCAGGTCGCGTTCCACGCGGGCCAGTACGGCCACGGTGACTCCTACGCAGACACCCCGCCGGCGACGATCAACCTCGGCGGCGGCGTCACCCTGTCGTTCCCGACCACGTGCCCGTACTTCTACAGCTGTCTCGGAACGCGGACGACCACCACGGGCGTCGGCCGTACCAGGAAGACCACCAGCGCCACCGAGACGCCGGCACAGGCTGAGGCGAGGATCGCCAGCGAAGTGACCGCCGGCATGACGGAGCTCAAGTCGAAGGTGCCTACGGCATCATCGGTCGGCTGGGCCCTGCCGTTCAACGATGCCGGCCAGTGGACGAACCTCTACAACGACCCAACCGGCACCCTCCAGTCATGGCTGCCGGGCTACATGGCCTCGAAGGCACCAGTCATCTTCACCCAAACCGATCCCGTCACCTACGCGCTCGCGTCGGGGACGGTCGGGGCGCTGAACGGGTTCAACCGGCGCTACCGCTTCGAGGTCCACACTGACACTACGATCGCCCAGTTCGGAGCAGCGCTCGCGGATCCCGGTTTCGCACGCTGAGCAACTCCGAACGCGGCGTAACAGACCCGGCAAGGCCCACCGAAAGACGGCGGGCCTTGCCGGGTCTGAAGACCTCAACCTTCGACTTGATGGTGGTCTAGGCGAACCTAGACCACCGTTACGTGAGTCTGATTTTCGGAGTCCTAGATTGCGAGAGAAGGCGGACTTCCCGAGTCGAAACCACGGGCTCTCCGAGAAACGCTTTCCAAAATCCCTGACGGCGGAGGTACAGATGAAACAAACGTCGTTCTCCCCGAGGACAGCGATCCTCATCGGCGTCCTGGCCGTCGCAGACCGACGGCAAAGGAACGACGAGCAACCAGCGGACAGTCGCGCTCTCGGCCAGCGGCTAGTGAAGCGCCCGATGGGCTCTCTCAGATTTGCGGCGCTCGCCACAGGGGGCGCCGCTTTGCTTCTCGTGGCTCCTCTCGTCGCGACCGCGGCGGTTCCGAAGCCGGCGACGGTCTCGATCGCCGTAACGAGCCTGAAGCTCCTCGACAACGATACGCGCAGGGTCTCGTTCAAGGCGGCGTCGAAGCAACCCCTGGAGAGCTACTTGTGGACCTTCGGCGACCCGTCGGCGAAGGCCCAAAACCGATCGAAGTTGTCCGCGCCAGGGCACATCTTCGCCGCGCACAAGACCTATACGGTCACGCTCATGGCCACGACGCGGGCGGGAGCCCACGCGAGCGCGACTTTCAAGCTCAAGCTCTAAGCTCGAGTTGGCCGCGGTACCGACGCCGAACACGTTCAGCCTGTCGTGATTCCAGCCGGCGAAACTCCCGGTCTGCGTGCAGCAGGTGCTGGCGGACGTCCCGAACCTCATGACGTACAGCGTGTTGGTCCAGGGGCGCGCAGCGACAACACCGCCTAGGATCGCCAACGCCAAAACCCACGAAGACCCATCTGACGCCTCGACCCAGCCTTTCGACCAGCCCCGGTCGGGCGCGGATCTGCCACCATTTCGGAGATGATGAGCAAGCCGCTGAAAACGGTCGGAGGGTCGAGAGTACGCGCGCATGGCCTGCTCTCCGCCGGCACCGGACTCGTCCTCCTGCTGGCGCTCTCCGGTTGCGGCGGCTCTGCTGACTCGGAGGGGTCCGTCCAGCCCTACCACGCAGCGCCTCTCGGCGTCAGCAAGCCGTTCAAGCAGCCCTCGTGCGCCGTCGCTCTCGCGTCGAAGTCCACCCGATCGTACGCCGCAGTCGTTCGCAAGCTCGCGGTCGTTCGCTCCAAGCCGGGCGGGAAGATCATCCGGCAATTCGGCGCCGTCGACCAGAACGACTACCCGACCGTGTTCGGGGTCGTGGGCAAGAAGGTCGATCGGTACTGCAAGGCGACCTGGTACCACGTGCAGCTTCCCGTCAAGCCGAACGGCAGCACCGGTTGGGTCGCGGCCGCTGCGGTGCGTACGTACGCGATTACGTCGAAGGTCGTTGTGCATCTCTCGACCCGACGGCTCGTCGCCTACAAGGGGGGAAAGCCGGTCCTAGCGGTGCCGGTTGCGGTTGGCTCCGCGCAAACACCGACACCCGTCGGTCGCTTCTACATCAACGAGCGGTTCATCCTCAGCGATCCGAACGGCCCGTTCGGGGTCGCGGCGCTCGGCATTTCGGCCCATTCGAACGTTTTGACCAACTGGGTGCAGGGAGGGCCGATCGCACTCCACGGCACCGACGAGCCGTTATCGATCGGCCACCCGGACTCCCATGGATGCGTTCGGCTCTCCAACGCTGACATGCGGCGACTCCTGCCGTTCGCACCGGCCGGAACGCCGGTGGTGATCAGCGAGTAGCGACCGCGAGCTGGGTTAGATACCGGGCGATGAGCCGACGCCGCTGATCGTGAAGCGGGCGGTCGCGAGCGCGGGAGCCAGCACGCCGAACGGATAGCGCTCGCCGTAGAAGTCGTTCTGGTTCATCAGCGCCACGCGCCGCGTCAGCCCGGGCACGTCGGCCAGCATCTCCGGCACCGAGACGGTGAAGCGCAGGTTCGCGAGCGGCTCGGCGATCTTGCCGTCGCGGATCCGGAAGGTGCCGTCGCGCGTCATCCCGGTGATCACGCCGTCGCGCGCGGCGACGGTGCTCAGGTAATGGAGGCGCGTGATGTAGATGCCGTCGCCGACGAGCTCCGCCAGCTCCTCGACCGAGGCCGCCTCGCCCGGGGCGACTGTGAGAGCGAACGGCAGCGGGCCGTAGTCGCGCGAGAGCAGCGGAGGCGCGTGGCCGGTCGAGCGCGCGTCGCCGCCGGCGAGCGCCGCGGTCTCGCGGTCCCAGACGACTCCGCGCGCGACGCCGTCCTCGATCAGCGGCACCCGCTGCTTCGGCACGCCTTCGAAGTCGAACGCCTTCGGTAGCCCGGCCGGATCGAGCGCATCGTCGGCGATCGACACCCGCTCGTCGAAGACCTTCGTGCCGAGCTTGCTCGCGAGGAAGCTGCGCTGCTCGATCAGGCCGAGCGCGCTGAACGAGTCGTAGGCGAAGTGCTGGAGCAGCTCGCCGACCGCGTATGGCTCGAGCACCGCCCGGTAGTGGCCCGGCTCGATCGTGGTCGCATCGCGGGTCAGCGCCATCTTCGCAGCCGCCTCGCGCGCGACCGCCGCCGGGTCGATCGCGTCGAGCTTCCACGCCGTCTGCTCCGCATACCCGGACGCGCTCTCGTCGGCGGCGACGACCAGCGCGAGGGTGTCGGTGAGCCGCTGCTCGACGGCGATCCCCGAGGTCGAGACGACCGCGACCTCCGTCGCGCCGCTCGTGACGAAGCCGTAGATCGGAGTGGGGGCGACCGCGTCGATCGCGGACCGCGCGAGCCGGGCGAGATCGGCCGGCTCGAGCGCGGCCGTCGCCTCGTCGTAGCCCTCGACCACCGGTACCGGCTCGGGCCCGGGCAGGCCCGGGAACCCCGGCTCCGCTTTCGCGCTCTCGGCGGCCTCGACCGCTCGTGCGGCGAGGTCCGAGAGCCCGCTCGCGTCCAGCCGGTTCGTCTGGGCGCTGCCGACGCGGCCGTCGCGCACCACGCGCAGGTTCACGACCACGTTCTCGATCAGGGTCGGCTGGTGCACCTCCGACGCCGCGAACCGAGCGAGCCCGGAGCTCTCGGCGAGCACCACCACCTCGGCCTGCTCCTCGCCCGCGGCCTGTAGCGCCGCCTCGGCGACCTCGCGCGCGAGCGTCACGCGCTCGACGCCGATCTGGACGCCGCGGAACCGCGACGGCGCCGCGCCGTGCGAGACGTGCGCGCCCTGGCCCGGCTGGCCCTTGCCGCAGTTCGTCAGGCCGTACATCCGCCACGACTCCGGCCCCGCGACCGCGTCGAGCGAGCCCCAGAACTGCGGCGTGATCCCGGTGTAGGTCGCGTCGCGGAGCATCTTCCCGACCTTGCCGTCGCGGATCTCCCACGCCACCTGCGTCCCGAACTGGAAGTTGAGCCGCTTGTCGTCGATCGACCAGCTGCGATTCGTCTCGAAGAAGACGCCGTTCCCGACGCCGTCGATCAGCTCCTCGAGCGTGCCCGCGCCCGGCTCGAGATGGAGGTTCGTCATCCGGACGAGCGGCATCCGGCTCCAGCCCTCGGCGCGCATGTGCCCGCCGCGCCCCGCGCCGATCCGTGCCGCACTCTCACGCGACGACAGGAACCCGGTGAGGACGCCGCGCTCGACGATCGGCTGGCGCTCCGAGGAGACGCCCTCGTCGTCGAAGCCGAACGTGCCGAGCCCGAGCGGCGTCGTCGGGTCGGCGGTCACGTTCATCTGCTCGGAGCCGTAGCGGAGCGAGCCGAGGTCGCCGGGCTTGAGGAAGCTCGTGCCCGCATACGACGCCTCGGTGCCGTAGACGCGGTCGAGCTCGGTCGGATGGCCCACCGACTCGTGCACCTGGAGCGCCATCTGCTCGGCGTCGATCACCGCGTCGGCGACCATCGCGGGACACGGCTCCGCGCGCAGCAGCGCCGCCGCCTGCTCGCCGATGCGCGGCGCCTCGCGCTCGAGCCCGAGCCCCTCGACGTACTCCCAGCCGGCGCCCGCGCTCGAGCCACCGTGCGCGCTCGGATAGCTCCGCATCTGCGACAGCTCGTCGTTCGCGGCGATCGCGTCGATCCCGGCGCCCGTCTCGTACAGCTCCTGCTCGGCCTCGACGCCGTCGGACGAGACCAGCACTTTGTGCTCCCTCAACGCACGAACCGACGCCTGCGTGACGACGACGCTCTCGTGGCGCAATGCCGCTTCCGCTTTGAGACAGAGCTCGGCCTTGTCGCCGAGCGAGACCGAGAAGGGATCGATCACAAGGGGCGTCTTGTAACTCCCGGAGCGCGCGTCGACCGGCGCGAGCGCGCGGCTGCGGCCGACCGACGAGGCGAGCGCGAAGGCCGTCGCGCGCCGGGCCGCGGCGACCGCGCCCTCCGCGTCGAGCCGGCGGTCGCACGCGAAGCCCCACGCGCCGCCGGCGAGCACGCGGACGCCGATCCCCTCGGTCTCGACGTCGCTCACGTTCTCGATCCGGCCGTTCTTCGTCGAGACCGACTGCGACCGCCGCACGACCGCGCGCGCGTCCGCGTACTCGGCGCCCGCTGCCAGCGCGGCGTTCACAGCGGATTCGCAGAGCTCGCGCACCGGGCTACATTACCCAGGTGCGTCTGACGTCCCTGCATCACGTCACGGCGATCTGCTCCGACGCGGTCGCGACGGTCGGCTTCTATCGCGACGAGCTCGGCTTCAAGCTCGTCAAGAAGACGGTCAACTTCGACGACCCGGCCTCCTACCACCTGTACTTCGGGGACGAGACCGGCGCGCCCGGGACGCTGCTCACGTTCTTCGAGTGGCCGCACGCCGCGCGAGGCCGGCTCGGGCGCGGCACGCTCGAGGCAGTCGCGCTCTCGGTGCCCGGCCAGACCGCGGTGAAGGAGCTCGAGGATCCGGACGGCCTGCGGCTCGAGCTGCACCCGGGCGAGAAGCCGGGACTTCACCACGTGCGCGCGTACGGCGAGCCGGAGCACACCGCCGAGCTCCTGGCCGGCGGCGCGCCGATCGAGTACGTCGAGCCGCCGAGCCAGGTCGCGCTCCTCGGGGCCGGCACGACGCACCACATCGCGTGGCGCGTCGCCGACGACGAGGAGCAGGAGGCGTGGCGACGTCATCTGCCCGAGCTCGGGCTGCGACCGACCGAGGTGCTCGACCGCAAGTACTTCCGCTCGATCTACTTCCGCCTCGGCGACGGGCTGCTGTTCGAGCTCGCCACCGATCCGCCCGGCTTCGCTGTGGACGAGCCCGCCGATGCGCTCGGCGAGTCGCTCGCGCTGCCCGACTGGCTCGAGGCCGAGCGCGCGACGATCGAGCCGCGGCTCCAGCCGCTCTAGGTAGAATCCCGTCCCCCACGCGCTGGTGGCGGAATTGGTAGACGCGCAAGGTTGAGGGCCTTGTGGCCTTAGGGCCGTGGAGGTTCAAGTCCTCTCCAGCGCACTGAGGGAGGAAGCGAGGGGCGGGCCATGTGCCTGCCCCTCGCCTTTTTCCTTGACGCCGTCCGGAGGAGTGCCTACCCTTCCGTCGAACACACGTTCGACCCCGACGTGCGAGGAGACGAGATGCTGACCGGACGACAGCAGGAGATCTGGGACTACGTGGTCGACTACGTCGACAAGCACGGCTACCCGCCGACCGTGCGCGAGATCGGCGAGGCGGTCGGGCTCGCGTCTCCGTCCACCGTCCACGCGCACCTCGCGAACCTGGAGCGCGCCGGGCTGCTTCGCCGCGATCCGACCAAGCCCCGCGCGCTCGAGCTCGTCGGCCGCGAGAAGCGCGCTCAGGCGACGCCGCAGGGCGACTCGCACCGGCTGCCGCTCGTGGGTGAGATCGCCGCAGGCGGGCCGCTGCTCGCCGAGCACAACGTCGAGGACTACGTGACCGTCGACGAATCGTTCGCCCGGGGCGACTTCGTGCTGCGCGTGAAGGGCGAGTCGATGATCAACGCGGGAATCCTCGACGGCGACCTCGTCGTCGTGCAGCGCCAGCAGGACGCGAAGAACGGCGAGATCGTAGTCGCGCTCGCCGGCGACGACGAGACCGCCGACGAGGCGACCGTCAAGACCTTCTTCCGCGAGGACGGCCGCATCCGGCTCCAGCCCGAGAACGACTCGTTCGACCCGATCTACGCCAGCCACGTCGAGATCCTCGGCCGCGTGACCGGGGTGTTCCGGAGCCTCTGATGATCACGCCGCTCAATCGCACGCTCGAGCAGGAGCTGAACGCGCTGCTGCGCGGCGCGAGCCTCGAGTGCCTCGTCTGCGGCGAGTTCGTGCTCCACATCCCGGGGGCCGTCCACTGCCCGGAGTGCAACGTCCAGCTGGGTCGCGACGCGGCCAAGGCGGGGCTACAATCCACCGTGCAGGCCGGGTGACCGCGAGCCTCGCGCTCGAGGAAAGTCCGGACACCGCAGGGCAAGACGCTGGGGAAATCCCAGGCGGCGAAAGCCGACGGAAAGTGGCACAGAAAGGAAACCGCCTCCGGCGCTTCTCCGGAGACGCCGGCGGTAAGGGTGAAACGGTGGGGTAAGAGCCCACCAGCGACCGTGGTGACACGGCGGCTCGCAAAACCCCGTCTGGTGCAAGGCAAACAGGCTCCGCTGACGCAGCCCGCCGAGGAGCCGGGTACGCCGCTCGAGCCCTCGGGGAACCGGGGGCCTAGAGAGATGGTCACCCTCGACAGAATCCGGCTTACAGGCCTGCTACGGAAAAGCCCCGGGTAACCGGGGCTTTTCTACAACGCATTGCGATCGGGAAGGGGTTAGGATCGATCCCCGCAGTCCACGGAGGGTTGGCGATGGATGAGTCGTTGAGCAAGTCGAAGGTCGCGCCGAAGGTCGTCACGCACTTCACTCGGGCCGAGCGGATCGCCCGCGGGAAGGCTGCGCGAGCCGAGGTGCCGCGCTCGAGCCAGGGGCAGATCGAGTTCGCCGGCTCTCGCGACCCGATCGCGCTGCTGGAGGAGCAGGCCGTTTCGCGGGTTCCGGAGCTCGTCCCGATCCGGTACGGCCGGATGCTCTCGTCGCCGTTCGCCTTCTACCGCGGCGGCGCGCTGATCATGGCGTCGGACCTCTCACACACGCCGAACTCCGGCATCCGCGCGCAGCTGTGCGGCGACGCGCATCTCTCCAACTTCGGCGTCTTCGGCTCGCCGGAGCGGCAGCTGGTGTTCGACCTGAACGACTTCGACGAGACGGCCCCGGGGCCGTGGGAGTGGGACCTCAAGCGCCTGGCGGCGAGCTTCGCGGTCGCCGGACGCGAGCTCGGCTTCTCCGGGAAGCAGCGCCGCGCGATCCTGCTCGACACGGTGCGCTCCTACCGCGAGGCGATGGGCGTCTTCGCGGGGATGAAGAACCTCGAGCTCTGGTACTCGAACCTCTCCGTCCAGAACGTGATCGACGATTTCGCCAGCGGCATCGATCCCAAGCGGCTCAAGAAACAGCAGGCCGACGTCGCGAAGGCGCGCACCAAGGACAGCATGTCGGCTTTCGAGAAGCTGACGGAGGTCGTCGACGGAGAGCCGCACATCATCAGCGACCCGCCGCTGATCGTCCCGATCGCCGAACTGGCGCCCGACGGGATGGAGCGCGACGCGATCATGGACGAGCTTCGTACGATGATCCGCTCGTACAGGCGAACCCTCGAGACGGACCGGCGCCACCTGCTCGAGGAGTTCCGCTTCGTCGATCTCGCGCGAAAGGTCGTCGGCGTCGGCAGCGTCGGCACCCGCGCCTGGATCGCGCTGTTCCTCGGTCTCGACGGCGGAGATCCGCTGTTCCTCCAGATCAAGGAGGCGCAGTCGTCGGTCGTGGAGCGGTTCGTCGGCAAGAGCGCGTACGCCAACGCGGGCCAGCGGGTCGTCGCCGGCCAGCGGCTGATGCAGGCCACGAGCGACATCTTCCTCGGCTGGCACCGCGTCGGCTCCGGCCTCGACGGGGTTTCGAGGGACTACTACATCCGTCAGCTCAAGGACTGGAAGTACTCCTTCGCGATCGAGGGCGCGCTCCCCATGGGCGCGGCCGCCTACGGCAAAGCGTGCGGCTGGACGCTCGCCCGCGCGCACGCCCGCTCCGGCGACCGCGTCGCGATCGCCGCCTACCTCGGCACCTCCGACACCTTCGAACAGGCCGTGGCCGGGTTCGCCGAGGCCTACGCCGACCAGAACGAGCTCGACTACAAGGCGCTGCAGGAAGCAGTCGACTCGGGCCGGATCACTGCCCAAACGGGCCTCTGAACGGAGCGACGGCATGACCGATGACACCCGTCGGGCGACGAGTGCGCGCCTCCAGAACTGGTACGCGCTCGAGTTCGGCTCGCAGGCGGACTTCGACGATCCGAAGCGGGAGTGGCGGCGGCTCTTCTCGGAGTTCCTCGGCACCTTCTTCCTCGTGCTGGTCGGTGCAGGCGGCGCGGTCGTCGCTGCCAAGAGCAACGGCGCGATCGCGCGGAGCGCCGCCGTGACCGGGCCTGGGCTGATGGTGATGGGGATCATCCTGTTCATGGGCGCCGTGTCCGGCGCGCACCTGAATCCGGCGGTCTCGATCGCCTTCGCGAGCCGCGGCGACTTTCCCTGGCGGCGCGTTCCTGGCTACGTCATCGTTCAGCTGATCGGCGCTACGGCCGCATGCCTGTTCCTGTGGGCGGTGCTCGGCAAGGTCGGCAGTCTCGGCGCGACCGAGCCCGGCGCCGGGATCCATGCCTGGCAGGCGATGATGATCGAGTTCATCCTCACCGTCGGCCTCGTCAGCGTCATTCTCGGCACGGCCTCGTCGGCGCAGAACGTGGGCGCGCTGTCCGCCGTCGCCGTCGGCGGCTACATCATCCTCGCGGGTCTCTGGTCGAGCCCGATCAGCGGCGCGTCGATGAACCCGGCTCGCTCTTTCGGCCCGGATCTCGCCAACGGCGACTTCACGAACTACTGGGTCTACATCGCGGGGCCGATCGCGGGCGCCCTCGTCGCCGTCGGGCTCGCCTATGTCCTGCGCGGCAAGGGCGGCGACGTCGGCGGGATGGCAGCCGCGCGCGGCATGGACGAGGCGGTGGCAGCCGAGAAGCGCGAGCCGCCGAGCCCGGGCTAGACCGGTTTCGGGCCCTTGCCGTCCCACGGGACGGCGTGACCCGCGGCCATCATCGTCGCCGCGAAGTCGTGCGGGTCGGCGAGGTTGTACTGGATCGAGGCGTCGATGCGGCCGCCGAACTTGTCCCAGCCGTAGCTGACGACCCGTACCGGCATCCCCGGGCTCAGCAGCGTGTTCGCGAAGTCGCGCGCCGCCTTGCCCGCGGCGGTCGAGAGCTCCGGCGCGTTGATGCCCATCACCCGCACCCGCGCGTAGATCGTCAGGTCGAAGCCGGCGTCCAGCTTGATGTTCACGGTGTCCCCGTCGTGGACGGAGTCGACGATCCCTGCGTACGGGCCGAAGGCGGCGTCAGCCATCGGCGGATGGTATCGCGCAACGGCCCGCAGGGGAACCGGGGCTCCCTGCGGGCCGTTGCACGTCGTGCGCTACGGCGTGTGGGTCGCGACCTGCACGAGCCTCGTGCCGGAGATCCCGGCCAGTGTCGGGTCGCCCGACTTGTACGCCTTGACGAAGAACTGGACGCTGTACCCGTTCTTGATCGGGAACGTCGACAGCGGCGTGATGCTGTACGTCACGGTTCCGTTGCTGTCCGTCGGGGCATCCGTCGGCGTGGACGTCACGAGCGGGGTGGAGCGGAAGAAGACCAGCGCGCCCTTGACGAGCCGGCCCTTCGTGTCCTTGACGGTGATGGTCACCCGGATCGGCACGCTTCGGGACGTGACCGGGTTCGGGTTGAAGACGACCTTGTCGACGATCAGCCGCTCGCCGGCCGGGCCGACGTCGCTGACCGGGACGGCGTTCCCGCTGCCACCGCCGCCGCCGCCTCCGCCACTGGTGTCCTTGGCGACGGCCGTGGTATCGGAGAGGCCGTACGTCTGGCCGGCGCTGTTCTTGGCGACGACCTTGACGCGCAGCCGCTTGCCGACGTCCGACTTCGCGACGGTATAGGTCGAGCCCGTCGCTCCGTTGTCCGCACAGGAAGTGACCTCAGCGTTGCAGGCCTGCCAGCGGATCGTGTAGCTGATCGGCTGGGTACCCTGCCAGCTGCCGCGTGTCGCCGTGAGTTGCTCGGCGACGACGGCGCTGCCGGACACGGTCGGCGAGGCGGTCTCGACCGGCGCCTTGGCGTTGCCGGGCACCTCGGCGGTCGCGTTCGCGCGTGCGGTCGCCTTGCCGTCCGAGTTCGAGGCCGTCACGTCGAGACGGAGCGTGTGCGTCTCGTCGGCCGAGACGACCGTGTAGGTGGTGCCGGTCGCATTGGTGATCTTCTTGCAGTTGAGACCGGTGTTGTCACAACGCAGCCACTGGTAGGCGAAGTCGAGCGGCGTCGTCCCACTCCACGTCCCCTTGGTCGCGGTCAGGATCGTGTTGACCTTGATCGGGTACACGTAGGTGATGCTCGGCTCGATCGAGTTCGCCGGCGCCGCCTTGCTGTTGCCGCTCGCGCTCGTCGCTGCGAGCAGCGCCACGAGCGCTGCGAGGCCGACAAGTGCCGGCCAAATCTTCGGAATGCGGTGCATCCGTCTATCCCCCTCCGGTTGTAGTGCCTAGAAGCTAGCGCGTGCCGACGCGGAGGCCCAGGAGTTTCGGTAGCGCAGCGCCGATACGGGCGGCCAGTGGAGCCTGTCGTTCCGCCTCGTCGGCGCGTTCGACCGCGATCACCGAGGCGCGCACGAGCCCGCCGCCGATCCGGCGGAACGGCTCGAGCGGCAGGCCGGGAACGGAGCGGCCGACGAGCGGCAGCGCGGCCCAGCGGTCGTCGAGCCGTAGCGCGAGCGAGGCGAGGATCTGGCCGCCGAGCCAGCTCGGCCCCGCGCCGTTGCCCGTGTAGCCCGCGCCGTAGTGGACGCGCCCGCCCGGGACCGTGCCGAAGAACGGCAGGTGGTCGGAGGAGACGTCGATCGGCCCGCCCCAGGCGCGCTCGATCCGCACCTCGGCGAGCGCGGGCAGGAGCCGGCGGAGCCCGGCGGCGGCGGTCTCCGCGCTCGCCCGGTCGCGGTCGAAGCGGCCGTCGACGCGCGAGCCGATCGGCCCGGTCGCGCTGCCCATCACCACGCGCCCGTCGGTCGTGGTGCGGAAGTAGTGGATGAACATCCGCGCGTCGACGATCGCCTCGCCGCCGCTCCAGCCGAGCTCCGCGATCAGCTCGGGGACGGGCTCGGTGAGCACGATCGTGCTGCCGAACGGCGTGAGGTACGGCCGCAGCGGTCGCCAGGCCGCGGCCCAGGCGCCCGTCGCCACGACGATCTCCGCCGCGGCGACCGTGCCGCGGTCGGTCTCGAGCCGCCCGCCCTCGAGCCGTCGCACCGGCGAGCGCTCGTGGATGCGGACGCCTGCGTCGAGCACGGCCTGGCGCAGCGCGAGTGCCAGGCGCGCGGGCTGGATCGTCGCGCACTCGCGGGTGAACGCGGCGCGCCGGAAGACGGGCGAGGCGACCCGGGACGCGAGCGCGTCGCGGTCGAGCGGAACGCACTCCTCGGGCGCGCCGAGCATTCGCGCGATCTCCACCTCGTGCTCGACGGCAGCCTCCTGGCGCGCCGTCGTCGCGACCGTCAGCATCCCGCCCTCGCGCAGCCAGACGTCGACGCTGCGCTGCTCGGCGAAGGAGCGCACGCCGGGGATGATGTCCTCGCCGGCACGGCACAGCTCGAGCGCCGCGTCGCGGCCGAAGCTCGCGAAGACCCGCGGCAGCGCGCCCCAGTAGCCGTGCAGGAAGCCGCCGTTGCGCCCGCTCGGCCCGTGCCCGCAGGTCTCGGCCTCGAGCAGTAGGACGTCGAGAGACGGCTCGCGCTCCTTCAGCGCCAGCGCCGTCCAGAGCCCGGTGTAGCCGCCGCCGGCGATCGCAACGTCGGCGCGTGTCTCTCCCTCGAGCGGCGGCGCCTCGGCGGGCACGCCGCCCGCCTCGTCGAGCCACCAGGCGCGCCCGAGCTCCACGCGCAAGAAACTACTACGCGCGGAGCAGGACCTCGACCGCGGTGCCGCGACCCATCTCGGAGCGCACCTCGACGCCGCCGTCGATCGCCGCCGCGCGGGCGCGGATGTTCTTCAGCCCTTGCCCGGCCGGCGTGCCGATGCCGTCGAAGCCCTGGCCGTCATCGGTGACGACAACGACTCGCTGACCGTTCCGCTCTCCGATCCGGACCTCGGCGCGCGTCGCGTTCGCGTGCTTGCGGACGTTGCCGAGCCCCTCCTGCACGATCCGGAAGACCTCGATCTGCTCGTCCGGGGCGAGGCGGATGCCGGGGTCGATCTCGATGTCGACCGCGAGGTTCCCGTCGGCGGTGAGGAACTCGACGTAGCGGCGGATCGCCGCGTCGAACGGCGCCGTGCCGCCCGCGGACGACAGCGCGAGCACTGCGAACCGCGCCTCCCGCTGCGCCGCAAGGGTCGCCTCCTTCAGCTTCGGGATGATCTTCTCGGGCGGCGCGCCTCCCTCGAGCATGCTCGCGTGCGTCGAGATCGCGAAGAGGTACTGCGCGAGACCGTCGTGGATCTCCCGCGCGAGGCGCGCGCGCTCGTCGGCGACCGCGCGCCCGAACTCGGCCGAGCGGATCGCTCGCCACACGCCGATCAGCAGGACGCCGTAGCTGAGCAGGATCAGGAAGTCGCCCTCCGTGACGTAGTCGCTGGAGACGAGCGGCGTGAAGACGTAGTGGAGCTCTGCGAAGAGCGTGAGCGTGGCGGCGAGCGCGAGCCAGCGGTCGAGGTCCTCGCCGTGCTGCCAGAACCGGTACCCGAAGCCGACCATCGCGAGGAGGCTGAGCATCGCCTGGATCGCGAGCACGCTCATCAGCCACGGCGGCGCGTCGGCCGCGGTGTAGGACAGGAGCGTCGGCAGCGCCGGGCCCATCCAGCGGCAAAAGAGCCAGATCGCAAGGACGAGCAGCGCGAAGCCGGCGAGCGCGTTCACCATCGCCCGCTCGCGCGCGTTGATGCGGCCGCGGGCCCAGGGCGCGTAGGCGATCAGCGCCCAGCCGACGAGCCGGCAGCCGAGCCGCGCCCACGCCTCGGTGGGCTGGACGTCCGAGCCGCCGAGCACCGGCATGATCGAGAAGCAGGCCGTCCCGAGCGCGAGCACGGTGAAGCCGGAGCAGAGCGCGAGGTCGAGCTTGCGCCCTTCGACCGAGAAGCGGACGCCGGCGAGCGCCGCAACGAGAGTCGCCGCGAGCGCGACGAGCGTGTCGAGCACGAGGCGCGCCTCGGGGAGCTGCCAGGTCGTCCGCAGCACCGGGTTGCTGACGAACAGCGCCAGGCCGGCGCCGAGCAGCCCGACCAGCAGGATCTGGCTGATTGCCCAGGCACGGAAGGTGTCCTCGCTTGCGCGTCGCACTTTCCCCTTGTCGGCAGAACCGCCCGTGCCGATAAGGGGCAAAGACCATGGCCAACAGAATCCTCATCGTCGACGACCACCCGCTCACGCGCGATGCGCTCGCGTCGCTGCTCGAGGTGCACGGTTTCGACGTCGTCGGCCAGGCGCCCGACGGCGAATCGGCGATCGAGCAGGCCCGCACGCTCGCGCCCGACATCGTCCTGCTCGACCTCTCGATGCCCGGCCTCGACGGCCTCTCCGCGCTGCCGCGCCTGCGCGACGCCGCTCCGGAGTGCGAGGTCGTCGTGCTCACGGCCTCGGGCACGGAGGACAACCTGCTCGCTGCGATCCGCGGCGGCGCCGCCGGCTACCTGCTGAAGAGCGAGCCGCCCGAGCGGATCGTGGAGTTCCTGCACGGGATCGAGCACGGCGAGGCGGCGCTCTCGGGCGCAGTCGCGCGCCGGCTGCTCGAACAGGTGCGGGAGGGGGGCGGCCGCCAGACCGGCGTGCCCGACTCGATCGCGGCGACGCTCTCGGCCCGCGAGCTCGAGGTTCTCCTCCTGCTCGACGAGCATCTCGGCACCGACGAGATCGCGAAGCGCCTGTTCATCTCCGAGCACACCGTCCGCTCGCACGTGAAGAGCCTGCTGCACAAGCTCAACGTCACCTCGCGCCGCGAGGCGCTGGAGACGCTCGCACAGGCCCGCGCGTGACTCACCCATTTTGGGTGAGTGCGGTTCACCAGCGGAGGGTCATGAGGAACCGGCGGGGCGCGACGATAACTTGACCATCAAGCTCCTCGGTTCTCCTCCTGTGGAGGGGCCGGAGCGGTGGCGAAAGTGGCGATTTACCAAGTACGGGCGGCCCTCAGGGGCCGCCCGTCAAGGTTCTAGGGCAAAACCTTCGAGAGCGGCGTCCACGAGGCCGGGCAGCGTCTCGAGGTTGTAGCCGCCCTCCAGCACTGCGGCGACGCGCGGCGCATAGCCCTTCGCCAGCCGCGCGAACTCGCGGAATCCCTCCGCGGTGACGCGCATCTCGGCGAGCGGATCGTCGACGTGTGCGTCGAAGCCCGCCGAGACGAGGAGCAGCTCCGGGTCGAAGCGCGCGACGGCGGGCGCCACGGTGTGCTCGAAGGCGTGGAGATACTCCTCGTCGCCCGAGCCTGCCGACATCGGGATGTTGAGCGTCGTCTCCTTCTGCTCGGTCGGGCCGCCCGAGCCCGGGTAGAACGGCCACTGGTGCAACGAGACGAACAGCACCGACGGGTCGTCCCAGAAGGTCGCCTGGGTCCCGTTGCCGTGGTGGACGTCCCAGTCGAGAATCGCGACGCGGCGCAGGCCGAGCTCCGCCTGGGCGAAGCGCGCGGCGATCGCGACGTTGTTGAACAGGCAGAAGCCCATTGCGCGGTCGGGCAGCGCGTGGTGCCCGGGCGGGCGCACGAGCGCGAAGCCGCCGCGCCGCGCCGCGTCGATCGCCGTCCCGGCCGCGAGCAGCGCAGCTTCGTAGCTCGTCTCGGACGCGATCGTGTCGCCGTCGACCCAGGTCGGCTCTCGGATCGCCGCGATGCTCGCAACGTAGCCCGGGTCGTGGACGCGCTCGACGTCGGCCGCAGTCGCTGCGCTGCCCTCGCTCCAGATCGGGATCGAGCCGAGCAGCTCCTCGAGTCGGCGCGGCGTCTCCGGATGGTGGCCGGTCGGATGCAGGCGCGCGAAGGCGCGGTGGCTCAGGACGTCGATAGCGAGGCGATCCTGTCGGCGAGGCGGGTGAGCCCGAGCTCGCGCGCCCACTCCGCGCCCTCCGCGAAGCGCGGCGCCTGGCCTGCGAGCGGCGGCAGCGGCGCGGTCGGGTCGAGCGTCGCGAGTCGCAGGTAGAGCCGCAGCGCTTCGGCCTCCGCTTCGAACCGCCCGGCCGCGAGCGCCGCGTCGAGCGACCCGTACTGGGCGAGCACGTCGGCCGCCCGCTTTGCCCCGACCCCGCGCGCGCCGGGCAGCTTGTCGGACGGGTCGCCGCGCAGCGCGATGAAGTCGGGCACCTGCGCCGGCTCGACGCCGTAGCGCTCGCGCACTCCGGCCGGATCGATCCGCGCGGGAGGCTCGCCGCCCTTCACCGGCTGGAGGATCGTCACCCGGTCGCTCACGAGCTGGTAGGCGTCTCGGTCGGAGGTCGCGACGAGCACAGGCCCGTCCGTCGCGACCGTCGCTGCGGCGAGGAAGTCGTCAGCCTCGTAGCCGGGCGCCTTCGCCGAGGCGAACCCGAGCGCGGTGGGCAGCTCCGGCAGCAGGTCGAGCTGCTCGACGAGCTCCGCGTCGAACTCGCGCCCGCTCTGGTAGCTCGGGAACTCCTCGTTGCGGTAGGTCGGCGAGCCGAGCGAGTCCCAGCCGACGACGACCACGGCCGGCCGCTCGGCCTCCCAGAGGCGCAGCAGCATCATCCCGAAGCCGGTGATCGCGCCGTCCGGCCGCCCGCCCTCGCGCCGGAAGGTCTTCGGCATCCCGTGGTAGGCGCGGTGCGCGAAGGAGTCGCCGTCGATCGCGAGCAGCGTCACAGCTCGGCCTCCATCGCCTCGATCGACGCCATCAGCCGGTCGGTCGCGAGCTGCGCCGCCTCGTGCTCCTCGAGCCCGCGGAGGTCGTCGAGCTCGATCGGCGGCCCGTACCGCACACGCACCTTGCCGAGCCGCGCGAGCCGGTCGGTGCCGGAGATCGCCGCGGGGACGAGCGGGACGCCGGCCTCGAGCGCGATCCGCGCCGCGCCGGTGTGAGCGCGCGCGACGCGCGTCTTGTTGAGCCCCTTCTTCCGCCGCGTCCCTTCCGGGAACATCACGACGGCGTCGCCGTTCCGCGCGAGCTCGACGGCGGTCTCCATCGCCTTCGTGTCGCGCTCGCCGCGCTTCACCGGGAAGCCGCCGCCCGCATCGACCACCAGTTTCATCGGCCACCAGTACAGCTCCGACTTGGCCATGTGCCGCAGGTAGTGCTTGGTCCCGATCGGAGCACCGAGCGGCCACGGGTCGAAGTTCGAGACGTGGTTCGCCGAGAGCACGAAGCCGCCCGAAGCCGGGATGTTCTCGAGCCCTTCGACCTCCAGGCGGTACAGGCCGTACATCAGCGGCTTGGCCGTGAGCACGACCAGGCGGTAGAAGAGCGACGGCCGGCCGGGCTTCGGCATACCGCTCAGTATCAAGGGAGTCACGGCTCTGTGCCGAACGTAGTGAGCCGACACCCCTTCGCTATGGTGTTTACACGTGACTAAGACACTCGTAATCGCAGAGAAGCCGTCCGTCGGGCGCGATCTCGCCTCGGCGCTGCCGGGCAAGTTCGCCAAGCACGAGGGCTATCTCGAGTCCGACGACTCGGTCATCACCTGGGCCGTCGGGCACCTCGTCGAGCTCGTCGATCCCGACGAGTACGACCCCAAGCTGAAGAAGTGGCGGATGGCCGATCTGCCGATCGTGCCCGAGCATTTCAAGCTCCGGCCGCGCGATGCGAAGGCCAAGAAGCAGCTCTCGGTGATCCACAAGCTGATCAAGCGCGAGGACGTCGGCGGGATCATCAACGCCTGCGACGCCGGGCGCGAGGGCGAGCTGATCTTCGCCTACACCGTCGAGACCGCGAACACCGACAAGCACGTCGACCGCCTCTGGCTCAACTCGATGACCAAGAAGGCGATCGTCGACGCATTCACCAAGCTCCGAGACGGCGACGAGATGCGCCTGCTGGAAGAGGCTGCCCGTTCCCGCTCAGAGGCCGACTGGCTCGTCGGCATGAATGCGACTCGCGCGGCCTCGATCCGCCTGCGCGCCGCCTTCGACGGCGCTGTCTCGCTCGGCCGCGTCCAGACGCCGACGCTGGCGCTCGTAGCCCGCCGCGAGGAGGAGATCCGCGCCTTCAAGCCCGAGCCGTACTGGCTCGTCGAGGCGAAGTTCGAGGCCGAGGGAGAGCGCAAGTACACGGGGCGCTACCTCGGCGGCAAGAGGCTGCCGAAGGCGGAGGACGCCTCGAAGATCGTCGACGAGGTCACCGGCCAGCCGGGCGAGATCACGCAGGTCGAGCGCAAGGAGGAGCGCCAGGCGCCGGAGCTCCTGTACGACCTCACCGCGCTCCAGCGCCACGCGAACACGCTGCACGGCTTCTCGGCGCGCCGCACGCTGGCCGCAGCCCAGAAGCTGTACGAGGACAAGAAGGCGCTCACCTATCCGCGGACGAGCTCGCGCTACCTGTCGGGCGACCTCGTCGAGGAGATCAAGCCCACGGTCGAGCTCCTCGGCAAGAACCCGTACTACACCAAGTCCGCCGAGTACGTCCTCGCGCTCCAGCAGCTCCCGCTCGCGCGGATCGTCAACGACGCCAAGGTCACCGACCATCACGCGATCATCCCGACGCGCGGCGAGCACGACGTCGACAAGTTCAGCGACGACGAGAAGCGAATCTACGACCTCGTCGTCAAGCGCTTCCTCTCGGCGTTCTTCCCCGAGGCGGTGTTCGAGCGCACACGCGTCGAGACGACCGTCGCCGAGCACGTGTTCCGCACGAGCGGCCGTGTCCTCGTCGAGGCCGGCTGGCGCTCGGTGTACGGCGAGGTCGCCGAGGGCGAGAAGCCCGACGAGGACGACACCGGCGGCGATCAGCTGCTGCCGCGCCTCGACAAGGGCGAGGTCGTGCAGACGCTTTCGGTCGAGTCGCTCGCCAAGGAGACCCAGCCGCCGCGCCGCTTCACCGAGGCGTCGCTCCTCGCCGCGATGGAGACCGCCGGCAAGGACATCGAGGACGCCGACCTGCGCGAGGCGATGAAGGAGTCCGGAATCGGCACTCCGGCCACGCGCGCGGCGATCATCGAGCGCCTGCTCTCCGTCGGCTACATCGAGCGCGAAGGTCGCGCCCTGCACGCGACCGAGAAGGGCGTCCAGGTGATCCGCCTGCTCGGCGAGCACCCGCTCACCTCGCCGGAGCTGACGGGAAGCTGGGAGCACCGGCTCGGCCTGATCGAGCAGGGCTCCGATTCGCGGCCCGCCTTCATGGCCGACATCGTCAAGTTCACGACCGAGACCGTGGCCGAGCTCGACAAGCTCAAAGAGGTCAAGATCGAGCGCGCCAACCTGGGCCCGTGCCCGGTGTGCGGCCGCGACGTGATCGAGAACCGCAAGGGCTACTCGTGCTGGTCGAAGGACGATCCGGGCTGCGGCTTCGTGATCTGGAAGCTGAAGGCGGGCAAGACCCTGCCGGCCCAGGTCGTGAAGCAGCTGATGGCGAACGGCCGCAGCGACGGGCCGGTCACCGGCTTCCGCGGCCGCTCCGGGCGCAGTTTCAACGCGAAGCTGAAGCTCGTGCAGAACGAGGAAGGCAAGTGGCGCGTCGAGTTCGACGAGGAGTGGGCGCGCGCGCCGCGGCCCACGCCGCCCGACGAGGAGACGATCGAGACCGCCGAGCCGGTCGCCGTCGCCGCCGCCGAGGAATAACGCAGCCATAACGTTTAGAACACGCGCGGCAAACCTTTTAGGACGATGATCGTCTGGAAAGGAAACGCCCAGTCTTCGCCGGATCGCGCAATCCGTCCGATGCGATCAGGCGGAATACACAGTAAGGGCGTCTCGTTCGAGGTTGTAGCGGCGCCGGAATCCGTACCGGTTCACGCTGGCGCAGCAAGGATTCCTCGCCTAGAGTCCGAAGGTTTGTGATCACCCCCGAAGTTTCATTCGAAAGAGAGACTGAACTCACTTGACGCAGAATCAGCTTCACGAGTTGCTCGAGACGGATCAGGCCCGCGCGCTCGTCGAGCGCTCGGAGGAGCGCGGCTGGATCGAGCCGCTCGACTTCGAGGCGTTCACCCTCGAGCACGAGCTGAACGACCAGGAGGTCGAGGAGATCACGCGCGAGTTCGAGCGCATCGGCCTCGAGGTCGGTCGCCCCGCGGCTGCCGCCGAGACCGAGGCCGAGACCGAGAAGGTCGAGCCCGAGAAGGTCGAGCTCCCCGCGCAGGCGCTGTCCGGCTCCGCCGACAGCCTCCAGCTCTTCCTCGCCGACGTTGGTCGCCACAAGCTGCTGACGGCCGCCGAGGAGGTCACGCTCGCCAAGCAGATCGAGCGCGGCGACCCCGTCGCCAAGCGCCGCATGATCGAGTCGAACCTCCGCCTCGTCGTGTCGATCGCCAAGGGCTACAGGGGACTGGGTGTCCCGTTCCTGGACCTGATCCAGGAGGGCACACTCGGCCTCAACCGCGCGGTCGAGAAGTTCGACTGGCGCCGTGGCTACAAGTTCTCCACCTACGCGACCTGGTGGATCCGCCAGTCGGTGCAGCGCGCCGTGGCGAATCACGCGCGCACGATCCGCGTCCCGGTTCACGTCGTCGAGCGCCAGCAGAAGCTGTCGCGCGCCGCGCGCCGGCTCGAGGTCGAGCTGGGCCGCGAGGCGACGAAGCAGGAGCTCGCCGAGGCGACGGGCCTGCCGATCCAGCACGTCGACGAGGCACTCGGCGCCGCGCAGGCGTCGGTGTCGCTGAACCAGACTGTAGGTGCCGATGACGAAGGCGAGCTGGGAGACCTGTTCGCCGATCGCGAGGCCGCCGATCCGTTCGACGAGGCCGAGGAGTCGCTCCGCCGCCAGGGTGTCCGCCGCGCGCTCGACGCGCTGCCCGAGCGGGAGCGCCGCATCCTCGAGCTCCGGTTCGGCTTCGAAGGCGAGCCCTGGACGCTCGAGGCGATCGGTCACGAGCTCGATCTCACCCGTGAGCGGGTCCGCCAGCTCGAGGGGCAGGCGCTCGCGCGCCTCTCCGCGCTGCGCGACCTGATCTCGCTCGCGGCCTAGGTAAGGCAAGTCAAGTAGGGACGGGCCAGGCCCGTCCCTACAATCGCGCCCTAACTTGTCCGGCGCTCCCCGCGTCTTGAGTTCTGAGAGAATCGCTGTGGTTCTCGACTGGACCGCAACAGGAGGGTGGGATCGATGGGCAGGAAGCTGAAATTCAGCCTGGTAGCCGCGTTGGCGTTTTTGGTTGTAGCCGCGGCCGCCGGAGCTTCTTTGACCGGACACAAGGCGACGACGACGCTGGTATTCGGCGCGTCGGCCGATCCGGTGATTTTGGACGGGCCGCTCGTCTCTGACGGCGAGTCACTGCGCCCGATCAGCCTGATGTTCCAGGGCCTCGTCAGCCTCAAGCCGGGCTCGACGACGATCGTGCCGCAGCTCGCGACCAGCTGGTCGACCTCGAGCAACGGTCTCAACTGGACGTTCAACCTCCGGCAGGGAGTGAAGTTCACCGACGGCACGCCGTTCAACGCGGCCGCCGTCTGCTTCAACTTCAACCGTTGGTACAACTTCCCGGGGCCGCTCCAGACCGACGCGGTCACGTACTACTGGAACACGGTCTTCGGCGGCTTCTCGCATCCCGCAGCCGGAAGCCCGGGGCCTGACAAGAGCCTCTACAGGGGCTGCAAGGCCGTCGGCCAGAACAAGGCCGTGATCATGCTGACCCGCAAGTCGGGCGGCTTCCTCGGTGCGCTCGGCCTGTCGGTCTTCGGCATGGCGAGCCCGACGGCGCTCGTGAAGTACAAGGCCGACGCCGGCACGGTCACGCCTGACGGCGTGTTCCAGCCCACCGGGACGTTCGGCACGCAGCATCCGGTCGGAACCGGCCCGTACATGTTCAAGTCCTGGACGATCGGGAACAAGCTCGTGCTCGTGAAGAACCCGACGTACTGGGGTAACTCGAGCAGCCCGAGCTGGTCGCAGTCCGGCAAGGTCGACCAGATCATCTTCATCCCGATCGCCGACAACGCAGCGCGGCTCCAGGCACTGCAGACGGGCGAGATCCAGGGCTACGACAACGTCGCCCCGCAGGACATCGCCACGGTGCGTGCGAACAGCGGCCTGAAGATCGTGAACAGGCCTCCGTTCAACGTCGCCTACGTCGGGATCAACCAGTCCAAGCCGCCGATGAACAACATCCTCGTCCGCGAGGCGGTCGCGTACGGTCTCGACAGGGCCGGCGTGGTCAACGCGTTCTACGGTGGTCGCGGTCAGCAGACGAACCAGTTCCTGCCGCCGCAGATCTTCGGCTACGCCAAGACGGGCGTGCCGTCGTACCCGTACAACCCGGACAAGGCGAAGGCGCTGCTCCAGCAGGCCGGCCTGACCCTTCCGGTCAAGATCGACTTCTGGTTCCCGACGAACGTCAGCCGGCCGTACATGCCGGATCCGGCGTCGAACTTCCAGGCGTTCCAGGCGAGCCTCGAGAAGTCGGGCTTCAAGGTCACCCCGCACAGCGCGCCGTGGCGCCCGGACTACCTCGGCACGGTGCAGAGCGGAGGAGCGCAGCTCTTCCTGCTCGGCTGGACGGGTGACTGCGGCGACCCAGCAACTTCCTCAAGGTCCACTTCGGTTCGCAGACCGACCAGTTCGGGTTCAACAACCCGTCGCTGTTCGCGCTCCTCGCGAAGGCCGATGCGGCGACGAATCTCGCCCAGCGCACCGCGCTGTACCAGCAGGCGAGCGTCGCGGTGATGAAGTTCCTGCCGGTCGTCCCGTACGTGCACTCGACTCCGGCGCTGGCGTTCAAGAAGAACGTCAACGGCTTCAACGCGAGCCCGGTGGGTCTCGACCCGTTCTGGCTCGTCAGCTTCGGGAAGTAGGAGGAGTAATCAGGCAGCCGGCGGACGACTGAATCGATGCTTCGGTTCATCGTCCGCCGGCTGCTGCTTCTCGTCCCGATCCTGATCGGGCTCTCGATCCTGATCTTTTTCTGGATCCGCGCCCTGCCCGGAGGCCCGACCGAGGCGCTGCTCGGCGAGCGCGCGACGCCAGCCTCGGTCAAGCAGATCCGGCACCAGCTCCACCTCGACCGGCCGATCTACGAGCAGTACTGGGCCTACGTGAGGACGACGGCCGAGGGCAATCTCGGCGTCAGCATCACCTCGCGCCGGCCCGTCACGACCGAGATCCGGGAACGGTTCCCGGCCACGGTTGAGCTCGCGCTCGCGGCGATGGTCTTCGCGCTGGGCGTGGGCATCCCGCTCGGCTTCTACGCGGCGAAACGCCACGGGAGCCCGTTCGACCACGCGAGCCTCGTCGGCTCGCTGATCGGAATCTCGATCCCGATCTTCTTCCTCGCGATCATCCTCAAGTACATCTTCTCGGTCCGGCTCGGCTGGTTACCCAGCGTCGGCCGGCAGAGCGTGCTGATCAACGCGAGCCATCCCACCGGCTTCTACGTGCTCGACGGGATCATCACCGGGAACTGGACAGCGGCCTGGGACGCGGTCAAGCACCTGATCCTGCCGGCGATCGCGCTCGGCTCGATCCCGCTCGCGATCATCGCGCGGATCACCCGCGCGTCGGCGCTCGACGTCCAGAACGAGGACTACGTGCGCACGGCCCGCGCCAAGGGCATGTCGCCGGGGATCGTCGACCGGCGCCACGTGATGCGGAACGCGCTGCTGCCGGTCGTGACGATCATCGGGCTCCAGTTCGGGCTCCTGCTCGGCGGCGCGGTGCTGACCGAGACGGTGTTCGCGATCCCGGGCATGGGCTCGTGGCTCGCGCAGGCGATCTTCAACCGCGACTACCCCGTGATCCAGGGCGGCGTGCTGTTCCTGGCGATTGTGTTCGTCTTCGTGAACCTGATCGTCGACCTCTCGTACGGGTTCCTGAACCCGAGGATCCGGGTCTCGTGAGCATCGCGGAGCTCGAAGGGCAGGTCGTTGGGCCCAAAGTCGCGACGGGGGGCCTGTGGCACGAGGCCTGGCGGCGGCTGCGGCGCGACCGCGGCGCCATCGTCGGCTTCATCTTCGTCTGCTGCTTCGTCGGCGCCGCGATTCTCGCACCGTGGATCGCGCCATACGGGCCGCTCGACCAGAACCTCGCGCTGATCACGAAGGGCTGCTGCCCGGGCCCGTCGTCGGCGCACTGGTTCGGCGTCGACCAGCTCGGCCGCGACGAGCTCTCGCGGATCCTCTGGGGTGCGCGCTACTCGCTCGTGATCGGCGTCGTGTCGGTCACGGTCGGGATGTCGTTCGGCGTCACGCTCGGCTCGCTTGCGGGCTACTTCGGCGGCGTCGTCGACAACATCATCATGCGGATGATGGACATCATGCTGGCGATTCCCGGGCTGCTGCTCGCGATCGGGATCGTCGCCGTGCTCGGGCCCGGCCTGTTCCAGATCATGATCGCCGTCGGCGTCACGAGCATCCCGATCTTCGCGCGCCTGATCCGCGGCTCGATCCTCTCGCAGCGCGAGGCCGACTTCGTGCTCGCGGCGCGCTCGGTCGGCGTGCCGCGCCGCTCGATCCTCGGCTCGCACATCCTCCCGAACTCGATCTCCCCGGTGATCGTGCAGGGCACGCTCTCGCTGGCGACCGCGATTATCGACGTGGCCGGGCTCGCGTTCCTCGGCCTCGGCGACCCGGATCCGTCGCGGCCGGAGTGGGGGGCGATGCTGACGAACACGAACGAGTTCCTCCAGGTCGCGCCGTTCCTCGCGATCATTCCGGGCATCGCGATCGTGATCTCCGCGCTCGGCTTCAACCTCATCGGCGACGCGCTGCGCGAGGCGCTCGATCCGAAGCTGCGGGGACGCGCGTGAGCCTGCTCGCGGTCGACGGGCTCGAAGTCCGGTTCTGGACGAACCGCGGCAACGTGCATGCGGTGAACGGCGTCTCGTTCGAGATCGACGCGGGCGAGACGCTCGGGATCGTCGGCGAGTCGGGCTGCGGCAAGAGCGTGACGTCGCTCGCGATCCTCGGCCTGCTCCCGCGCGCCGGGCGCGCGACGGCGGGCACAGCGGCCTTCGAGGGCCGCGAGCTCCTGACGATGTCGGACAGCGAGCTCCGGGCCGTGCGCGGCAAGGAGATCGCGATGATCTTCCAGGATCCGATGACGAGCCTGAATCCGGTGCTGACGATCGGGCGGCAGATCCGCGAGGCGCTCGAGGCGCACTTCGGCATGGAGCGAAAGGCGGCGGACGCCCGCTCGGCCGAGCTGCTCGACCAGGTCGGGATCCCGAGCGCGAAGGCGCGGATCGGCGACTATCCGCACCAGTTCTCGGGCGGGATGCGGCAGCGCGCGATGATCGCGATGGCGCTCGCGTGCGAGCCGAAGCTCCTGATCGCCGACGAGCCGACGACGGCGCTCGACGTCACGATCCAGGCGCAGATCCTCGACCTCCTGCGCGAGCTCGTCTCCGAGCGCGACACGGCGCTGATCCTCATCACGCACGACCTCGGTGTCGTCGCGGGGATGTGCGAGCGCGTGAACGTGATGTACGGCGGCACGTTCGTCGAGACGGGCTCCGCCGAGCAGGTCTTCGGCGAGCCGCGGCATCCGTACACGCTCGGCCTGCTCCAGAGCGTTCCGCGCCTCGACACGCCGCGCGGCCGCCAGCTCCAGCCGATCGCCGGCGCGCCGCGCGACATGCTCCACGCGCCGCACGCGTGTCCCTTCCAGCCACGCTGCCGCTTCGCGATCGAGTCGTGCAACATCGAGGTGCCGCCGCTCGTCGAGATCGACCCAGGCCATTTCGTCGCATGCTTCAACCCCGTGCCGGCCGACGAGTGGCAGCGATCACGGCTCGTGAAGACATGAGTGAGAACGGGAACCTCGTCGAGCTCGACGACCTGAAGGTCTGGTTTCCGATCCAGAGCGGGGTCGTGCTCGATCGCCACGTCGGCGACGTCAAGGCCGTCGACGGCGTCACGCTGGCGATCAAGCGCGGCGAGACGCTCGGGCTCGTGGGCGAGTCGGGGTGCGGCAAGTCGACCGTCGGCCGGGCGATCCTGCGCCTCTACGAGCCCACCGCCGGCACGATCACCTTCGACGGCCAGGACATCACGCACCTCGGCGAGGGCGGCCTGCGGTCGCTGCGCCGGCGGATGCAGATGGTCTTCCAGGATCCGTTCGCCTCGCTCAATCCGCGCCACAGCGTCGGGCGCATCGTCGGCGAGCCGCTGCGCGTGCACGGGCTTGCGAAGCGCAAGCAGGCCGACGCCCGCGTGCGTGAGCTGCTGAAGATCGTCGGGCTCCCCGAGGACGCGGCCGGCCGCTATCCGCATGAGTTCTCGGGCGGCCAGCGACAGCGCGTGGGCGTCGCGCGCGCACTCGCCGTGAACCCCGACTTCATCGTGGCCGACGAGCCGGTCTCGGCGCTCGACGTGTCGATCCAGGCGCAGATCATCAACCTGCTCGCCTCGCTCCAGCACGACTTCGCGCTCACGTACCTCTTCATCGCCCACGACCTCGCGGTGGTGCGCCATATCTCCGACCGCATCGCGGTGATGTACCTCGGCGGCATCGTCGAGGTCTCGCCGGCCGACGAGCTGTACGAGAAACCCCTGCACCCGTACACAATCTCGCTGCTCTCGGCGGTGCCGATCCCCGACCCGATCATCGAGCGCCAGCGCCGCCCGATCCTGCTTCAGGGCGACCTGCCGAGCCCCGCGAATCCGCCCACGGCGTGCCGCTTCCACACGCGCTGCCCGTTCGTGCAGAACACACGCTGTCGTGACGAGCGGCCCGAGCTGCGCGATTTCGGCGGCGGTCACACGGTCGCGTGCCACTTCGCGGAGGGAATCCTCTCCGGCGAGCTGAAACCGCATGCACAGGCGCCGGTGTTCGACCCGGGGATCGTCGCGCCCGCACCCGAGCCGCCGCCTACGTAATGGCCGAGCTCGTCACCTGCCGGCTCGAGGTGGCGCCGATCCATCGCGAGCCCGATCCGTCGTCGGAGCAGGTCACACAGGCGCTGCTCGGTGAGCCACTGTCGGTGGAGAAGCGTCGCGGCGGCTGGGCGCTCGTCCGCACCGCGTACGACTACCCGGGCTGGATCGCCGTCGAGGCGATCGAGCCGAGCCCGCGCGAGGGCGATCCGGTCGAGGAGGCGCGCAGGTATCTCGGCGCCCCGTACCTCTGGGGTGGGATGACCGAGCTCGGGATCGACTGCTCGGGCCTCGTCCACATGGCCTACCGGCGGCTCGGCCGGCTGATCCCGCGCGACGCCGACCAGCAGGAGGACGCGGGCCTCGAGGTCGCCGAGGGCGACGCGCGCGCAGGCGATCTAGTCACTTATGGCGGCGCGACTGCGGATCACATCGCCTTCTGGCTCGGCGACGGACGCATCCTCCACTCGACCGGCCGGGAGGGCGTGAACCGCGTTCTGGAGGAGCCGGAACCGGCCGATTATGCGGCTCGAAGGCGCAAGTTCGTGCGGTTTTGAGCTCCTGTAATCCCTCGCGCGAGTGAGTACTCCTAAAGGGGCACTTCTGCGGAACCGATAGACAGGCCGTGGACGCAGCTGAGCGTAAGGAGATCCTGAGCCGCTACATCGGGCACACCCGTCGCTTCGACGAGGTGGCTGCACGGCGCGGTACCGGCAACGGTGAGGTGATCCCGTTCTCGGGCCCCCTGCGGGAGCTCGAGCAGGAGCCGACGAACCGCGAGGTCGAGGTCCTGCAACTGATCTCGGACGGCCTCGTGAACCGCGAGATCGGCCATCGCCTCTTCCTGTCGGAGGAGACCGTGAAGTCGCACGTCCGCCACCTGCTTGCGAAGCTCCAGGCGCGCTCGCGCGCCCACGCTGTAGCCGTCGGCTTTCGCCGCGGCATCATCAGCTAGATCCGACCGCAGTTCGAGGGCGTGCAAGACCCGCCCCACTGCGACCCTTTGGGACGGGTCTTGCTAGCTTTTCACTCCGATTTCCCCAGGATGTGGATATCACTCAACAGGGTGATGCCCACAGCTTGTGGAAAACGCAGACTGGGTCGGCTTTACCAGCCTTTGGATGAACTCGCGACGAAACCGCGAGCTACAAAACGGATCACAGACTTGCGCACTGTGACTCCTCGGTTTGGGGACTAACGGCAGCACGATCGTATACCCCATACGGGGGACACGCAAGCGAACTAGGGGATATGTGGCTTCGGTTCTGAGACAGGCGAATAGGTCGGTTCGACGGCTCGGTAGGCCGGGTGTGCGTATGTACACGTACGTTGCCGCGCTCTCCGTGATATCCGTTGCGATTCTTCTGGCCCTCTTGATGGCCGGCTATACGCTTGGCAACGCCTGGGTAGTCGTTGCCCTCGCTGCGGTCGGGGCGATCGCAGAACAGGCCAGTGTTCGTCTGAGTACGCGCGCGGACGTCGAGGTCTCGATCTCTGGACTGCCGCTCCTTTTTGCAGCCGTCCTCTATGGCCCGCTGGCTGCGATGGTCGTATACGCGGCGTCAATGATCGGCGACCTCCACAACACGAGTCCTCACCCCCGGTTGAAATGGGCGGTGTACACGAACACGAGGGCCATTTCTGGAGCGATAACTGGGTTGGTCGTTGTGAAGGTAACCATGCTCACGTCGAGCGCGCTCGGCGCGGTTGTTCTCGCGACCTGCATCGGAACCGTTGTCTCCGAGGCCCTCGATCTTGGCTTTACGGCACTGACAGTTCGGCTTCGGGGGAGCGGCGGAGCCGTCGAGGTGATCAAGAGCATTGGGCCAGCCGCCGCAGCGTCAGTGCCACTCATCGCTCCGGTGGTTGCATTGCTCGCATTCGGCGTCGAGCAAATCTCGATCTGGATCCTGCCCGTCTTCTTCTTGCCGGCTCTCGCGGCTCAGCGTTTGTACGTGCTCTACCAGGAGCAGACCCAGCTCGCGGAGGAGCTTTCGTCGGTCAACGGTCGACTCGAACAGGCGAACCTGTCGTTTGCTACAGCTCTTGTGACCACGCTCGACGCTCGGGATCAGTACACGGCGGGTCATTCTGCAGCGGTTGCGATTTACGCGCGGGACATCGCTGTTCGGATGGGTGCTTCTGAAGGCGACCAACAACTCGCTCATGTCTCGGGACTCGTCCACGACATCGGAAAGGTTGGCCTGCCTCCGGGTTTGCTCGAAAAGCCGGGAGCGCTGACGCTTGAAGAGCGTCGATTGATGGAGGCGCATTCCGAGATCGGCGAGCGAATCCTTGCAAAAGTCGACGACTACGCCGAGATCGCTGCGATCGTGCGCCATCATCATGAGCGGTTCGATGGGAATGGCTACCCAGATGGGATCCGGGGTGACTCGATTCCGCTGATCGCGCGCATCATCGCGGTCGCGGACGCCTACAACGCGATGACGTCTGACCGTCCCTATCGCGAGGCCATGCCGACTCGCGTCGCTCGCCTGCGGTTGGCGCAGGCCGTCGAGACTCAGTTCGACACCGCCGTTGTCGCTGCTTTTGAGGCGATCCTCGCAGGAGCCTCGGAAAGCTACCGCCTTGCGACTCGTGCGGACTTTCGGTTCGAGGGCCAGGCGCAAGTCCTCGAATCGGGCGAGGCTCAAGAGTTCACGCCCGACTTACTCGCGCCGCGGGTCGCGATGCGTGCTATCGGGGCCTAGGTTTCTGCTCTCCGATCACGACCGCACTTCGAGCCAAAGCTTCGCGGCGGTTGCTGACGCCGAGCTTCTGATAGACGTGGCGCAAATGAACCTTGACGGTTGCACCTGAAATGAACAGGCTTCTGGCGATCTCACCGTTCGATAGGCCCTGACACAAGAGGCCGAATACGTCCTCCTCCCTCGGCGTTAGGAATGGGGGTTGACTCTCACCTCCTCGAAGCCTCAAGCCCGTCTCTTTGAGGATTCTGAAGTCTCGACTTCGGCTAAGAGCGCCGACGATCTCCGACTCGCAGATCGAGTTTGAGCAGAGCGCGGCAAGCGATGGCGGAAACCCGCGGATGGCCGTCACGACGCCGTCGAGACTTCCCGACTCGGATACAAGGTCCAGGATCGTGTCGCGTGCTGGCTCGAACGGGCCCGAACGGCCCATGGCGATGATTAGTTCGGTGCATCCGCACAGCACCCGTGTCTGGCGCACAGCGATACAGCGGCTCGCCTCCTCGACGAGGGCCTCGGCGATTGCGAACTCTGAGCAACAGGCGTGAGCAAGGGCCCGGCAGCCCGCGAGTTCACCCAGGGCGGCGGAGCCGGGTTTGCGCTGCCATATATCTCCGACCTTGGTGGCATCATGGGCTGCACCAAGGGCGATCAGAATTCTAATTCGCAGCAGTTGGCACTCGACCAGATTGTGGGCGTCGTTGCACTTCCTAGCCTCGGCTTCCGCTCGGTCGCATGCTTTTGACGCGCGACCGAACCGGCGAAGGCCATTCTCGGCCAGGGCGATTCCTATCCAGGCATCTGGGAGGATGTGCCTCAGGCCGAGGCTTTCGGTCATGTCGAGCAAGTCCCGAAAGATCGCCAATGCCTCGTCGTAGCGCGCTTGGTCAACGAGCGCACGCCCCACGGAGTTCAGGAAGCTTGTCTTGATGCCGACATCTCGAGCTTCTTCGGCCAGGCCTAAGAGGGGTAGCGCTTCGGACAGTGCGTCCTTGGCGTTTGAGGCGCGTTCCGCAAGCGCCATTCGAGCGTTTGCGTATCGGAGGACTCCGTCGAGTCCGTTGGCCGATACCGGCGCCAATGTAGCCAGGGCGGCTTCAGTGTCGAGATCCTCTATGCATTTCATCGCGAGGAAGTGACCCCACGCGGCGTCGAGACGGTCCTCGTCTATCTGGGCTGCGTCTCTGGCTTGTTCGAAGTGTTCGACTGCTTCCGGATACCTGTCGAGGAAATAGGCACTTCGTCCGGCAAGGATCCACGCACGAGAACTTAGCGACTCGGTCGCCAGGCCTCGCGCTGAACCGACAGCAAGAGGCAGCGCAGTTAGCGGGTTCCCGCCCAGGAAGCTCAACTCGGCGACCGCAAGTTGAATGGCCGGAGTTTGGAGTCTTCGTGACCTGGCGAAGGTGTACCAGGTGCTGAGTGTGCCGACGCGACCTTCGGCAACGAGATCGCGTAGCGAGGCGCTGAGAAGGGCGTCGAGCCTAAGTGGCGTCGGGTCCTGCTTCACAACTTCGAAGAGATCGTCCCAGGCGCGTACGCCTTCCAGGTGCACCGTGAGTAGTCTGAGTGCTTCAGCGCGCTCATCGGGAGCAAACTCCGCAAAGCGAGCTTTCAGGAAGTCACGAAACAATGGGTGCAGCCGGAGTTCCGACGCCTCACGCTCGAGAAGACCGAGCTTTGCTGCTTCCGTAACGCATTCCTCCGTAGAGTTCGGCTCAGTAAAACTCCGTGCAACGTCGAGCGTCGGCGACGACAAAAACGCAAGCTGGCAGACAAGCCTTCGCGTGGGCTGTGACGCCGCGGCGAACACCTCGGAGGCAAGAAAGTCGTACAACGCTTCGGCCGTTGGAAGCTGTGGTACTGAGCCGTGCGTTACCGCCGCTAGGCTCGTCACAACCGGCCAGCCTTGAGTTCGTTCGAGCAATCGGTCGAGTGCGTGGTCTCGCTTAACGCCGAGCACGAGTGCCGACTCGGTTGCCGTCAATGCTAGTTCTCCGATTCCAAGGGCGGCTACTTCGCCATATGTCGTGCTCCTCGCGGAGGCCCACGTGGGCTCCGTCCGGCTCGTGACAAAGAGACGCACTCCCGACATCCTTACGAACCGCGCGAAGAACGCCTCCGCCGCCGCCGAGACTCCTATGTGGTGGTAGTCGTCGACGATGAGCCACGCGTCGTCGGGCCACTCGGAGGCGCTGTCCGCGAGGATGTCGGCTACGACCTCCGGTTCTTCCTCTGATGTCGGCACTGCCAGCAGCCGCTGGCGCATTCGCTCCGCCGGCCCCGGGACGATTGTTTCCAGCGCTCGCGCCAGGCCGAGGGCAAGCGCGGAGACGTCCGACGACGGCGGAGTCCCCGTGTACCACGCATGGCGCCGTTTGCCCTGCGCCAGCCACTGGCGCGCCAGCGTCGTCTTGCCGTAGCCGGCGGGCGCGACGAGTAGGACCAGAGGGGCATTCGCCTCGTCGAGGATGCGCGTCAAGCGAGGCCGCTTGATGATGCGGCGGCGCCACAACGGGATTTGAACCATGCCCTCGATCACTTCGCCTGCTCCGCGGGAGCCGCATCCCGTGGGCACAGGCTAGCGCTATTTGTCACAAATCTCGACTGTCCGAAACAATCCTCGCCCGCGGCTTACCGCCGCGGGCGAGGTGCCGTCAGTCCCTCGAACCGACCGTGGTCAGCACGAGGCTTGGCGACAGGGGATCGACCCCTGTCTGGCTGCGGTAGGCAACGGGGATCTGCCTCCGCCGCGCGACGCCCAGCTTCTGGCGCAGTACATCGCAATGCGCCTTGGCCGTCCTTGGGGAGATGCCGAGCCGCTCGCCGACCTCGTCGTTCGAGCAGCCGGCTGCGATCAACTCGACGACCTGACGCTGCCGCGGAGTGATCCGGGGGTATTGGGCTTCGGACATGGCGCCACAAAACCACCCTCGCGCGAGAGCGCCAATTGACCGGAGGGCGTATTTCGGGGCTTACGCCCGAGCCGTGGCGCGCCCGATGAAACTGACGTCGTGCCCACGCCGGTTCGCCTCGGCGAGCTCGTCCTCGTCGAGCGCGCCGAGGCGCAGCAGCAGCTCGAGCTCGTCGCGCAGGTGGGTGCGCATCATCTCGGGGCCGTCCGTCGCGATCGTGAACTGGACGCCGTGCTCGACGAAGGCGCGGAAGGTGTCGCGCACCGCGTCCTCGTCCGCGAGCGCCTTGGTGAGGAGGTTCGAGGTGGGGCAGATCTCGAGCACGATCCCGGCGTCGCGCAGCGCGGCCATCAGCTCGGGATCCTGGGCGGCGAGGATGCCGTGACCGATCCGGTCGGGGCGCAGCACCTCGATCACCTCGGCGAGCTCCGCGCGGCCCATGTCGCCGCCCTCTTCGCCGACGTGGATCGTCACGCCGAGCCCGGCCTCGCGGGCCGCCTCGACCATCGGCGCGACCTGCCGGTAGTCGTAGCGCTCGCCGCCGGGGCGTGGGCCTGCGATGTCGACGCCGACGACGCCGCGCGGCGCCCACGCGATCGCCTTCTCGACGATGATCGTGTTCTGCTCGGCGGTGAAGGTGCGATCCATCATCAGCAGCAGGCCGGCGCGCACCTGCGGGTACTCGAGGCTCGCGCGGTCGAGGCCGCGGATCGCGGCGAGGATGATGTGGTCGAGGTCGCGCTCGCCGCCGCGGTTCCGCTTCATCGGGTTGAAGCGGACCTCGAGCGTCGTGATCCGCTGCGAGCGGTACGCGCCGCCGATCGCCGCGTGTACCGAGCGCTCGACGGCGATCGGGCTCGACTGGATCAGCTCCGTCCAGTGGTAGATCGCGTCGAGCGCGTCGAGGTTCGGCACGCCGCGCGGATCGGAGACGGTGACGAGCTGCTCGAACTCCCAGTAGTCCTTGACCGGAAGCGCGATTCCCTGCTCGTGCGCGAGGCTCCAGAGGATGTCCGAGGCCACCGAGCCGCCGAGGTGAGTGTGCAGCTCGGCGAGGCCTGAATCGAACACCCTTCGAGTCTACTGGGCGCTGACCATTAGGCTCCGCAGGGATGAAGGTGGGCATCGTCGTGCCGTTCTCGTGGACCTTCTGGGGCGCCGTCAACGAGCACGCCGAGCTTCAGGCCGCCGCACTGCGCGGGCACGGCGTCGACAACCGCACGCTGATCGGCAACGACCCGCCCGGCCAGTTCACGCGTGTCCTTCACCCGCGCGTCGCGCGCCAGGGCGACCCGCCGCCGGACGTGATCCCGGTCGGGCGCTCGGTCATCGTCCCGGCGAACGGCTCGCTGCCGAACATCGTCCTCAGCCCGCGCTCCTTCTACCGGATCCGGGCTGCGCTCGAGCGCGAGAAGTTCGACGTGCTGCACCTGCACGAGCCGATGACGCCTGCGATCTGCATCCTCGCTCTCGCGCTGGCGCGGAAGACACCGATCGTGGCGACCCATCACGCGAGCGGCGAGCTCGGCTGGATGCGAGGGGCGGTCCACGTCTGGCGCCCGGTGCTCGACCGGATCGACTACCGGATCGCGGTCTCGCAGATGGCGGCCGACTCGGCGGCGCGCTGGGTCCCGGGCGAGTACAACGTGATCCCGAACGGCGTGCTGATTCCGCCGGCGGCCGAGGCGATGGGCCGCGAGCACCGGATCCTGTTCGCCGGCCGGCACGAGACGCGCAAGGGCCTGCGCGTCCTGATCGAGGCCTGGCCCGAGCTGCGGCGACGCACCGGCGCGCGCCTGCGGATCGCAGGCGCCGACCCGCTCGCGGTGCGGCTCCTGCTCCAGCGCACGCGCGTCTCCGACGACGGGATCGACATCCTCGGTTTCCTCTCGCAGGAGGACCTCACCAGCGAGCTCCTCTCGGTGAAGGCGCTCGTCGCACCCTCGCTCGGCGGCGAGAGCTTCGGGATGGTGCTGACGCGCGCCTTCGCGTGCGCGACGCCGGTCGTCTGCTCGGACATCACGGGCTACCGTGACGTGATGACACCGAAGACGGGGCTCCTGTGCCCGCCGGGCGACTCTGCCGCTCTTGCAGATGCGATCGAGTCGCTCCTCGCCGACGAGCCGCGGCGCGCGGCGTTCGGCGCGGCGGCACGCCAGGTCGCGATCACGAAGTACTCGTGGGAGGACATCGGCCGGCGGCTGATCTCGGTCTACGAGCAGGTGCTCGCGCCCTGATGCGCGCACTGCTCGCCAACCCGCTGATGCGGATCGCGCTCGTCGTGCTCGCCGGCGTGGGCGTGATCGCGATGCTCTGGTGGCGCGGGCCCGACACGCACACGATCAGGCACGCGTTCGACAAGGTCGAGTGGCGCTGGGTTTTCGTCGCGATCGGCTTCAACCTCTTCTCGGTGGTCGCGCGCGCTCTCGCCTGGAAGACCGTGATCGACGCCGCGATGCCCGAGCCGCGGCCGAAGTTCCGGCTCGTCTTCTCCGCGTTCTCCGTCGGGCTGTTCGCGAACGCGGTGCTGCCCGGCCGCGTCGGCGAGCTCGCGCGCGTCGGTGTGCTGACGCGGCGGATGCCCGGGCGGAAGGGGCTGTGGGCGACGCTCGTCGGGACGGTCTTCGCCCATCGCGTCTTCGACCTCGTGCCGGTGGTGATCCTCGTCGTCTATGTCGTCTTCTTTGCGAAGATTCCGGCCTGGGCCGTGACGAGCCTGATCGTGGTCGTCGGCGGTGGAATCGCGCTCTTCACCTTCGCCTTCGCGAGTGCGCGCCTCCACCAGGGCGCGCGACTCGAGGGGCTCGGGGCGGTTCGCCGCGTGGTCACGATGGGCCGCCACGGGCTCGGCGTGATGCGCGCCGGCTGGCCCGCCGTGCGCGCGATCTCGTTCCAGTGCCTCGGCTGGATCTTCCAGCTGCTGGCGGTGTACACGGCGATGCGCGCGTTCGACATCCACTCGCCGCTGCCCGCGGCCGGGCTCGTGCTCGTGCTGATGAACGTGGCGACGATCTTTCCGCTCTGGCCGGGGAACATCGGCCTGATGCAGGCGGCCGTGGCGCTGCCGCTCGTGTCGTACGGCGTGCCGTACTCGCAGGGCTTCGCCTTCGGGATCGGCCTGCAGGCGATCGAGGCGTCGGTCGGGATCGGGATCGGGCTGATCTTCCTCGCGCACGAGGGGATCTCCCTCGCGACGCTGCGCGGGATGCCCGGCGCCGAGCGCGCCGACGAGACGGTCGACGAGGCCGAAGGGATGGTCGAGGACGATGCCGGACGCCCGCGCGATCGCGTGCCCGGCTAGCCTCAAGGGCGTCCTCACGGCGGCCGAGGCTGCTGCGGCGCTCGCCGAGGGGCTCTCGACCTGGGCCGAGGTCGAGCAGCGTCCGGTTGCCGACGGCGGCGAAGGGACAGCCGATGCGCTGTACCGGGCGCGGGGCGGGCGCTGGCACGAGGCGGAGGTGAACGACGCGTTCGGGCGCGCGCGGGTGGGGCGGTGGCTCGAGCTGCCGGACGGCACCGCAGTCGTCGAGGCGGCGGAGGCCGTGCCGCTCGATCCGGGGCGGCTCGACCCGCTGACGGCATCGAGCCGCGGCTTTGGCGAGCTGATCCTCGCGGCGGGCTCCGCGTCCGCGTTCCTGTTCTGCCTCGGCGGCGTCGCGACGGTGGACGGCGGCGCCGGGCTGCGCGAGGTGGTCGAGCGGCTGCCTGCGTCGGCGCGTGTCGCCTGCGACGTGCAGAGCACGCTGGCCGACGCGGCGCGCCTCTACGGGCCGCAGAAGGGCGCTGACGCGGCACAGGTCGAGCTCCTCGAGGCAAGGCTCCTCGGGCTGCCCGAGCTGCGTCCGTACGCGGAGCTGCCGGGCTCGGGCGCGGCGGGCGGGCTCGGCGCGGCGCTCGCGGCGCTCGGTGCGGAGCTCGTCCCGGGCGCCGAGCTCGTGCTCGACGCGATGGGCTTCGACCCGCGCGGCGCCGGCCTCGTCGTCACGGGCGAGGGCACGGTCGACCGGACAACGGCCGAGGGAAAAGCGCCCGCGGTGGTCGCGCGCCGCTGCGCCGAGGCAGGAGTCCGCTGCGTCGTCTTCGGCGGGCGGGTCGTCGAGCCGCTGTCAGGCGTCGAGACCGTTGCGCTCTCGGGTGATCCCGCTCGCGCGCGCGAAGATCTCGTCGAGCTAGGCCTCCGGCTTCGCTAGCTCCTCGATCTTGCCGTGGGCCGCGTCGAGCTGCTCGCGGCAGAAGCGGTAGAGCACCTCGCCGCGCTCCGAGAGCGCCGTCAGCTGCTCGAGCTCCGCCTCGCCGCGCTCGAGCTTCTCGACGATCGCCTCGAGCTCTTTCTGCGCCGCCTCGAAGGTGAGCACCTCGTCGGTCATTCGACCACCGCGCCGAAGCCGCCGTCGGCCAGCTCGACCTCGACCCGCTCACCGTGTGCGACCTCGGTCGCGGAGCGGAGGATCGTGTTGCGGGCGCGCACGATCGCGTAGCCGCGGCCCAGCGTCGCGCGCGGCGAGAGTGCGCGCAGGCGGCCCGCCGTCGCCTCGAGCCGCGCGTGCTTGCGCTCCACCGCGAGCGCCGGCGCGCGGCGGAGCCTGTCGTGGGCCCGCACGAGCCGTTGCTCGCGCGTCTCGAGCGTGCGACGCGCGCCTCGCTCGACACCCGCGCGAGCGCGCTCGAGCCGCTGGAGCACCTCGGCGAGATCGGGGACGACGAGCTTGCCCGCGGCGGTCGGCGTCGACGCGCGAACGTCGGCGGCGAGGTCGCACAAGGGGGCGTCTTGTTCGTGGCCGACTGCCGAGATCACGGGAACCGGGCACGACGCGACGGCCCGGACGACAGCCTCGTCGCTGAACGGGAGCAGATCCTCGAAGCTGCCGCCGCCGCGCGTGAGCACGATCACGTCGACCTCGGGCAGGGCGGCGACGCGGAGCAGCGCCTCGACGATCCCCGCCGCCGCGCGCGGGCCCTGGACAGGCGTCTCGGCGACGACGATCCGCGCCGGCGGGAATCGCGTCGTGATCGTCGTCAGCACGTCCTGCTTCGCCGCTGCGTCGGTGCTCGTCACGAGCCCGATCCGCCGCGGCAGGAACGGCAACGGCCGCTTCCGCTCGGCCGCGAACAGCCCCTCCGCCGCGAGCTTCTTCTTCAGCCGCTCCAGGGCAGCGAGATGCGCGCCGATCCCGAAGCGTTCGATCGTCAGCGCCTTGAACGAGAGCTCGCCGCGCGCCTCGTACAACTCGGCGCGCCCGTGGACATGCACGCGCTCGCCGTCGACGAGCTCAAACTCGAGCGCGTCGAAGCGGTCACGTCGCATCGTTACGCCGAGCGTCGCGCCGCTCTCCGGATCCTTGAGCGTGAGGAAGACTCGCTGCCAGGCCGGGCTGCGGCGGAGCTCCGTCACCTCTCCTTCGACCCAGACGTCGGGCAGGCGCCCGAGCCACGTCGCGATGCCGCGGCTGAAGGCGGGCACCGTGTAGACCTTGCGGCCCTCGTAGACGATCGGCTCGACCTTCACCCGGTCGAGACTAACGATCTAAAGCAGGATCTCGGCGGCCGTCTCGGGCTTGCAGCCGCGCGTGATGAGCTCGACGGCGCTGTGGAGGTCGGCGGGGCTGCCGGCGAGGCGCTCGGCCAGCGGGAGCGGGTAGCCGGCCTCGATCAGGACGTGAAGGCGCCAGCTCTCCACCTTGGCCTGTTCGCCGCCTTCGTGCTCGATGGTGTTGGTCATCTCGCTCATACGCGTGAGTGGTTCGCGTTTCCATAGACGAACCCTCCCGAAAAAGGTTGGGACCTACGCGCGATTGCGTTCCATCGTCTGCGTCGCCTGCTCGACGCGGCGCTGGAGGTCGTGCAGCCTCGCCTCCAGCACGTTCCGCTCGGCCTCGCCGTCGGCGGCGAGCTCGCGGATGTGGCGGCGGAGCTCCTCCTCGGCCTCGCCCAGCCGCCGCTCGAGCGCGCCCACGGCGTCCTCGCGCTGCCGCTCGAGCCCAGCGGCGATCTGGCCCTGCCGCTTCTCGAGCCGTTGCTCGCCCGCGTCGGCGACCTGCGAGAGCCGGGCTCCAAGCGCTGCCTCGGCCTGGCGCGCGAAGTTCGCGACCGCGCGGTCGAGCTCGCGGGAAAGCCGCTGCGCCGCGCCTTCGCGTGCGGCCTTCACCTCGTCGGCGAACTGGAGGAGCGCGGCTTCCGAGAATCGGGTCGACGCCCGCTCGACCGTGCGCAGGAGCGCCTCGACCTGGCGGCGCTCGACCTCGGCGAGGCTCGTCTTGAGGCGTGCGGCGACCTCGCCCTCTTCGCGCTCGAGCTGCTCTGACACCGAGCGCTCCCGCCTTCGCAGCCGCTCGGCCAGCTCGTCGAGTGCGCGGCGGCGCTCGATCGAATAGGTCTCGACCTCGGCGGCCGCGGCCGTAATCGACTCCTGCGTCGCCTGCACGATTTCCTCCCGCAGGCGCAGGGCTCCGAGCCGCTGCTCCTCGGTCTCGGCCACGAGTTGCTCCGCGTCCGCTGCGATCCGCGCCTCGGCATCAGCGAGCATTGCGTTCTGCCGGTCGGCGAGCCGCGCGAGCTGGTCGGTCAGGCGCGCCTGGGAACGATCGAGATCTTCCGCCCATTCGGCGAGGCGCTGCTCGACGCGCTGTTGCACCTCGGCGACCGCGCGAGTCAGCTCGTTGGCGGCCGACCGCTCGGTATCGGCCACGCGGCGCCTGTGGCCCTCCGCAACGCGCCGCTCTTCTTCCGCGAGGAGGGATGCAGAGTCTGCTCGGGCGCGGGCAAGCGTGAGGTCGAGCTCAGCGGCGCGGTTCGTCGCCTCTTCCTCGACCAGCGCAGCGAGACGGGCTTGAGCTTGATCGACCTCAGCCTCGATCGCGCGGCTCCGTGCCACTGCGCGGGTGAGCGCCGCGGCGGCGCCGATCGCGGCGGCGCAGACGGTGATTCCTCCGGCGGCGATCCCGCGTTCGCGAATCGGGTCGAGCGCGAACGCGACCCAGGCTCCGGCGGCGGCCACAGCGTCGGCTCCGGCGACGATGATGAGCCGCTGCGGCTCGACTCTGCCGAGTGCCGCGAGGGCGAGCGCCGCAACCGCGGCGACCGCGCTGATCGCGAAGACGATCTCGGCGATGGTGGCCGGGCTCACGCGTTCATCGTACGGCGTGCTGCAACAGAAGCGCCGCGCCGAGTGCAACGGTCGCGAGCGTCAGCGCCCGCAGCGCCCCCTCCGTGCCCGCGGTCAGCGTCGCGGGTGTCACCGGCTCCTCGCGTCCATCGCGCCACACCATCGTGCCGTCGACCGACTCGAGCCGGCGCCGCACCGCGCGGACGGGCGTGGAGAGCCGCCGCTGCGCGAGGCTCAGGAGCGCGGCGAACGCCGCCGCGACGATCGCGTCCGCTCGCAGCCGCCCCGTCATCGCGAAGTAGCCGGTCAGCAGCGGGAAGGAGCCCCACGCGAGCGCGAACCAGAGGTCGGAGTGGAAACGGCCGCCGAAGAGCTCGAGGTTGTACGCGACGACGATGAACCCGCCGGCGGCGACGAACGCGAGCAGCCACAGGTCGAAGGCGATCGCGAGCACGACGCCGATCGCGACGGCGGCCGCGATCGAGACCGAGGCGAGCGCGATCAGCGTCCGGTCGGAGATCCGGGTCTGCAGTGGCCGTCCGTTCAGCTCGTCGAGCGCGTGCGCGCCGATCCCCATCGCGAGGAAGAACGCGGCGAAGGTCGCGACGAGGCGCGGGCCGTCGAGCTGCGCCGCGAGGCCGGCGCCGACCGCGACGTAGCTCAGATGCCAGAGCGTGTAGGGCGGATGCAGGAGCGTCACGTAGTCGCGCCAGCCCCCGCTGTCCAGCGCGTAGAACGCCGGCTTCACGCCTTCCGTCCCCAGATCACGACTCCGCCGCCGAGGCTCATCCGTCTCGCGCGGACCTCGCCGATCCCCGCCGCGCGCCACAGCTCGAGCACGCGCGCGGGCGGATACTCGGCGTAGAAGTCGCGGATCGACGGGCCGAGGAAGCTTCCGACCTCGTGCCAGCCGGGCGAGATCGCGCGGCCGGCGAGCGGGAGGCCGATCCGCACGTAGAGCTCCCAGAGCGGCCGCCAGATCCCGAGCGGGACGGCGAACTCGAGCGAGGAGATCGTCCCGCCCGGCTTCACGACGCGCGCCAGCTCGCGCATCGTCGCGGCGGGATCGGGGACGTAGCGCAGGAGGTACGTGAAGGTGAGCGCATCGAACGACGCATCCGGGAAGGGCAGCTCGTCGGCGCTGCCCTGGACCAGCTCCGCGTCGGGGCGGTCGCGGCGCGCCTCGGCGAGCATCTCGGGGCTCTGGTCGAGGCCGACCACGGTGGCGCCGGTCGCGGCGATCACCGCACGGGCGACGGCGCCGGTGCCGGTGGCGACGTCGAGCACGCGGTCGCCGGGGCGTGCCTCGACGTGCGAGACGAGCTCGCGACGCCAGCGCGGGTCCTGTCCGAACGAGAGGAGCGAGCCGTACCGCTCGTACGTCGGCCCGAGCGGTGCGAAGAGCGTCCGGGCATCCACGGCGGCGAGTCTATGCTGCAGCTGTGAGTCTGAGCGAGGAGCTGGAGCGGGTCGCGTCCGCTGCGGAGCGGTACGCCGAGGAGGACGAGAGCGTCACGGGTGTTCTCGCGGCCGAGCTCGATGACGGCGCCCGCGTCTACCTCTGCTCCTTTGAGAGCGGGGAGGCGCGGAGCTGGCTCGCGCTCGACGAGGACGCGCGGCCGGTCGAGGATCGCAGCGTCGCGCGCGAGGCGGCCGAGCTCGCCGCGCTGTGCGAGCTCGCCGAGGAGCTGTCCGGCGGCGGCGATCTCGAGGAGCTGCGCGCGGTGCTGATGCGACTGCGGCTGACCGAGAGCCCGATCGGGATCGAGGAGGCGGAGGAGGCCGCGCTCGCGCTCGAGGCCGCGGTCGGCCGTTCGCCGCGCGTCGCGTCCCATGCCTATCTCGACGCGGTCGGTGCTGCGACGCGCCGCCTCGAGCGCGCGCTCGGCGACGCCGCCACCTCGCCGTTCGCCCAGTCGATGCAGGCTGCAACCGGTGCCGTGACCGAGCTCGGCGAAGAGGTCGAGCGCGACTACAAGCTCGTGCGGAGCGAGGCGTGATGCTGCCAGAGGGAACTCTCGCCGGGCGCGTCGCGCTCGTCACCGGCGGCGGCAGCGGACTCGGGCGCTCGATGGCGCTCGAGTTGTGCAGGCTCGGCGCCCAGGTCGCCGTCTGCGGGCGCAGGCCCGAGCCGCTTGCGGAGACGGTCGCGGAGATGGGCGGCGGCGTCGCGGTTCAGTGCGATGTGCGCGACCCCGAACAGGTCGAGGCGGCGTTCTCGGCTGCGGAGGACGCGCTCGGGCCCGTCACCACGCTCGTCAACAACGCCGCCGGCAACTTCGTCGTCAAGGCCGAGGACCTCTCGCCGAACGGCTGGCGCGCCGTGCTCGGGATCGTCCTCGACGGTACGTTCTTCTGCTCCCGCGAGCTGGGCCGGCGCCACATCGCCCGCGGTGGCGGCCCGGCACAGATCGTCAACATCATCGCCACCTACGCGTGGACGGGCGGCCCGGGCACCGTTCATTCGGCAGCGGCGAAGGCGGGTGTGCTCAGCCTGACCCGCACGCTCGCGGTGGAGTGGGCGGGGCACGGGATTCGCGTCAACGCGATCGCGCCCGGGCCGATCGACACCGAGAAGACGCGCGAGCAGCTCTGGCCCGATCCCGCGGTGCAGCGTGCGATCCTCCGCTCGATCCCCGCGCAGCGTTTCGGCCGCGAGGACGAGGTCGCGAACGCGTGCGCCTACCTCGTCTCGGACTTTTCGGACTACGTCACCGGCGACTGCCTGACCCTCGACGGCGGCGGCTGGCTCAACAAAGGCATCTTCGAGCTCTTCAAGGAGGACTGATGGAAGGTGGATTCGGATTTCCGATGGGCGGCGACCCCGAGGACTTGCTCCGCGGGCTGCGTGAGTTCGCCGAACAACAGGCGGAGTCGGTGCAGGAGGCGCAGCGCGAGCAGTTCGCGACGCTGACGCTGAACACGGCGGTCGAGCTGACGGGCGCGGCGCTGAAGCGGATCGACGTCACGGGCACGATCGACGAGCAGGCGATCGGGCTGCGTGATGCGATGCGGGTGCTGTTTCCCGAGGCGGTCGCGCTCGTGAGCGCGGCGCGCCAGGGATTCATGCGGGAACGCTGAGGCTCGGGCGGCTGGGCTACAGCGGTTCCAAGTAGGTCCCATCCCAAACCCCCACCCGCCCACGGGGATCAGACTTTAGACGGCGCCGGCGCGCGCGTCTGTGCCGGATCTGTGTCGAATCTCAGCCGCCGGTGGCGGCGCGGATCAGCGATGCGATCTCGGGCAGGAAGGCCGGCTCGATCGTGTGCGCCATCGGCGCCTCGCGATACAGGACGTTCGCGCCCGCGGCCTCGAGCACTTCCTTCGCCTCGCGCCCGAACTCGACCGGGATCACGTCGTCGTACGTCCCGTGCCCGATCGCAGCTGGCGGCAGCTCCCGCGCGAGATCGAGCTCGAAGCCGGGCACCTTCGGCAGGAAGCCGCTGAGGCAGACGAGCGCCGCCGGCAAGGGTCGCCCCGCGCCGAGCCCGAGCGCGTAGCTCATCACCGCGCCCTGCGAGAAGCCGCCGAGCACCACGCGCTCCGCCGGAAACGGCAGCTCGTCCAGCCACGCCGAGACCTCGGCGAACGTCGAGGTGAACGTCGGCGGATCCGGAGTCGGGATCCCACCGAGCCGGTACCAGTGGCAGCCCGGCATGTAGTCGAACGAGAGCGGCCCGCGCGGCGTCAAGCCGAGCAGGCGCCGATCCGGATCGAGCACGTCCAACAGCGGATAGAGGTCGTGCTCGCTCGTCCCGCGCCCGTGGAACAGCACGAGCGCCCCCGCCGGCTCGCCCTCCGCTTCGCGCCGCAGCGAGATCACGCCGACTTCACCGCATGCAGCAGGAAGTCGCCGGGCACCCTCGCATCGAGGTGCCGGTACTCGGTCTTGCGCGAGGGGTACTCCTCGAGCGCGCGCACCGCGAGCCCGGCCCGCGCGACCGCGGTCACGACCTGGCCGAGCCGCCAGAAGCGCTCGTGCTTCTCCTCGACCGGCGCGTCGCCCTGCAGCTCGAAGTGGCTCCAGCCGCGTGTGACCAGGATCGACTCGTCGAAGTAGTCCTCGCGCCATCGCATCATCGGGTCGATGCACATCGCCACAGGATGCTCCTCGTACAGCAGGAAGTCGCCTCCGGGCCGCAGCGCCGCCGCGATTCCCGCCGCCCACGTGTTGAGATCGTGCAGCCACACGAGCACGCCCATCGCCGTGTAGACGAGATCGAACCGGCCGCGGCGCAGCTCCTGCGGCAGCGCCTGCACATCGGCCTGCACCCAGACGACGGACGGATTGCGCTCCCGCGCGACCTCGAGCGCCTCCTCCGAGATGTCGACGCCCGTCACCACGGCGCCGAGCTCGGCCAGCTCGCTCGTCGACTCGCCCGTCGCGCACTGGAGGTGGAGCACGCGCTTCCCGGTCAGATTCGCGAACGAGCGGCGCACCGGGTCGGGCAGTCCGAGCTCGCCCGCCATCGCCTCGGCACGGCGCCGGTGGATCTCGTCCCAGGCCCTGCGGTTGTGCTCGGTCGGCTCCATCAGGCGAGCAGCGAGTAGCCGCCGTCGACGATCAGCGTCTGGCCGCGGATCATCTCGGCGTCCGGGCCTGCGAGGAACGTGACCAGCGCGGCCACGTCCTCCGGCGACACGAGCCGGCCCGCGGGCGTCCGTTCCGCCATCGCGAGCATCTCGTCCTTGTTCGGGAAGAAGTCGAGCGCCTCGGTGTCGACGACGCCCGCCGAGACCGCGTTGACCCTGATCTCCCGCGCCGCGAGCTCGACCGCGAGGTAGCGGACGATCGACTCGAGCGCGGCCTTCGAGGTGCCGACGAGGATGTAGTTCTCGAGCACCCTTTGCGCGCCGAGCGATGAGATCGCGACGATCGACGAGCCGGCGGGCATCTGCGGCGCGGCGGCCCGCGTCAGCGAGAGGAGCGCGCGCGCGTTCGCGTGCAGCGTCCAGTCCCAGTGCTTGTCCTCGGTCTCGAGCGCCGGCCGGATCACCCCGGTCGCCGCGTTGTGGACGAGCACGTCGAGCGGCCCGAGCCCGGCGACCTGCTCGACGACCTTGTCGGAGGCGACGCTCCCGCGCACGAGCACCGGCTCGGCGCCCGCGGCGCGGAGCTCGTCTGCTGTCGCCTCGGCCGCGGCGTCGTTTCGCAGATAGCCGATCGCCACGCGTGCGGCGCCCAGCTCGGCGAAGCGCAGCGAGATCGCGCGCCCGATTCCGCGCGACCCTCCCGTCACGAAGACGGACTTGCCTTCGAAGCTCATTGCCGTCGCGGCAGCGGATCGTCGGCGGGCGCGGAGCTCGGGATCTCGTCCCAGCCGAGCCGCGTCGACGGCTCGCGCCCACCTTCCTCTGCCTTCGACGAGGCATGCCCGAGGCGGTCGAGCAGCTCCATCTTCTCCTCGCCGTGACGGCGCACCGGATCGCCCTCGGGCAGGTCGGCGATCAGCTCTGCGATGCGCGCGCGCAGCTGGTAGGCGAAGTGGGGCGTCGCCGGGCCGGCGAGCGCGTCGATCTCGTCGACGGTGGGGGCGGGCATCGCCCGAAAACCCTACATCAGGCGCAGCTGGCGTACTGGCGCTGGAGCGCCTTCAGGTTCGCCTGCTGCTTGCGCAGGAAGGCGGCCCGATCCTTGGCCTTGTGATGCGACGCGAAGTACGCGTTCTTCTGTGCGGCAGCGTGCGACTTTGCCCACTTCAGGGCCGCGAGGATGCTCTGCTTCTGGCCCTGCGGGCAGTACTCGAGGCGGCCGGCGCCCTGCGACGACACGGCCCGGCCCAGTGCACCCGGCGCGGCGATCGCGACGACTGCGCCGAGCGCGAGCACGGCGCAGACGGCGAGAGTGGCGAGAGCGATCCGGGCGGCGGCCATACGTTGATCATCGGCTTCTCGGTGCGAGCCGGCATCCCTCTGGCGGGTGAGCGAGGCGAAGCAGCATCGGCTCGCCCGGATCGATCCTGCACGCCCGCGCGGGTGCGGTAGCGACCCAGGGCCGCGCGTCGTACGGGAGGAGGCGCGCCGCGAGCGCAGGGTGCCGGCCGGTCTCGACGAGCGCCGCGCCGACGCCGTGAGCGCCCGCCGCGACGCCGAGCGCGAGCGCGGCCACGCCGAGCGCGACTCCCGCGCCCGCGCCGAGTCGCGGTGTCGCGCGGCCGCTTCCCATCGCGAGCAACGCGGGCAGCGTCGCGGCCGGGAGCTGCCAGGTCCAGTCCACGAGCGAGGCGAGCGCGAAGGCGGCGATCGCCGCGACGACGACACGGGGCTGGTCCCGGAGCCCGAGCGCGAAGAAGGCCACGAGCAGCGCGAGGCCGGCGAGGCCCAGCTCGGCGAAGGTCTCGAGCGGCAGCGAGTGCGCGTTCGCGGGCCCCGCGAGCGAGGCCGTCTGCGCGATGTACGCGCGGTTCCAGGTGCCTGCGCCGCCGCCGAGCACCGGGTGGTCGCGTCCCTCGCGGATCGCGGCGCGCCACAGGGGCGCGCGGCCCTGGCCGGAGAGCTGGACGAGCCGCCGAGCGTCCCGCGAGTCGGGCGCGGGCGCCGCGAATCGCGCGGCGAGCGGCTTCGCGACGACGAGCGCGACCACGATGAGCGGGACGACCACGACGAGCGTCGCGCGCCGCGGCAGCACGAGGAAGACCACGCACGCGAGCCCGACGAGGAGCGCGCTCCGCGAATAGGTGAGGAACGCGCACACCGCGCAGATCGCCGCCGCGCCCGGCCAGAACCGCAGCCGCAGCCCGACCGCGAGCACGACGCCCGTCACCGCGAGCAGGCCGAGGCCGTTTGCGTAGGTCACGGGCCAGTCGAGCCTCGAGCCGGAGGAGACGCCGACGGCCTTGCCGACGAGGCCCGCGGCCGCGACGACGACGATCCCCCAGAGCAACGCGTGCAGCAGCGCCTCGCCGTCGACCCATTCCGCCGCGAGCAGCGCGCCCGCGTACAGCGCGACGAGCGGCACCGTCCTCAGCGCCGGCCCGGCCGGTCCCCACAGCGCCGACAGAGCAGACCACGCGGCGAACGCGGCGAGCGCCCAGAACGCGCCGGACGGGCGCCGCCCGAGGCCGAGCGCCGCGACGGCCGCGAGCACGAGCCACGTCACGGCGGCCAGCAGCGAGTACGTCGATTCGTAGTAGCCGCCCGCGAGGAACGCGGAGATCGGCACGAGCAGAGCCGGTAGGGTCGAGACAATGCGCCGGATCTCGACCGTCGACCTCATGTTGCTGGCGACGGTGCTGCTCTGGTCGCTGAACTTCACCGTCACGAAGTATGCGTTGAGCCACGGATTCCAGCCGCTCGCGTACTCCTCGATCCGCTACGGGATGGCCGCGATCATCTTCACGGTGTTCACGGCGCGCCGCGAGGGCTGGGTCAAGATCAGCCACCGCGACTGGATGATGCTCGCGGCCGCGGCCGTGCTCGGGATCTGGCTCAACCAGATGGGCTACGTGTACGCGATCAAACTGACGACCGCCTCGACGACGGCGCTGATCCTCGGGGTCACGCCAATATTTGCGGCGCTCGGAGCCTGGGCGCTCGGGTTCGAGCGGCTGCCCGGCCGGTTCTGGTTCGCGGCCGCCGTCTCGTTCCTCGGCGTCGCGCTCGTCGCCGGCGGCTCGGGCAGCAGCCTCACGGGCAGCGTCGTCGGCGACCTGCTCGCCGTGCTCACCGCGGCGACCTGGGCCGGCTACAGCCTCATCGTCGCGCCGCTGATGGGACGCCACTCGCCGTACCGGATCAGCGCGATCGTGCTCGTCGTCGGCTGGATCCCGCTCGCGATCACCGCGTCGCACCAGCTCGCGACGCAGAACTGGGACCTCTCGTGGGAGGTCTACGCGTGCCTCGTCTATGCGACGATCGGCCCGCTCGTGATCACGAACGTACTCTGGTACACGGCGGTCTCGCGCGTCGGCGCCTCGCGCGCGACGCTGTTCGCCAACATCCAGCCGTTCTTCGCGGCGATCATCGCCGTGATCCTGTTGTCCGAGCCGCTCTCCTGGGTGCAGGTCACGGGCGGCGCCGCGATCGCGCTCGCACTCGTCCTCTCGCGGATGCAGCAGAAGGTGCCGCAGGAGCCGCTCGCCGACTGATGAGCCTCGCCGAACGCCTCCGGCACACACCGCCCGGCTACCGGTTCTCGATCGGTCGGATCCTCACGATCTACGCGGGGCTGATGGTCACGCTGCTGCTGGCCGCGCTCGACCAGACGATCGTCGCCACCGCGCTGCCGCGGATCGTCTCGGACCTCGGCGGGCTGACGAGCTACACGTGGGTCTTCACCGCCTACATGCTCACGAGCACGGTCACCGTGCCGCTGTGGGGGAAGCTCGGCGACGTCCACGGGCGCCGGCCGCTGATCCTAGCCGCGATCACGATCTTCCTGATCGGCTCGCTGCTCTGCGGCTTCGCGCAGACGATGTTCCAGCTCGTGCTGTTCCGCGGGATCCAGGGGATCGGCGCCGGCGGGCTGCTGCCGCTCGCGATCGCGACCGTCGGGAACATCGTGCCGCCGGCCGACCGCGGCCGCTACCAGGGTCTGATCGGCGCGGTGTTCGCGGCGGCGTCGATCGTCGGGCCGGCGCTGGGCGGCTTCATCGTCGACAACTTCAGCTGGCACTGGATCTTCCTCGTCAACATCCCGGTCGGCGGTGTGGCGCTCGCGGTGGTGTGGGCGACGATGCCTCGCCGTGCAGAGCGACACCGCAAGCACTCGATCGACTGGACCGGCGCCGGCCTGCTCGCGCTCGGCACCGCGGCGTTACTCCTCGGACTCGTCTGGGCGGGACGCGACTACCCGTGGCTCTCGTGGCCGGTCGGCGGCGCCTTCGCGACGGCCGCTGTGCTCCTCGCCACCTTCGCGGTCGTCGAGATCCGCGCCGTCGAGCCGATCCTGCCGTTCGAGCTGCTGAAGATCTCGAGCGTCTGGGCGAGCGTGACCGCCGCGGGCCTGCTCGGGATGGCCATGTTCGGGACGATCACCTTCGTGCCGCTGTTCGCGCAGGGCGTGATCGGGATCTCGGCCGCGTCGTCGGGCCTCGTGCTGACGCCGTTCATGTTCGGCGCCGTGATCACGAGCATCCTCGCGGGCCAGTTCGTCGCGCGCACCGGCCGCTACCGGCCGCTGACGCTGATCGGCCCCGTGATCCTCGGCAGTGGGCTCTTCCTCCTCTCGCGGCTCGGCGTGAACGCGACTACGGGCCAGGCTGCGCGGGACATGGCGATCTGCGGGATCGGGCTCGGGCTGATGATGCAGACCTTCGTGCTCGTGGTGCAGAACGCGGTGCCGCCGAGCACGATCGGCTCCGCGACGGCGCTGACGCAGTTCTCGCGCTCGATCGGCGCCACGCTCGGTGTCGCGGTGATGGGGCTGATCGTGAACCAGGGCCTCCCGCCCGAGGCTCGGCGCCAGGGCCAGCTGCTCCACCGGTTGCCCTATGCGGCGCGAGTCGCGCTCGCCAATGCGCTTCAGCCGGCGTTCGCGGCAGCGGCCGCGGTCTGTCTCGTCGTGCTCCTGATTGCTTTCTTCAACATCCACGAGGTGCCGCTGCGCCGAGGGTTCGAGGAGCGCGCGTCCGGAGTAGACTCGCCGTCGTGACTGCGGAGACCGATTTCTTCCCGATCATCAACTGGGACCACGTCGAGCTCTGGGTCGGCAACGCGAAGCAGTCGGCGTACTTCTACGAGCATGGCTTCGGCTTCACCCCGGTCGCCTACGCGGGGCCCGAGACCGGTGTGCGCGACCGCGCCTCGTACGTGCTCGTACAGGGCGAGATCCGCCTCGTCGTCACGAGCGGCCTCCGCTCCGACCATGAGGTGTCGCGCTTCGCGGAGGCCCACGGCGACGGGGTCAAGGACGTCGCACTCGAGGTGCCGAGCGCGACCGAGGCCTACCGGCAGGCCGTGCAGCGCGGGGCGCGCGGCGTCACCGAGCCGCACTGGGTCGAGGACGACGACGGCCGGATCGAGCTCGCTGCGATCGCGACCTACGGCGACGTCCTCCACACCTTCGTCAACCGCGCCGAGTACGACGGGATCTACCTCCCCGGCTACCGCGCGACCGGCGAGGAGCCGGGCCCCGGCGTCGGCCTCAGGGCGCTCGACCACGTCGTCGGCAACGTCGAGCTCGGCAAGATGGATCACTGGGTCTCGTTCTACGAGGAGACGATGGGCTTCACCGAGCTGATCCACTTCTCCGACGAGGCGATCCACACCGAGTACTCCGCGCTGATGTCGAAGGTGATGTTCGGCGGCGAGGGGAAGATCAAGTTCCCGATCAACGAGCCCGCGGAGGGCAAGCGCAAGAGCCAGATCGAGGAGTACCTCGAGTTCAACGGCGGGCCCGGGCTGCAGCACATCGCGCTTCAGTCCGAGAACGTCGTCGGCACCGTCGAGGCGCTCCAGGAGCGCGGGATCCGCTTCCTCCGCACGCCCGAGGCGTACTACGCGGACGTGGCCGAGCGGATTGGCGAGATCGACGAGGACTGGGCCGACATCTCGCGCCTCGGCATCCTGGCCGACCGCGACGAGGAGGGCTACCTGCTCCAGATCTTCACGAAGAACGCACAGGACCGGCCGACGCTGTTCTTCGAGGTGATCGAGCGCCACGGCGCCCGCGGCTTCGGCGAGGGGAACTTCAAGGCCCTGTTCGAGGCGATCGAGCGCGAGCAGGCCCTGCGCGGCAATCTCTAGGCAGGGCCTGCTCGCGAGTCGCGCTACTTCTTCCGGCAGGGCTTCTTGATCGTGGACTTCTGGCTCTTCTTGCAGAGCGGCGGCTTGGCCTTCTTCGGCGCAGGCTTCGCCTTCGGCGGCGTGACGGCCGGCGGTGTGATCTTCACCTCGTAGGTGAAGTCGCCGTGTCCGGCATCCGGTGCGAAGTCGATGTGGATGTCGGGATCGGTTCCCGCGAACGTCGCGGCGAAGAAGTTGAACGTGGCCAGGCCGAGATCGGAGGCCTTGACCTTGATCGTCGCACCGTTCGAGTACGAGGCGACGAGTGATGGCGGCGACCCCGAGAACGCGAACGTGGTTCCGTTCCACTTGCCGAGGTCGACGCCCCCGGACTCGTAGTCGAGCACCATGTCGGCGCCGTCGAAGTTCGGGCCGGCCCCGTCGGTCGCGTTCTGGTCGGAATCGATGAAGATCGAGACCGCCATGTCGCTCGTGAGCGTCGGCCGGTTCGAGATGTTGACCTGGAAGGTCAGGATGCCGGCATCGTCGTTCGATACGACGAGCCCGGTGATGTCCGCGGCCGCGGGGTCTTCACCCGTCGAGTCGCTGAACGTCTGGGAGTTGGCGCGGACGCCCGCGCCTGCCGACAACGTGAGACACGCTGCGGCGACGAGCGCTCCCGCCAACACGAGAATACGCATGGTGTAGCTCCTCCCCTAAGCGGAGCGTCGGTATAGAAGGTCACCTTGTACCATCGCTCACGATCGTTGTCTATGGACAGATCGAGGGGTTACAAGAGGGCTGCGGCGACGGGCCCGTGCCAAAGACGCGCACCCGGTTAGCCTTCCCGCTGTGACCCTCCAGCGCCGCACCGCACTCATGTCCGTCTTCGCGGCCGCCGCGTTGATGACGCTCAAGCTCGTGGCCGGTCTCGCCTCGGGCAGCCTCGGTCTCCTCTCGGAGGCCGTGCACTCGGGCGCCGACCTCGTCGCGGCGCTGCTGACCTTCTTCGCGATCGGCGTCGCCGGCCGCCCGGCCGACCGCGGCCACCCCTACGGCCACGGCAAGGCAGAGCACCTCGCGGCGCTCGCGGAGGGTGCATTCATCGCGATCGTCGCGGTCTTCATCGGCGTGCGCGCGATCGAGCGGCTGACCGGCTCGCGCACGGCAGAGGTCAATGCCGCGTGGTGGACGTTCGCCGTGCTCGGGCTCGTGATCGCGATCGACATCTCGCGGACACTCGTCTCACTGCGGACGGCGCGCCGCTACAACAGCGCGGCGCTGCTCTCGAATGCGCTCCATTTCGCCTCCGACCTCGTCGGCTCGATCGCGGTGCTCGTCGGCCTGCTCCTCGTCCGCGCGGGCTATACGGGCGCCGACTCGGTCGCCGCGCTGTTCGTCGCCGTGCTCGTCCTCTTCGCCGCCGGCCGGCTGATGCGCCGGAACGTCGACGTGCTGATGGATCGCGCGCCCGCCGACGCGCACGACGCGGCGCGGCGCGCGATCGCGCGAATCGAGCCGCCGATCGAGCTGCGCCGGCTGCGGATGCGCCAGGCCGGAGGCAGCCACTTCGCCGACGTCGTGATCGAGGTCTCGCCCGAGGCCGCGGTCGGTCAGGGCCACGCGGCTGCCGACGCGGTCGAGTCGGCGGTGCAGCGCGTGCTGCCGGGTGCCGACGTCGTCGTCCACGTCGAGCCGCGCGGCAGCGACGCCGAGATCCGCGAGCGCGCGCACGCGGCGGCGCTCGGGGTCAGTCGCGTGCGCGAGATCCACAACGTCACGGTGCTCGCGGTCGACGGCGGCACCGAGGTCTCGCTGCACCTCAAGCTCCCAGGCGACCTCTCGCTCGAGGAGGCGCACGCGATCGCCGAGCAGGTCGAGGGCGCGATCATCGACGCGGTGCCCGAGGTCGACGCCGTTCAGACGCACCTCGAGCCGCTCGCCGAGGTGGGCGAGGGCACCGCCGCCGCAGCAGCCGAGGACGCCGCCGCGGTGACGCGCATCGTCACCGACTCGCTCGGCGAGCCACCGCGTGAGCTGCGCCTGCTCGAGACGACCGAAGGTCTCGTCGCCTTCGTCACGCTCGGTCTCGATCCGGGCAGCCGCCTCGCTGACGCGCACGCCCGCGCCAGCGAGATCGAGGAGCGGATCCGCCGCGAGCGCCCTGACATCGCCGACGTGATCGTCCACACCGAGCCGTGAAGCTCTGCATGTTCAGTCCGGTCGGCGAGAACCTCGAGCGGGGGTGGCCCGGCCTGATCGAGGGCGACACGGTGATCCAGCTCGCCGCGCAGACGCTCCAGTCGTTCTTCAGCGGCGGCGGCGGCGCGCGGCATCACGCCGAGTACCCGCTGGCCGAAGTCGAGCTGCGCGCGCCTGTGCTCAACCCGCCGTCGGTGCGCGACTTCTACGCGTTCGAGCAGCACGTGAAGACGGCGCGCGAGGCCCGCGGCAGTCAGGTGCCGAAGGAGTGGTACGAGATCCCCGTCTTCTACTTCTCGAATCCCGCGGCGATCTACGGGCCCGAACAGGACGTGCCTTACCCCGACGGGACGGAGGAGCTCGACTACGAGCTCGAGGTCGCCGCGATCATCGGCGCCGAGGGGAAGATCGGCGGCTTCACGGTGATGAACGACTGGTCGGCCCGCGACCTCCAGCGCGCCGAGATGCGCGTCGGTCTCGGCCCCGCGAAGGGCAAGGACTTCGCGACGAGCCTCGGGCCGGTCGTCGTCACGCCCGACGAGTTCGACGGGACGGAGGCGGAGATGGTCGCGCGGGTCAACGGCGAGGAGCGCTCGCGCGGCAACCTGCGCGACCTCTTCCACAAGTGGGACGCGATCCTCGCGCAGGCGGCGCGGAACACCGTGCTGCGGCCCGGCGACGTGATCGGCTCGGGCACCGTCGGCACCGGCTGCATCCTCGAGCACGGCGACGGCCGCTGGCTACAGCGCGGCGACGTGGTCGAGCTCGAGGTGGAAGGGATCGGCGTGCTCCGGAACCGGGTCGCGTGAAGGTCGCGGTCGTCGGAGCCGGGATCAACGGCGTCGCCGCGGCCTACGCGCTCGCCTGCGGCGGCGACGAGGTGACGTTGTACGAGCAGTTCCGCATCGGGCACACGAACGGGTCGAGCCACGGCGCCTCGCGGATCTTCCGCCTCGCCTACCAGGAGCCCGAGTGGGTGCGGCTCGCGCAGGAGGCGCTGCCGCGCTGGCGTGCGCTCGAGGCCGACAGCGGCGAGGCGCTGCTCGAGCTGAACGGGCTCGTCGAGCTCGCGCCGCCGGGGGTCGAAGGGTCGCGGGCCGCGCTCGAGGCGTGCGGCGCCCGCTTCGAGGAGGTGGCCGAGCCGGGGTTCGACGGCGTTGCGCTCTTCCAGCCGGACGCCGGGATCGTCCGCGCCGACCTGGCCCACCGCGCGTTCCTCGACGGCGCGCTCCGCCGCGGGGCCGAGCTCCGCGAGGAGACGAGAGTCGAGCGGCTCGACGACCTCGACGCCGACGCGGTCGTCGTCACCGCCGGCGCGTGGGCCAGGCGGCTGCTCTCCGACCTGCCCGTGCAGCCGACCCGCGAGACGGTCTGCTACTTCCGGCTCGACGGCGAGCCGCGAACGCTGATCGAGCTCGGCACCGAGCGCGGCGAGGGCTTCTACGGGCTTCGCGACCCGGGCGGCGGGATCAAGGCGGGGCTGCACCGCTCGGGGCCGCACGCCGATCCCGGCGACGGAGGCGGGCCCGACCAGGGCATCGCCGACCTCCTCAGCGCGTGGGTTGCCGCGCGCTACGACGGCATCGACCCCGAGCCGACCCGCGTCGAGACGTGCTTCTACACGTCCACCGCGGACGACCGCTTCATCCTCGAGCGGCGCGACCGAGTCGTCGTCGGCTCCGCGTGCAGCGGCCACGGCTTCAAGTTCGCGCCGGTGATCGGCGAGCGCCTCGCCGCCCTGGCCCGAGCCTGAGGTTTATCCTCAGCAGATGCCGTTCTACCAGCGCCTCGGCGAGGTTCCCCGCAAGCGCCACACGGTCTTCCGCGAGAACGGGACGCTCCTGACCGAGGAGGTGCTCGGGCTCGAGGGCTTCACCGGCAACGAGTCGATCCTCTACCACCTCCTCTCGCCGTGCCGGATCTCGGAGCTCGGCCCGTTCGAGCCGATCGTCCGCGACGAGTGGGTGCCCGACGCCCATGCGCACCGCCACTTCCAGACGATGGCGATGGAGCCCGGCGGCGACGCCGTCACGGGCCGAAGGCTGCTGATGTGGAACGACGACGTCGAGATCTCCCTGTGCCGGCCGAACGCGCCCATGGAGCGCTACTACCGGAACGGCGAGGGCGACGAGGTCGTGTTCGTGCATGAGGGACAGGGGACGGTCGAGACGATCTTCGGCGACCTGCCGTACCGGCAGGGCGATTACGTCGTGATCCCACGCGGGACGACGTACCGGTTCGTGCCGGACGGCGAGCAGCGCTACCTCGTGTTCGAGTCACCCGGGCTGATCGAGATCCCGAGCCGGTACCGCAATGAGTACGGGCAGCTGCTCGAGGGCGCGCCGTACTACAACCGCGACATCCATCCGCCCGGCGAGCTCGTGACGCATCGAGAGCGCGGCGAGTTCCCGCTCACGCTGCGCGTGCGCGACGGGTATCAGACCTACGTGCTCGACTACCACCCGTTCGACGTCGTCGGCTGGGACGGCTACCTGTATCCGTGGACGTTCTCGATCCACGACTTCGAGCCGATCACCGGCCGGATCCACCAGCCGCCGCCGTCGCACCAGACCTTCCAGGGCCAGAACTTCGTGATCTGCTCGTTCTGCCCGCGCAAGCTCGACTTCGATCCCGAGGCGGTGCCGATCCCGTACCACCACTCGAATCTCCAGTCCGAGGAGATGATCTATTACGTCTCGGGGAACTTCGGCTCGCGCAAGGCGGTCGAGGTCGGCTCGATCACGCTCCATCCGTCGGGCCTGACGCACGGCCCGCATCCCGGCCTTGCGGAGAAGGCGATCGGGATCACCGAGACGCACGAGCTCGCGGTGATGTGCGACACCTTCCGGCCGCTTCGGCTCACGACCTTCGCGCGCGACCTCGACGACGGCACGTACTGGAGCTCGTGGAGCGAGGAGGTCGCGCCCGGCTCGACGCCCGACGACGATCCCGCCGGGCTCACCTCGCACTTCTAGGAGGTGATCAGGTTCAGCACGAGCACCAGTGCAGCGACTGCGCCCGCGACCATCAGCAGGCTCATGGCGACGAAGCTGCCCGCGGCGAGCCTCAGGCCGTACGGCGTGCGCCGCCACGCGAAGCCGACCACCGTCCTGCGGTCGAGCATGACGCGGCCGGGCCAGACCTTGCCGAGCGCCCAGCCGAGCAGCGTCGAGTCGAAGCGGGCGCGCTCGGCTTCGCGCACGCGCTGCTGCCAGCGCGCAACCATCGCATCGGCCTCGCGGCGCGCCGACCGCTTGTAGAGCGGCAGTGAGCGACGGCGTCGGCGCCAGAACTCGAGCGAGCGGCGCGCGTCTTCGAGCGGCGGCGGCGCCAGCAGCTCGTCGACGAGAACCAGATCGGGATCGTACGAGGCGCGCATCGGAGGCCAAAGTCTAGCCTTGGCGCGGATGCGCCTGGTACTCGACTGGGACGGAACGGTGACCGAGCGAGACACGCTCGACCTCGTGCTGCGCGAGTTCGGCGACCCGGAGATCTACCGGCGGGTCGAGGAGGAGCTCGGGCGGCGGCTCTCGCTGCACGAGGTGATCGCGCTCGAGTTCGAGACCGTGCGAGCGCCGCTTGCGGAGGTCCAGGCGTGGCTCGTCGCGAACGTGCGCGTGCGGCCCGGCTTCCGCGAGCTCGTCGCGCGTCGCGCGCCACTCGTCGTCTCGGCCGGCTTCCACGAGTTGATCGAGCCCGTGCTGGAGCGGGAGGGCGTCGAGGTCGAGCTCGTCGCAAACCGGGTCGCGGTCTCGCCGGACGGCTGGAGCGTCGAGTTCCGCGACACCGAGCCGTGTCCCGTCTGCGGCGAGCCGTGCAAGCGCGCCGCACTGCCCGCGGGCCGGGTCGTCTACGTCGGCGACGGCTACTCCGACCGGTGCGCGGCGCTCGCGGCCGAGCGCGTCTTCGCCACCGGCTCGCTCGCGTCGTACCTCCAGGCGCAGGGTGCCCCGTTCGAGCCGCTGACGGACTTCCACGCCCTGGAACATCGTCTTACGTAGCTCTTACGTCCGGCAGCGGAACGGCTTACGAACCGCACCCACAGTGCGACCGCAAACCGATCCCCCGGAAAGGACCCCTCCCATGTTCAAGAAGTCTTTCATCGTCGTCGCCGCGGTCGCCGTGATGGCACTCCCGGCGGCCGCGTTCGGCGACGGCGGCACCCCGGGCCCGGACCCCGGCGCGAAGATCGCTGCGGCCCAGGCCAAGCTCGAGGCCATCAAGGCCAAGTGCGACGCGCATCCCAAGGCTGCGGCCCGCTGCGCCAAGGTCGCGGCGGCCGTGGTCGCCCGGCTCGACAAGATCTCGGCTCGCATCGACAAGCTCGAGACCACGATCAACACGAAGTGCTCGGTGGCGACGCCGCCCGCGAAGTGCTCGCAGGCGCCCGCGCTGCTCCAGCGGCTCGACACGGCCAAGCAGGACATCGCCCAGCTCGAGGCGTGGATCCAGGCGAACTTCTCCGCCTCGGCCGTGCCCCCCGCGCCGGCACCCCAGTAGGCGAACGCCGCCGGGAGCGGCACGCCGTCCGCGCTAGCGTGACGGCGTGCCGCTCCTTCGCCTACCCGAGCCGTACAGCTTCGAGCTCTCCACCGCGCGCTTCCGCGCCTACGGCACGGACCGGGCGAACCTCTGGGCGGACGGCGCGCTGTACCGCGTCGTCGGCGGCCGCGAGGTGCGGCTCGAGGCGGCGCCCGGCGGAGTCCTCGCCGAGCCCGTCGCCGGGCCCGAGATCGAGCACCTGCTCGGGGTGCAGTGGAACCTCGCCGCCTTCACGGAGTTCGTCGGCGGCCTGGGCGATCCGGTGCTCGCCGAGGCCGTGGAGCGGCTCGCGGGCTTCCGGCCGCCGCTCGTCCCCGATCCGTTCGAGGCGCTCGTCACCTCGATCACCGCGCAGCAGGTCTCGCTCCACGCGGCCTTCGCGATCCGCAGCCGTCTGATCGAGGCCTACGGCGAGCCGGCGGAGCACGCGATCGCCTTTCCGACCGAGGAGCGGATCGCGCAGATCACCGAGGACGACCTCTTCGCGCTTGGCTTTTCACACCGCAAGGCGGAGTACGTGCTCGGCCTTGCGCGCGCAGAGCTCGACTACGCGGCGCTCGCGGAGCTGCCCGACGACGAAGTCAAGGCACGGCTGACTGCGGTGCGCGGCCTCGGCGAGTGGACGGCCGACTGGTACCTCGCCCGGCACCTCGGGCGGCCGCACGCGTGGCCGGCGGGAGACCTCGGCGTGCGCAAGGCTGTCTCCGACCTCTACGCTGTCGCAGGCGACATCCGCGACTTCGCCGCCCGCTTCGATCCGTTCCAGAACCTCGCCTGCCACTACCTGCTGATTCTCCACCGCACCCCATGACGATCCGCAAAGCCGACACAGCCGATCTCCCGCTCCTGCGCGAGCTCTGGGAGGAGTTCCAGGCGGAGGTGCCCGAGGAGGAGCACTACCGCGAGACCTGGGACGAGGCGCTGCCCGACGTCGAGCGCTACATCGCGAAGGACGTCGCGCTCGTCGCGGAGGAGGATGGCAAGGCGATCGGCTTTGCGCTGGCGAAGCCCGAGAACGCGCGCGTCGGCTACCTCAGCGACGTCTACGTGCGCCCCGACTTCCGCCGTCGCGGCGTCGCCCGTGAGCTGATGGCGGCGGCCGCCGAGGCGCTCGGCACGGAGCTGCTCTCGCTCACCGTGAGCGTCGACAACGAGGAGGCGCGCACCGCGTACCGGCGACTCGGCTTTCGCGACGAGTCGATCCACCTGATCGTCGAGGCCGAGCGGCTCGCGGCAGCGTCGAAGGAGCCTTCGCGGGGCACGGTCTACGTGCAGACCGACGACGAGGCGGCGGTCGAGAAGGCCGCGGCCGGCTTCCTCCGCCGTGCCGCGACCACGGTGTCGCCGCCGTCGAACGGCTGGGTCGCGGTCTCTGACGACGACTGCAATGACGACAGCGATCTCCAGGGCCGGCTCGCGCGCGAGCTCTCCTATCGGCTCGGCGTCGTGCTCGTGCTCCGGCTTGAGGAGAACCAGGTCGTGCGGCTGATCACCCTCGACGAGGGTCGCATCGTCGACGAGTACCTCTCGGTGCCCGAGTTCTGGGGCCCGCTGCCGCCCGGCGACGTGATCGCGCTGGGGATCAACCCGACCGTCGTCTCGCGCCTGACCGGCGCCGACGCCGCGCACCTGCGCGCCGTCGCCCGCACCGCCGACTCGCCCGCCGACCTTCCGCCGGGCCCCGAGCTCTTCGCCGAGCTGGCCGCGGTGCTGAAGGTGACCGCGTGATCCTCTACGACGCCGCGCGCTGCCCGTTCTGCGCGCGCGCCCGCATCGCCTTCGCCGAGAAGGGCGTGCCGTACGAGCCCGTCGAGATCGATCTCTCCGACCGGCCCGCCTGGCTCTACGAGAAGAACCCGCGCGGCAAGGTGCCGGTGCTCGAGGAGGACGCGTTCCTCCTGCCCGAGTCCTCGGTGATCATGGAGTACCTCGACGAGCGCTACCCGGAGCCGGCGCTGCTGCCCGCCGATCCGGCCGATCGGGCCGTCGCTCGCCTCTGGATCTTCGACTTCGAGCGGCGCCTCGGTGACGACTACTACGAGGCGCGACGGGGCGTGAGCGGTGCCGTCGAGACGCTCACCGCCCGGCTCGCGGCGCTCGACATGTGGCTCGAGGGCCATCGCTTCCTCGCCGGCGCCGAGTACAGCCTCGCCGACATCGCCTACGTGCCGTGGATTCTGCGCGCGCAGCAGTTGCTCGGTGTCGACCTCGCGCCGTTCGAGGCGCTGTCGCGCTGGCTCGACGAGCTGGTCGAGCGCCCGGCGATCGCCGCCGAGCTCGGCCTCGTCGCCGCGCTGTGAAGCCCGTCGTCGATGCGGCCTGGCTCGCGGGCGAGCTCGGCGCCGACGACCTGTTCATCGGCGACGTGCGCGGCCCGAACGCCCACGCGCGCGGCCACATTCCGGGCTCGAAGCCGCTCGTGCTCGGCTCGCCGCCGCCCTCGTCCGACCCGGCCACGGTCGAGGAGCTCGCGTCGGAGGTCGGTCTCCGTCTGCGCCGCCACGGGGTGACCGGGCAGGAGCGACTCGTGCTTTACGACCGCGGCGACGGAGTCGGCGCGATGCCCTCGGCCCAGCTCGCCGAGCTCGCCGGCCACCCGCAGGTCGCGGTGCTGCTCGGCGGGATCGCCGCGTGGACCGGGGAGATCGAGACGGGTCAGGTCGAGCTCGACAAGGTGCGGGTCGACTTCGCGCCGAACCTCGCGGCTCTGCCGACACGGGATGAGCTGCTGGCGCGGCTCGAGGATCCGGAGCTGACGATTCTCGACGTGCGCCGGCCGGAGGAGTACACGGGCCGCGCCGGCTCCGCGTGCGATCCGCGCCAGGGCCGGATTCCGGGCGCGCGCCATCTCGAGTACGAGCGGCTCTACGGCGACGACGGGCTGCCGCTCGATCCCGAGACGATCCGCGAGCTCGTCGCGCTGCCAGAGGGTGCCGAGCTCGTCGCCTACTGCCACTCCGGCTCGCGCTCGGCGTTCGCCACGCTCGCGCTCCGCTCGGCGGGCTATTCGGCGCGGAACTACGCGGGCTCGTGGCACGAGTGGTCGCGCCACCCCGAGCTGCCGCTCGAAACGGGCTAGGCCGCGACAGCGAGGAAGTCGCCGCACAGGCGGCGGCCGAGCGACTGCCACTCGTCGAGGTGCGCGTCGGTGTCCGCGGCCATGGTCGGCGGCGGCACGTCCGGCTCCTCGGCCGTCCACGAATCGATCTGCTCCCGCGTGATCTCGGCGTGGAACTGGATCCCCCAGACCCGCGTCCCGAGCCGGAACGCCTGGGTGCAGACCGGGCTCCGCGCAAGCTCGACCGCGCCGGCGGGCAGGCCGTAGGTGTAGGAGTGCCACTGGAACGCGTCGAAGCGCGCGGGCAGTCCGCCGAGGATCGGGTCGTTCGCCGCCTCCGCGGTCAGCTCGACCGGGAACCAGCCGATCTCCGGCTCGGGCGCCGGCATCACCGGCGCGTGCGCGGCGCGCGCGAGCAGCTGCGCGCCGAGGCAGACGCCGAGCGTTGGCAGGCCGAGGTCGAGCAGCCGCTGGAGGAAGGCCGTCTCCTCGCGCAGCCACGGGTGGCGCTCGTCCTGGTCGGCGTGCATCGCGCCGCCGAAGACCATCACCGCGCCGTAGGAGTCGAGGGGCCGCGGGATCGGCGTGCCCCACGCGAGGCTCCACTCCTCGATCGTGTGCCCGCGCTCGCGGGCGACGTCGCCGAAGACGCCGGAGCGGCAGTCGTCGCCGTGGATCAGAGCGAGCACGTCCATCGACGTGAGAGTAAACGAGGAGCGGGACCCGTAGGCCCCGCTCCCCGCGACGAGCGAGCTACTTGACTCTGACCTTGGCGATCTTGCTGAGCACCGTGTACTGCGGGATCGTCGAGCTGACGCACGGGCCGAGGCCGGGCGTACCGGCCGGAATGGCCTGGCAGCCGGCGGTTCCGAGCGGAAGCTCGGGCGCCGCGGTGCCGGCGAGCAGCTTGTACGAGCCCTTCCTCAGCTTCGCCGTGAAGACGTAGCTGCCGGCCGAGTTCGTCTTGACGAGGCCGATCTTCTTCGTCCCGTTGAGGAGCACCACCGGGATCCCGGGCACGGCCACGCCGGCGAGCGTGACGCGTCCGGCGAGAACAGCCTTGCCCTTCGCGGCTTTGGCCGCGAGCGACACGACCGGCTTGATGTCGAGGCCGAGCGCGGTGACCGTGGCGGCTGCGTTCGGGCTCGCCGTGCCGGCGACGTACGGCGTGAACTCGCTGATCCAGGTCGGCGAGGTGCCCTTCGTGAAGACGCCGTTGACGGTGAAGTTCACGTCGAGCAGCTTGGCGCAGAGCGTCGCTGCGCAGGCGGCGCCGACGTCCGGCGAGGCGAGGCAGGTTGCCATGACGGTCTGCACACCCAGGGCCGCGAGCGACGCGGGCGCCGGATCGACGTAGACCGGGACGTTGAGCGTCTGGCCGGCTGCGGTGAGGACGAGGTTCCACACGGCTGCGTTGATCGGTGCCTGCGAGCACGCGACGTCCGTCGCAGAGGTGTACTTCGTCGGGTCGGCGACGACGACGGTGCCGGTGAGCGGGATGATCGCGTCGGGCGAGATCGCCTTGGCGTTGATGCTCGCCGTGACGGTGCCGATCGTCGTGCCCGGCGTGGCCGTGAGGTTCGCGGCGGACGGCGAGAGGATGTGGATCGCCGCGGTCGAGTCGTCGGTCTTGGACGAGACGACGTGGATCGTCGTCTTCGTACCGACCTGCTGGCCTGTGAGACTCGGTGTGTACGCGGCAAAGGCCGAGGCCGCCGTGGCGAGGAACACGGTTCCTGTCGCTACGAGCGCGGCTTTGAGCGAGGGCTTGCGCATGGAGCTCCTTTCGAGATTCGTCTTTGGGAGTAAAGCACTAGGACCTGGCGGGAACGAGCGGGCCTTGCTGGGTCCAGAGGCCCTTGATGTAGCGGAACAACGCCGCCTGGTCCATCGGGAAATAGTCGGTGGGAGAGGTGCGGAGGACGATGCCGGGAAGCAGGAACGGGTTGTTCGCCTCGGTCAGGTGCGTGGCCGCCCGGAGCAGGCCCGCGCGGGTCAGGTTCCGGCCCGCCTTCTTCAGGACGTCGACCATCGTGAACGCGGTCGCCATCCCGTAGAAGTTGTAGACGTCGGTGGGGCGGCCGGTCGGGTCGTACTTGGCCATGATCTGCTTGTACAGCTTCACCGCAGGGTCCTTCGCCCAGCGGGGCGCGGTCGGATCCTTGACGAAGGCGATCGAGGTCGCGCCCGCGGTCGTCGCGGGGCTCGTGCTCGCGGTGGCGATCTGCATGATGCTCGGCTCGATCGAGACCGAGCTGACGTAGACCTTCGGCTGCCAGCCGAGCTTGTGCATGTCGATGAACGCCTTGATCGTGAACAGCGGCGTCGCGAACATCATGAACGTGTCCGCGCCGGCCGCCTTGAGCTGGGAGACCTGCGAGGCGACGTCGGTGTCCGTCGGCTCGTAGCCGAGCGAGGCGACGATCTTGGCCTTGCCGCCGAGCCCCTTCTTGAGCCCGGTGACGAGGTCGTCGCCGAAGTCGCTGTCCTCGTAGAGCACGCCGATCTTCGCCTTGGGTGCCGTCGCGGCGATCTGGCGCCCGTAGATCGCGCCCTCGGCCGTGAGGCTCGGCAGGTAACCCATCGTCCACGGGTACTGCTTGGCGTTGGCGTACGCGGACGCGCCCGTGCCGGCGAAGAGGCCGGGCACCTTGAGCTGGTTGAGCAGCGGCTGCACCGCAAGGGCGTTCGGCGTGCCGATCGTGCCGAAGATCGCGAAGGCGTTGTCCTGCTGGACGAGCTGGCGCGTGAGCTGGACGGTCTGCGCCGGGTCGTAGCCGTCGTCGAGGTACTTGTAGGTGATCGTGCGCCCGTTCACGCCGCCGTGGGCGTTGACCCAGGCGAAGTACGCGGCGGCGCCCGGGCCGACCACGCCGAACGCGGCGGCCGGGCCCGTGAGCGGCACCGTGCCGCCGATCAGGACGGAGGTCGGCGTCACGCCCGGCGCATCCTGCTGGCCCGCGGTCGCGGCCGGGATGCCGATCGCGAGCGCGACAGCGAGGACGAGGAGTGCCCTGGTCATCCGGAGATCGGCTTCAGCAACACGGGCAGGGTGAGCGTCACCTTGCCGACGGTGAGCGACGAGCCGTCGGGGACTCCGGAGATGTAGATGACGTCACTCGAGGTGGCGGCGAGCGTCAAGCGCAGCTTCGAGCCGGTCGGCAGTGTGTTGGCCCAGAAGGCGAGGCGGATCGTGACCTTCTTCGGCACGCGCGTCACCGACAGCTTCACGCCTCCGTCGCCGATCACGTAATTGGTGCCGTCCGGGAGGCGGGCCGAGAGCATCGCAACGAGGTGGGGGAACGCAGTCTTCGTCGAGAGGGTTGCGGTGACGGTCGGCGAGCCGAACGTCTCGAGCAGGCCCTTCGGCGTCGGCACGGCGCGCACGACGCTGCCGGATGCTCCGATCGTGTTGGAGCCGCCGAGGGTGACCGCGAGCCGCTTCGTCGGCGGCAGCCCGGGGTACGAGACGGTGCCCGCCTCCTTCCACGGCGACGGCGCGAGCTCGACCGGCTTGCGCTTGTCGATCCCGTTCGGCTCGTCCTTGAGGAAGCGCGCAAACCAGTCGCTCCCCTCGGAGAGTACGACCGAGATGTCCGGGCCCGGGAACGTCGAGGGCGGGTGGCCGAAATCGCCGATGTAGAGCCGCTTCGGCCCCTTCAGGAGCTTGTAGCCCTGCCAGGCCTGGTCGATGTCGAACGCGTAGTCGCGCCGGCCCTGGAAGAGGAACATCGGCGTCTTGACCGAGCTCAGCGCCTGGCGGCTCGACCGCGCGGCAGCGAACGAGGTCACCGTCGAGTTGAGGTCACCCGCGAGCGCCGCTGCCTTGATCCCGAGCACCTCCGGAGCGGTGCGATCGGTCGGGACGAGCTGGAGAAAGCCGAAGATGACCCCCGTCTTCGCGAGCCCCTGCGGCGCGAGCGCGGACAGCAGATCGGTCCAGGTCTCGACGACCTCCCCGGCTGCGAACGGGATCCCGTCGACGATCGAGCGCCACACGGCGCCGCCGCCCAGAGAGATTCCCCAGGCGCCGATCTCCTTCGGGTTGATCTCCGGCTTCGCGCTGAGCCAGGCGAAGAGCGCCTTGTAGTCGGCGATCTCGCGCGGCCCGTCCAGCGAGAAGAGCCCGCCCGAGGTGCCGTGCCCGCGCGCGTCGAACGTGAGCACCGCATACCCCTCGTTCGCGAACGAGTTCTCGGCCAGCGTGTTCATGTCCTGGCGCGTCCCGCCGAGCCCGTGGAACATCATGATCGCCGGGTAGCCCGTCGCCGGCTTGGCGGTCGTCGGCTCGTACAGCGTGTAGGTGATCGCGACGCCGTCGTCCATCGTCAGCGCGCCGTCGATCTTCGTGAAGTTCGCCGCGTGCGCCCCCGCCGGAAGCGCGAAGAAGATCGCAATGAGGATCGGAATGCAGCGTCGCATCGGCGCGGAAAGGGTAGTCGAAGGTTTTGGCCGCCGATAGAGCCCATACAATCGCCCGATGGATTCGCGCGCCATCGGCGTCTTCGATTCCGGGATGGGAGGCCTCACCGTCCTGCACGAGTGCCTCGTCACCCTGCCGAACGAGGACTTCGTGTACCTCGGCGACGGCGCCCGCTTCCCGTACGGCCCGCGCCCGCTCGACGAGCTGCGCCGCTTCGCCGCGGAGATCGGCGGCTTCCTCGAGGCGGAGGGCGTGAAGCTGATCGTGGCCGCCTGCAACTCGGTCACCTCGGCCGCGCTGCCCGAGCTCCAGACCGAGCTCGGCGTTCCGGTGATCGGCGTGCTCACTCCGGAGGCGCACGCCGCGGTGCAGGCGACGCGGAACCGGCGGGTCGGCCTCCTCGCGACGCACGCCACCGTCGAGAGCGGCCGCTACGAGGCGCTCGTGCGCACGCTCGACGCGGGCGTGACGCTGACCTCCGTCGCGTGCCCGCGGCTCGTCGAGCTGATCGAGAGCGACGACCCGTTCGGGCCCGAGACGGTCGATGCGGTGCGCGAGTACGCCGAGCCGCTCAAGCGCGAAGGCGTCGACACGGTGATCCTCGGCTGCACGCACTATCCGCTGATCCGGCCGATCCTCCAGCGGGTGTTCGGCCGCGACGTGACGCTCGTCTTCTCGGCCGAGGAGACCGCGCGCGAGACCGCCGAGACGCTCGCCCGCAAGGGAATCGACAACGAGCCGGACCGCGAGGGCGCCTACCGCTTCCTCACCACCGGCGATCCCGAGGCGTTCCGCGCGATGGGGCAGCGCTTCCTCCAGCTGCCGATCGACGAGGTCGAGCACGTGACCATCCAAATGCTCATGAGCACAAGGTGACCTGTGCGAGCTGACGGGAGACGCGCCGACGAGCTACGTCCGCTCGACCTCCAGCCCGACTTCCTCGAGCTGCCGCACGGCTCCGTGCTCTACTCGCAGGGGAAGACGCGCGTGTTGTGCACGGCATCGATCCAGGAGGGCGTGCCGCGCTGGCTCTACAACAAGGGCCGCGGCTGGCTCACCGCCGAGTACTCGCTCCTGCCCGCCTCGACCGGCGACCGCACCGACCGCGAGGCCTCGCGCGGGAAGCAAGGCGGGCGCACGATCGAGATCCAGCGACTGATCGGCCGCTCGCTGCGCGCCGTGATCGACTTCGAGGCGCTCGGCGAGCGCACGCTCTGGCTCGACTGCGACGTGCTCCAGGCCGACGGCGGCACACGCTGCGCCTCGATCTGCGGCGCGTACATCGCCGCCTACCGCGCGCTCGACCGCTTCGGGCTCAGCAAGGCGCTCGTCGGCTCGGTCGGTGCGGTCTCGGTCGGGATCGTCGACGGCGTGCCGATCCTCGACCTCGACTACTCCGAGGACTCGACCGCCGACACGGATATGAACGTCGTGATGACCGGCGACGACCGCCTGATCGAGGTGCAGGCCACCGCGGAGCAGGAGCCGTTCTCCCGCGCGCTCCTCGACGAGCTGCTCGAGCTCGCAGCCGGCGGGATCGAGACCCTCGCGGTGGCGCAGCAGGAGGCCGCCGAGGCGCCACGTGGTTAGCCTCACCTGGTACGAGCTGCTCGCCCGGCTCGCACTCGCGGCGGCGCTCGGCGCGGTGGTGGGCTTCGAGCGCGAGGTGCGCGAGCGCCAGGCCGGTTTCAGGACGCACATGCTCGTCGCGCTCGGGTCGGCGCTCTTCACGATCGTCTCGGCGTACGCGTGGACGGCGTTCAGCTTCGGTCACGGCTCCGGCGTCACCTACGACCCGACCCGGATCGCGGCGCAGATCGTGACGGGCGTCGGCTTCCTCGGCGCGGGCGCGATCCTGCATCAGGGCCGGCTCGTGCGCGGGCTCACGACGGCCGCGAGCCTCTGGATCGTCGCCGCGGTCGGCATGGCCGTCGGCGCCGGGTACTGGTGGGCGGCATTGATCACGACGGCGCTCGTTGTTTTCGCGCTGTGGCCGCTGCGGATCGCGGTGTACCCATTGCTCGTGCGCCTGCGCGCGGACGAGCTGCTGCTCCACGTCGAGATGCGTGAAGGCGAAGCGATCAACGACGTGATCGGCACGCTCGAGCGAGTCGGCGGCACGGTTCGCTCGATCGAGTTCGAGGAGGCGGCCGGGGCGCGACGGCTCATGCTCGACGTCGACCTGCCGGCGGGCACCCGCGAGGCGGCGGTTGCGAGGCTGGCCGAGGTCGAACACGTCACAGGCGCCCGCTGGGGCCCTTGAAGGCAGTCCTCTGTTCGCGGAACGGCGGCAAGGCGCGCGAGCTCGCCGAGCTCCTGCCCGGCTGGCGGATCGAGACCCTCGACGCGGAGGGGTATCCGGACGAGACCGGCTCGACCTACTACGAGAACGCCCGCGGCAAGGCGCTCTACGGGCGCGAGGTCGGCGACGCGGACGCGTGGATGATCGGCGAGGACTCCGGGATCGAGGTCGACGGGCTCGGCGGCGCGCCGGGGCTCGAGTCGGCGCGGCTCGGCGGCGACGACCCCGTCGGGTGGCTCCTCGGCGAGCTGCAGGGAGCGCGCGGCGAGGCGCGGCGCGCGCACTTCGTCAGCGAGCTCGTCGTCCTCTCGCCTGACGGCGAGGAGCAACGGGGCACGGGAGTCCTCGACGGGACGATCGCCGAGTCCCCGCGCGGCACCGGCGGCTTCGGCTACGACCCGATCTTCGTCCCCGACGGCGAGGTGCGGACGGTCGCCGAGCTCGGCGACGGCTGGAAGCTCGAGCACTCGCATCGCGCGCGAGCCGTTCGCGCGCTCAACACTCCTTAACGGCAGCGCGCTGCTTCGCTGAACCTCGCGCCGGTACAACGGCTGGATGGCCCGCGTTGCTCTGCTCCCTCTCCTCGCCCTCGCATTTCTCGGCGGCAGGGCGGCGCCGCTCGCCGGCTTCACGCAGTTCACGACCGGCTCGGCGGGCGGCACGATCTGGCGGGGGACGATTCCCGGCGGACTCCAGCCCTCGCTCGTCTACCTGCCGCCGAACTACTCGACCTCGACCCGCTACCCGGTCGTCTACCTGCTCCACGGCATGCCGGGCGACTCGCGCGAGTACGCCGACTCGCTCGACCTCGCGGATCTCGCGGACGAGCTGATCGAGGACGGCAGCGTGCAGCCGTTCATCGCCGTGCTGCCCACCGCGGGCGCGACGCCGAAGTACAACGGCGAGTGGGCGGGGCCGTGGGAGCGCTACCTCGTCACGCAGGTCGTCCCGTGGGCCGACTCGCACCTCTCGACGATCGCGACGCGGCAGGGCCGCACGCTGGCCGGTCTCTCCGCCGGCGGCTTCGGCGCGATCGACATCGGCCTGCGCAACCCCAAGCTGTTCGGCACGCTCGAGTCGTGGAGCGGTTACTTCAAGCCGTTCCACGACGGCCCGTTCGTCCACGCCTCGAAGAGCACGCTGGAGTGGAACACGCCGACAATCGTCGTGAAGCGCCGCGCCGCCGAGTTGAAGTCGCTCGGCACGCGCTTCTTCCTCTCGACCGGGCCGCGCCACGGGCAGATCCATCCGGCCGACACGCTCGCATTCGACCGCGAGGTCCGAGACCTCGGCCTCGTCCAGCACTACTGGTCGTACCCGCACAAGCGAGGGATGTAAGAGGCCCAGCTCGCTGAGGGTCTCCGCTACGCGGTCGGCGCCTCGGTCCCCACCTCGCGGCGTGACGCCCACCAGTTGACCTCGGCGCCGATCACGATCGCGTTGGCCATCACGTAGAGCCACACGAGCAGCAGCACGCCGCCGGAGAACGCGCGCAGCGTCGGGTTCAGGCTCGAGAAGCGGATGTAGAGCGGCAGCACCTGGAAGGTCACCTCGAGCAGGAAGGTCGCCGCGAGCGCCCCGGGCAGCACCTCGCGCAGGGTCATGTCCGCGACGTTCGGCAGCAGCCGGTAGATCGACGCGAGGAAGAAGAAGACGGCGAGCGCCGAGATCAGCACCGACAGCACGTAGGCGGCGACGCTGTTGTCGGTCACCTCGGGCGTGTAGCGCTTGAGCAGGCTGTCGCCGACCGAGGCGACGATCAGCCCGAAGAACAGTACCGCGATCGCGCCGAGCATGAACGAGAGCGCGAGCGACTTGCCGCGCAGGAAGCCGCGGTTCGGCCGGCCGTAGACGATGTTGAGCGCCGACTCGAGCACGCTGAACAGCGACAGCGACGTCCACACGAGCACGATTCCGCCGACGATGCCGAACGCGGCCGCGTTGTCCTGAAGCGTCTGGACGATGTTGATCAGCGTCGTCAGCGAGCTCTCCGGGAACGCGTGGCTGAGCTCGGTGACGAGGTAGCTCTTCTCGTTCGCGCGGCCCGCGAAGCCGAGCAGCGAGAGGGTCAGGAAGAGCAGCGGCACGAACGAGAGGAGCGCGAAGTAGGCGATCATCGCCGCGAGATGCGTGCCGCGGTCGGTGAAGAACTTCGCGACGAGCTTGCGTTTGCGCAGTCGCACGACGGTCAGTATCGCGGGTGTAGGGTTCGACTCTCATGGAAGCGGCTCAGGCACTGGCGGACCTCACCGAGATCTCGACGCAGATCAAGGCTGCGGCGCTCTTCGGCGCCGACGGCACGGTCGAAGCGGCGACGCTCGCCGACCCGACGCGTTTCGTCGAGGCGGCGCGCGCGCTGATCTCGGCTGCCGACGGCGTCCGCACCGACCCGCTCGTTCAGCTCGAGGCCGCCGCCGCCGAGGGCAGCGTCTTCGTCGTCCGCGACGGCGACCGCGTCGTCGCCGCGGTGACGGGGCCGGAGCCGACGGTCGGGCTCGTCTTCTACGACCTGAAGAGCTGCCTCCGCGCGAGCGCCGCCTCCGAGGAGTCCGAGAAGCCGAAGCGCGCGGCGAAGCGCAAGGCCAAGGAGGACGACGGTGAAGCGTAGGCTCCTCGTCCTGTTTGCCGCGGTCGGCGCCGTGCTCGCGGGTCTCGCGTTCTTCCGGAGGAGCAGCGGACGGCGCGAGCGGGTCGACCTGTACTACGCCGACGGCTCCATGGTCTCGCTCGGCGAAGGCCCGGACGCCGAGCGGCTGCTCGCGCTCGGCCGCACGACGCTCGACGCCGCACGGTGACCGACGCCGAGCTGCGCGCCGCGATCAAGGAGCACGCCTACCTCGAAGGGGACTTCCTCCTCCGCTCCGGTCGCCGCTCCAAGTACTACCTCGACAAGTACCGCTTCGCGACCCGGCCCGATCTGCTCGCGGCGATCGGCGAACGGCTTGCCGGCGCGGTGGCCGAGCACGAGCCCGAGGCGACGCGCCTCGCCGCGCCGGCGCTGGGCGCCGTCGCGCTGGCCGCGGGCGCCTCGCTCGCGGCCGGGCTGCCCTTCGTGATCGTTCGCGAATCGGCCAAGGAGTACGGCACCGCGAACCGGCTCGAAGGCGCCTACGAGGAGGGCGAGCTCGTCTGCCTGATCGAGGACGTCGTCACCTCTGGCGGGGCGCTGCTCGAGGCCGTTGAGGCCGTCCGCGAGGCCGGTCTGGTCGTCCGAACGGCCGTCTGCGTGGTCGATCGCGAGGAGGGCGGCGCCGACGCGCTCGCGCGCCAGGCCGTCCGCCTGCGGCCGCTCTTCCGGGCGGCCGACATCGTCGACGCTTGAAAAAGTGCCGCAAAACGGCTTGGTTGAGCGCATCCGAGGCGCCTGTTAGTCTCAGAAGCTGAATCTCGACCTCAACAGCAGGAGGGACACGTGACAAAGCAGGAGTTCGTCGATCAGGTCGCCACTCGGAGCGGACTTTCGCGCCGCGACGCGGGAAAGGCCGTCGATGCGGTCCTCGACGCCATCACCGACTCCCTGAAGAAACGCGAAGACGTCGCTTTCACGGGGTTCGGCAAGTTCACGACGCAGGCCCGTGCGGCGCGCGAAGGCGTCAACCCGCGCAATCCGTCGCAGAAGGTTCACATCCCCGCGGCGACTGTGCCGAAGTTTTCTGCCGGCAGTCAGCTCAAGGCCGCGGTCAAGGCCGGCTGAGACCGGAGTCCCTCCTTTAGGCATGAACGACGACGGGGGCCGCAGACCGGCCCCCGTCGTCGTTAGGCTCTGAGCTGATGGCGCAGGACGCGCAGACCACGACCTCGACGGCCACGGCGTTGTTCGCGGATCGTCTCGTCGATGCCGTCGGACGCAAGCGCAGCCAGCTCCTCGTCGGCCTCGACCCGCGCGTCGAGCTCCTGCCGGTCGAGCTGAGCGGCGACGTCCACCTCGGCCGCTCGCACGCCGCCGACGCCGTCACCCGTTTCTGCCGCGGGATCATCGACGCGGTCGCGCCCTATGTCGTCGGCGTCAAGCCGCAGATCGCGTTCTTCGAGGCGCTCGGCGCCGACGGGATGCAGTCGTTCGAGGACGTCTGCTCCTACGCGCGCACCGCCGGGCTGCTCGTTCTCGCCGACATCAAGCGTGGCGACATCGGCTCGACGGCCCGCGCGTATGCCGCCGCCTACGTCGAGCCGCGGGGCGACGAGCCGCCGCTCGCCGACGCGGTCACAGTCAGCCCGTACCTCGGCCGCGACGCTCTCGAGCCGTTCTTCCAGGCGGCGCGCCTCCACGGCGCCGGCATCTTCGTACTCGTCAAGACGTCGAACGCGGGCGGCGCCGACGTCCAGGACCTCACGCTCTCGGACGGACGGCCGCTCTGGCATCACGTCGCCGGGCTCGTGCGGGAGTGGGGCGAGGAGGTCGTGGGCGAGGACGGCCTCTCGAGCATCGGCGCCGTCCTCGGCGCCACGCATCCGCGCGCGGTCGGCGAGGCGCGGCGGCTGATGCCGCAGGCGCCGTTCCTGCTGCCGGGGATCGGCGCGCAGGGTGGGACGCCCGCCGAGGTCGCGCGCGCCTTCACGAGCGGGCCTGCGAGCGCGCTCCTCTCGGCCTCGCGCTCGATCATCTACGCCTACCGCACCGTCGAGCTCGACTGGCGCGCCGCCGCCGGCGCCGAGGCCGCGCGCACCGCGCGCGAGGCCTGGGCCGCGTCGGGCTGGTGAGCCCCGAGACCCGCAAGCGCCTCGTGTACTGGGGTGCGCCCGTCGCGTTCCTCGCGCTCGTCACGCTCGTCGTGCTGATCGTGAGGTAGCGGCGAGTAGGGGCAAGCCCGATTTGGAGGAGGTGGGCTCACCCCTACCCAACGTCCGCAGTCGGCATACCCGATGACGCGTCTGCGGGGCGCGCCTCCGGGCGATAGGAGCGGAGGGGTCGCTCCGTGCGCCGTGCTGGCTCGAGTAATCGCACACCGCGCCTGTCGCGTCATCACCCGCTCGGGTGATCACGATGACAAAAGTCGCGAGCCCGGCAGGTACAGTGCGGCCGTGCCGATCCGGCTTTTCGTTCTCGCCGCCGTCGCGATCGCGCTCGTCCTTCCCGCCCAGGCGCTCGCTGCGGCGCCCAATCCGGACGCACGCGCGTTTCTCGTCGTCAACGCCTCCACCGGTGAGGTGCTGGCCGCGCGCAACCCGAATGCGCGAGTCCCGATCGCGAGCATCACGAAGCTGATGACGGTGCTCGTCACGCTCGAGCACGCGAAGCTCAGCGACGTCGTGCGCGTCGACCGCGACGCCGCGAAGGTCGGCGAGTCGACTATCAACCTGCGCGCGGGCGAGCGGCTCACCGTCCACGACCTCGTCGCCGCGGCGCTGATCCAGAGCGCGAACGACGCGGCCGTCGCTCTCGCGCAGTACGTCGGCCACGGCTCGACGCCCGCCTTCATCGCGCTGATGAACGCCAAGGCGCGCCGGCTCGGCCTTACCAACACGCATTTCGTCCGCCCCGACGGCCTGGACGCGAAAGCGGAGTACTCGAGCGCCGCCGATGTGGTCACGCTCGCCGAGGTGGCGATGCACAACCCGACGATCAGGCGCATCGTCGGGGAGCGCTCGGCGATCATCGCCGGCGATCGTCACCTCACCACCTGGGACGACCTGCTCGGCGTCTTCCCCGGGCTAATCGGCGTCAAGACGGGTCACACCGACAACGCGGGCTGGTGCCAGGTCGCGGCCGTGCGCGGCGACGGCCTCACGATCTACACCGCGATCCTCGGCAGCCCGAGCCGCAGCCGCCGCAATGCGGATCTCAGCCTCCTGCTCGCCTGGGGGCTCTCGCGCTACCGGGTCACGCCGCTCGTCCAGACCGGGCGCACCTACGCGAGCGCGGGGATCGGCTACGGCCGCAAGCCCGTGGCGCTCGTCGCGGAGAAGCCGCTGACCCGCTCCGTCCGGCTCGGGCATCCGTTCGTCGAGCGCGTCACCGCGCCGACCGTGGTCTCGCTGCCCGTCGCCGCCGGCCAGCCGCTCGGCGAGGTTCGCGTGTACCAGGACGGCCGGCTCGTCGGCACCCGCCGGCTCGTCGCCGCGACGCCGGCCAGGCGTCCGGGTTTCACGGGACGCGTAGGGTGGTACGCGGGTCGAACGGTTCATCATCTCTGGGGGTGGGTCTCGTGATCGTGACGGTGACGCTCAACGCGGCGATCGACCGAACGCTCGCCGTGCCGAGCTTCCAGCTCGGACATCGCCATCGCGCGAGCCAGGGACTGACGCTCGCCGGCGGCAAGGGCATCAACATCGCGCGAGCGCTGAAGCGGCTCGGCCTCCCCGTCGTCGCGACCGGGCTCGTGGGCGGGCGCACCGGTGCGCGCATCGTCGAGGAGCTCACCGCTGAGGCGATCCTCAACGACTTCGTGCACATCGCCGACGAGTCGCGCACGTCGACCGCAGTCGTCGACCCGACCACCTCGACCTATACCGAGATCAACGAGTGGGGCCCGGCCGTGCTCGAGAGCGAGCTCGAGATGCTGCTCGAGAAGATCGCGTACCTCGCGCGCGGCGCCGATTTCGTCGTCTTCGCCGGCACCCTGCCCCGCGGCGTCGCGGACAGCTTCTACGCCGACGCGATCCACGAGCTGAACCGGACCGGCGTGCGCACGATCCTCGACTCGGAGGGCGAGCCGCTTCGGCTCGGCGTCGAGGCCGAGCCGTTCCTCGTCTCGCCGAACCAGGAGGAGGCTGAGGGGCTCGTCGGGCAGGAGTTCTCCGACGCCGCTGACTTCCGCATGGCGCTGGAGTCGATCGCGGAGCAAGGCGCTCGCAACGTCCTCATCAAGGGCGAGTCGGGCTGCTTCGCGCTGCTGCGGGAGGAGCGCCGCACGCAGCTCTTCCACGCCTCGGCGCCGCGGCTCGAAGCAGTCTCGACGGTCGGTGCGGGCGACGTCCTGCTCGCCGGGTTCATCGCAGCCCGCCTCGACGAGCGCCCGTTCGACGAGGCGCTCCGGGCCGCCGTGGCGACCGGCGCCGCGTCGATCCTCGAGGTCGGCGCCGGACGCTTCGACCCGCGCGAGGCGGCGCGGCTGGCGGCGACCGTCAAAGTCGACGAGCTCGAGCCCGTCGCCGCCGACTAATCACGTCCACGGGCGGTGCTAGAATCCGCCTCCAGTTGAGAGTCGGTACCAGCACCCGAACCTTGAGCCCAGGCGAGCACTACGCGCCTGGGCTTCGTGCATAGAGGGGAGCATTCGTGGACGTCGAGCGCGCACTGGCAATGGATGAGGCGGCCCAGGGTTGGGCCGACAAGTTCGTCCGGCAGGGACTGACCTTCGACGACGTCCTGCTGCTGCCGGCCGAGTCCGCCGTGCTGCCGAACGACGTCTCGACGGCGACGCGCCTCACGCGGGCGATCACGCTCGAGCTGCCGATCGTCTCGGCCGCGATGGACACCGTTACCGAGGCCAGGCTCGCGATCGCGCTCGCCCGCGAGGGCGGGATCGGGATCGTCCACCGCAACCTCTCGATCGAGGCCCAGGTAGCCGAGGTCGACAAGGTGAAGCGCTCCGAGTCGGGGATGATCGTCGAGCCCGTGACGCTCCGGCCGAACGACCGCGTCGGCGAGGCGCTCGCGCTGATGGAGCGCTACCACATCTCCGGCGTGCCGATCGTGGACGAGAACGAGATCCTCGTCGGCATCCTCACCAACCGCGACCTCCGCTTCGAGGACGACGCGCGCCAGCCGGTCTCCGCTCTGATGACGAGCCGGAACCTCGTCACCGCACCGGTCGGGACGACGCTCGCCGAGGCCGAGGAGATCCTCCATCGCAACAAGATCGAGAAGCTTCCGGTGGTCGACGCCGACGGCCGGCTCAAGGGCCTGATCACCGTCAAGGACATCCAGAAGCGGATCCAGTACCCGCTGGCGACGAAGGACGAGCGCGGCCGGCTCCAGGTCGGCGCTGCCGTCGGCGTCGGCACCGATGCGCTCGAGCGCGCGGAGGCGCTCGTCGCCGAGGAGGTCGACGTGCTGGTCGTCGACACGGCGCACGGCCACTCGCGCGCGGTGATCGAGATGGTGCGGACGGTGAAGTCGCGCTTCGACATCGAGGTGATCGCCGGCAACATCGCGACCGCCGAGGCGGCCGAGGCGTTGATCGAGGCCGGCGCGGATGCGATCAAGGTCGGCGTCGGGCCCGGCTCGATCTGTACGACCCGTGTCGTGGCCGGGGTCGGCGTCCCGCAGATAACCGCGGTCTACGAATGCGCCCAGGTCGCCGCCCGCTACGGCGTCCCGGTGATCGCCGACGGCGGGCTCACCTCGTCGGGCGACGTCGCCAAGGCCCTCGCGGCCGGTGCCGATTCGGTCATGCTCGGCTCGATCCTGGCCGGCGTCGACGAGACCCCCGGCGACGTGGCCCTCTACCAGGGCGAGCGTTTCAAGGAGTACCGCGGGATGGGCTCGCTCGGCGCGATGAAGGCGCGCGGGTTCTCGAAGGACCGCTACTTCCAGGGCGACGTCGAGGATGTCGAGAAGCTGATTCCCGAGGGAATCGAGGCGCGCGTCCCGTACAAGGGGCCGGTCGCGACGACGCTGCACCAGCTCGTCGGCGGCGTCCGCCAGGCGATGGGCTACTGCGGCGCGGCGACGCTCGAGGAGCTGAAGCAGGCGCGCTTCGTCCGCATCACCTCGGCCGGCCTGCGCGAGAGCCACCCGCACGACGTCGTGATCACGAAAGACGCCCCGAACTACCGGCGGCCGTGACGGCTGAGGTCATCCGGCTCCCGGTTCCGGAGCCCACACCCGAGGAGCGCCCTGTCCTCGTCATCGACCTCGGCGGCCAGTACTCGCAGCTGATCGCGCGCCGGGTCCGTGAGGCGCGGGTCTTCTCGGAGCTCGTCTCGCACGCGGTCACGCCCGACGAGGTGCGCGCGCGCAATCCCTATGCGCTGATCCTCTCCGGCGGGCCCGCCTCGGTGTACGCCGACGGCGCGCCGCGCATCGACCCGGCGCTCTACGAGCTCGGCATCCCGACGCTCGGGATCTGTTACGGGATGCAGCTGATGGCGCAGGATCTCGGCGGCCGCGTCGACCGCACCGGCGTCTCGGAGTTCGGCAAGACGTCGCTCGTGGCCGAAGCCGACGGCGCGCTCCTCGCCGGGCTGCCGGCCGAGCAGACGGTGTGGATGAGCCACCGCGACTCGGTCGTCGCGCCGCCCGCCGGCTCGCGGATCGTCGCGGGCTCGCCGTCGACCCCGGTCGCCGCGTTCGAGGATCCGGCTCGCCGGCTCTACGGCGTCCAGTTCCACCCGGAGGTCGTGCACACGCCATTCGGCCAGGACGTGCTGAAGAACTTCCTCTACGGGATCGCCGACGCGCCGCCCGCCTGGACGCCGGCCGCGGTGATCGAGGAGCAGGTCGAGCGCATCCGCGCGCAGGTCGGCTCCGATCGCGTCCTGTGCGGGCTCTCCGGCGGCGTCGACTCGGCCGTCGCGGCGCTGCTCGTCTACAAGGCGGTCGGCGACCAGCTCACCTGCGTCTTCGTCGACCACGGCCTGATGCGCGAGAACGAGGGCGAGCAGGTCGTCGAGACCTTCGGCAACCACTTCAAGGTTCCGCTCGTCGCGGTGAACGCGGAGGAGCGCTTCCTCACGCGGCTCGCCGGAGTCGAGGAGCCGGAGGAGAAGCGGATGATCGTCGGCGAGGAGTTCATCCGCGTCTTCGAGGAGGAGGCGGCGAAGCTCGGCGACGTGCAGTGGCTCGTGCAGGGGACGCTCTACTCCGATGTGATCGAGTCGGGCGGCACCGACGGCGTCGCGGCGAAGATCAAGTCGCATCACAACGTCGGCGGACTGCCCGCGGACATGAAGTTGGGCCTCGTCGAGCCGCTGCGCCTCCTGTTCAAGGACGAGGTGCGCCGCGTCGGCGAGGAGCTCGGACTGCCCGAGCGCTGGGTGTGGCGCCAGCCGTTCCCCGGGCCGGGCCTCTCGATCCGGATCATCGGCGACGTGACGCGCGAGCGGCTCGACCTGCTGCGCGCGGCCGATGCGATCCTGCAGGAGGAGATCCGCAAAGCCGGCCTCTACCGCGAGCTGTGGCAGTCGTTCGCCGTGCTGCCCGCGATCAAGTCGGTCGGCGTGCAGGGCGACGAGCGGACGTACGCCTATCCGATCGTGATTCGCGCGGTCACGAGCGAGGACGCGATGACCGCCGACTGGGCACGGCTCCCGTACGACCTGCTCGACACGATCTCGAGCCGGATCGTCAACGAGATCCCCGGGATCAACCGCGTCGCACTCGATATCTCGTCGAAACCGCCGTCGACGATCGAGTGGGAGTAGCCCACCGCTCCCTGCTACACTTCTGCGCCGGCGGACTGGTGTCCGCCATCCCCTTGTTATGAAGACCTGGAATGCAAAACGGGGCGAGGTCGCCCGAAACTGGTACGTCGTCGATGCCGACGGCAAGACGCTTGGGCGTCTCGCCACGGTGATCGCAACGACCCTGCGCGGCAAGAACAAGGCGCAGTACACGCCGCACATCGACACGGGCGACTTCGTGGTCGTCGTCAACGCGGAGAAGATCGCGGTGACGGGCCAGAAGCTCGACCAGAAGATGTACCACCGCCACTCGGGCTATCCGGGCGGGCTGAAGTCGCGCACCTTGCGCGAGCAGCTCGATCGCCAGCCGACCGAGGTGCTGCGGAAAGCCGTCAAGGGGATGCTCCCGCGCAACCGCATGTCGCGCGCGCAGCTGACCAAGCTCAAGATCTACGCCGGGCCCGTGCACCCGCACGAGGCGCAGGCGCCAAAGCCGCTTCCGTTGGAGGACTGACCCGCATGGCAGAGACAGCCCAGTATCTCGGCACCGGCAAGCGGAAGACCTCCGTTGCGCGCGTGATCCTGCGCCCCGGTGACGGCAAGACGTGGTTCAACGGCCGCACGATCGAGGAGTACTTCCCGCGCATCACGCACCGCCACCTCGCGACCGCGCCGCTGCGCGTGGCTGCGGCGGAGGGCACCTACGACATCCGTGTCCGCGTGCACGGCGGCGGTCCGAGCGGCCAGGCCGGAGCGGTGCGCCACGGAATCGCGCGCGCGCTCGTCGAGGCCGATCCGGAGCTGCGGATTCCGCTCAAGCGCGAGGGCTTCCTCACGCGCGACGCTCGCATCGTCGAGCGCAAGAAGGCCGGACTCCACAAAGCCCGCAAGGCGCCGCAGTTCTCGAAGCGCTGACACCGAGCGTGGCGCGTCGCCACTTCGGCACCGACGGCGTCCGAGGCGTGGTCGGCAAGGACTTCACCGTGGAGCTCGTCGAGCGGCTCGCGTGCGCCGCGACGTTGTGGTCGGGTCGAGGCCGCGTCTTCGTCGGCCGCGATACGCGTGGCTCGGGCGAGGAGCTCGAGGAGGCCTTTGCACGTGGCGTCGTTCGCGCAGGCGGCGTGGCAGTGCTTGCGGGCGTCTTGCCCACGCCGGCCGTCGCGTTGCTCGCGCTCGACCTCGGCGTCGTGATCTCAGCCTCCCACAATCCACCGGAGTACAACGGCGTCAAGTTTTTCGACGCGCAGGGACGCAAGCTGACCGACGCAGCGGAGGAAGCGATCGAGGCGTTGTTCGACGTTGAGGGGCCTGGCGGCGGGGAGATCGACCGCGTCGACGTCGCAACGGACAGCTATCTCGAGCATATCGTCGAGCGCTTCGGCTCTGACCTCACTGGCCTCCGGATCGGCGTCGACTGCGCGAATGGCGCGTATGCGGCGATCGCGCCGAAGGCGCTCGAGCAGCTCGGCGCCGAGGTGAGCGCGATCGGCGTCGAGCCCGATGGCACGAACATCAACCTCGGCTGCGGGGCGACGGATCTCCGTGTGTTGCAACACAAGGTGGTCGAGGAAGGGCTCGACCTCGGGATCGCGTTCGACGGCGATGGCGACCGCGTGCTCGCGGTCGACGAGCGCGGCGAGATCGTCGACGGCGACCAGATCGTCGCCGTGCTCGCGCTCGAGCTCGGCGTGGACCTCGTCGCGGTCACCTCGATGGCGAATCTGGGCTTCCATCGGCTGATGGCCGAGCGCGGAATCCGCGTCGTCACGACCGACGTCGGGGACCGTTACGTGCTGGAGGCGCTGCATCGCGAAGGGGGGCTGCTCGGCGGCGAGCAGTCAGGTCACGTGATCTACCTGCGGAACCATGTCACCGGCGACGGTCTTGCCGCGGCGCTCCAGCTCTGTGGAGTCCTGCACGGCCGCATGCTCTCGGAGCTCGTCGGCGTGATGCCCGTGTACCCGCAGGTCAAGGAGAACATCCGGGTCGAGCGACGAGAAGTGTCCGACTCCGTGCTTGCGGAGGTCGCGAGACTCAACGACGAGCTCGGCGAACGCGGCCGTGTGCTCGTCCGTCCGTCGGGCACAGAACCCCTCATTCGAGTGCTCGCGGAAGCGGAGACGGCAGCCTATGCTGAAACCCTCTGTGGTAGTATCGCGGCGCTGATCAGGCAAGAGCTCGGCTGACCGTCCCGAAGTAGGGACGGCCGCGAAGCCGGGCTTTCCGCGTTTTCGAGAGAGGTCTTGGTGTGTGCGGGATCATCGGATACGTCGGCGAACGTGACTGTAGGCCGCTCCTCATGCAGGGGCTCGAGCGCCTCGAATATCGCGGTTACGACTCGGCCGGCTTGGCACTGTGGGAAGACGACGGACTCGATTACGTCCGCGCCGTCGGCAACCTCCAGTTCCTGAAGGACGCCTCGGCGGGCCACGGCTCGACCTCGCGCCACGGGCTCGGCCACACGCGCTGGGCCACGCACGGCGCGGTCACCGAGACAAACGCCCACCCGCTCACCGGCTGCGACGACGCGAAGCTCGCGATCGTGCTCAACGGGATCGTCGAGAACTACCGCGAGCTCAAGGCGCAGCTCCAGGCTGAAGGCCATCAGTTCAGCTCGGAGACCGACGCAGAGGTCGTCGTCCATCTCCTCGAGCGCCACTACGAGGGCGACCTCACCGAGGCGGTGCGCAAGACGTACGCCGAGCTCGAGGGCCACTTCTCCTTCGTCGTGATCCACCACGACCATCCCGATCTCCTCGTCGGCCTGCGCAAGCAGACGCCGCTCGTCGTCGGCGTCGGCGAGGGCGAGATGTTCCTCGCCTCGTCGGTGACCGCGTTCATGCGCGAGACGCGCCGGATCAAGTACCTCGACGACGGCGACATCGTCACCATCACTCCCGCCGGCGCAACGTTCATGCGGCCCGACGGCACCGTGATCGAGAAGGACATCGTCGAGGTCGACTGGGACGACGAGGGCGCCGAGAAGGGCGGCTTCGAGACGTTCATGCTCAAGGAGATCTACGAGCAGCCGGACGCCGTCGAGGAGACGATCGGCGATCGCGTGCGCCACGGGCGGCTCGAGCTCGACGAGCTCGGCCTCACCGACAGCGAGATCCAGAACCTGCGCCGGATCGTGATCCTCTCCTGCGGCACCTCCTACCACGCGGGCGTCGTCGGCCGGTACGTGATCGAGGAGTGGGCCCGGATCCCGGTCGAGCCGGACATCGCGAGCGAGTGGAAGTACCGCAATCCCGTGCTCTCGAAGGACACGCTCGTGATCGCGATCTCGCAGTCAGGCGAGACGCGCGACACGATCGAGGCGATCAGGCTCGCGAAGGAGTCGGGCGCGCACACGCTCGCGATCACGAACATGATGGGGACGCAGATCGCGCGAGAGGTCGACTCCGTCCTCTACACGCGCGCCGGTCCCGAGATGGCGGTCGCCTCCTCGAAGACCTTCACCGCGCAGGTCGCGCTGCTCTACCTGATCGCGCTCAAGCTCGCGCAGGTGCGGCGCACGCTGCCCGAGGCCGAGCTCGCATCGCTGCTCGACGAGGTGCACGGGCTCCCGGACAAGATCCAGGAGTTCCTCGACGGCAGCCATCCGATCGAGGAGATCGCGCAGCGCCATTACGACAAGCCGTTCTTCCTCTACCTCGGCCGCCACATCGGGCTGCCCGTCTGCCTCGAGGGCGCGCTGAAGCTGAAGGAGATCTCGTACATCCCGACCGAGGCGTACTCGGCCGGCGAGATGAAGCACGGGCCGATCGCGCTGCTCGACGAGAACACGCCGGTCGTGGTGATCGCGACCGACTCGCACGTCTACGACAAGGTCGTCTCGAACATCCAGGAGACGCGGGCGCGCGGCGCGCAGGTGATCGCGATCGCGACCGACGGCAACGAGGACATCCAGCACCACGCCGACGACGTGATCTACGTGCCGCGGACGCACCCGTTCCTGCAGGCGCCGCTCGCGGTGATCCCGCTTCAGCTCCTGGCGTACCGGATTGCCCGTCTGCGCGGGCTGAACGTCGACCAGCCGCGCAACCTGGCGAAGACCGTCACCGTCGAGTAGCCGGCGCCTAGCTCTGGTTCGAGCCGCAGTCGCGCAGGCCCGCGGCGTCGATGCGCTTGTCCAGGCCGGTGCTGAGCCGGCCGATCGTGGTGAGCTCCGCGCCCATGCCCGCGCCGTCGCCGGCGGCCGCCTTCGAGATCGCACGGCGCGCGTGGCCGTCGATCGTCTTCAACAGGCCCAGGATCGGCATCATCTGCGTCTGCATGGCGGTCGGGACGGGCGTGCGCTCGAGCTTCCCGTCCTCGGCGAGACCGATCCCGAGGAGCTCGCCGATCGCCAGGCCGATGCCGCGCTCGTCCTTCGCCTTCTCCGCCTTGCTCAGGTCGGCCTTGGTCTTCCTGAGGGCCGGCGTGTAGCTCCGGCAGAGGGCGTTGACCTGCGACCGGTAGGCGGTCGGGCTCGGCGTCGCAGCGGCGGCGCCTGCGGCCAGCACGAGGCCTGCGACCGCGGCTGTCGCTGTAACCCTGCGCTTCATCGATTGCGGCACGAGCCTGTCATCGTCCGTCACGCCCTGTGCCTTTAGCTTCACAAACGTCGGCAGCGTCGCCGCGCTTGTGGTCTAGCGCCGCTAGACCTGGAACAGACCGCGGAGGCGGCTGAAGAGGCTCGTCGAGGAGCCGAACGCCCTGTCCTCCGGGGAGGTCGACCTGCGAACCGCCGAGGTGATCTCCGGCTCGGAATAGCCGGCGCGCACCATCGACTCGATCATGATCCTGAGGTGCTGCTGCGCCTCGACGCGCTGTGCGCGCTGGGCGTCCGGATGGAGCTGGGCTGTCGAATGTTCTGGCATGGTGAACCTCCTGTGCGTAGGTACAAAAAAGGGCCTCAGAGACGTTCCTGAGGCCACCGTCGACCGGTCGAACTGGCCCGCCGTCGGCGGCGGCCTGCACCCACCGTAGCAACAGCGGCCGGGGCTGGGTCGCGGTTGTCCGCGTTAGACTTGCGTCATGTGCCGGAACATCAAGACGCTCCACAACTTCGAGCCGCCGACGACCTCCGACGAGATCCGTTCGGCTGCGATCCAGTACGTGCGCAAGGTGAGCGGGATGCAGAAGCCGTCGAAGGCGAACGAGGCCGCGTTCGAGCACGCGATCGAGGCCGTCGCCCACGCGACCGAGCATCTGCTCGCCGATCTCGTGACCACGGCTCCGCCGCGCGACCGCGAGATCGAGGCCGAACGCCGCAAGGCCCGCTCGGCCGAGCGGTTCGGCCGCGCCGCGTAGCTAGGTCTCGTTCGCCTCTTTCAGGAGGTCCTGCGCGGCAGCGAGGTCCGGAGCGGGCACCCAGACCTCGGTCGGGCCCATCGAGCCGGTGACGCCGTAGGCCCCCGCCGAGAGGTCGCTTCGCTCCGAAAATGCGTGGATCCCGTTCGAGACCAGGAACGAGATGAGGATGTCGGCCTCGACCTCGTTCGGTACGGTCGTCAGGTGCGCGGTCTCTGTGCTCATGAGCACAAGCTTAGTGGGAGCGAGTCTTCCGTCGGAGCGGATGCGAACGAGTGCGTACTTCGCACCGATGCGGCTGTCCCGTCCATTCGCCAGACTCGAGGCGAAGGGGGGACGATGACCAAGATCGAACTGGAGAAGCATCTCGAACGGGGAATGGGGTTGCTCCGGCGTGAGTTCGCCGGCGTAGTCGCGACCGATCGGATCGTCGAGACCAGCCACGACCGCTTCGAGAGCCTGTACCGCCAGGCGACGATCACCGAGTTCATTCCGCTGCTTGTGTACCGCGAGATCCGCGACGAGATCCGCGAGTGTGGGGCCGACGAGCTCCACCAAGCGGCCTGAGCCATGGCCGGCGTCTTGATCCGAGCCGCCGAGCCCGCCGATCTCGACCAGGTGCGCGACGTGTTTCGCCGGGCGGCGCTCTCGAACGACGGCGACCAGGCCACCCTTCTCGCACATCCCGAGGCGCTCGAGCTCTCCGGCCCCGCGTCGCGGGTCGCGGTCGTCGAGGGCCGGGTCGTCGGCTTCGCGACCCTGGTGGGCACAGAGCTGGAGGATCTGTTCGTCGATCCCGACTGGATGGGGCACGGAATCGGGCGTGCGCTCGTGGTCGACGCGATCGCAGTCGCGCGGGCGCAGGGACTCGGGCGGATCGATGTGACCGCAAATCCGCACGCGCTCGGCTTCTACGAGAAGGTCGGCTTCGTCACAGGTGGCGCTGCCGAGACGCAGTTCGGCCCGGCCGTACGGATGCAGATCGAGTTGTAACGTACGACCGTGAAGCCGAACCGCTCGATCCCGTCCGCCGCCGTCATCCCGGTGCTGATCTACCCGGACGTGCGCGAGGCCGTGGCCTGGCTGAGCGCGGCGTTCGGCTTCGAGGAGCGGCTCCAGATCGGCGAGAGCCACCGTTCGCAGCTCCGCTTCGGCGACGGCGCGCTGATCGTCGCCGACGTGCGGGACGATCGCCGCCCGCCGCGGCCGGGCGAGGTCACGGACTCGGTGCTGGTGCGCGTCGACGACGCGGCCGCGCACTGCGAGCGGGCGCGGGCGCAAGGCGCGCGCATCCTCATGGAGCCGACCGACTTCGAGTACGGCGAGCGCCAGTACGCGGCCGAGGATTTCGCCGGCCACCAGTGGACGTTCTCGGAGACGCTCGACGACGTCGACCCGGCCACCTGGGGCGGCAAGCTCGTCGACCAGAATCCGTAGCGATGGCAATCCGAGAAACCACCGTCGAGATGGAGCACGACGAGCTCTAGCCGGGTGGCCGGCGGAGGCGCTTCGTCTCGGAGCGCCGCTTCTTCGACTCGAGTCTCCGTTTCCGCGCCGCGGCGCTCGGCTTCGTCGGCACGCGGCGGCGCTCCACCTTCAGGGCGGCGCGGAGCTTCTCGACTAGCCGCTCCACGGCGAGCTCTCGGTTCCGGAGCTGGCTGCGCTCGTCCTGCGCGACGCTCTGGAGCCGCGGCCCGGCCTTCGCGATCACGCGCCGTTTCTGCACGGGCGTGAGCGCCGCGGAGGCCTCGACGTCGAACAGCGCCTCGACGCGCGTCTCGGACTTCTGCGCGTGCTGGCCGCCGGGGCCACTCGAGCGCGAGTAGCGCAGCTCGATCTCGTCGCGCGGTAGTGCGACCGATCGCGTCACCCGAATAGACTCGGACTCCATGGCAGCCATTCTGCTTGACGTCGACGGGGTCTTTCACGTATCGGGCCACCCGATTCCCGGCGGCGCCGAGGCCGTGCGCCGCCTGCGGGCCGAGGGGCACCGGATCCGGTTCGTCACAAACAACACCACGCGCTCCCGCTCGCAGCTCGCGGCGGAGTTGCGCGAGCTCGGGATCGAGGTCGACGACGAGGAGCTCCAGACGGCAGGTTTCGCCGCCGCGCGCGCGCTCGCCGACAAGCGCGTACTTGCGCTGACGATGGCCGCGGTGACCGAGGATCTCGCCGGCCTCGAGCTCGTCGGCGAGGGCGCCGACGCCGTGCTCCTCGGCGGCTGCGACGAGACGGAGGAGACGAATCGCGTCTTCTCGTACATGAATCTCGCGCGCGCCTTCTCTGAGCTCGAGGCGGGCGCCGACCTGTACTGCCTGCACAACAACCGCTGGTGGCAGACCGAGCGCGGGCCGATGCTCGACGCGGGGCTCTACGTCGCCGGGCTGGAGTACGCGACCGGGGCGGACGCGACGGTGCTCGGGAAGCCGAGCCCCGCGTACTTCGGCGCCGCGCTCGAGGCCGTGGACAGCGATCCGGAGCTCGCGTGGATGGTCGGCGACGACATCGAGGCGGACATCGCGGGCGCGCAGCGGCACGGCATGAACACCGTGCTCGTGCGCACCGGCAAGTTCCGGCCCGACGAGTTCGAGGCCTCGGGGATCGTGCCGACGGCGATCGTCTCCTCGATCGCGCAGCTGCCCGACTGGCTCGAGGCCTCCGGCGCGTGACGGTCGGCGTCGACCTGATCGAGATCGAGCGGATCCGGTGCGCGCTCGAGCGGCCAGGTTTCCGCGACCGCTGCTTCACCGCCGACGAGCAGGCCTACTGCGACTCGAAGCCGAATCCGGCGCAGCACTACGCGGGGCGGTTCGCGGCCAAGGAGGCGGTCGGCAAGGCGCTCGGCTGCGGCGTGTACTTCACGTGGAAGGAGATCGAGGTGCGCGGCCGGCCCAAACCCGGCGTCCACCTCAGCGGGCGGACGCAGAAGTGGGCCGAGAAGATCGGGGCTGGCCGGATCGAGCTGTCCATGACCCACTCGAAGGAGCTCGCGGCCGCGGTCTGCGCCGTGCTCCCGGCAGATGTTTGACCCGCTCTACACCGCCGACGAGATGCGGGCCGCGGAGGCGGCCTACCCCGGCTACCCCGATACCGCGCCCGAGCTGATGGCGCGGGCGGCCGCAGCCGTCGCGAAGGTCGTTCTCGAGTATCCGGCGGCGCTGCGGATCACGGCGGTCTGCGGGGGCGGCGCGAACGGCGGCGACGGGCGGATCGCCGCCGACCTCCTGGTGCAGGCCGGGCGCGAGGTGACGGTGCTCGAGACTCTGGGTGATCTGGGCTCCCCCGACCTGGTGATCGATGCGCTCTTCGGCACCGGCTTTCGCGGCGAGCCCCGGCCCGAGGCTGCGGCCCAGATCGAGGCGATCAACGCGGCCGGCATGCCGGTCGTCGCGGTCGACGTCCCGTCGGGTGTCGACGCTTCGACCGGCGAGGTCTCGGGCGCTGCGGTGCGGGCGGACCGCACTGTCACCTTCCACGGGCGCAAGGTCGGGCTAGCCGTCGCGCCGGGCCGGTTTCACGCGGGCGAGGTTGTCGTCGCGGGCATCGGGCTCGAGCGGGCCGACACCGAGCATCAGCTCGTCACGCGCGAGATCCTCGCGCTCGTACCGCGGCGCGGCGCCGCCGACAACAAGTACTCCTCCGGCTCGGTGCTCGTCGTCGGCGGGTCGCCCGGCCTGACCGGGGCGGTCTGTCTCGCGGCGGAGGCAGCGTTTCGCGCAGACGCGGGCTACGTCACGGTCGCCGCGCCGCCCGAGTCTTTGCCGGTGCTCGAGCAGCGCCTGCTCGAAGCGGTGAAGCGGCCGCTCGCCGAGGTCGAGGACGCGGCGGTGCGGGCCGGCGCGCTGGCGCTCGGGCCCGGCCTCGGCCGCGAGTCGCAGACCCTCGTCCGGCGGCTGCTGACCACGCTCGACCTCCCGGCGATCGTCGACGCGGATGCGCTGTTCGAGCTCGAGCCGTTCGAGCGCGCAGCGCCGACGGTGCTCACGCCCCACGCGGGGGAGCTCGGTCGGCTGCTCGGCGAGGAGTCCGCCTGGGTGAGCGCGCACCGGCTCGAAGCGGTGCAGCGGGCCGCGGATCGCTTCGGATGTGTCGTGCTGCTCAAGGGGGCCGACACGCTTGTCGCCGCGCCCGGCGAGGGCGTGCTCGTCTGCGCGTTCGGGCCGCCGTCGCTCGCGACCGCGGGAACCGGCGATGTCCTCTCCGGCGTTGTCGCAGCGTTCCTCGCGAAAGGCCTCGAGCCCCGGCTCGCGGCCGCGGCCGCCGCCGTGGCGCACGGGCTCGCCGCCGCCGCCGTGCCGCAGCAGGCGGGCCTGATCGCGAGCGACGTGATCCGCGAGCTGCCGCGGGTGCTCGATGCATCGCTCTGAGCTGACCGTCGATCTCGGCGCGCTGCGGCGGAACGTCCGCACGCTGCTGCGCTCGCTGAACGGCTCGCAGCTCTGGGCCGTGGTGAAGGCCAACGCCTACGGCCACGGCGCCGCGGACTGCGCCGGCGCGGCACTCGGCGCCGGAGCGACGGGCCTCTGCGTGGCGACCGTCCCGGAGGGACTTGCGCTGCGGGAGGAGTTCACCGTTGCGCGGATCCTCGTGATGAGCCCCGCGGGCGGCAGCCGCGAGATCGCCTCGGCCCGCGACGCGGGACTCGAGCTGGCCGTCGCCGACGAGGAGATCCCGGACGGCGTCCGCGTCCATCTCAAGCTCGACACGGGTATGGGGCGGTTCGGGCTCTCGGAGCTCGTCACCCCGACGCGGAACGTCGTCGGCCTGATGAGCCACCTCGCAACGGCCGACAGCGACGCAGCCTTCGTCGAGCGGCAGATCGCGCGGTTTCGCGAGCTCACCGACGGCCACGCGGAGCTGACCCGTCACATCGCCGCGAGCGCGGGCGCGCTCCGCTACCCGGCCTCGCATTTCGATGCCGCACGTTGCGGGCTCGCGGTCTACGGCCTTTCTCCGTTCGGCGACGAGCCCGCGCGCGACGGGCTCGAGCCGGCCTTGCGGTGGGAGAGCTACCTCGCGCAGGTCAAGCTGCTCCAGCCGGGCGAGAGCACGGGCTACGGGCGGCGGTTCGTTGCCGAGCGGCCGACGTGGATCGGGCTCGTACCGGTCGGCTACGCGGACGGCTTCCGGCGCGATCTGACCGGGGCGACGGTCCGGGTCGGCGGCGAGCCGCGCCGCGCCGTCGGCACGGTCTCGATGGATTCCTTCGCGGTCGAGCTCGACCGCGAGCTTCCCGTCGGCACGCCCGTCGTCCTCCTAGGCTCGGGTGTCTCCGCCGAGGAGCACGCGCGGCTCGCGGGGACGATCAACTACGAGCTCGTGACGGGGATCGACTCGTCGCCCGAACGCGCGCGGAGGACGGTCACCGATGCGTGAGCTCGCGCAGGAGGTGCTCGAGGGCGCGGAGGCGTGGATCGTCGGCGGCGCAGTTCGCGACGAGCTGCTCGGGCGCCCGCTGATCGACCTCGACATCGCCTGCGCCGAGCCCGAGCGGGCGGCGCGCGAGTATGCGCGGCGCTCGGGTGGTGCGCCGTTTCCGCTTTCCGAGCGCCACGGCGCCTGGCGCGTCGCGCTCGACGACGCGCGCACGGTCGACTTCACGCCGCTGCCGTACGGGATCGAGCGCGACCTTGCGACCCGCGACTTCACGATCAACGCGATCGCCGAGCCGCTCGCGGGCGGCGAGCTCTTCGACCCGTCGGGCGGCCGCGAGGACATCGCGTTTCGCACGATCCGCGCCGTCTCCGACTCGGTGTTCGAGGACGACCCGCTGCGGTTGCTGCGCGCGGTCCGGCTGGAGGACGAGCTCGGCTTCCACCTCGCGCCGCTGACCGAGGAGCTTGTGCGACGAGACGCGCAGCTCGTGTCGAAGCCCGCGGGCGAGCGGATCCTCGCCGAGCTGCGGCGGCTCAGCGCCACGGGTTTCCGTCGCCTCGACGAGCTCGGCCTGCTCGAGCCGCTCGGCGGAGCAATCGACGAGCGGCTCGACCGGCTCGACGCGCCCGACTACCGTCTTGTCGCCGTGTTCGGCGAGCGTCTCCGCGGGCTGCCGATCGCCAACGAGACGAAGCGCTACCTCGCCGCGCTGCTTCGAGCCGCGCCGCCCGACGGCCGCTCGGCCCGCGCCGTGCACCGCTTCCGCCGCACGACCGAGCCGTGGGCGCTCGACGCGCTCGCGTTCGTCGACGCCGCCGACCTCGCGCCGCTCGTCGAAGAGGCCCGTGCACTCGATCCTGCCGAGCCCCTCGTCCGCGGCGACGAGCTCGGGCTGCCGCCGGGGCCTGCGATCGGCGAGATCCTGGCCGAGATCGAGGAAGAGCGCGCTGCGGGTACGCTGCGCACCAGAGAGGAGGCACTTGAGCTCGGACGACGTCGTGCGGAGTCGCTTCGGTCAGACGGCTGAAGCGATGGCTGCCCGCCAGGACAGCCATTCAGAGGAGCTTGCCGAGCGGGTGCGCACGTTCGTGCAGCCGCGCGGGGACGAGCGCGCGCTCGACGTCGGCGCGGGAGCGGGCGCGCTCGCCATCGCGCTCGCGCGGCTCGTGCGCGAGGTCACGGCCACCGACATCGTCCCGGAGCTGCTTGAGGAGGCCCGCCGGCGCGCGCCCGCGAACATGACCGTGCTCGAGGCCGACGCCACCGAGCTGCCATTCCCCGACAACTCGTTCGACCTCGTCGGGACGCTGCGCACCTTCCATCACATGGCGCGGCCAGAGCTCGCACTCGCAGAGATGGCGCGCGTCACGATCCCCGGCGGCACGCTCGTGATCATCGACCAGCTAGCGCCGACCGATTCGCTCGCTGCGATCGAGCTCGACCGCTTCGAGCGATCTCGCGACCCGTCGCACACGCGCCTGCTCTCCGACGCCGACCTGGCCGGGAACTTCGATATGAACAGCCTCGACCTCAAGCGCAAGGAGGTCTTCCGCGAGACCCGGGAGCTCGAGCCGTACCTCGACGCAGCCGGCTGCCAGGGCCCTGCGAGAGCGGAGGCGCAGCAGCTCGCGCCCGCCGGCTACACCGCAGAGATCGGCTGGTACCTCTGCGTCAAGCGCGCGTTCTGATCAGAGACCGGCGATCGTCTCTTGCAGGCGCTTGCGCTCGACTTGGAGCTTCTCGTCCACCTGTTCGAGCCGCCGTTCGCCTTCCTTCGTCAGGCGCAGGTAGACGACGCGGCCGTCGCTCGACGACTGCTCACGTTCGATCAGGCCGGCGTCCTCGGCGCGGCGCACGAGCTCGGTGACCGTGCTCTGTGCGAGCTGGAGCCGCTCAGCGAGCTCGGTGACGGTCGAGCGCTCGGTGCCGTCGGGCGCGCCCTTGATCATCAGCAGCAGCAGGTGCCGCTGCGGCGTCAGGCCGGAACGGCGTGCCGTCTGCTCGGTCTTCCGCATGAAGACGCGCAGCGACGACCGGAGACCTGCCAGTGCGATGAACTCGTGAGTTGTGAGTCCTGTCACTTCTCATATTCTAGCGTCAGGGGTCGTCGGATCGATAGCCGCTTCGCGATGCGACCCGTGAGACCGTGCTCGGCATGACCCCCTGGAGGATCGCGAAAGCCCTGTACCAGAACGGAATGAAGGTCTCGCGCCGGTTGTGGCGGACGACCGAAACGATGTGGTCGGCGACGCGTTCCGGGCCGATCACGACCTTCCGGAAGAACGCGCTCTTCAGGATCTTCTCATTCGGGAACCCCTCGGTATGGACGAAACCGGGGTTGACGGTGTGGACACGGACGCCGCGTGGGCGCAGATTCGAGGCGCTCGCGCGCGAGAATGCGATCTGCGCGTGCTTCGACGCGGAGTACGGGCCGGCGGGGCCGAACGCGACGGTGCCGGAGACCGAGACCACGTTGACGACGTCGGCCGGGGCTGCGGCCTCGAGCCCGGGGAGGAACGCGCGCTGGCACCAGACACTGCCGAGGTAGTTGATCCGCATCACCTGCTCGATCCGGTCGACATCAGCCGTGATGAAGTCGCCGCGACCCGAGATGCCCGCGTTGTTGACGAGCAGCTTCACGCGCGGGTGGCGCGTGAGGACGTCCGCGGCGACACGGTCCACGGCCTCCCGGTCGGACACGTCGCACACTTCGGCCTCGCCGCCGAGCTCTGCAGCGAGCGCTTCGATCCGGTCGCGCCGGCGGGCGAGCAGGACTACGAGCCAGCCGTCGCGGGCGAGCCGCCGTGCCAGCGCCTCGCCGATCCCCGACGAGGCCCCGGTTACCACTGCGACGGGCCGCTCGTCCACTACGCGCAGGTCTTGACGGAGAGCGTCGCCGAGGCCGGACGGCCCTTGGCATCCGTCAGCACCGCACGCAGCGTGTGCTTGCCCTTGGCACGGCCCTTCGCGGGCCAGTCCGCGGCGTAGAGCCCGGCGGAGCCCTTGGTCTTCACCGCGATCTTCTTGGCGCCGTCGAAGAAGGCGACCGAGCGGATGGCCGCGGTGGAGCTGCCGGCGACGACGAGGCGCTCGAGACCGCTGACGCACACGGCGGAGGCGGGAGCGAGCCACGAGACGGCCGGCCCGGACACGACCTTGATCTTGACCTGCTTGAAGGTCGTGTTCGGCATGATGTTGTCGCCCACCGTGTTGACGTTCTTCGTCTCCTCGAAGTCGCCCGACTCGATGATCGGCTTGAGCGTCCCGGCAGTGAGCTTCGGCGCTCCGGCGGGCAACGGGAACACCGCGAGGCCCGAGCCCGGGTCGTATGCGGCCGCGCCGACGGTGATGTTCTTATAGCCGACCGCGAGCGAGAGCGGATCGACCCCGGAGCCCGCGTCGAGCGTGCGGAAGACGAGCGTCGGCCGCCCCGCGGCGACGGTCGTGGTGAGCAGCTGGACGGCGGGCGGCGTGACGTCGTTGACCCACGACCGGAGCAGGTATTGGCCGGCATAGAGCTGTCCGGTGAACGGGTCGCGGCGCGAGTCGACCGACACGTAGAACGTCTGCTGGCGTGGGAACACCGCTGCGGCTGCGCCGACATCCAACGGGTACCCGTAGGTCAGGTTGTTGACGTCGACCGGCGTGCCCGCGTAGCCCTGCACGTCGTTCTCGTCGAGCGAGCCGAGCATGAACGGATCGATCACGGCGCCCGAGGTGGCGTCGACCACGGAGACACCGACGTTGGCGACGGGGTTCTGGATCAGGATCGTGTAGACCTTCTCGGCGCCGTCTTCCCTCATCGGGGCGTCGGTGTAGTTGGGGCTTAGACCGAACGGCGCGGTCGGGTACCGGTAGGCGCTCACCCGCGAGCCGGCGCCCACGGTCGTGCCGATCTGGAACTTCTTCAGCGGCTGGACCGGCTCGTCCGCAAGGCCCGGCCGCGTCACCGAAAAGCCATAGGGGATCCGCCGCGTGACCGAGCCCTGCGTGAGGACGAGGAAGCCGTAGTCGTCACCGGCGACGGCGCCTGCCGTGGCGTCCGCGACCACCGAGATGTCGGCCTCGCCGCCTGGGGCGAGCGAGATCTGCCCGGGCACGTCGATCGTCGTGCCGGCGCTCGCCGACTGTGGCGCGAGCGAGATCTGCCACACACCGGCGCCGCCGCCCGCGTCGGTGATGCGGACGAGCTGTCCCTGGCTCTTCGCGCCGGTGTTCACATCGAGGTCGGGATACGAGAGCGATGCGGGCGCGGTGAAGACCTTCGGGTCGGCGGCGCGGGGGAGATCGGCGAGGCCGCCGCCCTCTTCCCACACCGGCGCCTCGACCGTGCGCGCGGTGTTCCCCCACGCGGGCCCGGCGGTCGACATCAGCGCCGACTTGATCTCCCCCGGGGTCCAGGCGGGATGCAGCTGCAGCAGGAGCGCGGCCGAGCCCGCGATGTGCGGGGTCGCCATGCTCGTGCCGTCGAAGACCGCGAACTGCGAGCCGGCGAACTCCGGCAGCGTCGAGGAGAGAATCTGGCCGCCGGGCGCCGAGATGTCCGGCTTCAGCAGGTGGCCCCACTCGGTCGGTCCGGCCGAGGAGAAGCTCGTGATCACGCCGCTGCGCCCGGTGAAGATCTGCTGCGGGTCGCCGCCCGCGCGGATCGACGCCTTGCCGCCGTGCGCGCCCATGTAGACGCGAAGCTGCGCGCCGTCGAAGTCGCTGATCATCCCGGACGGGATCGACATCTGCACCGGGATCGGATTGGCCTCGCCGGGGCGGTTGTCCACGAGCACGATCCCGATCGCGCCCGCGGCCTTCGCGTGGTCGGCCTTGACGACGAAGGCGCAACCGCCGCGCGAGACGAGGGCGATCTCGTTGGTGAGCGAGCCGGCGGGCAGCGTCGAAGCTCCGGCGTTCGGGTTGCCGGCGGGGCCGCAGAGGTGCTGCTCGACCGGCTTGCCGTCGGTGCCGGTGATGCTCGAGACGTCGACGAGCGTCTGGTCGACGGCCGACCAGGTCGACGGCGCGTCGTTCGACTGGAACGGGATCGCCTGGAGGCTTGCGGGCGCGTCCACGTTCTGGACGGAGAGCGTCGGCGCGTAGACGGCGGAGTTCGAGACGGCCGCGACGGTGATCGCGTCCGGCGCCACGCCCGGCGAGCCGACGGTGCCGGCGCCGAAGTCGTCGCGGTCGTTGCCCGCGGCGATCACCGGCACGACCCCCGCCGCGACGACGTTCTGGATCGTCTCGATCATCGCGTCGTTGGCCGGGTCGGTCTGCGGGCCGCCGCCCGAGAAGTTGATCACGTTCATCCCGTCGGTGACCGCTGCCTCGAACGCGGCGACGATCTCGGGCGTGTTAGCGACGTGGCCGACCGGAGTGGGGACGGTGAAGACGCGGTAGTTGCCGAGCCAGGCGCGCGGGGCGACGCCGGTCAGTCCGTTCACGGCCGGGTGGTCGCGGCCTGCCGGCGCGTTGGTGCCCGCGTCGCCCGCTGCGATGCCAGAGACGTGGGTGCCGTGGAACGACGCGTTGCGGTCGAGCGGCAGTGCGCCCGCGGCTCCGGAGTTCGGGCCTGGGAACGACTTGGCGACGATCACCTTCGCCGTCGTGAACTGGGTGTTGCCCTTCGGGAAGCCGGCGGGATACGAGAAGCCGGCCGGGCTCAGGTACGGGTTCGTCTGGTCGATCCCGTCGTCGACGACGCCGATCTTAATGCCCGCGCCGGTGGCGCCCGTGGTCGCCTGGAGCACGTCGGCGCCGATCACGGTGGGACTCGGGTCGCTCGCCAGCGTGTAGGTCAGCGACGAGTAGATGCGGCGGATGTCGGAGAGGCGCACGAGTTGCGGCAGCCGCTTCGCCGGGAGCGTCACCGTGAGACCGTTGAGCAGGATCTTGAAGCGTCGGCCGACCCGGGCCTCGGGGATCTCGCGCTGCAGCTGCGCCATCGCGACCTGCTGCTCGGCGGAGATCTGCCGGAGGTACGCGCGCGAAGCCGCGCTCGTGACGTTGAGCCGCCGCGTGCCACCGTAGGAGGCGAGGCTGCGTCCCCACACCGCCGCGAGGGGCGCGAGCTTGAGGTCGACGATCACGCGGACGCGGCCGCTCGCGTGACCGGCCGGAATCTTGATCGCGCCGGCGCGAACGCGGGGAAGCGTCACGTCGCCGAACGTCCGCCGCACCGGTGTCAATCCGGCTGCGGCCGTTGCTGCCAGAGACAGCGCCGCGACGAGCGCGAAAGGGACGGCGAGGCGGCGCAAGAGACGCAATGTAGCTGGAAAGACGTAGACTCGCGCCCATGAACGGGCGGTTTGCAGGCAAGCGGGGACTCGTACTCGGCGTGGCCAACAAGCGCTCGATCGCATGGGCGATCGCGCAGCGCCTGGCGGCCGAGGGTGCGCAGCTCGCGTTCACCTATCAGGGCGAGCGGATCGAGCAGAGCGTGCGCGACCTGGCGGCCACGGTCGAGAGCCCACTCGTCACCTCGTGTGACGTCCGCTCCGACGACGATGTCGCCCGTGTCTTCGACGATGTGGCGACGGCGTTCGACGGCGGGCTCGACCTGCTGATCCACTCCGTCGCCTTCGCCGCCGCCGAGGATCTCGAGGGCCGCTTCACCGACACGCCGCGCGATCGCTTCTGGATGGCGCTCGACGTCAGCGCCTATTCGCTCACTGCCACCGCGCGTGCGGCCGAGCCGCTGATGGAGGCGCGCGGCGGCGGCTCGATCGTGACGATGACCTACCTCGGCGGCGAGCGCGCGGTGCCCCACTACAACGTGATGGGCGTCGCCAAGGCCGCCCTCGACGCGTCGGTCCACTACCTCGCGTGGGATCTCGGGCAGAAGCAGATCCGGGTCAACGCGGTCTCCGCAGGGCCCATCCGCACACTGGCCGCGCGCTCGATCGCGGGCTTCACGACGATGGAGGCGATGTTCGAGGAGCGCGCGCCGCTCCACCGCCAGATCGAGGCCGACGACGTCGGCGCCGCCGCGGCCTACCTCCTCTCGGACGATGCGAAGAACGTGACCGGCACGACGTTGTACGTCGACGCCGGGTACCACGCGATGGGCATGTAGCACCCCTCGCGATGAGCAGACGGTTCGCGTTCCCGGCACTCGTCTGCGCCGGCGCGCTGGTCTTCCTCTCCCTCGGCGGGTCGGCCGGCTCGACGACTGCGCCCGTTCCCTGCTCCGGCCCGCGGCCCGCGGCGGGATATGCGAAGAGCGTGCGGGCCGTGCTGCTGGCGAAGCGCGATCTCTGGGGGAACCGACTGCTCGCGGCGCCGAACGGGCCGACCTACGAGGCGGCGAGCCGCTACCTCGAGCCGCTGCTCTACGCGGAGGGCCGCGGCGGGCGGGCGCTGACCGCGTCCGGCGTCTATTACCTCCCGTTCTCCTTCCCGTTCAGCGTGTACGTGACGGTCTCGGCGCTCCACGTCGCGGACGGCAGCCAGATCATCTCGCGCCGCGTCGGCGGGCCGAGCCTGACCGTCTCGGTCGGGAGCTCCGGCCGGGAGCGGTACGGCTCGTGCCTCGGCCGTCTCGCTCCGGCACAGCTCGCCGACGGCTACCTGCCGATCCTCGACACCTCGTACGTCGACGCGGCAGGAGTGCGGTACCAGCAGGAATCGTTCGTCGGCCGTGTGTACGGGTCGACCTCTCCGGTCAGCTTCGTGCACCTCACCGTCGATGCGCGCGACGCCAAGGCGGGCGCGGTCGTGCGGCTCATGCCATCGCTGCGCGGGCTCGGTCTCGTCGGTGACACGCTGGTGTCGCACCGGCGGACGCAGCTCCTGTTCAGTGCGGGTGGGACGTTCAACGGCTCCGCGGTCGTCTACTCCGTGGCGGCCGGCACGGTGGCAGACGTCTACGCGGACTGGCTGACTCCGACGGCGCCGACGCGCGACCTGGTGGCCGATGCGCGGACCTATGCCACGGCGCGGAGCACCGTCGTCCGTTTCTGGGGCGCGCGCCTGGGCGGCCGGACGCAGTACGTCGTGCCTGAGCCGAGGGTGATGAACGCGGAGCTCGGGGTGCTCGTCCAGCAGATCGCGCTCGCGTGGCGCTACAGCGCGGGGAACCACTACGAGGAGCTGTCGTTCGCGGAGGCGCTCGACGCCGCCGAGGTGATGGCCGGGTACGGCTACCCCGATGTGGCAAAGGGGATGCTCCGGGTGACGCTCCGCGCGCTGCCCGCCCGGTTCACGAACTGGCGAGCCGGCGAGCAGCTCGTCGCCTCGGCGCTGTACTACCGCCTCTATCGGGACAGGCCGTTCCTCGAGGAGGAGACGCCGGGGCTGGCGCGGTTCGTGCGGATGTTCGCCGGCCAGATCGAGCACGGCGAGGACGGCGGCCTGCTTCATCGCGAGCGGTACAGCACGGACATCGGCAGGCAGGTGTACGGGATCCACGAGCAGGCGGTCGTCCGGGAAGGACTGCTCGCGATGTCGCGCGTGTGGGGGCAGACCGGTCACCCGGGGCTGGCCGAGCGCAGCCGCGTGCTGGCGCTGAGGCTCGACGCGAGCCTGCGCCGCGCCGTCCGGAAGTCGACGAGGCGGCTGGCCGGCGGCTCCCTCTTCGTACCGGTTGCCCTGCTCGACAAGCCCGTGCCGTTCGATCGTCTCGCCGCCTCGCGCGAGGGGAGCTACTGGAACCTCGTGATGCCGTACGCGCTCGCGTCGGGCTTCTTCCGGCCGCACGGCGTCCAGGCGACCGGGCTGCTGCGGTACATGCTCGGGCACGGGTCGCGGCTGCTCGGCGTCGTCCGTGCGGAGGCGGATTCGCTCTACGGGAATCGGCCGTATCCGATCTCGGGGATCGATCAGGTCTACGGGCTCAACGTCTCGCGGTTCCTGGCCGACAACGACCAGCCCGATCAGCTCGTGCTCAGTCTGTACGGGACGCTCGCGGCTGCGATGACTCCGAACACGTTCGTCTCCGGCGAGAGCAGCACCGTCGCGCGGCTCGGCGGAGCGTCGTATCGCGCGATGTACCTGCCGCCGAATCTCGGGGGCAACGCGACCCTGCTCGAGACCCTGCGCCTGATGCTCGTCCACGAAACGCGCGGGCCGAGCGGTGCCCCGAGCGGCCTCGAGTTGGCGTTTTCAACGCCGCGGCCGTGGCTCGCCGACGGGAAGACGATCGCGGTCACGGCTGCCCCGACGAGCTTCGGCCCGGTCTCGTTCTCGATCGAGCGGCGAGCGACGCTCGTTCACGTGACGGTCGACGTGCCGGCAGCGCCGCAGCCCGCGTCGCTCCACCTTCGTCTCCGGCTGCCGGACGGCGCGCGGATCGCGTCGGCGCGACTCGGTGGAAGCGAGCTGCCCGTCGACGCGAAGACGGCGACCATCGACCTCTCGGGCTGGGCCGGTCAGCTCGACTTCGACGTGACGCTCCGCCCACGCGGGTAGCCGCGCCTATTAGGTTCACGCGTCTAGATCCGGGAACCCCACCTCCCTCCCCATTGGCGTCGAGCCTAGCCCCGCGCGGCGCACGCGTGTGTCACGACTTCGTGCCGGAAATGTGACCTGCGCCCGAGGGCCGCGGCTACGATGATCCCGTGCCGACGACAGACCTTCTCGAGGCCGCCCTCCGGCAGTCCTTTCCGGATGCGACCGAGCTCGCGGTGATCGACCGCACCGGCGGCGGCGACCACTTCCAGGTGGTTGTCGCGGACTCCCGGTTCGAGGGGCTCTCGCTCGTCGACCAGCACCGGCTCGTCTACGCGGCCCTCGACGGCCCGCTTCAGGACGGGACGATCCACGAGCTTCGAATCAAGACGAAGGGAGCGGCATGAGCGAGCTGCAGGACCGGATCAGGACGGTGGTCGAGAACGAGCCCGTCGCCCTGTTCATGAAGGGCACGCCGCAATTCATCATGTGCGGCAACTCGGATCGCGCACTCCGCGCGCTGCGCGACGCGGGCGCGCCCGTCACTGCGGTGGACGTGCTCGTTGACCCGGCGATCCGGCAGGAGCTTTCGGAGATCTCCGGCTGGCCGACGATCCCACAGGTCTTCATCAAGGGCGAGCTGGTCGGCGGGGCGGACATCGTCGAGGAGCTGGCCGAGAACGGTGAGCTCGAAGAGCGGCTCTCCTCGGCGCTCGGGCCGGAGTACCGCGCCCAGGCCGAAGAGCGCGTCGTCACCGTCGTCTAGCGCGGCACGACCGACAGCAGGCTGACTCCCGTCGCGCGCGGCTTCGTCGGCACGAGTTCCGGCACGTCGAGCGTGACGAGGTGCCAGCGGCGCTCGGTGCCGAGCGGCAGGACGACGAGCCGCGGTGCCGACACGAGCACTCGCTTGATCGCGTGCTCGTCGACACCGAAGGTCGTTGACAACGGCGCGGGAGCCATCACACGCAGCCGCACCGAGCCCGATCCGTAGACCCACAGCGGCGCATGGCGTTCGCTCATCGGCACGCCGCCGCCGTTCGGGCCGTACCAGCCCTGGCAGAGGACGGGCGTGTCGTGCGGAGGCTCGACGCCGACGCGGTCGCCCGGGCCGGCACCGCGCGTCCAGAGCGTGATCACGCCGCCGCGCGCCGTTTTCCGCCAGCCATGGCGCGCGAGGCCCAGCGAGGCGAACCAGGCGCGGTTCGGCGTCGCCGCGTTGAGCGTGAACTGGCCCTGGTGCAGGGTCACGAAGCGGACGCCGAGCGCCGCGAGGTCGACTCCGGTCCAGTCGCCGCAGTTGAGGCGCTCGAGCCGCTGGGCGACCGCCTCCGCCGCGATGGGCGCCACCGTCGAATAGCCGTTCGGTCGCTGGTGCGGCGCCTGCATCGCGTAGGAGTAGTAGACCGAGCCGTAGTGCACATCCGGGAGGAAGACCGGGAGCTCGAGCAAGCGCCCCGGCCCCGCACCACGAAGCGCCGTGTACGCGGCGTTGCCGCGATCGGCGGCCGACGCGCCATAGGTATGCACGTGCAGATCCGCCGCGAGGAGAACGATCGCGACCGCGCTCACCAGCCAGACGCGGCGGCGCGGCAGGGCGAAGGCGACGAGCGCGGCCAGCGAGAGGCACGCGATCGGCATCAGGCGCTCGGGCACGCGCGGGTACCGGAACGGCTCGACGTGCTGCCAGAGCCAGGAATAGCTCGGCAGGTGCGTCCCCAGCGCGAGCAGTGACGGGACGACCACACCCGCGCCGAGCACCATTGCAAGCCCGACGCGACGGCTGCGGACGAGCAGGACGAGGCCGACGATCGCCACGAGCGGCGTCAGCCAGCCGAGGAAGACGAAGCTCTCCTCACCGTGGCGGAAGCCGCGATGCACGAAGTCCGACCACTTTGCCGAGTAGAACGCGACCGCCCCGAGCGTCCGGCCGCCCGCGCTGATCGAGCCCGAGATCGCCTCGTGCTGCACGATCAGCCCGCCGACGATCGCCGCCGCGGCCGCCACGACGGCGATCCGCGCCCGCCCGCGCACGAACGCATAGGCGGCCACGAACGGAATCGCTCCGAGCGCGAGGTGAACCTGGCCCGACAGCGGAATCGAGGCGAGCGCGATCACTGCGACCGCGCCCCAGCGGCGCCCGCCCTTCTCGACACCGAGCAGCGCCAGCGGGATCAGGATCGAGATCGGGCCGAGCAGGTGCCCGACGCTCTGGCCCACGCGGTACGGCGCGATCGCGAAGACGAGCCCGCCGATGAGCGCAGGCCCGCGCCCGAGGCCGAGCGCGCGGAGCCACCAGCACGTCAGCCCGCCGGCGCCGACGTACGAGAAGAGCACGAAGAGGTTCCAGGTGACGACCGGCCCGACCAGCCCGAAGAGCGGCCACAGCACGAGTCCGAACGGCCAGCCGCCGAGGTTGACGACGCCGCGCGACTCCGGGCGGAACGTGTACGGGTCGTGCCACGGAGCGCGCAGGTGCTCGAGCTGGTGCCCGAAGAGCCAGAAGTGCCAGTTCGTCTGCAGGTAGTCGCCTGCGGCCGCTTCGCCGTAGCCGGGCGCGCCGCCGGCGAGATACGCACTGCGCCAGTGCTCCACCGCCGGCCAGGTCGCGAGGATTCCGGCCGCGAGGTAGAGCAGGCAGGCGAGCGCTACAAAGCCTGCGCGGCCAGAACCAGCGCGTCGAAGTCGGGCAGCTCCGCTGCGTCGTAGAGCCATGCGCCCCGCACCGTACCGTCCGCGTCCACGAGAAAGGCGCTGCGCTGGGCCACTCCCTTCAACCCGCGGAACTCGTGCACGATGCCGAACGCCTCGACCGCCTCGCCGTTCCAGTCGGAGAGCAGCGGGAACGTGAGGTCGAGCGCCTGCCGCCACGACACGTGCGTGTACGGCGAGTCGCGCGAGATTCCGTACGGCTGCACGCCGGCCTCGAGCAGCTCCGCGCTCCTGTCACGCAGGAGCTCCATCTCGTTGGTTCAGGTCGAGGACCAGTCGAAGAGGTAGAAGAAGAGCAGGAACGCGCCCTCCGCCGGGAGCTCGTCGACCGAGACCGTCTCGGTCGTGCTCAGCCACACCGTCGCGTGCGGTACGCGGTCTCCGGGCTTCAGCACGACTGCGCCTATCCTGCGGCCGGCGTGGCGGCGACTTCGGTCTCGTCCGCGATCTCGGACACGACCTCGTGGATGTCGCGATTCGCGTTGAAGACGCGGAGCTGGCGGTCGGCGCCGTTGCCGCGCGCCATGATCTCCTCGATCCCCTCCAGCTCGCGCTCGCACCCGAGCTCGCGCGCGTGCGGCTCGAGCTCGCGCAGCGTCCGCCGGATCAGCTGGGCGACCGGGACACGGTTGCGCCGGCCCGTCGCGAGATCCATCACCGGCGCCTCGAGCCCGTAGCGGGCGGCAAGCCACTTGTTCTCGCTCGTGAGGATGCGGTGGTACGACGGGATCGGCACCCCGCTGTCGTACTGCTCGGAGTAGAGCTTGACGAGCGATTGGCAGAACGCCGCGAGCGCGACGGCGTCCTCCATGCGCGTCACGGCGTCGCAGATCCTGATCTCGACGGTGCCGAGACGGGGATGCAGGCGCACGTCCCACCAGATGTGCGTGTAGTCGGCGATGCAGCCCGTCTTCTCGAGCTGGCCGATCACCTCCGCGTAGTCGGCGTAGTTGTTGAAGCGCGGCGGCGGGCCCGAGCGCGGGAACGCGGCGAACACCATCTGCCGGCTCGAGGCGAGCCCGGTCGCCTCGCCGCGCCAGAACGGTGACGAGGCCGAGAGTGCGAGCAGCTGTGAGAGATGGACGAGCAGCCCGTTCACGACCTGCACCGCCTTCTCGGCGTCGTCCACGGCGACGTGGATGTGCATCCCGAAGATCAGCTCGCGCCGGGCGACGTACTGGAGCTGGTCGACGAGCTGGCGGTACCGGTCGCGCGCCGTGATCTGCTGGCGCTCGAACAGGCTGAACGGATGCGTCCCCGCCGAACCGACGCGGAGCCCCTGCTCCCGTGCGATCTCGCAGACGTAGCCGCGCAGCTTTCGCAACTCGGTGTCGACCTCCGCGGCGGTGCGGCACACCGGTGTCGCGATCTCGAGCACCGACTGCATCAGCTCGGCGTTGACGCGCGGCTCGAGCTCGTGGCCGGCCGTCGCCGCGAGCACGGTGTCGATGTGCTGGACGAGGTCGAACGAGTCGCGGTCGAGCAGCATGTACTCCTCCTCGACGCCGAGCGTGTAGGGCTCGCCCGTGCCGAAGCGATGGTCGAGCACGCTGCCGCCCTCCGCGAAGGTCGGCCCGGTGATCGAGGACGGATAGATCTGCTTGCCCAGGCCACAAGTGTGACCCGTTTCGGGCTACCGCACTAGGCCCGGAACGATTTCAGCGTCCCTTCAGCGGCGCGCCCTAGAACTCCACCTGTCACCCGAGGCAGGAGAAGAGAATGATGACCAAGCTGCTCCAGATCATCACCGCCGTCGCAGTTGCGGCTGCGCTCTTCGCTCCGGCCGCACTCGCGGCCGATGTCCGCTCCGACGTCCGCTCAGACGTTCGGGCAGTCCCACGGGTGGACGTTCGAGTCGATGTTCGCTCCGACGTTCGCTCCGATGTTCGTGTCGTCCCCCACGTGGATGTGTACGTCGATGTCCGCTCGGACGTGAGGCGCCATAGCCGCACGTTCCATCGCGGCTACTAACTCCCCCCTCCAAAATGCCGTCAGTCCAGGTCGGGCCCTTCGGGGCCCGTACCTGTCTCTGCGGGCAGTAGCGCGTCGACCTCGATCTCGACGAGCCAGCGTGGATCGAAGAGCGCGGCCACGACGATGCCGGTCGTCGCGGGACGCACCGAGCCGAAGACCTCGCCGTGGGCGCGCATCACGTCGTCGACGACCGCGCCCTCGGTGACGAGTACGCGCGAGCGAACGACGTCGGCCGTCGTCGCACCGGCTTCGGCGAGCGCCGCCGCGATGATCTCGAGGCAGCGGCGCGTCTGGCCGTACGAGTCGGTCGGCGGATCGGCGCCGCCGGGCATGATCGGGGCGGTTCCCGCGACCTGGACGTGACGTCCGTCGACGACGGCGCGCGAATAGCCCCAGCGCTCCTCGAAGCTCGAGCCCGATGAGATGAGCCGACGCTCCACATGGCTAGTATCGCCCGCCGTGGAGGCTCTTCGTCAGGTCGACGGCTGGCCCGCGGCGAACCTCGCGGTCGCGGTCGTCGGGTCCGTCGGCGTCATCGCATCGCGCGGCGATCTCCGGCGCGAGTTCCGCTGGGCCTCGGTGACGAAGCTGCTCACCACGATGGCCGCGCTCGTCGCGCTCGAGGAGGGAATCGTCGATCTCGACGAGGCGGCCGGGCCTCCGGGCTCGACGCTCCGCCATCTGCTCGCGCACGCGTCGGGGCTGCCGCTGAACGAGGGGCCGCCGATCGGGCGGCCGGGCCAGCGCCGGATCTACTCGAACAGCGGGATCGAGGCCGCCGCCGCCACGGTCGGCGCGGCTGCGGAGATGCCCTTCTTGGAGTATCTGCGCGCCGGGGTGACAGGCCCGCTCGGGCTCTCGTCGCACCTCGAGGGCTCGCCGGCGTGGGGCTACCGCGGCACGCTCGACGACCTCTGTCGCCTCGCCGCTGAGCTCCTCGCGCCGACGCTCGTCGCGCCGGAGACGCTGGATGAGGCGACCACGACGCAGTTTCCCGGCCTCGTCGGCGTCCTTCCGGGCTTCGGCCGGATGGAGCGGAACGACTGGGGGCTCGGGTTCGAGCTCCGCGACGGCAAGCAGCCCCACTGGACGGGCGCGCGGAACTCTCCGAGCACGTTCGGCCACTTCGGCGCAGCGGGCACGTTCGTCTGGGTCGATCCGGGTCGCAGCCTCGCGCTCGCCTGCCTCACCGACCTCGAGTTCGGCGACTGGGCGAAGACCGCGTGGCCGCCGCTCGCCGATGCGGTGCTCGAGGAGCTCGGGACCGACAATAGTTCTTAACGGAGCGTTCTCTCGCGCTGAACGCGCCGTCCGCACACTGGAACTGTGGAGCAGTCCGCCTACAGGAGCGTGCCCGCGTGAGGACTGCGCGGTTCGATGCGATGGGTTGTGCGATCGCGGTCGGCGGCGCGACGCCGCGCGAGCTGCAAGCGGTGGTCGGCCTGTTCCGTCAGCGCGACAACGTCTTCAGCCGGTTTCGCGAGGGCAGCGAGCTGAACGAGGTCAACGACGCGGCAGGCTCCGTGGTCGGCGTCTCGCCGCTCTTTGCCCGCGCGATCGGTGCTGCCCTCGACGCCGCGGAAACGACCGGCGGGCTCGTCGACCCGACGCCCGGCCGCTGGAACGAGGTGCGCCTGCTCGGCCGGCTCGTTCTCGTTCCGGCCGGAGTGGCGCTCGACCTCGACCGCGTTGCGCGGGCGGCCGCCGTCGACGATGCGCTCGAGCTTCTCGCGGGCGACGGCTTTGTCGCCGCCGGCGGCGACGTGGCGGTGCGCGGGGACATCCCGGTCGAGGTTCCCGGCGGTGAGACGGTGCGGCTCCTCGGCGGCGGGATCGCGACGGTCGTAGGCGGCCGGAAGGGGTCGCCGTGGACGCAGGTGACCGCGGCAGCGCAGAGCTGCCTCGGAGCGGTGATCCCGGCCAGAGCTGCGTTTCTGCTCGGCGCGGAAGGTCTGGCCTGGCTGAGCGCGCGCGGCATCCCCGGACGCTTCGTCGGCCTCGACGGCTCGGTGCTCGCGAACCAGGCGTGGAACGCGCAGCTCGCCCGCGTAGCGGCCTAGTCGTCGGCGAACAACGGCCGCAGGAACTCGTCGAAGGCGGCGCGATCGCAGCTCGCCACGACCGACGCCGTCACGGCGTGGACGGTCGCGGTCCGCGGCACGTCCATCGCGAGCGCGACCTCGCCGAAGCTGTCGCCCGGGCGCAGCACGCCCCGCGACCCGCGCGCCGACTGCGTCACGGCGAGCATCCCCGAGAGCACGACGTAGAACCGGTCGCCGGGCTCGCCCTCGCGCACGACGCTCGTGCCGGCGGGCACATCCTCGCGCTGCATCTCCTTCGCCAGCCGCCCGAGAGTCTCGCCGGGTAGGCCTCGGAGCAGCTCGATCCGGGCGAGCTCATTGGTGGTTGCTGGCGACTGGCGCGGGCTCACGGCCCTATTGTGCCCGGATGGGCGTCCTCGAAGGCTGGCTCTGGTGTCCGCGCTGTCGCGGCCCTCTCACCGCAGGCGTGGGACACGTGGCGTGCGAGGCGTGCGGCTTCGTCGGCTGGGCCAACTCGGCGCCGACCGCGTGCGCGCTCTGCGAGGACGACCAGGGCCGGCTCCTCTTCGTCCGCCGGGCGCACGAGCCGTTCCGGGGCTACTGGGATCTTCCGGGCGGGTTCCTCGACGAGGGCGAGCCGCCGCTCGACGCGCTGAGGCGCGAGCTGCTCGAGGAGACCGGGCTCGAGATCGAGCCGGGTGACTACGTGGGTGCGTGGATCGACCGCTACGGCGACGCGCCCGGGGCGCAGTACACGCTCAACCTCTACTGGCGGGCGCGTGTCGTCGGCGGCGAGGAGCGCGCGGCGGACGACGTCTCCGAGCTCCGCTGGTTCGATCGGGACGAGCTTCCGCCGCCCGGCGAGGTCGCTTTCACGAACGTCCTGCTCGTGATCGAGACGTGGCGTTCACTTCCCAGTTGCAATGTCCGGCCCGGACGCCCATCATCCGCGCAATGACGGAGCGGGGACTGCACTACATCGAGGACGACCTCACGGAGACGTGGGTCGAAGACTGGGCCGGCGCGGGCATCGCGGAGCTCGAAGACTTCCTCTCCAAGCGCGCCGCATCGCTCGGCCCCGTCATCGAGCCTGACGACGACGTGCTCTAGACCAGGCCGAGTGCCTTCTCGAGCATCGGCTTCGGCTGAGCGCCGATCGCGGCCGCGGACGGCTCGCCTGCCTTGAAGAGAATCATCGTGGGAATCGAGGCGACGCCGTACCGTGCGGCGAGGCCCTGCTCCTCGTCGATGTTGACCTTGACGAGCTTGACGCCCTCGTGCTCCTCGACGATCCGGTCGAGCACCGGGGCTACGGCATGGCACGGGCCACACCACTCGGCCCAGAAGTCGACGATCACCGGGGTCTCGCTGGAGAGCACCTCGTCCTGGAAGGTTGCTTCGGTTACTGCAGTTGACATGAAACGCGGTCCTTTCGATTTGGGCTTACGAAGTTTTAAACGCGACCGACCCTACAATCCTTCCCGATGGCCCGGATCTTCACGCCTCTTCCGTCGGTTCCCGATCATGTCGCGCTCGAGCTCGAGGTGCTCGACTGGTGGGACGAGAAGGCCGTCTTCGACGCGCTGCGCGAGCGCAACAGCGACGGCCCGATCTGGAGTTTCGTCGACGGCCCGGTCACCGCGAACAAGGCGCTCGCCGTCCACACGGCGTGGGGCCGGACGCTGAAGGACGTCTTCCAGCGCTACAAGGCGCTGCGCGGGTTCCATCAGCGGTACCAGAACGGCTTCGACTGCCAGGGCCTCTGGATCGAGGTCGGCGTCGAGCGCGAGTTGGGGATGAACTCGAAGCGCGAGATTGAGGAGTACGGCCTCGAGGAGTTCGCGCGGAAGTGCCGCGACGTCGTCGTCTGGTCGTCGCAGGAGCTGACGCGCGGCTCGAAGCGCCTCGGAATGTGGATGGACTGGGGCAACGACTACTTCACCTTCAGCGACACCAATATCGAGTACATCTGGCGCTTCCTCTCGATCGTCCACGAGCGCGGCTGGCTCTACAAGGGCCATCGCTCGACGGAGTGGTGCCCGCGCTGCGGGACGTCGATCTCGGCGCACGAGCTCGCGGGCAGCTACGTCGACCGCTCCGATCCGTCGCTCTACGTCCGGCTGCCGCTGCTCGACCGGCCGGGCGAGTCGCTCGTGATCTGGACGACGACGCCGTGGACGCTGCCGGCGAACGTTGCCGCCGCCGTGAACCCCGACGCCGACTACGGGCGCCGGCTGAACGGCGAGTGGGTCGCCGCGCCGCGCTATCCGGACGAGAGCTTCGACGAGATCCTGCGCGGCTCCGAGCTCGTCGGCTGGCGCTACGAGGGGCCGTTCGACGGGCTCGGCCCGGGCGCCGCCGTCGAGCATCGCGTGATCCCGTGGGACGAGGTCTCACTCGACGAGGGAACCGGCATCGTGCATATCGCGCCGGGCTGCGGCGGCGAGGACTTCGAGCTCTCGAAGGTGCACGACCTGCCGGTGCTGATGCCGGTCGACGAGTCGGGGCGCTTCTATCCCGACTACGGCTGGCTGCACGGCCTCTCCACCGTCGAGGCCTCCGAGCAGATCATCGGCAACCTCGAGGAGCGCAACCGCCTCCTCGAGGCCGGCCTCCACGAGCATCGCTACCCCGAATGCTGGCGCTGTCACACGCCGCTGATCTTCCGGATCGCCGACGACTGGTTCATCTCGGTCGAGGGCATTCGCGAGCAGATGCGCGAGGCGAGCGCCGCTGTCGAGTGGGTGCCCGACTACTTCGGCAAGCGGATGGACGACTGGCTCGTGAACATGGGCGACTGGAACATCTCGCGCCGCCGCTACTACGGCCTGCCGCTGCCGTTCTACCCGTGCTCGTGTGGAAAGCTGAACGTGATCGGCTCGCGCGAGGAGCTCGAGGAGCGGGCGCTCGGCGGGCTCGACCAGCTCGAGGAGCTGAGGCGTCCGTGGATCGACCGCGTGCCGGTGCGCTGCGACGACTGCGGCGAGGAGGTGACCCGGATCCTCGAGGTCGGCGACGTCTGGCTCGACGCGGGCATCGTCCCGTTCTCGACGCTCGGCTGGCAGAACACGGAGTGGAAGAAGGAGGGCTACGCGACGGGCGCCGCCAAGGGGCTCACGACCGCTGATCTCCCCGACCACGCGTACTGGGAGCAGTGGTTTCCGGCCGACTGGGTCACGGAGATGCGCGAGCAGATCCGGCTCTGGTTCTACTCGCAGCTCCTGATGTCAGTGGTGCTGACGGGCGCGGCGCCGTTCAGGCGGGTGCTCGGCTACGAGAAGATGCTCGACGAGCGCGGCCGCGAGATGCACGGCTCGTGGGGGAACATGATCGACGCCGAGGACGCGTTCGGGCGCATGGGCGCCGACGTGATGCGCTGGCAGTACTGCGCGCAGCCGCCGAACCAGAACCTCCTGTTCGGCTTCGGGCCGGCCGAGGAGATCAAGCGCAAGCTGCTCACGATCTGGAACTCGGCCTCGTTCTTCGTGCAGTACGCGGAGATCGAGGGCTTCCGGCCAATCTACGCGGACCTCGAGCAGGGGCTGAGCTGCGAGCTGAAGCCGCTCGATCGCTGGCTGCTCGCGCGCACCGACCAGCTCGTCGCCGAGGCGACCGAGGCGCTCGAGGCAACGCTGACGCATCAGCTGATCGCTGCCTTCGAGCGGTTCGTGGACGACCTCTCGAACTGGTACATCCGCCGCTCGCGCCGCCGCTTCTACTCGTTCGACGAGGCGGCGTTCCGCACGCTGTGGGTCGCACTCGCGCAGGCGTTGCGCGTGATCGCGCCCGTGATGCCGTTCCTCTCCGAGCACCTGTGGCGGAACCTCGTCGCGGATGCATGCGAGGACGCGCCAGAGTCGGTCTTCCTCGCGGGCTGGCCCGCCGAGCGCGGGCTCGACTCGGAGTTTCTCGCCGAGATCGCGGCTGTGCGGCGCGTCGTCGAGCTCGGCCGCCAGGCGCGCGCGCAGTCGGAGCTGAAGCTGCGCCAGCCGCTGCGGCGTCTCGTCGTTCAGGGTGCGCCCGACTCGGTCGCGGCGCATGCCGACGAGATCGCCGAGGAGCTGCGCGTGAAGGAGGTCGTGCTCGGCCCGGTGGAGGCGACCGAGGTGCGCGTCAAGCCGAACCTGCCGGTGCTCGGGCCGAAGCTCGGCAAGGAGCTCGGCGCCGTGCGCGCCGCGCTCGAGGCGGGCGAGTGGGCGCAGGAGGGCGACGCGATCCGCGTGCTCGGGCAGCTGCTCGGCCCCGACGAGGTGCTGGTCGAGCGGCGCGCGCGCGACGGCTGGGCGCTGGCCGAGGACGACGCCGTGACGGTCGCGCTCGACACGACGCTCGATCCCGAGCTCGAGCTCGAGGGCCGTGTCTACGACCTGATCCACAAGCTGAACACGATGCGCAAGGAGGCAGGCCTCGCGCTGACCGATCGCATCACCGTGAGCCTGCCGGCGAGCGACGCCGACCTGCTCGACCACGCCGAGTGGATCAAGGGCGAGGTGCTGGCACTGGAGATCGAGACCGACGGCGGCGCCGAGCCGCGGATCGCGAAGGCCTAGCCGTGCGTCGCCCGCTCGCCTGCCTGGCGGTCGTACTCGTCGCACTCGTCGTGGCGCTCCCGGCCGCGGGCAAGGAAGGCGTGCAGGCGACCCTCACGACGCGAGTGCCGCTCGGTGCCCCTGCGGGAACGACGCTCCGGGTTGCGTGGACGCTGAGCTACCGCGACGCGAGCGGCCACCGGCAACCGTTCGGTGGCGAGGGGATCTTCGTGCGTCTCGTCGGCACGAGCGGTTCGACCACCGCGTTCGCCCACGGCGTGAGCGGTGGCTACGCGGCCACGGTGCGAGTGCCGGCCGGCGGGATCCGGTCGATCCAGATCGGGATCCGCGGCTGGTCGAGTGGGTCGAACGGCACGCATCGCGCCGACGAGCTGTTCCCGATCACGAACCGACCCACCCTGTAGGGCTCAGCCGACGGGGTGCTCTGGGCCCGGCGCAGCTCGATCGGGAGCTTGAACATGACGTCCTCGATCAGCGCCGCGAACGGGCGGATGTCGGTGACGCCGCGCTCGCGGAACCAGTCGACGACCCGCTCGACGAGCCACTCGGGCGCCGAGGCACCCGAGGTGATGCCGACGGTCTCGCGGCCGTCGAGCCAGTCTCGTCGATGTCCGTCTCGTCGTCGATCAGGTGCGCCGCGACGCCCGCCGCGCGGGTCACGTCGACCAGGCGCTGCGAGTTCGAGGAGTTCGCCGAGCCGATCACGAGCATCAGGTCGACCTCGGTCGCAGCGACTCGCACCGCGAGCTGGCGGTTGGTCGTCGCGTAGCAGATGTCGTCCTTCGGCGGCCCGACGATCGCCGGGAAGCGGCGCCGCAGCGCGGCGATCGATCTCGGTCGTCTCGTCGACCGACAGCGTCGTCTGGGTGACGTAGGCGACGCGCTCGGGATCGGGAGCCGTCAGGCCGCGCGACGTCGTCGACGCTCTGCACGAGCGTGATCGACGTCGGGCGCCTCGCCCATCGTGCCGACGACCTCCTCGTGGCCCTCGTGGCCGACGAGGAAGATCGTGTAGCCGTCGTCGGCGAAGCGCCGCGCCTCCTTGTGCACCTTCGTGACGAGCGGACAGGTCGCGTCGACGACGTGCAGCCGGCGCGCCGCCGCGTTCGGTACACCTCGGGCGCGACGCCGTGCGGCCGAGAGCACGACGCGGGCGCCCTCGGGCACGTCGTCCTCGCTCTCGACGAAGATCGCGCCCGCGCTCCTCGAGGCGCCGCACGACGTGCAGGTTGTGCACGATCTGCTTGCGCACGTAGATCGGTGGCCCGTGCTGCTCGAGCATCCGCTCGACCGTGTCGACGGCGCGCTCCACGCCCGCGCAGTAGCCGCGCGGGCGGGCGAGGAGGACTCGCGTGACCAAACCGCACGCGATACTAGCTGCGCTGCGGTGACGGCGCTCCTCTTACTAAAGAGGGAGAGGCCCGTCGCTCGGGGGGTCGTCGCGACGGGTCTCTCCCGGTTGCGTACCACGGTGCTCCTAGGCCAGGAACGCGCGCCGCGGATCGCAATCGCCCAGTGGCAACGACGCTAACGGCCACGTCGTCTCCGTCCAATAGGCCGACCGGCCCATCTTTGCAAAGGGTCAGCGCGCAGTCTCGGCGAGCGCGATCGCCCCGATCACGATCGCCCCGCCTACGAGCTGCGACGCGCCGAGCGACTCGCCGAGCCAGGCCCAGCCGACGATCGCGGCGGCGACGGGCTCGGCCATCGCCGCGATCGCGGCGCGCGTCGCCGAGATGTGCCGGAGCGAGCCGATCACGAGCAGGAACGGCACGACCGTCCCGAGCACGACCACCCAGATCAGCAGGGCCCACACCGGCAGGTGGTGCGCCGACAGATGGCCGAGCAGCGAGATTCGCCGGCCGACGAACGAGAACGGAAAGCTCCACCACGGCTGGATCAGCGCGAACAGCAACGCCGCGAAGAAAAAGCCGTAGCAGGCGAGCGAGACCGGATCGCGGTGCCCGACCTCGTGCTCGGCCATGAGGATGTACGCGGCGAACGACACTGCGGTGATCACGCCGAAGCCGAGCCCGACGCCGTTCAGCGCGACGCCGGTCCAGATCTCGACGACGAGCGAGAGCCCGAACAGCGCGAGCCCGAGCGCGACCCAGAGCCGCGGCCGCACCTGCTGGTGGAGGACGAAGCGGGCCCACAGCGCGACGAGCAGCGGCGCCGTGTACTCGAGCAGGAGCGCGACCCCGAGCGGCAGGCGGTGGATCGAGAGGAAGTAGAAGAGCTGCACCGAGGCGAGCCCGACCGCGCCGAAGAGCGCGAGGAACGGCAGCTCGTCGCGGCGGACGCGAAGCGGGCGGGGCGCGGCCACCAGCAGCGAGACGAGCAGCACGACGAACGCGCCGGTCGAGCGCACCTCGGTCATCCGCAGGGACGAGAGCCCCGCGCCGAGCACGACCTTCGAGACCGCGCCGTTGAACCCGAACAGGACGGCGCCGGTCAGCACCATCGCGTAGCCGAGGCCGGGCCTCCGCTTGTGCTCCGCGCCGGTCAGCTCGCCGCTGCAGCCCGGAGGATCGCCGCGATCGAGCGCTCGACGTCGTCGTCGGTCGTGGCCCAGTTCGAGACCGAGATCCGCATCGCGTCGCAGGCCGTGCCAGCGCGTGCCGCCGAGCCAGCAGCGTGCCGTCGTCCTGGACGCGCCGCGATCACCTCGGTCGGTGCGTGGCGTCGTCGTCGCCGAAGCGCACGAGCACCTGGTTGAGCACGACGTCGTTGAGGACCTCGACGCCTCGGGGCGCGCAGCGAGCTCGTCGCCGAACCGCCGGGCGTGGCGGCAGCAGCGCTCGACGAGCTCGGCGACGCCGTCGCGGCCGAGCGAGCGCAGCGCCGCGTAGACCGCGAAGCCGCGGGCGCGGCGCGAGAACTCGGGCGTCCAGTCGACTGCGTCGCGCGGCCCGCGGTCGCCGGCCTGGACCAGGTAGCTCGCGCGTGACCGCTCATCGCGGCGCGGTGCGCCTCGGGATGGGCGCAGAAGACGAGCCCGCAGTCGTACGGGACGTTGAGCCACTTGTGCGCGTCGGTCGCCCACGAGTCGGCGCGCTCGACGCCCGCGACGAGGTGCCGCGAGCCGCGGCGCTGGCGGCGGCCCACAGCCCGAACGCGCCGTCGACGTGCAGCCAGGCGCCGGTGCCTGCGCGCGGCGTCGGCGATCGCGTCGAGCGGGTCGAACGCGCCGGTGTTGACGTTGCCGGCCTGCGCGCAGACGATCGTCGGGCCGTCGAGCCGCCGGCGAGCGCCGTCGCGCAGCGCGTCGGGCAGCATCCGGCCCTGGTCGTCGGCCGCGACCGGGACGATCGCAGCCGGTGCCGAGCCGAGCAGCCGCAGCGCGCGATCGATCGTGGACGTGGCGCTCCTCGCCGACGAGCACGCGGATCGGCGGCGCGCCGATCGAGCCCGTCGCGCGTCCACGTCCCAGCCGACGCGCTCGAGCACGCTCGTGGCGCGCCGCGGCGAGCGCGGTCACGTGCGCCATCTGGCAGCCGGTGACGAAGCCGATCGAGGCGTGCGCCGGCAGGCCGAGCAGCGTCGAGCAGCCACGCGCCCGCAACCTCCTCGACGACCGACGCCGCCGGCCCGCCGGCGTACAGGCCCGCGTTCTGGTCCCAGACCGACGTCAGCCAGTCGGCCGCGACCGCCGCCGGCAGCGCCGCCGCCGATCACGAAGCCGAAGTAGCGGCCGCCGGCGCTGGCGACGAGGCCGGGATCGGCCGCCGCGGCGAGCTCGCGCGATCACGTCGGCGGATCGGCGCGGCGCCGTCCGGGCAGCGGCCCGCCGAGGCGCGCGCGCAGCTCCTCGACGCTCGCCGTCCAGGTCACCGGCCGGTCGGGTATCCCTTCCAGGAAGTCGGCCGCGTACCCCGCGGTCTCGTCGAGCAGCCTGCGAAGCGTCATCACAGAGAATCTACAGAGCGCCCGCCTGGGTCACCTCTACACTGCGAGCACGGGACGTGGCGCAGCCTGGTAGCGCACCTGCTTTGGGAGCAGGGGGTCGCGAGTTCGAATCTCGCCGTCCCGACTCTGGAGAAGCCGAGCGAGCGATTGAATTCGGTAGTCCACTGCCGGATGATTCGCGCGTGGTGGTCCGGGCGTGTGTCGTCTTCGCGGTTGTGGTCTCGGCGTTTGTCGTCGCCGGTGGGTCGGCGTCGGCGCCGTCTCCCTCGGGAACGATCGTGGCCTATCGCGACGATGCTCAGGCTGGGTTTGGCGCCTTGTACTTGCTCGGCGCGGGCGGGGACGGGCCGCGTCGGCTGACCGCGGCCTGGATGTATTCGCAGCCAGGCTGGTCGCCGGATGGCCGCTGGATCGTCTTCTTGCTGCCACAGCGGAACGCCACCCTCACCGGCGTGTTCGAGATCCGAAGAGACGGCTCAGGCCTGCGTCGGCTTGGACTCGGCGTACCCGTGAACGAGGCGCGCTGGTCGCCCCGCGGGGACTGGGTCGGCTATGACGGTTGCGGCGGTGTCTGTCTGGTCAATCCGGGGACGGGCGAGCGTGGCAGCGTCGGCGGCGTCCAGGATGTGAGGGGCTGGTCGTGGTCACCCGATGGTAGGCAGATCGTGTTTGCTCACGGGGACGCGGAGCTGACCCTGGTCGACGTAGGAAGCGGAGCCAAGCGGGTCTTGCAAGTCAAATCAGCGAGTCACGGCGTCCCGCAGAAGCTCGGCTTCCCCGAGTGGTCGCCGAGGGCGAACACGATTGCGTGCATCGACTGGGCGACTGAGCGGCTCGAGCTGGTGCTGTCCGCCGGCGGCACGGCGCGACCCATCGGAGCCGGGCGAGGCAACACGTACGCCTGGTCACCTGACGGTGCCCGGCTCGCCCACTGGGATGGGTACTCGATGTATGTCTACTCCGTTGCCACCCACCGCGATGTGCGAGTCAGCGACCCGGCGCGTGCGACGACCGGGCGCCCTGCATGGTCGCCCGACGGCAGATGGCTCGCGTACGTTCGCAAGCGTCGAGTTGGCGATTCACATCCCGGCACCGATCTCTGGCTAGTGCACCCGGACGGCAGTGACCCTCACCCGATCACCCACGCCGGCGGCGGCGTCCGCTATCTGTCGCCCGCATGGACGGCACGATGAGATCTCGCTACTTGCTGCGTTGATAGAAGCGATACGTCTCGAGAGCACCGGCATCGGAGAGGGCGAGGACGTCGCGCGCCTTGGTGTGGGGTCTGTCGTTCACGAAGACGAATAGGCCCTGCTGTAGCGCCGGTATGTGCACCGGGACGAATACGCCGGTGCCGTGGTTGAGGAACGCGGGCGAAGGTCCGGCGCTCCCGTCGAAATGGGTGAGCAGGTCGAGTTTGCCGTCACCGTTGAGGTCGATCAGCTGGGGGAAGGCGATCCAGTGATCGGTGTTGTCGTGCTGGCCGGGTAGGCGCGTGTCCGTCTCATCCCTGAAACTTCCGTCCCCGTTGTTGATCAGCACCTGGAGCCAGGCTCCGGTGAGCGATGAGTCGGTCGGCGCATTGGCGAGCACGAGGTCGGGCTTGCCGTCGCCGTTGAGGTCTCCGAAGGACATCCCGAGCGAGTTCGCCATCGGGCCGAACGGCTTCGGTGGAAGCTCACTCGCGATCGAGAAGTGCCCGTGGCCGTCATTGAGCAGGACGAGCGAGCGCGTGGGCGGGAAGTAAGCGTTACTGGCTGCGGCGAGGACGAGGTCGAGCGTGCCGTCGCCGTTGACATCCACCAGCGCCGACCCGTTGTAGTGCGGCGAGAACGGCGCAGCTACCTGAGGCGGCAGCGCGCCGTCCGCGATGCGGAAGTGCCCGGTTCCATCGTTGATCAGCAGTTCTGGTGGCACCGCCGCGCAGCCGGTGCAGCCGGACGACAGGTTCCCTACGTAGAGGTCAATCGTCCCGTTGCCGTCGACGTCTCCCGCTGCCGCCGTGTGCGAGAAGTCGGGTGTGCGCGGCAGGTTCGCGCTCGCGTCGACGAGCTTGCCTCCGGGTGCGGAGAGGATCAGCGTATTCGGGTATCCGGGAAACGGGAGAACGTCAGAGCCGTGGTCGGCGATGAAGATGTCGGATCGACCGTCGCCGTTGAAGTCGGCCACGACGATCTGGCGCGGATGCTGGGTCAGCGGAACGGCTCCGACGAAGATGCCCTTCGTCGCGTCGACGAAGTGCCCGTTGCCCTTGTTGAGCAGAATCGTGACGGGAAACGTGTCGGTCGGCACTGAGCCGAGACGTGTGACGACGACGTCGACGAGTCCGTCGCCATTGAAGTCCCCCGCTGCGATCTCGTCCGCCCAGGCAGGAACGGCTTCCCGCAGCGGAGTCGTTGGCTTTGCGAAGGTCGGCGTGGTCAGCACCAACGCAGCTGCACCTGCCGCTAGCGCCCTGAACAGGACCGTCATCGACTGAGTCTATGACCAGGCACAAGCGCTCTCAAGGAGTTCCTGGAGCGGGCCCCGACGCGTCAGTTGTCGCAGGACGCGTGTGCGATGAGTGCGCCGACGGCCCACACATCGTGTGGCGAGGCGATGGCTACTTCGCTGAATCCCGACAAGTCTTTCTCCGACGAGAATGCGAGGTCCCAGGCCGAGCCGTCCCAGTGGAGGATGAAGTCTGTTCCTCTGGAGTTTCTGATCCAGCCGACTGCCCATACGTCGCTGGGTGAGTCGGCTGCGAGACCCGCGACCTCGAAGTCGTCGTGACGTTTTCGTGCCGGCCCGTCGAGGAACGATAGTGCCCGCGCGGTGAGTCGGGAGGTCTCCCAGTAGGTGCCGTTCCAGTGTGTGATCGACTGCGGATGGTTGCCTGCGTTGCCCCCGGCCCAGACGTCGTTTGGGGACGAGGCAGCGACGGCGTTCAATACTGAGTAGGCGCGTGGACGCGGATCGAGTGCGACTCTCCACTGTCTGCCGTCCCAATGCAGAATCAGTCGCGAACTGTCGTCGCCGACTCCGGTGCCTGGGTCGTCGACCGCAATGCCGCCAACGGCCCAGATGTCCTTGCCGGAGACAGCCGCGACCGAGTTGAGACCAGCGGGAACATCTGGGCTAGCGATGACACTCCAACGTTTGCCGTTCCAGTGTTCGATCAAGGGACGGTGGGGGTTGGAGCCTCCTCCTCTGTTTCCGACGGCCCAGATGTTGGTTGGTGAGACGGCGGTGATGCTGTTCAACTCGTTGAGTTCGTCGTCTGGGTTCGGGCTTGGCACCACTCGCCAGCGCTTGCCGTCCCAGTGCTCAATGAGCGTTTTCCACGGACGGGAGCCGACGGCCCAAACGTTCTGATCCGAGACCGCGGCCAGCGCGTCCAGATGCTCCCCACCGCCAGGTAGTCGGGCGCTGCTAACGATCTGCCAGCCCGCCCCGTTCCACCGCTCAAACAGGGGGTCACCATGCGACGGCGCACCAACCGCCCACACGTCGTCCGCTGCCACCGCCGCGACGGTCGTGAGAAAGATCTTGCGGGCGGAAAGAGGATCAGCGACCACCGCCCAACGGCATGCTGACTGCTGAAGGGCTTTGGGGCTTCCAGATGACGCAGCAGCGAGCGAGACAGAGGCCGCGACGATCGCGACCACAACCGGCGAGACAACGCAGATCACGCGTCGAAACGACATCAACCAGATGCTACTGGCGCGTTGGGAGCCGACCTACCGTGGCGGCTGGCGCTCGCCGGGGTGCTGGACGCGGGTGAGCGAGTGGCGGCCCGGTTCGAACGAGCTGCCGTCCCAGACGTCGTGGATCGAGCGCCCGAGGCGGGCGACTGTCCGCCGCAGCGCTCCGGGCCAGCGCCGGCGGGGCGCCGGTCGTGTCAGCGGAATGGTTGTCGTGTGCGAGTCCATTGCCCGCTGGACGGGCCGAACCGCCAACTTCTTCCACCGGGTTACGCTTGAACCGTGAGTTGGGTGACGATCTCCGCGCTCGCGACGGCGGCGGGCACGCTCGTGCTGGCCTTCGCGACGTTCGCCTCGGTGAAGTCGGCGAATCGTGCGGCCCGCGTTGCCGAGACGGCGCTCTTCGCAGGGCTGCGCCCGTTGCTCGTTCCGTCGCGGCTCGAGGACTCCGATCAGAAGATCGGCTTCCAGGACGAGAAGTGGCTGAAGGTCGCAGGCGGCGGTGCGGCCGCGGAGGCGACGGACGAGGCGGTCTACCTCGTGATCTCGCTCCGGAACCCGAGCTCCGGGATTGCGCTGCTGCACGGCTGGAGGTTGTACGTGGGCCACGGGTCGGGCTTCGACGGCCAGCCGGACCCGGCGACGTTCACGCGACTGACCCGCGACATCTACATCGCCGCCGGCGATATCGGCTTCTGGCAAGGGGCCTTTCGCGATCCGAGCGCACCGGAGTTCGCTCCCGTCCGAGATGCGATCGCCGGGCGAAGCCCGCTCACGATCGACCTCCTCTACGGCGATATCGAAGGGGGTCAGCGCATCATCAGCCGGTTCCTGCTCACCCCGCGGGCGGGAGGCGACGGCTTCATCGCCTCCGTCGGGCGACACTGGAATCTCGACCGGCCGGACCCGCGCTAGCTGAGGTAGTACGCGGCCAGCGCGAGGCCGAGCATCACGAGGAAGATCGGCAGCAGAAAGAGGACCATGCCGAGGATCGCGATGAACGGCGTCTCGCCGCTCTCGCCCTCCTGCTCGATCTCGTGGAGGTGGTGCGCCTCGTCCTCGACGGTGCGCACCGGATGCCTGAACCAGCTCCAGACGCGACCGTAGTGGCCGCCCGCCCGCTTCGTCGCATCGGCGCCTGTTCCCATCGAACTGCAATGTAGCGTGCCGGGCATGGAGTCGATCGAGCTGCAGAGCCTGAGCAAGTCGTTCCGCTCGCCGCAGGGGCCGGTGCATGCCGTGCGCGGGATCGATGTCTCGATCGGCCGCGGCGAGACGGTGGCGCTGCTCGGGCCGAACGGCGCCGGCAAGTCGACGACGATCGACATGCTGCTCGGGCTGGCCGAGCCGGACGGCGGCACGGTGTCGCTCTTCGGCCTGGATCCGGCGGCGGCCGTCGACGCGGGTGCGATCGGCGCGATGCTCCAGACCGGCGCCCTGATCCGCGACCTCTCGGTGCGCGAGCTCGTCACGGTGATGGCGTCGCTCTACCCGAATCCGCTCGGCGTCGACGACGTGCTCGAGCTGACGGGGATCGGCGCGTTCGCCGGGCGGCGCACGCAGAAGCTCTCCGGCGGCGAGACGCAGCGGGCCCGCTTCGCGCTCGCGCTCGTGAGCAACCCGGAGCTGCTCGTGCTCGACGAGCCGACGGTGGCGATGGACGTCGAAGGCCGTCACGCGTTCTGGAGCGCGATGCGCGCATTCGCGGCGAGCGGCAAGACGGTCGTCTTCGCGACGCACTACCTCGAGGAGGCCGACACCTACGCCGACCGCGTCGTGCTGATGGCGCACGGCAAGATCGTCGCCGACGGGTCGCCGACCGAGATCAAGGCGATGGTCGGCTCGCGCAGGATCCGCGCCACGCTCCCCGGCGCCGACCTGGAGGCGCTGGCGACGCTGCCCGGTGTGACGGCCGCCGACGCTCGCGGCGAGTCGGTCGTGCTCGCGTGCTCCGACTCGGACGCGGCGATCCGCGCGCTGCTCGCGCGCTATCCCGAGGCGCGCGACATCGAGGTCGGCGGCGCCGGGCTCGAAGAGGCGTTCCTCCAGCTCACCGGCGACGAGGACACGGCGTGAGCTCCACGACCTACGTCCGGTACGAGCTGCTGCGGACATTCCGCAACCGGCGCTTCCTGATCTTCTCGCTCGGGTTCCCGCTCGTCCTCTACTACCTGATCGCCGCCCCGAACCGGAACGTCTCCGACCTCAGCGGCTCGGGGCTCTCGTCCCCGCTCTACTTCATGGTCGGCCTCGCCGCCTTCGGGACGATGAGCGCGATGCTCTCGAGCGGCGCCCGGATCGCGGGCGAGCGCGCGGTCGGCTGGAACCGCCAGCTGCGGATCACGCCGCTCACGACGCGCAACTACTTCCGCGCGAAGGTGCTCACCGGCTACGTGATGGCGCTCGCGAGCCTGCTCCTGCTCTACGCCGCCGGCGCGACGCTCGGCGTCTCCATGTCGGTGAACCTCTGGGTGAAGATGACGGCGCTGATCCTCGTCGGGCTGATCCCGTTCGCCGCGCTCGGGATCCTGCTCGGTCACATCCTCACGGTCGACTCGATCGGGCCCGCGATGGGCGGGCTCACCGCGTTGCTCTCGATCTTCGGCGGCGCGTGGTTCCCGATCGCGAGCACCGGCGTGATGCACGACATCGCCGTCCTCCTGCCCTCGTACTGGCTCGTCCAGGCGAGCCACATCGCCGTCGGCGGCAAGGCGTGGGGGACGGAGGGCTGGATCGTGATGGCCGCGTGGACCGCCGTGTTCACGGTGCTCGCCGCCCGCGCGTACCGGCGCGACACGAAGCGGGCATAGAAGAGCCGGGGCGCTGGCACGCCCCGGCCCATTTCTGCGCGGTCTGCGCTAGTGGCGTTGCTGGTTGTGCTTGTTCTTGCTGTTGTGCTTGTGATGGTGCTTCGGCGCCGGGCAGCTGCCGGTCGAGCTCGGCATCACGTCGCCGTGGCGCAGATACCAGGCTGCGGCCCTCGCGTTCATCGTGACCTTGACCCACTGCTTCTTCGAGCTCGTGCGGTGGCAGATGGTCACCTTCGTCGGCGGCGTGTTCGACGCACAGCGCGGGCTGTAGTCGGTTGCCGTCGCCGTGTCCGAATGCCCGCCGGAGTTCAGGGTCCAGGTGAGCTTGGTCCCGTTCGGGACGCCCTTGACGGTGAACGCCGTCTTGACCTTGCCGGGCTGGAAGCTGCTCGTCTGGCCGCGGTCGCTCGGGGGCGGCGAGACGTAGTTGTCGCTCCCGACCGCGATCGTCTGCGCAGTCGAGTTGTCGTTCTCGTAACCGAATGTCGCGTCGAAGTTCCCCTGGTTGCGGGTGACGCAGGTGACGAAGACCTCGATCCTCTTCACCGTCGGCGTGCACCGGTGGTCGCTCGAGTCGGCGGTTGCCGTGCGCGTCGAGCCGCCGAAGGAGACGGTCCAGGCCGCCTTCTGGTTGAGCGGGATCCCGGTGACGGTGAACGCCCCGTGGTGCGAGCCGGGCTGGAACACCGTCGTCTGGCTCCGGTCGATCGGCGGCGGCCCGAAGAAGTTGTCGCTGCCGACCGCGATCGTCTGAGCCGCGGCATTGTCGTTCTGGTACGCGAACGTCGCGTCGAAGGTCGTCGCGCTTCGCGTCACGCAGTCGACGGCGACGTGGATCACGCCGGTCGTCGCGGACTTGCAGGACGGGCCCGACGTGCTCGCGGTGGTGGTGCGCGAGGAGCCGCCGAAGGCCACGGTCCATGCGAGCTTCGTGCCGTTGGGAATCCCCATCACCGTGAAGGCGCCGTGGTGTGAGCCGGGCTGGAACACGGTGGTCTGGCCGCGGTCGATCGGCGGTGGCGAGAAGTAGTTGTCGCTGCCGGCGAGGACCGTCTCGGCCGTCGCGTTGTCGTTCGAGTACGCGAAGGTCGCGTCATACGTCGTCGAGCCCTTGGTCACGCAGTCGACGGCGACGTGGATCACCTTCGTGGTCGAGACAGGTGCGCACTGGTGGCCCGAGGAGCTGGCCGTCGTGCTCCGCGAATTGACCGTCCAGGTGAGTTTCGTGGACGTCGGAATCGCCTTCACGACGAACGCCGCGTGGTGCGTGCCTGGAGCGAAGACGGTCGTCTGGCCGCGGTCGATCGGCGGCGGCGAGAAGTAGTTGGCGCTCCCCACCGGCACGGTCTGGGCCGACGAGCCGTCGTTCGTGTAGGCGAACGTCGCGTCGTAGGTGTTGTCGGTGTTCGTCGTCACGCAGTCGACGGCGACGTGGATCGCCGGCGCCGGCGTCGTGGCGCACGAATGCGACGACGAGGAGCTCACGCTCACCGACTCGGTGTGCCCGTTCAGCGACACGGTCCAGGTGAGCTTGGTCGCGTTCGGGATTGCCGTGACCGTGAACGCGTTGTGCACGGTGCCCGGCTGGAAGACGGTGGTCTGCCCGCGGTCGATCGGCGGCGGTGTGAAGTAGTTGTCGCTGCCAACCGCGATCGTCTGCGCGGTGGAGTTCTGGTTCGTGTAGCCGAACGTCGCGTCGTACGTGCCCGAGTTCTGGGTCACGCAGTCGACGAAGGCATGGACGTAGGTCTGGGTGTGGGCGGTGCCTGCGAAAGCGTTCGGAGCGAAGGCGCCGAGCGCGAGCAGAAGCCCGGCTACTAGTGCGATTCGATTGCGCATGCTCGGCCTCCTTGGAGGTTGGGTGGAGCCAGAGGAGGGGCGGCCTGGCCTGCGTTCGATCGCATGCTCTGCGCGCGTCGTAACGCGCTCGTCCTTCGCGTGTAAGGACGTCGTAAAACGCTAGGAGAGCTGCGCGTCGGCCAGCTCGTAGCCGCGCGTGATCAGGCTCCGGACCGCCGTTTCCGTCCACGGTTTCTGCGAGCGGAGGCCCGGATCGAGGCTGACCAGGCCGACCGAGCCGACCACGGCGATCCGCGGCACGAGCCGGTCGTGGCGGAACGGAAAGCGCGCCGCGGCGAACCGCTCCTCGGCCGAGCGCACCGCGACCGCGCGGTCGGCAGGATCCTCGATCGCGCCCTCGAGCAGGCCGCGGATGTCGGTGCGGAGCGATTCGAGCTCGGCGATCGACTCGTCCTTCTCGTGCGCCGTCCGCTCCTCGAGCACCGTGTTGCGGAGGATCGAGATGCGGCCGAGCCGCGCGAGCATGTCGGCGAGGTGCGCCGGCTCGCCGCGCTCGGTGCGCTCCTCGGCCTCCTTCAGCTCGGCGATGAATGCGCGCACGGGCGGCACGCGGCCAATTTTCTCGAGCCGTCGGCGCATCGCCTGGAGCGGCAGCGCGGTGAACTGCGGATAGCGTGGCAGGTACCGGAACGAGACGATCAGCTCGACCTCGGGCCGCTCGTAGGCGTAGCCGAGCGGGAAGTTGCGCACCCAGCCGCCGTCGGAGGCGATGCGGTCCCCGACCCGCACCGGCAGCACGAAGGCGCTCACCGCCGCCGATGCCATCAGCGCCTGCGCCATCTCCTCGGGCGGCGTCGTCCGCGACGAGTAGGCGAGCTCGTAGCTCTCGTCCTCGACGTCCTCGGCCTCGACGCTCAGGTTGGTGGCGAGGACGACGAGCTCGATCGGTGAGTCCTGCAGGCCCGTCACGAGGTCGAGCGGGTCCTCCAGCCGCTCGGCGATCGTGCCCGGGAGCGCGTACTCGTGCAGCCCGAGCAGCGGCAGGCGCCAGAGCCGGTGCGGGCGGAAGGTGTCCTCCGGGCGGAGCGTGAGGAGGAACTGCTCGAGGTCGTCGAGCCGGTCGAGCGCGGCCATGATCCCGGTGAGCGCGCCGGCCGAGGTGCCGAAGATCCAGCCGACCCTGGGCCAGAGGTCGCTCTCACGGATGCGGCGCAGGAAGCCGAGCTCCATCACGGTCGCGTTGATCCCACCGCCGGAGAGGACGATGGCGACATCGCGCCCTTCGCTGTCGCTCATCCTGCGATGCTATGCGCCACGATGACCGATCCGCCCCTCTCTTTGACCGCGTCGCAGACGGTCGGGCCCTACGTCAGCATCGGCCTCTTCCGCGAGCTCGTCGGCCCGCAGCTCGTCGATCCGTCGGACCCGCGCACGATCACGATCCGCGGCACGCTCCTAGACGGCGAGGGCGAGGTCGTTCCCGACGGGATGATCGAGATCTGGCAGGCGAACGCCGCGGGCCGCTATTCGCACGAGCTCGACGCGCGCGACGACGTGCCGCTCGAGGACGGCTTCCTCGGGTTCGGCCGCTCGGGCACGACCGACGGCGGCTCGTTCGAGTTCGTCACCGTCAAGCCCGGCCCGGTGCCCTGGCCGCACGGAGGGCTGCAGGCGCCGCACGTCGAGGTCGGCATCTTCGCGCGCGGGCTCCTGAAGAGGATCGTCACCCGCATGTACTTCCCGGACGAGGCGGAGGCAAACGCGGCCGATCCGGTCCTGTCCGCGCTCGACCCGGCTGCGCGCGACACGCTGATTGCCGTGGACGAGGCCGGAGCGCTCCGGTTCGACATCCGGCTCCAGGGCTCCGGCCAGACGACGTTCTTCGCGGTGTGACGGCCTTCGACGCGCTCCTCGTGCCGGATCGCCTGCGCGAGGCCGTCTCCGAGCGCGCGTGGCTGCAGGGGATGCTCGACGCCGAGCGCGCGCTCGCGAGCGCCGAGGCGAAGGTGGGGATGGTCCCGGCCGAGGCTGCGGCGGCGATCGCGGCGGCCTGCGATCCCGACCTGTACGACTGGAACGAGCTCGCCGTCCAGGGCCGCCTCGTCGGCGCCCCGGTCGAGCCGCTCGTGCGGGCGCTTCGCGGTCAGGTCGGCGGCGAGGCCGCGAACTGGGTGCACTGGGGCGCGACGAGCCAGGACATCCTCGACACCGCTGCCATGCTCGTCGCGACGCGCGTGCTCGATCTCGTCCTCGCGGACGCGCGCGCTCTCGCGGAGGTCTGCGCCGCGCTCGCCGATCGGTACCGCGCGACGCCGATGGCGGCGCGGACGCTGCTCCAACAGGCCGTGCCGACGACGTTCGGGCTGAAGGCGGCAGGCTGGCTCGTCGCCGTGCTCGACGCTCGCCGGCCGCTGGCCGCGACGAGGCTTCCCGCCCAGCTCGGCGGCGCCGCCGGGACGCTCGGCATCATCGGCCCGGCGGTGACGCGACCGTTCGCCGACGAGCTCGGCCTGCGCGAGTCAACGCTGCCGTGGCACACGAACCGCACCGTCGTCGCGGAGCTCGGCTCTGCGCTTGCGATCCTCGCCGGCGTCGCCGGCAAGATCGGCCTCGACGTGACGCTGCTCGCGCAGACCGAGGTCGGCGAGGTCTCCGAGGCTGCGGGCGGCGGCTCCTCGACGATGCCGCAGAAACGCAACCAGGTCGGCTCCGTCCTGGCCATCGCCTGCTCGCGCCGCGCAGCCGCGGCGGCGGGCGAGCTCGTCGGCGCGCTCGCCCAGGAGCACGAGCGCGCCGCGGGGGCGTGGCAGGCCGAGACGCCCGCGCTCTGCGACGCGCTGGCCTACGGCGGCGCGGCGGTCGCGTGGATCCGCCAGGTCGTCGAGACATTCGACGTCCATCCGGAGCGGATGCGCGAGAACCTCGACGCGTCCGGCGGGCTCGTCGCCGAGCAGATCTCGTTCGCGCTGACGCCTGCGCTCGGTCGCGCCGAGGCGCATGCCCTCGTCCGCGATGCCACGCGCGACGAGCTCCTCGCCGACCCGCGTGTCGCCGCGACGCCGGAGCTCGAGGCCGCCTTCGACCCCGTCACCTCACTCGCCGCAGTCGACGAGCTGATCGACCGCGCGCTCGCGCGCGCCAAGGAGGAGCTGTGAGCGACACCCACGACAAGGGCATGGAGGTCCGCCGCGAGGTGCTCGGCGACGCGCACGTCGACGCGGCGATCGAGCGCACGACCGAGTTCACCGCCGATTTCCAGGATCTGATCACGCGCTATGCATGGGGCGAGATCTGGTCGCGCCCCGGGCTCGACCGGCGCACGCGCAGCTCCATCACGCTCACCGCGCTCGTCGCGCTCGGCCGGGACGAGGAGCTCGCGATGCACGTGCGCGCCGCGCTGCGAAACGGGCTCACCCAGGACGAGATCAAGGAAGTGCTGCTGCAGAGCGCCGTCTACTGCGGCGTGCCGGCGGCGAACTCGGCGTTCGCGATCGCGCAGCGCGTCCTCGCCGAGGAAGGGTTGTGACCCGGACGCAGGTCGCGATCGTCGGCGCCGGACCGGCCGGCCTGACCCTGGCCCAGCTCCTCCACAACGAGGGGGTCGACACGGTGCTCCTCGAGAACCGCAGCCGCGACTACGTCGAGGCGCGCGTCCGCGCCGGCGTCGTCGAGCAGGGCGTCGTCGACCTGCTGACCGAAGCGGGAGTGGGGGAGCGGATGAACCGCGACGGGCTCTTTCACCACGGCATCGAGCTCCAGTTCGCGGGCGAGCGCCACCGCATGCCGCTGAGCGAGCTCACCGGCGGGCGCGGGATCATGATCTACGGCCAGACCGAGATCGTGAAGGACCTGATCGCGGCGCGGCTCGAGACCGGTCGTCCGCTCCTGTTCGAGGTCGACGAGGTCAGCGTCGACCGGCTCGAGTCCGAGCGGCCCCTCGTCCGCTACACGCACGAGGGCGCCCAGCACGAGCTCGAGTGCGACGCGATCGCGGGGTGCGACGGCTTCCACGGCGTCTGCCGGCCGAGCATCCCGGACGGCGTCCTCTCGACCTTCGTCCGCGACTACCCGTACGGCTGGCTCGGGATCATCGCGGCCGTCGCGCCGTCGAACGACGAGCTGATCTACGCCCACCACGAGCGCGGGTTCGCGCTGCTCAGCCTGCGCTCGCCGGAGCTGAGCCGGCTCTACGTGCAGTGCGATCCGGACGAGGACATCGCCCTCTGGCCCGACGAGCGGATCTGGGAGGAGCTCCAGCTGCGCCTCGGACTCGACGGCTGGACGCTCGCCGAGGGGCCGATCCTCGAGAAGGGCGTCACGCCGATGCGGAGCTTCGTCGTCGAGCCGATGCAGTACGGGCGACTGTTCCTCGCCGGCGACGCGGCGCACATCGTGCCGCCGACCGGCGCCAAGGGCCTCAATCTCGCGATCCACGATGTGAGCGTCCTCGCCGCGGCGCTCGCTCGGTGGTACCGCACGGGCTCGGCGGACGCGCTCGACTCCTACACGGAGGCCTGCCTCCGCCGCGTCTGGCGTGCCGAGCACTTCTCGTGGTGGATGACGTCGATGCTGCACCGCTCGCCCGCCGGCGACCCGTTCGACGAGCGGCTCCAGCTCTCGCAGCTCCGTTACCTGACGACGTCGAAGGCCGCGGCGACCGGGCTCGCCGAGAACTACGTCGGCATCGAGACGGTCTAGTCCGTCGGGCGAAGGACGACGGAGAGGATCCGCGCGGCCAGGTCGCTCTCGTTACGGAACCGGCGCAGGCGCTCGCGCTCGAGGTAGATGTGGTCGCCCGCGCGGAGGGTGAGCGGCGGGTCGTCGTCGACGTCCACGACGAGCTCGCCGTCGAGGAGGTACACGAACGCGTCGCCGATGTTGCGAACCGCTTCGAGGTTCCCGCCGCCGGGCGCCATCGTCGCGATCGACGGCCGCAGCGGGCGCGGCGGGTCGGCGAGGAACTGGATGTCGAGCCCTTCGGTCTCGGACACGAGCCGCCGGCGCTGCTCGGCCTCCGCCTCGTCCTCCGCGGCGGTCGCGTCGGTGCCGTAGAGCATGTCCGCGATGTCGACGCCGTAGTACTGCGTCAGTCGCAGCAGCCGTCCGATCGAGAGGTCGGAGCCGCCCTTCTCGACCATCGAGAGGAACGACGGCGAGATCTCGGTCGCCTCGGAGACCTCGGCGAGAGAGCGACCAGCGGCGGCACGCGCCTCACGGAGACGACGGCCGAGCTCGGGTTGGGGCGTGTCGCCCACCAAGGCGGGCCGAGCGTACCACCACTCGCGGATCCATCGCAGTCCGGCGCTGAGAGCGGGCGGCGGGAATCGAACCCGCGTGACTAGCTTGGAAGGCTAGGGCTCTACCATTGAGCTACGCCCGCGTCGGGCCAAAGCGTACTCAGTCTTCGTCGAGCAGGACGACGCTCTCCTGCTCGTTCGGGTCGGTGCGGGCGATCACGGCGCGGACGGTCGCCTCGGTCGGGTTGTACGGCTGGTGTGGCACTCCGGCCGGGATGTAGACGAAGTCGCCCGTCTCGACCCGCATCACGTGCTCGAGCTCGGGCCCGTGGCGCATCTCGGCGGCACCCTCGAGCACGAAGATCGCGGTCTCGTGGGCCTCGTGGTAGTGGGGCCTGGCGCTACTGCCCGGCGGCATCTCGAGCAGGTGCATGCAGATCGCGCTCGCGCCCGTGCTCTCGGCGGAGATGCCGGCGAAATAGTCGAGCCCCTGCTTGCCGCGGAAGCCCTCGCCGTCGCGGATGAGCCTGCACTCTGCCACCGCGGCAACTATACGACGAGCGCCTCGATCCGGTCGACGGCCGCCGCGAGCCACGCGCCGTCGAAGAGGTACGGCGTCGTGTTCGGGATCTCGTGGCACGGGAAGTCGAGGTCGTCCGAGCCGAGGCCCGCATTGAGCAGGTAGCGGATCGGGAGCTCGTGGCAGACGACGAGCGCCGACTCGTGCGGCAGCGCGAGCACGCGGCGCAGCGCGGCCACGTAGCGGGCGGCGGTCTCGTCGAGGCTCTCGCCGCCCGGGAAGCGGTCGGCCCGGGCGTGCGTCTCCTTCCAGGCGTGGTACTCGGCGATCGTGCCTCCCTCGAGCTCGCCGATGTAGACGTCGTCGAGGCCGGGCTCGACGAGGAAGGGCACGTCGCGATCGGCGAGCACGAGCTCGGCCGTCTGGAGCGTGCGGCCGAACCGCGTGTGCACGCAGACGCCGAATGCCGTGCCGACGAGCTGCTGTCCGAGCCGGCGCGCTCCCTCCTCGCCGGCCGGGGTCAGCGGCACCGGGATGGCCGGGTCGCCGTTGATCCGCCCCTCGACGTTGAGAACCGACTGGCCGTGCCGTGCGAAGACGAGCCGGTTCAGCCCAGCTCGACCCGATCGATCTTCACCTCGTCGTGCGGACGGTCGGAGCCGTCGCGCGGCACCTTCTCGATCGAGTCGACGACGTCCATCCCGTCGGTCACCTTCCCGAACACGGTGTGCTTGCCGTCGAGCCAGGAGGCCGCGTCGGCCGTGACGATGAAGAACTGGCTCCCGTTCGTGTTCGGGCCGGCGTTGGCCATCGCGAGAGCGCCGCGGACGATCTTGTGGTCGTTGAACTCGTCCTCGAACTGGTAGCCGGGCCCGCCGCGGCCGGTGCCGGTCGGGTCGCCGCCCTGGATCATGAAGTCGGGGATCACGCGGTGGAAGATCACGCCGTCGTAGAACCCGTCGCCGGCGAGCTTGGTGAAGTTCTCGACGGTCTTGGGCGCGTCCTCGGGATAGAGCTCGACGACGATCGCGCCGTGGTTTGTGTGCAACGTGGCTGTGGTCATGGGCGGCACGCTACCGCACTCGTACACTTGCAATCTCCCGCGCCCGTAGCTCAGTGGACAGAGCGACGGCCTTCTAAGCCGTTGGTCGCAGGTTCGAATCCTGCCGGGCGCATACCCAGAGCCAGAGAGCCGTTGCCAGACAATGCATCGCGCAAGAGACGCGAGGGTGGCGGACGGGACTCGAACCCGCGACCACCCGGACCACAACCGGGGGCTCTACCAACTGAGCTACCGCCACCGTGAGCCGGCACAGGATAGCGAGCCTCGCGCGCGGGCGGGCATACTCCGTCCAGGCCCCGTAGCTCAGCGGATCAGAGCGGCGGACTTCGAATCCGCGTGCGGTGGTTCGACTCCACCCGGGGCCATCTCGCCGGAAAGTCCGGCGCCTTCGGCGCCATGACGACTTTCCGGCGTTGTCACTCTCTCGTCACGGCGTCTCTTGGCCGCGCCCGCGCATGTCGGGCGCGGCTACGTCAAGTCGAACAGAACATTTGCCTGCCCGAGCCTGCCCGAGTGTTCAGGAATGTCCCTTGCTAACAGTCTGGATTCGGCGGTGACCGGGTGGCGGATCGATTCGTGGGCTACCCCGCGATTCCGGCGCAGATGTCCGTGGTCGGTACTTTTGAGAGATCGCCGCCACGCTTGTGCATGCCGGCGAAGGTCGGGCCGACAATGGGCTTCGGCGTACGGCGCGCGTGAGCTGCGCCGACGGTCGTCAGCGCGAAACCGCTATCGCGACGAGCTTCCCCATCCTCTCGTCGATCTTACCCCGGGTTAGAGTCGCGTCCGTGGCGCACTCACCCGACCGCGGCGCGATCGCCGAGCTCTCGCGCGATGAGATCGATTCGTTCCTGCGCGCGCAGCGGATCGCCCGGATCGGGTGCCACGTCGGCGGGCTCACCTACGTCGTGCCGGTGATCTACGCCTATGACGGCGAGAGCGTCTTCGTGGTGACGACCGAGGGGCAGAAGGTCTCGATGCTGCGCGAGGAGCCGCGCGTCTGCGTCGAGGTCGACGAGTACGACACCGACGGTCGCGGAAGCTGGCGCAGTGTGATCGCCTACGGCGTCTACGAGGAGCTTGCCGGGGACGACGTCGAGACAGCGCTCGCCGCGCTGCGTGACGCGTTCGGCCGCGCTGCGCCTGCCGAGCCGCGTGGCCTCGGCCCGGGTGTCGTCGCGTTCCGGATCCGCCTCGACGAGCTCACCGGGCGCGCGGTCAGCCGCTGACGTGACCGATCTCGTCCTGGTCGGGATCGACGGCTGCGGCGGCGCCGGCAAGAGCACGCTCGCCCGAAGTCTCGGCGCGGCCGCGGTGATCGAGTTCGACGACTTTTACCGCCCGTCCGCCACGCGGCTGCCGCCCGGCGACCCGGAGATCGGCGGCAACTTCGAATGGCGCCGCCTCCGCGACCAGGTGCTCTTGCCGCTCCGCCGCGGCGAGGAGGCGCGCTACCAGCGCTACGACTGGGGCAGCGACGCGCCGGCGGAGTGGCACACCGTCGCGCCGCACGGCATGGTCGTGATCGAGGGCAACTACTCGACGCGCGAGGAGCTGCGCGAGCTCTACGACTTCCGGATCTGGGTCGACGCGCCGAGCGAGATCCGTCTCGCCCGCGGGCTCGCGCGCGGCGGGATCGACACGCGCGAGCGCTGGCTCGAGGAGTGGATGCCCGAGGAGGAGCGCTACCTCGCGGCGCAGGATCCGCGGCGGTTCGCCGATCTCGTGATCGACGGAACCGCCGCCGACTATCCGCTCATATCGATCGGGTGAACCTTGACCGGCTCGATCGTCACGACGACGCGGGTCTCGCCGGGCTGGTCGTGCACCCGGAGATCGGCGCCGCCGTACTTCGCGCCGACGCGCTCGGCGAACGCGTAGTCGTCGTCGGGCTCGATCCGCGCGGTGCCGCGCACCTCGAGGTAGCGGTACGGGTTCGTCAGGTCCAGCAGGAACAGGCTGCACTGCGGGCGTGCAGCCAGGTTCCTGGTCTTCTTGCGTGCGGTGTTCAGCGAGAGCTTGACCTCGCCGTCCTCGAGGAGGAACCACACCTCGGTGACCTGCGGGAAGCCGTTGTCGTCGATCGTCGCGAGCGACGCGAACTGGCCGGCGAGCAGGTCGCTATGGGAATCGGGAAAGTTGGTCATTCCCCATTCTTAGCAGCAGCCACAGCCACAGCCGCATTCACAAGACGTCGCGCGCATGAGTCCCTCCTTTCATCGAAGATCATCGATGCAGGACAGTAGCTGATAGATTGATGATCGTCAATGAAGGCGCTCACCGTCCTCCAGCCGATCTGCTGCGGCCCCGACACTCCGGTGATGGAGCCCGAGGCCGCCGAAGCGCTCGCCGCAGCGTTCAAGGCGCTCGCCGATCCGACGCGCGTCGCGATCGTCAACCGGCTCGCGGCGACGCCCGAGGTCTGCGTGTGTGACCTCACCGACGCCTTCGAGCTCTCGCAGCCGACGATCTCGCACCACCTCCGGATCCTCCGCGACGCGGGCCTCGTCGAGGCCGAGCGCCGCGGGACGTGGAGCTACTACCGGCTCGTGCCGGACGCGATCGACGGGCTGCGCGCGGCGCTCGCCGACTAGCCGAGGAGCTCGCGCACCGAGTCGAGCTGCCCGCGCACGATGCGGTAGTACGCCCAGCTGCCGCGCTGCTCGCGCTCGACGAGTCCGGCCTGGAGGAGCACCTTGAGGTGGTGGCTGACGGTGGGCTGCGTCAGGCCGAGAGGCTCGGTCAGGTGGCACACGCACGCCTCGCCGCCCGGCTGTGACTGGATCAGGCTGATCAGGCGGAGGCGGGTGGGGTCGGCGATCGCCTTGAGCGCCGTCGCGAGGCTCTCGGCCTGCTCCGCATCGAGCGGGCCGGCGAGGAGCGGCGGGCAGGACATCTCAAGCGTCGCGATCGGCTTCATGGGATAGATATTGACATGCATCGATGACCGCGCAAGACTCAAGCGCATAGACCGTCGTCGATATCCGAGGAGCGAGGGATGAACCAGCAGCTCGACCCCGTGACGCAGCATCACGTCGAACAGGCGGCCAAGGCGCTCGCAGCCGAGTTCGCGGGCATCTTCTCGGTCGAGACGATCGAGCGATATATCGGCGAGTCGACCGACCTGCTCGGTGGCGCGAGGATCAACGTCTTCGTACCGGTCCTGGCCCACCGATTCGCGCGCGAGCGTCTCAGGGCGCTCGCCCAGGCAGAAGGAGCGCTCGTGAAAGAGCAACCGGAGGTGCTGTTCGTCTGCGTCCACAACGCGGGCCGGAGCCAGATGGCGGCGGGGCTCGTGAAGCTGCGCTCGGAAGGCCGGATCCACGTCCGCTCCGCCGGCAGCGCGCCCGCCGACGAGATCAACCCGGCCGTCCTCCAGGCGATGGCGGAGCTCGGCGTCGACATGGCGGAGGAGTTCCCGAAGCCGCTCACGGACGAGGTCGTTCGCGCCGCCGACTGCGTGATCACGATGGGCTGCGGCGACGCGTGCCCGATCTATCCGGGCAAGCGCTATGAGGACTGGGTGCTCGACGACCCCGCGGGCCAGGATCTCGCGGCCGTGCGCGGGATCCGCGACGAGATCGATGCGCGCGTGCAGACGCTGATCGCCGAACTGCTTGGCTAGGCCCTCACTCGCGCGGCGCTGTCTGGCCGAGGGGCTCGCGACGTTTGCGCTCGTGTTCGCCGGCTGCGGCGCGATCGTGCTCGATCACGAACGTGGCGGCTCGCTCGGCGCAGTCGGGATCGCGGCGACGTTCGGCCTCGTGATCATGGTGATGGTCTACGCGACCGGGCACCTCTCCGGGGCGCACATCAATCCGGCGGTCACGATCGCATTCACTGCGACACGGCACTTTCCGCGACGCGAGGCGCTCGCCTACGTGCCGGCTCAGCTTCTCGGCGCCGTCGCGGCGGCCGGTCTGCTTCGCATCGTCTGGCACGGCTCGCCGGCGCAGCTCGGCGCGACGGTCCCGAGCGTGGGAGACGGCGCGGCGCTCGTCTACGAGATCGTGCTCACCGCGTTCCTGATGTTCGTGATCATGGCCGTCGCCACCGACACGCGCGCGGTCGGCGCGGCTGCCGCGATCGCGATCGGCGGCACAGTCGCCCTCGACGCGCTGTTCGGCGGCGGCGTCACGGGCGCGTCGATGAATCCCGCGCGCTCGTTCGGGCCCGCGCTCGTCGCGCCGGAGTGGTCCAGCTTCTGGATCTACCTCGTCGGCCCGGTCGTCGGCGCGCTGCTCGGCGCGGCGGCCTACCAGCTTATTCGCGAGCCCATTCGGAATTTAAGTTGACACTTACGTAAGCAAGTGCTTACATACCGGCCATGGAGGTTGCGCTGAGAGCGATCGCCGAGCCTCATCGGCGGCAGATCATGCGGCTCGTCTGGGACGCGGAGCTCTCGGCGGGCGAGATCGCGTCGCACTTCGACGTGTCCCGCCCCGCCGTCTCTCAGCATCTGAACGTCCTGAAGGGAGCGGGGCTCGTGAGCGAGCGACGCAACGGTGCAAGGCGCCTCTATCGGGCGCGCCCGGAGGGGATCGAGGAGCTCAAGGCGTTCCTCGAGGACTTCTGGGGCGACAAGCTCGAGGCGCTCAAGCGCGAAGCAGAACGAGAGGAGAGGAAGCAGCATGGAAAGCACGACTGAGACCGTCACGGTCGAGCGGGAGCTCCTGATCGACGCGAGCCCGGAGACCGTCTGGGAGTTCCTCGTCGACCCGGAGAAGGCGACGCGCTGGATGGGAATGACCGCGACGTTCGACGCGCGGCCCGGCGGCGAGCTCCGCGTCGAGGTGATCCCGGGGCACACCGCCGCGGGCGAGTTCGTCGAGCTCGATCCGCCGCACCGGCTCGTCTACACGTTCGGCTGGGAGGACGGGGTGAGCGTGGTTCCGCCGGGCGGCTCGACCATCGAGTTCGAGCTGACTCCGAGCGGCTCCGGCACCGCGCTTCGCTTCACGCATCGCGACCTGCCGAGTGCGGCGGCGGCGGAGTCGCACGGCCACGGCTGGGATCACTACCTCGGCCGGCTCGCGATCGCGGCCCCCGGCGGCGACGCGGGCGCCGATCCCTGGGTCGCCGAAGGGGCGTCCTGACGGCCGAGGTGTTGCGGGTGCTCGTCTAGAGCGCGGTTGCGCTGCGGGCGCGCGGACGACACCATCCGTCCGTGCGCCCGCTGCTCGCAACGACCGTCCTGCTCGTGGCGCTCGCCGGCTGCGGCGGCGCTGCGAAGGGGCCGCCGCCCGCTTCGATCGTCGCGGCCTCGACGAAGGCGACCTCGGCCGAGCGGAGCTTCCACTTCGTCTTTGACGAGCAGCACGGCCCGCCCTCGAAGAAGGGCCTGCACCTGATCTATGCCGACGGTGACGTCGTCCTGCCGGGCAAGGTCAAGGCGGACGTCTCCGGGACGCTGCTCGGGCTGCCGCTCCGCTCGGAGCTGATCGTCGTCGGCGGCCGCTACTACATCCGCAACCCGTTCACGCAGAGCTGGCAGACGGTGAGCGTCGCGACGAACCCGGTCGCGTTCTTCAACCCGGCCAAGGGCGTGCTTGCGGTGATCGCGGGCGCGACGCAGGTGAAGAGCGCGGGCAGCGAGAAGATCAACGGGCAGGACGCGTGGCGCGTCACGGGCAAGGTTCCGGTGAGCGCGATCTCGCCGATCCTCGGCAACGCGCCGAGCTCGCGCCTGGTCGACGTCGAGCTCTGGATCGACAAGCAGACCTCGCGCCTGCTGCGCGTCCGCGTCTCCGGGCCGGTCGAGTCGGGCGATCCGGGAAACGCCGTGCGTACCGTGGATCTCTCGAACTACGGCAACGCCGTCGCGATCAAGCCGCCGGTCTCGTCCTGACGGCGCCGCTCCTCTCCGCGCGCGGCGTGACCCGGAGCTTCGGGCGGCGCGTCGTGCTCGAGCCGACCGACCTCGACGTCGGCGCGGGCGAGGTGGTCGCGCTCGGCGGCCCGAACGGGGCCGGCAAGTCGACGCTGCTCGCGATCCTCGCGGGCGCGCTGCGACCGAGCGGAGGCACGGTCTCTGCTGCGCGCGTCGGCTGGATGCCGCAGCGGCCCGCGCTCTATGGCCGCCTCACTCCGCGCGAGAACCTCGAGCTGTTCGCTCGGCTCGCCGGGCTCGCGGAGCCACGCACCGCGGTCGACCGCGCGCTCGCCGACGTCGGGCTGGACGTCGAGGAGCGGCGTGCGGCGACGCTGTCGGTCGGGAATCAGCAGCGGCTCAATCTCGCGATCGGCCTCCTGGGCGACCCGTCCGTGCTGCTCCTCGACGAGCCGACCGCCTCGCTCGACGCCGAGCGCCGCGGCGGGCTCTGGGAGCTCGTCGCGCGCGTGCGCGACGCAGGCGGCGGCGTCGTCTTCGCGACGCACAACCTCGACGAGGCTCGCCGCGTCGCCGACCGGCTGCTCGTGCTCGAGGAAGGGCGGCTCGTCTACGAGGGCGCGGCCGCGGGGTATGGCGAGTGAGGGCGGTCGGGCTCCTGCTGCGGAAGGACGCGCGCCTTCTGCGCCGTGCACCTGCGCTGCTCGGCGCGCTGATCGTCTACCCGCTCGTCGTCGCGCTCCTCGTCGGGCTCGTCGTCCGCTACGCGGGCGAGCAGCCGCGCGTGGCGCTCGTCGCGCCGCAGGGCCTGCCGAGCGTGATCGTCGTCGGCTCGCAGACCTTCGACCTCCAGCAGCTCTTCGACAACGCGAAGGAGGTGAAGCTCGTCCGGATGCCCGCGGCGAAGGCCGAGCACGAGCTCTCGTCGGGCCAGGTGCTCGCGATCCTGACCGTGCCGCCGGGCTTCACCTCGCAGCTCCGCGGGCTCCAGCAGAGCCCGAAGCTGATCCTGAAGACGACGCGCGGCGGGCTCTCGACGCGCGTCGTCGAGAAGATGCGCTCGTTTGTCTACTCGACGAACCTCGACCTTCAGAAGGCCTACATCCAGGCGAACCTCGCCGCGGTCGACCTGCTCTTGAAGGGCGGCGACGGTGCGATCGGGCGCACGCAGTTCAGCTTGCTCGGGATCCACCGCGCGCAGGCCGAGCTCGCGAAGCTCGCGCACTCGCCCGACCCCGCGACCGCCGCGCGCGCGAAGCAGCTCGGCGTCTTCATGGTCCAGCTCGACGGCGCGGTCGGCCAGGTCGGCGCGTTCCTCCAGGCGACCGCGAACCCGATCCAGCTCGTCCACGTCTCGCAGGGCGGCCGCTCGTGGATCCTGTCCGCGCAGGTGCAGGCGTACGCGCTCGCGCTGGCGCTCGCCTTCGTGGCGGTGCTGCTCGGCGCGGGCGCGATCGTCGCCGAGCGCGGGGAGAACGTCCTCGGCCGGCTCGTCGGCGGGCTCGTCGGCTTCAGCCGGCTGATCGTGGAGAAGATCGCGTTCGTCACCCTGATCGCCGCGGGCCTCGGGCTGCTGCTCGCGCTCGCCTTCGGAGCGATCGTCGAGCTGGGTCACGTCTCGGGCGGCCAGCCGTGGCAGCGGCTGCCGCTGCTCGTCGCCGGGCTCCTGCTCGCCGCGGCGGCGTTCGGCGCGTTCGGCGTGCTCGTGGGCGCGCTCGCGCGCGAGGCGGGGACGGCGACGCTCTTTGCGTTCCTCGTCGCGCTGCCGCTGACGCTCGTCTCGCTCGTCCCGCACGGGACGGCGCCGGTGGTCGGCTGGATCGGCGCCCTGTTCCCGTTCGGCCACGCGGTGCACGCCTTCACGGTCGCGCTGTACGACGCGCATCCCGCCGGCGTGTTCCTGCGCCAATGCGTGTGGCTCGCTGCGCTTGCGCTCGTGTACGGCCTCGTCGCGCGCGCCGCGGCGCGGCGGTTGCTCTAATTCGCGGTGACCACGCGGGCGTGGCGGAATTGGTAGACGCGGCGGGTTTAGGTCCCGTTGGGCGAAAGCTCTTGGAGGTTCAAGTCCTCCCGTCCGCACTTCGAACGGCTGGCGCGGCGGCCAGCCACCCTCTCTCTGCTTGAATGGCCGCGATGTCGTCGCACGTAGAAGAGCTGGCCGGCAACACCGTTCGACTCACCGTCGACGTGCCGAGCCACGACGTCCACCACGCGGTCGAGCACGCGGCGAACGATCTCGCCGAGACCGTCAAGATCCCCGGCTTCCGCAAGGGCAAGGTGCCGATGCCGGTGCTGATCCAGCGCGTCGGCAAGGACCGCCTCTACACCGAGGCCGTCGAGAGCCACATCAACGGCTGGTTCTGGAACGCCGCCGCGCGCGAGCGCCTGCGCCCCGTCGCGAACCCCCAGTTCGATTTCGAGCTCCCAGCCAACGACGCCGACCCGTGGCAGTTCACCGCCACCGTCGAGGTGATGCCGAAGCCGGAGCTGCCGCCGTGGTCGGAGCTCGAGGTGCCGTTCGCCGAGCCCGAGCTTCCCGAGGGCCTCGTCGATCACGAGCTCGAGGTCCTGCGCTCCTCGGTCGCCGAGCTGACGCCGGTCGAAGGCCGCGGCGCGCAGGCGGGCGACACGGTCGTGATCGACCTCGTCTCACCCGGCGGCGAGACCCAGCACGACTACGTCGTCCAGCTCGGTGCGGGTCGCCTCGTCGAGGAGGTCGAGCAGGGCGTGCTCGGGATGAACGCCGGCGAGTCGCGCGAGATCGTGTTCGAGCTCGCCGACGAGTCGACCGGCACCGTCGACGTCGAGCTGAAGGAGATCAAGGAGCACGTGCTGCCGCCGCTCGACGACGAGCTGGCGAAGAGCGCGAGCGAGTTCGACACGCTCGACGAGCTACGCGCCGATCTCGAGCAGCGCCTCGAGGAGCAGATCGACGCCGAGGCCGACGCCCAGTTCCGTTCGGCGGTGATCGACGCGCTCGTCGAGGCCGCGCACGTCCAGGCGAGCGGGCCGCTCGTCGAGTCGCGCGCAAGAGAGCTGCTGAACGGGCTCGTGCGCTCGATCGAGGCCAGAGGGATTCCGTTCGAGGCGTACCTCCAGATGACCGGAGGCTCAGCCGACGAGCTCGTGCAGCGCGTCCGCGGCGAGGCCGCGCAGTCGGTGGCACGCGAGGTCACCCTCGAGGCCGCGGCCGAGAAGCTCGCGCTCACGATCGAGGACACCGAGGTCGACGCGCTCGTGCGCGAGCAGGCCGAAGCCGCCGGCGAGGACGCCGACGAGGTGATCGCCGAGCTCCGCGAGCGCGGCGAGTACGAGCGCCTCCGCGAGGACATCCGCCTGCGCGACACGCTCGATGCGATCGCCGCCGAAGTGAAGCGCATCCCGTTCGAGCTGGCAGAGGCGCGCGACGCGATCTGGACTCCCGAAAAGGAAAAGCAGGAGACAGAGACGAAACTGTGGACCCCCGGTAGCAAGGAGTAGCGATGAGCCCGTTGATTCCGATGGTGATCGAGCAGACCTCGCGCGGTGAGCGTTCGTTCGACATCTATTCCCGTCTGCTCAATGAGCGGATCATTTTCCTCGGCACGCCGATCGACGACCAGATCGCGAACCTGATCGTGGCGCAGCTGCTCCACCTCGAGTCCGAGGACCCGGACAAGGACATCTCGATCTACATCAACTCGCCGGGCGGCCAGGTGTACTCCGGGCTCGCGATCTACGACACGATGCAGTTCATCAAGCCCGACGTGCAGACGATCTGCGTGGGCATCGCGATGTCGATGGGCGCCGTGATTCTCGCCGGCGGCACGAAAGGGAAGCGCATGGCGCTGCCGAATGCCAAGATTCTGATCCATCAGGTGACGAGCGGCTTCCAGGGGCAGGCGACGGACATCGAGATCCAGGCGCGCGAGACGATTGCATTGAAGCGCGGGCTGGAGGAGATCCTGTCGCGGCACACCGGCAAGGACGCCGAGATCGTGTCGAAGGACATGGAGCGCGACTACTACATGACGTCCGAGGAAGCGAAGGAGTACGGCATCATCGACAACGTCATCGCGCACCGCTAGCTGGACTAACTGCGGCAGGCGCGCTACAAGGAGTATGAAGACGATGGCCCGAGCAAGCGACGGAAACGAGCAGCTGCTCTGCAGCTTTTGCGGCAAGAGCCAGCGCCAGGTGAAGAAGCTGATCGCCGGCCCCGGCGTGTACATCTGCGACGAGTGCATCGATCTCTGTAACGAGATCATCGACGAGGAGCTCACGACCCCGGCCCAGCTCGACCTCGCGAACCTGCCGCGGCCGAAGGACATCTACAGCGTCCTGAACGATTACGTCGTCTCGCAGGAAGAGGCCAAGCGCACCCTCGCGGTCGCCGTCTACAACCACTACAAGCGCGTTCAGATGGGCACCGAGGAGGGCGATGTCGAGCTGCAGAAGTCGAACATCCTCCTGCTCGGCCCGACGGGCTGCGGCAAGACGCTGCTCGCCCAGACGCTCGCGCGGATCCTCAACGTCCCGTTCGCGATCGCCGATGCGACCGCGCTGACGGAGGCCGGCTACGTCGGCGAGGACGTCGAGAACATCCTGCTGAAGCTGATCCAGGCCGCCGACTTCGACATCAAGAAGGCCGAGACCGGGATCATCTACATCGACGAGGTCGACAAGATCGCGCGCAAGGCGGACAACCCGTCGATCACGCGCGACGTGTCGGGCGAGGGCGTCCAGCAGGCGCTGTTGAAGATCCTCGAGGGGACGGTCGCCTCGGTGCCGCCGCAGGGCGGGCGTAAGCATCCGCACCAGGAGTTCCTCTCGATCGACACCACGAACATCCTCTTCATCTGCGGCGGCGCGTTCGCCGGGCTCGACAAGATCATCGGCAAAAGGATCGGCCAGAACGCGGTGGGCTTCGGCGCCGACGTGCGCTCGAAGAACTCCGCGGAGGCCTCCGAGCTGCTCACCAAGGTGATGCCGGAGGATCTGCTCAACTTCGGCCTGATCCCCGAGTTCATCGGCCGCCTGCCGGTGATCTCGGCCGTGCATCAGCTGCGCAAGGAGGATCTCGTCCAGATCCTCACCGAGCCGAAGAACGCGCTCGTCCGCCAGTACCAGCGCTTCTTCGGTTACGACGACATCGAGCTGGTCTTCACCGAGGACGCGCTCTGGGAGATCGCCCAGAAGGCGCTCGCCCGGGAAACCGGGGCACGTGGGCTGCGCTCGATCATCGAGACGGCGCTGCTCGACGTGATGTTCGAGCTGCCGTCGCGCAAGGACGTCTCCAAGTGCGTGATCACGAAGGAGACGATCGTGAAGGGGCTCAAGCCGACCCTCGTCACGAGCGCCGGGCCGGCCGTACTCGACGAGCCTGAAGAGCTCGCCGAAGAGTCGGCCTGACCCTCGAGCCCGGCCAGGAGCTCGGCCCGAGCGGCTGGCTCGAGATCACGCAGCAGCGAATCGACGCGTTCGCCGAGGCGACCGACGACCGGCAGGCGATCCACGTCGATCCTGAGTTCGCGGCGACCGGGCCGTTCGGGACGACGGTCGCGCACGGCCTGCTGACGCTCTCGCTGATCGTGCCGCTCTGGAGCGAGGTCGCCGAGCCGCACGACGGGACGACGATCAACTACGGCCTCAACAAGGTTCGCTTCCCCGCGCCGGTGCCGAGCGGCAGCCGGATTCGCGCGCACTTCCGCGTCGAGAGCGTCGAGCCGGTCAGCGGCGGGACGCAGCGCGACGATCGCGGCCACGGTCGAGCGCGAGGGCGCGGACAAGCCGGTCTGCGCGGCGGAGCTCGTCCTGCGGTTCCTCGCCAGGCGAACTGAACGATTCTCTCCATGGATCCGCTCTACAAGCCCGAGGGCGTCGAGGCGCGCTGGCAGAAGACGTGGGAGGACGAAGGGCTCTACCACGCCGAGCCCGACGCCTCGCGCGAGTCCTATGTGATCTGCGTGCCGCCGCCGAACGTGACGGGCGCGCTGCACATGGGCCACGCGCTCAACGGCTCGATCCAGGACGCGCTGATCCGCTGGCACCGCATGCGCGGCTTCAACGCGCTCTGGCAGCCGGGCTACGACCACGCGGGCATCGCGACGCAGGCAGTGGTCGAGCGCGAGCTCGCGAAGCAGGGGAGGACGCGGCAGGAGCTGGGTCGCGACGCGTTCGTCGAGAAGGTCTGGGAGTGGCTGCACGAGTACGGCGGCGTGATCATGGGCCAGTTCCGCCGGCTCGGCGCGTCGCTCGACTACTCGCGCGAGCGGTTCACGATGGACGACGGCTACATCCGCGCGGTGATGACGTTCTTCGTCCACCTCCATGAGCGGGGCTGGGTGTATCGCGCGAACCGGATCATCAACTGGTGCCCGGTCTGCGCGACGGCGATCTCGGATCTCGAGGTCGAGCACGTCGACATGGACGACACGCTCACCTACGTCCGCTACCCGTTCGCCGACGGCGACGGCTTCATCACGATCGCCACGGTGCGCGTGCCGACGATCCTCGTCGACGTCGCCGTCGCGGTGCACCCGGACGACGAGCGCTACCGCGACGCGATCGGACGCGAGGTGATCGTGCCGGTGGTGGAGCGGCGCATTCCGGTGATCGCCGACTCACGCGTCGAGCCGGGCTTCGGCACGGGCGCGCTGAAGATCACGCCCGGCCACGATCCCACCGACTTCGCGATCGGGCGAGACCACGATCTGCCCGAGCCGATGGTGATCGGCCTCGACGGCCTGATGACCGACGGTCGCACCCAGGAGCAGGCCGAGCAGGACATCCTGGCCTGGCTCAAGGAGCACGACCAGCTCGAGAAGCGCGAGCACTACCGGCACTCGGTCGGCACGTGCGCGCGCACGCATAATCGAATCGAGCCACTGATCTCACTGCAATGGTGGTGCGAGATGGGCGGGCTCGCGGCGCCGGCGATCGAGGCGCTGCAGAAGCGGCGCGTCCGCTACCACCCCGAGTCGCAGCACCGCTTCGCGATCGACTCGCTCGAGACGATCCCCGACTGGTGCCTCTCGCGCCAGCTCTGGTGGGGCCATCAGCTCCCGATCTGGTACTGCCCCGACGGTCACGTCACCGTCACGTGGCCACCGCCGGAAAGTTGTGGAGACTGCGACTCGGCCGAACTGCGGCGCGACGAGGACGTGCTCGACACGTGGTTCTCGTCGGCGCTCTGGCCGTTCGCCACGCTCGGCTGGCCCGATGAGACGCCGTCGCTCGCATCGTTCTACCCGGGCAACGTCAACTCGACCGCGCGCGAGATCATCCGCCTCTGGGAGAACCGGATGATCATGGCCGGGCTCGAGCTGCTGGGCGAGATCCCGTTCACCGACGTGATCATCCACTCGACCGTGCTCGCGACAGACGGGCGGCGGATGTCGAAGAGCCTCGGCAACGGCGTCGACCCGCTCGACGCGGTCGACAAGCACGGCGCCGACGCGACGCGGTACGGGCTGCTCAAGATCTCCTCGACCCAGGACGTGCGCTTCAGCTGGGGCGCGATCGAGGAGGGCCGCAAGCTCGCCAACAAGCTGTGGAACGTCTCCCGGCTGATCCTTGAGAACGCGGGGAAGGCGCGTCCGGAGTTTCGACCGTCGAAGCTGGAAGACGAGTGGATCATTGCTCGCCTGGATGCGACCCAGTCCCAGGTAAACGAATACTTCGCTTCGTTCGACTTCGCGCACGCTGTCGATGCGCTCTATCACCTGACTTTCGACGACTTCTGCGACTGGTATGCAGAGGCGATCAAGCCGAGGCTCTACGACCCTGAAGACGAGGACGCGAGCGCTATGGCGCTCGCGGTATTGGAACGGCTGCTCAAGCTTCTGCACCCGGTGATGCCGCACGTTACGGAGGAGATCTGGAGCAATCTGCCGGCGCGCGAGTCGCGGCTGATTGTCGCGCCCTGGCCCGAGTTCGACGGAAGCGTGCCGAGTCTCAGTTGCACTTCCAGCCGATCCAGCACGCGGCGGAGGCGTTCCGGCGGGCCGGGGTGATCGCGAAGCTCGACGACGAGCAGCGGCGGATCTTCGACGCGGTCGTCAAGCCGGAGCGGGTCAAGACGAACGGCGATGTCGAGGGCGAGCGCGACCGGCTGCGCAAGGAGATCGCGCGGGCCGAGGGGATGCTCGCGAACGAGCGCTTCGTCGGCAACGCGCCGGCCGACGTGGTCGACACCGAGCGCGAGAAGCTCGCCCGCTACCGGCGGGAGCTCGATGCCCTCGTCGACTGACTGGGTCTCGCGGCTCAGCCCCTGGCCGACCGACGGCTTCGGGCTCGAGCGGATTCACGCCGTGCTCGCGGAGCTCGGCGAGCCGCAGCGCCGCTATCCGGCGATCCACGTCGTCGGCACGAACGGCAAGTCGACGCTCACCCGCACCGTCGATGCGACGCTGCGCAGCGTGGGCCTGCGCGTCGGCTCGTTCACCTCGCCGCACGTCTCGGGCTGGGGCGAGCGGATCCAGATCGACGGCGAGGAGGCCGACTTCGAGGCCGCGGTCGCGCGCGTCCGCGAGGTCTGCGAGCGTGCGCGGGCGACCCAGTTCGAGACGCTGACCGCCGCCGCGCTGCAGGCGTTCGCCGACGCGGACGTCGACGTCGCAGTCGTCGAGGCCGGCCTCGGCGGCCGCCACGACGCGACGAACGTCCTCGACGCGCGCGTCGTCGCGCTGACGAACGTCTCGCTCGAGCACACCGAGGTGCTCGGCTCGACGCGCGAGGCGATCGCGCGCGAGAAGCTCGCCGTCGCCGGGCCGGGCGCGATCGTCGTCCTCGGCGAGCCGGAGTGGGCCTATCTCGTCCCGGACAACCCGGTCGTCGCAGGAGGCGCGCGCGAGGTGGTCGAGGCGTTTCTCGGCCGCACGGCCGACCTCGTGACCGTGACGCTGCCCGGCCGGCTCGAGCGGCTGGACGGCGAGATCCGCGACGGAGGCCACAATCTCGCCGGGATCGAGTGGCTCGTCGAGCGGATCGAGAAAGTCGCCGTAATTGTCTGCTCGATCCTTGCCGATAAGGACGTCGATGCGATGCTCGCCGCCCTTGCCGCTCGTTCGACCCAGTTCATCGCGACGTCCTCGTCGAGCCCTCGCGCACTTCCCGCGCAGACGCTCGCGGACGCCGCTCTCCGCCATTTCGCCGTGGTCGAGTGCGTGCCCGACCCGGTCGAGGCTCTCGCCCGAGGGCACGAGCTCGGCGAGCCCGTGCTCGTCACCGGTTCCCTCTATCTCCTTGCAGATCTCGCCGCCGTCCGGCCCGGCGGCCTACCATGGCTCAGTACGGCGACAAGCTGACCGTGTTCGCGTTCGCCGCCTTCCTTCTGGCGGCGTTCGTCGGGCTCGCCTTTGCCGCCGGCTACGTGATCGGCAAACTGCTGCTGTGAGCAGGGGGACTGATGGCCGCTAGCACCTTCGGAGGAATCCACGACTTCTTCAACTCGGGGACGTGGCTCGTCGTCCGCAACCTCACGTTCTTCTTCCTGTTCGTGTTCTGGCTCGCGGTCGGCTACTGGGTCTACAAGGACGCGCGGCGCCGCATCGAGGATCCGTGGCTCGTCGGCATGGCGGTCATCCTCGGGCTGATCCCGCCGTACGTCGGCGCGTTCATCTACATGCTGTTCCGCCCGCCGGAGTACCTCGAGGACGCGCGCGAGCGGCAGCTCGAGATCAAGGCGATGGAGCAGCGGCTCGCGCGGCGCGACCTCTTCTGCCCGGTCTGTCGCGCAGAGGTCGACTCGACCTACCTCGTCTGCCCGGTCTGCACCACGAAGCTGAAGCAGTCGTGCGTCTCGTGCAAGGCGCCGCTCGAGGCGCTCTGGCAGATCTGCCCGTACTGTGAGACACCCGTCGCGGCGCCCACGACGCTGCCGACCTTCGAGGCGGGGCCGACGGCGTTACGCGCTCCACGGCGCGCACAACGCGGCACTGAATAGACTTCCCGCGGCCATGGCCGTGGAGAGAACACTCGTCCTTGCAAAGCCCGACGCCGTCGAACGCGGCCTCGCGGGCGAGATCGTGTCGCGCCTGGAGCGTCGCGGCCTCGTGTTGCGCGGAACGAAGTTGCTTCGTGTCGATCGCGCGCTCGCCGAGCAGCATTACGCCGAGCACGCCGAGAAGCCGTTCTTCGGCGAGCTGATCGCGTTCATCACCTCGTCGCCGACGCTTGCGCTCGTCGTCGAGGGCGAAGGCGCGATCGCGACGGTGCGGACGACGATGGGCGCGACCAATCCGGCCCAGGCCGGCCCGGGCACGATCCGCGGCGACTTCGCGCTCGCGATGCCCGACAACCTGGTGCACGGCTCCGACTCCCCCGAGTCCGCCGCCCGCGAGATCGCGCTCTGGTTCGCGGACGATGAGCTCGTCTGACGCAGAGCGGAACCGCGCGTTCTGGGATCAGCGGGCCGACGAGTATCAGGAGTCGCACCGCGAGCACATCGGCCGGCCCGAGCCGCGCTGGGGAATCTGGCAGCTGCCCGAGCGCGAGCTGCAGGTTCTTGGGGACGTGGCCGGGAAGGACGTGCTCGAGCTCGGCTGCGGCGCGGCGCAGTGGTCGATCCTGCTCGCGGCTCAGGGCGCGCGCTGCGTCGGCTTCGACAATTCGGAGCGCCAGCTCGAGCATGCGCGCGCGGCCGGTGCCGACTTCCCGCTCGTCCATGGCGCGGCCGAGTCGCTGCCGTTTCCGGACGAGAGCTTCGACCTCGTCTTCTGCGACCACGGCGCTCTGACCTTCGCCGACCCGCTCGTCGTCGTGCCCGAGGTCGCGCGGGTGCTCCGGAGCGGTGGGCTGTTTGCGTTCAGCATCACGAGCTCGCTCGCGTGGATCTGCTGGAGCAACGAGGCGGACGGGGTCGTGCCCGCGCTGCAGGCCGACTACTTCGGCCTCCATCGACACGAGGATCGGGACGGCTCGGTCAACTTCCAGCTGCCCGTGGGCGAGTGGATCCGACTGTTCCGCCGGTGCGGGCTCGTGGTCGAGGATCTGATCGAGCCGCAGCCGCCTGCGGATGCCGTGACGACGTACGGGTACGACCTCGGCTGGGCGCGACGTTGGCCGATGGAGCAGATCTGGAAGGCGCGAAAGCCGTGACACTCCCCGAGCACGCGCAGCAGAACCGTGAGGCGTGGACGGGGTGGGCCGGCGAGTTCGCGGAGCAGGCGCCGCGCCAGTGGGCGCGCGAGGAGATCACCTGGGGTGTGTGGCAGACGCCGGAGTCGGAGCTTCGCGCGTTGCCGGACGTGGCCGGAAAGGATGTGATCGAGCTCGGCTGCGGGACCGCCTATCAGTCCGCGGGGCTGACGCGTCTGGGGGCGCGGGTCGTCGGCGTGGACGTGACGCCCGCACAGCTCGCGACGGCGCGCGCGATGCAGGAGCAGTTCGGTCTCGAGTTCCCGCTCGTCGAGGCGAGCGCCGAGGAGGTGCCGCTGCCGGATGCGAGCTTCGATCTCGCGGTCTCGGAGTACGGCGCCTCGATCTGGTGCGATCCGTACCGCTGGATTCCCGAGGCGGCGCGGCTGCTGCGTCCGGGCGGTGAGCTCGTGTTCCTGGTCAACGGCACGATCTTCATGCTCTGCGCACGGGAGGAGGAGGTTCCGCCCGGGGCCGAGCTCCTGCGCGACTACTTCGGGATGCTTCGCTTCGAGTGGCCGGACGAGGACGGCGTCGACTTCCATATCGGGTACGGCGAGTGGATCCGGTTGCTGCGCGCGAACGGCTTCGAGGTCGAGGACCTGATCGAGATCCGGGCGCCGGTGGGGGCCACGCCGTCGCGGTTCGCGGCGCTCGCCTCGCCCGAGTGGGCGCGGCGCTGGCCGTCGGAGGAGATCTGGCGGGCGCGCAAGCTCGGATGAAGCTCCTGCTCGCATCGACCTCGCCGCAGCGGCGCTCGATCCTCGAGCAGCTGCGGATTCCGTTCGACGTCGTTGTGCCTCGGTACGAGGAGCTCGGCGACGACCCGGTCGAGCACGCGGTGGGCAAGGCGCGCTCTGTGGCGGACGATGCGGCCGGGCGGCCGGTGCTCGGCGTCGACACGACGGTGGTATGCGGCGGTCGAACGTTCGGCAAGCCGGCGGATGCGGAGGAGGCCGCCGCGATGCTCGGCGCGTTGATGGGTCGGACGCACGAGGTCGTGTCCGGGCTGTGCCTGGTCGGCGAAGGCTGGGAGGTCGTCGAGCGCGAGGTGACGCGGGTGACCTTCCGCGCGCTGACCGAGCGAGAGGCGGCCGCGTACGTCGAGTCCGGGGAGTGGGAGGGCCGCGCGGGCGGCTATGCGATCCAGGGCCTGGGCGCGCATCTGGTGACGTCGATCGAAGGCGACTATCTCAATGTGGTGGGCCTGCCAGGCGCGTTGCTAGTGCGTGTCCTCGTGGAGCGCTTCCCGGGTCGATTCGGATTCGGCTAGATCCGAGGCCAAGCTAACGCCACCCTGGGGTCAGGCACCGGGACGTGTTCGATTTGGTCAGGCAGAGGGCGCTTCGCCGACGAAGCGCCGGAACGCCGCCCGAGCGCTCTCGAGGTCGGCGCCGAACTGGGCGAGTAGCCAATCGACCGTCAGAAAAGACGGGGTCCGAACGAGCGCCATGCTGGCCCGGTAGCTGCTCCAGCGCCAGTCCACCGGGTCACGGCAGAGGTGCGCTCGAACCGGGTTCAGGACGATGTATCGCGAGAGCTCCAGGAGGTGCCAGTTGCTCTCGAGCAGCACCGAGTGGTACCGGCTCTGGAAGAGATGTCCATCGAACTCGTGTCTGCGGTTGAACCACTGCGCGTACCCGCCGTTGAGATGGTGCATTCCCTCGGAGATGCCTCCGGCCGGCGTCTCGACCATCAGGTGGAAATGGTTCGGCATCAGGCAGTACGCGTGGCACCGCCAGGCGTATCGAGACACGGCCGTTCCGAGCAGCTCGAGGAAGCGCCACCGGTCACGGTCGTCGACGAAGATCTCCTGTCGTCGGTTCCCACGTGCCGTGATGTGGAAGGTGCCGCCGGGAGGTGCGATGCGGTGGGGCCGCGCCACTCCTGCAGACTAGGCGCGCGGAAACGTTCAGCAAGGCGTTGTTCGTGATTCGACACACTCCGCCTCGCCATTCCGGACACGTCCGGGTGCCTGACCCCATTCGCGGCTACACTCGGTCGGCGCCATGGGCCTCTTCACCTCCATGACCGGCTTCGGCGGCCGCGACATGGCCGTCGACCTCGGCACCGCAAACACGCTCGTGTACGTTCGCGGGCGCGGCATCGTGCTCTCCGAGCCCTCCGTCGTCGCGATCGACCAGCGCACCGGCGAGGTGCACGCCGTCGGCGTCGAGGCCAAGCGCATGCTCGGCCGAACGCCGGGGACGATCTCCGCGATCCGCCCGCTCAAGGACGGCGTGATCGCCGACTTCGACGTGACCGAGCAGATGCTCCGCCACTTCATCCAGAAGGTCCACCAGCACCGTTTCGCGCACCCGCGCGTCGTCGTCTGCGTCCCGAGTGGCGTCACCGGTGTCGAGAAGCGCGCCGTCGAAGAGGCGACGCTCAGCGCCGGCGCGCGCCAGGCCTACCTGATCGAGGAGCCGATGGCCGCCGCGATCGGTGCCGGGCTCCCCGTGGCCGAGCCCACCGGAAACATGATCGTCGACATCGGCGGCGGCACCACGGAGGTCGCCGTGATCTCACTCGGCGGCATCGTCGTCAGCCAGTCGCTCCGCGTCGGCGGCGACGAGATGGACGAGGCGATCGTCAACCACATCAAGCGCGAGTACAAGCTCCTCGTCGGCCAGCAGACCGCGGAGGAGATCAAGCTCGAGGTCGGCTCCGCCTTCGACATGCGCGAAGAGGTCCAGGCCGAGGTCAGGGGCCGCGACATGCTCACCGGGCTCCCCAAGACCGTGATCCTCTCCAGCGAGGAAGTCCGCCGCGCGCTCGACGACCCGGTGATCCAGATCATCGACGCGATCAAGTCCACGCTCGACAAGACGCCGCCCGAGCTCGCCGCCGACATCATGGACCGGGGCATCGTTCTCGCCGGCGGAGGCGCCCTGCTCACGGGTCTCGACGAGCGGCTTCGCCACGAGACGCAGATGCCGGTCCACCTCGCCGAGTCGCCGCTCACCTGCGTCGCCGTCGGCTCCGGCCGCAGCCTCGAGGAGTTCGAGGCGATCCACCGCTCGAACCGCGCGCGCAGCCGCAACGGCCGCAACGGCCGCCGCTACTAGCCGCACCCGGCCGGGACTCGCGGTACCCTTGGGCGTCCGTGCCTCGCAATCGCTCAGCACGCGTGGCGGTGCTGGGATCGCCCGCTCAGCGTCCCACCGGCCAGAATCCTTCCTCCCGCGGGAACGGCCCGCTCAAGCGGCGCCTCATCGTGGGGATCCTGGTGCTGGCCTCGCTCGCCCTGATCACGATCTACTTCCGTGAGGCCCAGGGCGGCGTCCTCCACGGCGCCCAGAGCGCCGGCGAGACCGTCCTCAGGCCATTCGAGACGGGCGCCGAGCGCGTCGCTCGCCCGTTCCACGACGCCTACAACTACAGCTCGGGACTCGTCAACGCGAAGTCCGAGAACGGGAAGCTCCGCGCGGAGGTCGACCAGCTTCGCCAGCAGGTGATCCAGAACCAGACCGCGCTGCAGGAGAACGCGCACCTGCGCGCCGCGCTCCGCTACGTCGACAGCCCGCGCTTTCCCGCCGACTACTACCCGGTCAACGCCCGAGTGATCGCGCAGCCGCCGAGCGAGTTCGAGCAGCAGATCGTGATCTCGGCCGGAACCGCCAACGGCGTCCCCGCCAGCGCGCCCGTCGTCACGAGCGACGGACTCGTCGGCCAGGTCACCCTGCGCGCCTCGCGCGCCGCGCTCGTGACGCTCCTCACCGACGCGTCGTTCGCGGTCGCGGCGAAGGATCTCGGCAGCGGCGCGTTCGGGATCCTCCGCCACGGCCAGGGCACCGGCTCGCTGATCCTCGATCGCGTGCCGAAGGACCAGGTCGTGCAGGTCGGCGACACGGTCGTGACCGCGGGCTCGCAGCTCGGTGCCCGGCTCGCGTCGTCGTATCCGGTCGGGATCCCGATCGGGCGCGTGACGAGCGTCGGGCAGAGCGACACCGACCTCTACAAGCAGATCCAGGTGCAGGCCTTCGTCGATCTCGGCGCGCTCGACGCGGTCACCGTCCTCGCCAGCAAGAAGCCCGTCCCGCATCTGCCGTGACCCTCGACGCCGTCAAAGCAGGCGCGCTGCTGTTCATCGCCGCAGTCCTACAGGCCTCGATCATGCCGTCGATCTCGATCCTCGGCGCGGCGCCGAACCTCCTGCTCGTGACCCTGCTCTCGATCGCGCTTCTGCGCGGCGCGGTGTTCGGCGCGCTCTGCGGCTTCTTCGCCGGACTGCTGATCGACACCGCGACCCTTGGCACGCTCGGGCTGACCTCGCTGCTGCTCACCGTCGGCGCCTACTGGATCGGCCGTTACGGGGAGACGACCGGCCGCGACCGCTTCCACGCGCCGTACGTCTCCGTCGCCGTGGTCACCGTGCTCTATGCCCTCGGCGCGCTCGCGCTCCACTTCATGCTGGGCGACCCGGTGTCGGCTCGCGTCGTGCTCGTCGACGCGCTCATCCCCGGCCTGATCTTCAACCTCCTGCTCACGGCGCCCGTCTATGCGCTTGCGCGCCGCCTGCTGCCGCCACGCGACTGGAGCTCCGAGCGCTCGGGGGAGGTGTCGCTCCTTGGCTAGCGTCACTCCCGGCCGCTTCCTGCCGCCGAGCCCGAACGTCGAGGAGCCGTTCCGCGTCACGCCGAAGCTGGCGCTGCGCGTGGCGATCCTCGGGATGCTCGCGCTCGGCGTCTTCGCGATCCTGTTCCTCCGCCTCTGGGCGCTCGAGGTGCTGTCCGGCTCGCAGTACCTGCGCACCGCCCAGAACAACCAGCTCCGCACCGTGCGCGTGCAGGCGCCGCGTGGCCCGATCCTCGACCGCTACGGCCGGACGCTCGTCACGAACAAGGCCGGCACCGAGATCCAGATCTGGCCTGCCGACCTCCCGAAACAGGGCCGCTACGCCCTCCTGCACAAGCTCGCGCGGATCGTGCCGTTCCCGGTGACGCAGGTCGCGGCCGAGATCGACCAGCGCAGCCTCGACCCGCTCACGCCGGTGATCGTGAAGCAGGGCGTGACCGAGGATCAGGTCGCCTACCTCTACGAGCACCAGGACGAGTTCCCCGGAGTCCAGATCGCGCAGACCTACCTCCGCCAGTACCCGTACGGCTCGCTCGCGGCGCAGCTGCTCGGTTACACCGGCGAGATCTCGGCGGCCCAGCTCAAGCAGGACGCGAAGGCGGGCTACCAGGCCGGCGACACGATCGGCCAGGCCGGGGTCGAGGCGAGCTACGACGCGCTGCTGCGCGGAGTCGCCGGCGAGGCGAAGCTCCGCGTCGACTCGCTCGGCCGGCCGCGCAGCGACCTCACGCTCACCCAGCCGCCGCGCGCGGGCAACGTGCTGCGGCTGACGATCGACGCGAAGCTCCAGTCCGCCGCCGAGCAGGCGATCCCGTACGGGATCAAGGTGTCGGGCGAGTGGGCGGCCGACGGCGGCGCGATCGTCGCGATGGACCCGCGCGACGGCTCGATCCTCGCGATGGCCTCGTACCCGACCTACAACCCGAGCGTCTACGTCGGCCGCGTCAACGAGAAGGCGCTCGACGCGGCCGGGCTCACGGCGAAGACGGCCGCGGCGAAGAACTTCCCGTCGCTGAACCGCGCCGTCGCAGGCGGCTATCCGCCGGGCTCCGTGTTCAAGCCGGTCACCGCGCTCGCCGCGATGCAGGAGCGCCTGCTCTCGCCCTACTCGTCGCTCCCGTGCACGGGCACCTACAAGTCGCACGGCCAGGTCTTCCACAACTGGGACCCGTACGCGAACTCGGAGATGACGCTCCCGACCGCGATCGCGGCGTCGTGCGACACCTACTTCTACCGGCTCGGCGAGGACTTCTACAGCCTGCCGCCGGAGCGCGGCCATCCGCTCCAGCTCTGGGCCAGCCGCTTCGGCTTCGGCCAGACGACCGGCGTCGACGTCGGGCCCGAGACGGCCGGCCTGCTCCCGACGCCCGAGTGGCGTGAGCAGACGTTCACCAAGAAGACCGACCCGTGCTGCTGGCAGATCGACCGGCTCTGGAAGCCCGGTGACTCGATCCAGCTCGCGATCGGCCAGAAGGACCTGCTCGTGACGCCGCTGCAGATGGCGCGCTTCTACTCGCTGATCGCCAACGGCGGCCGGCTCGTGACGCCGCACGTGCTGATGGACATCGAGCAGGGCGGCTCGAGCGGCGGGCCGGGCCGAGTGCTCCGCTCCTACACCGGCGTCAGCCAGCCGAGCGGCGTCGATCCCGCGGCGCTCGCTGTCGTCAAGGACGGTCTGTTCGAGGCGACGCACGCGAGCATCGGCACCTCGTCCGCAATCTTCGGCAGCTTCCCCGTGCGCGTCGCCGGCAAGACGGGAACCGCGGAGAAGGTCGTCCACATCGGCAGCTACACGGGGCTGAAGGACCAGTCGTGGTGGTGCGGCTACGGCTCGTCGGACGGCCAGGTCGCGCGCGGCAAGCCGCCGATCGTCGTCTGCGCGCTGATCGAGAACGGCGGCCACGGCGGCACGGCTGCGGCGCCCGCCGCGCTCAAGGTCTTCGAGACGTACTTCGGCGTGAAGGCGGCCAAGCTCGGAGTGATCAAGAGCGACTGATGGCAGTGGATTACACAACCACGCAGAGCCGCGCCCGCCGCCGCGCCCGCCGCGTCGAGGTCGAAGCCTCCTCGCTCGTCCGCCGCGTCGACTGGGTGCTCGTCTCGGCGGTCGCGGCGATCGTCGCCTACGGGCTCTGGGCGGTCTCGGGGATCACCCAGCACGACGTCACCGGGAACCCGAACTACTACGTCGTGCGCCAGGGGATCTTCGTCGCGGTCGGCGTGGCTGCGCTCGTCTGCGCGGCGCTGATCGATCCCGGCGTGTACCGGCGCTACTCGCGCCTGCTGTATGCGGGCACCGTCGGGCTGATGGCGTTCGTCTTCCTCGCCGGGCCTGTCACGCGCGGCTCGCGGCGCTGGCTCGACCTCGGCCCCTTCCGCTTCCAGCCGTCGGAGTTCGGGAAGCTGTTCCTCGTCCTCTTCCTCGCGGCGTTCCTCGCCGACCGCTCGAAGCGGATCAACGCGGGCGACCCGCGCGTGACGCTTACCGCGATCGGCCTCGCGCTCGTCCCGATCGGCCTCGTCTTCCTGCAGCCGGACTTCGGCACGGCGCTCGTGTACGCGGTCGCCCTGATCGCGGTGCTGTTCATCGCGGGGACGCGCTGGATCCAGCTCGCGCTCCTCGGCGCGGTCGTCCTCCTCGGCGCGCTCTCGCTGCTCTGGGTCCTGCCCGCGGCGGGCGTCCACGTGCTCAAGCCGTACCAGGAGGATCGCCTGATCGGGTTCACGAACCCGTCGAAGGACCCGTCCGGCTCGACCTACAACGTGAACCAGTCGATCACGGCGGTCGGCGCCGGAGGCGTGCGCGGGCGCGGCGTCAAGGGCGCGACGCAGACGAACCTCGACTACCTTCCCGAGCATGCGACCGACTTCGTCTTCGCCTCGCTCGCCGAGCAGCGCGGCTTCCTCGGCGCCTCGATCGCGCTGCTGCTGTACCTGCTCGTCGTGTGGCGAGGCCTACGGATCGTGACGCTCGCGCGCGACCAGTTCTCGGCGATCGTCGCGGGCGGAATCGTGGCGATGCTGCTGTTCGAGGTGTTCATCAACGTCGGCATGACGATGGGAATCGCGCCGATCACGGGGATCCCGCTGCCGTTCGTGAGCGTCGGCGGGTCGTCGATGATCGCGAACCTCGCCGCGATCGGCGTGCTGCTCGCGATCTATGCGCGCGGCCGCGGGGTGCGGCGGTGAAGCTGAAGCAGATGCCCCTCCGCCCGACGGTGCTGGCGCGGGAGTTCGGGGCGATCGCGAAGGCGAACAAGGACCAGCGGCCGCTCGTGGTCGGCGGCGCGCTCGCCGCGCAGCTCCGCAAGGAGCTCGTCGCGGGCGGCGACGAGTCCGCGGTGCGGCTCGGCGACCCTGAGGGGGCCGTCTCGTACGTCCACGTCCTCGGCGGCGCGGTCACGGAAGAGGACGAGCGCCTTCTTCGCGCGGCGAACAAGGCGGACGTGCCGACTCTCATTCTCGCGCGCGACCGCTCGTACGTGCCGTACGTGCACGCGCAGGACATCATCCTCGTCAAGCCGGGCACCGGATTCCCGATCGCGGAGATCGGCGCGGCGCTCGTGCGGCGCGCGGCCGGCGCGGTGCCGCTCGCGTCGCGGCTGCCGGCGCTGCGTCCGTCGGTCTGCGAGCAGCTCGTGAAGACCGCGTCGCTCCAGAACGGCGCGATCGGCGTCGCGGTGTTCGTCCCCGGTGTCGACCTGCCCGTGCTGACGCTCAACCAGCTCCGCCTCGTGCTGCGGATCGCCGCGGCGCACGGCCACGAGGTCGGGCCGAAGCGGGTGCCCGAGGCGCTCGGCATCGTCGGCGCGGCGCTCGGCTTCCGCGGTGTCGCCCGCTCGTTCGCGGGCCTCGTGCCCGGGATCGGCTGGGCGGTGAAGGGCGGCGTCGCCTACGGCGGCACGCGCGCGCTCGGCGAGGCGGCCGTGCGCGTCTACGACGCGCGCGCCTCGGACTAGTAGCGCCGGCGGCGTCGCCGGAACAGCCGCGCGCGGCGGAGCATGCGGCTGCCGGCGCTCGACACGCGGACGGGCTGCGGCGGCATCGCCCAGCTCGCCATCAGGCGGCCGCCGGCCGGAGCTTGGCGCGGCGGGCCTTGATCGCACGCTGGCGCTGCATGAGCCGCGCCCAGGCCCAGGGCTCGACTTCGCCGTACCGGGTCGCGGTCTGTCCGCGGGTCGCCTCGAGGTACTCGAACCAGGCGTCCGCCTCCTCGATGAAAAGCAACTCTTCCGCTTCGCGTTTCGTCGGCATCGCACCCCCTGAAGTCGACGTCGGTCGGATCGTAGGACCGGCGTCGGACGGCACTCCTGCTAGCCTTGCGGAGAGGCCTATGCCCACAGCTTTCACCCACAACCAGCAGCGCGCGCGCCGCCCGGAGCACTCCGGTCTCGGCCGTGCGCGCGCTCATGAAGGAGTTTTCGTTGCCCCTGCCTTGGTTTCGAAGCAAGAAAACCACCCAGGAGCGGCCCTCTGAGCCCGCTCCTCCCGCACCTGCACCGCCCGTAACAGCAGTTCCCGAGGCTCGTCCCACTGCGGCGGGAGAGTCCACAGCTTCAGCAAACAAGCGCCGTCGCGGTAGCCGCGGCGGACGCGGTCGCAAGAAGCCCGGCGCCGAAGCCGGCGCCGCCACCACTACGACTACCGCTGCGCCCGCGGGCGAGAAGAAGACGCCCGAGCGCAAGACCGAGCGTCGCTCCTCGCAGTCGCAGGGCCAGGCCCGTGCGGCAACCCGCCGCCGCCAGCCGCCGAAGCGCGCGCCGCTTCCCGCTGCCAAGCGTGAGCTCCTCGTCTCGGTCGACGTCGGCGAGCAGCGCGTCGCCGTGCTCGAGGACGATCGCGTCGCCGAGGTCTACCTCGAGCGGCCCGAACGCCGCTCGATCGCCGGCAACATCTACCTCGGCACCGTCGACAACGTGCTGCCCGGAATGGAGGCCGCGTTCGTCGAGATCGGCCTCGAGAAGAACGGCTTCCTCTACGTCGACGAGATCGTCGTGCCCGAGCTCGAAGGAAAACGGCACGGCAAGAAGATCCAGGACCTGATCGCGCGCGGCCAGGAGCTGCTCGTCCAGGCCGTCAAGGATCCGATGAAGACGAAGGGCGCGCGGCTCACCACCGAGATCTCGCTGCCCGGCCGCTTCGTCGTGTTCGTCCCGCAGGGCGAGGGGCTCGGCGTCTCGCGCCGGCTCCCCGACGACGAGCGCACCCGCCTCAAGGAGATCATCAAGAAGCTCGACGTCTCGAAGGGCGGCGTGATCGTCCGTACGGCCGCCGAAGGTGCGTCCGCCGAGGACATCGAGCGCGACCTCGTCTTCCTCCAGCGCCTCTGGAAGACGATCCAGGCTCGCGCCAAGACGGCGAAGTCGCCCGAGCTCGTCTACCAGGAGGCCGAGCTGCCGCTGCGCGTCGTGCGCGACCTCTTCACCGGCGACTTCGAGCGCGCGATGGTCGACGACGATCGCGCCTACAAGCGCATCGTCGGGTACCTGAAGAAGACCTCGCCGCACATGGTCGAGCGCGTGATCCGCTACAAGGACAAGCCGCCGCTGATGGAGGCCTTCGGCGTCGACGCCGAGATCCGCTCCACGCTGAGCCGTCGCGTCGACCTGCCCTCCGGCGGCTACCTGATCTTCGACTACGCCGAGGCGTTCACCGTCGTCGACGTCAACACCGGCCGGTTCGTCGGCTCACGCTCGAAGACCTCCGGCGCCCGGCTCGAGGACACGATCACGAAGAACAACCTCGAGGCGGTGAAGGAGGTCGTGCGCCAGCTCCGCCTGCGCGACATCGGCGGGATCATCGTGATCGATTTCATCGACATGGCGAGCCCGCAGAACCGCGCCACGGTCGAGCAGGCGCTCTCCGCTGAGCTCGAGCGCGACCGGACGAAGACCTACGTCGTCGAGATCTCGCCGCTCGGCCTCGTCGAGATGACGCGGCAGAACGTCACCGACGGCCCGCGCGAGATCCTCACGAAGAAGTGCCCGACCTGCGGCGGCGACGGCATCATCCTCTCCGAGACGTCCGCCGCGGTCGACGCCGAGCGGAAGCTCCGCGTGCTGGCCGCCGGCTCGCGCACGCAGTCGTACAAGGTCGAGCTCAGCGCGAAGGTCGCGAGCATCCTGATCGGCCCGGGCGCCTCGCGTCTCGCCGAGATCGAGGCCACGACCAAGCGCCGGTTCTTCATCACCGCGAAGGACGACACCCACCTCGACCACTTCCTCGTGGTCGCAGAGGGCTCCGTCGCCCAGCTCCAGCCGAAGCCGCCGCTCGAGGAGGGCGCCGAGGTCGAGGTGAAGCTCGTCGAGATCGACCGCTACGACCAAAACGCGGCGATCGGCAAGGTCGGCGCCTACGAGATCTGCGTCGCCGACGCGGCCAAGCTCGTCGGCAAGAAGGTCAAGGTTCTGGTCGTCCGCGCGCTCGAGGACGTCGCCTATGCGACACGCCTCGACCTGCCGGCGCTGCCGCCCGGCCCGCTCACCGCCGAGGCCGAGGCCGAGAAGCCGACCCGCGCGCCGCGCGCCCGCAAGGCCGCGGAGGGCGAGGTGCTCGAGGACGGAGAGATCGAGGAGGAAGAGGTCGAGGAGCTCGAGGTCGGCGAGGCCGAGGAGGACGACGAGCCTGCCGACGAGGACGTCGTCGTCGCCGACGACGGCGTGGTGACGCCGGCGAAGAAGCGCAGCCGGCGTGGCACTCGCGGCGGCCGTGGGCGGAAGCGCCCGACTCCCGCCGCCGCCGACGGTGGCGTCGAGGGCGCCGAGGCGCCTGTCGTCGAGGCCGAGACGCCGGCCGGCCCGCGGATCCACGTGCCGCCGCGCGAGTTCGAAGCGCCCGCCGTCGCCGCGACTGCCGCAGAGCCCGTCGCCGAGACGGTGACCGAGACCGAGACGGGCGAGGTCGATCCGGCCGCGCCGCCGAAGAAGAAGACCCGCCGCGGCTCACGCGGTGGGCGTGGCCGCACCAAGAAGCCGGCCGTCGCCGGCGCGGAGACGAACGGCGCTGTCGAGACCGAAGAGGTCGAGATCGTGATCCTCGAGGAGGAGCCCGTCGAGGTCGTGGCCGAGTCCGACGGCGAGGTCGATCCGGCCGCGCCGCCGAAGAAGAAGACCCGCCGCGGCTCACGCGGTGGCAAGGGCCGCAAGCGCCCCGCGTCGGCGACCGCTGCCGCGGCCGAGACCAACGGCGAGCCGGAGCCGAACCTCGAGCCGGAGCTCGAGCCTGAGGCCATGCTCGAGCCCGAATCCGTTGTGCTCATGAGCACAAGCGATCCCGAGCCGGAGCCCGTCGCCGAGCCCACGGGCGACGGTGACTGGGGCTATGTGCCCATGTCCCAGTGGGACGACGAGATGAGGTCAGGCTCGACGGAATAGACGGCGAATCGCTACACTTCGCCTCCGCCGCGGGCCTATGCCCGCGTTTTCCACGCTTACGACCATGAGCTACGCAATCATCTCACTCGGAGGAAAGCAGCACCGCGTCCGCGAGGGCGAGTGGCTGCTCGTGGACCGGGTTCCGACCGAGCCGGGGAAGACGTTCAACCCGACGATCCTGATGCTCGGCGGTGACGGCAACGCGGACTTCGAGGCGAAGGGCGCGACCGTCACGGCCAAGGTCGTCGAGCACGTGCTCGGCGAGAAGATCCGCATCGGCAAGTACCGTCCGAAGAACGGCTACAAGCGCCACAACGGCTATCGCAGCCGCCTGTCGAAGATCGAGATCCAGTCGATCTCCGTGAAGGCAGCGGCCGCAAAGGCCAAGCCCGAGCCCGTCGAGGCAGCAGTCGTCGAGGAGACGCCGAAGGCCGTTGCCGCGCCGAAGCCGGCCGCGACGCCCAAGCCGAAGGCAGCGCCGAAGCCGAAGGCTCCGGCAGTCGCCGTCGTCGAGGAGAAGCCGAAGGCGCCCGCGAAGCCGAAGCCTGCTCCCGCCGCGAAGCCCAAGGCGCCCGCAAAGCCGAAGCCTGCGGCCGCTGCGAAGCCCAAGGCTCCGGCCAAGCCGAAGCCTGCTGCCGCCGCGAAGCCCAAGCCTGCGGCGCGCAAGCCCGCACCGAAGAAGGAGACGGACACCTAATGGCTCATAAGAAGGGCCTTGGCTCCTCGAAGAACGGCCGCGACTCGAAGCCGAAGTTCCTCGGCGTGAAGCGGTTCGACGGCGAGGAAGTCACCGCCGGCTCGATTCTCGTCCGCCAGCGCGGCACGCGGTTCAACCCCGGCCCCGGCACGGGCCTGGGCCGCGACCACACGATCTTCGCCACACGCCCGGGCAAGGTCGTGTTCCGCACGAGCGGCGACAAGCGCACCATCTCGATCAGCGACTAGCGCGCCGTGTTTCACGACCGGGCGCGCATCCACGTGCAGGCGGGGCGCGGCGGCGACGGCAGCCTCCACTTCCGCCGGGAGAAGCACGTCCCGAAGGGCGGCCCCGACGGCGGCGACGGTGGCAAGGGCGGCGACGTCGTGCTCGTGGCCGATCCGGATCTGCGCGACCTCTCCAACTTCCGCTCCAAGCGCCGCTTCAAGGCGGGCCGCGCCGGGAGCGGCACCGGCGCGCTGAAGCACGGCGCCGACGGCGAGACCGTCGAGCTGACCGTGCCCGTCGGCACGCAGATCTACGACGAGGAAGACCAACTCGTGGCCGATCTCGCCGCGCCCGGCGCACGGGTGGTCGTCGCCCGCGGCGGCAGCGGCGGCCGCGGCAACAAGCGCTTCGCGACGCCGACCCGCCAGACGCCGCGCTACGCCGAGACCGGGCTCCCGGGCGAGGAGGGTGAGCTCGAGCTCCGGCTCAAGCTGCTCGCCGACGCGGCCCTCGCAGGCCTCCCCAACGCGGGCAAGTCGTCCCTGCTCGCCCGGATCTCGAACGCCCGCCCGAAGGTCGCTGAGTATCCGTTTACCACGATCCAGCCCGTGCTCGGCACCGTCGACTCGCCGGGCGGCCGCCAGCTCACCGTCGCCGACGTGCCCGGGCTGATCGAGGGCGCGAGCGAGGGGCTCGGCCTCGGCCACGAGTTTCTCGCACACCTCGAGCGGGCGCGGCTGATCGTCCACGTCGTCGACTGCTCCGAGGACGACATCGACGAGCGGATCGCGACGATCAACGGCGAGCTCGCGGCCTACGGCGCCGGTCTCGACGAGCGGCCGCAGGTGATCGTGCTGAACAAGATCGACCTGCTACCCGAGCGCGCCCGCCTGGGAGAGCGGCGACCCGCGCGTCCTTCGCACCTTCGGGCTCTCGTGCGCGACCGGGGCCGGAGTCGAGGAGTTCCGGCGCGCGCTGTTCGAGCTCTGTCCCGCCGAGCCGGCGCCGCTCGCCCTCCCGAGCGGCGAGCTGCCCGAGTTCCTCGTCTACCGGCCGCAGCCCTCGCGCCGCGCCGGCTACCGCATCCTCCGCACCGACCGCGGCTTCCGCGTCGTCGGCGAGGCGCCCGACGAGGAGGAGCTCGACGCCGCGCTCAAGGAAGCGGGTGCCCGGAAGGGCGACACGGTCGAGGTTGGCGGCGAGGAGCTGGAGCTCGGGTGACCGGGCTGCTCGGCGGAGCGTTCGACCCGCCGCACATCGGCCACGTCGCGCTCGCACGCTCGGCGCTCGAGCACTTCGGCCTCGACGAGCTCGTCGTCCTGGTCGTCGCCGATCCGGGCCACAAGGGACGTCGACGCGCCCGCCGAGGCTCGGCTCGCGCTCGCGAAGGCCGCCTTCGCCGGGCTCGCGGAGGTGCGCCTCGACCCGTTCGCCCGCACCGTCGACTCCCTCCGCGCCGGCGGCTGGGACGACCCGCTCTTCCTCGTCGGCGCCGACGAGTTCGCGGGATTCCTTGCATGGACCGAGCCCGACGCGGTGCTCGACCTCGCGCGGCTCGGCGTCGCGACGCGCCCCGGCTATCCGCGCGAGCGCCTCGAGGCGGTGCTCGAGAGCCTGCGCCGCCCGGAACGAGTCGAGTTCTTCGACATCGAGCCGCTGGCCGTGTCCTCGACCGAGGTGCGCGAGCGAGTGGCGCGCGGCGAGTCGATCGACGACCTCGTCCCGCCCGGCGTCGCACCCCTGATCGCCGAGTTCCGCCTCTACGGCTAGACTCACCGCACCCGACAGAGGATCCCGAACGCTTCTGAACTCGCTCGAACAAGCCCATCGCATCGCCGCTCTCGCCCAGGAGAAGCTGGCGACAGACGTCGTGATCCTCGATATGCGGCCGGTGTGTACCTACACCGACTTCTTCGTCATCTGCACGGGCCAGAACCCGCGGCAGACCGACGCGATCCACGACGAGGTGCACACGCAGCTCAAGCGCGAGGGCCGGATCCTGCCGAAGAGCGTCGACGGCGCCCGCGAGGGCACCTGGATCATCGCCGACTACCTCGACGTCGTGCTCCACGTCTTTACGCCGGACGCACGCGCCTACTACCGGCTCGAGGAGCTGTGGGGCGACGTGCCGGCCGAGAAGATCGAAGCCGTCTCCGCCTAGGCGCGCTACACTTCCTCCGCCCTGGGGCCATAGCTCAGCTGGGAGAGCGTCTGGCTGGCAGCCAGAAGGTCGCCGGTTCGAGCCCGGCTGGCTCCATCACCGGGGGAGAGGTCATGAGACCCTCCCCCGTGCGCATACGGCGACGGCGTCTCGCGGCTTCCAGCTTCAGCTGCGGAACATCCGGGTGCACCGTCCGCGAGTTGAGCGGGCGTGGGCGACATGATCGAGCCGATAGGGTCGCGGCATGGAACTGAGCACCGGAGCCGAGCTGCGCCTCTCGGGGAACGAAGGCCCGCTTGCCGTCGTCTGCATGAACGGCGGGCAGAGCGGCGAGGTCGAGGGCACCTGGAGCGCGACGATCGAGCTGCTCGTCGAGCGGCTGCGCCCGCGCTTCCCCGCGCTGCGCTTTGCGGAGCTCCGCTACCGGATCAAGTCATGGCGGCGGCTGCCGTGGTGCATGGAGGACGCGCGCGCTGCGATCGAGGCGACGGGCGGCGAGCGGACGCTCCTGATCGGCTTCTCGATGGGCGGCGCGGTCGCGATCGGCGTCGCCGACGAGCCGACGGTCGTGACGGTCGTCGGGCTCGCGCCGTGGATTCCCGAGCGGCTCGACGTCGAGCCGCTGCGCGGACGGCGGCTCGCCGTGATCCAGGGCGCGCTCGACCGCGCGCTGCCCGGGGTTCCCGGCGTCGCGCCGAAGCTTTCGCGGGCCGGCTTCGAGCGCGTTCGCGCGCTCGGCGTCGACGCCGACTACACCCTGATTCCCGGCGGCGTCCACGGGCTCGCGGTACGTCCGATCGGACGGCTCCTGCCGCTGCCGCGTGCGCACCGCTGGACCGAGCTCGTCGCGGCCGAGCTCGAGCGGTTCCAGCCGACCGGTTGACCGCCCGTCGTCGTGCCGTGGTTTCCAGGCGTTCCTCGTGAGAGGGATCTTTTCCACAGGTTGTTGAGAGCGCACAAGTTTTCCCAGTCAACGCGTCTCAGTAGCCATCATGGACGTCCGTCATAGCGCCCTTTGAGGCGGCCAGAGGACCGGAGAGAAGCGCCGCTAGCGCGTTGCGTCCCTGGCGGTAGTACCCCGACCGAGGATTTTTCTCCCGGACATTGCGCTGACCGCCGCTGTCGGACACGATCGCCGCGTTCGCCAACTCCCGGCTCCTAGACACACCTGTTTCTCCCCACGCCGGAAAGCGGCCCCTTCCGAGGGGCCGCTTTTGTACCTACACTGTCTCGATCCATGGAGTGGTGGGAGTTCGTCTTCATGATGTTCGTGCTCAAGATCCCGATCGTCTACCTGTACTTCGTGGTCAGATGGGCGGTCAGGGCTGAGCCGGAGCCGGGCGGTGGCACCGCCGGCGATTCTGGCTGGGACAGCGGCCCGCCGGGCTGGTGGCGCCGTTCCAGCGCCCGGCCGGGCCATGCCGGCCCGCACGGAGGCCCACTGAGGACACCGCCGCGCAGGCGGCGTCGCGGAGCCTTCGCGCACGGTAGAGTCGAACGGTGAGCAGCGAGCCCGAGCAGATCCGCAGCGGCAGCTCCGCCGAGACCGTCGCCGGCTTCCTCGCCGCACTGGCGATCTTCTTCGCCGCGATCGGCGTCTTCTACAAGCCGCTGCGCCTGATCCTCCCGTCGATCCTCCTCGCGCTGATCGCGGTGGGCATCGGCGGCCGGTTCGAGAAGCTCGCGCGGACGGCGATCATCGTCTGCGTGATCTGCATGCCGCTCGGGATGACCGTCGCGGTCGTGACGCGGCACTCGCTCTGGTAGCTGCTACAACCTAGAGCGATGAGCGGCCAGGACGTCGACGGCCTCAACGCGGGCTACGCGAGCCTGCTGCTCGAGCAGTACCTCGGCAATCCGGCTGCCGTTCCGGCCGAGTGGCGGGCCCTGTTCGAGAGCGGAGACTCCGAGCTCGTCGATGCGCTGCCCGGGCTCGCGAAGCTGCTCGAGCACAACGGGGACGGCGCGCCTGCCGTCGAGGCGGCTTCGCCTCCGCCTCCGCCTCCGCCGCCGGTGGCCGAGCCCGACGCGGAGCTGATCGGCGGCGTCGCCGCCGCGATGGCGCTCGTCAAGGCCTACCGCATGGTCGGCCATCTCGCCGCGCACCTCGACCCGCTCGGCTCGGAGCCGCCCGGCGATCCGGCGATCGACCCGATGGCGCTGATCCCGAAGCTCACGCCCGAGCTCCAGGCCAGGATCCCCGCGTCGGTGCTGCGGATGTACGTCGAGGCCGAGACGCTCGCCGACGCACTCCCGCAGCTCCAGCAGGTCTACACGGGGACGATCGCCTACGAGATCGAGCACATCTCCGACCACGAGAAGCGCGTGTGGCTGCGCCAGGCGATCGAGTCGGGCCGCTACCGCACGCCGTTGACCGCCGAGGAGCAGCGCGCGCTGCTCGGCCGGCTCTCGATGGTCGAGGGGATGGAGGCGTACCTGCGCCGCTCGTTCCTCGGCCAGAAGCAGTTCTCGCTCGAGGGCCTCGACGTCATGATTCCGATGCTCGACGAGTCGATCGAGCTCGCGGCCGAGGACGGTGCCCACGAGGTCGTGATCGGGATGGCGCACCGCGGCCGCCTCAACGTGCTCGCCCACACCGTCGGGCGCCCGTACGAGACGATCCTGCGCGAGTTCGAGGGCGAGCGAGCGCTGGAGGCCGTCGCCGCGGATCCGGAAGGCGGCAGCGGCGACGTGAAGTACCACCTCGGCGCCCGCGCGCAACGCGCGACGCGCGCCGGCGAGATCGCGGTCACGCTCGCGGCGAACCCGAGCCACCTCGAGGCGGCCGATCCGGTCGTCGAGGGAACGGCGCGCGCGGTGCAGACCGACCGGGCGGGCGGCGCCGGTCTCCACGATCCGAGCGTCGCGATGCCGGTGCTGATCCACGGCGACGCGTCGTTCGCCGGCCAGGGCGTCGTCGCCGAGACGCTGAACCTGAGCGCGCTCGCGGCCTACTCGACCGGCGGCACCCTGCACCTGATCGCGAACAACCAGGTCGGCTTCACCACCGATCCGGCGCAGGGCCGCTCCACGCGCTACTCGAGCGACCTCGCGAAGGGCTACGACATACCGATCATCCACGTCAACGCCGACGACCCCGAGGCGGCGATCTCGTCGATCCGCCTCGCGATGGCGTTCCGGCGGCGCTTCCACCACGACGTCGTCGTCGACCTCGTCGGCTACCGGCGCTTCGGCCACAACGAGCAGGACGAGCCGGCGTACACCCAGCCGCTGATGGTCGAGGCGATCGAGGGCCACGAGACGGTGCGCGCGCTGTACGCCGAGCGGCTCGTCGCCGACGGCGTCGTCTCGACCACAGAGGTCGCAGAGCTGGAGACCGGCGTCACTACTGCCATGCGCGAGGCGCACGACGCCCTGCGCGCCTCGATCAGCGCGCCCCGCTCCGAGCACGAGGAGCGGCTGCCCGACTCCTCGGCGGGCACGCCCACGACCGCGGTTCCCGCCGAGCGGCTGCGCGAGCTCAACGCCGAGCTGCTGCGCGTCCCCGACGGCTTCACGGTCCATCCGAAGCTCGCGCGCCAGCTCGAGCGGCGCGTCGAGGCGCTCGACGAGGGCGGGATCGACTGGGGCCAGGCCGAGGCGCTTGCGTACGGCTCGCTCCTGCGCGAGGGCATTCCCGTGCGCCTCACCGGGCAGGACACCGAGCGCGGCACGTTCTCGCACCGGCATCTCGTCCTCCACGATCTCCACACCGGCTCGCCGCACATCCCGATGCAGCATCTCGACGGCGCCGCCGCCGCGTTCGAGATCGCCAACTCGCCGCTGTCCGAGTTCGCCTGCCTCGGCTTCGAGTACGGCTACTCGGTCGCCGCGCCCGAGGCGCTCGTCCTGTGGGAGGCGCAGTTCGGCGACTTCATCAACGGCGCGCAGATCGTGATCGACCAGTTCGTCGCCTCGGGCCTCTCGAAGTGGCGCCAGAGCACGCGTCTCACCCTGCTGCTGCCGCACGGCTACGAGGGCAACGGCCCCGAGCATTCGAGCGCGCGGCTCGAGCGCTTCCTCCAGCTCGCCGCGCAGGAGAACATCCGGATCGCCAACCCGACCACCTCGGCGCAGCACTTCCACCTCCTGCGCAAGCAGGCGCTCGACGCCACCGCGCGGCCGCTGATCGTGATGACGCCGAAGGGCCTGCTGCGGCTGAAGGCCGCGTCCTCGGCCCTGTCAGACCTCTCCGACGGCTCCTTTAAGCCGCTGCTCGACGATCCCGCCGCCGATCACGAGCGAGTGCGCCGCCTCGTGCTCTGCTCCGGGAAGATCTACTACGACCTCGTCGGCAGCGAGGCCCACGCCGACGCCGAGGGGATCGCGATCGCGCGGCTCGAGCAGCTCTATCCGTTCCCGGTCGAGGCCGCCGCCGAGCTCACCGCGCGCTATCCGAACCTCACCGAGGTCGTCTGGACGCAGGAAGAGCCTCAGAACATGGGCCCGTGGCGTGCGATCCGCCACCGCCTCGAGGAGGCGAAGCCCGACGGCGTGCCGCTGCGTTTCGTCGGCCGCCCGTGGCGCGCAAGCCCCAGCGAGGGCTATCCGACGGCCCATCAGCGCGAGCAGGACCGCATCGTCCGCGAAGCCCTCGCGCCTGTTTAACGGTTCCCCCTCATGGAATAGAGCTTTTCCGCCGATCAAGTCCCTAGATCGAGGGATGTCAACGAGACGAAAATGCGGCATGACGAAAGCCTGACGATGGGCAGTTTCCGGCTCAAACTCGTGGGCTACTTCCTGTTGCTCGCGCTGATCCCGCTCGCGGGGTTCTTTTTCGGCTTCCGCCAGGTCGCCGAGCGCAGCGAAACGCGCCTCGTCGATGCCCGGATGCAGGCGGGTCTGCGCGCCTCGAGCGCGGCCCTGCAGGAGACGATCGCCTCGGCGAAGCAGCCGGCGACCGAGCTGGCCGGGAACCTCGCGTTTGTGCAGGCGGTGACGGCTCAGGACCGCGAGACGATCGCGAAGGTCCTGCGCGACGAGCCCGATCTGCGGGTGACCGGCGACAACGGCTTCCGGGTCGGCTCCGCGCCGTCCTTCGCGATCGAGCAGGACGTGCCGGTGATCGGCCAGTCGGGCCTCGTCGGCTGGGTAATCTCGTCGGTGCGGCTCGACTCGGCGCTCGCGGCGCGCCTGCGCGCGCGCTCGGGGCTCGAGCCGGAAGACGCGATCGCGATCCTGAACCAGGGCCGGATCGTGGCCGGGGCTCCGAGTGTCCCCTCGGGCAGCGTCCGGACTCCCGCGGGGCTCTCGCGGAGCGTCAAGCTCGGCGACACGCGCTTCCGCGTCGTGGCCGGGAACCAGATCCAGGAGCGCGCCGGAATCGCGCTCGCCACGCTCACGCCGCAGGCCCGGATCGACGCCGCCAACGCCTCGCGCGAACGTGAATTGCTGCTCGCCGTGCTCATCTCGCTGGCGTTGATCGGGATCGTCGCGTTCCTCCAGGGGCGCTCGATCGTGCGCACCGTCGGCGGTCTCGTGTTCGGCGCGAACGAGCTCGCGCGCGGGAACCTGAGCAGCCGCGTCGAGGTCAAGGGCCGCGACGAGCTCGCGGTGCTCGGTCACAGCTTCAACACGATGGCCGGGGAGCTCGAGGCGAAGATCGACGAGCTGGAGGCCGAGCGCGCGCGCCTGCGCGAGGCGTTCTCGCGGCTCGGCGCCGCCCTCGCCGCGACCCACGACGCGCAGCAGCTGATGCGCGTGGTCGTCGAGACGGTCGTCGACGCCACCGGCGCGGACGGCGCGGTCCTGCTCGGCCGCACCGGCGAGGTGATCGAGGCGGGCGACCCCACCGCCGGCGACGACACCTTCGAGCTCCCGCTCGCGGCATCCGGCACGCAGAGCTTCGGCACCCTCGTTTTGTACGGCTCCAAGTTCGGTGAGGAGAGCCGGGCCACCGCGCGATCGCTCGCCGCACAGGCCGCGGTTGCCCTCGAGAACGCGCGCCTGCACGGCATCGTCGAGCAGCAGGCGCTCGTCGACGGCCTCACCGGGCTCGCGAACCGCCGCCAGCTGGAGGAGGAGCTGGACGCAGAGCTCGTCCGCGCCGAGCGGCTCGGCGGCCCGACGGCGCTCATCTTTACCGACCTCGACGACTTCAAGACGGTCAACGACCGGCACGGCCATCCCGCGGGCGATGCCATCCTCTGCGCTTTCGCCGAACTGCTGCGCGAGAGCATTCGCGAGATCGACGTGGCCGGACGTTTCGGTGGCGAGGAGTTCATGCTGATGCTGCCCGGCACCGAGGCAGCCGGAGCCGCGAACGTCGCCGAGCGCATCCGCGCAGCGCTCGAGGAGCGCGTGATCGTCACCCCGGGCGGCGCCGCGATCCGGATCACGGCGAGCTTCGGCGTCGCAGTGGCGCCGCCGGCTGCGACCGCCGCCGACCTGATAGCCGCGGCGGACACGGCGCTCTATGACGCGAAGCACGCGGGCAAGAACCGAGTCGGCACGGCGCGTGTTCCGCTCACGCACACCTAACTGACTAACTGATGCTAACCTCTTGCACACAATTGGGCTCCGAAACGGTAGAGTCCCCAGGTCCCCGTCCCGCCCCCGAGCCGGAGGTACAGATGCCGGTTGAGACACCGAACATCTTCGCCCAGGTAATCCAAGACCACCTGGAACTGAAACGAAGAAACGCCGAACTCGAGCGGAACATGCCGTTGAGCAAGTACCAGCCCGAGGATCCGTTCGACAACCACCCCCTGTTCAAGACCGAGGAGCAGGCTCGTCTCGAAGAGACGCTGGACGGGGTCGAGTCCCCGTTCGAAGCCGAGGCCGCCGCTGAGCCGGCTGCTCCCGCTGTATGGCCCGCCGAAGAGACCGTTGAGCAGGTACTCCCCGAGCTTGAGGAGAGCCTCTGGAGCCGCTCGCGGGACTTCGACTGGGGCGACTAGCACTCATCTGAGGGGCGCCGTGGCCTAGCCGCTCGTTCCCTCCGATGGGGGATTCGAGTGCATGCCCTCGTCGCGATCCTGTGAGGGCAACCCGAGGAAGGGACTCGTGCGGCCGTATCTCCATCCCCGTTCCGGCCCCCCGGCCGGGAAATTGTGTCTGTGGATCGCGCACTGAGCGCACACGTCGGCGATGCGCCGGCCCAGTCCGTTCACCTCGTCCCGCCACCCGCGGCCGATCCTGCGCGTCTCGACTCGCTCGTCGAGTCATACCGGCGCCTCGCCGACGTCTACCACGACATCCTCGCGGAGCAGGGCCTCGACGCGCTGCTCGAGCGGATCGCGGACACGCTCGAGGAGTTGATCCCGCATGACTCGCTGACGATCTACTCGGCCGACGAGCCGCGGCGCCTGCTGCTGCCGGTGCTCTCGCGCGACCCGTGGGCGGACAAGCTCCTCGCGTCCACTCTTTCCTTCGGCGAGGGGATCACAGGCTGGGCGGCGGAGCACCGCGAGGCGGTCCTGTCGAACCAGGCCCATCTCGACCCGCGCGTGAAGGTCGTCCCGGGCACACCGGCCGACGAGCCCGAGGCACTGCTCTCGATCCCGCTGGTCGCTCGCTCGCACCTCAAGGGCGCGCTCAACATGTACCGACAGGGCGACGCGACCTTCACCGACGAGGAGTTCGAGCTCGCGCGACGCTTCGCCGACGCGGCGGCGCTTGCCCTCGACAACGCCCACGTCCGCCAGCGCCTCGAGCACCAAGCGCAGACGGACTCGCTCACCGGCCTCTACAACCACCGCTACTTTCACGAGCGCCTCCGCTCCGAGCTGCGCCGCGTCAGCCGCGCGCACGACGCCGTGTCGGTGCTGATGCTGGACATCGACGACTTCAAGCGCGTCAACGACGTGCACGGGCACGGCGTCGGAGACGAGGTGCTGTGCGCTCTCGCGGCCGAGATCTCCCAGGCCGTGCGTGGGTCCGACGTCGTCTGCCGGCTCGGCGGCGAGGAGTTCGGTGTCATCCTTCCGTCTTGCAACGAGGCCGCGGCGCTCGGCCTCGCGAACCGGCTCAGCGAGGTGCTCGAGGAGATAGACGTCGATCCCGCCGGGAAGGTGACCATCTCAATCGGCATCGCGCAGGGTCCGAAGCATGCGATGAACCCGCGCGAGCTGATCGCGTGCGCCGAGGCCGCGATGATGACCGCGAAGGCTCGGGGCAAGAACCAGATCGTGTTCTTCGACGACGACGCTATCGAGCGGCCGGAGACGAGCGACGAAGGCGCTCGCACCGTGCGCTCGATCGCGCACATGAAGATGCTGCAGAGCCTGAGCGGCAAGCTCAACCGGCTCAACGACGTGCGGCAGATCGGACTCACGATCGCGAATGAGCTTCGTTCGTTGATCGACTACCACAACTGTCGTGTCTTCGTGGTCGAGGGGGAGGACGTGATCCCGATCGCCTTCCGCGGCGAGCTCGCCGGACAGGACCAGACCACGCTCGAGGTGCTCGCGTGCAAGCTCGGCGACGGCGTCACCGGTCGGGTCGCACAGACCGGCGAGCCGGTCCGCCTCGGAGACGCCGCGCGCTGCGACTTCGCGGCGTTTATCCCGGGCACCGATCCGATCGACGAGTCGTTCCTCGCCGTCCCACTCCTCTACGGTTCGCGGGTGATCGGCGTCGTTGCGCTCTCGAAGCTCGGGCTCG
>CAVTXU010000018.1:0-128526 GCA_963738775.1 uncultured Actinomycetes bacterium
CAAGCGCCACGTGGTCTCGGTCAAGCCCGTGCTCGAGAAGCTCGAAGCGTAGATCGTTCGCGCAAGTTTTCCGGGGTACGAGCGTCTTCCCACCGGAGGGGCGGATTCCGGCGCGGCGAACCTACGGGGACGCCGCGCCGGAGCTCTATCTAGGGTCCATTTCGTGTGGATCGTCCTCGCAGTAGTCGTCATCGCCGTCGCGGCCGTCGCGTGGGGCTGGTTCGAGGCGGGGTGGGTGCGCTACCGCGTGCTGGACGTCGATGTGCCCGGGCTGGCGCCCAGCTAGACGGCGTCCGGCTCGTTCATCTCTCGGACTTCCACCTCGGCGTTCCCTCGCGCGGTGAGGGCGCGGTGGCGCGCGCGGTCGCGTGGACGGCGGCGCGCGATCCGGATCTCGTGCTGGTCACCGGCGACCTGCTCTCGCGCCCGAGCGGGGAGGAGCGCCTGCGCGAGCTCGTGGCGCGGCTTCCCCGCGCCTACGTGATCCTCGGCAACCACGATCTTGCAGTCAGCCGCGACCCGTTCTCGACTCCGGCGCGCGTCGACGATCTCGGCTCCGCGACGCTGCTCTCGGATGAGGGCCGCCGGATCGAGCTGCGCGGGCGCAGCGTCTGGATCGCAGGCGTCGACCCGGCCTCGCGCGGCGACGAGAACGGCCTCGCCCAGGACGCCGACCTCCGCATCCTGCTCACGCACTTCCCGAACGCCGTCGACCGGATCGACGCGGGCTCGTACGACGTGATCCTCGCCGGGCACATGCACGATGGCCAGATCTGCATCCCGTACCCCGGCGGCAAGCTGCGCCTCGCGCACCTCCGCGCCCGCTACACGCGCGGCCTCTACAGGCGGCCCGCCGGGCTGATGCACGTGTCGCCCGGCCTCGGCACGACGTTCGTCCCGTTTCGCTTCTGCGCGCGTCCCGAGGCGACCGAGTTGGTCTTACACTCAGCGTGATGGAGGGCCACGCCTCGATCTCGACCGACATCCTCGCGAGCTACGCCGCCGACGCGGCGCGCGAGGTCGGCGGAGTGCGGAGCCTCGTCGAGAGCACGCTGTACCGTCACCGTGGCGTACGCGTCGTGACCGAGGACGGCGTCGTCCGTGTCGAGCTCCACCTCGCCGTCGACTGGGGCGCGCCGATTCCCGAGCTCGGCCGCGCGGTGCAGGAGCGCGTCGCGAGCTACCTCGCGCGCATGGCCGACGTCCGGCCCGAGACGGTGGACGTCGTCGTCGACGAGATCGGCCCCGCGGCGTAGTGCCGACTGAAGTCCAGGCGCTCAGCCGTGGCACGCTCGTGAGCGCGCCGACGGTCTGCCAGGACTGCGTCTGGTGGCAGTCCCGCGCCGGTCGGACGGTCGACAAGGAGAAATGGATCGAGCGGGTCGAGGACGGAATCGGCGCGTGGGGCACGATCTACCGCGACGACGAGGGGCGGCTGCTCGGCTCGATGCAGTACGGGCCGGCGGCCCTCTTTCCGCGCGCGGCCGAGTTGCCCGCAGGCCCGCCGTCGCTCGACGCGGTGCTCGTCACCTGCGCGTACCTCGTCGACCGCTCGAGCCCGTGGGTGATGCAGTCGCTCTTCCTCGCGGCGATCGGCGAGGCGCGCGACCAGGGCGCGACGGCGGTCGAGGCGTTCGCGTACCGCTATCCGGAGGGCGAGACGCCGTACGAGCGCTTCCAGGTCCGACAAGACGGTGTTCCCGCGCGACTTCCTCTCGGACTTCGGCTTCCGCACCGTGCGCGTCCAGGGCCGCGTCGAGCTCGCGCGTCTGGACCTCGGCGGCCTTGCACCGGTCACGAGGGGTCGCCGCTCCAGCGTCCTGCGCGCCGTGCGCGAGGCGTTCTCGCCGCATCCGGTGCCGGCGCCGCGGCCATAACGGCCAGCTTGTTCTGCGCCCGCTCGCGGGGCAGAGTCCGGCAGTGCTTCGCCGAGCCGATCTCGACAGGATCGAGAGCGATTTGAATGCCGCGCTCGTCTGGCTGATGCGGCTCGACGCTAAGCTGGACGCCATTCGCCACCTGCTGCTGGAGGACGACGATGAAGGAGAAGAGCCACCGGGATCCTGAGTTCGAAGCGCCGTGGGCTGTGCTTGGGCTGGAGGCATGGACGCGAAAGCGCATTGCCGAGGGTTTCGAACGTATCCGTGCGGCTGAGGCCCGCGATGAGCGCCGCCGCGCGCGCCTGCGTCGGCTGACCTTCGGGTTGCTCGGCCGGTGAGCACCACCGCGAGAGCGAACGTCCTCTGCCTGATCGGGACTCGTCCCGAGGCGATCAAGATGCTGCCGGTCGTGCTTGCGCTCCGGGCGAGTGCAAGCTTCGACCCCGTCGTGGTGACGACGGGTCAGCACGAGGACCTCGTCGATCCGATCCTGGCTCTCGCCGAGATCACGCCCGACTTCGACCTCGAGGTCGGCCGGCCCGGGCTCACGCTCAACGAGCTCGTCTCGACGGTGATCGCCCGGCTCGACGCCTTCCTCCGCGAGCGGTTCGACGCGACCGGCGCCGCGATCGCGACCCGTGAGGCGATTCTCGACGACGGCTTCCCCGTCGCGACCCTCGTTCACGGCGACACATCGTCGGCTCTCGCGGCGGCGATCGCATCGTTCAACATGCGGATCCCGGTCATGCACGTCGAGGCCGGCCTCCGCACGCGGCTCACGTTGAGCCCGTTTCCCGAGGAGCTGAACCGGCAGGCGATCTCGCGGATCGCCTCGTTCCATCTCGCGCCCACCTCGACCAACGAGGAGAATCTCGTCCGCGAGCGGGTCCCGTACGAGCAGATCTTCGTGACCGGCAACACGGGCATCGACGCGCTCCGGTTCGCGTCCACGCTCGACGTCGTGTTCGACGACGCCGCGGTCGCCGAGGCCGTCGCCTCGGACCATCCAATCGTGACCGTGACGGCCCATCGGCGCGAGAACTGGGAGGGAGGGCTGGCGCGGATCGCCGAGGCGATCGGCCGTCTCGCCGCCGCGCACCCCGGCACGCGCTTCGTGGTGCCGCTCCATCCGAACCCGCTCGTCCGCGAGCAGCTGGGCAAGCCGCTGGAAGCCCACGGCAACGTAATCCTGACCGAGCCGCTGTCGTACGCGCCGTTTGCACGGCTGATGGCCCGCTCGACGCTGATCGTGACCGACTCGGGCGGAATCCAGGAAGAGGCGCCGGCGCTCGATGTTCCCGTGCTTGTCACCCGTGACACGACCGAGCGCGGCGAAGGCGTCGAGGCCGGAACGCTGCGCCTCGTCGGCACCGACCCTGACCGGATCGTCGGGGCGGCGACCGTACTCCTCACCGATCCCGCGGCACATGCGGCGATGGCTGCCGCGGCCAACCCGTACGGGGACGGGCACGCGTCGGATCGGATCGTCGCTGCGCTGGAGTACATCGCGGGTCTCGGACCGAGTCCAGTTCGGTTTGGCCCAGGCTTCTCGAAGAAGGCGGTGCTGATCGCCGCCGGCTATCCGGGCGGCACCGACACCGCGTCCGGGGTGCCGCGGGGTCTCGCCCCGGACCGGAGCGAGGAGCACGACCGGTGGGTCGGACGGTGATCGCGTTCACCGGCCCGTTCGCCGGGCTGCCGACCTGGGCACAGACGCTGTTCGCACTCGTCTTCCTGATCATCCTCACCGTCTGGTTCTGGACGCTCGCGCTCTTCATCGCCTCGCGGCGCTCGCTCCACACGACGCCCGCCGAGGCTCCGACCGACGACCTGCTCTGGGTCTTCCTCGTCCCCGCGCTGAACGAGGAGGTGACGATCGCCGACAGCGTCGACCGGCTGCTCGCCGTCGAGGCCAAGAATCGCGCGATCCTTGTGATCGACGACGGCTCGACGGACGGCACCGGTGAGGTGCTGCGCGGGATCGAGCACGAGGATCTCCAGGTGCTGACGCGCAAGCCGCCCGAGGCCACGAAAGGAAAGGCCGCGGCGCTCAACGCGGCGTGGCGCTACCTCGACACGCTGCTGGCGATCGGCCGCTGGGCCGGCTGGCCGCGCGATCGCGTCGTGATCGTCGTCGTCGACGCGGACGGGCGACTCGATCCGCAGACGCCGCAGTTCGTCGCCGGTCGCTTCGCGAATCCGCGCGTCGGCGGAGTGCAGCTGCTCGTCCGGATCTACAACCGCTCGCGGGTGCTCACGTGGTTCCAGGACGTCGAGTTCTCGGTCTACGGCTTCCTCTATCAGCTCGGCCGCTCATCGGCGGGGATCGCCGGGATGGGCGGCAACGGACAATGCAATCGGCTCGCAGCGCTCGACGAGATCGCCGACGCCGAGACCGGCGGCCCGTGGCGCGACCGGCTCACCGAGGATCAGGATCTCGGCCTGCGGCTGATCGAGGCGGACTGGCTCTGCGAGCAGGAGACGCGTGCGACCGTGAACCAGCAGGGCCTGCCCGGCCTCCGGCGCCTCTTCCGCCAGCGCACCCGCTGGGCGCAGGGGAACCTCCAGGCGATGGGACACATCGGCGCGGTGTGGAACGTCGAACGGCCCTGGTACGTGCGCTTCGACCTCGTCGCCTATCTGCTGCTGCCCGCGATCCACGCGGTGGTCGGTCTCGCGTTCGTCGCAAGCATCGGGCTGGCGGTCTTCGGCGTCGCGAACTTCTGGGGCCACGACGACTGGTGGGTGCTGATCTTCTTCTTCCTGCTCGGCTACGGCGGCGTGCTGATGGGCTGCATCGCCCGCGGCGCGCGCCACGGCATCAGCGGGATCGCGCTCGGGATCCTGATCGCGCCGATCTATGCCGCCTACACGTGGCTGCTCTGGCCCGTGCTCGCGCGCGCGGCCGCGCGCCAGTTCACCCATCGAAGCGACTGGGCGAAGACCGCGCGCGAGCCGTTGGCTAAGCGACCGGGCTGATCTCGCCCGTGTGCACGTCGTAGACGAAGCCCGAGACGCCGAACGAGTCGGGCAGCAGATCCGAGTCTCGCACCCGCTTCACGCTCTCGGCGACGCGCGCCTCGACCTCGGGGAACGGCAGGAAGTCGATCCCGCTTGCGTCGGCGCCGGCCTCGTCGGCCAGCTTCGCGTGAAGGTGGTCATTCGTGAAGGTGACCATGCCGCAGTCCGTGTGGCCGATCACGACGGCCTCCTGCGTGCCGAGCAGCCAGTGCGAGATCACGAGTGAGCGCAGGGCGTCGTCGCTGACAACACCGCCCGCGTTGCGGATCACGTGGGCGTCGCCCTCCTCGAGCCCGAGCGCCCTGGCCGGGTCGATGCGCGCGTCCATGCAGGTCACGATCGCGAAGCGCCGGCCCGGAGGCATCGGCAGGTCGCCCTTGGTGAAGCCGGCTGCATAGCTCTCGTTGGCGGAGCGGAGCTCGGGTACGACGGACATCGGATCCTCCCTCGGTTGCGGAGGTTCCAACTATACAAAGTGAAGTTCCTCAGGCGGGTACGCCGACGAGCAGGTCGGCGATCTGAAGCGCGTTCAGCGCGGCGCCCTTGCGCAGGTTGTCGCACGAGACGAACAGCGCGAGCCCGTTCTCGGTCGTCGTGTCCTCGCGCACACGGCTGACGTACACCTCGTCGGCGGCGACCGCCTCGCCCGGGGTCGGAACCTCGTCGACGTGGACGCTCGGCGCCGCGGCGAGCAGCGACTGCGCCTGCGCGGCGGAGAGTGGCTCCTGAGTCTCGATCCACACCGCCTCGGAGTGTCCGACCAGCACCGGCACGCGGACGCAGGTCGCGCTGAGCGGCAGCTCCGGCAGCTCCATGATCTTGCGCGTCTCGGCGCGGAGCTTCGACTCCTCGTCGAACTCGAAGCCGTCGAAGTCCCAGTCCATGCGAACAGCGTGCTGCTCGGCGGTCTCGCCGCGCAGCCGCTCCATCGCCGCCGCGCCCGCGCCCGAGACCGACTGGTAGGTCGCGATGCGCACGCGCGCGAGGCCGGCCGCGTCGTGCAGCGGCTTCAGCGCGCAGGTGAGCGGGATCGTGCAGCAGTTCGGGTTCGCCACGATGCCGTCGTTCTCGCGGGCCCGGGCGCCGTTCACCTCGGGCACGACGAGCGGGATTCCCGGCTCGAGCCGGTAGGCCGACGACTTGTCGACGCACACGGCACCGCCGCGGACGGCGTGGGGGACGAGCTCGAGGCTCGCCGAGGTGCCGACCGAGAAGAGACAGACGTCGAGATCGCCGGCCGCGAGGGCGTCGGGCGTCGCCTCCTCGACGACGAGCGCGATCCCGCCGAAGGGCACCGACGAGCCGGCCGAGCGCTCCGAGCCGAACGCCCGCACGTTGTCGTAGCCGCGGTCGGCCAGCAGTCCGAGCGTCACCGCGCCCACCGCGCCGGTGGCGCCGATCACGCCGATCCGCGCCTCACGGAGCGTTTTCTGGGCTACAGCCATGCTCCGATTGTACGGATGGCCCCAGGGGGTACAACTACAGGGTGCTGCGCTCGGATCGTGATCCGCTCCCGCCCGGGCAGATCGAGGCGAAGATCTGGCGCTGGGCTGCGCCCGCATTCGTGGTGTGCGCCCTCCTGCTGCTCCCGTGGACGGTCTGGCTGACCTGGGTGCTGCCCTCGCGTCACGTCGCGCAGAACTGGGATGTCGCGTGGGCCGGCTTCGACATCGCCCTCGCGGTCTCGATCGCGTTCACCGGGATCGGCGTCTACCGGCGCGCGACCTGGCTCCAGGGCGCGGCCGTAGCGACGGGCGTGATGCTGCTCGTCGACGCGTGGTTCGACGTCATGACCTCGTCGGGCGGCGCGAGCCGCATGGGTGCCGTCGCCGAGGCGGCCTTCAGCGAGATTCCGCTCGCCCTGTTCGCGTTCTGGATCGCCGCAGACACCGTGCGCGTCTGGGACCGCTGGACGGTGCTCACATCTCGCGACGGCCGGCCAGAGCCCGACCAAGAGTGACCTCGTCCGCGTACTCGAGGTCGCCGCCCACGGGCAGGCCGCTCGCGAGTCGCGTCACGCGCACCCGGTCGCGCAACCGGTCGGCAATGTAGGCCGCCGTCGCCTCGCCCGTCATGTTCGGGTTCGTGGCGAGGACGACCTCGACGACGCCGTGTCGATCGACCCTCGCCATCAGCTCGTCGATGCGCAGGTGCTCCGGCTCGACGCCGTCGAGCGGCGAGAGCGAGCCGCCGAGCACGTGGTAGAGGCCGCGGAACTCGTGCGTCCGCTCGAGCGAGACGAGGTCGGCCGGCTGCTCGACCACGCAGATCAGCGTCCGGTCGCGGCGCTCGTCGAGGCAGATCGAGCACAGCGTCTCCTCGGTGAGGTTGCCGCACTCGTCGCAGAAGCGGACGCGCTCCTTCACGTCGGCGATCGCCTCGGCCAGCCCGAGCGCCTCCGGCTTCGGCACCTGGAGCAGGTGGAACGCGAGCCGCTGCGCCGTGCGCTGCCCGACTCCGGGCAGGCGCGTCAGCTGGGCGACGAGATTGTCGATCGACGGCGAAACCACGCCGTCAGACTAACGAGCGGGTCAGAGGCCGAGGCCCAATCCGCCCATCAGTGGGCCCATCTTCTGCTGCATCGCCGCCTCGGCCGCGTGCAGCGCGTTGTTGACGGCCGCGAGCACGAGATCCTCGAGCATCTCGGGGTCTTCGGGGTCGATCGCGTCCTTCTGGATCTTGACCTCGATCACCTCGCCGGCCGCGGTCGCCTTGACGGTGACCATCCCGCCGGCAGAGCCCTCGACGATGATCGAGGCGGCCTCCTCCTGCGCCTTCTGCATCTGCTCCTGCATCTGCTGGGCCTGCTTCATCAGCTTGTTCATGTCCATGCCCACTACGTGTCCTCCACTTCTCGGGCGTCGAACGTCTCTTTCATCAGCTCGTAGATCTCGTCCTCGCCCATCTGGCGGTCGTGGTGCTCGGCAGGTTCTTCGCCCTCACCGGTCGCGAACGCGAGCGCGAGCCGGCGGCCGGTCACCTCGTACAGCGCGTCCTGGAGCAGGACGGCGTTCTTCGGATCCTCGGCGAGCTGGCGGTGGAACGAGGCGCTCTCCGGGAACTCGACGGTAAGCGTCTCGCCCGAGAGCTCGGCCGGATGGGCGAGCCGGAGCACCGCCGCGGTCGGCATCGACTTCTGCTCGACGGCCGAGACGATCGTCCGCTGCCACGCCTCCTGAAGCTGCTCGAGCTCGAGCGGCGGGCCGTCGGCGACGGGCGCCGGAGTTTCGACGGCCGGAGCGGCAGCGATGGGCGCAGGCTCGTGGGCGGCGACTGCGGGCCGCGCGTGCTCGAGCTGGTCGAGCCGGTACGCCATCGACTCGCGCGAGAGATCCGCCGCGGGGCGGGTCACCTTGACGAGCGCGAGCTCCAGCGGCAGTCGCGGATCGCCGCCCTGGCGCATGTCGTCGACCGCGACCGCGAGCAGGTCGCAGAGCCGCACGACGGTTGCCTCGCCGAGCTGGTTCGCCTGCGCGCGCAGCCGCTCGCCGGCCTCCTCGGTCACGGGAAGCGAGTCGGGCACCTCGCCCATGTGCTGCACGAGCATCAGATGCCGTAGGTGCTCGAGCAGGTCGATCACGAGCCGCCCGAGATCCTGGCCCTGCTCGGAGAGCTCCTCCACGAAGGTGAGCGCGCCGGCGGTGTCATGGTCGACGATTAGGTCGCAGATCCGGAACAGCGCGTCCTCCTCGACCGCGCCGAGGAGCTGGAGCACGGCCTGGACGCTGACCTCGCCGCTGGTCGCGGCCGCGAGCTGGTCGAGCGTCGAGACGGCGTCACGGAAGGCGCCGCGGGCCGAGCGCGCGATCAGCGCGAGCGCCTGGTCCGGCGCCTCGATCTTCTCGCCGTCGGCGATGTGGCGCAGCACCTTCACGAGGTCGGGCAGCCGCGGCCGGGCGAAGACGAAGGTCTGGCAGCGCGAGCGCACCGTCGGCAGCACCTTGCCGAGCTCGGTCGTGCAGAAGATGAAGAGGAGGTGGGGCGGCGGCTCCTCGACGACCTTCAGCAGCGCGTTCCACGCCGCGTCGGTCAGCTGGTGCGCCTCGTCGAGGATGTAGACCTTCTTCTGGCCCTCGACCGGCTGCAGCACGACCCGCTCGCGGATCTCGCGGATGTCGTCGATCCCGCGCTGCGAGGCCGCGTCCATCTCGATCACGTCGAGCGAGGTCCCGTTCGCGATCGCGACGCATGCGTGGCAGGTCTTGTCGGGCGTCACGGTCGGGCCGTGCACGCAGTTCAGCGCCTTGGCGAGGATCCGCGCCATCGACGTCTTCCCGGTGCCGCGCGGCCCGGCGAAGATGTAGGCCTGGCGGACGTCGCCGGAGCGGATCGCGTTCGTCAGCGTGCGGACGACGGCGTCCTGTCCGACCACCTCGTCGAAGTCCTGCGGCCGGTACTTGCGGTAGAGCGCGGTCACCGAAGCGATTCAAGCAGAGAAGGCCCGGTCGCGCGCTCCGGCCTTCGAAGGGATCCCCCGGTAGGAACCTGCGTCGCTCGCTCGGGTCAGGCAGAACCGCGGCACATGAGAGGGAATCCTTAGCGCTGCTTCCTTCCGGATCTGACGCGGTTCAGATGCTCCCACTGCGCGGAACCTCACCGTCAACGCTGCGTGCGCCGGCCCAGCTCCGTTGAATCCGCCCCTCGGGCGGTGTTCGGTCCCGCTAGAGCGGGTTGCGGGTTCAGGGAACCGCTAGCTCCCCACCTAGCGCGACCGGGCTCGAATATCGTACCATCGAGGTTCGTGTCAATCCGTACTTAGGGGGACGATGATGTCTGTCGCGGACGTGATGACGGTTCGGGTCGTACAGGCAGCGCCCGACGAGAGCGTGCGTGCGACGGTGAAGAAGATGCTCGCCGCGAACGTCGGCTCGATCGCGATCTGCGAAGGGCCGAGGCTCGTCGGGATCTTCACCGAGCGCGACGTCCTGCACCTCGCCGGCGACGCAGTGGATCTCGACGTGACGGCGGTGGGCGACGTGATGACTGCGGATCCCGTCACGATCCAGGCCGAGGGCGACGTCCTGGCAGCCGCGCGCATCATGAGCGAACGCCGGATCCGCCATCTCCCCGTGATGGAAGGCGAGAACCTGCTCGGGGTAGTAGGGATCCGCGACGTGATGGGCGCGCTGGTCGAACGCCTGTGGCGCGAAGGCGACCCGGAGGCGCGCGACACGGCGCACGAGCTCCTGCATCGCGGGCTGAAGCTCCGCTAATCTGAGCCCGCTCGGGCGTATAGCTCAGCGGGAGTCTCCGTCGAAAGTCCGGCGCCTGCGGCGCCATGACGACTTTCGACGGGCCAACAGTCCTTGGTCTGCCTCCGCTGGCGGCAGTGAGCCGCGCCCGCGCATGTCGGTCGCGGCGACGGGAGCGCTGCGCTAACCTGAGCCGGCTCGGGGCGTATAGCTCAGCGGGAGAGCGCCCGCTTCACACGCGGGAGGTCCCTGGTTCGATCGTCGGCGTGCGGCTGGAGCTGGCGCCGTAGCCGGCCGCGTCGTGCCGCGTTGCTTCAGCTGCCGTCGGTTCGGGCCGCATCGCGGGCAGACTGCGCCGCGCTCGAGCGGCATCGCGCAGCGTGAGCAGGTCGTCCAGGTCGAAGCGGTCGTGTCGGCCGGGTCGATCGCCCCAGCGCCGATCAGGATCTGCTCCAGGGCCTCGACGATCGCCATCAACGCATCGACGTTCGCGGCGCTGAGCACCTTGCCGACCCTCGCCTCGACCGCGATCAGGCAGAGGTCGCGGATCAGCGTCCGCGCCTGCTGTGGGCCTGCTCTGCGCTCTGAGGGGTGACTCCTGCGGCGAGGGCGAGCAGCTCGAGCTCGACCTCGGCCGCCCGGACATTGGCAGCGGTCTCGTCGGCGAGGGCGAGCTCCCTGAAGCCGGCGGGTGCGCGGGCGAGCAGCTCGGTGGCAGCGAGACGGGTTCTCGCGGCCGTGTTGCTGACGGCCGCCCTTGCCGCACTCGTCGCGGCTGTATAGGCCGGCCACGTGCAGGGCCCGACGTCCACAAGACGCACCTCGAGCAGTTCGCGGGTTGGCGGGTCGGCTTGCCAGTCCCAGACGTCGCGGATCGGCTCGAACGCGAAGCTCGAGCCGTCCCAGTCGCCGCGGCGGACCTTCTCGATCGCCCGTTGCCCGTCCGGGTCTGCTTGGTTGACGTCGATCTCGTAGCGCAGCCCGGTCTGGTCGATCGCGAGCCTGAGCGTTCCGGGCTTGGAGCGGCCGAGCAGGAACGAGGGCTCATGGTTTCCGAGTGCGCGCACGTCGGCCTCGGTGAGGGTCTTGTCGAACGCGGCCGGGTTGATCGTCTCGATGAACGGCAGGCCGTCGCTCGGCGAGCCGAACACTGCCGCGTATCCGACGATCATCGGGCCGGATGCGCCGGCGCGCACCTCGCACGCGCCGGCGCCTGGGCTTGCGTATCTGCGCTCTAGCTCCATCGGGCTACACCGTGCCGCCGAAGCTGACAGAGCCATCCACGACGTACTGGATGGCGGTCTGGAAGCCGTCTCCGACCTTGCCGCCCACCGGGTAGGTGATGAGCAGCACGGATCCCGAGTAGATCGGATTGGCGGTACCGAACGGCGTCGGCCCCTTCGCATACCGGAACGGCACAGCGGTACCGGCGGCGAGCATCGCGTCGTGGAGCTTCCCGACGCTCGTCGCGGTGCTGTAGTCGTTCCAGTATGTGACGGCCAGCTTGTTGTCCTGCAGACCGGCGATGTGCCTGTGCGCGCCGTCCTGCATCGCGGTGACGTCGATGTCGTCGGCGGTGACGGTGAGCAGCACCGTCTCGACCTGGTTCGACAGGTCGGTGCCGTTGATCGACAGATACGCCTGGGTGAACGGTGTCTTAGCCATCGCTCACGCCGTTCCGCATTTGTACGTGGCGATCGCGCCCGTCTGGTCGAGCAGCAGCCCGTCGCAACGGTCGATCGACCGGTACGCGATCATGTCGGTCGTGAAGTACGCGTCGACGGACCGCTCGAACCGCACCGGCAGCTGCCGAATGAAGTACGTCGAGAAGTCGCCGAACGCGATCGAGGTGCCGTTCGAGCCGACCGCCGGCATGTTCGGGTCGATCACGATCGGCTGACCGAACAGCGAGTTCGGGGCCGATCCGGACAGGGTCGGCAGGAAGATCGGCGTGCCCTGGGAGTTGACGAGCGCCCGGATCTTCTGGAGCGTCGCCTGCGCCATCAGCCACGTGCCCCGCTGCTGATAGGCGGGAAGCGGCTTGTCGTAGAGCTGGGTGAGCTCCGCGAACGTCGCCCCGCTCGAGGCCGGTGTGCCGCCGACCACCTGGGCGACCGTGCCGGCGCCGACGAGGACGCCCTGCGGCTGCGAGACGCCCGTCCCGGTCACGAAGTGCGTGCCCGAAGCCGTTCGCGAGCGCGCGGCCCATCTGCATCGCGAGATAGCCGATCAGGTCGACGTTCGTGTCGACCTCCAACTCGCTCGAGATCGTGATCAGGTTCCCGTACTTGAAGCTCGACAACGTGCCCGCCGCGAAGGTCGGGTCGCTCTCGCCGAGCGTCTGGCCCTGCGGCACGATCGTGCCCGCCGCCGAGTGCGCGGTCGTCTTGGGCATGATCAGCTGCTCGCCGCTCGGCGTGTTGATCACCGTCGAGATCTGCCGCATCGCCGAGTTCGCGATCAGATGCTGGTACAGCTGGCTGCGGAACGAGATCGGCACCGGGGCGCCGGCCGTCGAGGTCAGCACGCTTCGGACCTCAACGCTGCCGTCCGAGGCGATCCGCTTGTCGAGCCCCTCGAAGCTGACCTCGAGATAGCGGCTCTCGCCACGAAGGAACGAGCGCAGCTCGCCGTCCATCGGGTCTGTGTAGTCGCCGCCCGAACCGATCACCCGGTCGATCGACGAGGCCGAGCGGTAATCGCTCAGCGTCCGCTCCCGCTCCACGTGCTCCTCGGCGACGGCGATCCGCGCCGAGAGATCGCGAAGCTCGGCCGTGAGCATCCTCGAGCCGGCCGCCGACTCGCTCTCGCTGAGGCTGCGCCGCTTGCTCGACTCGATCAGCGTCGCCGCCTGTTCGTGTTGCGCCCGAAACTCGCCGCGCGAAGCCGGTTCAGAAGACTCCTGCATCGTTGCTCCCTACGAGAGTCGAAGTACAAGATGCTTCCCGGCGGGCGCTGCGCGGCGTCCCAGAAGGACGTGCTGGCCAGTGGGCGAAGGTGGAGTCCCGATCGATCTGGGCCCGGCGTCTCGATTGCGCTGAGAGAAACGGTAGCACGCGCTAGGGATGACTAACGCCAAAAACGACGCGGTCAGCGAACAGAAAGCCGAGTTCGCTCCAGTAGCGGGTAAGCGCCGGCGAGGTCAGCACGCAACCGCACTCGTCTCGCGCCAGGTGCTGGCACACGTCGGCGAGGCACTGGACCTCGACCGGGCGCAGCATCGACGACCGGACCCGGCCTCGACGGGGGCCGTGCCACGGAGCTCGCCGATCCGCTGCCCGACGAACCAGGTACGCCCATTCCTCCGACGAAAGTTCGGCGCCCTGGCGGACGGTTCCTAGAGCCTGTCGAGGCGCAGGGACTTCGGGACTCGGAGCTTGCGGGGGCCGGCTTGTTGCTCCAGTCGGCCGAGTCCGGCCAGGGCCAGGCAGATGATCACGATGACGGCCTCGGCCCAGCTCAGGCCGCCCGCGCGGACGCGGATCAGGTCGACCGAGGCCAACGCGAGCATGGCGAGCGGGACGATCACGAGCCATTCGGCGCCGAGGGAGCCTCGATTGAGCCAGAGTTGTCCGAGCCAGACGGCCAACAGCACTCCGGTGACCGTCAGCCACGACAGCGGCGCGAAGCGCAGGGCCGGCCCCGCGCCGGACGGCAGCACACGCCACCACGGCAGCACGACGACGGCGAGGTACGAGATACACCCGGCGACAGGAGCAAGCCTCACGTCGAGCTTCGGCAGGCGTGCGCCGACGAGCCCCAATGCGACCAGCGCGCCGGCCGCAACGAAGCCGATCCATGAGCCGTACCCGAACCCGAGATGGGAACCTGTTTCGTTCCGGTGCTCGATCTGGAAGCCCATCGTCGCGACGAGAATCGCGATCCCGGCCGCAAGCGTGGGCGCTGAGACGGCACGCCGCCAGCCGAACGCGGCGATCACGAGGGCGATCGCAAGCAAGGCCGCGGCGGCGCCGGGAATGCTGGCCCAGCCGTTCGTCGAGACGCAGCGACCCGCGTAAGGCCCCCAATCGGCCGACTGGTCGTAGCAGACGCTCTGCCAGGGCAGGAACAGGGCGACCGCGAACAGCGCCGCCGCGGCGCCGGTCGCAAGCGCGTGCCACCCGGGCGAACGCAAGCTTGGGAGCGCCGCCCGGCTCGGGACGGCCAGCGCCGCAATCGCGAGCCCGACTCCGAGGCCAATCCATGCGCCGTAGGCGTGGGTCGTGGGGAAGTTGAGCGAGGTGAAGGCGCCCACCGTGAACAGCCCCACCGACAGGCCGACGACGAAGCGCGTCGCGCCCGAGGCCTCCAGGAGGCACAGCAGGAGAGCGGCCGCAACGACTGCCGCCGGTACGGAGATTCCGAGCAACCCCACCACGGGCCCGAAGCGGGCCCATGGGAGGAGGAATGAAACGAGGAGGGCGACCCCGAGCGGGATCGTGGCGAGCTCCACCGCGGGTCGCCGTCGCCGTAGGTCGTCGCGCAGGATCGCGACGCCGGCCACCAGCGCCACGACGGCTGCCACGATTCCGATGTACGCGCCGTACGCGAAGTGGACGCTCGAGGACGATGGGTGCACGAGAGACCTGACCTGCGCCGCTTCCGCCAGCCCGAAGTACCCCATCAGCAGTGCGCACGTGCCCAGGGGCAGACGAGGCGCAAGGGCCGGGCGGATCAGGTCGGCAACAGCCACGGCGGCAAGAACGAGGCAGAAGAGAGCAGCCGCGTCTCCGATACTCGACGACCACCCATCGGCCTTCAGGCTCGACAACCCGAGGTCGGCGCACGCCGACCCGCACGACATGGTTCGCCACGGCAAGTAGAGGCTCGCCAGCAGCACGAGCGCGGATCCCAGCAGCAGGAGGGGCCACCGTCGGATGCGCATACGGTACTCCCGGCGTCGGGTGTTTTCGATCCCCCGTCTAGGCCGGTGCGCTCAGCTTCGCGATCGTGGCGACATCAGCCGCGGCGTAGCCGAGCTCCTTCTTGACCACCTTCGGATCCGTCGCAGCCTGCGCCGCCGCGATGCGGGCCTCGGCGCGGGCTGCCGCGGCGTGGATCTCGGTCAGTGACGGCGCGTGGGTCGGCGGCGGCGGTGCGGTCGTCTGCGGCGGCGCGAGCGGCTTCTGGGTGAAGTCGAAGCAGCTGCCCATGTCGTCCGCCGCGCCGGTGCGCGGAGTGACGGCCGGGAGCCCGAATGTCTCCTCGCAGAAGCGGAGCAGGCTGACGTGCGAGCTCAGACGTCGACGAGACATGGCCCGGCTTGGCGAACGGGCTGACGACGAGGCAGGGGACGCGGTTGCCGTAGCGGAACTGGGTGCCGTCGCTCCACTTCTCGACCTCCGGCGGGTCGACGTGATCGGCCCAGCCGCCCCAGTCGTCCCACGTGATGAAGATCGCGACCTTCGGCCACAGCCCGCCGGCGACGATCGCCTCGACCTGCGCGACGGTCCAGTTCATCCCGCTCGTGACGTTGCCGACACCCTTGGCCCTGTCGGCGGCGCTGTCGGGCGGATGCTCGCTGTTGCCGTGATCGGCATAGACCCACGAGACGGCCGGGAGCTTGCCCGCGGCCGCGTCCTTCACGAACTGGGCCGACCCGTACGAGTTCTTGCCGATCAGCGCCTTCACGAAGGCAAATGCGTAGCCGCCGTAGTTCCCCCACGTCAGCCCGGCGGCGTCGAGCTGCGCCGGCACCGAGGGGAGGTCGTAGGCGTCCGCGGGTGTCGTCCGGTAGCCGGCGGCCGGGTTCTCGATGATCGGCGAGTCGCCGGTGATCAGCATCAGGTGGTTCGGCGTCGACGGCCCCGCGACGTCGGTGAAGAAGTTGTCGCAGAGCGTGAACTGTTTCGCATAGGCCCAGTACGACGGGATGTCGGCCTCGCCGTACTGCTCGCGCACGGCGCCGGTCGCCCGCTTCAGCCAGGACTTGTGCGTGTGGCTCGGGTCGACGTCGGGCGGGTTGGCGGCCGCGGCGAGAGTCGAATCGCCGGCCGCGCCGGGGAACTTCCCGAAGTAGGTGTCGAAGCCGTGGTTCTCCTTGACGATGATCACCACGTGCTCGATCGGGCTGGCGGGCATGACGGCTCCTGTCTCTGGAAGCGCCGCCCGCCTAGATCGGAGTGTGATGTTTCGCGGTCAGAGATTCAAGCGGGCTAGCGCCCGATCGAGACGACGCGCGCTTTCCACGAGCTCTTCGGCGCGGTGATCTCCACCTCGTCGCCGACCTTGGCCCCCAGGAGCGCGGTGCCGAGCGGCGAGTCGGGCGAGACCGTGCCCGCGCCGCCGACGCTCGAGATCTCCACCTGCATCGTCTCGCCGTCGTCGTCCTCGATCGTCACGTGCGAGCCGACCGCCACCTCGCCGCTCTCGGCTGCCGCCTTCTCGTCGATCAGGACCGCGTTGTTCAGGCGCTCGCGCAGGATCACGATCCGCCGCTCGAGCAGGCCCTGCTCGTTCTTCGCCGCGTGGTACTCGAAGTTCTCGGAGAGGTCGCCGAAGCTGCGCGCGGTCGCGATCGCCTGCACCATCTCGGCGCGCTTCGGGCCCTCGAGCTCGGCGAGCTCGGCTTCGAGCGCCTCCTTCTGGGCGAGGGTCAGATGATCCGACTTCCGTTCGTTCACGCGCGGGAGCCTAGCGGTATCGTCCGGCCGCGCGGCGTAGCGCTCGCCGAACTCCGTGGCGGCGGGTCGCCGGATGCAGCTCGGCGCAGAGGACCCCGAGGCGGCCGCGCCGACTGCGCCGTAGCCCGCTTCGACGGCATCGACCGCGTGCCAGCCCTGCTCGTCGAGCGCATACAGCTCGTGCTCCTCGACGCGGAGACCGGCGCGCGCGAAGAGCTCGAGCCAGCCGGCCTCGTCGTGCTGCACGAACCAGCCGTGCTGCTCGGGCGCGCCGCACGGGACGGTGACGAGCAGGCGACCGTCGCCGCCGAGCACCCGTGCGAGCTCTCCGAGCGCCTGTTCCACTCCGTCTGCGTCGGGCTCGCCCTCGACGCCGTAGACGCCGTTGTCGGCGCCGACATGCTCGATCGTCGAGACGCAGAAGGCGACGTCGAAGACGCCGTCTGCGAATGGCAGCGAGCGAAGGTCGCCGGCGACGCATTCGAAGCCGTTCAACTCCGCGGGCGCGAGATCGAGTGCGACCGGGCGGCCCGGAACCGCCGTGACCAGGGCGTCGAGGTACGCCGCCGGGGCGTTCGCGCTGCCGACGTCGAGGACGCACGGCTCGCTGCGGTAGCGCGAGAGCACCCACGGAATCTCGATCACGCGCTCGTCGCTGCCGGGCGGGCCGCGGAGCCCGCGCGGGCGCTCACCGGCGCCGCGCGCCCACGCCGCAAACGCGACGGCGTCGTCGAGAGCATGCAGCCGTGCGAACTCGATGCTGGCGACGAGCTCGGCGACCAGGCCGGCGCGCGAGAGCTTCCCCGAGCCGAGGCGCTCGAGCGCGCTCGACCGTCCAGCGTCGTCGGGCGCCCGGCGCAGCACGAGCCGGAACGTCTCCTCCACGAAGTCGGCGTCGGTTCGATCCATTGGCGCAAGTATCTGTCTTCGAGCCGTGGTAGGTTCCCGCCGATGCTGGTCGCCGAGGGACTCCCCACGAGCTCGAAGATCATCCTGGGTCTCGTCGCGCTCGCCTTCATCTCCTTTGCCCTGATCTCGTCCTTCGTCTTGCCGCGGCGCAACCCGGACTTTCCCGGCAAGAAGGGGATCAAGGCCTACGTGATCGTCGCGTTCGGGTTCTTCGTCGCGATGGTGCTGACGGTGATCTTCGTCGCCAAGGACGCGACGAGCGAGAGCTCGGCTGCGGCTCCGCCTGCCGCGTCGGGCCCGAGCCCGGCCGTGCTGGCGGCGGGGAAGAAGGTCTTCACGACCAACGGCTGTGCGAGCTGTCACACGCTCAAGGATGCGAACGCGACGGGCAAGGTCGGGCCTGACCTCGATCAGCTCAAGCCCACGCTCGATGCGGTCGCCAAACAGGTGACGAACGGCGGCACGATCATGCCGGCCTTCAAGGCCACGCTCAGCGCGGCGCAGATCCAGGCGGTCGCGACCTACGTGTCGTCGGTCGCGGGCAAGTAGCTAGACCCCGTACGCGTTCAGCAGGTTGAGCCACACCTCGCTGCGCGTCGGGAACGACGGCACCGCGTGGTACAGCCGCTCGAGCGGCACCTCACCGACGACGGCGATCGTCGCAGCGTGGAGGAAGTCCGCAACCTCCGAGCCGGTGACAGTCGCACCGACGATCACGCCGCGGTCCTCGTCGACGACGAGGCGGAACGTGCCGACCGTGCCGCGCCCGTAGAAGCTGCCGCCCGCGTTGCCGGAGGTCTCCTGCTCGACGACGCGCACGCGAATCCCGGCCTCGAGCGCCGAAGCTTCCGTGTGGCCGACGGCGCACACCTGCGGGTCGGTGAAGATCACGCGCGGTGAGGCGAAGCCGTCGGCGACGATCGCGCGCTCCTTGCCGAGGATCGTGTCCGCGGCGATCCGCGCGTGGTACTTGCCCATGTGCGTGAGCAGCGCTCGGCCGTTGACGTCGCCGATCGCGTAGAGCCAGTCGGAGCCGATCGCGCGGCAGCGGTCGTCGACGGGGATCGTCTTGCCGGGGACGAGCCCGACCGTCTCGAGCCCGAAGTCGGCCGTCGGCGGACGTCGACCCACCGCGACGAGCAGCTCGTCGCCGGTCGCCGAGGTGCCGTCGTCGAGCTCGACCGTGACGCCGTCGACGTCGCGGCGGACGCCGACCGCCTTCGTGCCGAGGCGGACGTCGACGCCCGCGTTCTGTAGCGCCTCGGTGACCTGAGCCGCGGCGAACGGCTCCTCGCGCGCGAGCAGCCGCGGGCCGCCCTCGATCACCGTTACCTGCGACCCGAAGGACGAGAACGCCTGCGCCATCTCGACGCCGACGACACCGCCACCGAGGATCACGAGTTGACCCGGAATTCTCTCGGTGACCGTTACATCACGGTTGGTCCACGGCGCCGACTCGGCGAGGCCTGGTATCGGCGGCACGAGCGGTGCGCTGCCGATCGCGACGACGACGGCCTGGCGCGCGACGAGCGTGTCGTCGCCCACCACGACTCGGCGCTCGCCGGCGAGGCGCGCGTCGCCGCGGATCGTCGCGACGCCGCGCTTCTCGAGCCAGGGCAGCTGCGACGAGTCGTCGAGATTGTGGACGACCTCGTCGCGGCGGTCGAGCACCGCCTTCACGTCGAGCCCGCCGGTGACCGCCTCGGCCGCGCCGGGAACGCGTCGCACCTCGGCCAGCGCCTCTGCGGGACGCAACAGCGCCTTCGACGGCATGCATGCGAAGAACGAGCACTCGCCGCCGACGAGGTAGCGCTCGACGATCGCGACCTCGAGGCCGGCCTCGCCGAGCCGACCGGCGCAGACCTCGCCTGCCGGGCCGGCTCCGATCACGACTACGTCGAACGCTCGCTCGGTCATCGTGGGCTCCTTTCGAAGCGGAGAGGGCGGGATTTGAACCCGCGATCCACCTTTCGGCAGATACGCGATTTCCAGTCGCGCTCCTTAGGCCACTCGGACACCTCTCCGGGCCCGCGCGATGCTACCGGACGCGCGACTTGATTACCCCCGGGCGATCCTGTTCACTCTCCGCGTCATGGAGGCGTCCACCCCGAGCCAGTCACCCGCGGTCGCGCCTCTGAGCAGATCGGCCGTGCTCGCGGGGATCGTCCTGCTGGTCGGCGCGGTGGTGTTCCTGTGGTTCGCGCCGGACTCCTACCAGGTCTACAAGGCGTGTCACGTGCTCGCGATCGTGATCTGGGTCGGCGGCGACATCACCCTGACGACGCTCGGGATCGTGTTCGAGCGCAAGTCGGACGGGCCGACGCTCGCGGCGCTCGGACGGATGGGCACCTGGGTCGGCACGCGGATCTACACGCCCGCGCTGTTCGTCGCGTTCGCCTTCGGCGTCGCGCTGATGCAGAAGGGCGGCTGGAACTGGGGCTCGTTCTGGGTCGACTTCGCGCTCGTCGGCTGGGCAATCGCGGCGACGGTCGGTGTCGGCTTCGTCGGCCCCGAGCTCGGCCGCATCGACAAGGCGGCCCAGGAGTTCGGGCCGGACTCCGCTGAGGTCGGCCGTCGCGTGAACCGGCTCTTCACGGTGTTCCGCTTCGATACGGCGCTGCTGATCCTGATCGTGCTCGACATGACGGCCAAGCCCTTCAGCTAGTGCCGGCGGGAGCAGGTTGATGGCGGCATACAGCGAGACGCACTACGACGTCAACGGGATCGACACCGCCGTCCTGACCGCGGGCGAGGGGGCGCCGCTCGTCTTCCTCCACGGCGCCGGCACCGCGCTCGGCTTCGACAGCATGCTGCCGCTCGCCGAGCGGGCGCGGCTGATCGTGCCGAATCATCCCGGGCTTCGGCGCCTCGGCCGACGACCCGCGCATCGACCGCATCCAGGACTACGTCCTGCACTACCTCGACCTGTTCGACCGGCTCGGCCTCGGGGAGGTCGCACTGGTCGGGCACTCGCTGGGCGGCTACATCGCGTCGCTCGCTCGCGATCCAGCAGCCGCAGCGGGTGCGTCGGCTCGCGCTGGCCGCGCCGTTCGGGCTCTGGGTCGCGCGAGCATCCGACGGTCGACTTCTTCAGCATCCCGGACGAGGAGGTGCGTGCCGATGCTCACCGCCGACCCGTCGATCTTCGCCGGGATCGAGCTGCCGCCGACGCCGGAGTTCCTCGCCGAGCGGCTATCGCGAGTCGACCTCGTTCGCGCGGATCGCGTGGAAGCGGCCGTACGACCCGAAGCTCGCGCGAGTGGCTGCATCGCGTGACGATGCCGACGCTGATCGTCTGGGGCGAGGCGGACCGGCTGATCCCGGTCGAGCAGGCGGCGATCTGGGCCGGTGCGATTCCGAATGCGTCGAGATGAAGATCCTTCCCGGGCATCGGGCACCTGCTGTTCGACGAGTCGCGCGAGGCCGTCGACGCGGTCGGCGACTTCGTGAGCGCCGGAGTGGCGGCGTAGCGGTCCCGAGTCGATGCTGGCGGCCGTCCTGCCGGAGCTCGGGCAGCCGCTTGCGATCGAGCGGATCCCGATGCCGCGGCCGCGGCGCGGCGAGATCCTCGTCGCGTCGCCGCGTGCGGCGTCTGCCACACCGACCTGCACGTGATGAAGGGCGAGGTCGCGTTCCCGGTGCCGGCCGTGCTCGGGCACGAGATCTCCGGGACGGTCGCCGAGCTCGGCGACGGCGTCGACGGGCCCGCCGGTCGGCGACGCGCGTCGTCGGCACGTTCATCATGCCGTGCGGCACCTGCGCCGCCTGCGACCGCGGCCGCGACGATCTCTGCTCGCAGTTCTTCGAGCTGAACCGCCTGCGCGGGACGCTCTACGACGGCGAGACGCGGCTGCACCGCGAGGACGGCACGCCGCTCGCGATGTACTCGATGGGCGGGCTCGCCGAGTACGCCGTGGTGCCTGCGAGCCGCGGTCTTCGCGCTGCCGCGATTCGCTGCCGCTCGAGGAGTCGGCGATCATCGGCTGCGCTGCGATGACGGCGTACGGCGCGGTCACGCACGGCGGCGAGCTGCGCGCCGGCGACCGGGTCGTCGTGGTCGCGACGGCGGTGTCGGCTCGATCGTCGTCCAGCTCGCGCGCGCCGCGGGCGCCGCGCAGGTCGTCGCGGTCGACATCGGCGCCGAGAAGCTCGCCGCTGCGCGCGCGCTCGGAGCGACCGACGTCGTCGACGCGGCGAGCCGAGGATGCCGGTCGCGCGGGTGCTCGAGCTGACGGGAGGCGGCGGCCGACGTCGTCTTCGAGGTGCTCGGCAGCGAGCGCGACGTTCACGCAGGCGCTCGGCGATGGTGCGCGACGGCGGCCGGCTCGTCGCCGTCGGGATCGCGCCCGCCGACGTGACGCGCGCCCGTCGAGATCACGCGGCTCGTGCGGCGGAGCATTCACGTGATCGGGCTCGTACGGCGCCCGCGTCCGCGCCGACATGCCGGCGATCCTCGCGCTGGTCGAGTCGGGGGCGATCTCGCCGGCGGCCAGCCCTGACGCGCCGCTTCGCGCTCGCCGAGGCGGCGGAGGCCTACGCGGCGCTCGACCGGCGCGAGATCGTCGGCCGGGCCATCGTCGTGATGTAGCTAGCGCCCGCCGGGCTCGTGCAGGAGCTGGCCGCCGTCGATCGCGATCACCGAGCCCGTCATGAAGCTCGACGCCGGCGAGGCGAGCAATAGCGCCACGCCCTTCAGCTCCTCGGCCTCGCCCATCCGTCCCATCGGGACGAGCGCCGACCAGGCCGCCTCGATCTCGGGTGTGACGCCGCCGCCGATGCGCGTCTTGGTCGGGCCGGGCGCGATCACGTTCACGTTGACGCCGAACGGAGCGAGCTCGAGCGCCGCCTGCTTCGCCATGTTCACGACGGCGCCCTTCGCGGCCGCGTAGCCGTAACAGACGAGCGCCTCCGGGGCGAGGCCGGCGGTCGACGCGGTGACGACGATCCGGCCCGAGCCCTGCAGCTTCATCACGGCGGCGGCGGAGCGCATCGTGTAGAGGACGCCGTCGAGGTTGATCGAGAGCACCTCGCGCCACACGGCGTCGGCGACCGCGCCGAGCTCCTCGCCGCCGTCCGCGCCGAAGCCGGGGACGCCCGCGATGCCAGCGTTGGCAAAGGCGACGTCGACGCCGCCCTGCTCGGCCACGAGCTCGTCGAAGGCCGCCTGCACCGAGGCCGGGTCGGCGACGTCCATGCGCACCGACCGCACGTCGCAGCCGCGCCCCGCCAGCGTCCCGGTCACCTCGGCAAGCCGTTCGGAATCGACATCGGCCAGCGTCACCCGCGCCCCGCAGTCGGCCAGCACCTCGGCGATCGCGAAGCCGAGCCCGCTCGCCGCGCCGGTGACGATCGCGCGCGATCCGTGCACGTCGAAGATCGTCTCAGCGTCCATCGAGTCTTGCCTCCAGGTAGTCCCAGTCGCGGTTGAAGCGGTACGAGTAGTTGCTCGGCGGCTGCGGCGCCTGCGTCTCCAGCCAGCGCACTCGTCCGTCGGCGCTGCGGTTGTAGAAGGCGTGGATCGCAGCCGACGCCGGTCCAGAGCACGTCGCCCGGCCCGAGGGTGCACGGTCTCGTCGTCGGCGACCGCCTCGACCTCGCCCTCGAGGATGTAGTAGGTCTCCTCGAGCGGATGGTCGTGCGGCTGCGCGACGCCGCCGGGCTCGTACTCGACCATGAACATCGTGTGGAGCACGGCGCCGAGGCGCGGGTCGACGAGCATCTTCACCGTGATGCCGCTGTAGGCGAGCAGCGCGGTCGCCATGCTCGCGGAGACCGTCGGCGCGTCGACCGGTGCGCCGAGCTTGCGGTTGTCGAGCTCCATCTGGCCGGGATCGAGCCGGAAGAACGTGCGCGCGCGTGGGTCGCGGATGTCGACCGGCGCGCCGGGCTCCGTCGGGCAGGGGCGCGCCGGTGAAGAATGTGTCGGGCGGCCCGTCGAGCCTCGGCGCCGGCGAGGTCATCTCGAGCCAGCGCGCCGGCCCTCGCCACGAATGCGTCGCGCCGACCGGAATCAGCCCGCACTCCTCGGGAGCGAGCCGGTGGGAGTGCCCATCGAGCGTCAGCGTCGGGCTGCCCTCGAGGATGTAGAAGCTCTCCTCCATCGAGTGGAGGTGCGGCTCGACGTGGCCGCCGCGGTCGAGCTCGCAGAGCGCGAAGCCGGTGTGCACGGCGCCGACATGACGCCCGATCAGATCAGAGCGCCGGTAGCCAGCACTGCCCGCGTACCGCTCGGGCACGGTCGGCTCGATCTCCGTCGCCCTCCGGACGTGGTGGCTCACGCGAGGAGCGTCCCGCCGTCGACCACGAGGTTGACGCCGTTCACACCCGTGTTCTCGAGCAGGAAGATCGTGGCGGCGGTGATCTCCCGCATCGAGACAAGCCGCCCGGTCGGCGTCCGCGCTCGAACCCCGTCGAGCAGCTCCGCCGGCTTGCCCTCCCACGCTGGACTGTCCCCGACGATGCCGGGATGGACGGCGTTGACGCGGATCGGCGCGAGCTCGACCGCGAGCGTGTGCACCAGGCCGGTGACTCCGCCGTTGACGGCGGTGACGGTCGTCGAGCCGGGGTACGGGCGATTCAGGGCGAGGCCGCCGAAGAGCACGATCGCGGAGTCGTCGCTCATGCGCGAGAGCAGCGTGTGGACGACCTCGACGTAGCCGACGAGCTTCAGCGTCACGAGCGTCGTCGCGCCGTCGAGGTCGAAGTCGCGCGCGCTGTTGTTGTCGCGCTGGATCGCCGCGAGGACGAGGCTCTGCACTGGGCCGACGCTCTCGAGCCGCGCCGCGATCTCGGCGGGCACGGAGAGGTCGACTGCGAGGCCCGTCGTGCCGCCGCCGATCTCCGCGGCTACTTGCTCGGCGCGGGCGACGTCACGCCCGGTGATCACGACGGGGTCGCCGCGATCGGCGAAGGTCTCGGCGATTGCTCGGCCCAGACCAGAGGTGCCGCCGACGACGACGACCGCGCCGTCAGCCATCGAGCCCGGCCGCCTGCCGCAGCCTCGGCAGCAGCGTGGTGAGATCGTCCTCGCCCATCCCGCGCGCGATCGCGTCCTGGACGAGGCTCTCGGTCGCCTCGGTGATCGGCAGCGGCACGCCGACCGCGCGGCCACAGTCGATCGCGAGACCGAGATCCTTGGCGAGCAGGCGCGCGGTGAACGTCGGCGTGTAGTCGCCGGCGACGAGCGACTCGGTCTTGTAGCGGACGAACGGGCTGCCGATCGCCGAGCCGGCCATCACCTCGAGCGCCTCGCGGCGCCCGATTCCGTTCTCCTCGGCGAGGACGAGCGCCTCGGCGAGCAGCTCGGAGGTGCCGCCGATCATCAGGTTCAGCGCCAGCTTGAGCGCGCGCGACTGCTCCGCTTCCCCGACGTAGAAGAGGTTCGGGCCGATGTGGAGCAGCACCGGAAAGAGCTCGTCGAACGCGGCGCGTGGACCGGACACGATCAGCCCGAGGTTCCCTGCGGCGACGACCCCTGGATTGCCGCTCACCGGCGAGCGGAGGAACGTCACCCCGAGCCGCTCTGCCTCCGCGGCGACCGCCGCCGAGGTCTCCATCGAGATCGTGCTCATGTCCATGAGCGTGCCCGAGGCGCCCTCGCAGAGAACGCCGTCGGGGCCGAGCGCGACCTGCTCGAGCGCGGCGCCGTCGGCGACCATCGTGATCGCGAGCTCGGCCACCTTCAGCGCCTCGGAGGGCGACGAGAGCACCCGGGCGCCGCGGCCGGCGAACTCGTCGCTCGGCCCGCCGGAGCGGTTCCAGACGGAGAGCTCGTGGCCCGCGTCCTCGAGCCGGCGCGCGATCGCCGATCCCATCATCCCCAGCCCGAGCACCGCGATTCGCATCGCGCCAATATACGATCACCCGGCCCGTTCTGCGACCCGAGGAGACCGATGTCCGCACGCACGAGACCGCCCTTTCGCGCCGACCACGTCGGCAGCCTGCTCCGGCCGCCCGAGCTGCTCCAGTCCCGTGCCGACTTCGCCGCCGGGGAGATCACGGCGGCCGAGCTGCGGCAGGTCGAGGACGCCGCGATCCGTTCCGTCGTCGAGATGCAGGAGGAGGTCGGGCTCCAGTCGGCGACCGACGGCGAGTTCCGTCGCGCCTCGTGGCACATGGACTTCATCTACAAGCTCGACGGGATCTCGAAGGCGCCTGGCGAGATCACCGTCCAGTTCTTCAACGAGCAGGGCGAGATCGAGTTCACGCCGGCCGCGATCCGCATCGACGGCAAGCTCGGCGTCTCCGAGACGATCTTCGGCGACGACTTCGCGTTCCTCCAGAACACCGTCACGACGAGCGTGCCGAAGCTGACGATCCCGTCGCCGAGCATGGTGCACTACCGCGGCGGCCGGGCCTCGATCGACGACTCGCTCTATCCCGGGCTCGACGAGTTCTGGGCCGATCTCACCGCGGCATACGCGGAGGAGGTGCGCCGGCTCGGCGAGCAGGGCTGCACCTACCTCCAGTTCGACGACACGAGCCTCGCGTATCTCAACGACCCGCACCAGCGTGACTACATGGCGTCGATCGGTGGCGACCCCGACCGGCAGCACGTGGAGTACATCCACCACATCAACGAAGCGCTCGCCGCGCGTCCCGCCGGGATGGCGGTGACGACTCACATGTGCCGTGGCAACTTCCGCTCCTCGTGGGCGGCGGAGGGCGGCTACGACTTCGTCGCCGAGGCGCTGTTCAACGAGCTCGAGGTCGACGGCTTCTTCATGGAGTGGGACGACGAGCGCTCGGGCGGCTTCGAGCCGCTGCGATTCGTGCCGAAGGGCAAGCAGGTCGTGCTCGGGCTCGTCACGACGAAACATGGCGAGCTCGAGTCGAAGGACGAGCTCAAGCGCCGGATCGAGGAGGCGTCGCAGTTCGTCGACATCGACCAGCTCTGCCTCTCGGGCCAGTGCGGCTTCTCCTCGACGGTCGAGGGCAACGTGCTCACCTACGACGACCAGGTCGCGAAGCTGCGCCTGATCGTCGAGACCGCGCAGGAGGTCTGGGGCTGAGGCTCTAGTCCGAGAAGGTCGCGAGCACCGCCTCGGCGATGATGCGCATCGGCCGGCCGGAGTTCTGGCTCGCTCGCCGCAGCCGGGTGAACGCTTCGTCCTCGGACAGGCCTTCCTTCACCATCAGGATGCCCTTGGCGCGCTCGATCGCCTTGCGCGCGGCGAGCGCCTCGGCGAGCGACTCGACCTCGTCGCGAACAGCTGCGAGCTCGCGGAAGCGGGCGCGCGCGGTCGTGATCGCCGGCAGCAGGTCGTCCTCGCGGAACGGCTTGGCGAGGTAGCCGTAGACACCGGCGTCCGCTGCGCGCGCGACGAGCTTCTGCTCGTTGAAGGCGCTGACGATCACGATCGGGAGCGGTCGCTCCTCGAGGATCCGCTGTGCCGCTTCGATCCCGTCCATGCGCGGCATCTTCACGTCGAGCACGGCCAGGTCGGGCTTCTCGGAGCGCGCGAGCTCGAGCGCCTCGACGCCGTCTTTCGCCTCGCCGCACACCTCGAACCCGGCGGCCTGGAGCATCCCGACGAGGTCGAGGCGGATCAGCGTCTCGTCTTCCGCAACGAGCACCCTCATGAGTTGCTCGCCTCCACCTGGAGGGTGCCGTCGTCGCTGCGGCGGATCCGCACCGGCCACACGTTGCCGCTCGACGACTGCAGCTCGATCTCGACCGGCTTCGGCGGACGAGCACCGAGTGCGCGCCGGGCCTCGATCAGCTCGGTGTGGCGGCTGACCGCGGCGCGGATCGCCGGGACGACGTCGGTCTCGCGGAACGGCTTCACGAGGTACGCGAAGACGCCCGCGTCGATCGCGCGCTCGACCACGCTGCGCTCGGAGTAGGCGGTGAGCATCACGATCGGGATCGGGCGCTCCGCGATGATGCGCCGCGCCGCCTCGATCCCGTCGAGCTCCGGCATCCGCAGGTCGAGCAGCGCGACGTCGGGCTCGAGCTCGCGCGCAAGCTCGACCGCCTCCGCGCCGTTGCGCGCTTCCCCGCACACGACCATCCCGTGCTTCTCGAGCACCCCGCGCAGGTCGAGCCGGATGATCGTCTCGTCCTCGGCGATCAGCACCCTCACGTGCGCCTCCTTCTGCTCGGACCAACAAAAAAGCCTCCACGAGCCGGAGCTCGTGAAGGCATCAGTGCCTCGGGCGATCGCTTCGCTGCGACCGGCCTGAGACACACCGTAGCAGGTTGCGGGAAGCTGCTACCTTGAGGACGTTCGGCTCATGGGTGTCGTTGCCCCCGAGTCGCGGCGATGCCGCCGGCCTCTCGAAGCTCGAATCGAAAGGAAGGTGGAATCAATGCTCGCTTGCGAGTACGACGCGGTCTACCACGTCCTGACCGCACCGCAGATCGCCGGTCGCACGCGGCCGTTCATCGGGCCCGACGACTTCAACTTCGCCGGGCTCGAGCGCGAGGCGGACACGATGTCCGGCGGCGAGGCGCTCCTCGTCCGGGTCGCGCACGAGCTCTGGCTGGCCGAGCGCCGGGTCGGGCTCTGGGAGCTCGTCCGCCGACTCGACACCCCCGGCTTCGTCCGCGTGCTCGAGGCGCTCCGGATCGGTCGCCAGTCGCACAACGGGAACGCTGCTCCCTTCGATCTCGCCGCCTAGGCGGGGCGCGCGGGGTGCGGTGTCGCCACGCACGCGCCGCATCCCGCCTCGTAACTCGAGCTCGTAGGCCAGCGTCCGTCGGCGGGTGTCGGCCGCGTCGACCCCGATTGTGCTTTGGCCGCTGAGACCGTGCAGGCCGCCCTGCCCGAGTTGAGCACGATCGTGCCGTTGTTGACCGCGCCGTCGGCCGAGACCGTGCCGCGGTGGTGAAGCACGAATGAGCCGTGGCGTCCGTCGAGGGTGCCCATCGCGCGTACTGCTCGTTCACGAAGGTCGACTGCATGCTTCATCATGGCCTGGAAGTAAGGAGGTCGCTGGAGACGGTGGGCTGCGGCTCCCACCGTCTCGACAGTCGACTGCGCGTGGTTGCGGCCTCCACGCATCCCGCACCTTGCTCCGTTAAGCCGCGAGCGTCATGCCCCTTGTGGGTGAAGTGAAGTAGCCCTGTGAACCACCCGAAGGGTGATTCGTGCAGCGGGCGCCGTGTCCTAGAACTGGTCCCGCCCCTCCAGTGTGGCGCGAGGGCGAAACAGGCGAAACGGGTTGACGCCCTGTGCGGCGGGGCCAAACCCAAGATCGGTGGGTCGACCTCAATGCGGCGGGGTCGACCCACAATCCTCCTTCCGGCCAAGAAGATCACGTTGACAGAGCCAACATCCATTCTGATCGGATCAGCCGAAACGGCGGAGGATGAGCGCGACCGGATCTTCCGCTGGCGCTGCGCGGAGCTACGCCGAGCCGGCTACGGCATCAGGGATGCCCTTCTGCTCGCCGTGAACAACGAGATCGATCTTCACCTCGCAGTCGCCCTGCCCGCGAGCGGCTGTCCGTACGAAACGGCCGTGCGCATCCTGGCATAGCACCTGGTTCGACGTGGTCTCTAACGGACGGGTCGATCACGGGCTGTGCCCCACGGGTCGCTGTTCGTAGCCGAAGCCGGATACACTCTTCGCTTGCGGTACGGGGCCGGGCTAAACCCTCTCCCCGAGGAGCGCCACGACTTCTGGCTGCGGCGCGCCACCCGGCCCCGCGCCGCAGTAACACCTCGGATCAAAGACTCTCGCACGAGCCGCGACCCGAGCGCCGGTCATCCTGGCGGCCTGGGCGCGCGCAGCCTGTTATCGGTGTCCGTTCAAGTACCGCTGGGCCTGTCGCGAGGCTGTCCTACCCTTCCGTCGGGGGAGCTGAAGATGATGACGGCCTACGGTCAGAGCATGGAAGGGCTGCCAGCCAACAGAGGCTTAGGAATTCGGCCCTTGAGGCTCGTGTGCGTCGCTTGCGAGGATGTGGCGCGCGGACAGGCGTGGGGTTGGCGTGCCTACCTCGACGCCGACGACGATGTCGCAATCTACTGCGGTGATTGCGCAGAGCGTGAGTTCGGCGCCGACGAGGCGACGGGCTGAAAGGGCAGAGGGCGCTCTCGCATAACAAATGGAAATACCACCTGCGTCCGCGCAGACGTCTATGCCTCGACGCGTCCGTGTAGACGCGTCTTGCACATTCACCCGGAATCAGTTCTCTGCCGATAACCTTCTCATCGAGCGGCGTCACGCCCCTGCGGGTCTTTCCGGCAATCAGCTCAGTGCTTACCTTGAGGGGTATGCCGCTGCCGACGCATGGTCATCGCCAAGGGAGGCGTTCAGCGCGTGTTCGTTGCGGTCGGAGCTTCTGGTTTCGTTTGACCGTGGTTTTGCGGCTCGGGTGGAGGAGGTTGCGGAGACAGCCCGCGGCATCGCGAGCCCGGACGATCGGCGGCCCTGAAGCGCCCTGACGGCGATGCGACGGCAAGATCACGGACTACGCAACGAGCAGTACAGTGAGTCGACCAACGACGGCTGCTCCGTCTTCTTGCCGCCTGTCACGGAGAGGCGGCCCAGCCGACGAACTTCCTGCACTTGCAGGCGCCGCCGTCGGTGCCTGCCTCGTACGACTGCCTGTCGCGTCCGTATCTTCCGATTCCCTCGGTCTAGGGATTGTGTTCGGTCGTTAGTGGGCACAGGGTGGGAGTCCGGTTCCTGCGATGCGGCAATGAGGGGGCACGTTCGTGAGGATCTTGCTTGCCGACGATCACCCGGTGTTTCTTTCGGGCGTGCGACGAGTGCTCGAGCTCGATGGTGGCTTCGAAGTCGTCGCGGAGGTCCGCCACGGCCGAGAGGTGTTGCCGACAGTTGGAAGGACCCATCCCGAGGTCGTTCTCCTCGACGTCCGTATGCCTGAGCTGGACGGACTCACTTGCCTCGACCGTCTCCGCGCCAGCTATCCGCACGTATTCGTGGTCATGTGCTCGATGAGTGCGGCCGCCGAGCAGATCCAGTCCGCGTATGACCGTGGCGCAAGCGGCTACATCATCAAGAACATCGATCCATCCGGCCTCGGCCCGGCGATCCGGCGGTCCGTCGCCGGTACCGCCTCCCGCGACCACCTCCTCGCCACCGACCCCGGCGACAGCGTAAGGCTCGCGGCTGGACTCACCCCACGCGAAACCGACGTGATGAAGGCGGTCTCTCGTGGTCTCAGCAACAGAACCATTGCGAAAGAGTTATGGGTCACCGAACAGACCGTGAAGTTCCACCTCTCCAACCTCTACCGCAAACTCGAACTCAGCAACCGCACCGAATTGGCCCGCTGGGCCTACGGAAACGGCTACCAGGAGGAAGGGTACGAAGAGAGCCAAAGCAGCTCAACGTCATCCCGCGGATAAACCTGGAGTTGGTGCGTCGCTCCCACCGGCAGATCACCCGCACCCATCGTTCCGCTGCGCGTCAGAGATTACGGCTTTCGCGGCGCTCAATGCTCCAACGCCGATCAGCCATCCAGCGACGTTCGAGAGTGAGCGAAGCACGTCTATCGACGCCGGATCGTTTTTCGGGGAGGTGCCGCTCGAGTTGGGCGCATGCTTGTCGCGGACGCCTACGGAGCAACGCCCGCGATGTGCTGTCCAGCCAGGCACGCATCCCCATTCGCGAGGTGAGGCTATTGAACAGGTCGCTGCGACTTCAACTACCGAACGACCCGGGTTTGCCACGACAGAGGTCGGGGACGCGACGCCTTCACGCCTTACCGACCTGCTCCGACCGCAGCGGCGTTTCGGTGTAAGTGCTAGCGGCGTCGTTCGATGCGGGCGTTGTCGGAGTGGCTTCCGCTTTTCTATCCGTGTCGCTGTCCATGGTTGCGGTGGTGGTCTTGGTGGGTTGGTGGGGGGCAGCCGGCCGAGGTTGGCATGGTGTCGCCGTGGATCAGCCTGTTCGAGTGGCTGTCCAGGTTTGGTTGCCCGATGTGCACGAGTAGCCTGTTCCCGCCAGGGTGAAGGCAATAGTCTTGATGAGAGTTCCCGAGGCTGTATCCCCGGTGAAGTGGCCCGTGATCAGAACGTGCGTGGAGGTCTCTGTGGTGGTGGTGCCGTCGCTGACCGTGCCTTTGTATGTTTCGTCGGACGTGAAGCTTCCATCGGAGCCGACAGGGATCGTGAAGTCGCCGTAGTCGAGAGCGCCTTGGGAGATGGTCACGTCGCCGTTGCACGACTGGTTGATCTGACCGGTGACGAGGTGTGTGACACCGTTTCCGGCTGGTGTGACGTCGAACGCGAAGAGGGTCAACATGGAGTTCGTGCCGTTGTAGTGGCCTGGCCGTACCAGCGGGTCGTCGTTCTCTATGGTCCCGGTCGCTGTTCCGACTGCAATCGTTGCGTTGACCGGGTTAGACAGCGCGACCGTGAACGTCTCATCCGGCTCGTAGATCGTGTCGCCGTTTATCGCGATCTGGACAGCCTTGCTCGTCTCGCCAGGTGCAAACCGGAGTGTGCCACTCGTAGCGGCATAATCGCCCGATGCTGTAGCCGTTCCGTCGGTGGTCGCGAAGTTCACCGACACCGTCTGCGAGCTCGCAGCCGACAAGGTGACCGGGAACGACATCGTCGTGCTGGAGTTCCCCTCCATCGCCGAAACGTCGTCGATCGACACCGATGGCTTCGCTGCACTTTGTCGAACGCGGAACGACGCGAGCTTGGTGGTCGACTGACCACCCGCGGTGATCGTCACCGTCACCTTCAGCAGCTTGCCGGCGGCGTTCGTCGGGACGACGAGTGTGACGCGGGCGGTCCCGCCCTTGAACGAGGTCGACTGAATGATCACCTTTCCGCCCGCGACGGATGGATCGCACATCATTCTCCCTTTCGACAGTGTTGCACCCGTGTCGCTTCGCGTCACTTTGAATGAGACGCTGAAGGGCTTCCCGGCCAGCGGCTGTGCCGGAGCAGTGATCGGCGGCCCGATCACCGGCTTTGCGACCAGTCGAGACTGTTCGGTCCCGCTTGCCGTTTGCGCGTCAGCGGTCATCGCGGCACCGGCGAACACAATCAGGCTAACGAACGCGAGCATTCGTCTTCTGGGGGTCATGTCGCGCCCTCCCAGGCCCAAGGGCAGTCGTGCGGCGAACTCGTTCGTCGCGAGGGGCTCCAGCGAGTTCCCCGAATCCATCCCACGTCTGCAGTCTAATGTCAAGTCCAGGAGGCCCCACGGCAACCGTCACCGAGTCGTCGCTCCGATCGCCTGGCCGTGGGCAGTGCCCTCGGATGTCTTAGTGTCCTAGCCCGCGGTCAGCATAACCATGTGGACGAATGCCTGGACACGCGTGATGGCTAAGGGTTGTCGTTGCCGGCGCCTTCAAGTGCGGTGAAACGGTGGCGAGCCAGCGTGCCGGACCGCACCGACCACCTCAAGGACACCTTCAGGCTTTAGCGAAGACCACCGTGTGATCGCGTTCGCGGCTGCTCGCGTGCGCCCGCGATCGGAAAAGGTTTATGCCGAGATCCTCACGTACCACGACGTTTTCTCCGACTAGCCGCGGCCGCACCGCGGCGGAGCTGCGGCATGGGTGAGAAACGCAATCGGAGGCTTCCCCGGGCGCCTGGGCGTAGCGCTCGGGGCGCCCGTTTCCGTCGCGGGCTAACTGGGGTGGGGGCTGTAGCGGTTGGCGCCTCAGTCGCCTTATTCGGTGCGTCCGCCGCGACTCGCTTGGTGGACGGGCCTGTTACCTCGAGCGCCAACGGCAAGAAGCCCCGTGTCCTTGTCGTGTGTGTGCAGACCAAAGGCTCGCCCGAGAGCGTCGGCGATCTCAATATCCGAAAGCGGTTCTGCCGGAAGGGAGACGTATACACGATCCCCCTAGTTGTAGGCGCGGCCGGGCCTTCTGGCCCCAGAGGACCAACGGGGACAGTCGGACCCACCGGTCCGAGCGGCGCTACAGGCGCAGCCGGGCCTCAGGGTCCGGCAGGCACGGGGGGATTGAGCAGCCCAGGGCCGACAGGGCCGACCGGCATCAAGGGCGTTACGGGTGCCAATGGTGTGACGGGTGCGAAGGGTGCGACCGGCATCAAGGGCGTTACGGGTGTCAGTGGTGTGACGGGTGCGAAGGGCGTGACGGGTGTGAGGGGCCCGACCGGGTTGCAGGGACCTACGGGGGCTAAGGGCGTTACTGGCGCGAAGGGTGCGACCGGCATCAAGGGCGTTACGGGTGCCAATGGTGTGACGGGTGCCAATGGTGTGACGGGTGCGAAGGGTGCGACCGGCATCAAGGGCGTTACGGGTGTCAGTGGTGTGACGGGTGCGAAGGGCGTGACGGGTGTGAGGGGCCCGACCGGGTTGCAGGGACCTACGGGGGCTAAGGGCGTTACTGGCGCGAAGGGTGCGACCGGCATCAAGGGCGCTACGGGTGCCAATGGTGTGACGGGTGCGAACGGCGCGACGGGTGCCAATGGTGTGACGGGTGCGAACGGCGCGACGGGTGCGAAGGGCGTGACGGGTGTGAGGGGCCCGACCGGGTTGCAGGGACCTACGGGGGCTAAGGGCGTTACTGGCGCGAAGGGTGCGACCGGCATCAAGGGCGTTACGGGTGCCAATGGTGTGACGGGTGCCAATGGTGTGACGGGTGTCAGTGGTGTGACGGGTGCGAAGGGCGTGACGGGTGTGAGGGGCCCGACCGGGTTGCAGGGACCTACGGGGGCTAAGGGCGTTACTGGCGCGAAGGGTGCGACCGGCATCAAGGGCGTTACGGGTGTCAGTGGTGTGACGGGTGCGAAGGGCGTGACGGGTGTGAGGGGCCCGACCGGGTTGCAGGGACCTACGGGGGCTAAGGGCGTTACTGGCGCGAAGGGTGCGACCGGCATCAAGGGCGTTACGGGTGCCAATGGTGTGACGGGTGCCAATGGTGTGACGGGTGCGAAGGGTGCGACCGGCATCAAGGGCGTTACGGGTGTCAGTGGTGTGACGGGTGCGAAGGGCGTGACGGGTGTGAGGGGCCCGACCGGGTTGCAGGGACCTACGGGGGCTAAGGGCGTTACTGGCGCGAAGGGTGCGACCGGCATCAAGGGCGCTACGGGTGCCAATGGTGTGACGGGTGCGAACGGCGCGACGGGTGCCAATGGTGTGACGGGTGCGAACGGCGCGACGGGTGCGAAGGGCGTGACGGGTGTGAGGGGCCCGACCGGGTTGCAGGGACCTACGGGGGCTAAGGGCGTTACTGGCGCGAAGGGTGCGACCGGCATCAAGGGCGTTACGGGTGCCAATGGTGTGACGGGTGCCAATGGTGTGACGGGTGTCAGTGGTGTGACGGGTGCGAAGGGCGTGACGGGTGTGAGGGGCCCGACCGGGTTGCAGGGACCTACGGGGGCTAAGGGCGTTACTGGCGCGAAGGGTGCGACCGGCATCAAGGGCGCTACGGGCGCCAATGGTGTGACGGGGTCCAAGGGTGTGACTGGCGTGAAGGGTCTGACTGGTGCGAAGGGCGTGACTGGTACGAAGGGCGTGACTGGTACGAAGGGCGTGACTGGTGCGAAGGGTGTCACTGGGACCAAGGGAGTGACCGGTGCGAAGGGCCCGACCGGTCTGCGGGGTCCGACTGGCGTGAAGGGTGTGACCGGTGTGAAGGGCGTGACGGGGACGAAGGGGTTGACAGGGACGAAGGGCGTGACAGGCGCGAAGGGAACTACGGGGGCGAAGGGGCCGACGGGCGCGAAGGGACCGACAGGCGTGAAGGGACCGACAGGCGCTAAGGGCGTGACGGGAGCGAAGGGTGTAACGGGAGCGAAAGGGCCGACGGGGCCGAAGGGGCCAACTGGCGCGAAGGGTGCCACGGGCGCGAAGGGCGTGACGGGCGCGACCGGCCCATCGAACCCGACGCTCGTCAACGGAGCGACAGTCACGAGTGGCGCCGCGGCTGTCGCCGGCACGACGATTACGGCGACCGCGACATGTGCGGCTGGCACGAAGTTGCTCGGGGGCGGCGCCAGAGTGACGACGACAGGCGTGGCCCAGAGGATTGCGATGTCTCAGTCGTATCCGAATCTGGCGACCCAGTGGACCGCCATCGGGGTGGTGATCGTCACCCTGGCCGCTGGGCAGACGATGTCTGTCCAGGCGTTTGCGCTCTGCCAGTAACGGCGCGCGCTACCCGCGCAGAGCCTCGATCCAGTCCAGGCTCTTTCCGCAGAGAGTGCGGGCGTTCGCAGGCCGCACGTAGGTGATGGGAGTGTCGTCGGTCGTCGAGCTCAGCGCGACCGGGCCGACGCCGAAGGGTGGTATACCGCCGCTTCCAGGTCGAAGGTCCGGCCCGCCGTAGCGAAAGCGCAGTGTGTGCCGCCCGGGCTCGAGCCGCGCCGAGCCGAGCGACGTAAATGTGCCGGGCCAGTTGAGCTGATCGTGCAAGGCACCGACACGGCGTCCGTCGACCGAGACTTCGACGCCATCCTTGAATGACCCGCCGATCCAGATGCCGTAGCTCCCGGCCGTGGCTGTCGTGAAGCCGGCAGTGACCGAGTAGGGCTTCGTCAGGTATACGGCCTTGGGGTCTTCGCCGTAGGCGCCGAACGACAGGGTCGACTCAGGACTTCCGTCCGGCTCGATGACGATCGCAGGAGCGCGGACAACCGCGGCGACTACGCCGTTTTGCGCTGCGGCGAGCCGCGCGAGCAGCATCACCTCGGAGCAGGGCGGAACCGCCGCGGGCTGGACGCGGCTGCCCAGTGAGAGATGCTCGATGATCGAGTTCGTTCCGCTCGGGCGCTGCCAGACCTGGTAGTAGTGCCCGCTCCATACCGGCACGTACTCAGATGGAGGGCGGCTCGCGACTCCCGACCGCCGCAGGACGAGCGTCTGGTAGGGCAGCACCGAGGCGAGCGCGATCTCGTCGATGTCCGGCGAGACGCCGGTGTCCGCGACGCCCCCCGCCCGCAAGTACACGGGGTGGCGTCGAAGCTCGGACGCGGCTTCGGCGTCCATCGCACGAAGGAAATGCCGCACTCCGTACGACTCGTACTCAGTCATCAGCGTCGGCCCCTGCCCGGCGAAGCGTTGTCCGATCGACGCGAGTTCCGCGAGCCGGGAGCCTGGGGCAAGGTCGACGTCGTGGTACTGGAGGACGTTCGACCAGATCACTCCGATGACGATCAAGCCAGCGACGACCGTCGCCTCGACCCTCCGTCCCGTCTCGAAGAACGCGGCTGCACCGGCGAGAGCCGCCGTGAGCACGATCGGCGACGCCGACGCGAGCGCCTTGCCACCGATCCACGGCGACCCTCCGCCGACGTAGATCACGCAACTGAAGGCTGCGGCGGCCAACGCGATCGGCACCTCCCAGGTTCGCCGGCGCGACGCCAGCGCCAGGGCCAGCAGAATGGCAGCCCCGACGACGACCACCATGATGTCCACGACGTCAATCATCCGTGGCGGCGTCCGAAAATCGCCGTTCGGCCAGATCCCAAACGCTTCCAGCGCGCTAAGGGGGCGGACGAGGTTCCCGAGCTCGCTCGCGCTCGTGTACGCGCCGGCTCGAGGCAGCCAGCGGACGGCGACGACGAGCGAAGGGATTGCGAGCGCTGTTGCGACGCCGGCGAGCGCGCTCGTCGCGATCGCGCTGCGACGCCATCCGGCCGAGTACCAGCACAGCACCGCGAAGGCAACAATCGGTGCTACGAGCCAGGCAGCCCCGCCCAAGCTCAGCACCCCAAGCAGCGCGGCCGAAGCGCAAGCGATCGGAACGACGGTCAGCACGCCGGCGCCGTCCGTCACAGCCCGGGGCACGAGCGCTGCGAGGAGCACGATGAGGACCGCGGCAGCGAGTTCCTTGACGCCGCCCCAGAGCGCGTAGCCGTACAGGAGCGCCGCTTGCGCACCAACAAACGCGACCAGAGCCCGGAGCCGGCGTAAACGCACGAGACCGGCGACCAGCTGGTAGAGACCGCAGGCAAGGAGTGCAGCGAGGAAAGTCAGATACGGCTGCCAGAGCCAGGCCGAATCCTGTCGGACGAGCTCACGCCCGACCCCGAGAGGAAGCACCGACCCGAGCGGATAGCCGTAGGCAAGACTCGTGTTGAGCGTCGCCTCGTACGTCGACGGCGGCAGGCCAGCGGTCTGATAGCCGTGCTGCATCGCTCTGTCGAGCATCGCCAGGTACGTTGCCGTGTCGTCAAGCTTGATGTAGCCGCCGAAAGTCAACCCGCCCGACGTAACGAACGGAGCGGCAAAGACCAGGAAGACACCCAAAGCCGCGACGAGCCACCAGGCGTCGAGGCGCCTTCCCCAAGGAATCGAAAGCCCGATCCCGATCGTGGCGAGCACCAAAACCAGGGGCGTCGCCAACTGAGCCATAGAGCCGCCGATGACGGGGAACTGCGCGGCCACCGAGATAACAGCAAAGCCGAGGGGCAGCAACAGCGGCACCGGAACGAGCACGCCCGCCACACGTTCCGCCAGCAGGCCGCAGCCGAACGACAGAACTCCGAGAACAACCGGAAAGACGACCCAGACGATCGCGAAGGTCATCGGGGGCAGGAGACCGGGGCCGGTGCGGAGTCGTTTGCCGTTACGACCCGTTCAGCCGATCGGCGCGATGCTCTGCGATGCGACAAGGTCGCGCGCACGGCCGGCCAAAGGATCGAACACCTCGATCTGGATGCCCGTGCGGGGGTACGCGAGATAGACGTTGGTTGGTCGGCTCCTAGTGTAGAAAGCGACACCGCCACCGTCGATCGGGATCCGGATCGATCCCGCGTTTCGCGCACTCGCGCTCGTGATCGCGAACGCGTTCCTGACCAGATAGGTTCCGATCGTTAGGTACGGCTGGTCACTTCCGACCGCAACTCCCCGCGGCAGATAGCGGACGAAGACACGGCCGGGTGACTGGCTCAGCTCGTACCTGACCCCGGTCGCAGTGCCGGCCCAATACAGGGGCTCGCCGAGTGAGACTGCGAGCGCTGCGAGCCTCTCCGGCGTGACCGCCTGCGCAGGTGCTGGCGAGGCGGCGCCTGCGCGGGCCGAGACCGGCACGACCTGCCCGGACGAAACGAGGGATCGGGCCTCGGCCGGCGAAGGGTCGTAAACCTCGACTTGGTAGTTCGAGCCGGGGTAGGCCAAGTAGACGTTGGTCGGCGAGGTCGAGTCGTAGAACGCAATCGCCCCCCCGCCGACATTCAGCTTCACTGCACTATTGCGATTTGCGAGCGTGCTGAGGACGGTGTAGGCGCCCGCGACGGGATACGTGCCGATTGTCAGATATGGCTTGTCGGTGCCGACCGCAACGCCCCGCGGGAGGTATCGGATGAAGACTCGACCGTCGGTCGTCTTCGTCAACTCGTAGGTCGAGCCGCGCGACGGCCCCGTCCAGTAAACAGGGGACGAGGACGAGCTTGCCAAAGCATTCAACGCGGCTAAAGACACCGCAACTGCTCCGTCGCGCACGGGGGCCGGCGCAGTCGACGGCGAGCCCCCTCCCCGCACGAAGATCCAGGCGCCGAAGCCAACCAGTAGCGCCACGGCGATAACGGCCCCGATCCGGAGGCGAGGACGACTCGCGCTTCGCCGCCTGCGCGCGGGCGCATCGGAGTGACTAATCACCCCCTGATCATCGTTGAGGCATCGGCTAGCGCGACGCCGAGTGGGATCCGTTCGGGAGCATTTACGTCACCATGTGTTCCCTTACGGAAGAGACTTGGCCTTCCTGTCTCCAGGTGCGAGCCTCGGCGATTCCAGCGAATGTCTTGCGGATCGGCTTCCGATTCCGCGGTGATCGCACGTCGCCGCTCGTCGGCGCACACGAACAAGTCGACCCTGTCCTTGTTCCGCAGCGTTGGGACCTCGATGCCTCGTTTTGGACGCTGTCGGCACTCCATCGTGGGCCGCCCAACCGTCCCATCCGGCCGAATAACTATGGGTCGGCAGACGGGTCATGGATCCGCCGGAATCCCGCATGCGGAGGCGGGATTCGGCTCTGTCAGCGGAGGGTACGCTTTGATCCAATGCTTCATGCCGTCGCGTTCTCGTGAACGTGCCCCCAGCGACGTGTGCCGTGTATTCCGCGGAGGTCTTTGGTTTGAAGTGGTCGAACGTCGATTCGTCGCCAGGGTGCTCTTGCGTACCGCTTGGGGTGGCGATCGCGCCGGGCTGTGTCCCGAGGAGCATTCGCTTTGCCTAAATGGCGTCTTGGCATAGATCGAGGATCCGGGTGAGGTCGCCTCGAAGCGCCGCCTCGGAAGGGAGTGCCGATGCCGCGTATTGGATCGCCGCAACCGCCCGGGACTCATACCCCGCCGGTAACCGGCCGCCCGCACGGAGATTAATCGAGGTCCCAAAACCATCACGCGCGCGTGCTCCCGGGGACGGAGGGCTTGCTTCGGCTCCGGCCTTCGGGCGGCGCTAGCCGCGCCACTGTTCGACAAGAGCTGGCAACTACCCGGCATCGTGCGAATCAGCTGAACGACCGGCGCGCGCCCATCGGGCGTTTCGGGTGACACTCCTGGAACGCTGGCGCACCGCACCGTGTCACCGCTCCAGTGACGTGACGGTAACGCTGGCGTGACAGGCCGATGGTAGTTCTTCTCCCCAGGGAGGATCGCTTGATCCCTCTCGGAAGCGATGACAGGTCGCTGCAGTTCCGGTGAGGCCGACTGGGTTGCGCGGGACTCAAAAGTGAGGTCGTGATGAAAGGGAAGGTTCGGTGGCGTTTCTGGGTTGAGACAGGACTCGCTTCGGTGTGCGGCTTTCTTGCCGTGCTGACGCTGTTCTGGCGAGACTGGATCGAGGGGGTCTCGGGTTTAGACCCTGACCATCACAACGGATCGTTCGAGTGGTTGATCCTCGCTGGCTTGTTCCTCGTCTGCGTGCTCTTGGCCCTTGCGGCTCGCACGGAGCGGCGGCGACGGCCTCCGTCGGCGGCGCTGAGTTCGGGGTCGAGCGCGGAGTAGGAATGTCGATCCTCTCAGCCCTGACGACAACGAATTGGCATCCCTTCGGGCCGGCGCCGATCGATGCTCCGAATGTCGGCCTCGGCTTTGCGGCCGGCCGGATCGAGGCCGCAGCAGCGCATCCGACGGATGCCGATGTGATGTACGTCGGCGCCAACAACGGAGGAGTCTGGAAGACGGGCGTGTGGAATAACAGTCCTCCGACGTGGCTGGCTCTCGGCGACGATCAGCGCAGCCTCAACTTCGCCGGCTATCACCCACTCGCTGTGCACCCCGCGCAGCCGAGCCTGGTGCTGGGTGTCGTGTGTGGTGCTGGCGCGGGCCTGCTCAAGTCGACGAATGGGGGCCTGGGCTGGACGTTGCTCGGCAACGCTCTCTTCGAGGGCGCCTCGATCGGCTCCATCGCACTTCATCCCGCCGACAAGGATGTCATCTACCTCTCGGTCTGGTCCGGCGGCCCGGGTGGCGGGGTTTACAAGTCGACCGACGGTGGGCAGAACTGGGCATTGACGACGGCCGGGATCGGCGGTGCGTTCACGGACGTGGTGATGGCGCGCTGGAACGCGCAGACGCTGTTCGCCGGAGTCGTCGGGGGCGCGCACCCGGGCGTGTACAAGACCACCAACGGCGGCGGAAGCTGGAGCGTTCTTACGGGTGTTCCCACGTCTGGGTTCAGCCTCGCGAACACAGGCGCGTCGGCGATCCGGCTCGCCTCGGGATCGAAGACCGGTGTGCTCTACGTCGCGTATCTCGCACTCGACGCAACGCAGAACTCGGCGATCCACCGCGCCCGCACGAGCAACGGAGGCACGAGCTGGACACCGTTGCCGCTCACCAGCGGTACGCTCGAAGCCAGGTCGTGGCACCTTCTGCTCGGCGTAGATCCGACGAACGACAAGCACGTGATTGTGAATAGCGCGTATTCGCTCTGGGAGAGCATCGACAGCGGCGCTACCTGGAGCCGCTGCGACACGGTCGGGAACAAGACGATTGGCGACGATTGGGTGAACATCGCGTTCGATCCCAAGGGTCGCGTCGCCGTCACCGCAGACCGCGACGTGTACCGCTACGAGCCAAAAACCAAGGCCTGGCACTCGAAGGAGGGCAACCTCCAGGTGACGCTCTTCTACGACGTCACTCCCGACCCGAACGACCCCGACGTCGCCTACGGCGTCGCACAGGATCACCCGGCTGCGATGAAGTTCACCGGCTCCGACGAGTGGGCATACATGGAAGGCGGCGGCTCCGAAACCGGCAAGGTGCTGGTCGACCCGACGGACCCGAAACGCATCTACGTCTCGAACCCACTCGACCCGGCGCACTTCGTCGCGCGCTCGACCAACGCCGGCCAGACATGGACGGTGATCAGAGTCGCCAACGACTTCGTGGCGAGTGACTACAACCTCGCCTATTCGACCCAGAAGTCATTCGTGATCGACCCGTCCAATCCGAAACGGCTGCTGATCGGGACGACTAAGGTCTGGCAGACGAAGAACGCGACCGTCGCGAGTCCGACATGGAGCGCGATCAGCGGCATCCTCGGCGGCGCCACACCCGGCGAGCAGTACATCACAGCTCTCGCGATCGCCCCTTCAGACCCGAAGACGATCTACGCAGCAACCGCCGACGGTCACGTTTGGGCGACCACGAACAGTGGTGCGACCTGGAAGAAACGGGACACCGGCCTGTTCGGGATGGGGGCCGGACGGATCGTCGATATCCGCATCCATCCGAGCAATCCGAACCGGGCGGTCGCGGTCGGCAGCGGGCAGGGAAGCGTCTGGCGCCTAGAAAAGGCTGGCCCAAGCCTGCAGTGGACGAACATCCAGGGTGACCTCCCGACCTATCTCCGCTTCTACACGATCCTCTCCGACTGGCAGTTCCTCACACCTGCGCTCTACCTCGGCACAACAAGAGGCGTCTACCACTCCGTCGATCTCGGCTCGACGTGGACGCCGTTTGGACTCGACATGCCTCATACCCACGTGAGCGACCTCGAGTGCGTTGCCGACGACATGCTCGTGGCCGCCACGATGGGGCGCGGAGCCTGGGCGATCCTCATCACGTCCTCGTCGATCACCGGCACCGTCCACAACGGTCTCGAGCCAGGCCACGTAGGGCCAGGCGATCCAGTCGAGGGCGCGATCATCACTCTCGATCCGGCCAGTGGCGTGCACGATCGCGTCCTGACCGCCGTTACCGACGCCAAGGGACAGTTCGAGTTCGCCAAAGTGCCTCCAGGGAACTATGCGATCCGACGCACCGTGCCTCCCGGCTGGATTCCGGTCGGCGACGCGGTCGACTCGGTCTCTGTTCACGGCTCACGGCTCGAGCTCGAGTTCAGGTACCGCTACGAACCCGAACTGGCCCGCGCCGCGGCGCCGTACGAGACCTTCGCAGACCTCGTAAACGTCCCCGGCCGAGAGCGGGCCGCCCCGCTCGGCGCAGCGGGCGAGTTCGAGCCGCCCAAGCGCGCGAAATAGCCCGTTCCAGGATCGAGAGGGGGAGGCATGCAGCATGGCTGGCTGACCAAGACCGTCGGCGGACACACGATCGAGCACATCCCTTGTCCCAACCCGGGCGGCGCCGTCGATGAGATCGCGCCGCCGATGGGTGTGCTCCACACGATCGAGGGCAGCCTCGAGTCGGGGCTCGGCGTATTCCGCGTTCACTACGCACCGCACTTCACACTCGATGAAGAGCGGATCATCCAGCTCGTCCCGCTCGGCACGATGGCCGCTGCGCTCGAGAACCATCCGGGCGGTGTCGAGACGAACTCGATCACGCGTGCGCAGATCGAGGTCGCCGGTCACTCGAACGAGCAACCGTGGATGTGCGACGCGCCGACAACCAAGATGCTTGCCGATCTCCTGGCGACACTCGTCGGTGCTGCCGGGATTCCACTCGAGCGCCCGTTCCCGGATGAGATGCCGCCCACTCCATGGGCGACCTACGACTTCGCGCGCCGAACTGCCGGCAAATGGGGACACGTCCCCGGCTGGTACGGACACGTCGAAGTGCCCGAGAACGCGCACTGGGACTGCGGCGCATTTAAGTGGTCGGAGCTCCTGGCGCAGGCGAACGCGGCCGGGGGTGGCGCGGCACCGAATGTCGATCCGCACTCGTCACAGGAGACAGCGCCGAAGCCGCTTCCCGACTGGTACTGGCAGTGGCTGGCCTGGCTGCTCGGCGAGGGCGACTTCAAACCGTTCGGCGCACGCAGTGCCGTCCACAGGCCTGCTACGGCACCGCCGAAGATCCCGGCCTGGGCATGGGTCAAGGCGGGCCAGTTCACCGCCGACCGCAAGGAGCCGCACGGCGGATGAGAAGCTCGACACACCTGGTTTGCTCACCGAGGTACAGGTCGCACGTGACCCGCAATCGTAGTTCGACCGTGGGTACCGGTGGATCGTGCGGCAGGCGCAAAACGATGTGCAGGTGAAGGACGGCAGCCTGCCCGCCTATCGGGCCGCTGGGTTCAAGACTGGCGTGTGTGGAGTGAGTTACAGCGTCGCTACGCTGAGCCGTGACGCGTTGCTCCTTACCGCACAGGCAACGGACGTGGGCGCCGATCTGATCGTCTGGGACGTGGAAGAGTGCCATAAGGGTGCCGACCGGCCGACCGTCGCCTCCGCGTTGGAGACATTCGCCGCCTTCAAGGGCGAGAAGGCGCTGACGACGCTCGGGCTGATCGCGGGCAACGTACCGATCGACCTCTTCCTCAAGAGCGGCTGGCACGTGCTCCCACAGGCCTATTGGCACCCGACCTCGGGCGACGACGGCGCCGGCAATTCGACCACTCTACGACCCGACCTTTGCGTCGCGCAGGCGCGAGCGCGGCGCGGAGGATCGCGCTGAGCACTAGCTCGAAGGCGTCGTCAGCCGCACCGGGCCGATCGAGGTCTGCGCTGTCGATCAGCGGCAGCGCCTTGAGCTGCTCGAGGAGTTGCCCTACCTGGTCTACGGGTCTCGCCATCTCGACAGCTTGCGCGCCGGGTCGGTCGGTCACGCCCCGAGAGGATGGAGCCGGTCGACTCCTCCTTCACGTCGCTCCTCGACCCCGGTCGGCCAGAGAAGGCTACGACGAGAACATCCTCGAACAGGCGATCCCCGTGTACGCCTCCTGGGTCGCCGCATCGTTCATGGTCGCGGTCGCCCGCCGCCCCGACGCCGCGCCCGAGCTCGAGCGCCAGCTTCAGTTCCTGCGTCGCTTCCGCCACTAGGCCGCCGTCACCCTCGGGGACATTCATGAACACTGGGACAGACGACGGTGATCGCGTCCCACAGGTCTAGCCGGATCTATTCAGCTGCCTCTTCTTTAGCCCGTCGTTCTTGTCCACCTGCTGGGTCGGGGTCAGGCCGCCGCGGCAGAGGACCCTGTCGGACACGGCGCGAGAGGGTCGGTTGGCGCGTTGTCGATCCGTGATGACTGACCGACGAAGACTTGTCCGTCGCGACTCGATTGGGTGACGCCCGACCATGCCGCTACGGCCTATGGACAGGTGTAGCTCGAGCCACTAGCGTCCGTTCAGGTTGGGTTTGCGTGCGCCCCACATCTCGTCTTCTGGCTTGCTTGGAAAGGTGTGTCGTTGTTTGCGGCGGGCGCGAACGCCTGTTGCTGGCGCACCGCAGGGGTTCTTGTGAGTTTGGGACTTGTACTTGGGGGTCTACTTGTCGGGACTCTCGTTGGTTTGAGCGGCATGGGCGGGGGTTCGCTGATGACGCCGATTCTCGTGATCCTGTTTGGTTTTGATCCAGCGGTCGCGATCGGAACTGATATCGCTCATGGCGCGGTGTTTAAGTCGGTTGGGGCTTTGCAGCATCGGCGGTTGGGGAACGTGCAGGCGCGCCTTTCGGGCTGGATGTTTGTCGGCTCGGCTCCGATGTCCCTTGTTGGCGTCTGGCTCGCTTCATGGCTTGCGGCCACCTATGGCAGCGGCGTCCAGTCGGCGATGGGTCGGGTACTCGGAGCAGCGCTGCTGTTCGGTACGGTCGGCTTACTCGCAAAGAACTTTGTTGGCGCGAAGGCTCTGGATGATGCGGCGTTCATTCTCACGCGCCGTGACCGAGTGGCGGCCGTGTTGATCGGGATCTTCGGCGGCTTCCTCGTGGGACTAACGTCGGTTGGGAGCGGCGTCTTCTTTGGCCTGACGTTGCTCATCGTGTTCCCGTTACGCGCTCACAAGATCGTCGGAACTGACATCTTCCACGCGGCCGCACTACTTTATGTCGCAGGAGCCGGGCACGCCCTAGCCGGCAACATCGATTTCGGGGCCGTCGGCTGGCTCCTGATCGGCTCCATTCCAGGCGTGCTCATTGGCGGCCGCCTCAGTTTGTCAGTCCCGGAGCGCCCACTGCGGCTAGTCATCGCGGTCGTTCTCGGCCTGTCGGGCCTCAAATTGATCGACGTCCCAGGCGGGGCCACAGCGACTGTGATTCTGCTCGGCGTTGGCGCTGTCGCGTTTCTTACCTACGTCGGACGACGGGTATGGACGCGCCATCAACGAACGGCGGCTTGGCCTGGGGGGTCACCACCCGATCTTGACTAAGCATTCCGGTTCGGGCAGGGCTCGTGGCCGCCGGCGCTTGTCTCGGATGTCGGCGCCGTTGCCGCTCCATATTTCGGCGTTCGGCAGCTCCGTCGGAACGCGAGACCAAAGTCGTGCCTCAAAGGTCGTACCTATTTGTGCGCCTTATCAATCACCTCCGCGACTTCGGCGGCATGAACTCCTTGGGTGCGACTCTCCGCTCGTCTCTGTTTGTTCCGCCCCAATCGCGAGTGGAAGGCTGGGTTGAATCGTTTTCACTGAAGTTTTTCACTGAAGTGGTACGTTGATGCCCTTGTAGGGTGCCTCGCTCAGCAGCGGCCTGTTGGTTTGCGATGTCCTGAAGCATCGTCGAGGTGATCGCCGATAGACGCTGCTGAACAAGCGCTGGCACAACAGTCGCGTTCCGGACTTGCCGGTAACTCCGCAAGGCTGACGGCTTGTATGCGTCACCGGAGCGGGTTCGGATCACTCCGGTCTCTGCGGCGGCGAGCCACTCCTCAGCTGCCTCTTGCAGGGTGAGCCTGGATCCCACGCGGAGTGTTCCCTTGCGGAGGGCGACTTGGCTTTCTTGCCGCCATGCTCGAGCCTCGGCGAGGACCGCGAATGTCTTGCGGATCGGCTTCCGATCACGCGGTGACCAGACTTGCGCCTGATAGCTCGGCGTACACGAACACGCCATCCCAGTCTTAGTTCCGCAGCGGCGTGCGTGACGAACCTGGATGCCTTCGTGTGGGCGTCGACGCTGAACTCGTGCGGCTCGCTCGTTCAAAGCATCGGTCATGGTTCGTCCATCACTAGCTCTCGCTTCAGCCACTAAGCAAGTCGCTTTTGGCCTCCGCGCGATCGGGATGTGACTGTCAGCACTCCATCATGTGCCGCGCAACCGTCCCATCCAGGCGTGCAAGCAGCCGTGGCACACGGTTCACGGATCCGCCCGAAATCCCGCATGCGGCGCGGGATTCGGCTCTGTGAGCGGAGGGGGAGGGATTTGAACCCTCGATCCGCCTTACGACGGATAACGGTTTTCGAGACCGCCGCATTCGACCGCTCTGCCACCCCTCCGAGCGGAGAAGGAGGGATTCGAACCCTCGAAGGAGGTTAGAACCCCCTTAACGCCTTAGCAGGGCGCCGCCTTCAGCCACTCGGCCACTTCTCCGAACGCGGGGGCAGGATAGCGCACGGGGGGAGTCGCAAATCACCCTTCGTAGGGACGCATGCCCATGAGCGGGGTGGCAGAGTCCTAGTTGCCGGCTCCCCTCCAGGAACCCCCTCCCCGGCATCTGCGGCGAATGCCCGTCCCCCCGGCGGGCTTCGCGCTTTCTAGGGCCAGTTTCTTCCTCTCAGTCGTGGACGCGGGCGATCAGCTCGCCGCGGCGCAGCACCTTCAGCGACGAGCCGCCGAGGCGGACGTCGAAGCCTGCGTGCTTGGGGAAGAGCACCTTGTCGCCGGGCTCGATCCCCGCCGCGTTGTCGCCGACCGCGGTGACCACTCCGCTGCGGGCGCGGTTGTCCTCGCTCGCGGGGATGATCAGCCCGTGGCGGGTCTCGCTCTCCTCATCGGAGGGCTGGATCACCACGTAGTCGTCGAGCGGTTCGAGGGTGATGTCGGTGCGCTGCGGTTCCTCGATCATCGTCGAGAAACGATACTTGGCATCGTGCCGTCGCCTTTCATCGAGCTCGAGGTCGGCGAGCGCCTCGTCAAGGTCACGAACCCGGACAAGGTGTATTTCTCGACGCGAGGCGAGTCCAAGCTCGACCTCGTCCGCTACTACCTCTCGGTCGGCGAGGGGATCGTGCGCGCGCTGTACGAGCGCCCGACCCAGCTGAAGCGTCATCCCGACGGGGCGGAGGGCGAGGCGATCTACCAGAAGCGCGTGCCCGAGAAACGACCGGAGTGGATCGAGACCGCTCGCGTCACATTTCCGTCCGGCCGGCACGCCGATGAGCTCTGCGTGACGGAGCTCGCGCACGTGATCTGGGCGGCGAACCTCGGCACGCTGGACTTCCACCCGTGGCCCTCGCGGCGGGCGGACGTCGAGCATCCCGACGAGCTCCGCATCGACATCGATCCCCAGCCGGGGACGTCGTTCGTCGACGCGAAGCGCGTGGCGGTCGTCGTGCGCGAGGTGCTCGACGAGCTCGGTTTCGTCGGCTGGCCGAAGACCTCCGGGAACCGCGGCATCCACATCGCCTGTCGGATCGAGCCCGTGCGCCCGTTCACCGAGGTGCGCCGCTGCGCCCTGGCGTTCGCGCGTGAGGTCGAGCGGCGCGCGCCCGCGCTCGTGACGACCGCTTGGTGGAAGGAGGAGCGCGGCGAGAAGGTCTTCATCGACTACAACCAGAACGCCCGCGACCGGACGATCGCGTCAGGCTATTCGGTGCGGGCGCGGCCGGACGGGACGGTATCGGCGCCGGTGACCTGGGATGAGCTGCAGGAGGTCGAGACCGAGGACTTCACGCTCGCGACGATGCCGGCGCGTTTCGCCGAGCTCGGCGATCTCCATGCGGGGATCGACGAGGCTGTGTGCGACCTCGCGAAGCTGGTCGAGTGGGTCGAGCGCGAGGAAGCGGAGGGAGTCGGCGAGGCGCCGTATCCGCCGAACTTCCCGAAGATGCCCGGCGAGCCGAAGCGCGTCCAGCCGTCCCGCGCAAAGCGCGTGGAGCCTGCGGAGTAGCCGTCACAGTCTCGGCACGGTCCCGTGACACATCGGTGCGTCGCGCGTCGGTAGGGTCGATGCCAACGGGGTGGGAGGTGGGTCTCCCGAAGTGACGCGTCAACCAGTAAGGGCGAGCAGGGACTCGACCGTCGGGTCGCCCGGGCGCCGTGGTGGGCGCACCTCGCGCCAGGTGCAGTCGCTCGGGTTCTTGTCGGCGCGGAAGCGAAGCAGCCTCGTCCCGTGTCGGAAGCGGTGCCCCTGCACCTTGTCGTAGCGCACTTCGACGACGAGCTCGGGCCTGAGCGGCGCCTCCTCGAGTCCGCCTGTGCCCCAGCGGTTCTGCTCGGCGAAGCCTCGCTCGGGCGCATCCTCGAGCAGCGGGGTCACCAGTTCGGCGATCTCGGTCTCGAGCTTGGCGGCGACCGCGCAGGAGCCGACGTAGTCGAGGTGGCCGTCGTCGTCGTACAGCCCGAGCAGGAGGGTCGCGAGCTTCCGCGTGCCCCCCTTCCAGCGCACGCCGGCGACGACGCAGTCCGCCGTCTTGTGCTCCTTCACCTTCGCGACAGCGTCGCGCGCGCCGGAGCGGTACGACGTGTCGAGCCGTTTCGCGATCACGCCGTCGAGCCCCGCGGCCTCGATCGTCGACAGCCAGGTCCGTGCCAGCGCCTCGTCGCGCGTGGCGGGCGAGAGCCGGAAGCCCGAGAGCTGCTCGAGGCGCGCGCGCCGCTCCTCCAACGGGAGCTGCCACACCTCTTCGCCGTCCCAGAGCAGGACGTCGAACACGACGTACTCGGCGGGGATCTCGGCCGAGAGCTTGCGGATCCGGCTCTCGGCCGGGTGGAGCCGGGTCTGCATCGCGTCGAAGTCGAGGCGCCCGTCACGTGCGATCACGATCTCGCCGTCGAGCGCGGAGTGGGGTGGCAATAGCCCGCCGAGCGGCGCGAGCTCGGGGAAGTACCGCAGCAGCGGCTTCCCGTTCCGCGACCACAGCGCAAGCTCGCCGTTGTCGTTTTCGAGCACGCCTCTGAACCCGTCCCACTTCGGCTCGTACTGCCAGCCCGGCTGCGCCGGCAGCTCCGCGAGGAGCTCGGCCTCCATGGGCGGGAACGGAACGTGCGGGCCGGGCTCCATCGTGGCAGGCTAACGCGATGGGCGGGCTCGATGGTGACTGGAACGTGAAGCCGCTGCCGCTCGTGCACAAGCGGATCGCGGGCATGCACGGCGAGACGCGGCTCGGTCCACTGCGCGCCGGCTTCGAGGTCGTCGACCTCGAGCTGCGCTACACCGGCGTCTTCACGGGGATCGTCGACGTGCTCGAGCCGGACGGCGACGGGTTCAAGCTGAAGGGCACCTACCGCGGCCGCACGTTCGGGCACTTCCGGCTCGTCCGCGCCGAGTGATTACGATCGACCTGTGAGACGAGTCGCAGTCACCGGTCTCGGCGCGGTCACCCCGCTTGGCCTCGACGCGCCCTCGACCTGGAACGCCGCGATCTCGGGCCAGAGCGGGATCGACTTCATCCAGGCCTTCGATCCGTCGGAGTTCCCGGTGCGGATCGCGGCCGAGATCAAGGGCTTCGACGGGACGAAGGTCGCCGCGCCGAAGGACGCGCGCCGGCTCGAGCGGAACGTCCTCATCGCTCTCGGCGCCGCGCAGGAGGCCATGGCCGACTCCGGTCTCGAGGTGACGGACCCGTCACGCGTCGGCGTCGTGTTCGGCTCTGCGATCGGCGGCGTCGTCGGGATCGTCGAGCAGTACGCGATCATGACCGAGCGCGGCCCGGATCGCGTCGCGCCGCACTTCCTGCCGAACGTGCTTGTCGACACGGCGTCGGGCCAGCTCGCGATCTCGCTCGGTTTGCGCGGCACGAACTACGCGCCCGTGTCGGCCTGCGCGACAGGCTCGCACGCAGTTGGCGAGGGCGCCGAGATCATCCGCCGCGGCGACGCCGACGCGATCGTCGCCGGCGGCACCGAGTCGTGCATCCACCCGCTGATCCTCGCCGGCTTCTGCGCGATGCGTGGGCTCGCGGCCGAGGACGAGTACCCGCCGCGCGCCTCGCGCCCGTTCGACGCGACGCGCGCCGGCTTCGTGATCGGCGAGGGCGCGTGCGCGCTCCTGCTCGAGGAGATGGAGAGCGCGAAGGCACGCGGCGCGCGGATCTACGCGGAGGTGCTCGGCTACGGCGCCTCGAACGACGCGCACAATCTCGCGCAGCCCGAGCCCGAGGCAGTCGGCGTCTCGGAGATGATCCGCGCCGCGCTCAACCGCAGCGGCGTCGCACCGGAGCGCGTCGGCTACATCAACGCGCACGGCACCTCGACGCCGCTCGGCGACGCGGCCGAGACGAAGGCGATCAAGGACGTCTTCGGCGCGCACGCCTACGAGCTCGCCGTCTCCTCGACGAAGTCGATGACCGGCCACTGCTTCGGGGCGGCCGGCGCGATCGAGGCGATGATGTGCGTGCTCGCGCTGCACCACGGGATCCTCCCGCCGACGATCAACTACGTGACACCGGATCCTGTCTGCGACCTCGACTACGTCCCGAACGAGGCCCGCCAGGTCCAGGTCGACGTGGCGCTCTCGAACGCGATGGGGCTCGGCGGCCACAACGGGTGCGTGCTGCTCGGGCGGGTAGAGTAGGCGCATGGACGACGCCGGCATTCACAACCACATCGAGGAGCTCGTCGCCGAGGAGCACCGCCTGCTTGACCTCGCCGGGCAGAGCGCCGGCCTCGACAGAGAGCAGCACGCGCGGCTCGAAGCGGTCAGGGTCGAGCTCGACCGCTACTGGGACCTCCTGCGCCAGCGCCGCGCGCGCGAGGAGTTCGGCCAGGATCCCAACACAGCGCAGCTCCGCCAGGCCGATACGGTCGAGCACTACGAGCAGTAGCTACAGCGCTTCGAGCAGCTCGACGGTGAGCTCGGCGATCGAGCCGAGCACGACGTCGGCTGCGGCGAGCGCGTCGCCGCCCGGCGGATAGCTCGGGTTCGGGATCGCGACGACGCGCATCCCGGCGGCGCCCGCCGAGGCGATCCCGCTGTGCGAGTCCTCGATCGTGGCGCACGCCTCCGGCTCGACGCCGAGCCGGCGCGCGGCGTCGAGGTACACGTCCGGCGCCGGCTTGCCGCGCGCGACCTCCTCGGAGGAGACGGTGACCCGGAAGCTCGCGGTCAGGCCTGCGAGCTCGAGCACCGTGTCGATCAGCGGCCGGTTCGACGAGGAGGCGAGCCCGAGCGGCCAGCGCGCCTCGAGCCGGTGCACGGCCTCGACCGCGCCGTCGATCAGCGGCAACTCGACGCGGTAGTGGGCCAGCATCCGGCGCACGACCTCGGCGTTGATCTCCTCCGGCGACTCGGGGACATCGGCGCGCTCGTGCAGATACCGAGACCACTCGGCCGAGCTCATCCCCATCATCGCCCGCTGTACCTCGTCGTCGTAGCGTCCGCCCTGTTCGCGGACATAGCGCTCGCGCACCGAATCCCACACCTCTTCCGAGTGGATCAGGATTCCGTCGAGATCGAAGACGACGGCGTCGATCACGGCTCACCGTGATGGATTAGCGGCGCGCCGTTCACGCCGAGCGTGAGCGACACGACCTCGCCGACGAAGAACGTGTGGTCGCCGGCCGGATGCTCGGCGGTGAGCCTGGCTTCGAGCCAGCCGAGGGCGCCGTCGAGCAACGGCGCACCGGTCTCCGGGCCGGGATGCGTCGCGATGCCGTGCCACATCGCGATCGGCGGCACGCCGCGGGCGAAGTGCTGCGCGAGGCCGTCCTGCCCGACCGCAAGGAGGCTCGCCGCGAACGCGCCGCTCTCGCGCAGCAGCTCGTGCAGCGCGGCCTGGCGCGAGATCGCGAACCCGACGAGCGGCGGCTCGAGCGAGAGCGAGACCAGCGTGCCGACCGTGAGACCGAGCTGCTCGCCCTCGACGTTCACCGAGACGACCGCGACTCCCGTCGGAAACCGGCGCATCAGCGTTCTCGGATCCACGGCGCGATGCTAGCGTCGGCCCGGTGAGCAGGCGTGAGCTGGTCGAGTTCGGAGTCGTAGCGGTGCTCGTCGTACTGGCGGGGATCGCGCACTACGCCCACGCGAACGAGGTAGTCGCGTTCTTCGTCGCCGCCGTCGCGATCGCCGGTCTCGCGCGCCTCGTCGGCAGCGCGACCGAGCAGCTCGGCGGACGGGTCGGCACCGGGACCGCCGGCATCGTCCAGTCGGGGCTCGGCAACCTGCCCGAGCTCTTCATCGCGCTGTTTGCCCTCAACGACGGGCTGATCGTCGTCGTGCAGTCGGCCCTCGTCGGCTCGATCCTCGCGAACAGCGTGCTCGTGCTCGGGCTTGCATTCTGGGTCGGAGGGGTGAAGAACGGGCCGCAGACATTCCACTCGCGAACCGCGCGGACCATCGCGACGCTGGCCCTGGTCTCGGCGGCGATCATGGCTGTGCCGAGCTTCACGCACGCGTGGGGCACGGCGGCCGCCGCGCACGAGACGGCGCTCAGCCTGATCGCTGCGGGCGTCCTGCTCGCCCTCTTCTTCCTCACGCTGCCCGCGCTGATGCACTCCGCCGATGAGTCCGAGGAGCGTGAGCCACCGCGCTGGTCGCTGCCCACCACCGTCGTCGTACTCGGCCTGGCCGGCCTCGGTGCTGCGCTGACGAGCGACTGGTTCGTCTCGGCGCTCACGCCGGCGACCGAGGCGATGCACATGAGCCAGGCGTTCGCCGGCCTGGTCGTGGTCGCGATCGCGGGCAATGCCGTGGAGAACGTCGTCGGTGTGCAATTCGCAGCCGCCAACCGGCCGGACTTCGCGATTTCCGTGATTCTCAACTCGTCGCTCCAGGTCGCGCTGCTGCTGACCCCGCTGCTCGTGATCGTCAGCCTCTTCTTCGCGACGACGCTGACGCTCGTGTTCGCGCCGCTGCTCGCGCTCGTGCTGATCCTCGCGGCGCTGATCAGCGCGCTCGTCGTCTTCGACGGCGAGAGCACCTGGTACGAGGGCGCGATGCTGGTCGGGTTCTACGTGGTCGTGGCGGCGAGCTTCTGGTGGGGCTAGAGCCCGGCCGCGTGCCCGTCGCCGCGCCCGTCCGAGCCGGTCACGAGCGAGTCGCCGAGCGTCAGGATCGCCTGGCCGACGCCGAACCCGTGCGGGTCGCTGGAGAGGACGGGCTCGTGACCAAGCGCGCGTAGCGCGTCTGCCTCGCCCCACAGCCCCGGCTCGAGTGCGACCGTGCGGCCGCCGTCGACGCGGAAGCGGGCTCCGTCGAGCGCGGCCTGAGGATCGTCGCCCGCGACGAGGCTCCGGACGACCTGGAAGTGGCCCTGCGCCTGCATCGCTCCGCCCATCACGCCGAACGGGCCGAGCAGCCGCCCGCCCTCGAGCAGCAGGCCCGGGATGATCGTGTGGAACGGGCGCTTGCCCGGGCGCGAGCTCGTTCGGGTGCCCGGCCTCGGAGGTGAAGCCGGCGCCGCGGTTCTGGAGGACGACGCCCGTGTCGCCGGCGACGACGCCCGAGCCGAAGTGGTCGTAGACGCTCTGGATCAGCGAGACGGCGTTCCGGTCGCCGTCGACGCAGCAGAGGTAGGTGGTCGCGCCCTCGCGGACGCGACGGCGTCGAGCGCGCCGTCGGGCCGGATCAGCGCGCGGCGCGCGGCGAGGTGCGCCGGATCGAGGAGGAAGCCGGGCACCGGCGCATCGGCGATGTGGCCGTACGCGTCGGCGAGCGCGAGCTTCACCGCCTCGATCTCGCCGTGGAGCCCGAGGTCGAGCCCGTCGGAGAGGGCGAGTGCGATCAACGCCGCTGCGCCCTGGCCGTTCGGCGGCAGCTCGCAGACCTCGATCCCGCGATACGAGAGACGGAGCGGCTCGACCCACTCCGAGCGGTGCGCTGCGAGGTCGGACTCGGCGAGCCAGCTCGCCCCGGCGACGGCCTCGGCGACCGGCCCGAGATAGAAGCCGTTCCGGCCGTCCTCTGCGACCCGTCGCAGCGTCCCCGCGAGGCCGGGCACCCTGTAACACTCGCCGATTGCCGGCGCCGGCCAGGGCGCATGGCCGGTCAGGCGCCAGTGCTCGGCCACGCGCGGCGTCGCGACGACTCCACGCTCCGCCGCGTCGATCGCCGGCGCGAGGGCCGCGTCGAGTCCGAGGCGCCCAAAGCGTGTCGCAAGGTCTTCCCACGCCGCGACCGCGCCGGGAACGGTGACCGAGCGCGGCCCGTGCGAGTCGACGACTCGCGCGTCGAGCTCGGCCGGCGAGCGGCCCGACCCGTTCAGCCCGACGAGCCCGCCGTCCCACCAGAGGAGCGCGAAGAGGTCGCCGCCGGGGCCGTTGTGACCGGGTTCGGCGACGGTGAGCATCGCCGCCGCCGCGAGCGCCGCGTCGACCGCGTTCCCGCCCGCCTCGAGCGCGCGCACGCCGGCCCGCGTCGCGAGCGGATGGCTCGTCGCGACCGCCGCCTCCCCGAGCACCGTCGGCAGCCGCGGCCACCCCGACGCGCGACGGGCGGGTGCGAACAGGCGAGTGGGGTCGAAGCGCACGGTGCGATTCTCCCGCATCCGCTAGCGTGAAGCCGTGGCTCTCGTCGTCCAGAAGTTCGGCGGCACCTCCGTCGGCGATCCCCAGAAGCTGACCGCGGTTGCGCGCCGTCTCGTCGCCGCGCGCGAGGCCGGCTCACAGGTCGTCGGCGTCCTCTCCGCGATGGGCCGGGTCACCGACGAGCTGCTCGCGCTGTCGCACGAGGTCTCGCCGCTCCCGGAGCCGCGCGAGCTCGACATGCTGCTCTCGGTGGGTGAGCGCATCTCGTGCGCGCTCGCGGCCATGGCGATCAACGACCTCGGCCACAAGGCGATCTCGCTCACCGGCTCGCAGGCCGGAATCGTCACCGACAGCTCGCACGGCAAGGCCAAGATCGTCGAGATCCGGGCCCACCGGATCCACGAGGCACTGGAAGCCGACCAGATCGTGCTCGTCGCCGGCTTCCAGGGCGTCTCGACCGAGTCGGAGGTCACGACACTCGGCCGCGGCGGCTCCGATCTGACCGCGGTCGCCCTCGCCGCTGCGCTCGACGCCGACGTCTGCGAGATCTTCACCGACGTCGAGGGCGTCTTCACGGCCGACCCGCGCATCGTCCCGGAGGCGCGCAAGCTCTCGGCGATGTCCTACGAGGAGATGCTCGAGCTCTCGGCGAGCGGCGGCAAGGTGCTGATGCTGCGCTCTGTCGAGTTCGCCAGGAATCACGGAGTCAGAATTCACGTCCGCTCGTCGTTCAACGACACCGAGGGGACGCTCGTCACGAGTCAGGAGGAGTTGATGGAGCAGCCGATCATCTCGGGGATCGCGCACGACACCTCGGAGGCCGAGATCACGATCCTCGGCGTCCCCGACCGCCCCGGCATCGCCGCCGCGCTGTTCCGCCGGCTCGCCGACGAGACAGTGAACGTCGACATGATCGTCCAGAACGTCTCGGCCGACGGGCACACCGACATCTCGTTCACGGTGCCGAAGAGCGAGCTCCTGCGGATCGGCCCGGTGATCGAGGCAGTTGCCCGGGATGTCGACGCGCGCGGTGTCGCGCAGGACTCGGAGATCGCGAAGATCTCGCTGATCGGCGCAGGGATGAAGTCGAACCCCGGTGTCGCCGCCGACATGTTCGACGCGCTCGCGGAGGCCGGGATCAACATCGGCATCATCTCGACCTCGTCGATCCGGATCTCGTGCGTCGTCCCGGCGAGCGAAGTCGAGCGTGCCGTCAAGGTCGTGCACGACAAGTTCCGGCTCTCGGAGTCGGTCGTGATGGCCGAGGAGGGCTAGACAGTAGATCGTCGTACTCCCCCTTCTCGTGTGCTGCTGTTCGCGCTGATCGTCGGCGTGACCCAAGAAGAAGACGACGACGACGATCAGCGCCTCTAAAAGGTCGGCTGGGCTACTCCACGTCGTCAACAATCCGGGCGATTGTCGGCACGGTCAGGACGCGATCCCCTGGAATGTCGTGGGGCCGATGGGCGTTTCCGGCCCGGCTGTTCCGATCGGGTCGGGCAGGGCTGGATGGGATCTTCGGTACGGAGTGACCGGCAGGTATGGCAGGTGCCGCGGGGCAGACAGGCGCCGCAGGCCCGGCGAGTGCTCAGGGACTGAAGGGCCCGGCGATCGTGGCTTCGGCACCGCCACGGGCAACGCGGCCCAGGGAACCGGTGCGCAGTGCACCCTCGGCGAGATGCTGCTCACGGCGAGTCCCGAGGTCACGGTCGACGGCCCCCCAGCGAACGGGCAGATCCTGCCGATCAACCAGAACACGGCGCTCTTCTCGCTGCTCGGAACGACGTACGGCGGGAACGGGACGTCGACCGTCGCGCTGCCCGACCTGCGCAGCGTTACTCCGAACAACATGACCTACTCGATCTGCATCGCGGGGATATTCCCCTCGCGCAACTAGCGCCGTGACGACCAGGGCCGGGCGCTCGTCGTCCGGCCCTGGTCTACTTCTCTTGTGAGCGAGCCGGAGAAGAAGGAAAAGAAGAAGCGCTCGGGCTGGTGGCGGATCGGCGGCACCGGCCTGGCGATCGTCGTGATCGCCGTCGTGTTCGCGTTCTTCCTGCCGAAGATCGCGAGCTACGCCTCGGTCTGGGACGTCGTCAAGGACTTCACCTGGAAGGAATGGGCGCTCCTCATCGGTGCGACCGTGCTCAACCTGGCGACCTTCGCGCCGCCGTGGATGGCCGCGCTGCCCGGGCTGCGCTTCCGGCAGGCCTTCGTTGTCACGCAATCGTCGACCGCTCTGACGGTGATCGTGCCCGGCGGCCCCGCGGTGGGGATGGCGATGTCGTACGGAATGCTGCACCGCTGGGGCTTCAAGTCGAGCGCGGTCGGCCTCGCCGTGGCGGTGACCGGTGTCTGGAACCAGTTCGCGATCCTCGGCTTCCCGGTGATCGCGCTGGCGCTGCTCACCGTCCAGGGCGGCAACAACCCGCTCCTGCAGACAGTCGCGTTGATCGGGCTCGGTGTCTTCGTCGCGGCCGTCGCAGGATTCGCAATTGGACTGCGCAGCGATCGCGAGGCGAAATGGATCGGCGATCGCGCCGCGGAGATCTCGAACTGGGGGCTCAAGTTGATCCGCCGCGGCCCTGTGACCTGGGCCGGCCCTGCGCTCGTCCGCTTCCGCCGGCAGACGGTCGGCCTCCTGAAGCGCCGCTGGCACGTCCTCACGATCGCCACGCTCGCGGGGCACCTGACGGTGTTCCTCGTCCTGATCGTCTCGCTGCGGGTGACCGGCGTCTCGGAGGGGGAGGTGACCGCGATCGAGGCGTTCGCAGCCTGGTCGATCATGCGGATCGTCGGCTCAGTGCCGATCACGCCCGGCGGCGTCGGCGTGATCGAGCTCGGGCTGACCTCGCTCCTCGTCGGTTTCGGCGGCAAGAATGCCGAGGTCGTCGCCGCGGTGCTCGTCTACCGCGCGCTCACCGTCCTGCCGACGCTCGTTCTCGGCGCGCTCTCGGCCGCGACGTGGAAGCTCCACGACCCGCAGCGCGCGTGACCGACATCCCGAACCGCGAAGCTCTGCGCCTGACCTTCGAGGAGGTGCCGGAGCTCTACGACCGAGTCCGGCCCGCGTATCCGCCGGCGCTGTTCGACGAGCTCGTCGCGCTCGCCGGGATCCCCGACGGCGGCCGGATCCTCGAGATCGGGCCGGGACCGGGCAAGGCGACCTTGCCGTTGGCTCAGCGCGGGCTCGAGATCACCGGCGTCGAGCTCGGCGAGAAGCTCGCGGCGCTCGGGCGCAGGAATCTCGCCGACTTCCCGAACGTCGAGATCGTCACCGCAGACTTCGAGACCTGGGAGCCGGCGCGCGCCGGGTTCGACGCGGTCGTGTCGTTCACCGCCTTCCACTGGATCGACCCTGCGGTGCGCTACGAGAAGTCGGCCCGGCTTCTGCGCGACGGTGGCGCGCTCGCGATCGTCCAGACCAACCACGTCCTTCCGGAAGGCGCCGACCCGTTCTGGATCGAGGTCGAAGAGGACTACCTCGCAGTCTTTCCCGAGGACCCGGCCGAGCCGCCGCCTGCGCCGGATGAGGTAGTCGGGCTGAGCGAGGAGGTCGAGGCGAGCGGGTTCTTCGAGCGCGTCGAGGCTCGCCGCTTCGTCTGGGATGTGACCTACACGGCCGACAACTACATCGGCGTCCTCGAGACCTACTCCGGGCACCGCATGGTCGAGCTCGAGCTCCGCGAGCAGCTCTACGAGCGCATGCGGCGCCGCATCGACGCGCGGCCGGGGCGCGAGGTGCGCAAGTCGTATCTCGCGCTGCTGACCGTCGCTAGACGTCGACCGTGAACGCCGCGGTCGTCACGGCGCTCACGTCCTCGAGCGTCGCGCCGTCGAGCAGCTCGACGAGCACGAGCCCGCCGTCGCGCAACCTGAACACCGACAGCTCGGTGATCACGACGTCGACCGCCGCGCTCGCCGTCAGCGGATAGGTGCACTGCGGCACGACCTTCGGCTCGCCGGCCGACGAGGTCGCCGTCATCGTCACGATCACGCGGCGTGCGCCGACGACGAGATCCATCGCGCCCCCGACGCCGAGCACGTCCTTGCCCGGAACCGCCCAGTTCGCGATGTCGCCGGCAGCGCTGACCTGGAGCGCGCCGAGCACGGCCACGTCGACGTGGCCGCCGCGGATCATCGCGAAGCTCGAGGCGCTGTCGAAGTACGACGCGCCTGGCAGGGCGGTGACTGGACGCTTCGCGGCGTCGATCAGATCGGCGTCGAGCTCGTCGTCGTCGGGGCGCGGCCCGACTCCGAGCAGTCCGTTCTCGGTGTGGAGGAAGACGCCGGCGTCGTCGGCGAGGAATGCCGGGATCATGTTCGGGATCCCGATCCCGAGGTTCACGACCTCGCCGGGCTGGAGCTCGAGCGCGGCCCGCGCGGCGATCACCTGCTTCGGGTCGCTGCTCATGGGCGCGCCACGAGCTGGTCGACGTACAGGTGCTGGGTCATCACCGACTCCGGCTCGATCTCGCCGACCTCCACGATCTCGCCGGCCTCGGCGATCGTCACCCGCGCCGCGGTCGCCATCAGCGGATTGAAGTTGCGCGCCGTGCGGCGGTACCACAGGTTGCCGAGCGTGTCGGCCCGCGCTGCGAACACGAGCGCGACGTCCGCGCGGAGCGGCGCCTCGAGCACGTGTCGCACGCCGTCGATCACCCGCTCCTCCTTGCCCTCGGCGAGCAGCGTCCCGGCCCCGACCGGCGTGTAGAAGCCGCCGATCCCCGCGCCGCCGGCCCGGATCGCCTCGGCGAACGTGCCCTGCGGGACGAGCGTCGCCTCGATCCGGCCTTCGTTCACCGCCGCCACAGCCTCGGGATTCGAGGTGAAATACGACGAGATCCCGCGGCGGATCCGGCCCTGGCGTAACAGGTTGCCAAGCCCGCGCCCGGGCTCGCCGATGTTGTTCGAGACGATCGTCAGGTCCGTGGCGTCGGAGTGCTCGACGAGCGCGTCGATCAGGTCGAGCGGCGCCCCGACGAGTCCGAAGCCGCCCACCATCACCGTGTCACCGGAGCGCACGTGACGGACAGCCTCCTCGGCGGAGACGAGCCGGCTGACCGTCACGGCGCTCCCTGCTCCCGCTCTAGAACGGGAACGGGTGGGAGCCGCGCTGGACGGTGATCCAGCGGAGCTCGGTGAACTCGTCGACGACCGCGGTGCCGCCGAACCGGCCGAAGCCGCTGTCCTTGACCCCGCCGAACGGCATCTGCGGCTCGTCGCCCACCGGCTGGTCGTTCACGTGGACGATGCCCGCGTCGATCTGCTGTGCGAGGGCGAGCCCGAGGTCCGCGTTCTGCGTGAGGATCCCTGACGAGAGCCCGTAGCTCGTCGCGTTCGCGCGATCGACCGCCTCCTGTGCGCTGTCGACGATCTCGATCGCCGCAACTGGGCCGAACGTTTCGACCTGCGCGAACTCCGAGTCGTCCGGCACGTCGGTGAGCAGCGTCGCCTCGAAGCACGGGCCGACCGCGTTGCCACCCGCAAGCACCGTGGCGCCCGCCGCCACGACGTCGTCGACGCGGGACTTGACCAGCGCGAGCGCCTGCTCGTTGATGAGCGGGCCGATGATCGTGTCGTGCTCGGCCGGGTTACCGAGCTTCAGGCCACTCGCCTTCTCGGCGAGTCGGGCGATGAATTCATCCGCGATCGGCCGCTCGACGATCACGCGGCGGGCGGACATGCAGATCTGTCCCTGGTGGAGGTACGCGCCGAAGGCCGTCGCGTTGACGGCGTATTCGAGATCCGCGTCGGCCAGCACGATGATCGGGTTCGAGCCGCCGAGCTCGAGGACGATCCGCTTCAGCTGTCGCCCACATGCCTCCGCGAGCTTGCGCCCGGTGCCTGTCGAGCCGGTGAAGTTGAGCCGACGGACGTGCGGGTTCTCGACCAGCTCGTCACCCACGCCCTGCGCCTCGCCGGGGGCATGCGTGACGATGTTGAGCACGCCTTCGGGTAGGCCGGCCTCGGCGAAGATCTCGCCCCAGATCAAGCCGCCGACGACCGGTGACCACTCCGACGGCTTCAAGACGACGGTGTTCCCGAGCGCGAGCGGGGCCGCGATCGATCGGGCCGAGAGGATCAGCGCGGCGTTCCACGGCGCGATCGCACCAACGACGCCGACCGGGCGGCGCAGCGCCATCGAGAAGACGCCGCTGTCGGAGGGGATGACCTCGCCGAGAGGCGCGTACGCGAGGGCCGCCGACTGACGCAGCAGGCCCGGCACGAAGTGCAGCTGGAACATCGAGATCCCGAAGGTGGCGCCGGTCTCGCGCGCTAGCAGCGACACGATCTCGTCCTGCCGGCTCTCGAGGATGTCGGCCGCCTTGAGGAAGACGCCCTGGCGTACGGCCGGCGGGGTCTGCGACCACTCGGGGAACGCGGCCGCGGCCGCCTCGATCGCGCGCCGCGCATCCTCGCGGGAGGCTGCGGCGACCTCGGAGACGACCTCGTCGGTGAACGGGTCACGGTTCTCGAATGTGCGCCCGCCCTCGGCGTCGGACCACTCGCCTCCGATGAAGAGCTGCCTCGCGGTACTGACTTCCGTGCTCATCTCGTCTCCTTCTCGATGACCGCTCAGCGCATCAGCAGAACGGGCTTGACGACGGTGCCGGACTCCGCGGCCTCGACGGCCTCGTTGATCCGGTCGAAATCGTATGTCGTGACAAGCCGCTCCACGGGGAAGCGGCCCTGCTCCCAGAGCTTCATCAGCCGCGGGATGAAGAGCTCGGGGACGCTGTCGCCCTCGACGATCCCACGGACGACGCGTCCGCCGGTGAGGATCGTGTTCACGTCGAGGGCGACCTCGCTGCCGAACGCGGGGGCTCCGATTACTCCGGTCTCGCCGAGCGGCGCCGTGCAGTCGACGGCCTGGCGGAGGACTGTGGGGACTCCGGTCGTCTCGAGCGCGAAGTCGGCGCCGCCGCCGGTCAGCTCGCGGATCCTCGCGACTGGATCCTCGGTGCGCGCGTCGACGACATCCGTGGCGCCGAGCTCGCGCGCGAGCTCCAGCCGCGACGGGACGACGTCGACGCCGACGATCGTCGTGGCACCGGCGATGACTCCGGCCATCACGGCCGCGAGCCCGACGGTGCCGGTGCCGAAGACGGCGAGGGTCGAGCCCGCCGGGACGTCGAGGCTCGTCAGCACCGCGCCGGCTCCGGTCTGCACGCCGCACCCGAACGGCGCGGCGATGTCGAAGCCGATCGTCGAATCGATCTTGACGACGTTGCGCTCCCCGGCGACGGCGTGGGTCGCGAAGCTCGACTGGCCGAAGAAGTGGCCGTGGATCAGCTCGCCGTCGCGCGAGAGAGCGCTTGTCCCGTCCTCGGGGCGCACCGACGCGAAGTTGTGCTCGAAAAACGCATGGCAGTACGTCGGGCGCCCGCTGCGGCAGGTCGGGCAGCTCCCGCACGAGTCGAACGTCATCCCGACGCGGTCACCCGGCGCGACCTTGGTGACCGCGCTGCCGACCCGCTCGACGACGCCTGCGCCCTCGTGCCCGAGCACGGCGGGGAGCGGGACGGGCAGCCACTGGTCGCGGACGATCAGGTCGGTGTGGCAGATCCCGGCGGCCTCGACGCGGACGAGCACCTCGTCCGGGCGCGGGTCCCCGAGCTCGAGCTCCTGCACTGCGAACGGCAGGCCCTTGCTCTCGGTGACGGCGGCGCTGATCTTCATCTCGGCCGTGCCCCTCCCATCGTCGGGGCGTGACCATAACGGCTGCGCTGTTCGCTATGCAAACATCTGTGCGGAACCGGTGCGACGATGTACAGTCGTTGCATGGCGTCGGCGCCCACGACCCGCAACGAGTCGCTCCAGTCGCTCGAACGCGGAATGGCCGTGATCCAGGTCTTCTCGCGCGAGCACCCGGCGCTGACGCTGAGCGAGGTGGCGCGCCTGACCGGCTACACGCGCGCCACGTGCCGCCGGATCCTGCTCACGCTCGAGAAGCTCGGGCACGTCCGCTCGGACGGCCGCTCGTTCATGCTCACGCCGCGCGTGCTGACGCTCGGCTGGGCCTATCTGACCTCTCTGGACCTGTCCGAGCTGGCCCAGCCGCTGATGGAGGAGCTCGCCGAACGGACCCGGGAGTCGTGCTCGGTGGCGACGCTCGACCTGCCGGACGTCGTCTACGTCGCCCGCGTTCCGACCCGCAGGATCATGACCATCTCGCTCGGGATCGGCGCGCGCCTTCCGGCCCACGCCACGTCGATGGGCCGCGTTCTGCTCGCTGCGCTGCCCGAGGACGAGCTCGAGGCCTACCTCGCGGACACGCCGCTCGAGCGCTTCACCGAGCGCACGATCACCGATCCCGCCGAGCTGCGCGCTGCGGTAGCCGAGGCCAGAGAGCAGGGCTGGGCGCTCGTCGACCAGGAGCTCGAGACGGGGCTCCGCTCGGTGGCGGCGCCGATCAACCGAGCGCACGCAGGCACGATCGCCGCGATCAACTCGTCCGCCGCCGCGCAGCGCGTGTCGATCGAGGAGTTCGACAGCCGCCTCGTTCCGGCGCTGCTCGAGACTGCGAAGCTGATCTCCGCCGGTGCCGGCTGGGTCGGGGAGTGGAAGATCGAGACCTCTCGGGGTCAGCCCGCGAGCCAGACCGCGCCGCGCGCGTAGAGCGCCTCGACCTCCGGGCCGGTGAGCCCCGGCATGTCCGGCTTGACCGTGAATCCGGCCTGCGTCTGGAGGTAGGCGAGGTGCCGGTAGCCGACCGGGAATCGGTCGAGCAGCGCCGGGTCCAGCTGTAGCTCCGCCGCGGGATCGACCGGGCTGAGCCGGTCCTGCTCGTAGATCGGCTGGCGCAGGACGATCCGCCAGACGTCGTCGCGCTGCTCGACGAAGTCGTAGAAGCGCCCCGTGCAGACCACGTCGCAGACGACGTCGTGAACCGTGGCACGCTGGGTGATCGTCATCTTCGTCTGGGCGATCGCGCGCGTCACGGCGACGTCGATCGACGTGCCGCCGAGGAAGTGGAGGATGCGGACCCCACGCTCGAAGCCCTCGCGGCTGACGCGGATGAAGTCCTCGGCCGGGCCCTGGAACCAGGTCGCCATCATCTGCCCGTCGTCGTGCCAGACCGTGCGGAACCGCTCCCAGTCGCCGGCGTCGCGCCAGACGACCCAGTTCTCGATCAGGTCGCGGATCTCGTCGCGGTCGCTCACTCGATGCTCTCTCCACCGCGACTCTGACGAACTCCGCCGACTCGTGCAGGGCCTTGCGTTGGCCGGGTGAGAGCTCCCATTCGTGGATCGCCTCGGCCCCTTCGCGCCCGAGCGTGACCGGCACGGTGACCGCGACGCCGTCGATCCCGTACTCGCCCTCGAGCACGACCGACGCGGGCCAGAGCTCGCCGTCGCCCTCGAGCGCGGCGACCATCCGGGCGACGCCGAGGCCGGACGTCCATGTCGACGAGCGCCCCGAGTCGAGCGCGACGTGGCGCGGGTACCACGTGCGCAGGTACTCCTCGGCCGCTGCGGCCTGCTCCGCGGTCGGGACGACGGTGGCGCCGTCGACGGTGACCCGGTCGAACAGCGGCACGCTCAGGTCGCCGTGCTCGCCGATCACCCATGCCTCGACGCTGCCCGCCGGGACGCCGAGCGCCTTCGCGAGCCCGGTGCGGAAGCGCAGGCTGTCGTTGATCGTGTAGCCGACGACCCTCCTGCGGTCGAGCCCGGTCCGTCGCCGGAGGCGCGTGACAAGCGGGTCGACGGGGTTCGTGACGACGACGACCACGCCAGGCCAGTCGCTGTCGAGGCGATCGGCCAGCTCGTCGACGATACGCGCGTTCTTCTCCAGGTACTCGACCCGCGGAGTGCCGGCCGTGAGCGGGCTGGACGAGAGCAGGACGACGACATCGGCGTCGGGGACGTCGCCGCTGTCGCCGCCCCGCACCGTGGAGCCGGGCGAGAGCTCGAGCACCTGATCGAAGTCCATCACGTGCGAGGTGATCATCTCGGGCCGGGAATCGACGAGGACGAGCTCGTGCCCGCCGCCCGTCAGCACGAGGTTGAACGCCGTCGCTGCGCCCACACCTCCGGCTCCCCCGACGATCGTGATCTTCACCGGCGTCATCGTCGTGGCCGTGTTGGAAAAAGTCAAATGATTTGCGTATAGAGTTTCCCGCGTGTCCGAGCGCACCGTCCGCGACGCGACGTTCGACGTTCTCCGCCGCCACGGGCTGACATCGCTGTTCGCCAATCCCGGCTCGACCGAGATCTCGCTGCTCGCCGATCTGCCCGACGACCTCCACTTCGTGCTCGGGCTCCACGAGAGCTCGGTCGTCGGGATGGCGACAGGCTTCGCGATCGCGCGCGGCGAGCCGGCGCTCGCGATCCTGCACACCACCGCCGGGCTCGGGAACGCGGTCGGCGCGCTCGCCACGGCGCGGGTCAACCGCGCGCCGCTCGTTGTGATCGTCGGCCAGCAGGATCGCCGCCATCTCGCGCAGGAGCCGTTCCTCGCGGGTCGCCTCCACGGGCTCGCGGGCGACTACCCGGTGTGGGTCGACCAGCCCGTCCGTCCGCAGGACGTCCCGGGCGCGATCGCAGCGCGCCTCCCACGAAGCGGTCACGGGATGCGGTCCTGCGCTCGTGATCGTGCCGATGGACGACTGGACGGCCGCCGCGGGCGAGGCGCACGAGGAAGCGGCGCCCGCGCGGGTCGTGCGCGCCCACGGGACGGACCCGCGCGCGGTCGCGGAGCTCATCTCGATGCTCGACCAGGCGACCTCGCCGGCGCTCGTGGTCGGCTCCGGAGCCGACGCCCCGGAGACGTGGGTCGCTGTCGTCGAGCTGGCCGAGCGGCTCGGCTCGCCCGTCTGGCAGGAGGCGTTCACGGCCCGCGCCGGCTTCCCGCAGGATCACCCGCTCTTCGCCGGCCACCTGCCTGCCGACCGGACGCATCTGCGCGCGACGCTCGCGCCGTACGACGTCGTCCTCGCCGTCGGCGCTCCGGTCTTCCGTCAGTACCCCTACGAGACCGGGCCGCTGGCCGAGGCGGGAACTCGCCTCGCGATGATCAGCCAGTACCCCGGGGAGATTCACCGGAGCCCCGTCGAGCTCGCAGTCCTGGCGCCGCCCGCGTCGGTGTGCGCCGAGCTCGCCCGGCTCGTGACGGCGCGCGAGGGGTTGAGTGGCCCTGCGCTGTTCACGAGACCCGGCTCGCCCGCGCCCCCCGCCGCGGGCGAGCCGCTCCGGGCGGCTCACCTCCTCGCCGCGCTCGCCGAGCGCCTGCCGCGCGACGCGATCGTGATCGAGGAGACGCCCTCGAACCGGCCCGAGCTGCTGCAGCGGATCTGCGTGCGCGAGTCGCTCGGCTTCCTCTCGCCGGCGATGGGCGGGCTCGGGTTCGCGCTCCCCGCCGCGATCGGGCTGCGGCTGGGACGGCCCGACAAGCCTGTCGTGGCGGTCGTCGGCGACGGCTCGTCGCTCTACGGGATCCAGTCGCTCTGGAGTGCGGCGCAGTACCGCGCGGGGGCGCTGTTCGTGATCCTCTCGAACGGCGGCTACGCGGTCATGGACAAGCTGATGGAGCAGCAGGGCGGCAAGGCGCCGTGGCCGGGCTTCGCGGTCGACATCGCGGGAATCGCGCGGGCGTTCGGCTGCCCGGCACGCACCGTGTCGGAGCACGGCGAGCTGCTCGCGACCCTCGACGAGGTCGTGCCGAGTCTCGGCTCCCGCGACGAGCCGCTCCTGCTCGAGGTCGTCGTGAAGCCCGACGAGACCTTCGCGCCGTGACCGAGCGCTTCGGCACCCAGCGCAGGGACGCGAGTGAGCAGGTCGCGTTCGAGATCCGCCGCTACGTGTCGGCGCGCGGGCTCGGCCCGGGCGAGCGCCTCGGCACCGAGCAGGAGCTCGCGGCCGAGTTCGGCGTCAGCCGCCCGACGCTGCGCGAAGGGCTGCGGCTGCTCGCCGGCACGCACCTGATCCGCGCCGCGCAGGGCCCCGGCGGCGGCATCTTCGTCGACAGCACCCAGAACGAGGGCATGGGCCGCAACGTCAGCGAGTCGATCGCGACCATGCTCGAGACCGACACGGTATCGCTGCACGCGCTGGTCGACGCGCGTGTGTACCTCGAGGTGCCGCTCGCGAGGCTCGCCGCGCAGAACGCGACCGACCAGACCGCGGCGGATCTCCGTGCGGCGATCGACGAGGCCGCGGGCCACCATCCCGCCGCCGACGCGTTCCGGGCCGCCGACACGCGCTTCCACCGGGTGATCGCCGCGACGGCTGGAAACGAGCTCCTGCGCGCCTTCACCAGCTGGACGCTCGACGTCCTCCAGCCGTCGCTGATCGACACGATCGGGCTCTCGATCGACGGAGGTGCGATCCTGCGCCAGCATGGCGAGATCGAGCGCGCGATCCGGCTCCGCCAGCCGGCGGCGGCCGAGCGCGCGATGCGCCGTCACCTCGAGTACCTGCGCGAGCTGGTCGGACGCGCTGAGCGAAGGAGAGAGAGTGAAAGCGGCACTGATGCGTGAGTACCACCAGCCGCTCGAGCTCGTCGAGCGGCCGGTGCCGGAGCCGACCCAACCGAACGACGTGCTCGTCCGGATCGGCGGCGCCGGGGTCTGCGCGACCGACCTGCACGCGATCGAGGGGCTGATGGAGCCGGCCGGCGTCACGCCTCCCGCGCGTGCTCGGGCACGAGAACGCCGGCTGGGTCGAGGAGATCGGCGCCGGGGTCTCGACGGTCGCGGAGGGCGACGCGGTGCTCGTCTATCCGCCGTTCAGCTGCGGGCTCTGCGTCGCGTGCCGCCGCGGCAACGACATGCACTGCGCGCGCCACGAGTTCACGGGCCTCTCCGTCGACGGCGGCTTCGCCGACTACGTGCTCGTCGCCGAGCGCTCGCTCGTGAAGCTGCCCGACGGCGTCGAGCCGGCCGCGGTCGCGCCGCATGCCGACGCGGGCCTGACCGCCTACCACGCGGTCCGCCGCCTCGCGCGCGCTCAGCCGTCCCGGGCACGACCGCGGTCGTGATCGGGGTCGGCGGCGTCGGCCACATCGCGCTCCAGCTCGTGCGCGAGCTCGGATCGAGCGCGGCGATCGCGGTCGACACCGACGCGCGGCGGCGGCGCGCTGGCGTCGGAGCTCGGCGCCGACGAGGTGATCGACGGCGCGGGCGCGGTCGACGCCGTGCGCGAGCTGACCGGCGGCCGCGGCGCCGACATCGTCTTCGACTTCGTCGGCACCGACGCAGACGCACGCCGACTCGGCGGCGATGCTCGCGCGCGGCGGGACGTACTCGGTGATCGGCTACGGCGGGACGATCTCGATCCCGTCGCCGGCGCTCGTCGTCGAACGAGCACGCGGTGGTCGGCAACCTCGTCGGCACCTGGATCGACCTCTACGAGCTGCTCCAGCTCCACGCCGCCGGGCAGAGTCGTGCTGAAGACCGAGACGCATCCGCTCGACGACGTCAACGACGTGCTCGCGAAGCTGCGCGACGGCGAGGTCACCGGCCGCGCCGTGCTGATCCCCGGCTAGGCCTGCTCGGGGAGCAGATACGCGGAGTGGAGGAGCTCCGGCTCGTCCTTCAGCCGCTGTGCAGGGCCGCTGTAGCGGATCCGCCCGCCCTCGAGCACGTACGCGGTTTGCGCGAGCCCGAGCGCAACGTGGGCGAACTGCTCGATCAGGAGGACGCCGACGCCGCCCGCCGCGACCGCCTCGAGCGTCGGCACGAGACGCTTGACGACGACCGGCGCGAGGCCGAGCGAGAGCTCGTCGACGAGGATCACCTGCGGGCGCGAGACGAGCGCCTGGGCGAGCACGACCATCTGCTGCTCACCGCCCGAGAGCAGGCGTGCGGTCTGTGTCCAGCGCTTCTCGAGCTCCGGGAAGAGCTCGAGCGCGTAGGCGATGCCCTCCTTGGCATGCGCGGCGCTGAGCGAGTACGTCGCGACGCGGAGGTTGTCCTCGACGCGTCAGCGCGGGAAGGAGCCGCCGTCCCTCGGGGACGACGGCGACGCCGGCGGCGCGCACCTGCTCGGGCCGAAGGCCGGTCAGGTCGAGATCTCCGAGCAAGACCCGCCCGCCGCTCGTGCGCAGCAGACCTGCGACGGCGAGCACCAGCGTCGACTTCCCGGCCCCGTTGGCGCCGAGGAGCGCCGTCACCTGCGCCGGCGGAATCTCGATCGAGACGTCGACCACGATCGGGCGCCCGCCCCGGTCGACCGACAGGTTCTCGATGCGGAGGCTGGCCGATGCGCCGTTGCCGTTCTCGCTCACAGCTCCTCCTCGGTGCCCAGGTACGCGCGGATCACGTGCTCGTTCCGCAGCACCTCGGCGGTCGGGCCGGACGCGATCAGCTTGCCGAAGTCGAGCACGGCCGTCGTCTCGCAGCACCGGGAGACGAGCCCCATGTCGTGGTCGACGAGGATCACGAGCGCGCCGAACTGCTCCGGGATCTTCTGGATCACCTCGCCCATCTGAACAGTCTCGGCCTGCGGAAGGCCGGCGGCAGGCTCGTCGAGGAGCACGACGCGCGGCTTGCCGACGACCGCACGGGCGAGCTCGACGAGGCGCCGGTCGCGCAGCGCCGAGCTCACCGACCTTCGCCTTGGGCGGAACGCTCGAGCCCGACGAACTCGATCGCGCCGAGCACGTCGACCCGTCGGGTGGCGCGCTTCGCGGCCGAGTGCTCGTGGATCATCGCGACGTTGTCGAAGACCGAGAGCTTCTCGATCGCCTGCTCGGTCTGGAAGGTTCGGCGCAGCCCCCATCGCGCGCGCCGGAAGTCGGCCATCGCCAGCAGGTCCTCGCCGAAAGCCGCGGATCGCTCCCTTCGCGGGCCGGACGAAGCCGCTGAGCACGTTGAAGAACGTCGTCTTGCCGGCGCCGTTCGGGCCGATCAGGCCGCACGTGCCGCCCGGGAAGGCGACGCTGACGTCGTCGAGCGGCGTGACGCCGGCGAAGCGGACAGTCAGGTTCTCGACCTCGATCACGGCGACTTCTCCGCAGCCGCCTGCTCGCGCCCGCCGCGCGACGGCGAGCCGCCAGAGCTTGGCGAGGTCCTTCGGCAGCTGGTCGGAGAGCCCGCCGGGCGCGGTCAGCAGGACCTGGAGGAGGCCGATGCCGAAGATGATCAGGACGAAGTTCGGGCTGATCCCCCACTGCGCCTGGAAGAGGAACGGCACGCCCTGCTGGAAGATGCCGGCGACGATCGCGCCCCAGAGGCTGTAGATGCCGCCGATCAGCGCGGTCGCGGCCAGCGTGAGCGAGTCCTGCGTCTGGAAGCGTGATCGCACGCGGCACCCCGACCTGTGCCGCGAGCAGGCATCCGGCGACGCCGGTCACGAACGACGCGAGCGCGAACGCCCAGAGCTTGTACAGCGTGATGTTGACACCGGCGGCGAGCGCGGCCGGCTCGCTCTCGCGAATCGACGCCCAGGCGCGCCCCGGCTTGGCGGAGACGTGCATCAGCGCGATGACGAACAGGATCGCGCAGACGATCACGGCGTAGCGGTAGAAGGCGACGTCCGTCGTCGCTCCTGACGGTCTCCGCACCGGCGGCGTGCTCGTGGTGAGCGCTCCGGTCGCCGCCGAGCCCCAGAAGCCGCCGCCGCCGCTCGGGAAGTCGTGCACCGAGAGGACGATGGTGGTGGCGCCCGCGAACATGAGGGTGATCAGCGCGAGGTACAGCCCCGAGAGGCGCAGCGCCGGCAGACCGACGAGCACGCCGATCGCGCACGTGATAGCGCCGGCCGCGAGGAGGAGCAGCGGAAACGGGAGCGAGGTCGCATAGGAGAGCCGTGTGCCGACCCAGCAGCCGATCGTGAGCAGCGCGACCTGGCCGAGGGAGATCATCCCGACGCGGCCGTAGAGGATGCCGAAGCCGAGGGCGGCGACCGAGTAGATCGCAACGCTCGTAGCGGTGGTGATCCAGTCTGCGCCTGCGATCTCGGGCACGACGAACAGCGCCACGAGGAGCAGTACGACGGCGACGAGCGCGCGGATGATCGTGCGCCGCTCGGGCCGGGGTAGCGATCGCGTCAGCGCGGCGCTGTCACTGGGTGGGGAGGCCGTCGCCAACCGCTAGGCTCCGGCCCGCCCGATCGTGACGACGCGTCGCCGCGAGAGATACAGGAGCGCGGCGATCGCGAGCACGAATGGTGCCGCAGAGCGGTAGGCGGAGACCGAGGAGTACGGGCTGAGCACCGACTGCGCGAGCCCGACGGCGATCCCGCCGAAGCACGTCACCCAGAGCGACTGGAGCCGGCCGATGAGGGCGGCCGCAAGCGACGCGATCACGAGAAACGTCAGCGCCGAGTAGTCGAGCGAGGTGAGCAGGTCGGGCAGGATGAGCCCCGCCGCACCGCAGGCGAGGCCCGAGCCGAACCATGCGGCCGCCTCGACCCGGCGCACCGGTACACCCAGCGTCGCGGTGATCTCGCGGTCGTTCGCGAGCGCGCGCATCGCGGTGCCGAGCTTGGTCACGCGCAGGAAGATGCTGGCCGCGGCGGTGATCGCGAACGCGAGCACGAGCGAGATGATCTGCGTCATGTTCACGTTCGTCCCGAAGATGTCGTAGTGGTGGTTCGAGCTCGGCAGCGGCAGGAAGCGCGCGAAGGCGCCGCCCGCGGGGGCACGCCAGGCCATCAGGCCGAGCAGGATGAGCGCGAGTGCGAGCGTGCCCATCATCTTCACGAGCGGATCGCGCCGCGCGAAGGCGGGGCCGAACACCATGCCATAGGCAAGGTTGATGAACCCGCCGACCGCGACGCAGATCGTGAACGCCAGCCACTGAGGGCACGGCGTGTGGTTGAGCAGGTAGTAGGCGATCAGGGCGCCGGAGGCTCCGATGGCGCCGAACGCGAGGTTCAGCACACCGGTGGCCCGGTACAGCACGACCAGCCCGACGCCCGACAGCGCGTACACGCCGCCGAACGCCAGGCCGATCACGATGAACGGCTTGAGGAACTCCCAGTTCACGCCGAACACGCTGAAGCCGAGCACGTGACTCATGCACAGCCTCCGGGCACCCTGATCGTCATCTGACCGTGTCTCTCGCTTCCGCTACTTGCCGGTGTTGAGGTTGTACTTCTTCTCCCAGACGCGGGTCTGGGCGATCGCCGGGTCGACCGGGGCGAAGTTCGTGCAGCCCGTCCTGACGACGACGTTCTTGTCCTTGTAGTCCACGACGATGTTCGTGTTGTTCGGGATGTGGTACGGGAGGTTCCAGGCGTACCACGGCTTGCAGAGCATGTCCGTCTTCTGATTCTTCAGAAGGCCGACCGCCGCGTTGTACGACTTCTTGGTGACCGGCCCCTTGATGCTCAGGAGTGCGTTCGTCGCGAACTTCCCGACGAGGAAGCCCATCTGCGCGAACGCCTGCGGGGCGATCGTCGGGGAGTACTTCTTCAGGATCTGGAACATGAGCGCCGAGTCCGGGCCGACCGTCGGGTCGACGTTCGCGAACTCGTTGTCGATCCAGAGATGCCCGTCGAACGCCGGCGAGAACTGGCTCGACATGAGCGTGTTCGCGATCGGCGTCGAGGAGCCCCACAGCACCTTGCTGACGATGCCCTGCGCCTCGGCAGCCTTCATGAACGCCGGGGCCGTGTCGGGGGTGAAGTCGAGCAGGATGCCGCCGCCGTCACCGGCGAACTGGTACATCTGGAGCAGCTGCGAGCTCGCGTCCGTGACGGGCAGGTGGGTCGGGAAGATCTTGACCGGGATCCCGGCCGCCTTGGCCACGAGAGCAGCGCCGCCGTCCGCGTACGCCGAGATCGTGTCCGGCGAGGCGACGGCGAGCTTCTTCGCACCGGCCTTGACGAGCGCCTGTGCGGCGCCGACGTTGCTGTAGCGCGGGCCTGAGTTGACCTCGACGAACGACGGGGTGCTGTAGCACTCCGCCTGGACGCCGGCGCCGATCACGACGTAGCCCTGGGCCTTGTAGTACCTCCAGTTCGTGCCGCACTCGGCAAAGCTCGTGTTACCGGCGATGCCGACGACCTTGTCGCTCTGGACCAGCTTGCGCGCGAGCGCAGCCTCCTGAGCCGGGTTGAGCTGCTCGTTGTAGAGCGTGTAGCTGATCGGCCGGCCGTGAATGCCGCCGTTGTCGTTGACGCACTTGAAGTAGTCGGCGGCGACCTTGCCGATGGTGGTGAAGTCGACGCCGGGGATCAGCATGTCGATCCCGCCCATCTTGATCGGCGTGCCGGTGGCCTTCTTGCCGTTGCCGAGGCCGCAGGGGCTCTTCGTGGCGGTCGCCTTGCCCGTGCCCACCAACACGTTCTTACCTGCACCGGTGGCGAAAGCGGCCGTCATCAGCGCCGCTACACACACCGCCGCAATCGCGACACTGACTTTGATCTTCATCGATCGCATCAGTTCTCTCCTCCATTCTCTCTCTCGTATGGGGACGTCAATTGCCCGGCGATCTGCACGGCGTGAGCCGTGGGCGCCTCCGATCCTGAAAACTCGTCCAGTGCGGTCCTCCTCGGGAGGGTGCGTCGGGCGTGGACTAGGACGCTCGCACCACGAACTTTGTTGGAGTTCGCGAGCATGTTGGGAGTTCGCAGAGCGAACAAGGGTTCGACAAGCGGACCGTACTGCGATTTACGACGGGGTGTCAAGGATCGACGGACGCGTGTAGTAGCTCTTGAGCGGACGGTATACGGTGCTAGTCACTCGTGATCTTCTCGACCGACCTGGCGATTCCCGAGGCCCCGCTGCTGCTGCCGGACGGGTCGTGGCTCGTGACCGAGATGGCGTTCGAGCGCGGCACGGTCACGCGCGTGTCGGCGGACGGGCGAAGCCACGATGTCGTCGCTTACACCGGCCGCCCGAACGGCCTGGCGCTGACCGCCGACGGCGCGGTCTGGGTCTGCGAGTCGCTCGAGGCGGCGCTCGTCCGGCTCGAGCTCACGGGCGAGTTCGAGCAGATGGTGACCGCGATCGACGGGGTGCCGCTGCTCTGGCCGAACGACTGCTGCGTCGGGCCGGACGGCGCGATCTACGGCACCGATTCGGGCATTCTCGTGCGCGACTTCCTCGACGAGCACGGCGCCGGGGTGCCGCACTGGGCCGCGCTCGAGTACGACGGCAAGGTCTTCCGGTACGACCCGGCCACGGCCGAGGCCTGGTTCCTCGACGACGGCTACCAGTTCACGAACGGGATCGCGTTCGGGCCGGACGGCCTCCTCTACGTCAACGAGACGATCGGCGGAAACATCTACCGCTACCGGCTCGACGCCGAGGGCCGTGTCGCCGGCGATCGCGAGCTGTTCGGCAATGTCTACGACCCGGCCTGGCCGGGCGAGGGGATGCGCGGCCCCGACGGGATGGCGTTCAGCGAGGACGGGCGGCTCTGGTGCGCGGTCTTCGGCCAGGGCGACGTCACGGTGCTGGGCGCCGACGGCGGTGTGATCGAGCGGCTCGAGGTGCAGGGCGCGGCGCCGACGAACGTCGCGTTCGGCCGGCCCGGCGAGAGACGGATCTACGTCGTCGAGGACGAGTTCGGGCGGATGGAGACCTACGACGTCGGCGTCGACGGGTTCCCGCTACACGCCTAGAGCGAGGCGCGGAGAGCGGCGCCGAAGATCATCGCGTCGTTGAACGCGAGCATCGTGAAGCCCTTCCCTGCAAGTTGCCGCAGGTCGGCCGCGTCGTTCGCCATCGAGCCGACGGCCTTTCCGCTCGCGCGGCACGCCGCGAAGACCCGGTCGACGGCGGCGCCGTGCGCGTCGTTCCAGAACTCGCCCGGTGTGCCGAGCGACGTTGTCAGGTCGAAGTGGCCGATCCAGAGCACGTCGATCCCGTCGACCGCGGCGATCTCCTCGACGTGCTCGACGCCGACCGCGCTCTCGATCTGCACGATCAGCAGCACCTCGTCGTTGGCCTTCGCGACGGTCGCGGCGAGGCCGTCCGGCTCGAGGTCGTCTGGATAGAAGACGCCGACGCCGCGCACGCCGAGCGGCGGGTACTTCGCTGCGGCGACGATCTCGCGCGCCTGCGCGGCGCTCTCGACCATCGGCACCATCAGGCCCTGCGCGCCCGCGTCGAGCGGCTGCGAGATCAGGTGGTAGCCGGTCGACGGCGTCCGCACGAGCGCCACGGCGCCGCTCGCCCGAGCTGCCGCGAGGACGTTCTTCGTGGCGGCGATGTCGATCCCGCCGTGCTCCATGTCGAACATCACGAACTCGGCGCCGGCGCCTGCCGCGATCCGCGCGATTCCGGTCGTCATGAACTCGGCGACGATCAGCCCCGCACTCGTCTCGCCGGCGGCCAGCTTCCGCTTGACGGGGTTCTCGCGCACGAGCCGCATCATGACGGCCAATCCGCTCGCGCGCTCGTCCCGTAGGACGGATGCCTGGATCGAACTGGGGAAGGGGGAATGATGCGTTCGTCTTTCGCGCGCGCAGCCGTCGCATTCGCCGCTGCCGCACTCGCGCTCGCAGCCGCCGGAGCCGCGGCAGGCGCAACGGGGAACAGCTTCGCCGTGACGCCGCTCGTTTCGGACAACGGCGTGCCCGGCACAACTGTTGACGCGAGCCTCGTCAACGCCTGGGGTCTCGTCGCCGGACCGGCCACGCCGTGGTGGGTCGCCGACAACGGCACGGGCGTCTCGACGCTCTACACCGGCGCCGGCGCCAAGATCGCCCGCACCGTCGCCGTCGGCGACAACCCGACCGGCGTCGTGTTCAACGGCTCGACCGGCTTCGCCGTCAAGGGCGGGAACGCTGGTCCCGGCCTGTTCCTGTTCGACAGCGAGGCGGGCGTGATCAGCGCCTGGAACGGCTCGCTGGGCAACACGGCCGAGCCCGAGATCGACATGTCCGCCGAGGGCGCCGTGTTCAAGGGGCTCGCGATCACGCAGACGACGGCGGGGCCGCGGCTGTACGCGACCGACTTCCACAACCGCCGCGTCGACGTCTTCGACGGCTCGTGGCAGCCGGTGTCGAGCCCGTTCGCGTTCTTCGATCCCACGATCCCGCGGAACTTCGCGCCGTTCGGGATCCAGGCGATCGGCACGAAGGTCTACGTCACGTACGCGAAGACGCAGCCCGGCAGCGGCGACGAGGTCGACGGGCCGGGGCTCGGGTTCGTGGACGCGTTCAACGCGTCGAACGGGCTGCTCGCCGGCAAGGTCGCGTTCCTCGGCCAGCTGAACGCGCCGTGGGGCATCGCGCAGGCGCCCGACGGGTTCGGCCGCTTCGGCGGCGACCTGCTCGTCGGCAACTTCGGCGACGGGAAGGTCAACGCCTACCGGCCCATTTTCGGCGGGCTGCTCTATCTGCCCGACGGGACGCTGCGCGGCGCGGACGGGTCACCGGTTTCGATCGACGGGCTCTGGGCGCTCCAGTTCGGAAACGGCGCCGCGGCCGGCCCGGCCGGCACGCTGTTTTTCACGGCGGGCCCGAACGACGAGGGGGACGGGCTGTTCGGCTCGATCGCTCCGGTTTCTTAGAAACGTGGTGTTAACTGAGTGCAGGAGGTGATGCATCCATGGGAGCACGAGCTCGAGCGATGGTCGCCGCGCTGACGGTCGTGGGAGTCCTGGTCGGCGGTGTCGGCGCGTACGCCGCGACCGGCAACGCGAAGGCCAAGCCCGCGAAGCCGCACAAGATGTACGGCGCGAAGTCGTCCAAGAACTGCCCGAACATGTAGAACGTCTGCCTAAGGAACGGCGGGAACCCGCGTCCCTTCCTCGCGCCCTCGTGGCACGCCGAAGACGTTTCGCTCATGGGAGTGGGCGGCGGACACCAGGTTGGTTCGGCGAGGTGAGCGAGCTTCTGGCTTCAGCAGCCAAGACGCTCAACTACGAAACCTGGAGTGCCGAGAATCTCGTGGCCAACTTCGGCGAGACGCTTGGCTTCACCGTCGAGATCGAGCGGCTCAAGCGGCGGGAGTGGGATTCGAACCCACGAGACGCTCGCGCGCCCAGCGATTTTCAAGACCGCCCCGTTCGACCGCTCCGGCATCCCGCCGGGAACGATCCTACGCGGCGGGGTATCTTGCGACGTATGACGCTCGAGCAACAGGTCGACTTGCGGGCTCTGGTCGAACGGGAGGCTGTCGAGGCGGGGCGCGCGCTCGCCGCGCTGACCGATGCGAGCGTCACCGCTGCGCTCCAGCGCGCGGCCTCGCTCGTCGACGAGCGGCGCGCCGAGATCCTCCAGGCGAACGAGGCCGACTACATCGCGGCGACCGGGAAGCTCGACGAGGGGATGCTCGACCGGCTCCGGCTCGACGACGCGCGCGTCGACGCGCTCGCCGCTCAGGCGCAGGCGATGGCGGAGCTGCCGGCGCTCGAGCGCGAGATCGAATCGCGGACGCTCGACAACGGGCTCGTCGTCAGCGAGCGGCGGATCCCGATCGGCACCGTCGGCGCCAACTTCGAGGCGCGCCCGAACGTCGCGCTCGACGTCGCGGGGCAGCTGCTCAAGAGTCTCAACACTGCCGTGCTCCGCACCGGCGGCGCCGCGCTCCGGACGGTGACCGTGCTCGTCGACGACGTGCTGCGGCCGGCGCTCGAGGATGCCGGGCTTCCGGGCGGCGCGGTCGGCCTCGTGCGCTCGCCGGATCGCGAGGGCGCGCGCGTCCTCGTCTCGCTGCCGAAGGTGCTCCCGCTCGTGATCCTCCGCGGCAGCGGTGAGACGACCGCCGAGCTCGCGCGCCTCGCCGCGGAGCACGGCGTCCGCGCGCTCGCCCACGCCGAGGGCGGCGGTGTCCTCTACATCCATCCGGCCGCGAGCCGCGACAAGGCGCTTGCGCTCGCCGGCGCGAGTCTCGACCGGCTCGGCGTCTGCAACCGGCTCAACCTCCTGCTCGTCGATCGCGGCGCGGCCGAGCTCCTGCCCGACCTGGTCTCGCTGATCGAGCGGCTCGGGCTCGAGGTGCGCGGCACGGCGCGCGCGGGTGTCGGCAAGCTGCTCGACGTCAGGCTCGGGCACGAGTGGGCCAACGACACGGGCCGCGTCGCGACCGTCACCGCCGACGTCGTCGACGACCTCGACGAGGCGGTGCGTATCGCCAACACGGAAACGTCGGGGCTCGCTGCGGGGATCGTGACCGAGGACGCGGAGGCGGCGCAGCGCTTCCTCGACTCCTATCGCGGCACGGCCGCGTACTGGCACGCGTCGACGCGGTACACCGACGGCTTCGAGCTCACCGGCGCTCCCGAGACCGGGATCAACGTCGACTGGACGCCCGGCCCGCGCGGCCCGGTCACCTACCGCGACCTGTGGCTGCGGCAGTACCGAATCGTCGGTGACGGAACGCAGAGCCGCTGACCGGTGCGGCGTCCGGTCGTCGTCAAGTTCGGCACGAGCCTGATCGCCGGCCCCGGCGGGAAGGTCAGGCGCACCGTTCTGCGCCGCCGCGCGCAGGAGATCGCGGAGCTCGTCAACGCGGGCACTCCCGTCACGCATCGTCTCGTCCGGCGCGATCGCTCTCGGGCTGCCGCGGCTCGGCCTCGAAAAGCGGCCGCGCTCGATGCCGCAGATGCAGGCCGCCTCCGCGCTCGGACAGGCGCGGCTCCAGGCCGCATGGGACGACGCGCTCGGCCGTGAGGGGCTCTCAGCGGCTCAGATCCTGCTCACGGGGCGCGAGATCGCCGATCGCGCCGCGTACGTCAACGCGCACAACGCGCTCGCCGCGCTGCACGCGCTCGGCGCGGTGCCCGTCGTGAACGAGAACGACGCGACCGCGACCGACGAGATCTCGCTCGGAGACAACGACACGCTTGCCGCGCAGGTCGCGATCCTCGCGCGCGCGAGACTTCTGGTGCTGCTGACCGAGGCCGAGGGCGTCTTCACGCGCGCGCCGGGCGAGCCGGGGGCCGAGCCGATCGGCGACGGAGCAGCGGTCGGCGCCGCCGTCTTCGGCAAGGGCACCGAGCTCGGCACGGGCGGGATGGAGAACAAGGTCGCCGCCGCGCACATGGCGGTCGCCGCGGGCATCACTACCGTGATCGCGGGCGGCACCGGCGAATCGGTGCTCGGTCCGATCGTGGCGGGCGAGCCGCGCGGGACGCGGTTCGCGGCGGAGGAGGGCGCGCAGCCGGCGTTCAAGCTCTGGCTCCGCTTCGGCACGCCCGTCGTCGGCCGGCTCCACGTCGACGACGGCGCGCGTCGCGCGGTGACCGAGCAGGGCCGGAGCCTGCTCGCCGTCGGTGTCCTCTCCTGCGACGGCCCGTTCGAGGCCGGAGACGGCGTCGAGCTCGTCGGCGCCGACGGCGTCGTGTTCGCGAAGGGCCTCAGCGCGGGCAGCGCCGCCGAGCTCGCCGGGCGCCCGCGCGGGGTCGAAGCGGTGCACCGCGATCGACTCGTTCTCTTCTAGCTAAAGCTCGAAACCTCGTATGCCGATCTTTCGCCCCATGGGTGGAAAATCGGTAATCGGTCTCTGCGCGAGCTTCGGTACCGTGGCCGGCGGCTACCTCCCCGAGCTCTGGGGCGCGTCCGGCTTCGGGATGATGTCGATGCTGTTCTCGGTCTTCGGCGGGATCGCCGGGATCTGGCTCGGCATCCGCCTCATCGACGCCTAGCTACGACGAGCCGTTGAACGCCTCGAGCGGCTTGCCGAGCTGCTTCGACCACCAGTCGGCCTCGCGCCGGTCGAACTCGCTCTGCACCTGCGTGACGTAGGTCGAGAGGTCGCCCTCCTTGCGGCGGAGCTTGTCCTCGAGCGCGGCCAGCGCGGCCTCGCGCACCGCGAGCTTCTGGTCCGCGATGTCCTCGTCGGCATCGAGGCGCGCCTCGCGCAGGTCGAGCTCGCGCTCGCGCCGGTCGAGATCCTCCAGCCCGGCGACGACGGTCTCCTCGCCCTGGCCGAAGCGGCGCTGCTTCGTCTCGAGCTGCTCCTTCAACGTGAGGACGAGCTTCTCGGCCTTCTGGAGCTCGGCCTCGCGCTTCCGCATCGAGCGCTCGCGCTCATCGAGCCGGAGCTGCTCGGCGGCGATGTTGTCCTCGGTCGGAGCGTTGGCCTCGGCTCGGCGGACGTTCGCCTCGGCGCGGCGCACCTCCGCCTCGCGCGCGGCCAGCTCGATCTCACGCTGGTCGAGCGCGGCGGACTGCGAGCCGCTCGTCGGCACGACCGACAGGGCCGGAGCCTTGTGGGCGAGCTGCTCGCGGGCGACGAGCTCGGCCTCGCGCGCAGCGAGCTGCACCTCGCGCTCCTGGATCTCGGCGAGACGCGACAGCCCGGCGCTCTGCTGGGCGAGGCTCGCCTTCGCACGCTCCTCGAGCGCGCGCAGCTCGGCCTCGCGCTCCTCGAGCCCGCCGACCCGCTCGAGGCCGGCGGCGAGCTCGTTCTCGCGCTTCTCGAACTCGAGCCTCACTGCAGCTTCGCGCTGCTCGAACTCTGCGGCGAGCGTCGACTCGCGCTTCTCGATCTCAGCCAGCGCGCTCGCCAGCTCGGTTTCGCGCTCGGCGAGCTCGGCGATCCGCTCGGCCTCCCGCTGCTCGAGCCCGGCCGCGAGCTTGGCCTCGCTCTTCGCGAGCTCGGTCGCGAGCTTGGTCTCGCGCTTCTGCAGCTCCGACTCGGCCTTCGCGAGCGCGCGCTCTCGATCCTGCGCTGCAGCGGCGCGCTCGGCGACCTCCTGCAGCGCGCCGGTACGCGCCTCGTCGGCGGCCTTCAGCGCCTCGGTCTTGAGCTCGATGTCCTTCTCGCGCTGAGCCGCGCGCGCCTGCGCCTCCTGGAGCGCCTCGTGCTCGGCCGCGATCTGCTCGCGCACCGCCTCGGCCTCGGCCATCTGCTCGGCGGCGGCGCGCTCGCGGGCGGCAACCGCGGCCTCCGCCGAGGCGAGCTGGGCGACGCGCTCGTCGAGCTCGTCGGCACGACGCGCAGCATCCTGCTCGATCTGGAGCTCGCGCTCGAGCGCGACGTCCTGCGCGGCGAGTGAGTCGCGCAGCGAGCGCTCGCGGTCGAGTGAGGCCTCGAGCTCCGAGCGGAGCTGGTCGGCGCCCGCGCTCGACGGCGGCGGCTCGGCGACCGCGATCGCCTCGGACACCGAGCGGGGCAGCTCCTCCTCGACGGGCTCCTCGTCGCCGCCGCGCTTGCGGTTCACGTGGGCCCGGAGGCCGCTGCCGAATCCCTGTTCTGTCGCAGGAGGCATCGTCACTAGAACCCGAAGAGCTGCTTGAGACCGAGGAAGGCCGGCCCGAGAACCACGATGAACATCGCAGGGAAGACGAAGGCGACGGTCGGGAACAGCATCTTGATCGGCGCCTTCATCGCCTTCTCCTCGGCGGCGGCCTGACGCTTGAGCCGGCTGTCGGTCGCCTGGACGCGGAGAATCTTGCCGAGCGAGATGCCGAGCTGGTCGGCCTGGATGATCGCGCGGACGAACGACGAGACCTCGGGCGTGTCGACGCGGCCGGCCATCTTCTTCAGCGCCTCCGAGCGTGACTCGCCGACGCGCATCTCGCCGAGCGCGAGCGACATCTCGTCCACGAGCGAGCCCTCCATGTGCTCGGTCAGCTTCGCGATCGCGCCGTCGAAGCCGAGACCGGCCTCGACGCTGACGGCGAGCAGGTCGAGCGCATCCGGCAACTCACGGCCGATCTGCTCGCGGCGGCTCGTCGCGCGCTTGCCGACGATGAAGCCCGGCGCGATCCAGCCGCACGCCACGAACGCGAGCGTGAGCAGGATCCCCGTCTGGCCGCCGGCGATCGCCGTGAGCAGGAGCCCGAACACGAGTCCGCCGCCGGCGAGGATCGCCTTCGCAGCGAGGAAGCCGCTCGGCGTGACGTCGTGCATGCCCGCGGCGAGCAGCTTCTGCTGCACCGCGTCGAGGCTCTCGCGCGGGTTGAGGCGGAGCATGAGGCGGGCGATCCGTCCCGAGACCGGGACGAGCATCCGGTCGTGGAGGGTCGCCCGGTCGCGCTCGGTGGGCTGGGCCCGGGTCGCTCCGTAGTGAGCGGCGCGGCGGACGAGCGTCCGGCGCTGGCGCTCCGGTAGCGAGACGACCTCGGAGACGAGGAATCCGGAGAAGGCGAGCAGTCCGACGGCAACGATCAGTAGCAGCATCTAGCTCACCCCTTGAAGGAGACGATCTTGTGGATGATCAGGGAGCCGATCGTCATCATCACGAGCCCGATGAGGATCAGCATGTGGCCTGCGCTCGTGGTGTAGAGCGGCCGCATGTAGCCGGGATTCATCAGCGTGAGCGCAGCCGCGATGAAGAACGGCAGGCCGATCAGGACGTAGGCCGACATCCGGCCCATCGCCGTCAGCCCGCGGATCTTCCGGGCGAACTGCTGGCGCTGGCGGACGGTGTCGGCGACCATCTCGAACAGCCCGGCGAGCGAGCCACCGACCTGCCGCTGGATCGTCACCGCGGTGATCGCGAACGAGAAGTTCTCGGAGCCGGTGCGCTCGGCCATCTCGGTCAGCGCGTCATCCATCGGTCGGCCGAGGCCCGTCTCCGTGAGGACGCGGTGCAGCTCCTCGCTGGCCGGCGGATGCGCCTCGTCGACGACGGCCTGCATCCCCTGCTTGAAGGAGTGGCCGGCCTTCAGCGTGGCCGCGATCGTGGTCAGGATCTCGGGCAGCTGCTCCTCGAAGGCGCGGGCACGGCGCTTCACCCGGATCGTCACGAAGACATACGGGATCCCGCCGCCGGCGAGCAGCAGGCCGAGGATCACGAACGGCGAGGCGCCGACGACTGCGGCGAGCATCCCGAGCCCGAAGCCGAGGCCGATGCTGGCCCAGATGAACTCGGCGGGCCGGAGCGGCACGTCGGCGCGCTCGAGCATCCGCTCGAGTGAGGCCCAACGCCGCCATGACCCGAACGCGGACTCGGTCGCCCGATACAGCGAGGCGAGCAGCGACAGGCGCTCCTTGCGGCGGGCAAGCCGGCGCTCGCGCTCGCCGATGTGCGGTGCGAGTCGGGTCTTCACCCAGCTGCCCCGGGCGCCGACGACGACGAAGAGGCCGGCGGCGAGGACGAGCAGCCCCATCAGCAGCGCGAAGGCGATCGTGCCGCCGGTGGAGTAGAGCGGCGAGGGCAGGAGCGACGACGGGCTCGACTCCGGGCCCGTGCCGTAGCTCGCCGGGATCGCGAGCGCGGCGTTCGCGGTCCCCTGCGAGCTCGTGGTGACGAGCGAGACGTGGTCGCCAGGGCGGGCGGCCGTCACGTAGTCGAGCTGCCAGGTGCGGGCGAGCTCGTCGGCGATCGAGGCATACACCGAGCGCAGTGCGGCGCTCGTGGTGGCGCGGTGGTACGTCCCGTTCGTTTGCAGCGCGAGCTGCTGGAGGGGAACAGGGTCGAAGTCGTGCGAGGCGATCGCGATCGGGTAGACCGCTGCGTGCGCGGCGCGGGCTGCGGCGACGGCGTCCGCGAGCGTCGCCGTGCTCGAGACGTCGTGACCGTCGGTGAGCAGGATGATCACGCGTCCCGCTGTCCCGTTCTTGCTGAGCTGTGCGGCCGCTGCGACGACGGCGTCGTAGAGAGCCGTGCCGGAGACGGAGTCGACCTGGATCCCGCTCAGCGCGGAGTCGGCGTCGGCGGCGGCGGGCGAGAAGCTACCGAGCGTCACCGCGTGGCGCCCGAAGGCGACCACGGCGATCCGGTCGGCGCCGAGCTTCTGGTCGACGAACGTCTGCGCCGCGGCGACTGCGTTGCGGAGCGAGGCGCCGGCCATCGACTCGGAGCGGTCGATCGCGAGCACGACGCTCTTGCCCTTGCCGAGGTTCACCCCGCTGAGGTCGGTCACGGGCTGGCCGTTCTCGGTGAGCGCCGGCATCGTGGCGAGGGGCTGAGACGCGACCACGCTGAGGCGAACCTGCGGGTACGCGCTGGTGTCGAGCTTCGAAATCTGCACCGCGCCCGCCGCCGGAGCGGCGAACGCGAGTGCGACGAGGGCGGCGAGGGAGAGCCGCCTCACGAGAAGGCTCCGTCGAAGCTCGTCGCCGCGAAGGAGGAGCGCGGCACGGCGCCGGACTCGTCCTCACCGAAGAAGCTCGGCGGCAGGATCGCGCCGTTTTGCGCCAGCTTCTCGAGGAAGTGCGGCTTGAGCCCCGTGCACTGGAGCGGCGAGAGCAGCCGCGCGTGGCCGGAGCCGGGAGAACGCTCTTCGTCGGGCGGCTTCGCCACGAAGATGTCCTGGAGGGTGATCACGTCGGCTTCCATGCGCAGCACCTCGGTCACGTGCGTGACGCGGCGGGAGCCGTCGACGAGCCTCGAAATCTGGACGATGCAGGTCGAACGCCGACGCGATCTGCTCGCGGATCGCCCGCAGCGGCAGGTCGATGCCCGCCATGAGGACCATGGTCTCGAGCCGGGACAGCGCGTCGCGCGGCGAGTTGGCGTGGATCGTGGTCAGCGAGCCTTCGTGGCCCGTGTTCATGGCCTGGAGCATGTCGAGCGCTTCGGCGCCGCGGACCTCGCCGACGATGATCCGGTCGGGGCGCATGCGCAGGGCGTTGCGGACGAGCTCGCGGATGCGTGACCTCGCCGTGGCCCTCGATGTTCGGCGGGCGCGACTCCAGCACGATCACGTGCTCCTGCTGCAGCTGCAGCTCGGCCGCGTCCTCGATGGTGACGATCCGCTCGTCGTCGGGGATGAACGCCGAGAGCGCGTTGAGCAGTCGTCGTCTTGCCGGTGCCGGTACCGCCGGAGATCAGGATGTTGAGCTTGCCCGCGCACGCAGGCGGCGAGGAACTGCGGCCGACTTGCCGGTGATCGTGCCGAAGCCGATCAGGTCGCTCGATCGTGTACGGATCGCGCGGCGAACTTCCGGATCGTCAGCGTCGGGCCCGTCAGCGCGAGCGGCGGGATGATCGCGTTGACACGGCGACCCGTCCGGGAGACGAGCGTCGACCATCGGCGAGGACTCGTCGACGCGGCGTCCGACCTGCGAGACGATCTGGTCGATGATCCGGAGCAGGTGTGCGTTGTCGGCGAACGCGGCCGGAGCGCGCTCGAGCTTGCCGTTTCGCTCCACGTAGATCCGGTCGTACGCGTTGACCATGACCTCGGTCACGCTGTCGTCGCGGAGGAACGGCTCGAGCGGGCCGTAGCCGAGGATGTCGTCGGTGATCTCGCGGACGAGCTGCCGGCGCTCCTCGCGCGTGAGCGGCGTCCGGTCGAGCGCGAGCTGCTCGGTGACCGTGCGCAGGACGCGTTCCGTGATGTCCTCGTTGGCCTCCTGCTTGAACAGCTCGACGCCGAGCGCGGCGATGCACGCGTGGTGGATCCGCGTCTTCAGCTCCGCGTACGGATCGGCGGCGATGGTCTCGACGGGCTGGGCCGACGAGGTGCCGCCGTTGGCCGGGAGGTCGTAGACGGCACCGTTGCCCGTGCGGTTGAGGCGATCGTGAAGGCCCATGACCTATGCCTTCGCCAGGGTCGGCACGAGCCGGCGGGTCTTCTTCTCCTGCTCCACCGGGAGCACGCCCTTCGCCATCTCGCGGACGGCCTTCGCGAAATCGGAGCCTGAGTCCGAGATCACGACGGGCGCGCCGCGGTTGACGGCGATCGGCACGGCGCGGTCGGAGGGAACCTCCCAGCGCACCTTCTGCTCGAGCGCGGCCTCGACCTCACGCGGCTTCATCCCGACCTTCGAGTTGGAGCGGTTGAGGACGACGCGGATCCGCGCCTGCGGGAACGACAGGAGCTGAAGCGTGCCCAGGGCGAGGCGCACGTTCTTCAGCGTGGGCACGTCGAGCCCGCACAGGAGCAGCAGCTCGTCGGTGCGGTCGAGCGTCGACAGCATCGGCCCGTGGAAGAAGGGCGAGGTGTCGACGACGATCGCGTCGTACGAGGCACGGGCGACCTCGAGCAGGCGCGCCACCTTGGCCTCGGTCACGAGCTCGGCGTCCTCCGGATGGAGCGGAGCGGGGAGGATGTCGAGCCCGCACGGATGCGTCGTGATGTAGCCCGCGAGCTTCTCCGGGTCGAGCTCTCCCGGCGCGGTGACGAGGTCGAAGATCGTCTTCTCCGGCTCGATCCCGAGCATGATCGCCGCGTCTCCGAACTGGAGGTCGAGGTCGATCAGGAGCGTCTTCCTTTTTTCGTCCTTCGCGAACGCGCAGGCGAGGTTCGTGGCGAGCACGGTCTTGCCCGTGCCGCCCTTCGGCGAGAAGACGGTGACGATCCGGCCGTCGTGCGTACCCGCGGCGGCGGCGCGGCGACCCGCGTGCGTCGCCTTGCGGATTGCGAAGACGACGTTCTCGGTCAGTGCCGGCAACAGCACCACGTCGGCGATGTCGGCCCCGAGCGACTCGTCGAGCAGGACCGACGCCTCGCCCGATGCGACGAGCAGCACCGGCACCCGCGTGTGCTCGCGGAGCAGTGCGAGGTCGTGCACGGGCAGCGCCGAGGCGCGGGTCGCGTGCAGGACGCAGTCGAGGTGACCGCCGGCGAGCGCGGAGGCCCCGTCCTGGATCTGCTCGCTCGCACCGACGAGCTGGAGGTCCGGCTGCTGCGCGAGCGCCTCGCGCAGCGTGTCGAAGCCGTCGCAGGAGCCGGTCAGGTAGACCCGGGTCCCGGTCGGGGCGTCGCCGTTCTGAGTGTTCTGTGCGTCAGTCATTACTGGGGCCCTCCCATCCCGCCGACGATCTCGTTCATGCCCTGGCCCGGATCGGGAGCGTGGCCGAGCATCGTCGACGGCGTCTCCGAGCCGTGCGATGCGTCGGTGCCGTGGAGCGTCGGCCGGAGCGCGAGCGACCAGGTGCCGTTCTGGACGAGCCACCAGAGCTTCTGCGACTGCTGGTCCGAGAGCTGGAGCTGGATCGACAGATCGCTGCCGGGGCTCGTCGTGATGTGCTGGGTCGCGTCGAGCCCGAGCCCGGACGGAGCCCGGAGCACGAGCACGTCCCGGATCACTACCCTGCCGACCTTCAGGGGCGAGGAGCTGGTGGGCCATCCCCACGAGCCGACCACGTCCACGTGGTCGCCGTCCTTCAGCGTCCCGGCGAGCAGCTGGTTCGCGTCGCCCGGGATCTGCATCACCCGCTGCGGCCCGGTGATCGAGGCGCGGACGCCGCCGGCGGCCTGGCTTGCGAACCGCCTGGCGCTCACCTGCTCGCCCGCGTAGGTCGTCTGCGTCGCGACGAGGCTCGTCAGCTCGCTGCCGTTCGAGATCGCGCCCGGCACGACTGCGGAGCGGGTCACGGTGATCGAGCGGAGGAGGTGCTGCGAGTTCACCTCGGCGCCGGATGTGCCGGCCGGAATGTCCTTGGTCGCGACCAGGACGCTGATGTCACTGGCCCCTCGCTGGACGTGACGCTTGTAATTCGTCACGTAATAGCTGATCATCAGCGCCGCCAATACAGCGAGACCGACGGCGATCCCAATATTGCGGACTCGGTACGTCATCGTTCTGTTCTCCCTCGGTTTGTTTCGTTCGTTGAAGTGGGTTGGCTATTCGACTCGTTCGGTCGTGCTGCTCTTGAGACTTCCTGCCTGCACGACCACTCCGAAGAGGTTGATCGAGTAGGGGTACGTCGCCGACACCGTCACGTCGTCGCCGGAATGCCAGCCGGATGTGACCGTGATGCCGAGCTTCGACTGATCGAGGTCGCCGGTCGCCGACTGGACGCGCGCGACGGTGGCGCCGACCGGGTCGGCAGCCGTCCTCGAGACGGCGCCGGTGCGCGCGCCGGCGCGGACTGCGTCGGTCAGCGCGACAAAGTTGTTGAACAGGATCCCGAACTGGATCACTGCAAAGACGACGAGCATCAGAACCGGGAGCACGATCGCGAACTCCGCCATCGTCTGGCCTCGTTCGCTTCTGGCCTCGATTCGCTTTTTCATTCCCCTCAACTCCCCCTCAAACGGTGACGAGGTGGGCCCGGGCGGCGGGCCCACCTCGTGTATTCGGCTGCTACGGGAGCAGGCCGACCACCTTGTTGATCGTTCCCATGATGCCGCCCGACAGCACCGTGAAGACAGCGACTGTCGCGACACAGATCACGGCAAGCGTGACGCCGTACTCGGCCATCGTCTGTCCCTCCTCGCGCCTGCGGATCGCGCGAAAAGGCTCGGCCATGTCGGAGAACCTCAGCATCATTTCCTCCCCTTCCCCTTCAGACTGCGGCCTTACGGCAGCAGCGCGGTCACCTTGCCGATGGACTTCGAAATCCCGCCAGACAGGGCGGTGAAGACGCCGACGGCGCCGATCGTGATCACAGCCAGAACGACGCCGTACTCGGCCATCGTCTGCCCCTCCTGCTTGCGCCACATGTCGCGCGCAAAGTCGAACCACTCGGAAAACGTCACTAGAGCTCACCTCCTCCCACGACTTAGCGGGCTCTGAAAGCGTCGCGATTTCCGAGGACGCCTTTGGAGGCTGGTATTCCGAGCGAGATTTCCGAATCCATCGCGAAAGCGATCAATGCGGCCCCCTCAGTTCCCCTCCAACTACATCCTCGGCGGCCGCAACGCCTTCGGGTATTCGTGTGGGCCAATCATCGTTCGATCGGCTCGCCGGCCAATCCCTCGTTCTGATGATTCGCCCGCCGGTTCACCGTTTAGGGGGAGGGGGAAACGGGGCAAAACCGGCGATACCCGGATCACTGCAATTCGCGTCGATGTTTGCGGCCCCGGCGCTCAGAGGGAAAGGAACGACCGGGATGCCGAAGAGGGGACGCAGCAGACGGCGCAGGCTGATCGACTACGTGTTCGGCCCGCGAATCGTGCTCGGCTGGTGAGCGTGGAAGTCCGGCTCCAACACGTGGACGGCAGAGTCGTGTGCGAGCGCTGTGTCGTCGCGCGCTCGTCGCTTTCGAAGATGCGCGGCCTGCTCGGACGCAGCAACCTCGATCAAGGGGAGGGGCTGTTGCTCGAGCGCGCCTCGTCGATTCACACCGCGTTCATGCGCTTCCCCATCGACGCCGTGTTCCTCGATTCCGACCAGGTGGTGGTGAAGGTGGCAGCGGATGTGCGCCCCTGGCGGGCGTCCATGCGCCTGAGGGCCCGAGCCGTGCTGGAGCTCCCCGCGGGGGAGGCAGCACGGCGCGGGCTCTCGCCTGGAGTGGCGCTGCGCGCCGCGACCTAGGAGGCGATCGCGATGCGCAGGTGGAGGGAAGCCGTTGGGAAGTTCCGCAGTTTGCGCCTGAGCTCTGCCGCAGCCATCGTCGTCCTTTCGCGTCGGTCTCTGTGTGCCCTCGTCCGACGCCTCGCCCACCGTGCCATGCCCGAGGCGGTTCACTCTTCCCCCGGGAGGTGGTTCATCGCAGCGCTTCACGCGGGCGCCGCGGTTGCGGTCGTGCTGGCGCTCCAGGGCAGTGCCGCGACGGCCTCGGCGTGCACGATCACGGGCACCGCGGGGCCCGATTACCTGTACGGGACGGAGGGACGCGACGTGATCTGCGGCCTCGGCGGCGACGACACGATCCTCGGCAACGGCGGCAACGACGTGCTGATCGGCGGCGACGGCAACGACACGATCTCGGGCGGCACCGGCAACGACCTGATCGAGGGCGGTCCGGGCGACGACAAGCTCGAGGGCGCCGCCGGCAGCGACACGATCCTCGGCGGCCCCGGGAACGACAAGATCTGGGCCTACGACGGGCGTCCCGACCGAGTCGACGGCGGCCCGGGCACAGACGAAGCCTGGTGGGACCACAGCCTCGACAAGGTCAAGTCGGTCGAAGAGAGCGGCTAGATCCGGACCAAAAGACAGGTCCCGGGGTCAGGCACCGGGACATGTTTGGAACGGACGTGTTGGGTGGGGCTACGGCGCTATTTGGGTTGGGGCGCCGTACTGGAGCAGGACCTCGGGCACTTCGCCCTGGTAGTTCTCGAGGATAGCCAACGCGGCGCGATCCGTCACCGCTGTCCCGTTCAGCGTGTGCGCCGTCTCGAGCCCGCGCTCGCCGCGGTAGCGGATCCCGAGCCGCCGCGCCTGGAAATCCGTGGTGTTCGAGCAGGAAGTGATCTCGCGATAGCGCTCCTGCGACGGGAACCACGCCTCGATGTCGTACTTCTTCACGGCCGGGTCGCCGAGATCGCCGGCGGCCACGTTCACTACGCGGTACGGCAGCCCGAGCTCCTGCACGATGCCCTCCTCGATCGCGAGCAGCCGCTCGTGCTCGGCCGGCGAGTCCTCAGGCCGCGTGAAGACGAACATCTCGACCTTGTTGAACTGGTGAACGCGGAACATCCCGCGCGTGTCCTTGCCCGCGGCGCCCGCCTCGCGGCGGAAACAGGTCGAGAATGCGGCGTAGCGGAGCGGGAGGTCGCTCTCCTCGAGGATCTCGCCCATGTGCAGCCCCGCCAGAGCCACTTCGGACGTGCCCGTCAGGTACAGGTCGTCGTCCCGGAGCGCATAGATGTTCGAACGCTCGGTCGGGAAGAAGCCGGTGCCGTACATCGCCTCCTCACGGACGAGCACCGGCGGCAGCATCGGCGTGAAACCCGCCTGCACGAGCCGGTCGAGCGCGAAGCGGTAGAGCGCGAACGCCAGGAGCGCCGTGTCGCCGAGCAGGTAGCCGAAACGCGAGCCCGAGAGCCGCGCCGCACGCTCCATGTCGAAGCGGCCGACCTCGGTGTGCTCCTTCGGCTCCGCGAGCTGCGGAATCTCGCCCCAGCGGCGGATCTCCTCGGCGTCCTCGTCGGTATTTCCGTCCGGTGCCGAGGGATCGGGCGGGTTCGGAACGCGTGCAAGCGCCTCATCCCGTGCCGCTTCGGCGGCCGCGAGCTCGTCCTCTGCGGCCTTCAGCTCGTCCTTCAGCGCGGAGAGCTCGGCGAGCTGCTCCGGCGTCGGCTTTCCCTTCAGCTTCTGGCGGGAACGAAGGTCGTCGATGCGGGGCACGAGCGCGCGCCAGCGCTCATCCGCAGCGAGCAGCGCGTCGAACGCGTCCGCCGCGCCCTTGCGCGCGAGCGCCGCGCGGAAGCCGTCCGGGTCGCTGCGAGCCGCCTTGAGGTCGATCACGCGGTCAAGTCTAGGTAGCTCTCGATCATCGTTGCGACCCCGTCGGCCTCCGGGCCGGGGATCACGAGGTCGGCGCGCTCGTAGAGCGACGGATGCGACTCCTCGACGCACACTGCGTAACCGGCCCAGTCCAGCAGCTCGCGATCGTTCTCGCCGTCGCCGATCGCCACGGTCTCCGCAGCCGTGAAACCGAGTCGTTCGGCCAGAAACGCGAGTCCTGAGCCTTTCGACACCTCGGGGCTCGCGAACTCGAGGAAGTACGGCAGCGACTTCGAGATGAACAGCCGCTCGCCGAAGCGCTCGCGCAGCTCGATCTGCAGCACGTCGAGCTCGTCCGGATCGCCCACGGCGACGAGCTTGGTCGGCGGCTCCGAGAGCCAGCTGCGGAGGTCGCCGACCGCGTCCACCGGCAGATTCTGGAAGTCGGCGTAGGCACGCGCCCAGTCCGTGATCTCGGCCACGTAGAGGTTGTCGTCGACGTAGCAGTTGAGCCCGAAGCCGGCGCTCTCGACGGCCTCGATCGTCTCACGCGCGAGCTCGAGCTCGATCGGGCGGTGGAGCAGAAACTCACCGGTCGCCGGATCAGCGACGACGGCGCCCTGGTAGCAGATCACGGGCTCGTCGAGCCCGGCCTCCTGCACGTACGGCCGCACCGAGCGGAACATCCGCCCGGTCACCACGATCACGTGGATCCCGCGAGCGCGCGCCGCCTGGATCGCCGCGACCGTGCGAGGCCGCAGCACCGCGTCGTGGCCGATCAGAGTGCGATCGAGATCGGAGGCGAACGCCCTGACCGTGCGCGGGAAGTCGTCGGGGAGGATCAGCCGGAGGTCGCCTGGACGACGTACGCGGCCACGTCGGCGATCTGCTGCGGGGTGAGCGTGCCCTTGAACGAGGGCATCGGCGACTTCCCGTAGGTGACGCGCGTGAGCACCAGGTCGAGCGGCGGCTTCGCCTCGTCGAGGTTCGGGCCGATCGTGCCGGTCGCGTTTGCGTCCTTCAGCGTGTGGCAGCTCGCACAGCCCGCGGTCTCGAAGACCTTCTTGCCCGCGACCGGGTCGCCCTTGAGGTTCGTGACTGGCTGGGCCGGCGGCGCAGCGACCGTGCCGACCACCGTCTGCGGCGTCGCGCTCACCGTCCCCTCGTAGCCGCAACCGGCGGCGAGGAGCAGAAGCGGGAGGGCGAGCAGGAGGCCGAAGCGCTTCATCGCTGCGCGAGTTTACCCCACGTCCAGACGACGGCGCAGCAGAGCGCCCCGTAGCCGAGCACGTCCGCGCCGGTGTCGTTCACGAGCAGCGAGACGGCCAGCGCGACGAGCAGCGCATCGAGCGCCGCGACCCGCGGGCGGAGCAACGCGAACATCACGCAGGCCGCCGCCGTGAGCCCGGCGATCAGCGCCGAGTACCACGTCGCGGTGATCCCGTCCCACGACACGCGGAGGCGGTGGGCGAGAACGTGCACGAGATGCACGGGCCCGCCGCCGACGGCATGGTCGACGTGGCTCGAGCCGCCGATCGCCGCGTCGATCCCCACCAGCACGAGGCCGATCGCGACCGCGCCGACGAGGACCAGCGCCACGTTTCGCACGGTGACGTTGCGCAGCCGCAGCGTCCCGAGCCCGACCGCGAAGACGAGGATCCCGCCGCCGTCGGCGCCCGCCTTGCTCCACGCCACGTTCGCCAGCCCGAGCACGGCGATCGGCCAGAACCAAGCCGTCGCGGCGACGAGGATCGGGGCGAGCATCAGCGTCTCGACCTCGTTCGTGATCCCGTAGAAGCGCCCGCCGCCGTCCGGATGCGGGCCGACGATCGAGAGCGCGTTCGTCTCAGGCCACGAAGCGAGTACGACGAGGAATGCGGCCAGGAAGACGAGCACGACCGGCGGCAGCGGGAGTCGCGCGAGCACGAGCGCGCCGCCGACGGTGAGGAGCGTGAGCGCGGTGAGCGTCCACGCCGGACGCGAGCCGCCGACCGCAGCGATCAGCAGCGCCGCCGACAGCGCCGCGGGAATCGAGAGCACGCCGGCGCGCGCGAGCCAGGCTGAGCGCAGCAGCAGCGCGAGCCCTGCGAGGACGAGCGCCGAGAACATCACGACGAGGATCGCGCCGTTTCGCGCGTCGTGCGCCTGCGCGAGCCGGCGGTCGAGCCGCGCCAGCGTCGCGCGCGGGTCCGAGTCCGGCCGCGACGAGAGCTTGTCGAGGTCCTGGATCGAGACGAACCCGGGAATCCGCGTCGCGCTCGAGGTCAGCAATCCGGAGAAGCCAGGCCCGACGACGGCGATCGGATAGCGGCGCACGTTGTGGCTCCGACCCGGCGGCGGCAGCGCGATGTAGACCTCGACGCCGGCCGGCGGCCGCTGCTTCGCGAGCTCCGCGAGTGCCCCCGCGCGCGTCACCGTGACCCCGTGCCCGGGCACGAGCAGGCCGAGCGCGCCGCCATGCGACCAGGGATCGGCGACCACATGAACCGCCGCCGCGGCGGCAGGCGCGAGTACCAGCGCGGCGATCGCTGCCCCGCTAGCTACGATGCTTCTGACCCTCGACGCCTCCAAGGAGGCTTGATTCTCGATGAAACGTCGGAACTACGGTCGGGATGCCGGGCTCACCAGCAGGATGCTCTTCACGGGATTCCTGCTCGGCTTGCTCTACGTCGTCTTCGCCGTCGTCCTCTTCCAGGTCCTCAACGTGGCCCTGGTACCCATGATCCTGATCGTCGTCGGGCTGGCGGTGTTCCAGTACTACAGCTCCGACAAGCTCGCCCTCGCCGCCTCCGGCGCGAAGGTCGTGACCCCGGAGCAGGCGCCCGAGCTGCACGCGATGGTCGATCGCCTGTGTGCGCTGACCGGCCTGCCCAAGCCGAAGGTGGCGATCGTCGACACCGACATGCCGAACGCCTTCGCGACCGGCCGCAGCCCCAAGCACGCCGCGGTCGCGGTGACGAGCGGCCTGATGCGCCGGCTTGAGCCCGAGGAGATCGAGGGCGTGCTCGCGCATGAGCTCTCGCACGTGCTCAATCGCGACGTGTTGATCATGACGCTCGCGAGCTTCTTCGCGATGCTCGCCGGTGTGCTCACGCGCTTCGGCCTCTACGCGGGCATGTTCGGCGGCGGCTACGGCGGCAACCGAAGCAACAACAACGGCAACAACCAGATCCCCGTCTGGCTGATCGTGCTCGTCGCCTCGATCATCGTCTACGCCGTCAGCTGGGTGCTGATCCGGACGCTCTCGCGCTACCGCGAGTTCGCAGCCGATCGCGGCTCCGCGCTGATCACCGGCGCGCCCGAGCACCTGATGAGCGCGCTGCAGAAGATCTCCGGCCAGATCGCGGCGATTCCCGCCCAGGATCTGCGTGAGGTCGCGGCGATGAACGCGTTCTTCATCATCCCGACGACGGTCAAGCAGAAGACGGCCGTGCTGTTCATGGATCACCCGCCGCTCGAGCAGCGCCTCGAGAAGCTCGCCGCGATCGCGCGCGAGATGGGCCGCCCGGTCGCGTAACTTGGGCCTGTTCGGCAACGCCAAGCTGAAGCAGCCTGCCGACGAGCGCCTGTTCGCGCTCACGACCGCGGCGGTGACCCTGCAGGTCGAGCTCGGGCTCGACTACGCGGGCAAGGGCGCGCTCGTCTTCAAGCCGATCTCGGCGAGCGCGTTCGACGAGGTGGTCAAGGCCGCCGACGAGCTGCTCGACTCGGTGGCGAACGACTCGGGCTCGAAGATCATGCGCGAGACCGACACCTTCGGCTACGAGTGGGTGATCGTCGGCGACAACCAGCTCGAGGACGCCGTCGCGAGCATCCACCTGCTCGCTTCCGAGCTCGACCAGCAGGGCTTCGGCGACCGGCTGCTGGCCGCGCTGTTCCGGTTCAAGGGCTACCAGCATCCCGTCTACTGGGTCTACGGCTACAAGGGCGGTGTCTTCTGGCCGTTCGTGCCGAGCGGAGGGCAGGAGCGCGACAACGCGGAGGAGCTGGAGCTGAAGGCAAAGCTCGAGCCGGAGCTGCCGATCGAGCCCGACCTCTCGAAGTGGTTCGCGATGTTCGACGCGCCGCTCTAGTCCGGCAGCAGCGGCTTTCGACTGAACGCAGCTCCGGCACGGCGGCGTGCGGCGTGGCTCACCTTACCGAGGCGGTCGCGGTTGATCACGGCCGCGCGGGCCGCTGCGAACGGCGCAGTCGCCCAGGCGCGGGTGACGGCTCCGTAGGACGCGGGCACCGGCTCCCTCGCGGAGCCGAGCTCGTCCATCAGGCTTCCGCAGCAGCGCTGGATCACCGCGGTCTCGCCGGGCGAGAGCGTCGTCTTCCAGCGCTCGACCGCTGCGGTCGAGACGCCGGCGCTCTCGCCCGTGGAGGCGTACGAGCTGTTCACGACCGGGATCCCGAGCATCGCCGGCTCGTACTCCAGCCCGAGCCAGCCGCAGAGGGAACGCGTCTCGCGCTTCGGCTCCGCAGCGAGCTGCTCGAAGCCCTGGATGCGGACGCGCTCCGGGCCGTGGGCCCGCAGCGCCTCGTATGAGGCCTGCACGACGCCGCGCCAGAGGTAGCTCATCAGGACGATGTTGTACGAGCGCTTCGTCCGCTCCCGGTCGGCGGCGAGGGCGTCGTCGTCGTTCCAGACGCCCTCCTTCGCGCCGGCGGAATGCCAGTCGCGGTACGACGCGATCACCGCGCGCGGGTCGCGGACGAGGCAGACGACCTTCGCAGCGGGAAACGCCTCCAGCAGCTCGTCGATCCGGTACACGTGGCGCGGCGTCTTCTCGCCCCAGCGCGGCCGCCCGTGCACCCGGGCGCGCATCACGCAGAGCGCCTCGAAGTACGCGTCGCCGCTCCCGCCGAGCTCGGTGGCGAGCGCGCGGAGCTCGGCGCGATCGACCCGTGAGCCGGAGGGATCGCCGGCCTGCCCGTAGGCTCGGTGGGCGAGCGCGAGGAAGTAGTCCTCGCACCGCTTCTGCTCCTGCGGCCCGAGCTTCGCGACGCCGCCGCTCGACAGGCGCGGCCGCAGATCGTCGAAGTAGTGCGTCTCGGGCGACATCCAGATGCCCGTGTTCTCGTTGAGGAGCGCACGCACGAGGTTCGTGCCGGACCGCGAGGCGCCGACGACGAAGACCGGCGCATCCATGCGATGAAGTGTGGTCGGCGTTCTTAAGGTGCGCAAGTAGCCTGTCTGCGTGGCTGTTCGTCGCGCAGCTCTGGCCGGGGTCGTCGCCGGCATCGCGGTCGCCGCAGTGGCCGTCGCGATCGGCGGCACCCGCGCCTCGGGGACGATCACCTACGACTCGCTCCCCTCGAAGGCGCTCGCCGGGCGGCTCCCGTTCGCGGTCTACCTGCCGGCCGACTACGCGACGAGCGGAAAGCGCTACCCGGTCATCTACTTCCTGCACGGCCTGCCGGCCTCGCCCTACGCCTACCGCGGCATCGGCTTCATCTCGCGCGCGCTCGAGCAGACCGGGAAGGAGGCGATCGTCGTCGCGCCGCAGGGCGCCCGCGACGGTGACACCGACCCGGAGTGGCTCGACTGGGGACCCGGCCGGAACTGGGAGACGGCCGTCGCGAAGGAGCTCGTCGCCGACGTCGACGCGCACTACCGCACGATCCCGACGCGCGGCGGCCGCGCTCTCGTCGGCGTCTCCGCCGGCGGCTACGGGGCCGTCCTGCTCGCGCTGCACCACCTCGAGACGTACTCGGTGATCGAGTCGTGGAGCGGCTACTTCCATCCGACCGACCCGACCGGCCGCTCGCCGCTCGACGTCGGCTCACCGCAGGCGAACGCCCACGCGAGCGCGCACACCTTCGTGCCCAAGCTGCGCCGCGCATTCGTCCAGGATCCGACCTTCTTCGCGTTCTACGTCGGCTCGGGCGACAAGCGCTTCCGCGCTGAGAACGAGCTGCTCGACCGCGAGCTGACGATGGCCAGGGTGCCGCACCTGTTCGAGATCTACCCCGGCTCGCACGAGCAGAGCTTCTGGAGCGCGCACGCCGTGCTGTGGCTCAAGCTCGCGCTCGAGCATCTCGACGCGCCGCGCTAGGCCGGCAGGTCGGGGATCAAGCCTTCCCCGGTGAGCAGCTCCTCGGCCTCGTCGAGGCTGAGGTCGGCCGGCGGCACGATCGCGTCCGACTCGGGAGTCAGCTCGTCGTCGGGCAGCCGCTCGCCGTTCGCGCGCACGAGCTCCCACATCTCCTCGATGCTGGCGTTGAGCGCGTCGACGTCGCGGTCGGCCAGCGCCGTGAGCGCCCGACCGTCGGCCAGGTTGAGCTCGTCCTGGAGCGAGTCGGGCACCTGGTACTGGCCCTCGTGCATCAGCCGGACGATCACGACGAGAGCTCCTTCGGCTTGTCGTCGCCCGGCCCGACCTCGGCCTTGATCTTCGCCAGCTCGTCGTCGACCTGCGTCTTGGAGGAGAGCGCCGCGAGCTGCCGGTCGATGTCGTCGCCGGTGGCGGTGACGTCCTCGAGCGCGCCCGAGTCGATCAGCTCGTCCATCGCGCCGGCGCGCGCCTGCATCTGCTCGGTCTTGTCCTTCGCGCGCTGGATCGCGAGCCCGGTGTCGGCCATCTGCTCGCCGATCCCCGTCGCGGCTTCGCCGATCTTCACCTGCGCCTCGGCGGCGGAGTACTGCGCCTTGATCACTTCCTTCTGCGAGCGGAACGCCTCGACCTTGGCCTGGAGCTGCTGCTGCGAGGCGACGAGCTTGTCCTGCTGCGCCTGGAGCTGCGCGACCTGCGGGTCGAGATCCTGGAGCTGCTGCTGGATCGCCGACTTGCGCTCGAGCGCAGTGCGCGCGAGATCCTCGCTGCCCGCTGCGACCGCCTCGTGCGCCTGCCCGTCGAGCTTCACGACGCTCTGCTCGAGCTGAGCCTGCTGGAGCTGGAGGCGCTTCTTCGCGGTGACGATGTCGGCGAGGCTGCGCTTGACGTTCTGGAGCAGCTCGAGCTGCTTCTCGTACGAGTAGTCGAGGGTCTCACCAGGATCCTCCGCCCGGTCGAGCAGCTTCGACACCTTCGCCTTGGTGATCGCCGAGGCGCGCGAGATCAAGCCGGCCATCCTTCCTCCTTCTCGGTTTCGGGAGTAGCGTACCGCTCGTGCTGATCGTGCGGAGCATGGATCCGAGCTGGCTCTCCAATGCCTATCTCGTCGCCGACGAGCCGGGCGGGACGGCGGTGTTCGTCGACTCGGGCGCGCCGCTCGAGCCGCTGATCGCCGCGGTCGAAGAGGAGCGGCTGAACGTGACGCACCTGCTGACCACGCACGGCCACGGCGACCACGTCGCGGGCGACGACGAGCTGGTCGAGCGCTACGGCCTGACGATCGTCAAGGGCCCGCTCGAGACGGGCGGACTCGTCTTCGAGGCGCTCGAGACGCCTGGCCACTCGCCCGACGGCCTTTCGTTTCTCTGCAACGGCACTGCGTGCTTCACCGGCGACACGCTCTTCCGCGACGCGGTCGGCGGCGGCGCGGACGTCGAGCAGATCCGCCGCTCCGTGATGGACGTGCTGATGGCGCTGCCGCCCGAAACGCGCGTCCTGCCCGGCCACACCGACGAGACGACGATCGGCCGCGAGCTCGAGGAGAACCCGTTCGTCCGCGTCTGGAGCGGCGCCGAGCCGGAAGGAACCGAGCAGGTGCACATCCGCGGCGAGGCGGCGACGCTCCTCGTCTGGTCGCCGGACTACGACGGCAAGGGCAAGGCTCTCGTCCGCTTTTCCGACGGCCACGAAGCGATCGTCGGCGGCTCGCGCGTCGAACGCGCCTGACTTGTCCGAAAGAGACGGTACGGTCCTGCGACTGTGCGTCTTGTCGTCGCCCGCTGCGAGGTTCGTTACACCGGCCGGCTGACCGCGGTCCTGCCCGAGTCGACGCGGCTGCTGATGCTGAAGGACGACGGCTCGGTGCTCGTCCACGCCGACGCCGGTGGGTACAAGCCGCTTAACTGGATGACGCCGCCGACGGTCGTCGAGGAGGGCGACGGCGTGATCGTCGTCCGCAAGCGCGCGGGGAAGACCGAGGACCGGCTCGAGATCAGGCTCGTCGAGGTGCTGAGCGACGTCGTCCACGACATGGGCGAGGCGGCGCCGCTCGAGAAGGACGGTGTCGAGCGCGACCTCCAGGAGGCGCTGGCCGACCAACCCGAGTCGCTCGGCGAGGGGCTCCGGCTCGTGCGCCGCGAGTGGCCGACCGACCTCGGCCCGGTCGACCTGATGTGCCGCGACTCGGACGACGGCTGGGTCGCGGTCGAGATCAAGCGGCTCGGCACGATCGACGCGGTCGAGCAGCTCGCGCGCTACCTCGAGCGGATCCGCCTCGACCCGGCGAAGGCCGAGTGCCGCGGCATCCTCGCGGCGCAGCGCTTCAAGCCGCAGGCCGTGACGCTGGCCGAGTCGCGCGGGATCGACTGCGTCGAGGTCGACCTCGAGGTGCTGCGCGGCGAGCGCGAGCCCGACCTCACGCTGTTCGCTTGAAGCGGAGCTCCCACGCGTTCGTCAGCGTGGCGTGGTAGCCGAGCCCGGGCTCGTCGATCGGCTCCGTGAGCGTCCCGCTCAGAACGGTCAGCGGCCGGCTCTCGAGCTGAGCGAGCGTGATCGTCGAGTCCGCGTCCAGCTCGGGCGGATAGACCGCTGAAAACAGAGGGGACGCAGGGAAACGCAAACGGCTTCGTGTTCAGGTGCACCTCGAAGTTGAGGTCGTTCCCGTTCAGGATCTTGAGGTAGAAGTCGGCGCCGTTTCCCGCCATGTCGTACGACCAGGTTCCGCATCCGCTCAGTTCGGGCTGCGTACCCGTGGAGCAGGTGGCGGTGCCGGTGCGGGTCGTCTGGCCGCGCATCGCCTCGAACGGGTCGTGCAAACGGCCCGTGAGCTCGATCGGCCCGATCGCGAACGGCGCCGGCGTCCAGTACGTGCTCGATTCGGTGCCGCTGCCGTTCTCCACTCCGCACGCCTGGTACTGCGTGTCGTTCGTGAGCGTCCAGTTGAGCTGCGACGTCGCCCTGATCGAGACCGCGAAGTGAACGGGCTTCGGTTTGGCGGCGCCCGCGGAGGCAGCGAGCGTGAGGGTGGTCGCTGCGACGAGGGCGAGCAATGCGAGGCGCATGTCTCACCGGACGCTACTCCGCCCGCGGATCTTCCCGGCTACGGCCGGACAGCCGCCTTGAGGTAGGCGGGCGGCGGGTCGGCGAGCAGTCCCCCGACTCCCTCGAGGCCGACGTCGTGCGTGATCAGCCGCTCCCACGGGTACGCGCCGCTCGCGAGGAAGGCGAGCGCGGCGCGGACGGTGCGCGGCGTGTGGTGGAAGGCGCCGCGCAGCGTCAGCTCCTCGTAGTGGAGGCGGTACGCGTCGAGCGGCGGGGCGGCCTCGCGCGGGAGACCGCCGAAGAGGACGACCGTGCCGCCAGGGCGGACGAGCCGCACTGCTTCGAGCCACGCGTCCTCCGTCCCGACAGCTTCGATCACGACGTCGGCGCCCGCGCCGTCGCCCGGCTGCGCGCCGAACGCGGGCGCGAGCTCGCGGCGCTCCGGCCGGCCGCCGACCGAGACGGCGTGGCCGCCGGCGTCCGCGACGCAGGCACAGAGCATCAGCCCGATCGGCCCTGGCCCGAGTACCGCGACGGTGTCGCCCGGCTGGACGCCCGCCGCGTCGACGCCGTGGAGACAGCATGCGAGCGGCTCGAGCAGCGCGGCGACCTCGGGCGCGAGCATCGGCGGGACGGGGAGGAGGTTGACGCGGGCGATCCGTTCGGGCACGAGCAGGAACTCTGCGTAGGCGCCGTTCAGCAGCGGCTGGAGGTTCTCGCAGAGCGTCTCCTGTCCGCGGCGGCAAGGCGCGCACTCGCCGCACGGCGCGGAGTTCGCGGCCACGACGCGGCGGCCGGTCTCGACGTCGACGCCGCAGAACTCGTGGCCGAATGGGCACGGCGGCTCGCCGAGCAAGACGGGATGGCCGCGGCGGAACGCCTTCAGGTCGGTGCCGTCGGTGAGCGCGAGTTCGACCCGGACGAGCACGTCGCCCGGCCCGGGCTCGGGCCGCGGCACCTCCTCCAGCCGCACGTCGCCCGGGCCGTGAAATATCAAGGCCCTCACGGGATGAAGACCACCTTGAGCGTCTCGCGCCGCCGGTACAGCTCGAGGCCCTCCGGGAAGCGCGCGAGTGGCAGCACGGTCGGCTCAGGAAGCTCGAGCCCGGGCAGGAGGCGGACAGCCTCGCGCATCGTCGCCGCGGTCGCCGAGCGAGAGCCGACGAGCGTTAGTTCGCGGCGGTAGATCGGCGCCGCTTCGACTGTCCCGGCGTCCGCGAAGACGAGCACTGTGCCGCCGGGCTCGACCGCGTCGAACGCGGCTTCGGCGCCACCCTGCGCGGAGATCACCGCGGCGTCGACGGGCCCATCGGGCGCGCGTCCGCTTCGCGCGGGGTCGCGGTCGACCGCGAAGACCTCGTCGCCGCGCGCGGTGAGCACCGCCGAGAACAGCCGCCCGATGAAGCCGTGGCCCACCACGAGGACGCGGCCGCGCGGAATCCGCTCGACCCCGCGCAGGACGCAGGCGAGCGGCTCGACTGCCGTCCAGCGCGCGTCGTCGAGCCCGTCCGGCAGCTCGAGCCAGCCCTGCGCGTTCACGCGCTCGGCGAAGCCGCCCGGCCTGATCGTCGCGGCCTCGAAGCGCACGCAGGTCGATTCGTGCCCTGCAACGCAGCGGGCGCACTCGCCGCAGGAGGCGTGGTGGATCAGCGCGACGCGCCGCCCGTCGGCCGTCCGGGCGACCACTTCGTGCCCGAGCACCGTCCCCGGCGCGGCGAGCCCGAGCTTCTCGACATCCGACCCGCAGAGCCCCACCGCGAGCACGTCGACGAGCTCGCCGGGGCCCTCGGGCTCCGGCACCTCGGCCAGCGCCGGCTGCCCGGCGGCGTCTAGTACGACCGCGTGCACGGGGGTACTGTAAGGGGCCTACTTCGAGGGAGGACAGTGATGGCAGTCAGGCTCCACAAGACCGGCGGGCTCTTCAGTGATCCGAGCAAGGTCGTGCGCCAGGCGCTCGATGCGCAGGGCATCGAGTACGAGGTCGTGAAGAGCAGCAAGGAAGAGCTGCGCGCGCACACCCACCAGGACAAGTTCCCCGCGATCGAGCTCGAGGACGGGACGTGGTACTGGGAGGAGCCGAGCGACATGGCGCTCCGGATCAACAAGGGCGAGCTGATCGAGGCCGCGCACGAGCCAGTGCCGGACAGCGAGTGGATGCCCCAGGAGAAGCAGACCGAGGAGGAGCAGGAAGAGCTTCGGCTCGCGCGCGAGGCAGAGGCCGAGCGGGTTCAGGCCGAGCGCGGCGCGGAGCAGTGGCAGGGGTAGATGGCGGTCAAGCTCCACCGCTGCGGCAACATGTGGATCAAGCTGAACCGCCATCCGTGCTGGAAGGTGCAGAAGGCGCTCGACGCGAACCGGATCGAGTACGAGGTCGTCAAGGGCCCGAACTCGCGTGGCAAGCGCACCGACCTGATCGAGCACATCGGCCAGGACCGGTTCCCGGCGATCGAGCTCGAGGACGGCACGTGGTACCGCGAGAGCTCCGACGAGATGGTGGCGCGGATCGACAAGGGCGAGTTGCTCCAGACCGAGCGCTGAGGCTCGCTACACTGTGCCCTGCACGGGGCTATAGCTCAGCTGGGAGAGCGCCTGGATCGCACCCAGGAGGTCGGCGGTTCGAGCCCGCCTAGCTCCACTAGCGCCGGAAAGTCCGGCTTCGGCTCCGCCGAAGCCATGACGACTTTCCGGCGGGACTCATTCGATCCGCGCGTCTGTGAGCCGCGCCCGCGCATGTCGGGCGCGGCGAAAGGAGAGAGAGTCATGGCAGTGCGGGTCGACCTGAACATCTCGCTGGACGGTTACGGCACGACGGAGGGCGGCACGCCCGAGAACCCGTTCGGCGAGGACTGGAACAAGCTCACCGCGGCCTACGTCGCCACGCGCACGTTCCGCGAGCGGGTGTTCCACGACACCTCGGGCGAGGGCACGACCGGTGTCGATGACAGGTATGCGGCGGCCTATTTCGAGGGCGTCGGCGCCGAGATCATGGGTGCCGGAATGTTCGGCTTCCACACGTTTCCCGACGACCCGGACTGGAAAGGCTGGTGGGGCGACGAGCCGCCGTTTCGCGTGCCCGTGTTCGTCCTCACCCACCGCAAGCGCGACTCGATCGACATGGCCGGTGGCACGACATTCCACTTCGTCGAGGAGACTCCGTCGGCTGTCCTCGCACAGGCCGTCGCCGCCGCGCACGGAAAGGATGTTCGAGTCGGGGGCGGCGTCAGCACCGTGCGGGAGTTCCTGAAGGCAGGTCTCGTCGACCGGCTGCATATCGCCATCACGCCCACTCTCCTCGGACGCGGGATCAACCTGTGGGATGACCTCCGCGGGTTCGAGGACGGTTGCGAGGTACAAAGCGAGATTGCAGAGAGCGGCGTAGTGCACGTCACCTTCGCTCGCACGCAGGAGTCAGGATTTGACTACCCGGCCGGGTTCGGCGTGGACCGATGACCCCTGAGGCCGCCCGCTTCGAGCGCAGGTCTCAGACTCCGCGGAGGTGTCTGACACCCGGGCCGCTGGTGGTGCTTGCGCGTTGAGCCGCGTCTGCTTCTGCCGGCGCTCAGTTTCCGCGGTGCGAGGACTTGACCTGCGCCGCTGGAAGAGGACATGTGCGAATCCGTTGGAGATGCTCGCGGTCATCGAGCCGATTGTCCCGCGTGTCAGATCGCGCATCACGACCTGGAAGCCACGAGCTCATCAGCCGCCGCAGCTGGGTCGCAGCCGGGAACGGGAACGAGTCCATTTCACGGTCTGTGGACGGACCTTTCTTTGTATTGGTGGTCCTCTAGGCCGTTGTCGAACGCCCAGCGGGTTGCTTCGGTTCTGTTGGAGACACCTAGCTTGGAGTAGATGCTGGTCAAGTGGAATTTCACAGTTTGTTCGGTAACCCAGAGCTCCTTGGCAATCGGCTTGTTGTTGAGGCCAGTCTTGAGCAGTCTGACGATGTCGAGTTCCCGTTTGGTGAGGCCGACAGCCTTTGCGGCAGTGTCGTTGGTAATGAACGGGAGCCCGCGGGCGTGGTAGGCCGTACCGTCGATCGACTGGCGGATGGCCGAGCCGATGTCCCTTGTGTCGATGTTCTTGATGATGTAGCCGCTGGCGCCTCGCTTGAACGCGGACTGCATTTCCCTCGGGTCGGCAACTGGCGACAGGAGCACCACGTGGACGTCGTTGTGGCGGGTGCGGAGGCGGTCAAGCCAGGTTAGGACGTCGAGACCGGGCATGTGTGTGCCGAGTAGCACGACTTCCGGCCGTGTCGAGCCGACCATCGCCAATAGCTCGGTTGCGCGGTGGGTTTCGGCCACGATCTCGAACCCGCCATCGTCCTCGAGGACCGTCCGAACACCGGTCAGCATCAACTGATGGTCGTCGGCGATCAGAATTCTCAACAGCGCCAACCCCTCTCACTCTCGCGAAGGGTCCGCCCCCGCCGCAGTAGGAGTCTTCTTACCGACTCCGTTGCGACAGCACAACCGACGCGTCGATAATCCGTTCCCGACGAAAGTCGAGCAAGCAGCTCGAATCCCGGAACCTGCGCTGACGGGCAGGACTCCATCCTCCCTGGCAGCCGCGACCCGAGAGGCATGCTTCAGCGGGGTCCGGGGCGCTCGGTGTCCGCTGCCACATCGGCGGGCCAGTCGGTCCCCCCTTGAGTAGTAGCGGTCGCGTGCCGATAGGCAAGTTACTGCGGCTCTATTCGAAGGGGTGGTCGTACTCATGATTGCCGGTAAGCGTCTACGTCTCTTTTGTGGGGTGCTGGGGTGCGTGTAGTGCTGTCCGACCAGCGGGACTACACATCGCTTAGGAACTACTTCTTGCGGCTCGGAGCCTCGGTACGAAGCGGCGACAGTGAGACCGTCGACATTGACTTCCCCGACGGGTTGCTTAACGCGGACGAGAGTCCGGAGATGTACTACGAGACGTGGGCGCGCGCGAACCACGTCGAGGTAGAGACAGTGCCCGGTCGCCCCGCAGATCCTGGGGTCAACTATTCACCTCCGCTAGTTGCCCGCCAGGCGGACCTCGGTGCGCCGCCGCCGCCTCGGCTCGGCGAGTTGCTCGTTAGAAAGGGGTTGATCACCGAGGCGCAGCTCTCGCATGCACTCGTGGAGAGCCGCCAAAGCGGTGATGTGGTCGGGCGGGTCCTGATCCGGCATGGCTGGGTGTTCGAGTCCGAACTCGCGCGCGTGCTGGCCGAGCAGTGGTCGATCCCATACGTCAACCTTGCCTCAACCGGCGTCGATCGCGGCGCGCTCAGGCTCATGACACCCGAGATAGGCCGCCGCTATGCCGCCGTGCCGGTCCGGTTCGTCGGTAACGAACTCAAGGTCGCGTTTGCCGACCCCTCCGACGAAGATGCGGTGGTTGCCGTCCAGGCGGACATGGCTTTCCCGATTCAGCCAGCCGTGGCGGAGCTCTCTGACATCGACACGATCTGGCGGTCAGTAGGCGTTTAGCCCTCCTACTACTAAGGCGCGCAACCCGTCGCGGCAACGCGTTGGGTTATTGCGGGCCGAACGTCGCTGTCGAGAATGTAGGCGTTTGTGGCTGTGAAGCTGCAACGGCGGGGCAGCCGGGGAATGAGCAGCCACCGGGACAGCTCGCCAGGGCCTGGATCTGAAACCCCATCATCTGCCCGAATCGGCGGTACTCGCTCCGCGATTGGAGAACAAACCGACAGCGGTTCTCGTGTCTGGTCGCAGCTTCGAGAGCCGGCGGAGTACGGTTATTCGCTATGAGCTACACGGAGCGGCTCGTCGCCTCGCCCTTGGTGGCGTGCACCTGGGAGCAGGCCACGACCGCGGCGCGAGAGCTGCGGATCGTGCCGGATGCCTGTGTCGATCTGATCTGGTCGCGCGAGGGGTTGAGCATCGCGGGGCCGGACACCAGGGCGCGGGTCGTGACGCTCGCGCCCGGCGCGCGGTTTGTCGGGGTGCGGCTGCGGCCGGGCGTGGCCGGCGGCCGTTCTGCGAATGCCGGCCTCGGAGTTGTGCGACTGCACAGCGGAGGCCGCCGAGGTCCTGGGCTACGAGGTCGCCGCACCGCTGCTGGAGGCACTGGCGGCAGGCGCGGACCCGCACGCGCTGCTGCTGCGGGCCGTGCAGGAGCGGGGCGTGCGCGAGCCCGATCCGCTGGTCGGCGCGGCGGTCGCAGCGCTCGGCCGGCCGCGGGCCCGAGTGGGTACGGTTGCCGCGGAGCTGGGCGTGAGCGCGCGTCAGCTACAGCGCCTCGTCAGCGCTGCCGCCGGGTACGGGCCGAAGCTGCTTGCGCGCGTACTGCGCTTTCAGCGGCTGCAGGCGCTTGCGCCGGCGCCCCTGCTCGAGCTGGCGCTCGAGGCCGGCTATGCCGACCAGGCGCACATGACCGCCGAGGTCAGGCTCCTTGCCGGCCTGTCGCCTGTCCGATTTCTCAAAGACCGCTCGCCGACGGCGGCGTAGCGTGTGAGGCATGCCGGTCGATCAACGTCGCCGCCGAGAGCTTCATCTGGAGCGCCGCACGTCTGCTCGACCGGCACCGCTACACGCTGCTGTTCGCCGACGGCTCGGCCGAGCCGGTGCTCGAGGCGCTGCGCGGCTACCGCAACGCCGACGGGGGCTTCGGCCATGCGCTCGAGCCCGATCTGCGCTGCCCGGCCAGCCAGCCGGCGCCGACGCTGCACGCGCTGGCAGTCCTGAACGAGGCCGGAGCGGCGGACAGCGAGATGGCTCGCGACGCCCGCGCCTGGATCGTCTCGATCGCGGAGGAAGACGGCGGCATCCCGTTCGTGCTGCCCGGCTTCGAGGACTACCCGCACGCGCCGTGGTGGTCGCCGCAGCCTGGTTCCTTCCTGACGTTCGACCTGGCTGCGGTCCTCCACGCCGGCGGCGTCACCGACGACGAATGGTTGGACCGCGCCACCGATTGGTGCTGGCGCTCGATCGAGACAACCGAGCAGCCGGGCGGGTACTGGCTGAAGAACGCCTGCCGGTTTCTCGACGCGGTGCCCGACGAGCAGCGCGCGCGTGCAGCGATCGCGTCGCTCGCTGCCGGCGTCGATCTGTCCGACTCGCGGCGACGGAGGACGGGGAGGTTGCGCGCGCTCGACCTTTCGCCGCGTCCCGGCCGCCGGTCGCGCGATCTCGTCGGCGAAGCCCTGATCGAGGCTCACCTCGACGCGGTCGAGTCCGGGCAGCAGGAAGACGGCGGCTGGACGTTCGACTTCCTGGCCTGGTCGCCGGCGCAGACGACGGACTGGCGTGGCGTCGTCACGATCGACGCGCTCACCTGTCTGCGCGACCACGGACGTCTCTAGCCGTGGAGAAACGCTTCGACCAGATCGAGGTACTCGGGCACGGGTAGGAGGAAGCTGTCGTGGCCCCACGGGCTCGCGACCTCGCGCTGGACGACGTCGCAGCCCGCGCTTCGGAGCACCTCGGCCGCAGCGAGCGCGTGCCCGGTCGGGAAGCGCCAGTCGGTGTCGAAGCTCACGAGCAGGAACCGCGTCGGATTCCCGCCGAGCGACTCGACGTCCTCGGCGAACGGGTCGAAGTAGTCCATCACGCGCGAGAGATAGAGGTAGCTGTTCGCGTCGAACCGCTCGAGGAACTTCGCGCCCTGGTGGTCGAGGTAGGTCTCGACCTCGAAGTCGGGATCGAAGGTCGGGTCGCCGGGGGTCTCGCGGTTGCGCCCGAACTTCAGCGCGAGCGCCTCCTCCGACACGTAGGTGATGTGCGCCATCATGCGCGCGACGGCGAGGCCGACCTCCGGCGTCAGCCCGGTGCCGTAGTAGTCGCCGCCGGCGAAGTGCTCGTCGCGCATGATCGCCGCGCGCGCGACGGACGAGAACGCGATGTTCTGCGCCGAGAGCCGCGCCGAGATGCAGACGAGCGCGGCGTGCCCGATCTCGTCGGGGTAGTCCATCGCCCACTGGAGCACCTGCATCCCGCCGAGTGAGCCGCCGATCGCGCCGTGCAGCCGCTCGACACCGAGGTGCGCGAGCAGCCGCCGTTGCACCTCGACGAGGTCGCGGACGGTGAACTGCGGAAAGCGGAGCCCGTACGGCCGGCCGGTCGCGGGATCGACTGACGACGGGCCCGTGCTGCCGGTGCAGCCGCCGAGCAGGTTCGAGCTGACGACGAAGTACCGCTCCGTGTCGACGGGCTTGCCCGGCCCGATCATCGTGTCCCACCAGCCGGGCTGCTCCGGGTCGCCGTGGTGGCCGGCCGCGTTCGCGTCGCCGGTCAGCGCGTGGCAGACGACGATCGCGTTCGAGCGGTCGGCGTTCAGCTCGCCGTACGTCTCGTAGGCGATCTCGACCGGCGCGATCGTCGCGCCCGCCTCGAGGACGAGCGGGTCGTCCTCGGTGAAGAGGACGACCCGCTGTGTCTCGACCAACCCGACGCTCGAGCCGCGCGCCTCGCGGAACCCGAGAGCGGAGTGCGTCACCGGCTCGCTACGCCGCCACCGGCACCGCGGCGGCGATCGCCTGCTCGAGGTCGGCCAGGATGTCGTCGATGTTCTCGATCCCGACCGAGAGCCGCACCGTGTCCTGCGTGACGCCGGACGCGGCGAGCTCCTCCTCGTTCAGCTGCGAGTGCGTGGTCGACGCGTTGTGGATCGCGAGGCTCTTCGCATCGCCGATGTTCGCGAGGTGGCTGAAGAGCTCGAGGCTCTCGATGAACTTGCGACCCGCCTCGAGACCGCCCTCGATCCCGAACGTGACGAGCCCGCCATAGCCGCCGCTCATGATCCGGTCGGCGACCTCCTTGTACGGGCTCGACTCGAGGCCCGGGTAGTTCACCCAGTTCACGCTCGCGTGACCCTCGAGGTACTCGGCGACCCGCAGCGCATTCTGCGAGTGGCGCTCCATCCGCAGCGGCAGTGTCTCGAGGCCCTGCAGGAAGAGGAACCCGTTGAACGGCGACAGCGCCGCGCCCGTGTTCCGCAGGAGCACCGTGCGCACCCGGCCGATGTAGGCCGCCGGGCCGAGCGCGTCCGACCAGACCACGCCGTGATACGACGGGTCGGGCTTGGTCAGGCCGGGATAGCGGTCGGCCTGCGCGGTCCAGTCGAAGCGCCCCGAGTCGACGACGAGGCCGCCGATCGAGGTGCCGTGGCCGCCGATGTACTTCGTCGCGGAGTGGACTGCGATGTCGGCGCCGTGGTCGAATGCACGGGTCAGGATCGGCGTCGGTACCGTGTTGTCGACGATCAGCGGCAGGCCCTCGGCGTGCGCCGCGTCGGCCCACGCGCGGAGGTCGACCACGTTCAGCTTCGGGTTGCCGATCGTCTCGGCGAACACGAGCCGCGTCTTGTCGTCGACGAGCTCCGCGAGCTTCTCGGGCTCGTCCGGATCGACCCAGCGCACCTCGATCCCGTACTGCGGGAGCGTGTGGGCGAAGAGGTTGTACGTCCCGCCGTAGAGCGTCGAGAGCGAGACGATGTTGTCGCCCGCGCGGGTCACGTTGAGCACCGAGTAGGCCACGGCGGCCTGACCGGAAGCGGTCGCCACTGCGGCGAGCCCGCCCTCGAGCAGCGTGACGCGCTCCTCGAGCACGGCGTTCGTCGGATTCATGATCCGCGTGTAGATGTTGCCCGTCACCTGCAGCGCGAACAGGTCGGCCGCGTGCTGGGTGTCGTCGAACACGTACGACGTCGTCTGGTAGATCGGGACGGCGCGCGCGTTGGTGGTCGGATCCGGTACCTGCCCTCCGTGGAGGGCGATCGTCTCCGGGTGAAGCTCGCTCATCGGACTCTCCTCTCTCGCCTTCGCCGGCGAGTTGCTGTCCCGGAAACGACAAAGGCCCCGTTGCCCGGAGCCTTCGGTGCTCCCGCCGAAGCGGTCGCCGCGTTTTCCATCTTCCCGCTCTGTCGGCCCGGGACGGATCCGCTCGCGGCTGGAGTTCGCACCTGACGGGACGGATCCCCGGTTGCGGCGGTGTCGACGGGCCAGGTCCCTCGTCCGCTCGTGATGGTCGACGCTTCAAAAAACCTAGCACGGCGGGGGTGACGCACAAAGCGGCGATCTCTGACTAAAATCAGAGAATGTCCGGGGAGGCGATTGGCCAGGTGCGGAGCTTCAACCGGCTCGTCACGCAGCGAGTCGGCGCGCTCGAGGACAACTACCTCGCGCGCGACCGGCCGCTCGGCGAGTCGCGGGTGCTCTGGGAGGTCGGGCCCGACGGCTGCGACATCCGCCGGCTTCGCGCGCGCCTCGAGCTCGACTCGGGCTACCTCAGTCGCCTGCTTCGCTCGCTCGAGGGCGCCGGGCTCGTCAGCGTCGACGCGAGCGCGGGGGACAGACGCGTGCGCACGGTCAGGCTGACGCGCGCGGGGCTCGTCGAGCGTGAGCTGCTCGACCGGCAGAGCGACGAGCTGGCCCGCTCCTTCCTCGAGCCGCTGAGCGAGTCGCGGCGCGAGCGGCTCGTCGCGGCGATGGCGGAGGTCGAGCGTCTGCTGACCGCGGCGCTCGTCGAGCTCAGGGTCGTCGGCCCGGCTCACCGTGATGCGCAGTTCTGCCTGCGCGAGTACTTCGCGGAGCTCGACCGGCGCTTCGAGACCGGATTCGATCCCGGTCCGGCCGCGCCCCCGGGCGCCTTCGTCGTCGCGACGCTACGGGCCGAGCCGGTCGGCTGCGTCGGGCTGAACCTCCACGGCGCCGAGCCGGCGGAGATCGTGCGGATGTGGGTCGCGGAGTCGGTGCGAGGCCTCGGGCTCGGTCGCCGGCTGCTCGCCGAGGCCGAGAGTCGCGCCGCGGCCACCGGCGCGCCGGTGGTCAGGCTCGACACGAACCGGAGCCTCGCCGAGGCGATCGCGCTCTACCGCTCCTCGGGCTATCGCGAGATCGAGCGCTTCAACGACAACCCGTACGCGCACCACTGGTTCGAGAAGCGCCTCTAGCCCTGGATCAGCCCGACGAGGTTGCCCTGGGCATCCTTCGCGGACGCGATCAGCACGCCGCCGCCCACGTCGGTGACGTCCTGCAGCAGCGTCGCGCCGGCGGCGAGGACGAGCCGGAGGCTCTCCGCGATGTCGTTCGTCTTGTAGTAGGCGATCGCCCCGTCACGGTGGCCGTTCGGGTCGAGTCCGACCTCCAGGCCGCCGACCTGGTAGCCGACGTAGTACGGCTCGTCGGTGTGGGGCTCGACGCCGAGCAGGGCGCCGAAGGTCGCCTTCGCTCCGGCGACGTCGCTCACGGGGTAGACCACGCTCTTCAGTCCGTCGCTCACGTTGTTCTCCTCTCGTCACATGCGGCTGGATTCGTTCGTCAATGGTATGACGGAGCCCGAGGGAGGAATGTGACCGACGAGTTTCTGGCAGAGCGATTTGAGGCGGACAGGCCGCACCTGCGCGCGGTCGCCTTCCGGATGCTCGGCTCTGCGAGCGAGGCCGACGACGCGGTGCAGGAGGCGTGGCTCCGGCTCAACCGCTCCGACACGAGCGCCGTCGAGAATCTCACCGGCTGGCTGACGACGGTCGTCGCGCGCGTCTCGCTCGACATGCTGCGCTCGCGCACGTCGCGGCGCGAGGAGCCGCTCGACGAGGAGTTGCCGGCCGCCGCCGATCCCGAGCGCGACGCGCTGCTCGCCGACTCGATCGGGCCGGCGCTCCTTGTCGTGCTCGACACGCTCACGCCGGCCGAGCGGCTCGCCTTCGTCCTGCACGACATGTTCGGAGTGCCGTTCGAGGAGATCGCGACGATCGTCGACCGCTCGCCGGCCGCGACCCGGCAGCTCGCCAGCCGCGCGCGCCGCCGCGTGCAGGGCGCCGAGCCGAGCGGGGAGGCCGGCCTCGCGCGCAGGCGGGAGATCGTCGCCGCGTTCCTCGCCGCGTCGCGCGAGGGTGACTTCGACGCGCTGCTCGCGCTGCTCGATCCCGACGTCGTGCTGCGGGCCGACGGCGCCGCGGTCGCGATGGGCGCGGAACCCGAGGTGCTCGGAGCGGAGGCGGTGGCGACGACGTTCACCGGCCGGGCCCAGGCGGCACGGGCGGCGCTCGTCGACGGCGAGCCGGGCGCCGTGTGGACGCGGGGCGGAACACCGCGCGTCGTCTTCGGCTTCACGATCGAGGGCGGCCGGATCGTCGCGATGGAGCTCCTTGCGGATCCGGATCGGCTCGGCGCCCTTACGATTGCGCCGTGAAGATCCGCGCAGCAGTCCTCGAGGAGTTCGGCGCGCCGCTCGCGGTCCGCGACGTCGAGCTCGCCGAGCCGAAGGCCGGCGAGGTGCTCGTGCGGATCGCGGCCTGCGGCGTCTGCCACACGGACCTCTACTCCGCGTCCGGCGCCGACCCGTCCGGGTACGCGCCGACCGTGCTCGGCCACGAGGGCGCGGGCGTCGTCGAGCGCGTCGGCGAGGGCGTGCAGCTCGGTCCGGCCCGGCGACCACGTCGTCACGCTCTTCTCGCCGCAGTGTCGCGAGTGCGTCCACTGCCTGAGCACGAAGACGAATCTCTGCATGGCGATCCGGGAGCAGCAGAACCTGGGCTACCTCCCCGACGGGACGACGCGGCTCTCGCTCGACGGCGAGCCGCTCCGCCACTTCATGGGCACCTCGACCTTCGCGGAGTACGTCGTGATGCCGGAGATCGCGCTCGCGAAGATCAACCCCGAGGCGCCGCTCGACCACGCGTGCCTCTTCGCATGCGGACTGTCGACCGGGCTCGGCGCCGCGATCAACACGGCGAAGGTCGAGCCCGGCTCGACGTGCGTCGTCTTCGGCGCGGGGCTGGTCGGCCTCGGCGCCGTCGCGGGCTGCCGGTTGCAGGGCGCCGAGCGGATCGTCTGCATCGACCTCTCGCCGGAGCGACTCGCGCTCGCCGTAGGCCAGGGCGCGACCGAGACGCTCGTCGGCGGGCCGGACGCAGTGCAGCAGATTCTCGACCGGACCGGCGGGCTCGGCGCCGACTACACCTTCGAGGCGACCGGGAGCGTGGCCGTGATGCGCCAGGCCGTCGAGTCGGCGCGGATGGGCTGGGGCCTCTGTACGGTCGCCGGGGTCGCGGGGCGCGGTGAGGTGCTCGAGGTCGTGCCGCGCTACCTGATCACGGGCCGGCGCATCGCCGGCTCCTCGTTCGGCGGGGTCAAGGGACGCGACCAGGTGCCGCAGCTGGTCGAGCGCTGGCTCGGCGGGGAGATCGACGTCGCGCCGCTCGTGTCGCACCGGCTCGCCCTCGAAGACGTGAACCGCGGCTTCGAGCTGATCGAGGCGCAGGACGGCATCCGCAGCGTGCTCGTCTTCTAGTGTCGGGCGGTATCCCGTCGCACTGACGAATCCCTCGCGTGAGGGTCAAGGTGGACTGCGCCTGCGCCGATCCCACTGCTGCTTCACGGTTTGACCAACGGCGACGCGGCCTCGCCCAGATGGGGAGGGGTAACGATGGAGGAATCGTCTCGCGACGGCGTTGGCTCGACGAATGAGTCAGGCCAGATCCTGGTTTTCGTCGCCATTCTGCTGGCGGCGGTGATCGGACTGTCCGCGTTCGTGATCGATCTCGGCTACGCGTACTACGCACAGCGCTCGCTGCAGGCATCGGCTGACGCCGCCGCCCTCGCGGGGGCACAGCAGCTGCCCGACCCGAACGCGGCTGTTGCGACCGCACAGCAGTACGGCACGGCGCCGGGCGCGAAGAACGCGTCGGCCAAGCTCAGCAACGTCAGCGAGGTCATCTCCACGAGGTGCCTCGCCTCGGTGCCGGGCTGCAACCCGGTGAACGCGGTCAGCGTCCAGGAGACCGGTCACGTCAGCACGTTCTTCGTGCGCTTCTTCGGGATCAACACGCTGAACGTCCACGTCCGATCGACCGCGTGCTCGCCGTGTGGCGTGAAGCCGCTCGACATCATGCTGGTGCTCGACCGCACGGGCTCGATGTGTCAGGACAGCTCGGGCAAGAACGACCCGAGCTGCTTCGACCTGAACAACGCGAAGACGGGGATCAAGACGTTCCTCAACTTCTTCGACCCGTCGATCGACTGGATCGGGCTCGCGGTGCTGCCACCGGCGTCGAGTCTCTCGGCGAAATGCAATGCGGGGGCCAGTGCGAGTTACAACTCGACGAGCAGTCAATACGTGTTAGCGCCGCTGTCGCACGACTACAAGAACAGCGACGGCACGCTGAACACGAGCTCGAACCTCGTCTCGACGGTCAACTGCGTCCAGGGCGGCGGCACCACCGCCTACGCGAACGCGATCGACGCGGCTCAGGCCGAGCTCGCCAAGGACGGCCGCCCGAGCGTGCCCGACGTGATCGTGCTCCTCTCGGACGGCGCGGCCAACACCGGGCCGAGCTTCTACGCGCCGACGTCGGCGTACCGCGCCCAGCCGTGTCATGCGGGCGAGAACTCCGCGAACTCGGCCAAGGGCCAGGGCACGCTGATCTACACGATCGGCTACGCCCTCGGCGACGACACGGGCGGCTGCAAGGCCGACACCGGATCGGTGGAGAAGCCCGCGATCACCGTCTACCAGGCGATGCAGGGGATGGCGAGTGCGGCCGGCGACTTCTACGACCAGCCGACGCCCGGCCAGCTCAACACGATCTACACCCAGGTCGCATCGGACCTCGGGCACGGCGCTTCCGCGCTGATCAACGACAACGCGCCGTAGTCGACGCGAGTGGGCAGGGGTGCTTCGGCGCCTCTGCCCACCGTCGCACGTCAGAATGGCCTGGTGACGACGACCTGGGCGCCCGGCCGCGTGAACCTGATCGGCGAGCACACCGACTACAGCGGCGGGCTCGTGCTTCCGGCTGCGATCCAGCTCGGGATCACGGTCCAGGTGGCCTCGGTCGCGGACGAGATCGCACTCACCTCGACGCGCGACGGCGCGGCGGAGCCGTTCGCGCCTGACGGCTCGGGGCCGGCGGCGAGCGGCTGGGCCCGCTACGGGCAGGCCGTCGCGGCGGAGCTCGCGGCGCTCGGCCGTGCGCCGGTCGGGTTCGTGGCCTCTGTGGCTTCGGATCTTCCGGCCGGCGTCGGGCTCTCGTCGTCGGCGGCGCTCGAGGTCGGGCTCGCGCTCGCGCTCTGCGCCGTCGCGGAGTTCGAGCTCCAGCCGCTTGATCTCGCGCTCGCGTGCCAGCGCGCGGAGCTGCGCGCGGTCGGCGTGCCCTGCGGGATCCTCGACCAGGCGGCGTGCGTCCTCGGCGAGGCGGGCGAGGCCGTGCTGCTGAACTGCGCGACGCTCGAGCACCGCCGCGTTGCCGTCCCGGAGCGCGCGGCGCTCGTGATCGTCGACTCGGGCGTCGAGCGGAGCCTCGAGAGCTCGGAGTACGGCCGGCGGCGCGGCGAGCTGGAGTACGCGCTCGAGCTCGTCGGAGCGCAGCGCTCGACCGAGGTCTCGTCGGCGCAGCTCGAGGGTCTCGATCCGGTCTCACAGCGGCGGCTGCGCCACGTCGTGACCGAGAACGAGCGCGTCGAGCTGTTCGCGGCGGCGTTCGAGGCGGGCGACCTGGAGGCGGCCGGGCGCCTGCTCGACGCGAGCCACGCGAGCCTGCGCGACGACTACGAGGTCTCGATCCCGGAGCTCGACCTGCTCGTCGAGCTCGGCGACGCCACCGGCGGTTTCGGCGCGCGGCTTCTCGGCGGCGGCTTCGGCGGCGCGGTGCTCGTGCTCGCCGACGTCGACGACGCCGACCGGATCGGCGCCGCGGTCGTCGAGGAGTACCGCGCCCGCACCGGCCGCGAGGGCCGCGCGCTCACCGTCTATGCGTCGGCGGGAGCGGGCCTGCGCTAGCCCAGCTCGTCCCAGAGCTCGGCCGGGATCGTGACGTCGAGCAGGTCGAGGTTTTCGGCGAGCTGCTCCGGCGAGCGGGGGCCGAGCAGGACGCTCGCGACGGCGGGATGGCGCAGCGGGAACTGGAGCGCGACGGCGGCGAGCGGGACGCCGTGCCGGGCGCACAGCGCGTCGAGCTCCGCGACACGTGCGAGGAGCGCGGGCGGCGCGGGCGCGTAGTTGAACGTCGTCCCGCCGGCGAGGAGGCCGCTGTTGAAGGCGCCGCCGATGATCACGGCGATATCGCGCTCGACGCAGAGCGGCAAGAGCTCGGGCAACGCGGCCCGGTCGAGCGCGGTGTAGCGGCCCGCGACGAGGAAGCAGTCGAAGTCGGCCTCGCGCGCGAAGCGAAACAGCATCTCGACCTGGTTCATGCCCGCGCCGACCGCGCCGATCGCGCCTTCGCTGCGGAGCCGGTCGAGCGCCGGATACGCGCCGCCGAGCGCCTCGTCGTAGTGGTCGTCGGGATCGTGGATGTGGACGATGTCGAGCCGGTCGAGCCCGAGGCGCTCGAGGCTCTCGTCGATCGAGCGGAGCACGGCGTCATAGCTGAAGTCGAACACCGGGTTGAACGTCGACGGGTTCTTCCAGATCTCCTCGAGTGGCATCGCCGGCGCGTCTGCGCGCAGCAGGCGCCCGACCTTGGTCGCGAGGACAAACTCGTCGCGCGGCTTGTCGGCGAAGAAACGGCCGAGTCGCTGCTCAGAGAGGCCGCGACCGTAGAGCGGGGCGGTGTCGAAGAAGCGGATGCCGCGCTCCCAGGCAAGCTCGAGCGTCGCCTCGGCGGTCGCGTCGTCGACCGGCTCGAACAGCCCGCCGAGCGGAGCGGTGCCGAGCCCGGTGCGCGGGAGGCGGATCATGCCCACGCGGCTCCGGTCGGGAAGATGTGGTCGGCGAGGCTCTGCGCATGGAGCTCCGCGCTGTAGCCCGGTGCGAGCGGCGGCATGTAGCGCCCGCCGCGGAGCACGACCGGGTCGACGAAGTGCTCGTGGAGGTGGTCGACGTACTCGATCACCCGGTCGCTGAGGTCGGCGGACACGCAGACATAGTCGACGATCGCGAGGTGCTGGACGAGCTCGCAGAGGCCGACGCCGCCCGCGTGCGGGCAGACGGGAACGCCGAACTTCGCGGCCAGGAGCAACACGGCGAGCACTTCGTTGACGCCGCCGAGCCGGCACGCATCGATCTGGCAGAACCCGATCGCGTCGGCCTGGAGGAGCTGCTTGAAGATCACGCGGTTCTGGACGTGCTCGCCCGTGGCGACGCGGATCGGCGCGATCGCGCGGGCGATCGCCGCATGGCCGAGCACGTCGTCGGGGCTCGTCGGCTCCTCGATCCACCACGGGTCGAACTCTCCGAGCGGGCGCATCGCCTCGATCGCCTCGCCGACGTCCCAGACCTGGTTCGCGTCCATCATCAGCTTCGCGTCGACGCCGATCTCGTCACGCAGCAGCGCGGCGCGGCGCAGGTCGTCCGCGGCGTCGGCGCCCACCTTGAGCTTGAAGTGCGTCCAGCCGTCGTCTCGGGCCTTGCGGACGAGCCGGCGCATCTGCTCGTCGTCGTAGCCGAGCCAGCCCGCCGACGTCGTGTACGCGGGATACCCGTGCTCGAGCAGCTCGAACTCGCGCGAGGCTCGCGTCTGCTCGTGCACCTCGAGGATCGCGAGCGCCTCCGCCGGCGTGAGCGCGTCGGTCAGGTAGCGGAAGTCGATGCACGCCACGAGCTCGGCGGGGCTCATGTCGACGAGCAGCTTCCAGAGCGGCTTGCCCTCCGACTTCGCGTACAGGTCCCAGACGGCGTTGACGACGGCGGCGGTCGCAAGGTGGATCGCGCCCTTCTCCGGCCCGATCCAGCGCAGCTGCGAGTCCCGCGTGACCCGCCGCCAGAAGGCGCCCATGTCCGCGAAGACCTCGTCGGTATCGAGCCCGGCGACGAGTGGCGCGATCGCTTCGATCGCCGCGACGCACACCTCGTTGCCGCGGCCGATCGTGAAGGTGAAGCCGTGCCCCTCGTGCTCGCCGTCGGTGCGCAGGATCGCGTAGGCGGCCGAGTAGTCCGGGTCGGGGTTCATCGCGTCCGAGCCGTCGAGCGTGCGCGAGGTCGGGAAGCGCACGTCGAAGGCGTCGACCGCGGTGATCCTCACGGTACGAGGCGCAGCACGTAGGAAAAGCGGTAGACCCTCTCGTTGAGCTGGTACTGCGGTCTCGTGTCCGGCCCGCAGCTCGCGGTGCCGAGCCCGCGCTGGGCGTGGTCGAGGCTCAGGATCACCTCGGCGCGCGGTTCGAGATCGGAGGTGTGGCGCGCGGCGTAGAGGTCGGCGGGGGTGAAGTGGCTCGCCGTGAAGCCGATCGTCGGCTGCCCTTCGACGACGAGCCCCGAGCCCGTCTCGTCGGTGAGCGAGAGCCAGCGCGTGTCCCCGCGATGGCCGTGCTCCTGCGGGAGGATGTACGGCACGTACTGGTCGGAGACGGTGCTCTTGTAGCGGCCTACGACGGTCGAGGCGAGCCGGTCGGAGTAGTTCTCCCACGGGCCGCGGCCGAACCACTCGAGCTGCTCGAGCCCGGGCCGGACTGTGAGCGTGACGCCGACGCGCGGCAGGTCACGCAGCTCCGGCGCGACGCGCACCTCGTTCTCGACGAGCAGGTCGCCCGAGTCGAGCAGCCTGTATCTGGCCGTGTGCCGGGCGTCGTCCCACCGCTTGCGGCCCGACGCGCGCTGCACGACCTCGACGCCGTTCTTCGTCTCGCGCGTCGACTCGAGCCGCTGCTCGATCCGGTCGAGCCCGAGCTCGAGCCAGCGCCCGAGCACGCCCGACTCGCGCTCGGGCAGGAGGCGCAGGCCGTCGTTGTCGGTCGCCGCGCGCCAGAGCTGGAGGCGCGGCCCGCTCACGAGCACGTTGCGCCCGTCGACGGCGAGCTCGGAGAGGACGCCGGTCTTCCTGTCGAACGACGTCGTCACGCCGGCCACGCGACGCGCCGTGCGCCGCCGCGCGCGCGAGGAGACCGGCAGCTGCTGCCAGGCGACCTCGTGGCCCGCGGGCGCCCACTCGGTCGCCGCGCGCAGGAAGAACCGGAAGGTGACGAACCGCTCGCCGCCGCCCGGCGGCAGGTCGAGCTCGACCTCGAGGCTCTCGCCGGGCGCGATCCGCAGTCGCGGCAGCGCTCCGCTCTTGACGACGTCGCCGTCGGCGGTGAGCTCCCAGGCCCCGCGCAGCTTGTCGAGGCTCGTGAAGAAGTCGCGGTTCGAGATCCGGAAGCGCGGGCCGGCGATCCGCTCGACGCGCACCGGCTGGGCAAGGAACTTGAGCTCGGCGAGGGCGGGGTGGGGGACACGGTCGGGCCAGACGATCCCGTCGGTGCAGAAGTTCGCGTCGTGCGGCGACTCGCCGAAGTCGCCCCCGTAAGCCCAGTACTCGCGGCCGCGAGCATCCTTCTGGCGGATCCCGTGGTCGACCCACTCCCAGATGAACCCACCCTGGAGCGCGGCCTCGCTGTCGAACGCGGCGTAGTAGTCGGAGAGCCCGCCGTTCGAGTTGCCCATCGCGTGCGAGAACTCGCACATGATCATCGGCCGCGGATCGGTGCCCGCCCGCGACCAGGCGACGATGTCGTCGAGCTCCGGGTACATCGGGGAGACGACGTCGGTCGCGTGGTGTCCGCCGTTCCAGTCGAACTTGATCGCGCCCTCGTAGTGGACGAGTCGCGACGGATCGCGGCGGCGCACCCAACCGGCAGCCGCGTCGTGGTTCTCGCCGTAGCCGCTCTCGTTGCCGAGCGACCAGAAGATCGCACTCGGATGGTTCTTGTCGCGCTCGACCATGTTCTGCGTCCGCTCGAGGAACGCCTTCGCATAGCGCGGGTCGCGGCAGACCTCGTCGTACCACGCGTGCGACTCGATGTTCGCCTCGTCGATCGCGTACAGCCCGTAGCGGTCGCAGAGGTCGAGCCAGTACGGATCGTCGGGATAGTGCGACGTGCGCACTGCGTTGATGTTGTGCTGCTTCATCAGCCGCGCGTCGAGCTCCATCGCCTCGTGCGAGATCACGCGGCCCGTGACGTCGTCGTGCTCGTGGCGGTTGACGCCGCGGATCTGCACCGCCTCGCCGTTCACGAGCAGGCGGCGGTCGCGGATCTCGACGGTGCGGAAGCCGACGCGGCACGAGACGCGCTCCTCGCCGTTTCCGACGACGAGCGTGTACAGCGCCGGCTCCTCCGCCGACCAGAGCCGGGGCGAACGGACGCGCGCCTCGAGCGTGTCGCTGAAGCGCTGCGTGAGCACTGTGCGCCCGCTCGGATCGGTGAGCGTCGCCGTGAAGCTGCCCTCGGCGCTGACGCTGAGATTGCCGTCGGCGTCGGCGCGGACGAAGAGGTCGGGGATCGCGTCGTCGGCGAGGACGGCGACCTCCCGCGAGATGCCCGCGTGCCACCACTGGTCCTGGTCTTCGATGAAGCTCGCGTCCGACCAGCGCACGACGACGGCCACCAGCTCGTTCGGCCCGCGCCGGCGCACGAGATCGGTCACGTCGAACTCCGCCGGCGTGCGCGAGTCCTTCGAGATGCCGACGGGCCGCCCGTTGAGCAGCACGTGGAGCACGCCCTCGACGCCGCCGAAGTGCAGGCGCACGCGGCGTCCGGCCCAGTCGCGCGGAAGCGTGAATGTGCGCCGGTAGAGCCCGGTCTGGTTCTCCTCGGGCACGTGGGGCGGCGGGTTCGGGAACGGCATCTGGACGTTCGTGTACCAGGGGATGTCGTAGCCCTGCATCGTCCAGAGGCCCGGCACCGGCACGGCGTCCCACCCGCGGGTGAGGCCGAGCGCGTGCGGCGCCTCGTCCGGTCGTCCGACGAGCCGGAACTGCCACTCGCCGTCGAGCGAGCGCCGCAGCGACGGGACGCGTTCGAGCGCGGCGCGCGGCGGCAGGCGGTTCAGGCTCGTGAGCTCCGGGTTCTCCCAGCTCCGCGAGCCGCCGGGAAAGAGGAGCGTCTCGAGGGCGCCGCTGCTCATCGGAGCGCTTCGCGCAGCGACTGTGCTGCCGCCTCGGGCGCGACCGGGTTGAAGTACACGCCCGAGCCGAGCTCACCTGCGGCGACGAAGCGCTGCACGCCGGGCGAGCGCCACGGCGAGACGATCTCGACGTGCAGCCGCGCCTGCGGCCAGTCGCCGTCGTCGAACGGGCGCTGGTGGATCCAGAGCATGTACGGCGTCTTGCGCGTCGAAGAGGCGGTCGAGGCGCTCCAGCACGTCGACGAGCAGGTGCGCGAGCCCGTCGCGTCCGGCCGCGTCGAGTGAGGGCAGGTCCGGGCACGGGCGCGTCGGGGACGAGCACGAGCGCGTACGGGAAGATCGGCGCGTCGGGAACCCAGGCGCGCCAGCCCGGCGCCGTCGCGACGAGGCGCTCACCCGGCTCGTCGAAGACGTCGCCGCGCTCGAGCTCACGCAGCGGCAGCTCCGGCACGAGGTCGAACGCGTAGATCTGGCCGTGCGGGTGCGCGATCGTCGCGCCGACCTCGGCGCCGCGGTTCTCGAACACGAGCACGTAGTCGATGTCGGGGCGGGCGCCGAGCACCGAGGAGCGCTCGGCCCACAGGTCGATCACCTTCCGCGCGCCCTCCGCGCCGAGCGACCAGAACGTCGCGTCGTGCTCGGGCGTGTAGAGGACGACCTCGCAGCGGTCGTCAGGCATCGCGGGCCAGCGGTTCGTGAACCAGCGCACGTCGTACTCCTCGGGCGCCTCGAGACCGCCCGGGCAGAACGGGCAGCCGGCGTCGGGCAGGTTCGGCCGCGCCTGGCGCGAGCCGACGACGTAGGTGTGCAGGCCGGTGTGGACGTCCTCGCGGAGCTCGGGCTGACCGCCGTCGCCCTTCGTCGTCCGCCTGCGCAGGAGCCGGCTCACGTCGAGACGGTCCGGCGGGAGCGGGCGGACGCGATCACGAGCTCGCCGACGTGCTCGCCGATCGTCGCGCGAGCCTCGGTCGAGAGCCCGCTGTCGGACACGAGTACGTGTGCGTCTTCGAGGCGGGCGATGCTGATCAGGCCGCGGCCGCCCCACTTGGTGTGGTCGGCGACGACGACGACGCGCGACGCCGACGCAACGAGTGCCTCGTCCGTCTCGGCCTCGAGCAGGTTCGGCGTCGTGAAGCCGGAGTCGGCGGTCATGCCGTGGACGCCCATGAACAGCGTGTCGACGTGCAGCGACCGGAGCGCGGAGACGGCGATCGGGCCGACGAGCGCGTCGGACGGGGTCCGGACGCCGCCCGTGAGCACGACGGTGAGGTTGGGCTTGCTCTCACGATGGAGTACATCGGCCACCTGGATCGAGTTCGTGACCACCGTGAGGTCGGGGACGTCGAGGAGGTGGTGCGCGAGCCGCCACGTCGTCGTTCCGGCGCTGAGGCCGATCGCCTGCCCCGGCTCGACGAGCTTGCTCGCCGCGCGCGCGATCGCCTCCTTCTCGCGGAGCTGCCGGTGCGACTTCGCCTCGAAGCCGGGTTCGTCGGCGCTGAGCGCCGCCGCGCGCGGTCGCACCGCCGTGCACCTTCTCGACGAGCCCCGCGGCGGCGAGCGCGTCGAGGTCGCGGCGGATCGTCATCTCCGAGACGCCGAGCAGCTCCGTCAGCTCGCTCACGCGTACGGCGCCGCTCCGGCGGATCTCCTCGACGATCGCTAGCTGTCGTTGGCCGGCGAGCATTGAGGGACCTCACAACTTCCGGTTCACGGGTGGCGTGGCGGTGGCGGGCGGCAGCCGCCTCTGATCTTTACACAATCACCGTGTCTCACAATAACCAACATTTACGCACAAGGCGAGTCTCCTATCTTGGCGTAGCCTTTAACCGGCTCTTGACATTTGCCGCACAGTCATGCCAGTCTTACGTCAACTGGTTCCCTGAGCGATCAAGTTCGGTTATGTCCGAATGTGATCGTTTCCTAGAGACCCCAGGAGGATCTCATGTCGGACGACTCGTCCCCCTCGCCAGACCCAGCGGATTCTGTGAACCGCTCGCTGAGCCGGCGCAAACTGCTCTATTCCGGCGCGGCCGGCGCTGCGGCGCTGTACGGCGCCGGAGCTGCAAGGGCGCTCGGCGCTGCATCTCCGGAGGCGGCGTCTGTCGCGCTGGCCGGCTCGACCACGCTCGGTTCGTACGAGACGGGCCCCGGCATCAAGGCGCTCGCCGCAGTGACGAAGAAGTTCACCGCCAACACCGGCATCGCCGTCAAGACCAACACCGTCGACCACAACACCTTCCAGGAGCAGATCAACAGCTACCTGCAGGGCCACCCGGACGACGTCTTCACCTGGTTCGCCGGCTACCGGATGCAGTTCTTCGCTGCGAAGGGCCTGGCCACGCCGATCGACGACGTCTGGAAGGCGCTCACGCCGCAGATGCCGCCGGCGGTCAAGGCCGCCTCGACCGGCCTCGACGGCCATCAGTACCTCGTGCCGAACAAGAACTATCCGTGGGCGGTCTACTACCGCAAGAGCCTGTGGAAGGAGAAGGGCTACACGGTCCCCAAGACATGGGACCAGTACATCGCCCTCGCCAAGAAGATGCAGGCCGACGGGCTGACGCCGATCGCGTTCACGGACAAGGACGGCTGGCCCGCGATGGGCACGTTCGACATCCTGAACATGCGGATCAACGGCTACCAGTATCCACGTCAACCTGATGGCCGGGAAGCAGTCGTGGAACAGCCCGCAGGTGAAGGCCGTCTTCAACACGTGGAGGCAGCTCCTGCCGTACTACTCGCAGGGTGCGCTCGGCCTCACCTGGCAGGACGGCGCGACGCAGCTCGAGAACAAGGAAGCCGGCATGTTCCTGCTCGGCGGCTTCGTCGTCGAGCAACTTCAAGCCCGCCAACCAGGGCGACGTCGACTTCTTCCCGTTCCCCAGCATCAACCCGAAGTGGGGGCAGGACTCGATCGACGCCCCGATCGACGGCTACATGATCTCGAAGAAGCCGAAGAACGAGGCGTCGGCGAAGGCGCTGATCGGCTACTTCGGAACGGCGCAGGCGATCAACATCTACCTGCCGCTCAACCCGGGCAACCTCGCCGTCAACAAGAGGGCGAACACGGCCCACTACACGCCGCTGCAGAAGAAGGAGGCGCTCGCTGATCGCGAAGACGAAGCACATCGCGCAGTACATGGACCGCGACACGCGGCCTGACTTCGCCTCCACGGTGATGATCCCGTCGCTCCAGCAGTTCCTGAACAACCCGGGCGACGTCAACGGGCTCGTTCAGAGCATCCAGAAGCAGAAGGTCGCGATCTTCGGATCGTGAGGTTAGGCTGACTCGGCGCGATGGCGACCGACATCGCAACGAGCACCAAGGCGGACGGCGCGCGTCGTAGGAAGCGCGCCGTCCGCCTTTCGACTGTCGGACCGCGTCGCGCTCGCGGTCATGGTCGGGATCCCCGTGTTCCTCACGGGCGCGCTGATCTGGTTCCCGACCGTCTGCGTCGGTTCTGCTCTCGTTCACGAACTGGGACGGGATCGGCGGCCTGCACACGATCCACTGGGTCGGGACGACGAACTACCGCCAGATCGCGACGATCTACCCGCCGTTCTGGCCGGCGTTCAAGCACAACTTCTACTGGCTCTTCGCGCTCGCGTTCGTCGGGACGCCGTTCGGGATGTTCCTCGCCTACCAGCTCGACAAGAACGTCCGCGGCTCGCGGATCTACCAGAGCATCTTCTACATCCCGGTCGTGATCGCGCCGGCGATCATCGGCCTGATCACGGAGCTCGTCCTCTCGCCGCAGCAGGGCCTGATCTCGAGCCTCTTCGCCGATCCGCGCCACGGCCACGTGATCGACTGGCTCGGCAACCCGAAGATCAACCTCTGGGCCGTGCTCGTCTTCGCCTGCTGGCGGCACGCGAGCTACGTGATGATCCTCTACCTCGCCGGGCTGAAGGCGCTCGACCCGACGCTGCGCGAGGCGGCGGCGATCGACGGCGCGAGCGAGTCGCAGGCCTTCTTCAGGGTCGTCCTGCCGGCGCTGAAGCCGATCAACATCGTGCTCGTCGTGATCACGGTGATCGAGGCGCTGCGCGCGTTCGACATCGTCTACATCATCAACCACGGCCGGAACGGCCTCGAGCTCCTCTCCGTGCTGATCACCGACAACATCATCGGCGAGGCGAGCCGCATCGGGTACGGCTCGGCGATCGCGGTCGTGCTGCTCATCATCTCGATCATCCCGATCGTGATCTTCGTGTGGAACAGCTTCAGCGAGGCGGACGCGTGACCGACGTCGCCGTCAAGACATCCAGCCGCTGCGGAAGAAGCCGCAAGGCCGGCCCGCGGCGCTGGTTCTCCACGTGTTCCTGATCCTGGTCGCGCTGCTCTGGATCAGCCCCGTGCTGTGGGCGATCTTCACCGCGTTCCGGCCGTACGCCGACACGGCCGCCCGCGGCTACGTCTCGTGGCCGCACCACTTCAACTTCGACAACTTCACGAACGCGTACACGCAGTCGGACCTGCCGCACTACTTCTTCAACTCGATCATCGTCGCGCTGCCGGCGATCTTCCTGATCCTGCTCTTCTCGTCCGCGGTCGCGTTCGTCGTCTCGCGCTTCAGCTTCTGGTTCAACGTCCCGCTGCTGATCTTCTTCCTGGCGGCGAACCTCCTGCCGCAGCAGGTGATCCTCCAGCCGCTCTACCGGCTCTACCTGGAGATTCCGCTGCCGACCTGGATCTCGGACAGCGGCTACCTCTACGACTCGTACCTCGGGCTGATCCTGATCAACGTCGCGTTCCAGACCGGCTTCTGCACGTTCGTGCTCTCCAACTACATGAAGACGATCCCGAAGTCGCTCACCGAGGCGGCGCGCGTCGACGGCGCGGGTGTCCTGCGCCAGTACTTCCAGATCATCCTGCCGCTCTGCAAGCCGGCGCTCGCGGCGCTCGCGACGCTCGAGTTCACGTTCATCTACAACGACTTCCTCTGGCCGCTGATCCTGATCCAGAACGGGAGCAAGCGGCCGATCACGGCGGCGCTGAACAACCTGCAGGGCGAGTTCTTCACCGACAACAACCTGCTGGCGGCGGGGGCGCTGATGACGGCGATCCCGACCGTTGCTCGTGTTCGTGGTGCTGCAGAAGCACTTCGTCAACGGGCTCACGCTCGGAGCGAACAAGGAGATGACGCGGATCGCCTTCATCGGCGCGGGCAGCGTCGTCTTCACGAAGAACCTGCTCGGCGACATCCTCGACTTCCCGGCGCTGCGCGACGTCGAGATCGCGCTGCACGACATCGACGCCGATCGGCTCGAGACCGCCGAGGCGATGGCGCGCTACGTCGCGTCCGTCGCGCGGCGCGAGCCCGACGATCACGACGCACCTCGACCGGCGCGCCGCGATCGACGGCGCCGACTTCGTGCTCAACATGGTGCAGATCGGCGGCCACGAGGCGACGCTGCGCGACTTCGAGATCCCGGCGCGCTACGGGCTACGGCAGACGATCGGCGACACGCTCGGGATCGGCGGCATCTTCCGCACGCTGCGCACCGCCGACCACATGCTCGCGCTCGGGCACGAGATGGCCGAGCTCTGCCCGGCCGAGGCGTGGCTCCTCAACTACACGAACCCGATGGCGGCGCTCTGCGAGCTCGTCTACAAGGGCACGCCGACGCCGCAACGTCGTCGGGCTCTGCCACTCGGTGCAGTTCACGATCGAGGATCTCGCGAGCTCGTCGGCGTGCCCGAGAGCGAGGTCACGTTCCTCGTCCGCGGGCATCAACCACCAGGCGTTCATCCTCCGCTTCGAGCACGAGGGCGAGAGCCTCTACCCGCGGCTCGACGAGCGGATCGACGGCGACCCCGAGCTCCAGCGCCGCGTGCGCGTCGCGCTCTACCGGCGCCTCGGCTACTTCCCGACCGAGTCGAGCGAGCACGCGGCCGAGTACGTGCCGTGGTTCATGCGCCACGACGAGCGAGATCGAGCGCTACCGGATCCCGGTCGGCGAGTACATCAGCCGCAGCGAGGCGAACCTCGACGAGTTCGCGCGCGTGAAGGACGCGCTCGCGCGCGGCGAGGCGATCGCGCTCGAGCGCTCGAACGAGTACGCGTCGACGATCGTCAACTCGATCGTCACGGGCGAGCCGTCGGTGATCTACGGCAACGTGCCGAACACGGGGCTGATCGCCGGCGCTGCCCGAGGGCGCGTGCGTCGAGGTTCCGTGCCTCGTCGACCGCACCGGCCTCCGGCCGACGCCGGTGCTCGACTATCCCGCCGCAGCTCGCGGCGCTGAACCGCACCTACGCGAACGTCGTCGAGCTGACGGTGCGCGCGGTGCTCGAGGGGCGGCCCGACCACGTCCGGCTCGCGGCGATGCTCGACCCGCGACGGCCGCGACGCTGACGCTCGACGAGATCGACGCGCTCTGCGACGAGCTGACCCAGGCGCACGGCGACCTGATGCCCGCGGGCCTTCGTCGGCTCGGCGCGACGACGATCGGAAGGAGCGCCCCGTGAGCGGGATCACGCTCGACGAGGTCACGAAGGTCTATCCGAACGGCGTCAAGGCCGTCGACGCGCTCTCGCTCGAGATCGCCGACGGCGAGTTCTGCGTCCTCGTCGGCCCGTCCGGCTGCGGCAAGTCGACGCTGCTGCGCATGATCGCCGGGCCTCGAGGACGTCACGGCCGGGCGACGTCTTGATCGACGACGTCGACGTCACGGAGAAGCCGCCGCAGGAGCGCGACATCGCGATGGTCTTCCAGAACTACGCCCTGTACCCGCACATGACGGTGCGCGAGAACCTCGCCTTCGGGCTCAGGCTGAAGAAGCTGCCGAAGGCGGAGTGGCAGCGCGCGCGTCGACGAGGTCGCGAAGACGCTCGGGCTCGACGAGCTGCTCGACCGCAAGCCGTCGGCGCTCTCGGGCGGCCAGCGGCAGCGCGTCGCGATGGGCCGCGCGATCGTGCGCGAGCCGAAGGCGTTCCTGATGGACGAGCCGCTCTCGAACCTCGACGCGAAGCTGCGCGTCTCGATGCGCGCCGAGCTCGCGCAAGCTGCACGAGCGGCTCGGCGTGACGACGGTCTACGTGACGCACGACCAGGTCGAGGCGATGACGCTCGGCCAGCGCGTCGCGGTGCTGCGCGACGGCGCTGCTCCAGCAGGTCGACACGCCGCAGAACCTGTTCCACCGGCCGGCGAACCTCTTCGTCGCGGCGTTCATCGGCTCGCCGTCGATGAACCTCGTCGACGCGGACATCGCGGGCGGCGCGCGTCTCGTTCGCGGGCTACAGCTTCGCGCTGCCGGCGTCGTCGCCGGCGCCGGCGTCGAGGGCCGTCGATTCTCGGCATCCGCCCGACCGACTTCGAGCACGGCGCGACCGCCGACGCCGAGCTGCCGCGCCTGCGCGATCAAGCCCGACGTGGTCGAGGATCTCGGCGCCGAGATCCACGTGATCTTCACGCGTCGACGCGCCGCGCGTCACGCGCCGAGGCGGTGCGCGCGGCGGCCGAGCACGGCGAGGCGACGACGGCAAGCTGTTCGCCGACGACCGCGCGGTCTTCACCGCCTGCGTCGACGCGCGCCGCGACGTCGCGGCCGGCGCCGAGCGTCGAGCTGGCGGTCGACAACCGGCGGCTGCACTTCTTCGATCCGGCGACCGGCCTCGCGCTCGACTCCGAGGCGCGTGCGGCCGCCGTCGTCTAGGACGACTT